>NZ_JASISO010000016.1 GCF_030063135.1 Streptomyces sp. G-G2
TCACCAGCGGCCGTTCCTTCACGCGACGTTGCTCGACACCTCGAAGCGTGAAGAACGGCCGTCCCGCTGTCCCCGGAACGAACCAAGATCAGCAGGTCGGGTGACCAGCGAGGTTAAACAAAAAGCTGAGGGATGCGGATCCTGATCACCGTGAGCGCGGCCACTGCCCAGGTCAAGGAAGACTCGTCCACCGCGGAAGACTTGGGCAAGGCGGGCACCATTCTTGCTACGGCCAACGAATAGGGGAAGTTGATGTGCTCCGCGTTGACGGACGGATCGTGTCGGCGCTGCTCTTCCTGCTACGGTCGTTCGTTCGCCGAGGAGGTCGTGATGACTGGATCCCTGCCCGTTGCTGCCCAGGTGGATTTGCGCCGTCAGCCGGTGGAAGAAGTGTTGGAGCGTGTGGAAGCGGCCCTGCATGTGCGGCTGGATCGGCAGGCATTGGTACGCAAGCGCCGTTCCTTGGGGGGCCGTTCGGACCGGGGGACGTGGGTGCGTATCGAGCGGCGGGGATTCGAGCGGATCGGCCCGCAGGGCTGGAACGGGACCGAGGCCGCTGCCGTGCTGCAAGGGGTCGCGATGCCCCAGTGGTACCGGGGCGTCGCGTGGCGCGAGCCGGGCGAGCCTGTGATGTGGCGCGCGGACGAGCTGGAGCTGATTCCGTCGCCGCCTGTCGGCAAGGGCGCCCTGCTGCTCGAAGACCCGGGCCTGCCGGACGAGTGGTGGGAGGCGTTGAACGCTTCGCTGGACGCGCTTGCCTCACAGCAGACGCCGCGGATCGCGACGCCGGACACGGTGACGATCACGCAGGAGCAGGTGGCCCAGGCCCTCGGGGCGGTCTTCCCCGAGGTGGCCGATACGCGGATCGAGCGGTGGGCGCCGGCTCATGCGGATCTGACATGGGCCAACGTGATGGGACCGGAGTTCTCGCTCATCGACTGGGAGGACTGGGGCATGGCGCCCCGGGGCCTGGACGCCGCAACGCTGTGGGGCAACGCGCTTGCCGTCCCGGGGCTCGCGGACCGCGTCCGCCATGAGCGGCGTGCGGACTTGGAGAGCCGGGACGGCAAGCTGATGTCGCTGTTCTTCCTGTCGAAGATCGTCGGACCCTACGCGTACGAGGAGGATCCGCTGCTGGCACCGGCCCGGAAGGAAGCCGCGCGCCTGGTAGCCGAGCTTCAGCTCTGACGGCGTCCATGGAGGGTCCGCAGGTACTGACTGACGGCGGCGGTGTCCACCTCCGCGCCCAGGGCCTGGACCAGCTGGGCCAGGTGCCCAGGATCGTCGGTACCGACGGCCACCGCGGAGGCGGTGGGCAGGTGGAACGCGGTCCGGAACGCCGCCTGAACGCGGGACAAGACATCGTGGGGCGGTCGGAGGAACGGGCGGGGGTCGAATTCCTCCCACACCTTCCCGTGGCCGCCACCGAAGGGACTCATGCCCCAGGTCTCGCCCGCCTGCCAGGCCGTGCGCAGGACGGTGGTGGCGTCGAGTAGATCGATGCCCACGAGGAACCCGGTCCGGACCATCAAGACGTCCGGAGACGGAAGGTCGTCCACCTGGACCACGCCGAGCGACCGGGTATCCCAGGAGGCCACACCCCACCCGCGGCACAGACCGTCACGGGTGGCGTCGGCCAGGGTGGTGCAGGCATTGCCGAGGAGGGCGTGGCCATCGGCCGGGGACAGGCCCGCGAGGCTCCGTTCGGGGTTGTGGAGGAGCACGGTGTCAGGTTCCCTGCCGAGCTCCCGGGCCGCCCGCTCGACGGCCAATCGCAGCCGGACCGGATCAAGGGAGTGCTCAGCACCTCCAGCGCTCGGGAAGAAGCCCACCTTCGTGGAGAGGGTGAACCTCGGCAGTAGATCGGCTGCCGTCTCGGCCAATACCGCGTGCGAGCGGAAGCCGAGGTAGGGAGCCGCAGTGTCCAGGGCGGTGACGCCGAGGTCGAGCGCGGCCGTCAGGATGTTCCGGTGGTGACGAGACCGGTGTAGGCCGAGGACAAGGCGGGGGTCAGCTCCGTGCACAGTTCCTCCTTCACCAGGACTTCGGCGAGCTGTTCCACGTCCACGCCGGTCTTCGCGGCGGCGTCGGCGATGTCGACGGGGTGGCCGCTCAACAGCAGGGCCAGGGCGGGGTACGCCTTGCCGGCGAACGTGAGCTTCTTACCCGCAGCGAGGACATCCACGGTGTCGCCCTGCTGCTCGATCACGGGCTCGAAGTCGGTGACGCACACGACGGCCGCGGGGTTGCCGAACAGGCCGGTGGCCGGGACGTGCCGGGCGGCCAGGCGTTCCCGCTCGCGGGCATCGAAGAAGTCCTGCGGAGTCAGCTTCGTAGCCATCTCGGCGACGACGTCGGCCAGGAGCTGCTGCTGTCCCTCCCACTGGCCGGGGGAGTTCCAGCGGTCCAGGTCGTAGCGGAACAGGTCCTGCGTGCGGGCCTGGTCGGCGAGCCAGGCCAGCCAGTTCACGCCGACGCGCTTCACGATGCCGAAGGTGGCATGGAGGCTGTAGCCGTCGCCCTGGTCGTCGCGGGTGGCCTGGTGCCAGAAGCCGCGCGGGATGTGCATCACGTCGCCGGGCTCCATGACGCCCTGCCACACGATTTCCTCGCTGGGCTCGGCGTTGGGGGCGGAGTCGCGGTACATCGGAACCTTGCGCGAGGTGCCGCGGACTTCCCAGCTCTTGCGGCCGGCGAGCTGGACGATCACGGTGTCGTGGTCGTCCCAGTGGAGCTTGAAGCCGCTGGCGTCCTGGGTGGTCAGGTAGGCGTTCACCTGTACCAGTTCGCGGGCCCACCACTGGAGCGCACGGCAGGTGGCCTCCATGGCCGGGTCGAAGAAGTCGACCTCGTCCAGGACCATGGTGCAGCCCTCGCGCATCAGCCCGCCGACGCGGCGCATGTCGGCCATGGGGATGGCCTGTCCCCGCCGGGTGACGGAGGGCTGGATGTAGCGGCCGGGGTGCAGTTCGGCCCCGTCCTGGAAGATGCGGAACTGGGGCGTGGTGACGCTGCGGCGCATCACCACGTCCAGCAGTTTCCTGGGGTTGAGCAGGCGATCGAGCAGTTCAAGGTCCTCGATCGTTCCCCGGGCGAAGGCGGCTCCGAGTGCACCGGGCCCGTCCCAGCCGAGGGCTTTCTCCAGTGCGGTGACGAAGTGGTGGTCCACGTGTTCCTCCGGTCGGCGTCATGGGCGTGAGGGCCCGGGGGCCCGTCGTGGATGACGGGCCCCCGGTCGGTGCTGCGGCGTGCTGGTGGTGCTACTCCTGCGGGAGGTTCAGGCCGTCGCGGTTCTCACCGTCGTCGCCCGCGGAGGTACCGGTGGAGTCGGACTCGGCCGCCGCGGCGGTGAAGCGGTCCTGGACCTTGATCAGGCTCTCGACGCCGATCAAAAGGTCTTCCTTCTGTGCTGCCATGTGTGTCTCCATTTCCTGGAAGTCCAGGGCCGACGGGTGCCAGCCCAGCCCCGATGGGGCGTGCCTCACCAGCTCGGTTGTTTCGGGGCCGGTGAGGAGACGGAGGTGGCGTGAGGCCACGGATCGAGCGAACGCGGGATTCGTGCCGGAAGCCGGTTGCCGGTCAGCGGCCGGGATCACCGGCGATTGCCAGGGTGACCACCAGGACGATGACGACGGCGGCGTAGAGGAGCACGGCGAGCTGTTGGCGCCAACCCCGCGGCGCTCGACCGCGTACCCAGGAATCCCGTTCTAAGGGAGCTTTCAACGTCGGAAGGCGGCCACTACGCCGCCCCCGGCGCGATGGATGCCGGCTGAAGGGCACGGACCGACGACGAGGTACCGCCACAGCGGGGGCACTCGCACGGGGGGTAGCGGCCAGGGTTGGAGAGGATGTCGAACGGGTCGCCTTCCAGGACCCGTGTGTTCGGCGACCACGTCCGGCCCGAGTCCCGCGATACCCGGATGCTCATCAGGACGCGGGGCTCTATGCCCAGCTCAGGGGTTGCCCCGAGGGCCGTTCGCTCTGTGTCAGGAGTGCCCGCCGAATCGTTCAAGGCGGTCGTCCTCGGTCGCTTCGCCATGTTCAGAAGGATCGCGATCAGGACGACGAGCCAGAAAGGCCCAGCGGATTACCCAACTTGGGTAACATCACGTTCGGTTGAGACCTTGAAGCGATCCGTAGTCTTCCTCCGGAGCGTGCCCGATGCCCGAGACACGTCGTACGAAGGAACTACCAGTAAGTCTGCTCACCGAGCCCGAGATGATCGACGCGTGCCGCCTGCGCGACTTTGCGAGGGTCTTTCGCCTGGTCAAGACTCGGGCAGGCATCTACCCGTCGATGATCGCGCGGCAGTGCGAGCTGACGCCGAGCCGAGTGGGAGAGGTGATCGCGGGTCAGCGACAGCTCCTCCACATGGACGTGATCGAGCGGATCGCCGATGGATTGCGCATCCCGGGGCACATGCTCGGGCTTGCCCGCCGTACGTGGGAGACGCCGGCTGTATTGGCCGTAGCCGAGCGGGAACGGCCGGAGTTCGGTCACGTGCCCGTTGAGCCGAAGCCCCTCAGCGCCTTACCGGGCGTGGAGGTGGACAGCATCCTGGCCCTGGCCGCCGGGACCAACCCGAGCCCATCCACACTGCACGCCCTGCGTTCTTCGATCGAGGACTACTGGCGTCGCGACGACGAGCACGGGGGCGAGACGCTTCGACCCGCTGTCGTCGGCCAACTGCGATACGTCGAAGGGCTACTGAAGGACCAGCGACCGACGCCGATACAGCACGGCCTGTACGGCATCGCGGCGGAGCTGGCGCGGCTGACCGGGTGGACGTACTTCGATGCCCGGCAGTACCACCAGGCTCGCGCATACTTCTCCGAAGCTCTGCAACTGGCCCGGGAGATTGACGACCACCCATTCATGGCCAACGTGCTGGCGTGCATGAGCCTGCAAGCGACCTACCAGGACAAGCCGACGGACGCCCTTGCGCTGGTGTCTGCCGCCCAAGACCAGGCCCGAGCGGCCAGCGGCACGACGCCGAGAGTCCGGGCCATGCTGGCCATGCGTGAGGCGTTCGCCCACGCGACCTTGGGCGACCGGACAGCGACCCACACCGCGATCTCCGAGGCACACAGTCAGTACGGCCGGATCAAGGCGGACGACCCGGACCCCGCATGGGTGACGTACTTCGACGAGCCGAAGCTCATCGTGGACACGGGCATCGCGCACGGCCGTCTCGGCGAGGCAGCGATCGCCGAACCGTTGATCGCGGACGCGCTGGAGCGAGAGGACCCCGCGAACCAGCGCGGTAGGGCGTTCCACGCCTTCTGGTTGGCCCGTACGCAGCTCCAGCGCGGCAAGCTCGACCAGGCGTGCCACACGGCGATCGAGGCGCTGGTGCCCGCCGCAGCCGTGTCGTCCGAGCGGGTGACCGGGCACCTTCGCGAGTTCTACGAACAGCTTGCGCCCTATCGCGAGGTGCCGGCCGCAGTCGCCTTCGAGGCACGCCTACGAGCGATGCTTCCCCCGCAGGGTCAGCGAACCCCTCCATCCATCAGGACGTAGAGCAGGCCGACGAGCGAGCCGCTGCTGACGATCTCGCGGCGGTCGATCATGCCCCGGATGTTCGCCAGCGGAATCCACTCGATCCGGTCCGACTCGTTCTTCTCGGTCGGCGGCCCGTCGTACGTGGCGCCGACCGCGCGGAACAAGTGGTGCTGGGAGTCGGTGATGCCGTTCGCCGGTTCGGCATAGATCAGCGGCTTCATCGGGCCCGGACGCCAACCAGTCTCTTCGAGGACTTCACGGGCGGCAGCCTCACCAGGCGTCTCGCCTGCCTCCACCAGGCCCATGGGCAGCTCCCAAGCCCACGCGTCCGTGATGAAGCGGTGACGCCACATCATCAGGACCTCTTGGCGGTCGTTGATCACAGCGGCCACAGCCAGGTGGCGGAGCTTGACGACGTGGTGTTCCCAGCGGTTCCCGTCCGGCGTCTCGATGTCGGTGAGCCACAGGTTCACCCACTTGTTTTCGTAGATCGGACGTTCACCGTGGATCTTCCACTGCATCGCTGCGGCCCCTCTCGATCGGCCTCCAGCATCGCAGAATAGGCCTGTACGGCGGCCAGGTTCAGGCAAATTCACGTCACAATGACGAATATGGGCGGGGCTCTTCAGCGCTGCCGACATTGGCACGGCTCGTCGTCGTCAGCGCAACGATGCCCTCCAGAACCCGTGCCACGTCTGCGAGGGAGTCGAATACGAGGTCGGCGCCAGCCTTGGTAAGTTCGGCGGCCGTGGTCTTGCCCGATGCGATGCCGATGACGGGGGCACCGCCCTCGAGGCCGGTGCGGACATCCTCCAGCGAGTCCCCGATGATCACGGTGTTCGAGCGGGTGAAGACCGTGCCGTATTTGACCTGGGCGCGCTTCTGGGCGATGGCGACGAGCGCCGGCCGGTGGTGGTC
The DNA here is from genome assembly GCF_030063135.1 of Streptomyces sp. G-G2. GTDB lineage: Bacteria > Actinomycetota > Actinomycetes > Streptomycetales > Streptomycetaceae > Streptomyces. The sequence continues at coordinate 6,421 of NZ_JASISO010000016.1, forward strand.
GTCAGAGGCGAAGCCGCCGATCTCGATGTCGAGGAGGCCGTCGAGGTCGAAGGCGGCGAGCTTGAGCACGGCGTTCGGTTTGAGGTTCCCGGTCACGGCGGTCGGGATCAAGCCGGGGTGATCGTGCATCGCACGCAGCGCTGCGGCGGCTCCTGGCATGAGGACGCCCTGTGCACGCAGATCCTCCGCATGTGTGGCGAGGTGGACCGGCAGGAGATCCACCATGCGCGGCAGCAGACCATCGACTTCGCCTTCCGGGACTCCGTTGTCGATAAGGAGCGATCGGATAGCCAGCGGCATGGTGACGCCGGTGCCGCGGGCCGGCAAGTGTTCGGCGGGGCGGCCGACGACCTCGGCGAAGGTCTCGCGGTAGACCTGCCGGTCGATGTCGCCGACGTACAGCAGTGTGCGGTCGATGTCCCACAGCACGAGGACCTGCTGGGCCTGGGTCACGTTCAGCTCCTTGCACCGGTCACGAGTGCGGAACGGTCGATCAGTTCCCGAGCGTACGGGCTGCGGCGAACCGGGGCGAGCTCGCCGATCATGTCCTCGATGTGCTCGTTGAGGCGGGCCGATTGGAGCTGTTCGGCAAGGTCGAGCGCGTGGTGTGCCGTGGTGCAGCCTGCTTCGAGCTCGCCCTTCCGGAGGTAGGCGGAGGCCGCGCGGGAGAGGAACAGGGCGTTGGTGCGTTGGTCTGCCGGGTTAAGGGCCTTGCGTGCCTCGGTGAAGCTGACGGCGGCATAGGGCGCATCGTCCAGGTCGAGATAGGCGCTGCCCGACTGGCCGTGGATCTCACCTTCGTTGATCCAGTACAGCCAGTGGGGGTCGAACTCGGAACGCCCCCGGGCGCAGAGTTCAGCTGCCTCGCCGAGCGCGATTAGGGCTGCCTGCCGTTCCCCGAGTTTGGCATGCCCGCGTGCTTGCCGGGTCAGCAGCATCGCCTCCAGGGCGGGGGTGCCCAGGGTCTTGATCTTCTCGCGGGCGGCTCGAGCCGCGGTGACTGCGCTGCGTGGCTGTCCGGTGGAGTATCCGTGGATGGCCAGGTAGGACAGGGCGCCGGCCCCCAGGCGGTCGTCGCCGGAGACCTTGGCGGCGCGTAGTGCGGCGAGCAGGTAGCTCTGCGCGTGGTCGTGGCGCCCGGAGTCGAAGGCGAACCAGCCGGTCTGGGTGGCGGTGTCGGCGACAATGGCCGCCAGGCGGCGGCCTATGTCCTCGGTGTATGACGCCTTCTGTAGAAGGCGTTTGAGGAGTTCGAGGTGCGCGTCGCCGAGCTCGGTGAGGGTGCCGCTGCCGGCGCTGGCGTCCATGATGCGCAGGTGGTCGGTGGTCGCCTGCAGGTTGTCCAATAGGTCTGAGGTGAGCTGGCTGCCGTCCGCAGCGCGTTGAAGGGGCTCTGCCTCAGCTGTGCCCCAGTAGTGGACGAAGGCGGTGAGCGCGATGCCGCTCACCGTGAGGAACTGCCGACGGTCAAGCACGTCGCCTCCAACCGCGTGGTTCAGTGCCGCCACCATACGGGCCGCAGTCCAGGGCAAGGTTGGGTCGAGATCTCCGGCCGACTGGTCCGCCGGCCGCTGAAGCGGTCTGCCCGCTGACCGTGGGAGCGGGAGCTGTAGGAGCTCGGCGGGTGCGCCGATGCCTGCGACGAATTCGATGATCTTGTCGATGTTGGTGAGGCGGCGGCTGCCCGACTCCAGCATGGACAAGAACGCCTGGCTCAGTCCCGTGAGCTGGGCCATGTCCTCTTGGCGCAGCGAGCCTCGCTGTCTGATTAAACGGCTGGCCTTGCCGAAGTCCAGGGCTGCAAGGGCCTGCCGGACATCGAGGTCTTGCCAGACCCGCTCCGGTACGGCGGGTAACGCGGGGGTGGAAGGGATGCGAGATCGCGCGCAAGCGGAGCAGAGCCCGTCCGGGTTGTACTGGCTGAGCCGGCAACCGCAGTCGTCGCACTGTCGCAGCGCCTGCTGGGCCACCTGTACCTCCCCTAACGAAAGTGCGTCAGCCGTCGGCGTAGCCCGCCGAAAACCGAGATCACCTCAGTGATATCACCGGCGGAATGTGCGCACCGGGCGTTTCCCGGTCAGCCTTGTGCCTCAATCAGCCTCTGTTCAGGGCCGATTACCACTCGCAGCACGAACGCATCCGGGCCCGTGTACCTCTCGCACCGGTTCGTCGGCAATGTCGTCGGAAATGGGCTTGGGCTCCGCTACGGGGGACTTGAGCCGGGAACGGGCCACATCACCGGCGGTTCGGAAGGGGGACACATCCGTGGCGGTCAGCATCTCCGCTGTCGTGCTGCTCGCGGTCCTCGTCATCCTCTTCGTCAAGAAGGGCGGGCTGAAAGCTGGGCACGCCGTCGTGTGCGTGCTCCTGGGGTTCTACCTGGCCAGCTCTTCGATGGCCCCCGCGATCGCCGAGTTCGCGACGAACGTCGCGGGCCTGATCAGTGGGATCAAGTTCTAGACCGGGCGCTGGCAGTCCGGTGGATCTTTCCGGCCGCGCAGCGATCCTGTCCGGCACCAACGTCCCTCTCTCTGCCGAGGAAGCATTCGATGACCGCGAAGAGCATGACGCACCCTTGTACCGCGATCGAGAGCACGAGGTTTCAACTTTCCCGGCCCTCGACTGCGACCGTCGACGACCCCGGCCGCGAGGTGCACTGATGCGCCCCGTTTACCACCCGGCCGGCACCGATGAAGCCCTCGGTATGGCCATGGTCGAGTTGCAGGCCGGCCGGTGGAGACCGGCGCGTGACTTGCTGGCGGCAACTGGTGGGCAGTGGGGGCTGCGGACGTCGCGTACGCAGGTCCTGGCAGTCACGGCTGCCCACTCCGATGTGATGGGCGTGTGGCTGGCGGAGGAGCCGAACAGTTACGACGCCCAGGTGATGCGTAGCCGCGTGTCGGTGGAGCGAGCCCTGCGCGCCCATCACCAGCAGCACGCAGGCGCTGCGGCATTGGAGGAGGCTGCACGGCATGCCTCGTTGATGATGGCGCACCGGGAGCCGCGGGATCCGGTGCCCTGGATCTGCTTGCTCGCCCTCGCACAGATCGATGGACGCCAGGTGCGCCGGGAGCATCGTGAGGTCTCGGCAGAGCCGATGCTGCCGAGCGGGCCGTGGGGGCTGCTGCACGGGATCAACCAGCGCGACCCGTACAACCGGGAGGCGTACCACCGGGTAATGCAGTTCATCCTGGCCCGCCCCGTCCCACCGGCGGCCTCACTCGCCGCGGTCTTCGACTTCGGCCGATGGGTGGCCTCGTGGTCGCCAGCGGGTTCCCCGTTGCTGCTGCCGCTGTACGCGCTCGTCGAGCAGTGCCGGCAGCAGTCCCTCCAGCACCGTGCCGATCCGCTGTGGCGTCGGCAGTGGGCGCAGGAGCCGACGATCGCGTACACGGTCAAGGCGTTCCACCACTGGTTCAAGCAGCCGGATACCGTGCGGCGCTCGGTGACAGACCTGCACCACCTGGCGTACGCCTTGTGGGCCGGCCACCGGTTCGTGGAGGCCGCCGAGGTGTTCACAGCCGCGGGCACCTACGCCTCACGGGAGCCGTGGGCGTCCGTCCACGAGGACCCAAACCACCCCGACGGCGGCGAGACTCTGCTGCTGCGGGCCCGCCGGGAGTCCCTGTCCTTCGCACGCACCCACGCACCTCACGCCGGACCGGTGCGCTGACCATCGCGCACAGCAAACACGACTTGGCATGCACCTGCCTTTCCGTGCCCGTTCCACCCATTCCATGGAGGATGTCCAGTGTTACGAACACGCCCGACTCGCCCCGCGCCGGGACCCCAGACAGATGACGCATTCCTTCGAGAACTGGGCTACGAGCCAGTGCTCGCCCGCCGCATGGGCCCGTTCGGCAACTTCGCCATCAGCTTCTCGGTGATCTCCGTGCTGAGCGGCTGCATGACCCTGTACGGCTTCGGTCTCGCGACCGGGGGGCCCGCCGTGATGATGTGGGGCTGGATCGCGGTCGGCGCCATGGTGATGCTCGTGGGAGCCGGCCTCGCCGAGGTCACCTCCGCGTACCCCACCTCGGGCGCCCTCTATTACCAGGCTGAGCAGCTTGGCGGGCGCAAGTGGGGCTGGTACACCGGCTGGCTGAACCTGCTGGGCCTGCTCGGTGCGATCGCTGGCATCGACTACGGTGCCGCGCTGTTCACCGGCGCCTTCTTGAACCTGCAGTTCGGCTTCGTCCCCACGCCGGGCAAGATCATGGCGATCTACTTCTGCATCCTCGCGCTGCACGCCACCCTCAACCTCTTCGGTGTCCGGCTGGTGAGCATCCTGAACTCCACCAGCGTGTGGTGGCACCTGGGCGGGGTCGCCGTCATCGTCGGCGCGCTGGCGATCGTCCCGTCACACCACCAGTCCCCGTCCTTCGTCTTCGGGGAGTTCGTCAACAACACCGGCTGGTCCAGCTCGCTGTACGTGGTGCTGATCGGGCTGCTGCTCGCCCAGTACACGTTCAGCGGGTACGACGCCTCTGCGCACCTGTCGGAGGAGACCACCAACGCACAGGTCTCCGCGTCCCGCGGCATCATGCGGGCGATCGGCTGGTCGTGGCTCGCGGGGTTCGTCCTGCTGGCCGGACTGACCTTCGCCATCCAGGACTACGCCGCCACCCAGGCCACCGCGACCGGGGTGCCGCCGGCCCAGATCTTCCTCGACGCCCTCGGCGTCGCCGGCGCGAAGGGCCTGTTGCTGGTGGTGATCGTCGCGCAGCTGTTCTGCGGCAACGCCGAGACGGCCGCCGCCAGCCGGATGGTGTTCGCCTTCTCCCGGGACGGCGCCCTGCCCGGGTCGAAGCTGTGGCGTCACGTCGATGCCCGCACCGGCACCCCGACCCGCGCGGTGTGGCTGGCGGTCGGCGTGGCCGCGGTTCTGGCGCTGCCGTCGCTGTACAGCCCGACCGCGTACGCCGCCGTCACCGCGATCAACGTCATCGGGATCACACCCGCGTACGCCATCCCGATCTATCTGCGGATCCGCAACCGCCACCGCTTCCAGCCCGGCCCCTGGAACCTGGGCCGCTGGGGCGTGCCCGTCGGCGCGATCGCTGTGGCCTGGGTGGTCTTCGTGACCGTGCTGTTCTGCCTCCCCCAGTCCCGGCCCGCGTCCGGTCTCGTCTCCGTGACCACGTTCAACTACGCACCCATCGCCCTGCTGGTCGTCCTCGCCCTGGCCACCGTGTGGTGGCGCGTTGCGGGACGGGACTACAAGGTGCCGACCGCGGCGGCCGACGCGGGCTCGGGCATGGCCAGGATCCAGGAAGAAGTCATCTGATGACCGCTGTGTCCACCCAGACCGGAGCCACGCCGCGCCCGAGCGGCCCGTCGCAGCGTGATGCCGATGCCGCCTCGACCGCCCCGCGGCGGCCGGCCCGGGCGTTCAGCGTCGACGAGTTGCGCAAGGCCGTCGGAGCCGGCGTAATCGACACGGTCCTCCTCGCCGTTCCCGACCTACAGGGCCGCCTCAAAGGCAAACGGTACGGGGCGCGGCACTTCCTCGACCGTGTCCTCGACGGCGGTGCGGAGATGTGTGCCTACCTCCTGGCCACTGATGTCGACATGACGCCCGCCGATGGGTTCGCGCTCACGTCCTGGGCGAGCGGGTACGAGGACATGACGGTCGTGCCGGACCCCTCGACGCTGCGCACCCTGCCGTGGATGCCGCGCACCGCGCTTGTCCTCGGCAACGCGATCGGTCTGGACGAGGAGCCCATCGAGGTGGCGCCGCGGCAGATTCTGCGCCACCAGCTGACCCGGCTTGCCGCCCACGGGCTGCACGCCCAGGCCGGCCTGGAGACCGAGTTCATGCTCTACCGCGGCACCTACACCCCGACCGTCGGCATCGGCCCGGGCGGACTCATGCCGGTGACCGAGGAGAACCTGGACTACGCCCTCGACCACACGCCGGACACCGACCGGCTCTTCCGCCGCCTCCAGGGCTCGCTGTCCAAGGCGGGCATGCCCGTCGAGGCGATCAAGACGGAAGGCGCGCCGGGCCAGGTCGAGGTCACCTTCCCCTACGGCGCTGCGCTGCCCGCGTGCGACAACCATGTCGTCTTCAAGCACGCGGTGCGCACCCTCGCAGGGCGGTCCGGCATGACGGCCACGTTCATGGCCTCCCCCCAGACGGGCATCGCCAGCGGACTCCACCTGCATGTCTCCCTTACGCGCAGTGGCAATGCCATGCTCCCCGATGCGGCCGGACGGCTGTCCGAGATCGGCGAGCAGGCCATCGCCGGGCTGCTGACGGCGCTGCCGGGGCTCGCCCCGCTGTACGCGCCGAACGTCAATTCCTACAAGCGGTACGTGCCCGGCTCCTTCGCCCCCACTCGCATGGCGTGGGGGTGGGACAACCGCACGTGCGCCGTGCGACTCACCGGCCACGGTCCGGGCCTGCACTTGGAGATCCGCGTGCCGGGGGCGGACGCGAACCCGTACTTGGCTCTCTCCGCCGTTCTCGCTTCGATCATCCACGGAATCGAGCGGCAGCTCACCCCGTCGGCACCCTGCATGGCCAACGCCTACGAGGCCACCGACGTGCCCCTCCTGCCCCTCACCCTCGGTCAGGCCCGCTCCGCGTTCCGGCACAGCCCCGTCGCCCAGGAGGCGTTCGGGAAGGAGGTGGTCGAGCACTACGCCCACCTCGCGCAGCTCGAACTCGTCCACCATCGCGGCATCGTCACCGACGCGGAACAGGCCCGCTGGTTCACCCGCGCCTGATCCTGCCGCACCAAGACCAGACTCCGGCCGGGAGAGTTCCCCCCTCGGTCGGGGTCTGCCCAACCTGCACCACCACACCACCGCCGCCGTAACGTAAGGACCCGATCATGTCCGCACGGCCCGCCACGGCCGCCTCACATCCGACCCCGGCACAGGTGAAGATCGCTGGAACACTCGCCCAGGGCATGAGCACCGCCAAGGCGGCAGCCGAACTGGGCCTGTCCGAGGGCACCGTCGCGATCCAGATGTCGCACGGGAACCGGCGGGCCGGAGTACGCCACCGTCACGCCCTGGTCCACGCGTGCTACGTCACCGAGCAGCTGCCCCGGCCGGGGCCGACAGCACCACCGCCCGGCGGCGTCGACGACATCGAGACCAAGATCCTCTGGTCCCTCGCCCTGGACGGAACCTACGCCGAGATCGCAGAGCACTGCGACCTCTCCCACGACGGGATGAAGAAGCGGATCCGAGCGCTACGGGCGCGCTGGAGCGCCGAGCACGACCCGCACCTGATCACCCTGGGTTGGATGTTCGGCGTACTCGACGCCTCCCACGGAACCGGCGGCCACCAGGTCACGTAGCTGCATACGGCCACGTTGTCAGTGGCCTTTGACAAGCTACTCCCCCACACAACAGACAACACTGGATTCCTCGATACATCCAACCTCCGCTCCGGCCGTCGCGAAGGCATAGCCGATGTCCAGGTGGTAATGCTCCGGCTCGTCCTTCGCGGGCCTGGCCGGCACCTGGCCGAACTCGACGTAGGCGGGAAGCCCGGAGACCTGGACGATCCGCCCGGGGTCGATGCCCGTCTCCTCGTAAAGCTCCCCTATGGCCGCGCCCAGCAGCGCGGTATCTGTCGGTTCGAGATGCCCGCCTGGCTGCAAAGTGAGCCCGTAGGCCCGGTCATCGACCAGCAGGACCTCGGCGCGCCGCGGACCAGGAGCGCGCCGGGCGGTCACATGCATCGGGAAGGTCCGCCGCGAGGCGAACCTTCAACCAGGCAGGTGCACAGTCAGCTCCACATTGGTCCGTGGCGTACGAGAAACCCCGCACTCTACAAGCGGGCCCGGCCCGATCCGCTCCAACTCGCCCGTGGCCTTGCGACGCTTGGGAACCTCGGCGATTCGGCCAACCTCCCTTGGTGGCACGGGCGTTACGGGGGGCGGGTCGGTGTAGTTTCCACGGTCCCCCGCACGCTCTATTCCGGGACTTCGGGACCGACCGAAAAACGTGTGTTCGAAAAATGAGGGCTGTCGTTGAGCTTCCGACAGCGTCCGAACGGCAATCCAGGGGGACCCGATGACCACATCCCAAGCACACAGCAAACCGGCCGGTGCTCCGCCTCCGCCGCCTCCGGCGGAGATCACCTACAGCGGGCAGTACTCGGTCAATCCGCTCGCCGAGGTCTCCTTCCGAAGGATGTGCGCCACGCTCCCGTCGGTCCTGTCCCGGATCGGCCGCCTGTCGTGGCAGACCGACCGGCAGGCCGTCCGGCTCCTGATCGGATGCCAGGTCATCACGGGCGTATCCGCCGCGGTACTCCTGGCCGCCACCGCCCGCGCGATGGGGCCCGTACTCGGCGCCGGAAGCGCCGGCGACCGTCTCCAAGGGGCGCTGCCCGCGCTGCTCGTGGTCGCGCTCGCCGCCACGATGAACCGCGTCGCGGGGGCCGTGTCCACGTACGCCGCCCGGCGGATCACCCCGCTGCTGACCTCGGAGACGGACAGCGCCCTGGTCGAGGCCGTCTGCCGGGTCGAGGCCGCGGCCTACGCCGGGGACGGCTTCTCCGACCGACAGGAGGCGGCCGAGATGGGGGTGGTCCGCACCCACGTGATGGTCACCGACGCCCAGCGCTTCATGTCCTCGCTGATCCGACTAGTCACCGCCGGCAGCGTCCTGTCCGTGCTCAACGTCATGATGCTGCCCCTGCTGCTCCTCGCCGTGCTCCCGGCCGGTATCGGCGCCGTACTGACCGCCCGCGTCGACTACGAGATCCACTACTCCAACATCTCCGACCGCAACGTGCGGGGGATGATGCGCTGGTGGGCCACCGCGTCCCAGTACGGTGACGAGGTCCGCGCCAACTCCATGACCGACTACCTCGTCTACTGGTACCGGGCCCTCTCGGACCGGTGCGACCAGCGGAACCTGGCCGCAGCTCCACGGACGCTGCGGATCTCCCTGCTCTCCGCGCTGGCCGGCGGCGTCTTCCTCCTCGCGACCTGGGGAGCGCTCGCCTGGCTCGCCGTGACCGGCCGTATCGAACCCGCCATCGCCGCCACGGCCGTCATCGCCGTCCAGACTGCACTCGCCGCCCTCTCCCAGGTCATCATCAACGGCGCCGCGATCTTCCACACCAGCCTGTACCTCACCGACATGCAGTCCTTCCTCGACGAGGCCGCCGCCCGCACTCCCCAGCGCGGACCGCGTGAGATCACCGGCCCGGTCCAGCAGATCCGGCTCGACGAGGTCGTCTACCAGTACCCGGGCAAGGACAAGCCCGCGGTCGATGGCGTCTCCCTCGCCCTCGAGCGCGGCCAGATCCTCGCGATCGTCGGAGCGAACGGCTCCGGGAAGTCGACCTTGCTACGCCTGATCACCGGGGTCTACCTGAGCGACAAGGGCCAGGTCGCCTGGAACGGAAGTGATCTCGCCGACACCGACCCAGGCACCGTCTGGGCCCGCACCGGCCTGGTTCCGCAGGAGTTCGCCAAGTGGCCGTGGCGGGTGCGCGAGAACATCACCCTCGGCCAGCCCCGCACCCACGACGACGGACCCGTGTGGGAGGCCATCGACGCGGTCGGCCTGCGCGAAGCCGTCGAAGACCTCCCCAACGGGCTCGACAGCCTGCAGGCCCGCGACATCTGGGGAGGAGTCGAGTTCTCCGGCGGGCAGTGGCAACGGGAGGCGTGCGCCAGGGCGCTGTACCGCAAGCCCGAGCTGCTGATCCTGGACGAGCCGACGTCTCAGATGGACCCGCGCGGTGAGCACCTGATCTTCGAGCAGATCAAGGCCATCGCCGCCGACCGGATCACCATCATGGTCACCCACCGGCTGGAGAACACCCGGATCGCGGACCACATCATCGTGCTGGAAGAGGGCCGGATTTCCGAGCAGGGCCGCTACGACGATCTTGTCCATGGTGGCGGGACCTTCGCCGAGCTCCTCGCGTTCTCCCAGGACCGCTGACCTTCATCACCCTGCCCGACCCACCGTCGGCCGGCGCGGCCGACCCGGCAAGGAGGACTCGTTGTTCCCCCACCTCACCGCATCCGACGGCAGCGTGCCCTGCTCCGTGAGATCCGCAAGCCCGAGCAGGAGGACCGTCCGATGAGGCAGCCGAAGCCACTACCGCCGACGGTGCGGAGGTGGGCGGAGCAGCTGATCGGGCCCGTCGTATCCGTACGCGACGCCTCGCACGACTGGGACCGCTCCCGAGTGTGGGAGGTGGAGGGCGCTGACGGCGTACACCGGTACGTGAAGGTGTCCCCGAGCGAGAAGTTCTTCACCCGTGAAACCCGCGCATACAGGTATGTCGTTCCCACCCTCGGGCACAGTCGGGCACCCCAACTGATCGACAGCCGCGCCGAGGACCTGGCCCTGCTGCTCACTGCGGTACACGGTGCCCCGGCGAAGGAGCTCGGCCTGTCCGCCGGTGACTGGCGGGCTGTGCACCAGCAGGCCGGGGCGCTGTGTGCCCGGCTCCATGAGGCCGGGGAGCTCGGTCGGGCCGATCGGGTGGAGGCCGAAGCCTCCCTGGGGGCCGCCGCCGACGGGGCGGAGAAGTATTTGGCCCGCGCCGGTGACCGGCTCAGCGGCGGTGAGCAGCGACTGGTCCGCGACCACGCCGCCCAGCTTCGCTGCGTCGGTCCGGTACCCGTCGGTTACATCCACGGCGATAACCAGCCCAGGAACTGGATGGTTTCCGAGGGCGTGCTCGCCATCATCGACTTCGAAAGGACTCGGCCGGCCGCCCGTGTCCAGGACCTGGTCATCTTGGCGGTCACCCAGTGGATCGACCATCCGGACCGCGAGCGGGCGTTCCTCTCGTCCTACGGGCGCGCTCTCACCGACGCCGAGCGGCATGCCCTGCGCTGCCTGACCGCGCTGGACGCGGTCAACTGCCTGGCCTGGGGCCCGGACAACAACGACGAGGTGGTCACGGCCCGAGGCCGGCGGACCCTGGACCGGCTGATGAAGGAGATCGGGTCGTGAGCAGGGTTCCCTCGGAGCGCCCGGGCGGTGGAGGTCGGTGACGGCCCCCGCCCAGATGGCGAAGTCCCCGCGGTGGACCTCACCGGCACTGCGGCTACTGGTCGCGAGCGAATGCGCGAGCCTGTCGGGATCGGCGGTCAGCGCCGTCGCGATCCCGACCTTGGCCGTGCTCCTGCTCCACGCCTCTACCCTCCAGATCGCTGTGCTCGCCTTCCTCGGCCAGCTGCCGTACGCGATCGTTGCGCTCCCGGCCGGTGCGCTCTCGGACCGCCACCCCAAGCGCCCCCAGATGATCGGCGCCGATATCGCGGCCGCGCTCGCCCTCGCAACCATCCCGGCCGCCGCCGTGTCCGGCAAGCTCAGCATCGGCCAGCTGTACGCGGTCGCCGTCGTCCTCGGCATCGCCAAGATCGTGCATGGTGCGGCATCTATCAGCTACTTGCCCGTCCTCGTCGAGCCCCGCCACCTCCAGCGCGCGAACGGGCGCCTCGGTGCGGCCTCGTCGGTCGCCGACAGCCTGGGAAGCAACTTGGGCGCCGCACTGATCGCCGGCGTCGGCGCGGCCCGCTCGGTGATCGTCGATGTCCTGTCCTACCTCGTCTCCGCTGCCCTCGTCTGGCGCATTCGCACCCCCGAGCCGGCCGCCCCGCGGCCACAGGGCCGACGCAGCCTCGCACGGGACATCCGTGAGGGACTGCACTACGTGGCCGGACAGCCGACGATCCGCACGGTGATCGCGGCGTTGTCCACGCTCAGCTTCGGACTGAGCGTCATGAACACCTACTGGGCGTACTACCTCCTTGTTCCCGCTTAGCGACAGTGTTGCTTACTGCCTGATGTGCCACCTGACCTGCTCGTTTGTTTGTTGCACTCAGCCGGGTTGCATTGATACTCATCGGCCATGCACCAATCGACGTACTCATCAGCGGGCTGGGAGTCCTGGGGCCTTGCGTTCAGTCCGGCGATCCCGGAGGGGATGCCGTTGCTGTTCGACGACGACCTCCTCTTCGAGGACAGCAACGGCGTCCGTCCCACAACCGTGATCAACTGTTGGGCCTGCGAGCTGCCGGCGAACGGATGCCCATCGCCGAATTCGTGGCCCTACTACGTACGGACGGTGCGTGAGTGGCTGGAGTTCACATCCGAGCACGGGGTCGCCCTGTTCGACACGCGGCGTCGCCTGAAGGCGGCGTTGGGCGCGTACTCCGTCTATCGAGCCCGGGGCCCCCTCAAGCACCGCTTCGAGGCATCTACGTGGAACCAGAACATGGGGATTCTGGCGGGTTTCTACAAGTGGGCGAAGGATGAGGAGTACGCAGACTCCGAGCCGTTCACGTACCGGCAGGCGGTCTGGGCCTTCAAGGGGCAGGTCCGTCGCGGACGGGTCAACCAGTCACGAAGGCGCCAGGCCAAGCCCCATGTGACGATCAAGTATCTCGACGACGACTTCACGGACATCCTCCTGAAGGCGTTGGCGGGCCTGGGCCCGGACGGGGAGCGGGATCTGCGCTACCGAGGGCGAGAGTTGGCCCGAAACTCGGCGGTCGGCCGAATGATCGTCTCCAGCGGGCTACGCAGCCAGGAGTACACGTACTTGCTGGTCTGCGAGGTGCCCGCGCTTCCCTCTCGGCGGACCGCGGTGCCGGTGTCGTTCCCGATCCCTTCCGGGATCACCAAGGGAAGCAAGTACCGCGAGTCGTGGATCGATTACGACGCGCTGGCTGAACTGCACTCCTACATCGCTCTCGACCGGGCAGCGGCGACGTTCGGATCGCCGTGGCGTCCGCCGGCCCGGTGGGGGGAGCCGCTGTTCGTGACGGAGGCCGACCAGCGGGGAGGGCGTGTCAACGGGGTCCGTGTGCAGTGGAGTGCGCTCGTCCCTGACGAGCGGCGGCGCCTGGTCGCCCCGGACGGTGGTTCGATGCTGCTGTCGGTGTGGGGCCAGGGACGCCCGTTCACCGGATGGTCCTCGGTCTTCGCCAGGACCGCGGATCGCATCCGAGAGCGTTACGAGCCGCGCTTCCCGCACGTCAATCCGCATCGGCTGCGTCACACCATGGCCATGGCGACCATGGCTCGGCTCATGCGCGGCTGGTATGAGCAGGCCGCGCGGCAAGTCCGCGACACCGATGACGATGCCGCCCTGGCGCACTACCTGCGGACCCAGGAACCGCTGCTGATCCTGCGCGATCTGCTGGGACATACCACTTCACTGACCACGGAAGCGTACCTCCACCGCTTGGACGTGCTCCGCCTGTTCACCTCCCTGTACCGGCGGGTCGGCAAGGAGTACGGCCTGCTGGACGAGGAGGCCGAGCTTGAGCTCGAGACCGAGTTCGACGACGAACTGGCGGTGGTCTGATGCCGGCCACCGTCACGCTTGACCCGCTGGGCGTGCACTGCATCTTCAGCGACGGGTCGGAGTACCGCCGCAGCCTGCGCGTGCGGCGCCCAGTGGAGATCCCGGGGCTGGCACGCACCCTGCTGGAAGGCGCTACGGATCTTGTCCATCCGCACGGCCAGGTCGACAGCGCGGGAGGTATCGACCTCTACCTCACGGCCGTCCGCGGCTTCACCGACTGGCTGGCCGAGTTCGGGTTCACCGGCGAGGCATCCGAGCTGACGCGCGCGCTCCTCGCCCGGTACTGGCGGCGAGGGGTGCGATCCTCCCAGGAGAGCGCACTGCGGGCGATGCTGCGTTGCGCCGACGACCAGGGCCAGGTGCTGGCGCCGGACGTGCGCGCGTTCGTCGACGGCCGGCTGTTCAACACGGGCGAGAGGTACGGCTCGCACCAGCCGTACAGCGAGGCCGAATGGGCCCGGCTCATCCGTACCTGCCGGGACGAGGTCGACAGCGCCTTCCGCGCGTTCCGCGCGGCCCGAGAGCAGGGTTCGGAAGGTGACGGGCCAGGGGCCTCACTCCGCGAGCGCACAGCCCATCACTGGCTGGTGCTTCACCGCGGGCCCGATCCTCTCGTCAACGAGATGGCAGAGAACGGTTCCTTCCCCTTCCGGCAGAGATACGGGGTCGGTCTACGCGCCGTGCTGGATCCGCTGATCCCGACCCTGGACGTGATGATCGCCTATCAGCTGCTGTTCGGCGCTTACACCGGGATCGTGCCGGACGGGATCGCGGACCTGGGACTCGACGACATCGAGTGGGCGGGTGACGAGAAGATCCTCCTCAGCTACGTCAAGGGCCGCACGGCGGCGGAGGGCCTTGCTCTGTCACGTCAGGCCACTCGCCTGCTGGAACAGTGGCTCGATCACTCCGCGGTGGCCCGCCGCTTCGCGCCCGAGGAACTGCGCCACGAACTCTGGGTGCGCTTCACGCCGGGCGGCACAAGGGCCGGAGGTCGATGGTTGGCCAAGCCGCCCACGCGCCTGTCCATATGCGCTTGGGTCGTTCGGCGCCAAGCCGTCGACGAGGACGGGCGCCCCATGCAGATGACTGGCGACGATGGTCTCCCCCTGTCCCTTCACCTGCACCGCATCCGCACTACGCACGACGCGCTGCAAGACCGGTCACATTGGCGCGGCAGCCGCCGGTCCACGCTGGATCCGAACCGGTCCCCCGGCGTCGAGGGGGACCACTACCTGACGAACACGACGCCGGCGCAGCGCACGGCAGTGGAAGACATCATCGCCCAGGCCCAGGAAGACCTCGTCCGCCGGGCGCTGCCGCCCTTGGTGCTGGCCACCGCCGAAATGGCCGACCTGGTGAAGAACTACCCCGAGCACATGAAGCGGCTCGGCCTGGACGACGACGCCTTGGCGCAGTTGCTGTCCGGGGAACGCGACGTATTCACCGCCGCATGTGGCGACCAACTGTCGGGACTCCACGGGCCGAAGGGCAAGCCCTGCCCGGCACGTCCGTGGGTGTGCCTGCTGTGCCCACTGGCCTTGTTCGCACCCCGCCATTTGCCGAACCTGCTGAGACTCCGGGCGTTCTTCTCCCGCCAGTGGCAGCAGATGACCACCGCCGAGTTCATCCCCGTTTTCGGCCCGTACGCCCACCGTCTCGACGAGATCCTGACTCCCGACCGGTACTTCTCCGAGCCTGCGCTGCGCGCCGCTGCTGCCGAGGTCACCGACTTGGACATCGAGCTTCCCTTGCGGCCCGAGGAGCACACCGTATGACCACTCCGCACCACCCCACGGCCCTCTCGGCTACGTTTCGCCGCCCCGTCTTTCAAGGTGAAGACGTGTGTGCTGCGGCCAGTCTGCCGGTCCACGGCGCGGGCCCGCACCCGCACTTCGACGACGACATCTGGGACTTCACCGGTGTCATCGGACTGCCCCGGTACCTTTCCCGCCACGCCCGAATCTTGTCTTACCTGGAGATCCTCAATCCCCAGTGGAGGGCACTCGCAAAGGAGTTCCTCTTCGCCCGGCTCGCGCCGGACCACCCTGCGGTGCGAGAGCTTGCCCACGCCTACCGGACGCCAGTCCAGGTAGCCACGGTGAACGGGCGCCTGACCCTGCTGACCGGCTGGCTGAACTGGCTCACCGAACAGGGCGTGGACAACCTCGGCGAGGTCACCCAGCAGCACTGCGCCGCCTACCTGGAACTTCGCAAGAAGGTACGGGACAAGCATGGGGTCGTCATCCGCGACAGCGGCCCCGGCTACCGCATGGAAGTAGTGGCGGTCATCCAGGAACTGGGCTACTACACCGAATTGTTCTCCACCGACGGCTACGTGCCGACCTTCCGTCCGTGGGGGCATCGCACGGCGTACTCCG
The DNA here is from genome assembly GCF_030063135.1 of Streptomyces sp. G-G2. Classification (GTDB taxonomy): domain Bacteria; phylum Actinomycetota; class Actinomycetes; order Streptomycetales; family Streptomycetaceae; genus Streptomyces. Next base: position 22,114 of record NZ_JASISO010000016.1, read on the forward strand.
TCGCCGGCATGGTCCGGCGAACGGGCAACACGACGCCCCCGCTGAGCAACGACGTCTTCCAACCCCTCGTGGCGGCGGCCCTGTACGTGGTGGAGGTGCTGGCGCCGCACGTCGTTGAACTCCAGCAGCAGTTGCAGGAGATGATTCCGAACCGACCAGGCCGTAACAGCAGGCGCCCGACCTGGAAGGTCGAGGTCGCGCAGGCCATCGACCGCCACATACAGGAGGGCGATCCGTTCGATGTAGCCCTGGACCACGTTGTAGCCGAGCGGCTGGCGGACGGCTGGGCTCCGGACGATCCGCTGTTGCGGGTCAACCTGATCTCCCTGGCTCACGAGACCGGACGGCACGCCTTCCACTACACGTGGCTGCCCACCCTGCGCGGTCGCCTCGAGGAGGCCGTCAGGGGAGTCGGCCTCGTCAAACGCTGGGGACGGGCGGCTGCCCTGGTAGAGCGCGCGGACGGACGGGGCAGTGTCCCCTGGACCCTCCCGATGAACACCACCGAGGCCCGACTGCAACTCTCCCGGGCTCGCACAGCCTGCCTCATCGCGCTCGCCGCCCTGACGGGAATGCGTAAGAGCGAACTGGCCGAGCTGACCCATGACTGCCGCCAGCCTCCCGAACAGCTTGGCGAGGGCCGCCTGCGCTACCGCCTGAAAGGCAAGGTCATCAAGGGGCGGAAGCTGGGCGGTGAACACGATCAGTGGGTGACCGTCAAGCAGGCGTACGACACCGCCGGCGTAGCGGTCTCGCTCGCTGACCCGGTGAAGAACACCGGACACCTGTTCAAGTCGCTCTCCTTCTTCACCCCATACGAATGGTTCGTGACCTGGGTCAATGGCCCGGAAGGACTTCGGCTTGGACTGGCGCCGATCCCCGAGGTACCGGTCAGTCTGCGGATGCTTCGGCGCACCCTCGCAGTGGAAATGGCACACCGGCCCGGTGGTCTGCTGGCCGCCAAGATCCATCTCAAGCACATTTCCGTGGTGACCACCGAGGGCTACGCGGACCGCCCCGGTGGGGCCCAGTCGGTGCTGATGGCCGAGTTCGGCCAGGAAGAGCGAGAGCACAAGATGCGCGTCGCCCTCGATGCCTTCCACGACTACCAGAACGGTATCCGGCCTGCGGGGCCCGGCGCCAGCGACCTCCTGGACTTCTTCGCGTTCGTCGACGAACAGTTGGATTCGTCCGGGGCACCGAACATCAAGCGCAGCGACCAGGAGGTGACGAACCTGCTCGCCAAGCGGGCGAAAGCTCTGCATCTGGGGCCGGCGAACTACTGCTGGTTCCTCGATCCATCCAAGGCGCTGTGCCTCAAGCTCGCAGGGGCCCATGCCAGTGGGGCGACAGAGCCCTTGATCGGCATGTGTGATTCGGCGCGGTGCCCCCAGGCCACCCACCATGCCGGGCATCGCCCGGTATGGGCGGCCAGCGCCGAAAGCAAGAAGGTCTTCATTGCCACCATCGGACGCGCACAGCGGACGGAGAAGGCCCGGCTGAGTACGGAACTCGCCCGCGATGAACGGGTGCTGGCCGAGATCGACGCCCTCTGCGGAACGGGGGCATGACGTGGCCCGCATCAGCGACGCGACCCGGCGGGACAACGAGACGGCCATTCGGCAGGTCATGGAACGGCTGCTTGCCGGTGACGTTCCCGCGGGCGGCAAGTGCGACATCAAGGCCCTCGCGACCCGGGCCGGGGTTGCCCGCACCGGTTTCTATCCCAAGAAGAACCGCGACGGCTCGCCGCGGCCGGGCCCCTACCAGCACCTGGCGGAGGAGTTCGAGCGACGGCTGGCCGAGCTTCGGGAGACGGGCGTGATTCCAGACCCGCGGGCTGCACAGATCGAGCGCCTCAAGGAACAGGTCTCCGGGCTGAAGGAGCGCCTCGCCGCGCGTGACGCGCAGATCGATGGTCTCACTGACTTCCGGGGGCGGGCTCTGTCGCAGATCGCCGCCCAGAGGATGGAGATCGAGCGGCTTCGCGATGTCTTGGCCGCACCGTCGAATGTCCGGGCTCTGCCGAACAGCCCAAGAGCGAGTGCGCCGTACGGATCGTGCAGCTGACCGCCCGCTCCAGCACCGGTTTCGGCTGGCACCCGCGCAAGGTGCGGTACTGCGGCGCCTGCAGGAGCGTTCATGTACAGGGGGCGGAGCATCCGGTCGAAGATCCGGCAGGCCGGCCTCGCCCAGGCCCTTCGGCGCAGCCGCCAGCACGTCCCACGGCTGGTCCCGGTGCCGTCGGCGTCCGCCCATCCCGGTGGGGGCCGAGGTGATGCCGACGCCGGCCAGGCCAAGTGCCGCATCAGGGGTACGCGGCAGCGCTGATGCACGTCACCGGGCGCTGAGCGGCGCACCGCGCCGGCTCCTCGGCTGATTCGGGCGTCAGTTGCTGCGGAGCGCCGTGAGTGCGTCTTCCACGGCGCGGTGGAACGTGGGGTAGGCGTACATCATGTGCCGCAGCCGGTCGACAGGGACCTCGGCATGGACCGCCACCACGAGGCCGTAGAGGACCTCGCCTCCCATGGGGCCGATGGAGGTGGCGCCGACCAGTACCCCGCGGTCCACGTCCTCGACGAGTTTGATCAAGCCCTCGTTGCCCGCCTTGTGGATCCAGCCGCGGGCTGAGGACGGCACCTGGGCGGTACCGGTGCGCACCCGCAGGCCCCGCTCACGGGCCTGGGCCTCGCTCAGCCCCACCGAACCGACCTCCGGATCGGTGAAGGTGACCCGGGGCAGGGCGCGGTAGTCCGCGCCGGGTCCGGGTTCGCCGAGGACGGCACGGACCGCGATCTCGGCCTGGTACATCGCGACGTGCGTGAAGGCTCCGCGCCCGGTGACGTCTCCGACGCCCCACAGGCCCGGGCCCGCTCGCAGCTGCTCGTCCACGTCCAGGGCGCGGGCGTCGGGGTCGAGGCCGACCGTCTCCAGCCCGAGCCCCGCCAGGTTGGCGCGCCGGCCGGTGGCCACCAGCAGCCGCTCCGCGGTGAGTTCCTCGCCGCCGTCGAGGGTGAGGGTGAAGGTATCGCCGTCGTGGCGTGCCTGGGTGGCCTGTGCCCCGGTGCGTACGGTGAGGCCCTCGGCGGCCAGCACGTCGGCGAGCAGACCGCCCGTTTCGGGCTCCTCCGCCGGCAGCAGCCGTTCCGCCGCCTCGACGATGGTGACCGCCGTACCGAAGCGGGCGAAAGCCTGGGCCAGCTCGACGCCCACCGCCCCTCCACCGAGCACCATGAGCGAGTGCGGGTTCTCCTTGGCGGCGGTCGCGTCGCGGTTCGTCCAGTACGGAACGGTGTCCAGACCCGGCACCGGGGGGATCTGCGGGCGGCTGCCGGTGGCGAGCACCACGCCGCGCCGTGCGGTGAACTGCCGACCGTCGATCTCGACTCGCCCTGGCCCGGCCAGCCTGGCGCGCCCGCGGACGAAGTGACCGCCCTTGCCGGTGAACCGGTCCACGGCCACCTGATCGTTCCAGTCGTCGGTCGCCTCGTCGCGGATCCGGGAGGCGACCGGTGCGAAGTCCGGAGTGACCTGCGCCTGCCCCGCCATCCCCGGGATGCGGCGGGCCTCCGCGAGCAGGTTCCCGCCGCGGATCATCATCTTGCTCGGGATGCAGGCCCAGTACGGGCACTCCCCGCCGACCAGCTCCGCCTCGACCCCGACGACGTCCAGCCCTTCCTCGGCCAGGCGCTCGGCGACATGCTCACCGCCCACGCCCATCCCGATCACCACGACATCGGTCTCCTGCACCATGTCCGTCTCCTCGCTGAGGTACTCCGGGGTCTTTCCTGGTGTACCGGGAACCCGGTGGGCTCTCCCTGTCCTTCCCTTCCGGTCCCCCGTGCGGCGGCGTGGGAACGCCTCGCTTCATAGCGCTACCGCAGTGCGACGTGACAGCACCGGCGGGTGCGTACGTCACCGTCCTGCGCGCTCCATCGCGACGGGTCGACGCCGTGGCGAGTGTTCCGTCGGCCTGGTCGATGGCCGCAGCCGCGTTGATCAGCCCGACGTGGCTGAACGCCTGCGGGAAGTTCCGGAGCAGTTCGCCGTTGTGCGGGTCGCTCTCCTCGGTGAGCAGCCCAAGGTCGGTGGCGAAGCCGGCGACGCGGTCAAACAGGGCCTTCGCGCGGTCAGGGTGGTCGGCGCTGGCGAGGGCCGAGGCGAGCCAGAACGAGCAGAGCACGAAGGTGCCCTCGCTTCCCGCGAGTCCGTCGATGTTCCGGTCGTCGGTCAGCCGGTAGCGCAGTACCAGCCCGTCCTCGGTGTGCTCCCGGGCCATCGCCTCGATCTTGCTCGGGCAAAGGACCGATTGTGCGAACGGCGAAAGACCCCCAGCCGACGGCGGGGGCCCTCGCGTTCTGTAGGAGCCGGGTCAGTGGCTGGTGAGTTCGCCGGTGAGCTTGCCGTGAAGGTCAGCGCTGGGGTCGTTCAGGCCGATGATCTCAACGGTCTTGCCGCGCTGGGCGTACTTCGTCTCGATGGCGTCCAGGGCGGCGACCGAGGAGGCGTCCCAGATGTGGGCAGCGGTGAGGTCGATGACGACCCTGTCGGGGTCGCCCGCATAGTTGAACTGGCCGACGAGGTCGTTGGACGAGGCGAAGAACAGCTCGCCGGTCACGGAGTAGACCACCGTGGTGCTGTCCGGGTCGGTAACGGCGGTGACGTTGGCCAGGTGGGCGACGCGCTTGGCGAAGATGACCATCGCGGTGACAGAGCCGACGACGACACCGATGGCGAGGTTGTCGGTGGCGACCACGCAGATCACGGTGATCACCATGACAGCGATCTCACCGGCAGGCATCCGCTTGAGGGTCTTGGGCGCGATGGAGTGCCAGTCGAAGGTGCCGAAGGCGACCAGGATCATCACCGCGACCAGTGCGGCCATGGGGATGTCGGAGACGACCGGGCCGAAGACGATGCACAGCACCATCAGGAACACGCCGGCCAGGAAGGTGGACAGGCGCGTGCGGGCTCCGGCCACCTTCACGTTGATCATCGTCTGGCCGATCATGGCGCAACCGCCCATGCCGCCGAAGAAGCCGGTGACGATATTGGCGATGCCCTGGCCGATGGACTCGCGGGTCTTGGAGGAGTGGGTGTCGGTGATGTCGTCGACGAGCTTGGCCGTCATCAGGGATTCCATCAGGCCGACCAACGCCATCGCGAAGGCGTACGGGGCGATCGACGTCAGGGTGTCCATCGTGAACGGCACGTCCGGCAGGCCGGGCACCGGCAGCGAGGACGGCAGGGCACCCTTGTCGCCCACGGTCGGCACCGCGATCCCGGCAGCCACGGTGATCACCGTCAGGATGACGATGGAGACCAGCGGCGCCGGGATCACCTTGGTGACCTTCGGGAAGAACACCATCAGCGCAAGCCCGCCGATGATCAGCGGATAGACCGCCCACGGAACGTCGTGCATCTCAGGAACCTGGGCCATGAAAATCAGGATCGCGAGAGCGTTGACGAAACCGACCATCACCGAGCGCGGTACGAACCGCATCAGCTTCGCGACGCCGAGCGCGCCGAGCGCGACCTGGATAACGCCCGCCAGGATGACGGCAGCGATCAGGTAGCCCAGACCGTGCTCACGGTTCAGCGGTGCGATCACGAGGGCGATCGCGCCGGTGGCGGCGGAGATCATCGCCCGGCGGCCGCCGACGATCGAGATGACCACGGCCATGGTGAACGAGGCGAACAGACCGACCGCCGGGTCGACCCCGGCGATGATCGAGAACGAGATCGCCTCGGGGATCAGGGCCAAGGCGACGACCAGGCCGGCGAGCACCTCGGTGCGCCAGACCTTCGGATTGTTCAGCCAGTCCGGACGCAGGCCGCGCAACCGCGCGGCGGGAGAGACGACGGAAGAAGACAAGAGAACAGGAACCTGTCGTGTTCGGGCACACCCCGCGCCGACGGGCCGAGGTGTACGGGAAGAGTGCGGAAGACCGAGGTGGCACCCCGCGGACGGCCCGCAAGATCGGGCCGGAAGTCTGGAGCGACAGAGCAGCAGGGCGTGGATTCGCGACCGGGGCGCTCGTCAGGAGTGAAGCATCACGGCGGGCAGGCGGCGGCGCAGGGCACCATGGACACGCGCACGCTTCTCTCCTGCAAGGCTCGGGATCTTCGCCGGGGGAGCCATCGGCCCCCGACACGGAAGTGGGCTGAGGACGGCGCCGGGCCGCCCCTCAACATCAGCAACTCTACCCTAACGTTAGAGTAGGGGGAGATCGAGGCCGCACGGGACGCGACGCCGCTACTGAGGAACGAGAAGGGCCAGGACCACGGACGTGGACAGCGAGCACATGCAGATCGGCGAAGTCGCCGCGCGGACCGAACTCTCCCTGCGCACCATCCGGCACTACGAGGAGACCGGCCTGGTCATCCCCTCCGCCCGCTCCCAGGGCGGCTTCCGCCTCTACACCGAGGCCGACGTGCAACGACTCATGGTCATCCGCCGCATGAAGCCGCTCGGCTTCACCCTCGACCAGATGCGCGACCTCCTCGACGCCACCGACCGCCTCGACAGCGACGAGGCCCTCGGCTCCGCCGAGCGCGAGGCCCTGCTGGGCCGCGTGCGCGAGTACGAGCAGGCCGCCACCGAGCAGGTCGACAAACTCCGGGTCCAGCTGGCCCGCGCCGAGGACTTCGCCGAAACGCTCCGCACGCGCCTGCACCAGGCCGCACCTGCCACATCCTGACCCGCAGGCCCGTCTGGCAGACCAGACACACCCCGACCTGCACGTGACGAGAGTCCCCCAGGAACCCCGTATGGATCGCCCGCGCCTCCCGGGCCACGCCGCCCGAAGCCCCGCGGTGACCCCCCGGCCCGCCAGCTGTCCGGCCCTCGCCCTACTGGTGGTGGGCGCGATCCTCACGAACGCGGGAGCCATCCTTTACACGGTGCCCGCCGGGCGGCCTGAGGTGTACGCGGTCGCCGCACTGATGCTCGCGGCAGGTGCTGCCTGGCGGCGTGCCGCCCGCCAGGGCTGATCACAACCTGACACCGATGTGATCTTGGGGAGGCGTGCGGGGCGGACAGCGTTCCCCCCGGTGGATACGGTGTAAGGAACGCGTCAAGAAAAGGCGCGCGGTGTGCCGGGAAGTCTGGTCGGCGTCCTGGGGGCAGTGTGCCCTCGTCTCGTCGACACACCGGAGGCCCACTGCCATGGCCGGCGCCCGCTCCCCCTTCCTCGGTCTGCTGCCCCTGCCCGAGCGGCAGGCAATCACCCGCGCCCTGCGCACCGAGACCGTCGGCGGCCTGGTCCTCCTCGGCGCAGCCGTCCTCGCACTGATCTGGGCCAACAGTCCGTGGAGCGCGGCGTACACGTCCGTGCGCGACTTCCACTTCGGGATACCGGCCCTGGGCCTGGATATGTCGGTGGGGCACTGGACGGCCGACGGGCTGCTGGCCGTGTTCTTTCTCGTCGCCGGGATCGAGCTGAAACGCGAGCTCGTCGTCGGCGAACTGCGCACCCCGGCCACCGCGGCCCTGCCCGTCATCGCCGCGCTCTGCGGGATGGCCGTACCCGCCGCCCTCTACCTGGCCACCGTCACAGCCGGCGGAGGCAGCAGGGCCGGCTGGGCGGTCCCGATGGCCACCGACATCGCCTTCGCCCTAGCCGTGCTGGCCGTCCTGTCCACGCACCTGCCGGCCGCGCTACGCGCCTTCCTCCTCACCCTGGCCGTGGTCGACGACCTGGGCGCGATCCTGATCATCGCGATGTTCTTCACCTCCGACCTGAACCTGTGGGCGCTCGCCGGCGCCTTCGCGGGCCTGGTGCTCTTCTACCTCCTGCAGCGGCTGCGGGTCCGCGGCTGGTGGTGGTACGTGCCACTCGGACTGGCGACCTGGGCACTGATGTACAACAGCGGCGTCCACGCCACCGTCGCCGGCGTCGCCATGGGCCTGATCCTGCGCACCACCCGCGACAAGGGCGAGAATGTCTCGCCGGCCGCCCGGGTCGCGCACCGGGTCCACCCGCTCTCCGCAGGCATCGCGGTGCCGCTGTTCGCACTGTTCGCCGCCGGGGTGAGCATCTGCGGCCCGGCCCTGGGCGCGGTGTTCACCAGCCCCGAACCCCTCGGTGTCGTGATCGGCCTGGTCGCCGGCAAGACACTGGGCATCTTCGCCGGGACCTACCTGGCCGCCCGCTTCACCCGCGCCCAGCTCAACCCCGATCTGGCCTGGGCCGACGTACTCGGTCTGTCGATGCTGGCCGGGATCGGCTTCACCGTCGCCCTGCTCATCGGCGAACTCGCCTTCCCCGGCGGCCAGACCGGCGAGCACGTCAAGGCCGCCGTCCTGGTCGCCTCGCTGATCGCCGCAGTCCTCGCCGCTGTCCTGCTGCGCAGGAGGAACACCGTCTACCGGCGCCTGTATGAGGCGGAGAACATCGACGCCGACGCCGACGGCATCCCCGACATCTACCAGCACGACACCACGGCGACAGAGGGCACCGCCGCCCGGCCGGACGGGCAGCCCACCTGATGGCCGGCGGCGATGCCTCACCGCTGGCACCCGTGATCGTCATCGCGGCCCTGGTCATCCGCACGGCCATCACCGAGCTCCGCCGCCCGGGCAGTGCCCGGAGCCAGTGGACCTTCGCCACGAACCCCCGGGCCATGGCGGCCGGTGCGACGGCAGCCGCGGCCACGATCTTGATCGGCGGTACCCGCTTCGGCTGGGCGGCCGCCGCATGGGCTCTGCTCGCCGGGGCGCTCACCGCCTTCCTCACCGGCCGCGACAGCCAGGCCGCCTCATCTCGCCCGAGCAAGGAGCAGCCGGTGTCGGAGCGACAGGTCGGAAGGGTGATGGCCGCCATCGGCGCACCGCTCACCCTGGCCGGTGTGGCGATGTACTTCCTGCCCGGCCCCGGCTTCCCCGTCCTCATCATCGGTCTGGCCCTGCTCATCACCGGCCTCGTCATGACCGCATCCGCCCGCCGGTATGTGCCGTTCCCGGCGGTGGGACAGCGAGGGAGCATCACACCGGCCGGGAAGGTACGGGGCCTATGCGAGTGCCTGCGCGAGTTCCCGTAGGTCCTCGGCCGTGTGCGTGGGATTCAGCATGACCTGCGGATAGTGCGCCGCTCCCCGCCGCAGCCATGCGCCGCGGAGTCCGGCGCGCTGTGCACCGTCGATGTCCCACGGGTGAACTGCCACCAGCACTGCTTCGTCCGGGCGTACTCCAGTCTGGTCCACGACGTACTGGTAGGCAGCTCGGGCCGGTTTCCAGCGGCGCGGCCCGCTTACGTCCAGATGGCCCTCGAAGCAGTCCGTGAGTCCTGCTCGGCCAAGGAGCCGTTCGCTGAGTTGCGAGCTGCCGTTGGTCATGGTCACCAGCCGAAATCCCCCCTCGCGAAGACCACGGACGCCGTCGGACACATCCGGATGCACTTGAAGGCGGGACAACCCGTCCAGCACGTGACCGGCCGCCTCCTCGACGTCGCCGGACCACCCTGGCACGCTCGGCAACAACCCCCGCAATCCCTCTCGCGCCACGGCGGAGAACTCCGCGAACGCTCCGGCAGCGGTGAGTGCGAAGCCATCACGGAGGACGCCTGCGAACCAGAGGCGGAACAAGGACGGCGGGGCGCCGATCTCCTCGAAGCGGCTCTCCAGCGGGCTCATGTCGCTGAGTGTCTCGTTGACATCGAACACGAGTACGTCGCGGGCGTTCTGGCGCGGCACAGTGCCCTCCAAAAATCATAGGCGAACGAATTGCCAGCTTCCTGTCGAAGCCTTTCTGTGCCCTGAACTGAGCGTACGCACGCGGCGCAGTCGCGGCACGCCCCGACCGTCTTCCAGATGGCCAGAAGCTCCGGAGTCCGGTCAGCCGGCCGGGGCCAGGGCGGGACCGGCGTCCAGCGCGGCCAGGAAGCCGACCCGCACGTCGGTCCGTGCGCGCGCCGTGCACACCGCCGGTCGGCCCAGCACAAGCGGCAGGTCTCCGCCTATGCCGCACGGATGCAGTGGCCCGACGACACCCGGTCCCGTCCTCGGCCCGTGACGTGTGCCCAGCTCTCCGCTGGGGACGATCCACGCCGTGTCGGGAAGCGCTCCGTAAGCGATGACGTTCTGTTCTTGAGGAGCCGCTGAGAAGCCTCTCCTCTCGGAGAGTTCCCTACGCGCCTGTCGGAGGCGTCGTGCCGTGTTCCGCGTCATCGTCTCCGGTCGGCGGGTCGTGCAGGAGCGATGCACCAAACGCCTGCAAGCGCTCCACCGCTTGGCTGTCGGGCTCCGTGCGGCGGGCCAGCGCGTTGTGGATCTCCTGGTAGACGGACGCCTCCAGGCCGCAGCGGCGGCAGTCCTCCAGGTGTGCCGAGACACGGCGCGCGGTGACCTCGTCGGTTTCGCCGTCGAGGTAGGACTGCAGCACGCGGGCGACCTGCATGCAGTTCATTCGGCGCTCGGCCGCTGCACGCCGCCACCATGGACGCCTCTTCACATCACACCTCGCTTCGGTGCCAGTCCGGCCGTGGCCAGCCGCGCCCGTATCCGTTTGCGCGCCCGGTGCAGCCGGCTCATCACGGTGCCTTCGGGCACGTCCAGCAGGTGGGCGGCCTCGGCATAGGTGAGGCCGTCGATGTCCACCAGCTGCACCACCTGACGGTGCTTGTCCGGCAGCGCGCACAGGGCCTCGTCCACCACCTCGTCGAACGCCTCACCCACCACGATCTCTTCCGCCGACCCGCTGGGGCCCGTGGTGGTGAGCCGGTCCAGATCGGTGTCCGGGTCGTCCAGGAGGTGGGGACGGCGGCGTCGGTGGCGGTTGATCTCGGCTCGCCGCATGATCGTCAGCAGCCACGCGCGCGGGTGCTTCCCGTCGAAGCGGTCCACGGCCCGGTAGGCGCGCAGAAGAGTGTCCTGCACGAGGTCCTCGGCATCCGCCGGCTGCGCGGTCAGCGTCATCGCCACCCGCAGCAGTACCTCCACCTCCGGCAGCACATAGGCGGCGAACGCCTGACCTCGAGGGTCCGCGGGGTCAGGCGGCGCTGTCACTTCGTCTTCCACACGGTGGAAACCCCTTCTCCCCGGACCCGCATTCCATCCTCTTCATCCTTCTGCTTCCCGGCCCCCGGGCGCCACTGTGGTCAGTGGCAAGGTGAGGAGCTTGTGCGGGGGCTGGAATGCCGCGTGCGGCGAGACGGGTTTCCGCTGTATGAAATGGCAGCGCGTTCCCGGGCCCGGGCGAGTGTGGGCCGAGTGCCGGGAGAAAATGCGGCATGTGCGGCTGCGCGGTGACGTGGAAGCGTACGCCGACGGGCAGCTCACCGGTGCGCACCGCGTGCGGGTGGCCGCCCACATCGCCTGCTGCTGGGCCTGCAGCGGCAGTCTGCAACTGCTGCGGCTGGTCAAGACATCCCTCCGGCACCATCCCCAGCGGACGCCCCCGTCTCTCGCGTCAGCCCGGGTACGGCGCTTCGCTCATCACCTCACCACGCCGCCGGGCCGGGACCGGCCCCGCCGTTGAAGGACACCGAGCCTCACCGATCTCGCGCGAACCCTGGCGGCCGGGCGTCCCGGTGGCCCGGCGTGCCGGTCAGCAGCAGCCCGACGGTGCGCCCATGGCCGGCACGGCTGCCCCGTCCACGGGATCGCAGGGGAACAGGCCGAAGTGGTGGCTCTTGTCGCCGGTGACGGTGAAGTGGGCCGCGTATCGGGTGGCGGCGAGCATGTCGGCGGTGTTGCCGCAGACGAGCATCGGCTTACCGGTGCGGAAGCGGTGGTGGTCGTCGAGGTCGAAGGCGTGCGGGTGCTCGGCGACGGTGCCGCGGTAGACGGCGACCTGGCCGTAGTCCTCGCAGCGGTCCTCCAGGGGGAGCTTGAAGGCGCGGACGGTGCGGGAGGTGAAGGCGGCAAAGCCGATCTTCCGCTCGATGTCCGGGTCGCTGATCTCCACCGGAGAGGCGGTGACGGTGCGGGCGTCCGGGCAGCCGGCACGGTCCAGGATGCGCCGGAAGTCCTCGGTGTACAGGGCCCCGGCGAGGCATTCGCCGACGAGGACGGGATCGTCGAGGAGGGGGGTGGGCAGGCGGCGGTCGGCGAAGATGTCGGAGAAGTACAGCTCGCCGCCGGGCTTGAGGACGCGGAAGATCTCGGAGAAGACGCGCGGCTTGTCCGGCGACAGGTTCAGGACGCAGTTGGAGACCACCACGTCCACGGAGGCGTCCGGGATGCCGGCCGTGGCCAGGTCTTCGATGTAGCCGTGGCGGAAGTCGGTGTTGGCGTAGCCGAACCGTTCGGCGTGCCAGTCCTGATGGCGACGCGCCACGGCCAGCTGTTCCTCGGTCATGTCGACGCCGATCACCCGGCCGGTTGGCCCGACCAGTTGGGACAGCACGTAGACGTCCCGCCCGCTGCCGCAGCCCAGGTCGAGCACAGTGGCCCCGTCAAGTCCGGGCGGGATGGGCGAACCGCAGCCGTAGAAACGCTCCATGACCTCGTCGTGGACCTGCGCGAGAGCCGCCGCGATGTGGGGCGGCGGTGCCGTGTCCGTGCAGCAGGCCGAGGTCTTCAGGTCCGCGGAGGAGGCGAGCACCTTTCCGTAGTAGTCCCTGACCGATTCCGCCACGGACGAAAGGGGCGTCTGCTGCCCCGGGGATACGTCAATCGTCGCCATGTCTCTCCCTGGTGGTCCCTCGTGCTCCGGCCGGTGGTTCGCCGGGGCCGCGACGGGAACCCGCTGTGCGGCGGTTGCCATTCCCCCTCCGCTGTGCCGTGATCCGGACGGGTCTCAGGTCAGCGGCGATCAACCACCGGGGTGCAGGGCTGATGCCGCCCACCGCGCTCCGAGGCGCGGTGGGCTACCTCCAACATCAGCACGGACTTCCTGCCTCACGGGACGTTCGCCGGCGGCGTCCTCCGGGCCGTCACCGGCTACCGGCAGCCGCGCCGGCCTCGACGCTGCGGGAGCGGACCAGCCGTGCCGCCCACCAGCCGCCCGCGCTCAGCACGAGCAGAGCGCCCAGCGCGATCCACAGCCCCGGGGAGCCGGGGTCGCCCAGGGAACCGCCGAGCCCGGTGTAGACGACCGTGCCCGGGATGATGCCCAGGGCCGTGGCGGTCACGTAGGAGGAGAAGCGGACACCGGCCACCCCCGCCCCGTAGTTGATCACCGAGAAGGGGAACAGCGGCACCAGCCGCACGAGCAGCACGGCAGCGAACCCACGGCGTGTCAGGTAGGCGTCCAGCCGGGACAGCCGCCCCGACCCGGCATAGCGGGATACGACCGGACGCCCCAGCCAGCGGGCGAGACCGAACGACAGGGCCGCACCCGCCGTCGCTCCCACGAGCACGGCCGCCACCCCCAGCGGCAGCCCGAACAGCGCCCCCGCGGAGGCGGTCAATACTGAGCCGGGCAGCAGTGCCGTCACGGCCAGGGCGTAGCAGACCGCGAAGACGACCGGCCCCCACATGCCGAGCGAGTCGACCCACTGGCGCACCTCGCGCAACAGGTCCCCGCCTCCCAGTGCCACCCAGGCCCCGAGCGCCACCAGCAGGACCACGAGGAAGGCCAGCCGTATCCACGCCGCGCGCGCCGGCCTCCGCGCCACCCCGTCCAGGCCCGCGCCGGAATCCGGGCCGGTGTCGGAATCCGGGCCGGTGTCGGGCGGCGTGGGCTCGGTGGCGGAGGAGGGGGTTGCCTGGTGGTTCATAGCGGCTCCTGTGACGGTGGGTCGGCGGGAAGTTCGGCCACCACGCGGCGCAGCGGCAGCTCCAGGCGGCGCCTTGGGGCCGCCCACCGTGTCAGGGAACGCTTGGCGGCCTGGGAGCGATCGGGTGTCAGATCGGGCAGGTACAGGGCGTCGGCCAGCAAGGAAGCCGCGTCGGCCGAGTCGACGGCGAGGGTGAAGACGCGTCGCTCGTCTGTGCGGACGCGGAAGCCCGCCGTGCGCAGCACAGCGGGCAGCCCGTCGCGGGCCTGCGGGTTGGGCCACGGCTGGCGTAGGGAGCGCAGGGCTGCCATGACCCGGAGCCAGCCGAGTATGCCGGACGGGGAGAGCCCGGACTGGGAGGGCACCAGCGCCACGAGCACCCCTCCGGGTCGCAGTACGCGTCGGATCTCCCCGAGGACCTGCGGCAGGGGGGTGACGACCGGCAGGCACATGGCCGCGCAGACCGCCCCGGTGCTCGCGGAGGCGGCCGGAAGCGCGTCCGCACCGGCCCGGATTAGCGGTCCGCGGCCCCGGCGTGCCGCTTCGGCGAGTTCTGCCGCCGACAGGTCGATCCCGACCCAGTCGGCGTCCGGGAGTTCGTCGCGGGTGGGTGCCGAGCCGCAGGCCAGATCGAGGACCGTGCCCTCGATACCGCGCAGCGGTTCGGCCAGCCAGGCGTAGGGGGAGGTATCGGCCAGGGCGAAGAGCTGCTCGGTGATGCCGGGGTGCGCCTGGTGGTAGGCGGCGATGAAGCGCCGCCAGTCCGGTTCGTCCATCCAGCCTTCGCCCCTCATCCGATCTTCCGACCTGTGGGGCCGCTCGCCCCTTGTGCTTCGCGTCGGGAACCCTGCCGGGCCAGTCCCCCATTCCGTTTCGGACACGCCGGACCCGCACGGATCGCGAGGAAGGGCCATCGTGGCCGTGATCGTGGGGCTGAGAAAGGGAAGGCCCTGGCTGTGTCAGCGGGTTTCCCCCACGTCCCACGATCGCGCGCAGCCCATCCCACGGCGCCCCACCGACTGGAGAGAGTCCGCACCATGAACAGGTACGACCTGGTGGTCATCGGCGGCGGAAGCGCCGGCCTGACCGCGGCCCGCACCGCCGGTCGCTTCGGCGCCCGGACGCTGCTCGTCGAGCGGGACCGACTGGGCGGAGACTGTCTGTGGACGGGGTGCGTACCGAGCAAGGCGCTGCTGCACGTCGCATCCGACGTCCAAGCGGCCCGCCGAGCCGCTGCCTACGGGCTCCCGCCGGTGACCGGTCCGGCCGACCTCACGGCGGCCATGGCGGAGGTGAAACGGGCGATCGGTGCAATCGAACCGCACGACTCGGCCGAGGCACTCGCCCCGTACGGAGTCGACGTCACGTACGGCTCGGCGTCCTTCACCGGCCCGGGAACCCTGACCGCAGGCGAGCAGGAGGTCTCCTTCCGGTACGCGCTGATCGCCACGGGCTCCTCGCCGGCCCTGGTGCCGGTCCCCGGCCTGGCCGAGGCCGACCCGCTGACCAGCGACACCGTGTGGGAGCTGTCCGAACTCCCGCGCCGCCTGGTGGTGCTGGGCGGTGGGCCCATCGGCTGCGAGCTGGGCCAGGCGTTCGCCCGGCTCGGATCGCAGGTCACCCTCGTGGAGGCGATGGAACGCCTGGTGCCCCGCGAGGAACCCCGGGCGGCACAGGTGCTGCGGGAGCGGCTGGAGGCCGAGGGCGTCACCGTGCTGACCGGCTACCGCGCCGAGAGTGTCGATGCCGATGCCGTCCAGGGGCCCGGTGGCCCTCTCCCGTACGACACACTGCTGGCCGTCACAGGTCGCCGCGCCAACACCCGGGGCCTCGGCCTGGAGGCGGCCGGTGTGGAGCTGACCGACACCGGTCACGTCCGCACCGACGACCGGCTGCGCACCACCAACCACCGGATCTACGCCGCCGGCGACGTCACCGGCCGTTCCGCCTTCACCCACCTGGGCGGCACGCAGGGCGGAGCGGCTGTCACCGACGCTCTGCTGGGGGTGCGGCGCCCCATCGACTATCGCGCGGTGCCCTGGGTGACGTACACCGACCCCGAGATCGCCCGGGTCGGCCTCACCGCCGACGAGGCGCGCGAAGAGTACGGCGACAGCGCACGCGTCCACACGATGGAGAACGACCGGGTCGACCGGGCCGTCGCCGACGGCCGCACCGAGGGCTTCACCACCCTGGTCCTTGGCCCGCGCGGGAAGATCGTCGGAGCCACCGTGGTGTCTCCGAGGGCCGGGGAGACCATCGCCCATCTGGCGGCGGCGGTGCGCCTGGGCTGGTCGCCCTCGGACTACGCGCGCACTGTGCACCCCTACCCCACCTACGCCGACGGGCCCTGGCATACGGCACTGGCCGATGTCTACGCCCGCCTGGCCCGTGGCAGCGGTCCCATCGGCGCGCTGCTGAAGCTCCGCAGAGGGGTGATCCGGTGATCCTCCGCATCGTTCTGGGCGCCGTCCTCGCGGCGATGGCGCTGGGCCAGATCGCCTCGTTCGACGCGATGCCCGCCATCCTGACCGCCTACGGCCTGACCTCCGGAGCGGCCTCGACAGCTCTGGCCGTGGCCCTGATCAGCGCTGAGGCGGTGACGGCCGGCTGGTTCCTCACCCGGCCCCGCTCCCGCGCCGCCACGCCCGTCTGGCTGTACACGGGCGTCGCCCTGGTGTGGTCGGCCCTCGCCGCCCAGGCGTTCGCCCGCGGACTCGTCCTGGACAACTGCGGCTGCTTCGGCACGTATGCCACCCAGCCGCTGCGCTGGTACGTCCTCGTCGAGGACGCCCTGATGCTGCTGTACGCCTGCCTGCTGTGGCGCGCACTGCGACGGGCCCGGCCCACCCCCCTCACCGACCGAACCTCCACGGCAGCCCCGACACCGCAGGAGAACCACTGATGCGGATCATCGCGGCACTACGTGCCCTCGAACACGCCACCCGCCCCTACGACACCGAGTTCACCGAGGCCATGGAACGCCGCTGGGCGGAACTCCCCGACGCGGCCAGAACTCCCGGCCAGATCCTGGGGCGGCACGGCGTCGGCTGCGAGGGCACCCACGGCGTCTTCCCCAAGTGCAACCTCAAGTGCACCCCCTGCTACCACTCCCGGGACGCCAACCAGGTACGCATCGACGGCCCGCACACCCACGAACAGCTCGCGGCCCAAATGGGATTGCTGCGCAGGCTGCGGGGTCCCCGCGCCCACACCCAGCTCATCGGCGGCGAGGTCAGCCTGCTCACCCCCGACGACCACGCCGCCGCGCTAGCGATCATGCGGGAGCACGGCCGGGAACCGATGAGCTTCACCCACGGCGACTTCGACGACGACTACCTCACCCGCCTCGCGCTCGGCCCGGACGGCACGCGGCGGTTCGGGCGGCTGTCCTTCGCCGCGCACTTCGACAAGTTCATGTACGGCAGGCGAGGCATCGAACGCCCGCCCGACGAGCAGTCGCTGAACCCGTACCGGGCGCGGTTCGCCGCCATGTTCGCCCGTCTGCGGCGTGAGCACGGAGTGCGGTTCTTCCTCGCCCACAACATGACCGTCACCCCCGGCAACCTCGACGAGATCGCGGATGTGATCCGTGACTGCCACGCCATGGGCTACGGCATGTTCTCCTTCCAGCCCGCAGCCTTCCTCGGCGACGAACGCCGCTGGAAGGAGAAGTTCCGCGAGGCGACCCCGGACGCGGTGTGGGCGGAGATCGAACGCGGCGCCGGAACCCGGCTGAACTACCGGGTCTTCGAGAACGGCGATGTGCGCTGCAACCGCACCGCCTACGGCTTCTACGTCGGCCGCCGCTGGTACCCGTTCCTCGACGGCGGCGACCCGCGCGACCTCGCCGTACGCGACGCGTTCTTCCGCTACTTCGGGAAGATGACCTTCACCGGCACCCCGCCCACCCTTCTCGCGGCAAGGATCGTGCGGGTGGTGGCCCGCCACCCGTCCACCGCGGTGACAGGGCTGCGCTGGCTGGCCTGCACCGCCCGCCGCGTCGGGCTGCTGCGGCTCGTCCACCACCGGATGCGGGTGCGCCCGGTCACGTTCGTCATGCACCAGTTCATGGACGCCGAGGTCGTCGCCCCGGCCTGGGAGATGATGCAGCGGGGCGAGCAGGCCGCGGAGCCCCGGCTGCGCGAGACCCAGGAGCGGCTGGCCGCCTGCCACTACGCCATGGCCCACCCCGAAACCGGCACCCTCGTCCCCGCCTGCGTGCAGCACGCCGTACTCGACCCCGCCGAGAACGCCGCGCTGCGCACGTTGCTCCCGATCGTCGAAGTCCGCACCACCACCGACCGTGCGTCCGGCACGTCACCGAAGGAGAAGTAGTTTCATGCGCATAGGTGTGATCACCGGCTCCGGCAGCTACGACTGGCCCCACCTGGAAGAGGCCGCGGAGCGGACCGTCGTCACGGACCACGGCGCGGTCACCGTCACCGAAGGACGCCTGGGGAACACGGAGATCGTGCAGCTGTCCCGGCACGGCGCCGGTCACCACCGGCTCTCCAGCCAGGTCGACCACAAGGCCAACCTCGCCGCCCTGCTGGCCTGCAAGACAAAGGCCGTGGTGTCCTTCACCGTCTGCGGCTCCCTCGACCGGGAGCTGCAGCCGGGCTCGCTGGTGGTCTTCGACGACCTGTACTTCCCCGCCAACCGGCTGCCCGACGGAACCCCCTGCACCTGGTACGACACACCCGGCGAGGCCGGGCGCGGCCACTGGATCTTCGAGAAGCCCTTCAGCGAACCGCTGCGCCAAGCGCTCATCACGGCCGCCGGGCAGAGTGGGGTGCCGGTCGCGACGCGGGGTGTGTACGGGCACGTCGACGGCCCCCGTTTTAACTCACGCCCCGAGGTGGCCGCCCTGGCCGCGGCCGGGGTCAGTGCCGTCAGCCAGACCGCCGGCCCGGAGGTCGTCCTGGCCGGTGAGGCCGAACTGCCCATGGCGCTGGTCGGTTTCGTCACCGACTACGCCAACGGCGTCGCCCCCGAACCGGAACCGGTAGAGGCGTTGCTGGAGCGCATGGCGGCGAGCAAGGAGGTCTTCGCCACGCTGGCCGGGCACGCGCTGCCTTCCCTGAGCGCCGTGAGCGGGGCCGGTTTCGTCTACCGGTTCGACACGTGAACGCCGCCGGCCACGGGGGCACCCCCGCGATCCTGGTCATGGCCAAGGTGCCCCGGCCCGGCACGGTCAAGACCCGGCTGCATCCCCTGCTGGGCCCGCAGCGCTGCGCGGAACTCCAGGCCGAACTCATCCGCCACACCATGGCCGTCATCACCGCCCACACCCCGCGCACCTACCTCGCCTACGCGCCGGACGACGGCGCGGACGCCCTCAGCGCGGCGGTGCCGGTCGGTGTCCGGTTACTCGTCCAGCGCGGTGAAGACCTCGGACAGCGCCTGGCCGCTGCTGCCACCGAGGCTTTCGCCGACGGCGCGGGCCCGCTGCTGGTCATCGGCACCGACGCGCCGACCCTCACCGCCGACCATCTGAGCGCAGCGTTCACCGCCCTGGAACACCATGACGTGACGCTGGGCCCGGCGCTCGACGGCGGCTACTACCTGATCGGCCTTCGAGCACCCCACACCATGATCTTCGCCCTCGACCCGGATGTCTGGAGCACGGACCGGGTCCTCGCGGCGACCCGTGCCCTCGCCGACGGCGAAGGGCTGAGCGTGGGAATGCTGCGTCCGCTGCGAGACCTGGATACCCCCGAGGACGCTGCCGTGCTCCTGACGGATCCGGTGCTGCCCACGCCGATCGCCGCCCTGCTCCAGCCCGAGGTGAGGCCATGACGCAGGTGTCGATCATCGTCCCGGTCCTGAACGAGGAGGCCACGATCCATGGTGCGGTGAGCCGCCTGTGCCGGGACTTCCCCGACTGCGAGCTGATCGTCGTGGACGGCGGTTCCACCGACGCCACCGCCGAACTCGCCGCCCTGCACGCCACCGTGATCGGCAGTGAGCGCGGCCGGGCCCTGCAGATGAACGAGGGCGCCCGGCACACGTCCGGCGACATTCTGTGGTTCATCCACGCCGACACGGCCATCGAGCCCGAAGCCCTGGGCCAGATCCGGGCCGCGCTCGCCGACCCGACCGTGGTCGCAGGCGGCCTCACCCTCCGCTTCGACCGCCGGACACCCGGCCTGAACTACCTCGCGTGGACATCCAACGCCCGCGCGCGGCGCCTCCATCACATCTTCGGCGACCAGGCCATGTTCATCCGCCGCACCGTCTTCGAGGCTCTCGGCGGCTTCCCCGCCCTGGCGATCATGGAGGACCTGGAGATGTCGCGGCGCCTGCACCGCCGCGGCCAACTGCGCCTGCTGCCCGCCACGTCGACGGCCTCCTCACGCCGTCTTGTTGCTCACGGGACCTGGCGCATGATCGCCTTCATGCAGTACCTGAAGCTGCTGTACTTCGCCGGCGTCGACCCAGAGGCCATTCGCGCCCGCTACACCGCAGGCCCCCGCCTCTTGCCGAACAGAAGCCCGAGAGCGGCACGAACCAGACGCATCTGAACGCCCCCTTGTTCCTTTCGCCCTCGACACTTTTGGAGACCGACCTCATGCGCATCGCAGTCTGCGGAGGGCCCTACGGCAACCCGTACGCCCTCCAGGCGTTCGTCGACGACGCCCGTGCCCGGGGCGCCGAGCGGCTGTTCTGTCTGGGAGACCTCGGCGGATTCGGCGCCGACGTCGACGCGCTGTGGCCGATCCTCACCGACAACACCGTCGAGTGCGTCGCCGGGAACTACGACGTGGCCATCGCCCGCGGCGACACCGACTGCGGCTGCGGCTACCGCGACCCGAAGGACAACGAGTACGCCCAGCTCATCTACGACCACACCCTCGCCACCACCAGCCGCGACTTCGCCGCCTGGATGGGCACCCTGCCCACCGAGCGCCGGGAGACCATCGACGGCGTCGACGTCCACATGGTCCACGGCTCCACGCTGGCGCTGAACGACTTCTGGTGGGAGTCGCTCCCCGAGGAGCAGCACCGCCAGCGAGTAGAGGCGTCCGGGGCCTCTGTCGTGCTGTGCACCCACAGCGGTCTGCCCTGGCAGCGACGCGTCGGCGACACACTCGCCGTCAACGTCGGCGTGCTCGGCAAACCCGCCAACGACGGCCGCCGCGAGGTCTGGTACGCGATCCTCGACCTCTCCGACGGGCACGTCACCGCCGAACTGATCCCCCTCGCGTACGACTGGCGGAGGCAAGCCGCCTCGATGCGAGCTGCGGGGCTGCCCGAGATCTTCGCCGAGACCATCGAGACCGGCTGGTGGACCACCTGCCTGGAGATCCTGCCGCCGCAGGAGCGTTCCCGGGGCCGCTACCACCTCTACCGCTCCACCCTGCCCTCCGGCTTCCGCCCGGCGGACGACGGCTGGGGAGAGACCACGCCTCAGGCCCTTCAGAGCGACCGGCCGGTGGTCCCGCTGTTCGGCACCCCCTACTTTCCCTCCCGGCTGTGGATCTACACCAATTTCCACTGCAATCTGGCCTGCGACTACTGCGCGGTCGCCTCCTCCCCGAAAGCACTCGCCCGCAGCCTGCCCACCGACATCTTCCGCGCCCTGGTCGACGAGGCCGTACAGGCCGGGTTCACCGAGCTGTACCTCACCGGCGGTGAGCCCTTCCTGCACCCTGACATCGTCTGCCTCCTCGACTACGCCTCCGCCGAGCTGCCCACCGTCGTGATGACCAACGCGATGCTGCTGCGTGGCCGGCGTGCCGCCGGCCTCGCGGATCTGGCCGGCCGCAAGCTCACCGTCCAGACCTCCCTGGACGGCGCCACCGCCCATACCCACGACATTCACCGCGGTTCCGGCTCCTGGCAGCGCACCCTCGACGGCATCCGCCACCTGATCAGCATGGGACTGCCTCCGCGCGTCGCCCTCACCGAAACCCCGGAGAACACCCACGAGGTCTCCGCGGTCGCCGAGCTGCTGGCCGGACTCGGCCTGCCCGCCGGTCACTTCGCCGTACGGCCGCTGCTGCGCCGAGGATTCGCCGAGAGTGGAGTGGAGATCGGTGAGGACTCCAGCATCCCCGAGCTGACCGTCACCGCCGACGGGCTGCACTGGCACCCCGCTGGCGCCGACCTCGCCACCAGCCCCGATCTCTATCTCGCGCCCGCCGGAACCCCGCTCACCGCGGGCCAACAGCTGGTCACCGAGCGGTTCTTCGCCGCCCGCCTCACCGACGGCACCCTGCCCCGCCCCGTCCACTGCGCCATCTGAGACGCACGCGTACCGAAAGGAAGTCGACCATGCAGCGACACGTCGCGATCCTCGGCGCCGGGCCCATCGGCCTCGACGCCGCTCTCGCCTGCGCCGACGCGGGATGGGCGTTCACCGTCTACGAAGCCGGAGAGACGGTCGCCGCCCACGTGCGGGCCTGGGGCCATGTCTGCCTCTTCACTCCGTGGGACCTGAACGTCTCGGGCCGGATGCGGACCCACCTGCCGGGCGCCCCGGCCGGCGGCGACTGCCCCACCGGGGCCGACCTGGCCACCCGCCTGCTCGACCCGCTCGCCGCACTGCCCGCCCTCGAAGGCCGGATCAGGCTACGCACCCGCGTGGCCGGCATCGCCCGCACCGGCCTGCTCAAGCACGAGCACATCGGCACCGGCACCCGCGCCGCCGCCCCCTTCGCCCTCCTCCTGGACACCCCCGACGGCGAGGACACCGCCGCGGCGGACCTCGTCCTGGACTGCACCGGCACCTACTCCCACCCCAACACCCTGGGCCCCGGAGGCATCCCCGCCCCCGGCGAACGCGCCCTCGCCGACCGCATCACCCGTACCCTCCCCGATACCGGCGACGCCGGCCGCTGGGCGGGCACCGTCCTGCTCGTCGGCGCCGGAAAGTCCGCCCAGACCGCGGCCCGCGACCTCGCCGTCCTGCCCGGCACCCGTGTCCAGTGGGCGGTGCGCGGTACGGCGCCCGACTGGGGCGCGGTCCCGGGCGACACGCTGCCCGGCCGCCGGCACCTCGTGGACACCTCCTGGGCCCTCGCCGACGGTGCCAACGACCGCGTCACCCTCCACACCGGCGCCCACGTCCAGGCCCTGAGCCCCGACGGTGACCGGGTCCGCGCCTGTCTCGCCACCGAGGGCGGCCCGCGCGAGATCGTCTGCGACCACGTCGTGGCACTGACCGGCTACACCGGCGACGCCTCCCTCTACCGGCAGTTGCAGGTCCACGAGTGCTACGCCACCGGCGCCCCGATGAACCTCTCCGCCGCCCTCCTCGGCTCCGCGGGCGGGGACTGTCTCGCCCAGCCGTCCGTCGGGATCGAGGCGCTGCGCAATCCCGAGCCGCACTTCTTCATCCTGGGCGCCAAGTCCTACGGCCGCCTCAACACCTTCCTGCTGCGCACCGGCTACGAGCAGATCGGCCAGCTCGCTGCCGCGTACGCCGCAGAATCGCTGCTGCTACCTGCCGGTACGTAAGCGTGATCACATACCTTCCCCATGCACTGGTCATAGCGTCGACAAGGAAGGAAGCCACCCGCAGACAGAGAGGTCGTACATCATGGCAACCACCGCGCAGGTATCGCCGAGAACCGCCGTCTTGCCGCTGCACGCCGCCTGGGGCGCTGCTGCCGGCGTGGTCGGAGGCATCGGCATGGGGATCTGGATGTCCGTCTCCAGGCCGATGATGGACACCGCGATGATCACGATGGTCGCCGGTCTGCTGGGCTCGACGAACGCCGTCGTGGGCTGGCTCATCCACCTGGCCATCGCCGTCTCCTTCGGTCTGGCCTTCGGCGCGCTCCTGGGGAACTACGCCCAGAAGATGCTGCCCTCAGCTGTGCTCGGGCTGGGGTACGGCGTCGTGGCCTGGCTGATCGGAGCGATGTGGATCATGCCCGCGAACATGGGCATGCCGGTCTTCGAGTGGAACGACGTCACCAGCTCCAGCTTCGGCGCCCATCTCGTCTTCGGGCTGCTGCTGGGACTGGCTTTCGCCTGTATCGCCTCGATGATGGGCAAGCGCACAGGGTCGGCCTGAGCATGGCACGCACACCGCCCAAGTCAGCAGGCACCCCGGGCGCGCCCCCGCCCCGGGGTGCTCCACCGGAGGGGTTTCCTTCACTCGAAGGGGCACAGGTGGGCAGAGACGTCCCTGTCGAGGGACAGGTGCCCTACTGTCTGGCTGAGGGTGCCGACGCCCTGGCGGACCCGCCCTGGGGTGCGGCACCACCGCCCTGGGCCCCGGGCCGACGCGAGGACATAGCCCGCATGCGCGAGAACCATCACGAAGACGCCGACCGTACCTGGTGCCTGTCCGAAGTCGACATCTTCTGCGACCTGAGCGAGCCGGAGATGGCGGCCATCGCGGCAGCCGCACCGATGAAGACCTACACCGCCGGCGAGATCCTCTACTCCCCGCCCCAGCCGTGCGAGGTGCTGTTCATCCTCAAACGCGGACGCATCCGCGTCTTCCGCGTCTCCGCCGAGGGCCGCGCCCTGACCGCGGCGATCATCAACCCCGGCACGATCTTCGGTGAGATGGTGCTGCTCGGGCAGCGCATGTACGGCAACTACGCCGATCTGCGTGATGAGCCGCGACGACGTCCACCGGCTGCTGCTCTCGGAGCCGAGGATCGCCGCCCGGATCACCGCGATCCTCGGCCGCCGCCTCGCCGACCTCGAACAGCGCCTGTCCGACACCGTCTTCAAATCCGTCGCCCAGCGCGTCGCCTGCACCCTGATCACCCTCATCCCCGCGAAGCCGCCCAGCCGGCCACTGCGCCCCATGGCCGGACACCCACAGGTCACCCTCACCCATGAGCAGGTGGCAGCCCTGGCCGGCACGTCCCGCGAGACGGTCACCAAGGTGCTGCGTGACCTGGCCGACCGGGGCCTGCTGCGGCTGGGCCGGGGCCGCATCACCGTGCTGGAGCCGGACCGGCTGCGCGACGAGGCCGGGTAGCGACCCCATCCGCGGCACGAAAGCCATCCACCTGCCCGCGAACTCCGTCCGTGAGGACGGCTGCGGGCCTGCTGTGTCCGTAGCGATGCGGCCCCACCGCCTATGCGGGACGCTGAGGGTCGGCGTGGCTCCGCGGGTTCACTCGGCGCAGCAGGACAGCATGTCCACATCCCGGGTGAAGGTCTGGGCGGCGAGTTTGAGGGCCTCGGTCATGGTCAGGTACGGGGCCCAGGTGTGTGCCAGCTGATCGACGGTCATTCCCGCGCTGATCGCGTACGTAGCGGCGGTGATGACGTCTCCGGCGCCTTCGGCGACGGCATGCACGCCGAGCACGCGGCCGGTGACCGCCTCGGCGACGATCTTCACCAGGCCGCGGGTGTCCCGGTTGACCAGCGCCCGGGGCACGTGCGCCAGCGGCAGCGTACGGCAGTCGCAGTCGATGCCGGCCTGAGCCGCCTGAGCGTCGGTCATACCCACCGAGGCCAGGGCGGGGCTGGTGAAAGTGACCCGGGGCAGGCTCGTATAGTCCAGCGACCGCCGCGAACCGTCGAAGGCGGCGTCAGCGACCAACGCACCCTGAGCCGCTGCGACATAGACGAGCTGCGCCTGGCCGGTGACATCCCCGGCAGCCCAGATCCTCGGATGCGTGGTGCGCGACCGCTCGTCCACGACCACCTCGCCCAGCGCACCGGTCTTCACTCCGACCCGCTCCAGGTTCAGTCCGGCGGTGACGGGACGACGGCCCGTCGCCATCAGCAGCTGCTCGGCCCGCAGGTCCCCGGCCGTGGTGGAAAGGACATAGCCGTCCGCGTCCCGCCGGACGGCGGTGACAGTCGTGCCGGTGCGGACCGCGATGCCCTCGTCCGCGAAGACCTCCTCGATCGCGGCGGAGACCTCCGGCTCCTCGAACGGGGCGAGCCGCTCCAGCATCTCGACCACGGTGACCCGCGTACCGAGCCGGGAGAAGAGCTGGGCCTGCTCCAGCCCGACCGCGTTACCGCCCACCACGACCACCGACTCGGGCAGCCGGCCCAGCTCCATCGCACTGGTGGAGGTCAGGTACCCGGCCTGCTCCAGCCCTTCCACGGCCGGCACCCACGGTGCGGCCCCCGTGGCGATCAGATAGTGCCCCGCCTCGATCCGCCTCTCACCGCCGTCCACGGACGTAACCCGTAGGACCGGGCCGTCGGCATCCCCACCGAAGGCGGCGCTGCCACGGATGATCTCCCAGCCGTAGCCGGCCGCGAGACTGGTGTACTTGTTGGCCCGCAAGTCCTCGACCAGTGCGTCCTTCCCCCTGATCAAAGCGGCAAGGCCGACCGGGACATCCTTCGCGGCCAGGCCGGGGAAACGCCCCGCAGCCTGGGCGGTGTGACGTGCCTCGGCGGCGGCCAGCAGCGCCTTGGACGGCACACAGCCGACGTTGACGCAGGTGCCACCGGTCGTCCCGCGCTCGATCATCACCACGCGCTTGCCCTTACCGGTCGCGGCGATGGCGGCGGCGAAGGCGGCCGACCCGGAACCGATGACCGCCAAGTCGAAACCGGCGTCCATACCTGTCATGACGCGCCTCTCTCCCAGTGCCGGGCCGCGCAGGACCCGCCACCTATTCGCTCTTCCGAATAGGTCAATACTGGCATACTATTCGGGTAGGCGAATAGTTCAAGGTATGGAGGCCCCTCGCATGCTCCAGCGCCCCACCCCGGCCGCACCGGCGGGCACCTGCCCGCACACCGACACGGTGGCGACGTTCTTCCGTGCCCTGGCCGACCCCACCCGGCTGAAGCTGCTGGAATTCATCCTCGGCGGCGAGCGCACCACCGCAGAATGCGTCGCCCACGCCCAGATCTCCCAGCCCAGGGTGTCGGTCCACCTGTCCTGCCTGACCGACTGCGGCTACGTGACTGCCCGACGCGACGGCCGCAGACTGCTCTACTCCGTCGGCGACCCGCGCGTCGCGGACCTGGTCGTACTCGCCCGCGCCCTGGCCGCCGACAACGCCACGGCCCTGGCCTGCTGCCCCCGCATCGACCCCGCACGCACCGAAGGAGGCGACCTCCGTTGAACGGCAACAGCCCAAGCCCCCGGCCGATCGGTGCACTGGCCGCCGTGGGGGCCGGGCTGGTGATGGTGGTCTGCTGCGCCGGACCGGTGCTGCTGGCCGGCGGCGCGTTCGGCGCCCTCGGTGGCGCACTGCGAAACCCCTGGATCATCGCGGCGGCCACCGCCGTGGTGGCCGCCGCGATCGCCGTGCTCGTCCGCCGCCGTCGCGCGGGCCGCAGCGCCTGCTGCCCGCCCGCGCTCAGCCCTGAAGGCCAAGAGCAGGTGGAACGTCCAGGTCGGTACGGGCGTAGTGGTTGAAGTAGTTCGTGAACAGGTTCGCCGCCACATGCGCGAACGCCTCGGTCAGCTCCACATCACTCCAGCCCGCATCCAGGCCACGCTGCCACGTCGCATCGTCCACCTCCCCGACCGCCGAAGCGACCTTGCGTACGACGGCGACCAGCGCGGCCAGCTTGGGATCGAAGTCGACCTCTCCGAGGCGGATGGCCACGGTCTGCTCCTCGCTCAACCCGGCCGCCTTGGCCGACAGAGTGTGGGCGGACTGGCAGTAGTCGCAGTGGTCGACCGCGCCGACCGCCAGCGCGACCGCCTCCCGCGTACGGGCGTCGAAGGTTCGTGCTCCGCGATCGCGTCACTCATCGCGGCGTACGCCGCCAGCACCACCGGCGAATGCACCATCTCCGCATGGATGTTCAGCAGCTTCCCGAACCGCTTCTCCAGCACCCGCAGCGCTTCACGGCTCTGCTCCGGAGCGCTGTCGACCGTATGGACCGGAACCCTGGACATCTACATTGCCTCCATCGACTCACAACTGCCCGAACGGGCCGTCCAGAAGGGAAACCCGCCGAGGGCACTGCCGCCTTCCAAGAGTCGCCCGGTGAAACGGAAGCCCGGACCAAGCCCGCTGGGTTCCCCTGACGCCCCGCAAACAGCAAGGAGTGTGAGCCGACATGATGCGAGCGATCTTCAACGGCGTCGTCATCGCCGAAACCCCCCGCACCAAGCGCATGGAAGGCAACGACTACTTCCCGCCCGAGGCCCTCAAACGCGACTACTTCACCGACAGCTCCACCAAGTCGCTGTGCCCTTGGAAGGGCATCGCCCGCTACTACTCCGTGACCGTCGACGGCGTCATCAATCCGGACGCAGCCTGGTATTACCCGCACCCCAGCCCACTCGCCCGCCGCATCAAGAACCACGTCGCCTTCTGGAACGGCGTCACCATCGAAGGCACCCGAGAGAAGAAGCCGGCGACGCGGAGCCGCTGACCCCCTTCGCGTTCCTCGATCTTGCCGCGGATGGTCCTCGGGATGGTCAGGCCGCCCGGCCTGCCCTCCGCGCTGGTCAGGCTGAACTGCTCATTCTGAGGGTGATGGTCACCGTCTTGGCCCGGATCCCTGCGGGTCGGACCCCACGAGCAGCCCAATTCCGGCTTCGGGAACAGTCCGGCCGGGCGCGGTCAGGAGGGCTGCCGACCGGCCGGGTCTCCGCCGGGGTCGTCGGCCAGCTCGATGACCCCGGTGATGCGCTTGCCCACCGGTTCCTTGTGAACGCAGAAGGTCTGGGACACCGCCATGGCGATCTCAGTGCCGTGCTGACCGATCCGTTCTGGGTCGGCTGCCTGGATCGACGGCAGGGTGGTACTGCTGTCCCACACGCTGATGTGGACGGCGCCCTCGCTGATCTCCAGGTCCAGCAGGCACGGGCCGGGCGCGTATTTGCGGGCGTTCGTGACCAGCTCGCTCACCACCAACTGCACCGTGCCCATCGCCCGCGCCGACACCGGCAGCCCGTGCACGGCCTGCACAGACATGAGGAAGTCGCGGGCCATGTCACGGGCCTCCGCGATCTCCGCACTGCCCTCGAACGCGGCACCGGCCGCGACCCGACGGTCGACAAGCGACTTCGGGCCCTCGTCTTGCCCAGCAAGGTCCATGGAACCGCCTCACGTCCGAAGCGCCGCTCATTGCCCAACCCGCATACCCCCGCAACATCGCAGCACGCGCAAACCGACGAGATCTGTTTCCAGAAATGCGCTGCGGGTATTGCCACCTGGGCAGAGTTCATGGGACGGAGCAGAACGTGAGCGAGCAGGCCGGGCAGTGGCACTTCCTCACCAACCACGCCCGCGTGCTGTTCGCCATCGCGCGTGACCCTGCCACCCGGCTCCGCGACATCGCCGCGGTCTGCCGCATCACGGAACGCACCGCACAGAGCATCGTCACCGACCTCGAACAGGCCAGCTACATGCGCCGCGAGCGCGACGGACGGCGCACGCGCTACATCCTCTGCCTGGACGGCACCCTCCACCATCCAGCAGAGGCACACGTGCCCGTCCGGAAACTGCTGGACGTCTTCACGTCTCACGACGGCCGGCACTGACCAGCTCCCACCCGCTGGTAGCCGCTCCAAATCAAGTGCTCAGGGCTAACGGCCGTACGTCCCGAGACCCCATTTCTCCCAAGGCTGCCCGGCAGATTTGGGACCTTCCAAGATCCCCGACTGTGAGCCACTGAAACCCGGCCCGGGACCGCCGACGACAACACGGACATTGTTGGACGTAGCAACAGGAGTGGAGGGTCGCGGCCCCTCAAGTCGAACGCCGGACAGCGCGTCGGTGGACTTGTCGAGACCGGGAACGGAAGCCAGTAGGGTGTGTGCTTCATCACGGCCCGGGATGGGGATAGCGACACGATGCGCTACAGCAAGGCGACACCGACCACGTCGCCAGCCGCCTCGTAAAGCGACACGACCTGTGGGGGACACGGTCTCTGCGGAAACAAACCTGCTCGCCGTCCTGAAGGTCACCCCGACGGCGTTCGGGGTGATCATGGGCGTCGGAGGCGCCGGCAGTCTGGCCGGGGCACTCCTCGCCCCGAAGATCGCCTCCCGCTTCGGCATCGGGCCGACGATCATCGTCGGATTCGCGGTCAGCCCTCTGGCACAGGTGCCCCTCCTCCTCGCTGGGCCCGGCCTCCTCTGGCAGTCCGCCCTCGCCCTGGTCCTGGCCGTGCAGTTGTTCTGGGCCACCGCGTCCGGGACGAGTCAAAGATCCCTTTCTTGGGGCGTTTCAGTTTTGTCTCATGGCAGGTCCCTCGTACCGGTGAACGGTGTCCTCTTGGCTCTCCGCTGACTGCTATCTCTCTTCTCCCAGATGTCTCGGGAGGTGACGAGCATGCAGTTGTTCACGGTTGACATGGCGCTGGTGCGCCGGTATTTGGACAGCCCGGTTCTCACGGGCACTGACGCAGCGCGGTTGCTGGAGCTCCACGGGATCTCCGACGGCACGCCGGTCTTCTTGGATGACGAGACGATGATGCCGGTGGAGCCCCTGTGCGCGTGGGGCCGGAGCATGTCGTACGCGGATCTGGCCGAGGGCACGATGAAGGACTACGGGCGGATCATGGCCCGGTTCGATGCCCATCAGGCCAAGCGTGACCGCTCAGTGCTCATGGCCACCGAGGCCGACTTGGTGGCCTACAAGAAGTCGCGCACGCATCTGCAGGAGAAGCCCATCGGTTCTTCGGCGTGGTCGAAGGAATCATCGATCTTGGACCAGTTCTTCGCCTTCGCGGTCGAGCAGAACTACCTGCGGCGGCGGCCCGTGCGGGTGGCGTCACGGGGACGGAACGCACTGAGTTCGAGGACTCGGCGCGGGATGGACATCCGGCACCTGAGTCTGGAGCAGTACCGGTACTTCCGGGATGTCGGGCTCGGCGGGCAGGGCCCGGACTCGCGGCTGAACCGGTCCTACCGGGGGAGTTCCCCGCATCGCGACCGGGCGGGGGCGGATCTGGCGGTGTGCAGCGGGATGCGGTGGCAGGAGTGGGCCACGGTACTGCTGCCCGAGCTCGGCATGGGAGTGGACCATCCTGGGGACGAGACCGAGTTCACCGTCCAGGCGTGCGCGAAGTACGGCAAGACCCGGGGAGTCTTCCTCCCCGAGCAGGCCGTGCGGGCTGTGGAGACCTACTGCCTGCTGGAGCGACCGGAGTTCACCGCGACCGCGGCCCGGCGGCTGGAGCGCCGGCACCGGGAGCTGTTCGTCGTCTCCCGTGTCGAGCCGGAAACGGGCCGGGTTCACGGCACGCTCGACGGTGTCCGGCAGGTGTTCGTGATGCAGGCGATGCCGCCGAAGTTGCGCCGGATCACGGTGTGGGAAGGCGAGTTCGGGCTGGAGGCCATGGCGGTGTTTCTCGGGCGAGGCGGACTCATGCCGGGGGCGGACTCTTGGAAGCGGTACCGGCACGCCGCGTGGCGCCGGATGGTGGCCCTGGCCGATGAGACGACGCCGCGGCTGCCGGCCAAGAGGTGGCGCTGGCACGATCTGCGCCACACGTACGCCTTGCAGCTGTTGACCTATCTGGAGCGGCAGATGGACGGGGCCGAGCCGGACCTGGTGGCGCGGCGGCGTCGGCATCGCTCCTACTTGAGCGGGCACATCCGCTACAACCCGCTGCTGATCGTCAGCCGCAGGCTCGGTCATTCCAGCCCGGAGACCACGTACGCGTACCTCGAGTACACCGACGACCTGGTGCACGAGTACGAGGCGGCGTTCGCCGGGTGGCTCGGCGACCCGGCGGAAGAGGCTACCTACGCACAGATCGCCTCCAGGGCCTTCCAGTTGGAGCAGCCGGCAGGGGCGTGCTGATGGCGCGGACCAAGTGGCGGAGGTCTGCTGAGTGGACGGCGCATCTGCGGCAGGCGCTGGGGGCTCCGGGCGGGGAGGACCGGATCGGGGTGCGTGTGGTGGCGGTCAATGACCAGGGGCGGGAGCGGCTGCAGTACATCGATCCCGGGGACTACCGGTGCCCGCGGTTGGCCGCGGAGCTGGCTGATGAATGGGTGGAGTACGTCGACGCTACTGGTCTGTCGGCCTCGGCGTCCCGGGACTACGTGCGGGCGGTTGATCTGGTGTGCGCGGCCATGGATGCCGCATCCGAGGACTCGGCCGCCTTGTCGCTGGAGTCGGTGGATCTGATGCCGTTGCTGGCCCGGTGGGAGCGCACCTTGCCGGCCGCGTACGGGGAGGGTTCACGGCAGCCGGGTATGGCGGCCTCGAGCGTGCGGACTTTGATCGTGCGGCGGGACGACCACCCCGAGCGCCGGGTCGACGAGTCGCTGGCGAGGTTCGCCCGCGGGATGACTCTGACCGGGTGGGGTGAGTGTGCGGAGCGGGACGAGTTTAGCCGGGCCGACAAGCAGGCGCTGGTCAAGGCCGCGTGGTCGTCGGTGCACGCACTGGAGAAGCGGCTGGCCGAGGGCTGGGCCCTGGCGGAGCAGGGTCGGCATCCCGATGAAGGGGACTGGCTGGATGTGCCGGATCTGCTGTGGGGCCTGTCGCGGGGAGCGATCCTGCCCCGGCAGATCGGCGACCGGCTCCCGCCGACCACCGCGCTGTGGCCCACGGTGCTGCGCGACATGATCTTACGCAAGGACGGGACCGTCGCACCTCGGCGGGCCCGGCGGGATCTGATCTGGCAGCTGGTGCGCCGCCTCTACCCGACGAACCTGGATCTTCACGCCTTCAGGGTCCTGCTGATGGATGCCACCGGGCACGCCTCGGAGGAGGTCACCAGCTTCGGTCTGTCGGATATCGAGTTCCTCCCGAAGGGTGTGCGTCTGACGCTGGTCAAGGAGCGCGCCCACCGCGTGCGTCATCGGGCCTTCCCCGACGCCCCCGGGGATGAAAAGGCCGAGACGGCAGAGACGCTCGATCGACCGCGGCGTGAGGCGAGCGCGATCGTGCGCCGGCTGGCGCAGGTCACGGAGCAGGCGCGGAGGCAATGCCCGGAGGCGTCCGACACCCTGTTCGTGCGCCCCTCACTTGTGTACTACGACCTCAGGTTCGGACGCTGGAACGCCAACGCCGCAGGGCAGCGGTTCACCGACTGGCTGGACTCGGTCGGGGTCACGGTCGACGGCCCGGCGCACATCGGGCGGCTGCGGAAGTCCACCAAGGTGGAGAAGGCCATCGTCTCCGGTGGCCGTATCAGCGCCGCCGCCGACGACCACCTCGAGGAAACCTTCGCCGGCCACTACGCCCAGGGCACCACACTGCGGATCCTGTCCGGCAAGGTCATCACCACGGCCCAGGCCCACTGGTTCGAGCAGGCGGTGAACGGGCCGACCGTGATCGCCCCGGAGGCGGCTGAGATCGCCGAGGACAGCGAGCGGCTGCGGGAACTCGGACTGGAGGCGGAGCAGGCGGACGGCATGATCCAGGGCGAACTCGACATGGGCGTCTCCCACTGCAAGAACCCGTGGGACTCCCCATTCAGCAAGCCTGGGGAACTCTGCGCGGTCGCGCCGCTGCGCTGCATGGAGTGCCGCAACGCCTGGGTCCTACCCAGCCACTTGCCGCAACTGATCCTGCTCGCCGAGCACCTGGAGAGGGTACGCCTCCGCCTCGATCCGCGAGCCTTCACCCGGCGGTGGGGCCAGTCCTACGTCAACCTCCGTGCCGTACTGGAGGAGCACAGCGAGCAGGAGAAGGCCCTGGCATGGCAGCACATCAACGACGGACTGGTCCGGCTGGACCTGCCGCTGTCCGCTCACGTGGAGTTCGACGCATGATCATTCCCCGCCCGACTGCTCGTACGCAGTCCCTGTTCCGGCCGGACGAGCCGATCGTCCAGGGCCGGCCCCTGCTGCCGCAGGCCCGCGGGGAAGGCGCCCGGCAGCCGCGTTTCGGAGACACCGAAGTCCTCGACTTCAACGGGGTGGTGGCCAAGCCCGCCAACCGTAACCCGTCGTGGTGGCGCATCCGCCTGGCCGGGACGCTGGCCGAGCCGCACTGGAACCTCCTCGCCCGCGAGGTGGCGATGATCCTGGCCAATCCGCAGCACGAGACGCTGCAGGCCAACGGCCTCCATTTCGGCTTCGCTCCCTGGGACATCGGCACCATCAACTTGAACATGGGCTGTCTGCGCGGTCTGATCGCGTGGGCACGAAGCGAGGGCCTGGACGATGACCCGGCGCACTGGAACGTGGCCGATCTGCGCCGGCGGATCACAGCTTTGAGGACGACGGTCAAGGCCCCGACACTGACCCGGCATGTCGCGTTCCTGAAGAAGTTGTCGCTCTTCGCCCCGGCGCTGAGTTGTGCCTGGCCGGCCGAGGATCCGTGGCCGGGCAAGACGGCGGGACAGGTCGCCGAGGACGTACGGGACGGCGAACTTTCCACGAGGGCCGTGCCGCCGGACATCTGGTTTCCACTGGTACGGGCAGCCTGGGCGTACGTGCACACCTTCGCCCCCGACATCCTGCGTGCCCTGCGTCAGGTCGAGCAGCTGAAGGACGCCGCTGCCACGTCGGCTGCCGGGAAAGACGCCACCCTGGACGCCTGCCTGGCGGACCCGGACTGGAAAGTGCCCTGCCACTACGACCCGCAGTGGCCGAAGGACCTGCCGCCCGAGGTCAACTGGTCGATGCTTACGCTGCAGCTCGGCGTGAACGAACGTCGCAGCGGGGCGCTGTTCGGCCGGTCGTCGGCCGCGGCGCGGAGCCGGCGGGCGAAGGTCCTGCGCGCCGTCGCCGACGGCCGCTACCACCTCGGCTACCCAATGCCCTTGGCCGAGGTGACCCGTACGGACGGCAGCCACGGGCCGTGGCATCCCGGATTCGATCTCTACGAGCTGTCCGTCCTGGCGACCACCCTCCGAAACGCCGCGTTCGTCCTGGTGGCGGCGTTGTCGATGATGCGGGACTCGGAATTGCAGGAGATCGTCCATGGGAGCGTGGTGGAGCACTACAACGCGCCCGCCATCGCCTCCACCCTCGTCAAGGGCCACGACGGGCGCCCGCGTAAGCACTGGTGGATCAGTGAGCCGGTCGCCGAGGCCATCGCGGTCGCCGAGGCCCTCTCCCCTCACCCCACCAGGGTCTTCACGACGCTCACCCCGCACGCGGTCAACGAGGAGCTCGACGGCGGCCACATGGTCGACTCCTTCATCGCCGCCGTCAACGCCGGCCGCGTCTACTCCGGGCTGGACCCGATCCCGGCCGGCACGGTCCGGCCCCACATGTTCCGCCGCACGATGGCGATGCTCACCGACCAGTTCGCCGGATCCGAAATCGCGCTGGGCATCCAGCTCAAGCACATCGCCACCCGGGCCCTGGCCAACCGCGCCACCCGCGGCTACGCCGCGCCCGACGTCACGTGGGCCAACCATCTCGACGACGCGGTCCACGCCGCCCGGTTCCGTCGGCTCAAGGATCTCTACGTGGCCCATGCCAGCGGCGAGGAGATCGGCTTCGGTCCCGCGGCCGAACGCCTCAAGGCCGTCTTTGACCAGGTCAGGGCCACAGTCAAGGCACGCCATGGGGACGCCCGGGTCGAGGACGACCTGCTGCGAAAGGCCCGGATCACCATCCGGTTCGGCACACTCAACAACTGCCTGTTCGACGAGCGCAACCCGGCCGGGGCCGTCTGCCTGGAGAACGCGGTCGTCCCCGAGGGACACACCGGCCCGCTGGAGGACCGCTGCCGCCCCGACCGCTGCCCCAACAGCATGATCGGCACCGAGCACGTCCCGCTCTACGACTCCCACCTCCGCACCCAGCTCCAACTCCTCCAGACACCGGGCCTGCCCGCCAGCCGCAAGGCCCTGATCTCCAGAGAGGCCGAACGCGCCCAGGCCGTCCTGGACAAGATTCGAGGCACATCCGCATGACCACCCCAAGCCGCGTCACGTCCGACGGCGTCTCACCCGAGACGGCGAGGTCCCTGCGGGCCGCGATGCAGCGCCTGTTCACCGGAAAGCCCCAGCGCACCAACGGACGGCTCACCAAGGAGAACCTGTGGCGAGAAGCCCAGGTCAGCCGCGCCACGATGAACCGAGCCCAGCCGATCCTCGCCGAATGGGACGCCCACATCGCCAAGCGGGGCAAGACCACGGCAGGAGAGGCCCGCCGGGACGCCGAGATCACCCGCCTCCGTAAGAGGCTCGCCGCCAAGACACAGGAATGCACGCACCTGGAGATGAAGCTGAAGGCAGCCGCGACCGCGATCGCCGCCCTCCACCACGACAACCAGGCCCTGCGAGCCGAACTCACCGACCAGTCCGGCACGGTCGTGCCCTTCGCTCGTCGGCCGTGACCGCGCAATGGCGCTCCTGCTGGTCGCTGACAGGCCGGGGCCTCCACGCCGGTGCGCACGCTTGCGGGAAGGCCCCTGTGGGCGCGTACGACGAAGCCGCCGCCACCACAGCCGGGGACCGCTAGCGCGGTGACCGGCTGTCACAGTGCGCCGTCCAGCGTCGCCGCAGCCAGTCACCGGCTTCGCCGACCGCGACCAGGAGAGCTGCGGACGCGGCGCAAGCCGCGAGCGGTGTGCGGTGCCCGAGAGCCGTGCTCGCCAGCCAGAGGATGCCGGTGAGGGTTGCCCACCGGGCGAGGATCGACCAGGCCGGGAATCGGGAGAGCGTCTTGGATGTCATCGGGCGCTGTTGCTGACTGTTTTGAGCGAGGCCAGGGCGCCCCGGCGACAGCGGTCAAGGCCAGACTGACCTCCGGAGACGCTCCGGCCAGGCGGGGAATCGCGTTGAGGGGTGCTGCTGCGTAGAGGGCGAGGATGGCCCAGCCGCGGGCGCGTACCGGTGTGAGCCTGGTGCGCCAGCGGGCGGGTGCCCATCCGGCGGCCATCGCCAGTCCGGCGGGCAGCAGGGTGAGGGAGAAGACGGTCAGGCCGATCCACTGCCAGGTCAACGTCGGTTCCTGTCGGTGCGGGGGCGGGTAGGGGCCGGTGGTGCTACCGGCGGCCGGCTGCGGTCATGACGAGGCCGGTGATGAGCAGGGCCAGACCGATGATGAGGACGGGGAAGCCGGGTCCGGGCAGGAAGTACATCGCCGCACCGGCCAGGGTGAGAGGTGCGCCGATGGCGGCCATCACCTTTCCGACCTGTCGCTCCGACACGGGCTGCTCCTTGTTCGGATGGGTTGAGGCGGCTGGGGTGTCGCGGCCGGTGAGGAAGGCGGTGAGCGCTCCGGTGAGCAGGGCCCATGCGGCCGCCGCCCAGCCTTGGCGGGTGCCGCCGATCAAGAGCGTGGCCGCGGTGACCGTCGCACCAGCCGCCATGGCCCGGGGGGCGTGGCGAACACCCACTGGCGCCGGGCGCTGCCCGGGCACCGGAGCTCGGTGATGCCCATGCGGATGACCAGGGCAGCGATGACGATCACGGGTGTCAGCGGTGAGGCATCGCCGCCGGCCATCAGGTGGGCTGCCCGTCCGGCCGGACAGCGGTGCTCTGGGTCTTCGCCGTGATGTCGCGCTGGTAGATGTCGGGGATGCCGTCGGCGTCGGCGTCGAGGTTCTCCGCCTCGTACAGGCGCCGGTAGAGGGTGTTGCGCCGTCGCAGCAGGACAGCGGCGAAGACTGCGGCGATCAGCGAGGCGACCAGGATGGCGGCCTTGACGTGCTCGCCGGCCTGGGTGCCGGGGAAGGCGAGTTCGCCGATGAGCAGGGCGACGGTGAAGCCGATCCCGGCCAGCACCGACAGGCCGAGTACGTCGGCCCAGGCCAGATCGGGGTTGAGCTGGGCGCGGGTAAAGCGGGCGGCCAGGTAGGTCCCGGCGAAGATGCCCAGTGTCTTGCCGGCGATCAGGCCGATCACGACGCCGAGGGGTTCGGGGCTGGTGAACACCGCGCTCAGGGCCGGGCCGGAGATGCTCACCCCGGCGGCGAACAGCGCGAACAGAGGTACCGCGATGCCTGCGGACAGCGGGTGAATAAGGTGCGAGGCCCGGGAGGCCGGCGAGACCTTCTCACCCTTGTCGGCGGTGGTGCGCAGGATCAGACCCATGGCGACGCCGGCGACGGTGGCGTGGACGCCGCTGTTGTACATCAGCGCCCAGATCGCCAGCCCGAGGGGCACGTACCAACACCAGCCGCGTACCCGCAGCCGCTGGAGGAGGTAGAAGAGCACGAGGCTCGCGAAGGCGCCGGCGAGCGCCCACAGGTTCAGGTCGGAGGTGAAGAATACCGCGATGATCAGGATCGCGCAGAGGTCGTCGACGACGGCGAGGGTGAGGAGGAAGGCGCGCAGCGCGGCCGGCAGGTGGGTGGACAGTACGGCCAGCACGGCGAGGGCGAAGGCGATGTCGGTGGCCATCGGCACCGCCCAGCCCGCATTGCTGCCTCCGCCGGCTGCGACGGTGGCCAGGTAGAGGGCGGCGGGTACGGCCATCCCGCAGAGCGCGGCGATGACGGGCAGCGCCGCGGTGGCCGGGGTGCGCAGTTCGCCTACGACGAGCTCGCGTTTCAGCTCG
Organism: Streptomyces sp. G-G2; assembly: GCF_030063135.1. Taxonomy (GTDB): domain Bacteria; phylum Actinomycetota; class Actinomycetes; order Streptomycetales; family Streptomycetaceae; genus Streptomyces. Next base: position 60,058 of record NZ_JASISO010000016.1, read on the forward strand.
ATCCCGGCGACGAGGAAGAACACGGCCAGCAGCCCGTCGGCCGTCCAGTGCCCCACCGACAGATCCAGGCCCAGGGCCTGTATCCCGAAGTGGAAGTCGCGCACGGACGTGTACGCCGCGCTCCAGGGGCTGTTGGCCCAGCTTAGAGCGAGGAGTGCCGCGCCGAGGAGGACCAGGCCGCCGACGGTCTCGGTGCGCAGGGCTCGGGTGATTGCCTGCCGCTCGGGCAGGGGCAGCAAACCGAGGAAGGGGGAGCGGGTGCCGGCCATGGCATCGGGCCTCCGGTGTGTCGACGACAAGAGGGCACACTGCCCCCAGGACGCCGACCAGACTTCCCGGCACACCTCGCGCCTCTTCTTGACGCGTTCTTTACACCGTATCCAGCGGAGGGAAGACTGTCTGCCCCGCACGCCTCCCCAAGATCAGATCGGTGTCAGGTTGTGATCAGCCCTGGCGGGAGGCACCAGGCAGCAGCCGCCGCGAGCACCAGTGCGGCGGCCGCGTACAGCTCAGGCCGCTCGGCGGGCATCGTGTAGAGGACGGCGCCCGCGATCGTGAGGATCGCGGGCGCCGAGCGGCGGGCTCGCGGGTGAACAGCGTCACCCTCCGTCACCACCGCAAGTGCGACAGATCCGAAGTTTTACAGTCCCCCCGCGCGCAGGACGCAGCCGGCGCGGGGGGCGCTGCGGCGGGGTGCGCTCGCAGGCCGCGGCGTGGCTGTCGGCCACCACGCCCACGATCGAGCTGGCCAGGTCCGCCCGAGAGCGCGGTCTCCGCCGGGCGGGAGTCACTGGTAGGACGGGTCCTCCCACGGACCGACGCTTCGGGAGCGGACCGGTTCCACGAAGCGCGGAGGGACGCTGTGCGGGTGGTCGGGTCCCCAGTTGGTGGCCTGGCCCTGCATGACGACGCGGGCCTCTGAGGTGTACCAGTCCACGAGATCACTGTCGGAGCGCACGATCCAGGTGCAGCCCTGTTCAGCGTCGGCGGTGAAGTCGCCGTGCCGGATGAGGGCGGGGCGCCAGAAGTAGGTGCCGGGCCACATCTTGCCGTAGTTGTAGTCGAAGGCGCCTTCGAGGCAGTACGCCTCCTCCGTGCACGGGTGGTGGGCGAGCGGCTCCTCGCGCCAGCCCGGCTTGGCCTTGATCAGCCTGCTGTAGAAGCCGGTCTTCTCGTCCCGGTGCAGCATCTTGATGTACAGGCCGGGGACCGGGGTGCCGCCGAGGTCGAAGCGCATCGGGCTGCCGTCGCGCACGTCGGTCCAGGGCATCTCCGAGGTCTGCAGGACTACCAGCTTCTGGTCGGCGCGCAGGCCCTCCCGGTCGGCATCCGCGAGGTCGAAGCGCCAGTCGCCGTACTCGCGGAACAGCAGGATCTCCGTACCGGCCGCGGCCGTGACGGCGGGGGTGCGGACTCCGACCGGCGCCATCCAGAAGCCCTCGGGGCCGAGGACGGCGTCCCCGACGGTCACCTGGCCGGAGAGGACGTACCACTCGGTGGCGGCGTGGTGCACGCCGCCCGGCCGCGACCAGTCAGTGTCGAAGCAGACCTTCAGCGACGCCGAGCCGTCCTCCTCGTCGTAGCTGAGGTTGCGCTGCCGGGTACTGCCCTGCGCGTGCTCGAACTCCCCCATGTGCCAGATCAGATCGCGCTCGTCCACAAGCTCCACGTGCGGCCGCATGGCGGCTCCCTCCGATTCGGATTCCGATACGGAATGTAGCGCTGACAAACACCCGATACAAGATGTACCGTTAATCAGGTGACTCGACCTGGCCGCCCCGCAGGACCCACCTCGGACACCGAGGCGGTCGTCCTGACCGCTGCGCTGGACTTGCTACTCACCGAGGGCGCAGCGGCGCTCTCCGCGCAGCGCTTGCACACCGCCACCGGGGTGTCGCGGTCGACGATCTACCGCCACTGGCCCACCCCTCACGTGGTACTGGCGGCGCTGATCGAGGTCGCCCCGCGCCCCGCACCCTCCCAAACGGGTGAGGCCCGGACGGATCTGCACGCCGAGGTGGACGCGCTCTGCGACCGCCTGCGCGACAAGCCGGTCGGCGGCTTCCTGCACGCCATCGTCGCGGCGGCGGCATGGGACTCCGCGATGACGGACCTGCGGCGCCGGTACGTGGAAGACCTGCTGGCACCCTTCCGCACCGCGCTGGCCCCCGCGGGCCTGACCGGCGTGGCACGGGAGGACGCCGTCTCCGCGATCGTCTCGCCCCTGCTGCTCGACGCGCTGCTGCTGGACCGCCCGGCGGCGCGAGAGCGCGCCCACCGCACTGTCGACGCGGTCCTGGACACCCCCCACTGCCTTTTCAGTGCCCCGCGATGGGGCGTCAGGCCTCCGGAGTTGGCATGACTCTCTCCCCCTGTCGAACGCATGGCGAGGCCCTCCCGTAGGGGGCCAAGAGGCGCTGGGCCGCTGGGCGCGGGCTTCGTCGTCTCCTTGCCGGTCAGCCGCCTCCACCTGCACGGACTAACCCGGTGGGGCCGCGAGCGCGGTCGTGCCCGCCCCCGTCGGCGCGGGGGCGGGCACGCGTGGAACGGTTTCAGGATCCACTGAGGGTCTGGATGGTGCCGGCCGTGCGCAGGGCCTCGTAACGGCTGCCGCCGGGGCGGTGGGTGGCGGTGACCGTGCCGCTCACATCGTCGGCGGCCCAGACGGTGGCGAACTCCTGGAGGACGGCGACGTTGGCGTCCTGGGGTGCCCCGTTGGGCAGGGTGCAGAGCGTGTCGGTGCTGGCGCCCTCGGCGTCGCAGTGCGAGCCCGTGCTGAGCCGGATGCCGAGGAAGTCCCGGTGCACGTCGGTGGTCAGCTCGCGGGTGCCGGAGGCCTGGCCGTTGGCGAGGTAGGGCGGCGAGGAGATGGCGTGCATGGGCAGGTTCGTGGTGTTCAGGCCGTTCAGCGCGTTGGCCATGTTGAGCCCGGTAAAGGAGTTGACGGGGTCCAGGAGTACGAGGCCCGAGAGGCGGGCGAACGCCGCCGGGTACTGGGTGCGGAGCCGGTTGGCGACGTAGCTGACGGCCTCTCCGCCTGCGGAGTGACCGGAGAAGACGAACTTGGCGGGCATCTGGAGGCCGGGCCGGCCGGCCTTGGCCGCGGCATCGGCGAAGCTGCGGCCGAGCTTGTCGTTCGGGTCGGCGGCCTTGCCGAAGAGGTCGGCGACGTTGTTGAGGAAGGCGGTGTTGTTCCCGATGTTGGAGACCGTACAGCCGAACATGTCGGCGGAGGGCAGCGTGGGGGCGAAGACGACGAAGCCGGCGGCGGCGTAGCGCCGGGCGATGTCCTCCAGGTGGTCGTTGGCACGGCTGAAGCCGTGCTGGAGCCAGACGGTGCCCTTGGGCGCGGTGGACGGGAAGTACCAGTCGCCGGAGCGCTTGTAGACCAGGAAGGCGCAGCGGACGTCGACGGTGTTGGAGACCTTCACGACGCCGGTGGGGGCCTGCTCCGCGGCGGTGGCGGGCGAGAGGGCGGTGAGGGTCGCGGCGGCGGCCAGGGCCGCGGCGAAGAGGGTGCGCGGGAGGGACATGCGTCGGTGCGAGGTGTCGCTCATGGGGACTCCCAGGGGGAAGGCCGCGTGGCGTCGCGGCGTCGCCGGGCCGGCCCGGAAGGGGCCGGACTGTTTCCACTGTTGGAACTTTGTTTCTCCAGCGGTCCCATTGGGCCCCAGCGTGGGCACCGCGTCAAGCAGAGCGGCGGTGATTCTTTTACGGTTACGCGGGCCGCTTCGGAGCATGCCGAAAGCCCCGGCACGCGGGGCGCGGTGACGGGGTCGGCGGGCGGATCAGCGCTGATCAGTCGGGTGCGTGTGCCGGACGGAATCCGGCGAGGACGGGGCGCACGAGGCGTTCGATCGCGGTACGGCGGGCGGCCCGGTCACCCCGGGGCAGTGCGACGGGTCCGGCGACGGCCGGGAAGAAGGGGGCGAGGGCGGTGTGGGGCAGCAGCAGGAGAAGGAGGGAGAGGAGGGCGTCGACATCGGCGTCCGCGCGCAGTTCTCCGGCAGCGACCGCCTCCTCGACAAGGGGGCGCAGTCCGGCGAGGTAGAGGTGCTGGACGGGTTCCAGTACGGCCTGGCGTACGACGGGGTCGATCTCCATGTTGGTGGCGGCGGTCACGCCCCGTTCCAGGGGATGGGTCTCGAAGTAGGAGACCCAGGCGACGATCGCGTCGACGAGGTACGAGGGGAAGTCCTGGGCGGCGCGGGGCCCGTCGGTACCGGGCGTGGCGCCGCTGTAGCCGTCGAGCCAGGGCCGCATGGCCTCGAAGATGCGCAGGGAGGTCTGCTCGGCGACGTAGGTGAACAGGTCGAGCTTTCCGGCGAAGTACTGGAAGAGAGACCCTTTGGCGACGCCCGCCTGCCGGGCGATGACGTTGAGGCTGCCGGTCGAGTAGCCGTGGGTGCCGAACTCGTCCATCGCGGCGACCAGGATCCGCTCCCGCCGGTCGGGCGGGAGGTGGGTCCAGGTGGTGGTGGGCATGCGCGCTCCCCCGACGTATGACCGGGCGGTCAGGTGACCGCCCGGTCATCGTCGGGGGCGTGGAGGCGCTCTGTCAACGCAAGGGGCCTGTCAGCGGGATCCGTTCAGCGGGCGAGGTAGCGGCCGGCGGGGGCGGCGGTGACGGCTCCGTCGCGGTAGGCGACCTGGCCGCCGACGATGGTGACCGTGGGCCAACCGCGCAGTTCCTGCCCCTCGAAGGGGCAGTGGTCCTGTCCGGACAGCAGCAGGTCGGCCGTGACCGTGCGGACGGCGTCCAGGTCGGCGACGACGATGTCGGCGTCGGCGCCCACCATCAGCGACCCCTTGCCGGTGAGGCCGTAGGCGGCGGCCGGGTTCGCGGAGAGCAGTTCCGCGACGCGGCGCAGCGGCAGGCCGCGCTTGTGGTGGCCTTCGGAGAGCAGGATCGGATAGAGGAGGGCGGTGCCGCCGAAGCCGGGCAGCGCGGGCCACAGAGCGTCTCCCTTGGACTCCTCCATGCAGCAGGCGTGGTCGGAGGCGACCCAGTCCACGGTGCCGTCGAGCACGCCCGCCCACAGCGCGTCGTTGTCGGCTCGGGTGCGGATCGGCGGGTTGACCTTGGCACCGAGGCCGCAGCCGGCGGCGTCCAGGCTCTCGTGGTCCAGGCACAGGTGATGCAGGGTCACCTCGGTGCGCAGGTCCAGCCCGGGCGAGGCGGCACGGGCGGCGCGGGCCCCGGCGAGGGCGGCGGCACTGGAGAGGTGCAGCAGGTTGACCGGGCAGCCGGTGGCGCGGGCCAGGGTGGCCGCCTCCGCGATCGCGACCTCCTCGGTCAGGGGCGGGCGGCCGTCGTGGTAGGCGCGCAGGGTCTGGGGGTCGCCCGAGCGCCGGACCCGGTCGATGAACAGCCTCATCAGCTCGGACTGTTCGCAGTGCAGGGAGAGCGAGACGCGGCCGTGGGGGCGGGCGGCGCCGGCGGCGGCGACCGCCTCCATGAGCTGGTAAAGGTGACCGAGGTCGTACTCCTCGCCCTCCTCGGCCATCCGGAAGCCTTTGGCGTCCCGGGAGTCGGCGGACAGGTTGAACCCCTTGTAGAACATGTAGTACTTGAAGGAGCTGACCCCGTGCTTTGCCACGAGGTCGGGTATCTCGCGCACCTGGGCGGTGTCCATCGGGGCGAGGTGGAAGCCGTAGTCCGTGTGGCTGCGGCCGCCGACCGCCGCGAGGACCTCGGGGAAGATGTCGCTGTAGGCCCCGGTCCGGTTGAGGTAGTGCTCGCCCGTGCGGAAGTAGGACAGGACGCTCGTCGCGCCGCCGACCAGGGAGGACCGGGTCTCCTCCGCCGCGTCCTGTTCCAGGGAGCGGTAGATGCCGAGATGGAAGTGCGCGTCGACCGCGCCGGGGAAGACCGCCCGGCCTGAGGCGTCGATGACCTCGGCGGCCTCGGAGGTGTCGATGCGGTCGGCCAAGGCCGCGACCTTCCCGTCGCGCACGGCAAGATCTGCGGTGATCTCGCCGAGGTGGGGCTGGATGAGCGTGCCGTTCTTGATGAGCAGGTCGTAACGAGACATGACAGGCCGGGCAGCCGCAGGGGGCGCCGCCCGCACCTCCCTTCCGCACCCGTGGGCTAACGGGAAACACTGTTTCCCTTTTTCGTGACGAAGGGTCATGCTAGCTTTCCGGAACAGCGTTTCACAAGGAGAAACAGCGATCCGTGAAGGTGCGTGAGCCCCGATGGAGCCTTCCCTCCCCCGCGCAGCCCCGCCGCCTGCTCCGGCTGCCCTGCGTGGCGTGACCGTGCTGGACTGCGCCACCCTGTTCGCGGGGCCGCTGGCCGCGACGGTCCTCGGCGACTACGGCGCCGACATCATCAAGATCGAGCACCCGGCCCAACCGGACCCGGCCCGCACCCACGGCCCGTCGAAGGACGGCGAGGGACTGTGGTGGAAGATGCTCGGCCGCAACAAGCACACCGTCACCCTGGATTTGAGCCGCCCCGCCGGAGCGGATCTGCTGCTCCGGCTCGCCTCGCAGGCCGACGTACTGATCGAGAACTTCCGGCCGGGCACCCTGGAGCGCTGGGGGCTCGGCCCGCAGGACCTGCACCGTGCCAACCGCCGGCTGGTCATCGCCCGCGTGACCGGCTTCGGCCAGTACGGGCCCTACGCCCGCAGGCCCGGCTTCGGCACGCTCGCCGAGTCCATGAGCGGCTTCGCGGCCCTGACGGGCGAGCCGGACGGCCCGCCGACGCTACCGCCCTTCGGGCTGGCCGACGGGGTGGCCGCGCTGGTCGCCGCCTCGGCCGTACAGACCGCGCTCTACCACCGCGACGTGCACGGCGGGCCGGGGCAGGTGGTCGACCTCGCGATCATCGAACCGCTGCTGACCCTGCTGGGCCCGCAGCCCACCGCGTACGACCAGCTCGGCACCGTGCCGGCACGCACGGGCAACCGTTCGGTGAACAACGCCCCCCGCAACATCTACCCGACCCGGGACGGCGCGTGGGTGGCCGTGAGCACCTCGGCGCAGTCCGTCGCCGAGCGGGTCATGAAGCTCGTCGGGCACCCGGAGGTGACCGCCGAGCCCTGGTTCGCCGGCGGCGCCGGGCGCGCCGCGCACGCGGACCTGCTCGACGGGCAGGTCGGGGAGTGGATCGCAGCCCGCGACCGGGACACGGTGATCGCCGCGTTCGAGGAGGCCGAAGCCGCGATCTCCCCCGTGTACGGCATCGCCGACATCTTCGAGGACCCGCAGTACCGGGCCCTGGACTCGCTGACGACCGTGGAGGATCCGGTGCTGGGACCGATCCGGATGCAGAACGTCCTCTTTCGGCTCTCCGCCACGCCCGGCGCCATCCGCTGGACCGGCCGCCCGCACGGCCGCGACACCCGGGCCGTCTACGCCGCACGGCTCGGCCTGTCGCCGCGCGAGCTGGACGAACTCGCCGCAGACCGTACGATCTGACCCCCTCTTGGAGACCCCATGAACAGCGTCCACGGGTACCGTAGCGGGCCGCTGTCCCTCGCCGGCGCGCCCGTGATCGACCTCTCCCAGCCGATGCGCCGAGGCATGCCGCAGTCACCCAACCACCCGCCTTTCCGCATGCTCTTGGAACGCCGCCACGGCGACCACGTACGCGCCGACGGCGGCTCCGCGGCGAACGAGCTGATCGTCACCGGCGGCCACGTCGGCACCCACGTCGACGCCCTCGCCCACGTCTCACAAGCCGGGCTGCTGCACGGGGACGTCCCGGCGGCCTCGGTGCAGAGCCACGAGGGCTTCTCCCGGCACGGCATCGAGGAGTTCCCGGCGTACGTGGGCCGGGCGGTCTTCCTCGACGTCGCCGCCGTGCACGGCGTCCCCGTCCTGCCCGCCGGGTACGAGATCACCGTCGCCGACCTGGAGAAAGCTCGGGACGCGGCCGGCGTGGACATCGAGGCGGGCGAGGCGCTGCTGCTGGGGACGGGATGGTCCCGGCACTGGGCTGACGCGCGCGTCTTCACCGGCCAGGAGGGCGGGGCGCCGGGCCCCGGTCCCGCGGCCGGGGCCTGGATCGCGGAGCGGGGGGTGCGAGTGACCGGCGGGGAGACCATCGCCTTCGAGCATGTCCCGCCGGGGCGCGGGCACGCCGAACTGCCCGTGCACCGGCTGCTGCTGGTCGAGGCGGGCATCCACATCGTCGAAACGATGCGGCTCACCGGGCTCACCGAGCCCGCCGGACTCGCCTCGCGGAGGCGGGCGGACTTCCTGCTGATGCTCGCGCCTCTGCCGGTCGTCGGCGCCACCGGCTCCCCTGTACGCCCGCTCGCCGTCCTGCACGACCACGACAGGGAAGGCCGGGCATGAGCGGTCAGGGGTACGCGGCGCGCCTGGCCGCCTTCGCGGCGGCGTGCCGCGCCGACGGAGTACCGCGGGAGATCGCGGCGGACGCTGCCGCGCGCACGCTGGACTGCCTCGGCAACAGTCTGGGGGCGCTCGGCGCCCACTCCGGTGAGGACGCGGGTGCCTCGCCCCAGGCGGCGGCGCTGGCCCTGGCGCGCGCGGCCGGCGGGGTCGGCGAGGCCACCGCCGTCGGCAGCGGCCTGCGGATGCCGGCCGACCGGGCCGCCCTGGTCAACGGCACCCTCGCGCACGCCCTCGACTTCGACGACACCCACCTGCCGTCCGTCCTGCACCCCACGGCCGCCGTCCTGCCCGCCGCGCTCGCCGCCGCCGAGGCGACCGGAGCAACGGGGGACGCGCTGCTGACCGCGCTCGCGGCGGGCGGCGAGGTGTGCGTCCGCCTCGGGATGGCCTCCTACGACCCGGAGCTGCGCAACTCGGTGTTCTTCGAGAAGGGCCTGCACGCCACCTCGATCTGCGGCACCGTCGGCGCCGCCGTGGCCGCGGGCCTGCTGTACGGGCTGACCGCGGCCGAGCTGGCGCACGCCATCGGCATCGCCTGCTCGATGGGCGCCGGGGTGATCGAGGCGAACCGCACCGGCGGCAGCGTCAAACGCCTGCACTGCGGGTGGGCGGCCCACTCCGGGGTGTGCGCCGCCCAGTTCGCGGCGGGCGGGGTCACCGGGCCGCCGACCGTGATCGAAGGCCGCTTCGGATTCCTGACGGCGTTCCTGGACGAGAGGTGGACGGCGCAGCCGCTGCTGGCCGGCCTGGAGGAGATGGGCGCGGCCGGGAACTGGCAGTACGCGCGGACCGTGTTCAAGCCGTATCCCTCCAACCACTTCACCCACCCCGGGATCGACTGCGCACTGGCCCTGCGCCGAGCCGGGCTGCGCGCCGAGGATGTGGCGAGCGCGCAACTCGGAGTGGCCGCGGCGCCCCGGCGCACCATCGGGGAGCCGCACGCCGAGAAGGCGCGCCCCCGTACACCGTACCACGCCAAGTTCTCGGGTCCGTACACGGTGGCGGCGGCGCTCCTGTCGGAGACGGCCGCGGACGGCGCCGGCCCGGGGCTGCGGCACGCGGACTTCTCCCCGGAGGCATTCACCGATCCGCGCCGGCTCGCGCTGGCGGAGCGGGTCGAGGTGGTGGCCGACCCGCAGTGCGACGCGGAGTTCCCACAGGCCTTCAGCGCGGTACTGCGGGTGCGTACGCACAGCGGCCAGGTGATGCAGTCGCGGGTCACCAGCTCACTGGGCGGCCCGGGCATGCCACTGTCGCGGGCCCAGTTGGCGGGCAAGTTCCGGCTGAACACGGAGCCGGTGCTCGGAGCAGCCCGCGCGGACGGGGTGGTCGAGGCGGTACGCGCCCTGGGTGGGGCGCCCCGCGGCGCGGCAGGCGCGCTGCTGGGCCTCACGCGGATCGGATAGCGGCGGGGCGGGCAGAGCGGCCGGTGGGCCGGTCAGCGGCGGGTGGCGAGCACCCGGCGGGCGGCGCGTACGACCGCCTCGTCCACCATGCGGCCGTCGGGGCCGGTGATGACGCCCGAGCCGTCCCGCACCGCTTCGGCGAAGCGGTCCAGCAGGGTCTGCGCCGCGGCGACCTCCTCCGGGCCGGGGGTGAAAGCGGCGTGCACCGTGCCCAGTTGGCGCGGGTGGACACAGGACCTGGAGCGGTAGCCGAGCCCGCGCAGGGCCCGGGTGGTGCGGGCGAGGGCGTCGAGGTCGGTGAAGTCGGTGCTGACCGGCCCGACCGGGGGCAGCAGTCCGGCAGCGGCCGAGGCGAGGAGGAGGTCCATGCGGATGGCGACCAGGGCCGCACCAGCCGCCGCGCCGTCCGGGTCCGTCACATCGGGTCCCTCGATGCCGAGTTCGGCGCACAGGTCGGCCTCGCCGAGCTGAAGGTGGCGCACCCGGGGCGCCCGCGCGATCTGCCGTACGTCGAGGACCGCCGAGGCTGTCTCCAGCAGCGGTGCGAGGGCGAAGGTGCCCGGGGCGAGCCCGTGCCGCTCCTCGGCGGCGGTCAGGGTCTCGTGCTGGGCGGCGATGTCGGCATCGGAGCACTTGGCGAGGCAGAAGCCCGTCACCCGGGGCGCTGCGAGCAGGGCGCTCTCCGCACGCCCCCGCTCCCCCGGGTTGACGCGGATCCAGATCTCCGGGGTACCGCGCGGGACATCGGCGTGGTCGTCGAGGCCGGTGAGCCAGGCGCGCACCAGCTCCCGCGCCCGCTGCTTGCCCGAGGCAGGGACGGCGTCCTCCAGGTCCACGATCAGGGCGTCGGCGCCGCGCCCGAGGGCCTTGGCGAGCATCTCGGGGCGGTCGCCGGGGACGTAGAGGTAGGAGCGGGGCACGGGGGCGAGCTGGTTCGCGGTCATGGCGCGGTTCTCCGATTCGCTGAGGACGCGGCCCGGTCGGGGAGTTGGGCGGCTTCCCACCCTAGGAGCGCGGGCAGGCCGGGTCAATGGATTCGTTTCGCTGTGGGATCCGCCGTTTCGCACGAGACGCGCGGCTCGGAAACGCAGCTTTTACCCCGCCGCACGCCCCGACCCTTGACACGCCGAGCGGGCGAAGGGCTCCATATGAGAACACAAGCGAAACAAAGTTCCGTACAGGGAAACTCATCGCTCCCTTCGAGAGGAACCCCACCGCTCATGCACCCTCAACCCGCCAGATCCGCCCGGACCCGGGGTGGTGCCACGCTCGCCGCCCTGGTGGTGGCGGCGGCCGGCTCACTGGTCCTCGCCGGTTCGCCCGCCCACGCGGGCAGCGCACCCGTGACCTACGACTGCGTCTTCAGCTCCTCCCACTCCCTCTTCACCACCACCGCCACCCTCACCGCCCCGGCGACCGCGGCGGCCGGTGAGAGCGTGGACGTCAAGCTCAGCCTCGCCGACAAGGGCCCGGCCAACGGCCCCGTGGCACTGCCCGCGGGCAGCGTCGTCCCTTCCGCCAAGATCCTCGTTTCGGGGCAGGCGCCGCTCACGCTCACCGCCGCGGCCTCGAACCCGCCGATCCCCGCCAAGGGCGAGATCCCGATACCCGACCTGACCGGCAAGCTCACCGTGGCCCAGCCCGGCACGGTGACGCTGACGCCGGACCAGCTCACCCTCGACATCCCGAGCTATGGCCTGTCCCTCAGCTGCACCCTGCAAGGCACGGCCACCGCCCTGCACACCATGACCGTCACCCCGGCCGCCGGCAACACCACCGCGGCCGTCACGGGCATCTCGGGCCGCCCGGCGACGGACACCACGGGCGCCCGCCCCGGGGACATCCTCACCCTGGCCGGAACGGGCTGGAACGCCGCCGCTCCGATCGGCACGGTCGAGCTGTGCAGCCTGGCCGGCACCGGCTGTTCGGGCGCCGACCTCACCCCCGACCTGCGGGTCGGCGCCGACGGAAAGCTGGCCGGTACGGTGACGGTCGGCGCGGGCGCCGCCCCCGGGCCGCACCGCTTGAAGATCACCCAGGGTTCCGCCACCGTCTCGCTGGTCCTCGGCGTCCTGGGCAGCCGTGCACTCCAGGTCACGCCCGGCGGCGGCGGGCCGGGTACGAGCGCCACCGTCAACGGGGCCAGCTTCGACCCCGGCGACCAGGTCAGCGTCACCACCCTCGACAAGGACGGCCGGCCGGTCGGCGGGGCGGGGCTCACCGCCCCCGTCGACGCCCGGGGCAACTTCACCGCCACCCTCGTCCCAGCCGTGGGGGCCGTGAAGATCGTGGCGACGGAGAAGGACGGCGGGGACGCCGCCGAGACGCCCTGGTCGGGAAGCGCCAACGGCGGCGGCTCCGACCAGACGCTGAAGGTGGTCGTCAGCGGCGGCGCGCTGACCATGTCGGCCGAGCCCGGCGAAGTGGTCCTCTCCCCCGCGACCGTGGACGGCACCGCGCACGACTCCACCGGCAGCCTGCGCGCCCTGGAGGTCAAGGACTTCCGCGGCACCACCGAAGGCTGGTCGCTGGTCGGCACGGTCACCGACTTCCGCAACGCCGCCGGAGCCGCCATCCCCGCCTCACAGCTCTCCTGGACCCCGCAGTGCACGGTGCACCCGGGCTCGGCGGCGGCCTCCGCCGTCGTCCCGGGCAGCGCCGGTCCGCTCAGCTCGGCCACCGCGGCCGCGCTGTGCACCCAGGCGGCGAGCGCCGACCCGGCCTCCGTCACCGGCGGCCACTTCGACGCGGGCGCGGCGCTGAACTTGCGCGTCCCGGAGATCGTCCAGAGCGGCGAGTACGCGGCCGTGCTGCGCCTGACCCTGTCCTGACCTCGTCCTGACCCCTCCCCAGAGCAACGTGCCGGCGGCGAGCTCCCGGGCTCGCCGCCGGACACCGGCAAAGAGCGGAACCATGACCCCCCTACGCAGTGATCCCCCGCCCGGCCGGGCCCCGAGGGCACCCGCCGGGACGCACGTGAGCACGGCCGTCCGCGTCGCATCGGCCTGCCTGGCCGCCTTGTTGGCCGCGTTGTCGGCCGCCGTGCTGGGGGGCGCCCCGCCCGCGGCCGCCGCGGCGGTGCGAGCCGGCGCCGTCACCGGCACCGGCTCCTGGTCGGTGCAGCCTGCCGGAACCACCGGCCGGCCCGCCTTCGTCATGGACTCTGCGCCCGGCTCGGTCGTCAAGGACGCGGTGCGCGTCAGCAATCTGTCCGGCGCCCCCCTCTCCTTCCAGGTCTACGGCTCGGACGCCTACAACACGCCCCGGGACGGCGCGCTCGCCTACCGCCAGGCAGGCGAGGCCCAGACAGGTCTCGGGAGCTGGCTCACCCTCGGTACGAACGCCCTGGTCATCCCGCCCGGCCGGGCCGCGGACATCCCCTTCACGCTGCACGTGCCCGCCGACGCCACCCCCGGCAGCCACGTCGGCGGGATCGTCGCGCTCAACAACGCCGTCGAGCAGGCTGGCGAGGCCTCCGGGGTCGACGTCGGCATTCAGCGGGCCATCGCCGTCCGGATCCAGCTCACGGTGGAGGGGCCGGTGACTCCCGGACTCGCCGTCCGGTCCGTCCGCGTCCGCCACCACCCGTCGGGCACGCCTTTCGCGGGGGCTCGCGCCACGCTCACGTACACGGTTGTCAACACCGGCAACGCGGCGCTGCGACCCACCGTCTCACCTCGGGTCGACGGACTGTTCGGTCTGCGGCACGGCGTCATTGCCGACCGTACGCTGCCCCTGCTGCTGCCGGGGCAGAGCGCCGAGATCAGCGCGGACTGGCCGGACGCCCCCGGCCTCGACTACCTCACCGCCTCCGTGCGCGTCACTGCGCCCGGCCTGCCTGCGACCTCGGCGCAGAGCGGCCGGGTCGTCCTGTCCTGGCCCACGCTCGACGCCGTGGCCGCGCTCCTCGCCGTCCTCGCGGTCGCCTTGGGCTGGCTCCGCCGCAAGCGGTCCGGCCGCACCGGGGTGGTCTCATGACCAGCCGCCAGGTACCGGCCGCACCTCCGGGCCGCGCCGTCAGTCTGACGCTGGCCGCCGTCGTGCTGCTGACCGCGGCGGTCCTGTCGGTGGCGGGCGCCGGCCCGGCCGCCGCGACCGGGCCGAGCGTCACCGTGGACGATCCCCGGGCCGCCCCCGGCCTGCCGGTCAAGGCCTCCGGGGCGGGCTGGCAGCCCGGCGTGACCGTACAGGTCGAGGTTTGCGGAGGCGAGGCGCTGCACGGCAGCGCCGACTGCGACACGCTGCGCGCCGCGGTCGCGTTGGTGGCCGCCGACGGCACCTTCCGCCTGACGCTCATCGCGGGTGCGCCGCCCGCCGCGTGCCCGTGTGTGCTGCGGGCGGTGGCCGGACAGAGCGGGGTGCGCGCCCAGACCCCGCTGACCCTGGCCGGGGCGGCCGACGCGGCGCCGACGGCGCCCGTGCCCGCCGTACGCGTCGATGTCGTCGCGGCGGCCCTGTCCGGCGGGCCGCGGTTCGCCGAACTGTTCGGCGCTCCCGCCCACCGGACGCTGACCGTAACCCTGCGCAACCCTGGTGACCGGCCGCTGGGGCGGGCGCCGCTGATCGCCGCCTGGGGGCCCGGCGGCAGCGCCGACCTCCCGGTGGGCACCCCGCTGGCTGCCGAACTGCCGCCGCACGCGGAGCAGACCTACCGGATCCCCGTACGGCTTCCCGCCGCGGCGTTCGGCCGCTACTCGGTCGGCGGACGGTACGCCTCGGCCGAGTTCGCCGTCAGCACCGATGTCTACCCCTGGGGGCTGCTGGGGCTGGCCTTCCTCGCCGCCCTGCTGACCGTGTTCACGGCAGCGGTCGCCGTACGCCGCGGCGTCGAGCGCCGCCGGGCGGGGCGGCCGGAGTGGGCGCCCGGGTCGGCGCCGGCCGCCCTTCCCGCCTTCGTGGACGCGGGCCGGCTGGCCGAGGTCCTCGCGGCCGGCGCGGGGGACGGTGAGCACCCCGGACTGGTCAGTACCCGGGCGCTGGTCCGCGAACTGGCGGGAGACGCCGCGCTCGTTGACTTCCGAGCGCTACGGGCGTTCGCCGACGCCTTGCGGGCGTCACCCCTGGAAACGGAGCGGTAATGGCCTTCTCCTCCCTCTTCCCCCTGTTCCTCACCCGCCCGCGTCCGGACCTGGGTGCCGCTGCGGCGGCCGGGCTGGCCGCCGGCGTGTTCCTTGCCTCGGCGCCGCTGCTCGCAGGGCCCGTCGGCATGCCCGGCGAGGCCGTCCGCTACCTCCTCCTGACGGGCATGCTGCTCGCCGCGGTGGTCGGCACGGTGCTGCGGCGGCGAGGCCGGGGCCGTCCGGGCAGGGCTACGGCTGCCGCGCGGCGGGCACTGGCGGCCTGTGTGCTGGCCGGCGCGGCACCGCCGGCCGCCGCGCTGCTCGCCTCGCCACTGGTGTTCGCGGCGCTGCTGGCGATGGCTGCGGCCCTCGGCGGCGGCTCTCTCCGCCTCTACCGGCCGCGGCACTCCTGGCACGCCGCCTGCTTGGCGGGCGCGGGTGCGGCGGGCGCCGCGGTGGTGCTCCTCGCGCAGCACCCCCAGGTGGCCTGCGCACTCGCGTGCGCGCTCGCCGCGCTGCTCCTCACTCCGGCCTGCGTACGGGCCGCGCCGGACGACTCCGGGCGCGCCGCAGCCTCGCACTGGACGGCGGGTGCCGTGGGCGCGGCCGTGTTCGGCGTGGTGTTCGCCGGGCAGAGCCTGGTCGTCTTCCGCTGGGAACTGCTCGGCGGCGCGGGCGCCCGGCCGTTCGCCTACGCGGCGCTGCTGGCGGCGGCCCTGACGAGCGGCGTCGCCGTGGCCGGCCGACGCCGACCGATCACCGGCGCCGGTACGGGCACGGGTACGGGCCTGCGTGGGGCGCTGTTCACGGCGGCCGGGCTCACGGCGGCGGTGGCGGCATGCGCGAGCGCCGCCCGGCCCTGGCAGCTCGTCCTCGCGCTGGCCGCCGTCCTCACCAGCGGTGCTGCCACCTCGGCGGCCCGCGCCGGCTCGTCCCCCGCGCGGGACAACGTGCACGCGGGAGCTGCCGGGCACGCCGGGTACGCCGTCGCCGCGCTGTTCGGCGGGGCGACCGCGATGACCGCCGTCGCGCTGTCCGGCCGGCTGCTGGGCGGCGCGGACACCCTGACCGTGATCGGCCTGGCGCCCGCCATGGCAGCCGCCGGCGCGATGGCGCACCGCGGGCGCGGGCAGGACGCCGAGCCGGACGACGACAACGGCGCCGGTGCTTGCGACGGCCCCCTGACCGTCCGCGGCCTCGGCGTCCGTCAGGCGGGGGCGCCGCCCGTGCGCCGTCTCGACCTGACGCTGGCGCCGGGCGAGATCGCATGCCTGACCGACGCGCTCCCCGGCCGACGGGCGGGCGCTGTACTGGCGGTCCTCGCCGGCCTGCGCAAGGCCGACGGCGGAACCTGGCGGCTGCGCGGCCACGACGTCTCCCGCGTCGAGGCGCGGGCCCGGTGGGACCTGCGGCTCTCCGCCTTCGTGGACCCGGCGGACGCGGCCCGGACGGGCGCTCTGCACCCCGGTCATCCCGCGGTCTCGGTGACGGACGCGGTGGCGGCCGCAGCCGCGCATCTGGACCCCGAGCGGGCGGCGGAGCTGACGGTGGCCGCCCGCGCGGCCTTCCCGTTCCTCGCGGCGAAGGGCGCCGACCCCTGCGGGCGGCTCGGCCCCGACGAACGCTGCGTCCTCGGGCTGGTCCAGACCCTCATCGCGCAGCCGGCGCTGCTCCTGCTGGACCTGACCGGGCCCGGATGCGGGCCGCTCGCAGCCGATCCGGCGGTCACGTCCGTACTGCGCCACATCGCAGGCCAGGGGACGGCGGTCCTGGTCGCCTCCGCCCCGGCGCAGGCCGTCCCCGGTCAGCGTCCGATCGCGCTCCCCGCGTCCGGCGGCTCCCGGACAGCCCTCCTGCGACGGAACAGAAAGGCCATGCCGTGAGGATCTCGACGAAGAGCCGGAGCTGCCGGGTGGCCCTCGCGGCGACCACGGTGCTCACTCTGTCCGGCCAGTTCGCCGCTGCCGCCATTGCGGCAGGCACGGCCGGGGCCGCCGATACGCCGACCGCCACGGTTCACGTGTCCGCGGCAACCGGGCTGACCGAGGGCCAGCAGATCACCGTCGACGGCTCCGGGTTCCGCGCCGGGCTGACGTCTGTCGCCGTCGGCCTGTGCAAGAAGGGTTACACCGGCAACAAGGACTGCGACCTCGGCGGCGGGGCCCGGCTGGTGACCATCGGCCCCGACGGACTGCTCCCGCAGGTCACCCTCACCGTGCACGCGCGCTTCGCCGGTGGCGACTGCCGCTCCACGCCGTGTGTGGTCGGCGTCGCGCCACTGCCCTCCGGGACCCCGCCCGCGCTGATCGCCGCCAACAGCGTTCAGGTCGCGGTCGGTTTCGAGGGCGGGACGGTCCCCGGCGAGGCATCCGGCACCGGCCGAGCCGAACCGGCCGCGCCATCCGCCGCCGCTCCCAGCGGTGGCCGCGGCAACGACTGGAGCGGGCCGTCGACCCCGGTGTGGTCCCTGTCCCTCGGCGTGGCCGTCGCCTGTCTCGTGCTCGGCGTCCTCTCCCTCGTCCGGGGCCGCCGGAGGGCGGCGCCCGGAAGGTCCCCGCTGTCCCCATCTGGAGGAAACTCATGACATCGCTACGAAGAATCCGCTGCGCGAGCGCACTCGCCGCGGCCTCGGCCCTGGTCGCCGTTTCGGCCGGGCCGGCCGCCGCCGCCGGGACACTGACCGTCAGCAAGTCGACCGGACTCGCCGTCGGGGACAAGGTCACGGTGTCGGCGAAGGGGCTGAGCCCAAATCAGGGTTTCGTGCCGATCGGTCTGTGCAAGCCGAAGCCGGCCGGTCCGACGGACTGCGAGACGTCACCCGACGCCGCAGTCATCGGCAAGACCGACGCGTCCGGGGTCTGGCACAGCGCGGCCAGCGACGCGACCACGGCCGAGATCACGGTCAAGGCCAAGGCGGGCGGGGCGGACTGCGTGGCCAAGGCGGGGAACTGCGTCATCGCGGTGTCGATCTCCGCGACGAAGGAACTGGTTGAGGTGCCGCTGACCGTGGGGGCGGCCGGCCCCGGCGCGAGCAGTCCGCCGCCCTCCCGTCCGGCACCGACGGCGTCCGGCGGAGGCACGGCCACGTCCGGCGCGGGCACGACGGGGGCCAGCGCGGGCGCGGCGGGGTCGCTGCCGCAGACCGGGTCCACCGACGGCCTGCCGGTGGCCGCCCTGCTGGGCGGCACGCTGTTCCTGCTCGGCGGCTGCACGCTGGTCCTGCTGCGGCGCGGCAGCCGGGCGTGAGCGGTGGCGGTGCGGGAAGCGGGTCCGCCCGCACGCGGTGGGGTTCGTGCGGATCCGCTTCCCGCGCCGCCCTCACCGCCCGAGGGTAGCCCTGGGCACGGGCGGGGCTGGGTCCGGGGCTGGGACCGGAGAGCCGGGACCGTGTCGGATGACGGCCGTCAGATCCGCCCGGGGCGGGGGTGCACGGGGTCCCCCAGGCGGCGGCAGGCCACGCCGACATCGACCACGTCGGCGTACTTGGAGTCGAGATCGAAGAGATTGCCCTCGTGGGGACCGGTGTCCCGGTCGGCCACGGCGTCGCGCACGACGATGGGGCGCAGCCCGTACTGAAGTGCGTCCAAGGTGGTGGCCCGCACGCAGCCGCTGGTGGAGAACCCTCCTATGACGAGCGTGTCCACGCCGAGGACCGTGAGGACGTCGCGCAGCCGGGTCTGGAAGAAGGCGCTCGGGTAGTGCTTGTGGATGACGATCTCACCCGGTTGCGGGGCGCAGAGCGGGGTGAAGGCCGCGAGGGGGTTGCCCGCGCGGAAGGCGTCGAGGCTGGGCACCTTGCGGGCGAAGTGCGGTGCGTGGGAGCTCGGTTCGTCGTCGTAGTGGACGGCGGTGAAGATGACGGGAAACTGGGTGCGGCGGGCGGCGCGGACGAGGTGCGCCATGGCGTGCAGGGCCGGTTCCGCCGTGTCGAGGTAGAGGCGGCTGTCGGGGACGGCGTAGGCCTGGACGGGGTCGACGAGGAGGACGGCGGGGTGTTCGCCCCAGCCGATGCGGCGGCCGAATCCGGCGGCTTCGTAGTCATCGGCGAGGGGCGTGTAGGCCACGTCAGATCACTCCGTCCGCGGTGAGCTTCTCGCGCTCTTCCCCGGTGAGGCCCAGGAGGTCGCCGTACACCTCGTCGTTGTGGGCTCCCAGTTCGGGGCCGACCCAGCGTACGGCGCCGGGGGTGCCGGAGAGTTTCGGGACGACGTTCTGCATGGGGATCTCGCCGAAGTCGGGGTGCGGGAGGCGGACGATGGCGTTGCGGGCGGCGAAGTGCGGGTCGGCGAGCATGTCGGCGGCGGTGAAGGTCTTGCCGGCCGGGACGCCGGCGGCGTGCAGGGCGCCGAGCAGGGTGGCCGCGTCGTGGCCGGCGGTCCAGGTGGTGATGACGTCATCGAGCTCGCCTTGGTGGGCTCCGCGCGCGGTGTGCGTGGCGTAGCGGGGGTCCTCGGCCAGGTCTGCGCGGTCCATGACCTCGGTGAGGCGGCGGAAGACGGTGTCCTGGTTGGCGGCGATGAGGACGGCGGCTCCGTCTGCGGTCGGGTAGACGTTGCTGGGGGCGACGTTGGGGAGGACGGGGCCGGTGCGTTCGCGCTGGTAGCCGCCCACCTCCCATTCGGGGAGGAGGGACTCCATGTAGGCGAGGACTGCTTCGTAGAGCGCGGAATCGACGATCTGGCCGGTTCCGGTGCGGGTGCGGGCGTGCAGGGCCATGACGGCGCCGTACGCGGCCATGGTGCCGGCGAGGGCGTCGCCGAGCGAGATGCCGGCGCGGGACGGGGGGCGGTCGGGTTCGCCGGTGATGTGGCGGATGCCGCCCATGGCCTCGCCGATGGAGCCGAAGCCGGCGCGGGGCGCGTACGGGCCGTCCTGTCCGTAGCCGGTGACGCGGACCATGACGAGGCCGGGGTTGATGGCGCGGAGCTCCTCGAAGCCGAGGCCCCAGCGTTCCAGGGTGCCGGGGCGGAAGTTCTCCACGAGGACGTCGGCGCGGGCGACGAGGCGGCGGACCAGTTCTTGGCCTTCCTCGCGGCGCAGGTTGCAGGTGACGGACTTCTTGTTGCGTGCGACGACCGGCCACCACAGGGACTTGCCGTAGGGCCGTTCGCGTCCCCACTGGCGCATGGGGTCGCCGCGTCCGGGGTCCTCGAGCTTGATGACCTCGGCGCCGTGGTCGCCGAGGAGCTGGCCGCAGAAGGGACCGGCAAGCAGGGTGCCGGTCTCGATGACACGGATGTCGGAGAGGGGTCCACTCATACGGCGAGTGTAAGTTTGGGAAACACTGTTTCGCTAGAGGAATCGACGCGACAGAATATGACGCATGGACAACTCTTTGGCGGCCAAGCCGCTCACTGGTCCCGGCGTGGTGGAAGTGGCCCCGCGTGACGGACTGCAGAACGAGGTGCGTGCACTGTCCCCGGCGCAGCGCGTGGCCCTGATCGAGCGGGCGGTGGCCGCGGGCGCGCGGCGGGTGGAGGCGGTGGCCTTCGTCCATCCCGGCCGGGTGCCGCAGATGGCGGGAGCGGAGGAGGTGATGGGACTGCTCAAGCGCCCGGACGGTGTTCGCTACAGCGGCCTGGTGCTCAACGCCCGCGGCATGGAACGGGCGAGTGCGAGCGGCGTGGACGAGGTCAACTACGTGGTGGTGGCGAGCGACGCGTTCTCGCGCCGCAATCAGGGCATGGGCACGCGCGAGGCGCTGGCCGCGTGGGAGGGGATCGCCTCCCGCGCCCACGCGGAGGGGATCGGGCGCTCACTGACCATCGCGGCGGCGTTCGGCTGCCCCTTCGAGGGGGAGACCCCGGAGTCGGCCGTGGCCGAACTGGCGCGGATCGCCGCGGAGTCGGGCGCCGAGGAGATCGTCCTCGCCGACACCATCGGCGTGGGCGCCCCCGACGCGGTCACCCGGCTGCTCACGGCGGTACGGGAACAGGCGCCCGGAGTGGTCCTGCGCTGCCACTTCCACAACACGCGCAACACCGGCTACGCGAACGCGGTGGCAGCCGCCGCGGCCGGTGCGGCGTGGCTCGACTCCTCCCTCGGCGGCATCGGCGGCTGCCCCTTCGCCCCGGCCGCCACCGGCAACATCGCGACCGAGGACCTGGTCTACCTGCTGCGGCGGATGGGCCTGGAACCGGGCATCGACCTGGAATCGGCCGCTGCGGCGGGGACCTGGCTGGGCACCGTGCTCGGCATCCAGGTGCCCGCCCTGCTGGGCCGGGCAGGCCCCTTCCCCGGGTCCGGGCGCAGCGGCGAGCGGGGGGAGGAGTAGACATGGGAGCACATCCGCACGGATGGTGGATCCTGCTCCACATCCTGCTATTCGTCTTCTGGCTGGGCGGCGACCTCGGCGTCTACGTCTCCAGCCGGTACGTCCTGCAGCCGGGCCTGCCCGTCGCCGCCCGCTCGACGGCGCTGTCGATCATGAGTGTGCTGGATCTCGGCCCGAAGATCTGCCTGGTGCTGATACTGCCGAGCGGAATCACGCTCATGGCGCTGGAGCCGCACGGGGCGCAGCGCCTGCTCAACGGCTGGTCCGCCGGGGCGACCTGGGTGTTCGCGGCGCTCTGGCTATGGCTGACCGTGCGCGAGCACCACCGTCCGGGCCGCCGCCCCTGGATACGCCGAGCGGACTGGGCGATACGCATCGCACTGACGGCCTCACTGTGGGGCGTCGGGCTCTACACCCTGCTGGCCGCGGAGCCGTTCGGGGTGCGGACCGATCCCCGCTGGCTGGGCGCCAAGGTCCTGCTGTATGCGACGGCGATCGCCTGCGGGCTGGGCATCCGGCTGACGCTGCGCCCGTTCGGGGCCGCGTTCCGCGACCTGGCGGGCTCGGGAGGAGGCGATGGGGTCGAGCGGACGTTGCGTCGGGCGGTCAACGGCTGCGTCCCGTACGTGGCGGGGATCTGGACGTGCGTCCTGGCCGCCGCGACGCTGGGGGTGCTCAAGCCTGGGGCCGACCTCTGAGGCGGGTCACCGGACCCCTGGCCGGTACCCGAACTCGGCCGAGAGCCGTTCGACGCTCGCCATCAGCAGCGGGGCGCACTCGGCCAGGCGCGGCTTGAACCGGGACTGCGGGCCGGCCAGGCTGACCACCGCGATGACATGGCCGTCGTGCCCGAAGACGGGCGCGGCGAGCGAGGCGGAACCGCTCTGCCGCTCCCCCACCGACATGGCGTAGCCGCGCCGCTTGATGGCGGACAGCTCCTTGCGCATGCGCTCGGGGTCGGTGATGGTCCGGTCGGTGACCGCGTCCAGGGGGTGGCGTTCGAGGTAGGTCTCGATCTCGGCGTCGGGCAGGAAGGCGAGGAACGCCTTGGAGGAGCTGCCCGCGTGCAGGGGGAGCGGGATCCCGAGGGCCACTTCCATACGCAGCTCCTGCTCGGGGACGACCTGGTCGACGTAGAGCCTGGTGTCGCCGCGGCGGATGGAGAGGGTGGCGGTCTCCCCGCATTGGGCGGCGAGCCGGCGCAGCTCCGGGGCCGCGAGGACCCGCAGGTCGGTGCGCGCCAAGTAGGCGCGGCCGAGGGAGATGGCGGCCGGTCCGAGGGCGTAGCGGCGGGTGACGGGATCCGTGATGATCAGGTCGCGGTTGCGCAGGGCCGTGAGGACGCGATGCACGGCGGCCTTGGTGATGTCCAGTTCTTGGGCGATCTCAGTGACACCGAGGTCGGGGCGGCCGCTGCGGCCGAACATCAGCAGCACGTCCATGGCGCGCTCGACTGCGGCGATGGACCTGCTGCTGCTCGTCTCCTCGGTCACAGGTGCCCCTTTTGCGCGATGGTTTCGAGGTCGTCCCCCGACTTGGCAAAAGCATAACGTCGATTTCCCCAGGGGAAACAGTGATCCCGGGGCGGGTGAATTCGTTGACACCGCGCCGCGACCGTCGTTACGCTCATGGATACAGTGTTCCACTAGAGGAAACACAATCGAGCGGGGGTGCGATGACCACCGTCATCGACGAAACAACCTTCCGTCAGGTGCTGTCCCGGTGGCCCAGTGGCGTGGGGATCGTCACCACGGCCGGCGAGGAGGGCTGGCACGGCATGACGGCGAGCTCGTTCAGCAGCGTCAGCCTCGCACCACCTCTCGTCCTGGTCTGCTTGGCCCAGGGGATCCGCTCCCACGATCTCCTCATACGCAACGGGGTGTTCGCCGTCAACGTTTTGGGCCGGGACCACCTCGCACTGGGACGCAGGTTCGCGGGCATGGAGCCGGGGGTCACCGATCGCTTCGCGGCGGGCGACTGGCTGCCCGGCGCCACCGGCAGTCCCGTGCTGACGGACTCGGCGGCCTGGGTCGACTGCCGCGTCCTGCACCGCTACCCCGGCGGGGACCACTCCATCTTCCTGGGTGAGGTAGTGGCAGCAGGAGTACCGCGCATCACCTCCCCGCTGCTGTTCCACTCGCGCTCCTGGGGGCAGCTCGCGGATCCGCTCCCCGACCGCGTGGACCTGGCCGAGACCGGCCTGACCGACGCGGTGGCAGCGCCGCACACCGCTCGCCTGACCCACGCGCTGCGGCGGGCGGGCGTACGGGTGCGCCTCACATCGCTCGACGGCGCAGGAACGGCCGGCGCCGGGGCCGCCGGTCTGAGCTGCTCCTCGGTCCACGTCGACAACGCCTCGGCCGCCGTCGCCGCCGCCGAGGCCGGCTGCCCCGCCATCGAGCTCACCGTCGCACCGGACGGTACCGGCGGGGAGTCCGTCCACGCGGTCCGGGCGGTCAACGGCGCCGGGCACCCGGACACCCTCGTGGTCGCACGGATACGCGACGCGCTGCGCCCGGGGGCGGCCCGAGCCGTCCTGCTGACCGTGCAGCGGCTGGCCGCCGCCGGTTGCGGGGAGATCGTCCTGGAGGAACCCGCAGAGGGCCCCGACGACGCGGACGGAGCATCACCTTTGGCACTGCGCCGACTGCTCCAGGACGCGGTCCCCGCGGCCGGGCCCGTCCCCCTGCGCCTCGCGCTGCGCGACAACCACGGCCTCGGCCTGGTCAACGCCCTGACCGGGATGAAAAGCGGGGTCAGGTGCTTCGACACCGCCCTCGGCGGCCACGGCGGCCTTCTGGCCACCGAGCGGCTCGTGCTGCTTTGCTCCCGCATGGGCGTCGCGGCCCCCCTGGACATCGCCGCGGTACGGGCTCTGCGCGCCGAACTGGGTGTGCTGCGACGGCAACCGCCCGCCGCGCCCGCACCCTGCTCCCCCGCCCGGGCAGCCGCCTCCCGCGGCCCGGAATCCCAGTAAGGAGTCAACGCCGATGACCACACATCAACTCACGGGCGCGCAGCTCGTCGACCGCATGACGCCGGCCGAGCGGGCCCGCGCCGAGCGCGTCGAATCCGTACTGCCTGCCCTGCGGGCGGCGGCCGCCGACGCCGATGCGCAGGCCGCCTTCCCGACGGGTCACACCGGGCTGCTGCGAGAGGCCGGCCTGCTCGGGCTCGTCGTGCCCGAGAAGTACGGCGGGATCGGGGGCGGTCTGCGCGACCTCGCGGCAGCCACCTACGCCATGGGCACTGCCTGCCCCTCCACGGCGCTCGCCTTCTTCTTCCACAACACCAGTGCCTCGCGCGGTCTGCTGCCCCTGGAGGCCATCCGCGCGGGCCTGTTCACCCAGGAGGAGACGCCCGCCGTCACCGCTTTCGCCGAGCGGGTCCTGACCACGATGGCGGCAGGCTCCTGGCTCGCCAACTTCGCCAGCGAGTCGGCCAAGAGCGCCGCCGCGAACATATCCATTGCGACCACAGCCGCCCGTACCGAGGGCGGCTGGGTCCTCACCGGTGAGAAGTCCTTCGGCTGCGCGACCGGAGTCGCCGACGTCTACCTCGTCACCGCCCGGCGGGAGAAGACGGAGACCGCGGACGGCCTGGCCATGTTCCTCGTGCCGCGCGACGCCGCCGGAGTGTCCTCCCGCCCGCACTGGAACGGACTCGGCATGCGCGGCAGCGCCAACCACGGCATCCGGCTCGACGAGGTCTTCGTCGCCGACCGCGACGCCCTGACCGTGCCGGGGGCCTTCACGCGCATGCTCCAGGTAAGCCGCGGCAGCTTCGTGGGCAACCAGCTCGCCATCGCAGCCGTCTACACCGGCGCCGCACAGGCCGTCTACGACTACACGCTGGACCTGCTGACCAGGAAGACCTTCGCCGACACCGGCCGGCCCATCGCCTCTTCCCCCATGCACCAGGTCCTCATCGGGGACATGACCCAAAACCTGGAGACCGCCTACCAGTGGCTGCGGCGCCAGCTCGAACTGGAGACCTCCGAGCCCCCGATCAGGCCCAAGTCAGAGGTGTTCAGCCAGTGGCGGCTGGGCAAGGGCGCGGTCACCGAGGCCTGCTTCGGCGTCGCCCTCGGCGCCCTGAAGGCGTCTGGCACCTCAGAGGCACGGTTGGACGGCGTCATCGGTCGCACCCTGCGCGACCTGGCCATGGGCCTCGTGATGACCTTCCCCGCCGAGCGTGGCCGCCTGGAGGCGGCGAAGATCGCCACCGAGGCGCAGGAGAACGCGCTGTTCGCTACGCTCGGAGAGAGCCAGTGACCCTCGTACCCCCTCTCCCCGATCCCGCCGGCGCACCCGTCACCCTGCCTGCCACGAGCGACTTCGTTGAGGGGACATGGCAGCCCTGCGAGCTGCGCCTCGGCTTCGACTTGGAGGACCCGGACACCGGCGACCGGATCCGGCCGGCCTTCGCCAGCTCCGCCGAGCGGGTCGAAACCGCACTGGCGGCGGCCGCCGCGCTCCACCGCTCCGGGGCCTGGCGCGGTCTGCCGGACGAGGATCGCGCCCGGGCGCTGGAAAGCGCGGCCGCCGCGGTCGAAGGATCGGTGGAGCGCATCGTGGCGGCGGAGGCCTTCGCCACCGGTGTACCGCTCACCCAGACGACCCGCCTGGGGGTCATCCTCTCAGGGGCCTTCCACATCGCGGCGGCCCAGCTGCGCGCCGGACTGCTGCGGCGCACGGTCACGGGTCACGGCGGCCACCCGGTGCTGGTGCGGCGCGCCGCGCTCGGTCCCGCCCTGTGCGTGCTCCCCTACAACGCCCCCGCGCCGATGGCAGCCCACAAGGCGGCCAGTGCCCTCGCCGCGGGCTGCCCGGTGGTCGTCAAGGCTCCGGAAATCAGCCCGTACGGAACCCAGTTGCTGGTGGAGTCCGCCGCCCTGGGTCTGGCGGCGGCCGGGGCGCCGACGGCCGTCCTGCAACTGCTGCACGGGGACGCCGCGACCGGAGCCCGCCTGGTGGCCGACGAGCGGATCCGCGTCGTCTCCTTCACCGGGGGGACCGAGGCGGGCCGGAGGATCGGCGCCGTCTGCGGTCAGTCCCTCAAGCCCGTACAGCTCGAACTGGGCGGCAACAACCCGCTGCTCGTCCTGCCGGGATCCGACCCGGTGGTAGCCGGCCGGATGGCCGCCGAACTGCTGACGGCACTCAACGGCCAGTGGTGCCGGGGGCTGGGCCGGCTGATCCTGCCCACCGACCTGGCACCGGAGGTGCTGGACGCCACCGGCCGCGAGCTCGCCGCATTGCGGGCGGGCGGCCCCCTGGCCCTGGGCACCGGCTACGGACCGCTCGCCCACTCCCGCCACCACGCGACCCTGACGGCAGGCGTACACGCCCTGACCACCGCCGGCGCCAAGGCCAACACGTGGACCGAGGTGCCGGAACGCGGCAGCCACTTCGCGCCGCTGCTGATCACCGGAGCGCCCGAGGAGGCGACCCGCCGGGAACTGTTCGGCCCGGTGGCCGCCGTGCACACCTACGAGCGGGAGGAGGAGGCCCTACACCTGGCCAACGCCACCGGCTACGGCCTGGAGGGGTACGTGTGCGCCGCGGACCCCGACGACGGGCTGCGCGTGGCTGCCCGCATCACCGCCGGGGAGGTAAAGGTGAACGGGTCGTCGGTGATGAGCCTCCACCTGGACACCCCCCGCCCGGCCTGGGGGGCGTCCGGCCTGGTCGACGAGGGCAGCGCCGAGACCCTGCTGCATTTCACCGGCACCCGGGTAACGGGCGTGGAAGCGGGCTTCACCCCGCGCACATCGCACTGGCAGGAGGAGAACCGGTGACCGCCACCCGGCGGACGCCCGCCGCCGACCGGGTCCTCGTAGCGGGAGCCGGCCCGGTGGGCCTGACGGCCGCGCTGGTCCTGGCCCGCCGGGGCGTGCCCGTGACCGTGCTGGAGGCGGGGGCAGAGCTGGCGACGGAGTCCCGGGCCTCCACCTTCCATCCGCCCACGCTCGAGATGCTGGCCGAACTGGGCGTCGTGGACGCGCTCCTGGCGCGCGGGCTGATCGCCGGCTCCTTCCAGTTCCGCGACCGGCGGACCGGGCCCGTCGCGACCCTCGACCTGTCGCTGCTGTCCGAGGACACCCCGTACCCCTTCCGGCTCCAGTGCGAGCAGAACAAGCTGACGCCGCTGCTCGTGGACGCGCTGGGCCGCTTTCCCGACAGCGAGGTGCGCTTCGGGGCGCGGGTGGCCGAAGTGGAGCGGACCTCGCGGGGCGTCTGCGCGGTCCTCTCCGACGGGAGCAGGGTGCTCGGCAGCTGGCTGGTGGGCGCGGACGGGGCGCACTCCGCCGTACGCCGCTCGGTGGGGGCCGAGTTCCACGGCATCACCTACCCGGAGCGGTTCCTTGTCGCCTCGCTGGACGAGAATCCCGGCGCCGTCCTGCCCGACCTGGCACCCATCGCCTACGTGCTGGATCCCGACGAGTGGATGGTGCTGCTGCAGACCCCCGACCACTGGCGGGTCCTGCTGCCCACGCCGGCCGGCACGTCCGACCGGAGCGAGTTGGCGCGCCTGCCCGGCCGACTGCTGGACATCACCGCGCATCCGGGCGGCCCCGCCCTCGCCCACGCCAGTCTCTACCGCGTCCACCAGCGGGTGGCCGGGACCTTTCGCAGCGGCCGGGTGCTGCTGTGCGGGGACGCCGCGCACGTGAACAACCCGCTGGGCGGCATGGGCATGAACAGCGGGATCCACGACGCCGTACTGATGGGCCGCGCGCTGGCAGACCTCCTGACGGGCGCGGGGTCCGACGAGGAGCTGTCGGACTGCGCCGAGGAACGCCGCGCCTGCGCGCTGCGCTACGTCGGGGCCGAGACGCACGGGAACTGGGAGCGGCTGCGCACCCGGGATCCGGAAGAACGGGCGGCGCTCGCGGCAGAGTTGCGGGCGACGGCCGCGGACCCGGCGGCGGCACGGCGGTCACTGCTGCGCAGTTCGATGATCGACTCGCTGCGCGGCGTGCGGTGGTCACGGTGACACTGCCGTGGGAGGCGGGCGAGATCGGGGCGGCCATCACGGTGGAGAATCCGGCGTGCACGGCGCGCCCCGTGGGGAGCGTGCGGCTCCACAGCGAAGCGGAGGTGGACGCCGCCGTTGAGGCCGCGGCCGCCGCGGCGCCCGGCTGGGCCCGGACGGCCGGCTCGGACCGGTCGGCGGCGCTGACCCGGATAGCCGCCGGACTGGAGGCCTCCACCGGGGACCTCGCGGCTTTGCTGGCGCGGGAGTCCGGCAAGCCGCTCGCCGACTGCCGGGGCGAGGTGGGCTATGCCTGCGCCGTGCTGCGCTGGTATGCCGAGCACGCTCCGCCGCTGCTGGTGCGGCGCACGGTCGACGACGCCCAGGGCCGGCTGGAGCGCGACTTCCGGCCGTACGGGGTGGTCGCCGCGCTCACCCCGTGGAACGCCCCGGTGATCCTGACCGCCGTCAAGCTCGCCCCCGCGCTCGCCGCGGGCAACACGGTGGTCGTCAAGCCGTCGCCGCTGGCCCCACTGGCCGTCTCGGCGTTCCTGGAGGGCGCCGCCCGCGAACTTCCGCCGGACGCGGTGCGGGTATGCCACGGACACGCGGAGGCCGCGCTGCGGCTGGCCGGCCATCCGGCTGTGGGCAAGCTGTCCTTCACCGGCGGGGCGGTGGCGGGCCGGGCGGTCGGCGCGGCCGCCGCGCGGGCGCTGACACCGGCCACGATGGAGCTCGGCGGAAACGACGCCGCTGTGCTGCTGGACGACGCCACGCTGACGGACACGGACATGGACCGGCTGGTCCTGGCGAGTTTCGCGACGGCCGGTCAGGTGTGCATGGCCGCCAAGCGGATCTACGCGCCGCGAGCCGGGCTGGACTCCTTCGTGGAGCGGTACGTGGCGGCGGCCGGACGCGTACTGCGGCTGGGGGACCCGCTGGCCGCCCGCACCACCGTGGGGCCGGTGATCTCCGCGGCGTCCGCGGACCGGGTCCGCGGGCTGATCGCCGACGCCCGGGCGCGCGGCGGCAGCGCCGTCGAGCTGGGGACCGTACAGCCGGGTACGGACCTCTCCGGCGGACACTTCGTGCGTCCCACGCTGCTGCTGGGGCTCAGGGAGGACGCGCCGCTGGTGTGCGAGGAGCAGTTCGGCCCGGCTCTCCCCGTTCTGGCCTACGAGGACGAGGACGAGCTCGTCGACCGAGTCAACGCCGGACCGTACGGCCTGGCGGCATCCGTGTGGAGCGCCGACGAGCCACGGGCCTTCGCGCTGGCGGCCCGGCTCGACGCGGGCTTCCGCTTTGTGAACACCCACAACCGGACGGGGATGGCGCTGCGCGCCGCCTTCGGCGGGGTCAAGGGCAGCGGACACGGCCGCGAGTACGGTGCCGAGGGGCTGATGGAGTACGTACAGCCGGTGCTCACACACGCACCGGCCGCCTTCCGGACAGGGGGCGGGGGCATGGCGCCGGGGGCCTATCCGGTCGGCGGTCCCGGAACTTGACGCCGTGCCGGTTCCAGGTGGTCGACGACGGCGCGTTGGGCGAGCAGCGGGGTCAGCCATGCTGCCAGCGCCTGGTGTTCGGGGTGCCGCTGGTAGGCCGCGAGCTCGCCGGCGTCCTCGTGGCAGGTGGTGAGGACGAGGTCGTAGGAGACGTCGGAGCCGGTGACGTCGAGGCTCCGCAGCCTTTCAGCGGCCTCCGGGGCGCGGGCGGGATCGGTGAATCGCATCAGAACGACGTGCACCAGCAAGGCACTTGCTCCTTCGGGTCGATGTCGCTTCCCCTGTCGCGGTGGGGCCACCGAGTGTATGTTTGGGAAACGCTGTTCCGCTAGAGGAACCAATGGAGTTCACCATGGACGAAGCGCGCACGTTCCGCGTCGCGGCCGCCCAGTTCGCCGTGGGCCGGGACCGGAGGGCCAATCTGGCCGCCTGTCTCAGGATGATCGACGCCGCGGCGGAGCAAGGCGCGATTCTCGTGGTCCTGCCGGAGTTCTGCAATCACCTCTCCTGGTACGACGACCGGCAGCAGGCCTTGGCCGCAGCCTGTCGGCCGGGGGACGACTTCCTGGCGCCGGTGGCCGAACACGCCGCCCGCCACGGCGTCTACGTCAAGATCCACGTCACGCTGGCCTCCGGGAGCCCTGGCGCTGAGCGCATCACGGCGGCCAGCATGCTCTACGGACCGGACGGCGCTCTGACCGGAACGGCGGAGAAACAGGTCCTGATGGGAAGTGAGAACGACCATCTGGACCCCGCCATCGAGGCCGGACCGGTCATCGCCACCGCCCTGGGGCCCGTCGGGCTGTACTCGTGCATGGAAGGAGTGATCCACGAGGTGTGCCGGGGGCTCGCCCTGCGCGGGGCGCACCTGCTGCTCAACAGCCTCAACTCCTTTGCCCTCGACGAGGCGGCGCTCCACATCCCGGTACGCGCCGCGGAGAACCGGGTGTGGGTCATCGCGGCCAACAAGGTCGGCCCGCTGCTCCCAGCCGACCGGATCGACGCGATAAGCGCCGCCATGGGGGTGCCGCCCGAGGCCCTGGACGGGGCAGGCGAGAGCCAGATCGTCGCCCCCGACGGCACGGTCGTCGCCAAGGGTCCCCGGCGCGGGGAGGCTGTTGTGGTCGCCGACATCCAGCCGGCCGCGGCCGCCGACAAGCGCCGGACGGACGGCACGGACGCGTTCGCGGTGCGCCGGCCCGACCTCTACCTGCCGATCGCCTCCCCGCCCGCCCCCGCCCCCACCTTCACCGGGACCCGCGCCGAGCAGGTCGGAGCCGCGGTCGTCCGGCCGTCCGGCAGCGGCCCCGCCGCCGTCGCGGACGCCGCGCGACTGGCCCGCCAGGCCGCGGGACGCGGCGCGGCGCTGATCGTGCTGCCCGAACTGTTCTGGCACCCCAGCGGCGTTCGCACCAGCCCGCGGCGGCCGGATACCGAGGAGGGCCAGGCCGTCCTGCTGGCCCTGCGCGCCGCGCTGGAGGGCAGTCCGGCATACCTCGCCTGTACGATCCCGCTGCCAGACGGTCATGGCGCCGTGCTGCTCGACCGCGATGGGCCGGTGCTGACCCAGCGCCAGCTGCACGAGAGCAGGCGGCACGACGGCTGGGCCCGCGCGGGTGAAGCGGAGGCGCTGCTCACCCACGACACGCCCTGGGGCCGGGTCGCGGTCGTCCTGGGCGATGACGCCGCCCAGCCGGAGACGCTCCGCCTCGCAGCGCTTATGGGAGTGGACACCGCGGCGGTCTGCCTCGGCACGGCCGAGCCCTGGGAGACTGCCCTCGGTCTGCCCGAGCGGGCGGCAGAGAACCGGATCAACCTCGTCACCGCAGGCCACGACGCCGGCGCCATTCACGCCCTGCCCGTGGAGTTCGGCCTGTGGCGCTCCCGGGAAAGCCCCTTCGACGGCACCATCAGCACGCCCGCCACCACGGCTGCCGGCCCCGGCCTCACCCTCGCCCCGGTCCGCCCCCGCCAGGCCGAGAGGCGGCTGGTGTCGCGCGGTACGGACCTGGTCGACGGCCGCCCCTGGAAGCTGGCCAACGCCCTGGTGTCTCCGCGGCCTCCCGCCCCGGGCCCGAGCCCCGTTCCCCACCCCCTACCCGGTCAGTGAAGGAGCGACGTGTCAGAGACACTCAAGGCTGTACAGGACATGACGGACGAGGCCCCGGCCACCGATGTGACCGAGACCTTCGTGCAGTGGCAGGAGCTGCTGGGCGAGCTCAAGAAGAAGATCGCGGCCCGTTTCGAACTGCACCGGGACCCCTCCACCGAGGAACTGGAGTCCTTCGGTGAGACCGGCGGCCCGCGGGGCTCGCTGGCCGGCTTCAGCGGCCCGGAGGTGGACTGGATGATCCACTCCTGGGTCGGCGACCCCGAGCACGGTTTCGTCAACCTCCACCTCACCGTCTGGCTGGGCCCGCAGGTCCGTGTCCCGCACCTGGGGATCGCCCTGCTGTGCTGGCCCGGTGGCTGGTTCTACCTCGACTCTGTGCCGCGTGCCAGCCTGGTGGCCGACGGCGACTACTACGACCGCTACTACGCCCCCGCCGAGGAGGAGTGGCTCGCGGTACGCGAGGAGTACAAGGACCTGTCGTGGTTCACCAGCCGCTCCGGGTTCATCCGCGGCAGCCTCTCCCCTACCGCCTACTGCTACTCCATGCCCCGCGACGCGCGGCACATCGAGCTGGTCCGCCGCCTGCTGCACGAGCACGTCGACCGCTGGCTCGCCTGGGTGGAGGAGGCGGAGGCGGTGCCGGCCGGGGAGCGCGAGGAGCTGGCCGGCGCCGACCTGGCGGTCCGCCGCAACATCGTGGAGCGTGACCCGGCGAACGTGATGGCCGTACGGTACTTCGGCGAGCGGATGACCGACCGGCTGGTACGGGCCCTGTGGGGCGGCGACCGCGGCCTGCCGAGGCCCTCGTGAACGAGGTCCGTTCCCTCTGGTGGGCCTGCCGGGTGCCCGGTCTCAAGGAGCCTTTCGACACCGCGCACCTGCGGGTCTTCTACCCCGCCCGCGCCACCGGGTCCGACGCCGAGCGGCTGACCGGGGTGGTCGCGGCCGACGCCGGGAGCGGCCCGTTCCCGGTCGTCGTGCTGCTGCCCGGCATCAACGTGCCCACCGACTCCTACCGGTGGCTCGCCGTACTGCTGGCCGGCCGAGGCTTCGTCGTGGTGACGCCCGAACTGGTCGGGGAGTTGTTCGGCGGGAGCCACGGAGTGACGCCGGGCATCGACCTGGAGGCCTGCGGCCCGGGCGCGTTCGGCAGCCGGGCGACGACGCCGTTGATCGGCGCGGTGCTCGCCGCCCTGGCCGAACGGGCCCCCGCCTCCCCGCTGGCGGGGCTGCTGGACGTGGATCGGGTGGTGGTGGGCGGCCACTCGGCCGGCGGCACAGTGGCGCTGCAGTCTGCCGCCCACGTACCGGGGCTGCGCGGGGTGTTCACGTACAGCGCCCACACGCTGGTGGCGGCGGCCCTCGGCCATCCGCCGGGGACGGTCCTGCCGGTGGGCGCGGAGGTTCCGGTCCTGCTGATGTCCGGCGAGCACGACGGGGTGGTCGCCGCGAGCACTGACCGGTACGGAGCGGCCCCGGCCGCCATCGCCGACCCCGTCGCCCGCACCTTCCACGACGCCCTGACCGACGCCGGCGGCGCGCACGCCTGGGTCAAGATCGCCGGGGCGGGCCACTTCACGATCTGCGATCCCGTGGACGCGACCAGCGCCCGGAGCTTCCTGGAGGCGCCGCAGGCGGGCGGGGACCAGGCGCGCGCCCTCATCGGCCGCCTCGCGGCCGCGTTCTGCGCGGCGACCCTCCCTGAGCGGCCGTCCCCCGCGGACACCAGGGCCTACGGCGCGCTGCTGGCGCCGCCGCATCCGGGACTGGTCTCCGTGCTGCGCCGCTGATGTCCACTCCTCATTTCCTTGTCGAAACGCTAGCGGAGCGCGAGGTGCCCATCCGATGCTCAAGAATTTCTGGTACGCGGTCGAGTTCTGCGACCGTGTCGTCCGCAAGCCGCTGAAGGTCGTCTGCCTCGGCCAGTCCCTCGTGCTGTACCGCACCGCGGCCGGGAATCCGGTCGCGCTGTCGGACCTCTGCGCGCACCGCGGGGCCGCGCTGTCGGCGGGCACTCTCAAGGACGACTGCGTGGTGTGCCCTTACCACGGCTGGCGTTTCGACCCCGCCGGCGCCTGCACCACGATTCCCGCAAACCAGCCGGGCCGTGGCATCCCGAAGAAGGCACGGGTCGACTCGTACCCCGTGCAGGAGAGGTACGGATTCGTCTGGGTGTTCCTGGGCGATCTACCCGAGGAGGAGCGGCCGCCGATCCCGTACTGGCCCGAGTTCGACGACCTGGTCCAGGACGGCGGCCGGTTCAAGGCGGTGACCGGCGAATACCTGTGGCACTCCAACTACGAGCGGATCCTGGAGAACGGCTGCGACATCGCGCACACCCCATTCGTGCACGCGGGCGCCTTCGGCAACCCGGACCGGCCGGAGGTCGAGGAGTACACGGTCGAGCAGCCCGACGAGTGGTCGGCCTTCGCCACCGTGGCCCTGAACCCGCCCGCCGCCAAGGGGCTGTGGGCCAAGCTGTACACGGACCACAGGTCCCGGGGCAAGGACCGGCCGCCGGTGGTGACCACGGCGGGCTGGATGCTGCCCAACATGATCAAACTGCATGTGCGGCTACCGCTCGGCAACATGATCATCTACGACACCAACATCCCCGTGGACGAGACCACCACCCTGGTGAAGTGGGTGGCGCTGCGCGACTTCTTCACCGGTGGCTGGGCGGACAACAACGCCCGCAAGCGGGTCCTGGGGATCTTCGACCAGGACGCCCCGGTCGTGGACGGGACCCGCCCCGAGCTGCTGCCCGCCGACCTCGGAGCCGAGCTGCACCTGCGCTCAGACATGATCTCCGTCGCCTACCGCAGGCGTCGCCAGGAGCTCGCCGCCAAGGGCTGGGCGGTGAGCGACGCCGACCGCATCATCGGCGACGTCCCGGCGCGCAGCGCCACCGTGATCGCCTCCCCCGGCCGGCGCGCGGTCCCCGAGCTGGCCCGCGCCTGGGAGCAGAAGGCCCAGGGATTCCACCCGACGGTCGAAGGGGCCCAGTCCCCGGCACCGGCCAGTGAGAAGGAGTAGTCGCATGACGTCCTCAGCACCCGCACCCGACGCCGCCCCGGACGGCGCGACCCCCGCCGCCCGGCTGTCCCGAACCGTCCTGGACGCGCTGTTGGCCGGGACGGCGCTCGAAGAGCGGCCCACGCCCTGGGCCGCGCTGACCAACCCGGCGACCCCCGATCCGGTGGGCTCCGTACGGTACTTCCGCGGCGGGGGCCAGGGCGGGGTCGACGCGGTCGTCACCGTCTCCCTGGTCGTGCCCGCCTTCGGCCTCGACAGCCACATGGTGTTCGCCTTCGGCGCCGCGGACTCCCCGCTGCCGCACTTCACCCTCGACTCCGTCCAGGCGGGCGGCGGGTACGCCTTCCACCTGGACCTGGTCCAGCGCGTCGACCTCGCCGTGAGCCCCGCGTACGCGGACCTCGTGTACGGGCCGCTCACGGCGCCGTTCGCCCGGGCCTCGGAGATACCGGGACTCGCCCCGGCGGCGATCAGCCCCCGCCAGCGCTCCCTGATGTCGCCGTGGATGCTCGTCCACCGCGCCGACGAGGCCGCACTGCGGGCCATCACCCCCGTCGCCGAGGCGTACCTGCGGCACTGGCTGGAACTCACCCGCACCTTCCCGGCCGGCGCCGCCGGCGAGGCCAAGGAGGGCGACGCGGCGGTACGCGACCGGCGGCTGCGCCAAGCCCTGTTCAGCCGGGAGATCGACCCCGTCTGGGCACAGGTGGACCGGCTGCTGGGGACGGCCGCCACCGACGGCCTGCGCGGGCTGCTGACCACCGGCAGACTGCCGGCCGAGGAGGCAGGGGCATGAGCGACGTCTCCAGGCCCGAGCCGAGCGAGTGGCAGCAGCGCATCGCGGGGGAATGGCACGGCCGGCCCTCGCTGTTCGACGCACAGGGCACCTGGTGCGGGTACGAGGACATCCGCCGCTCCTCCGAGTTCACCGACGGGGAGACCGTCTACCGGATGGACGGCGGCCTCCTGCAGGGCGGCCCGCTCGCCGGCCGTTTCCAGCTCGCCGCGCCGTTCGCCTTCGCGGTGACCGACGCCGACGACAACCGCCTCTACACCGGGCCCGACTTCCACGGCAGCGGGCAGCCCTACGGCTCCTTCGTCGACGCCCACTACTACGGGCCCGGCTGGCAGGTGGCCCTCAACACCTGGAACCACGTCCTGCCGGACGGGCTGACCCAGGTCTACTCCTCGGTGCTTTACCAAGGCTGGACCGTGATCGGCTGCTTCAACGGCGTGTACGTCCGCACCGCCGACCACGACGACAACGAGGCCACCCGCGCACACGTCGCGCGACACGTGGCGGCCGAGACGGACGCTGGGCCGGTGCCGTGGATCCTGCCCACGAAACGGCCCGGCAGCTTCACGGGCTCGTGCGAGCTGTGGAGCGCGGAGCAGAAGCACCTCGGGGACGTCGAGGTGGAGATCGCCGTACGACCCGTGGACCTGCTGCGCGCGCGGCATCACGTCACCTGGCGCGGGGCCGGCCTGGACCGGTCCTTCACGGTGGAACGCCGGCGGGACGGCACCCGCGAGTTCTGGGAGGGCCCGGATGCCTGGGGCAACGCGCAGGCGTTCGGCCGGGCCAACTTCCCGCTGTGGCACTTCACCGGCGGGGACGTGCACCGCGTGCGCGGGCGAGAGTTCGTTCTCGACGCGCGCCCCGCGATGGCGGCGGGCGGGCGGATGGCCGTGACGTACGAGCTGTTCGGCGGGAACGCGCTGTCCGCGGTCCTGCACGGGGTACTGGACTGGGAGCCCGCGTCATGACCTCGACCGTGGTGATCACCGGCGGTACCCGCGGCATCGGGCACGGGCTGGCCCGGGCGTTCCTCGCCCGCGGCTGCCGGGTCGCCGTCTGCGGGCGGAACGCGGCGGGCGTGGAGGCCGCACTCAAGAGCCTCGGGGGCGGGGCGCACGCAGTCGGCCATGTGGCGGACGTGACCGATCGGGACCAAGTGGCCGGCCTGTGGACGGCGGCCGAGGGGGCCTTCGGCCGGGTCGACGTGTGGATCAACAACGCCGGGGCGACCACGGCGCGCAGACCGCTGTGGAGCCTCGGCCCGCACGAGGCCGACGGCGTGACGGCGGTCAATCTGCGCGGCGTCGTCAACGGCAGCGCCGTCGCGGCGGAGCGCTTCCTGCGCCAGGGCAGCGGCCGCGTGTGGAACATGGAGGGCTTCGGTTCCGACGGGCGGATCATGCCCGGGCTCAGCGTGTACGGGGCGAGCAAGCGCGCCGTCAGCTACCTCACCGGCGCCCTGGCGGCCGACCTCCGCAAGGAGGCTAACGCCCGCCCCCACGACGTCCGGGCGCTGCTGCTGTCGCCCGGGATCGTGGTCACCGACCTGCTGCTGCACGACTACACCCCGGACGAGTACGCGAAGGCGCGGGCCGTGCTCAACATCCTGGCAGACCGGGTGGAGACGGTCACCCCGTGGCTGGCGGACCGCGTGCTGGCCGACCGTACGGCCAACGGCTGCCGGGTGGCGTGGCTGACGCGCCGCAAGGCGGCCGGGCGCTTCGCCGCGGCCGCGCTGCGCAAGCGGTCGGTCCTGCCGGAGGCGCTGCCCGAGGCATCGTCGGCCGCGCAGGAGCAGGAGGGGACTTCGTGAACGCGGCCCTGGACTATCCACTGTCGCTCGCGGTGGAGGACTTCGTCCCGGTCCTCCTGACGGGTGTCGGGGCCGCCCTGCTGGTCAGGCCGCTGCGCGGCCACGCCGTGCGCACCGGCCGGATCGCAGCGGCGGGGACGGCGCTGGTCCTCCTCGGCGGACTCTCGAAAGCCACCTGGAAGCTCGTGGTGGCCTTGGACGGTCCCAACGTCCAGGTCATGAACAAGGCGCTGTTCCCGTGCCTGTCGGCCGGGTTCCTGCTGCTCGCCCACGCGCTGCTCACGCTGCCCGCGAACGGACGCGAGCCGGCGGCCGGCCGGACGCCTCCGCCGCTGTGGGGGTTCGCCGCGGTCTGGCTGGCCGCCGGCGCGGCGGGGCTGCTCCTTGGGTCGACGGCGCCGCTGATGGTGCTGACCGTCGTGGCCGTCACCGTCTGCGGCGTCCGGCTCATCCTGCTCGCCCGCTCCCACGGGGATACCGCGGCGGCGACGGCGGGCGGACTCTGGCTCACCGGCATGTACGTACTGGGGCCGCTGGCGGCCCGTCCCGACCAGAGCGTGGCTCTGCAGTGGGTGGAGCAGTCGGCGAACACCCTTACCCAGGGGGCCTTCGCCCTGCTCGCGTGGCGGCTGGCCAAACGCCACCGCCGCGCTCTCCCCCCATCCCCCACCACCCCGACCCGATCGGCGGCGTGAATGACGGACAGTCTCGGCTGGCGGCGCAAGTTCGGCGTGATCGCCCCCAGCACCAACACCATCGTCGAACCCGACTTCTCCCGCATGTCCGTACCGGGTGTGACGGCGCACTTCTCGCGCATCCACATCCGCGATCAGAACATGGCCGAGGACTCCGGCATGGAACGGCTGCTGGAGCAGATCCGCGACGAAATCGGCGCAGCCTGCGAGCGGGTGCTGACCTGCGAGCCGGAGTACATGGTCATGGGCATGAGCGCGGAGACCTTCTGGGGCGGCGTCGAGGGCAACCGGGCCTTCGTCCAGCAGATCCACGACATCACCGGCCTCCAGGTGGCCACCGGCGCCGAGGCCTGCGAGCGGGCCCTGCGCCTCTTCGGGGCACGGCGCATCGCCGTGGTGACCCCGTACCAGCCGGTCGGCGACGCCAACGTCGACCGGTTCTTCACCGAGCTGGGCTTCGAGGTGGCGGGCATCAAGGGCCTGCGCTGCCCGACGGCCGTGTCCATCGCCCATGTACCGGAGGCCGAACTACGCACCGCCCTCGCGCAGTTGGCGGCACTGCCGGGCGTCGAGGCGATCGTGCAGTGCGGGACGAACCTGTCGATGGTCTCACTCGCGGACGAGGCGGAACGCTGGCTCGGCCTGCCCGTTATCGCCATCAACGCCGCCACGTGGTGGATGGCGCTGCGGGACAACGGCTGCCGTGACACGCTGCACGGTTTCGGCACGCTACTGCGCGAGCACTGACGGCGCGTCCGCACAGCCCCCGGGGGCCGGCCGCGGCGCGGCGCCCGGGGGTCACCCATGCCCGCCGCCCGGCCAGGGAGCTGAAATCACCATGAACGCATCACAGGTCGACCGGATGACGGCGCGGTCCCGCGAGGCCGCGGCCGACTGGAGCGCGCTCACCTTCGGCGAGCGGGAGCACCGGCTGCGCCGGTGGGCCGCCGAGCTGGCGCGCTCGCGGGCCGCTCTCGTCGCCACCATCCGGGAGGAGACCGGCAAACCGGCGGCCGACGCGGAACTCGAACTGCTGGTCGGTCTGGAACACCTGGCCTGGACCGCCCGCCGCGCGCGCCGGACCCTGCGCCCGCGCAGGGTGTCGCCGGGGCTGCTTGCCGCGGAGCACCGGGCGCGGGTGGAGCGCCGGCCGCTGGGGGTCGTCGGCGTGATCGGCCCGTGGAACTACCCGGCCCTGACACCGCTGGGCGTGCTGGCCGGCGTACTGGCGGCGGGGAACGCCGCGGTGTTCAAACCGAGCGAGCACACGACGGAGACCGGGCGGGCGCTGGTCGACGCCTTCGAACGGGCCAACCCGGGGTCGGCGGGCACCCTGCGGCTGCTGACCGGAGGGGCGCGGGCCGGGGAGGCACTGTGCCGGGCGGGCGTGGACAAGGTCGCCTTCATCGGTTCGACGCGGACCGGCCGGGCCGTGATGGCCGCCTGCGCCGACTCCCTCACGCCGGTGGTGCTGGAGTGCGGCGGCAACGACGCGCTGATCGTGGCCGCGGACGCGGACGTACGGGCCGCGGCCCGGGCCGCCGTGTGGGGCGCCTTCTCCAACGCCGGGCAGACCTGCGCCGGGGTGGAGCGGATCTACGTGGCCCGGGCGGTCGGCGAGGAGTTCCTCGCGGCGCTGACGGCGGAACTGGCGCCGGTGCGCGCCGGACTCCACTACGGCCGTCTGACGACCGGAGAGCAGGAGAAGGTGGTGCGCGTCCACGTCGAGGACGCGACGGCCCACGGCGGCCGTTTCCTCTTCGGCGGCCCCGAGTCGTTCCGCACGTCCGGGGTTGTCGATCCCCTGGTGCTGACCGATGTCCCCGAGGGCCGGCCCGCGGTACAGGAGGAGACCTTCGGGCCGGTGGCGGTGGTACGGCTGGTACGGGATCTGGACGAGGGCCTCACGCTCGCCAACGCCGTCCCGCAGGCGCTGGGCGCCGCCGTCTTCTCCCGCTCGGCGGACGAGTCGGTCGCCGCGCGCCTGCGGGCGGGCATGGTGTCGGTGAACGGCGTCCTGACCTTCGGCGGCATTCCCGGCCTGCCGTTCGGCGGCAACGGCGCGAGCGGCTTCGGCCGGGTGCACGGGCGGGAGGGGCTGCGGGAGTTCACCTCGGCCCAGGCCGTGACCGTACGCCGCGCGCACCTGACCGGGTCCGGCCTGACCCGGCTGCGCTCGCCGTGGTGGAAGCGCCCCGTCCTGCGTGTGCTGATCCGGCTGCGGCACGGCTGAGCCGCGCCCCGCACGCCAAGAGGCGGCGCCCGCCGGCGGTGGACCGGGCGGACGCCGCCTCTTGGCGTGCGGTGGGGCTCAGTAGGCCTGCTGGACGGTGACCGCGGGGTCCGCGGCGTCCCCCCAGTAGCGGACGTAGGAGCGGGCGAAGGCGTCGCCCAGCGAGGCCTTCAGGAACAGCGCCGCCCAGCGGGCCGACGTACGGATACCGTCGATCTGGTCGATGGACTGGGCCGAGGGATCGGGGGCGGCGCCGGGCGGGTTCTGCACGTTGGTGATGCCGTAGTGATTGACGCCGGCCACGGTGACGAGCGCCTTCGGCTTGCCCAGGAGGGCCTCGTACGTGGCCTGCGCGGCCGCGGGGGCGGCCACGCCGTCGGCGGAGCCCTGGATCAGCGCCACCGGTACGGTGTTGTTGACCGGGGCGACCGGACCGCCGCCGGGCGGGGCGTTGTTGGTGCCGAAGAAGGCGGCCGCCTTGAGTTCGGCGGGCTTGACCGCGCCCGGCGGGAGGCCGAAGCAGAACGGCGGCGCGCACTGGCCCTGGACGGTGGCGACACCCGCGGCGCCGCCGAAGGAGTGGCCGAGGAGTGCGAAGGTCGTCGGCTCCATTCGGCCGGCGAGGGGGCTGCCGGCCCGGGCGTTCTCGGCCTTCGACCAGGCGACGGTGGTCAGGCCCTGGTCGGCTGAGGCCCACAGGCCGGGGACGCCGAACACGGACCGGAGGTGATTGGGCACCACCACGACGAAGCCGAACGCCGCGACGGTGCGGGCGTATCCCTCGTAGTGACTCTTGTCGACGTTGGCGCCCTGCTGGAGCAGCACGACCGGAAGCAGGCTGCCGGTCTCGGGGTAGTAGACGTCGGCCACGTCCGCTCCGACCGAGGCCGTGTAGGCGAGCGTGGGGACGGGGGTGGGGTTCTCGGGGGTCTCGGCGGCGGCCGCGGTGCCCGAGGCGGTCAGCAGGGCGAATCCGAGCAGGCCTGCCGCGATGGCGCGGCTGACGCTGCGCGGCGCGCGGTGCGGGGTGTGTGCCATCAGTGATCCGATCTTCTTCGCTGTCATTGGCGTGAGTTTTGTTTCTCTAGACGGAACATTGCTTCCTGTAAATAGCTGAGCGAGACCTCCGCACGTGAAGGTGGTTCCGGTTCCGGTTCAGGCCGAGCGGCGGGCCGCCTCAGCCGCGTCCGCGTCGTAGGAGCCCCGGCCGCGCAGGACGACCACGGATCCGACGAGCAGGGGCAGCAGCACCGCCAGGAAGGCCGTGCGCAGCGATCCGGTGGCGTCGGAGGCCAGGCCTATGAGCCAGGGACCGAGCGATCCGCCGAGGGTGACGAGGAGTTGCAGGACGGCGAAGCCGAGACCCCGGCGCTCGGCCGCGACGACGTCGGCGTTCGCGGCAGTGAGGTTGGCCAGCGCGGCGGCAAATCCGAAGTTGGCGAGGGTGAAGCACAGGGCCTGTGGCACGAGGACCGGCAGCGCGACGGCTCCGGCCAGGGCGAAGGTGCCGAACAGCAGACCGGCGCCGCCGATGGCGATGCGGCGGCCTTTGCGCGGGCCCCGTTCGCGGTCGCCGAGCCAGCTGCCCGTCACGATCCCCGCGACGATGCCGACCAGCCCGCTGCCGCCCGCCACGGCGGCGGCCTCGGCCTCGCCCAGGCCGAAGAAGCGGTTGTAGTAGGAGGGCATCCAGTAGAAGAGACCGCCCAGGCCGAAGATGAGGATGCTCAGGCCGGTGACGACCGTGCGCAGGGTGCGGATCCGCAGCAGTTCGCGCAGCTGGGTGCGCAGGGGTGGCGGCGTCGGGGAGTCGGCACGGCGTTCCGTACCGGCCGGAGGGGCCGGGGCCCCGCCATCCCGCCGGTACCACAGGGTGAGACGGTCGCCGGTGCCGCGGTCCGGTTCGCGCAGTGTGAGGACGAGGACGGCGACGACAAGGCCGGGCACGGCGACGAGGAGGAATCCGGTGCGCCAGCCGACGGTCTCGGCGAGGGCGCCGCCGGCGATGACGCCTATGGGCAGGCCACCGAAATAGGCCATGCGCTCGTACCCGAAGGCGCGGGTGCGGCCGGGGCCGGGGTAGAAGTCGGCGAGGAGGCTGGAGGCGGACGGGTTGTAGAGCTGTCCGGCGGCCCCGAGGAACATGCGGACGGTGAAGAGGGTGAGAAAGCTGCCGGCCAGCCCGGTTCCGACCGTGAGCAGCGACCAGACCGCCACGACGCCGGCGATGGTCCAGTTGCGGCGGGCGGTGTCGGCGAGCCGGCCGGCCGGGAGCAGCAGGATCACGGCGGCGAGCGATCCGGCGGTGGCGATGGCGCCGCCGGCGGCGTCGCCGAAGCCGAACTCCTCCTGGATCTTGGGCAGGGCGCCGGCGAGGAGGTTGTACTCGATACGGTCGATCGCCGCGACGAGGGCGATGCAGACGGCCGGCCACCATCCGAACGGCGCGGGATCGCCGCGCCGGACGGTGACCGGGGGCCGCCCGGGGAACACGGTGAACGCGCGCAGCTCACGATCGGGGTCGAGATGAGGGGCGGCTTCGCTCACGGTGCTCCTCCGGGCGGGCGGATCAGCGAGGTGGGGTCAGGGCCTTGCCGTGTACACGACTCCGGGCAGGTTCTGCGCGGCGGCGCCCCACACCTGGTCCCGGAGGGAGGTGTCGAGGCCGAGCGTGTAGAGCAGGTACGTGGTGGTCACCGCGCGGGTGAGGCGTTGCTGTTCGGCGCGGGTGACCGAGCCGCTGTCGCAGCCGAAGCCGCCGCTGTCTGTGAAGCCGCAATGGAATCCGCCGGTGATGACGCGCAACTGCGTCGGGGCGGGCTTCGCGTTGTACATCTTGCGTTGGTGGCCGTCGACTCCTGCGACGGTGTCCTTGCTGCCGCCGACGTACTGGGCCGGGATGGTGAGGGCGGCGGAGGCCGTGACCGCGGAGGGGTTGGTCTCGGCGGCGGCGAGCGTGCTGACGGATTTGACTGCCGGGTTGCGGGATGCGGCGAGCAGGGCCGCGCCGCCGCCCATGGAGTGGCCGGACAGGGCGTAGCGGCTGGTGTCGACGGCGCCCGCGAAGCGGGATCCGGTGGTGGAGTTCTGGGTGGTCAGCCAGGTCAGGCCGGCGTTGAGGTCGTCGGCGAATCCGCTGTGGCTGGGTGAGATGCCACCCTGGGACTTGGGGGTGACCGTGATGAGGCCCCACGAGGCGTAGTGGCGCAGGGTGCTCTCGTACTTGGAGATGTCCTGGAAGAAGCCGTGTCCGAAGGCGAGGCCGGGGTGGAGGCCTTGGGCGACGGGGGCGTTGGCGCCGGCGGTCGTGCCGGGATACCAGACGCGGGCGCTGTAGGAACGGCCGGAGGCGGAGACGGTGAGGTCGGCGTAGGCGACGGGGTAAGCCCCCGGCGCGGCGGGGTCGGCCGCGATGGCGGGGGCGGCGGGGACCGCCAGGGCGGTGGGGGCGGTCAGGGTGGCGGCGACGGCCAGCATGATGGCTGGGACGGCGCGCATGAGACTGCGCAACACGGAAGTGCCCTCCTATGGGGGTATCGGAGAGGGAAACGCTGTACGACAGTTCAGCATGCTGACACGTACACGCCAATAGCCGAGACGTTTCTTTCAGTGAAACGTCGTTCACTCTGGCGGAACAACTCGCCAGCTGTCGCTGGGCTGCGCCATCAGCCGCCTCATGCCAACGAGCAGTCCGGCCAGCATGAACGCTTCGCCAAGGTTTCCCAGCGGCGGCGCCGCGAAGGCGGCGGCCGAGGCAGCGAACACGGCGAGAGCGCCAAGCGCTATCCAAGGTGTTCCCCGGCTCACCCACGCGGCGATGCCGATCAGCAGGAGCACCACGATTGCGAGGACGGCCGCAACAGGGAATCCGTCGGGATCGGCGTCCGCATAGCGCAGGGTGTCGGCCCAGCTGCGGGGCCGCAGATCCAGGCCCGGCAGGGTAGTGGCCGCGCCGAGCACGGCCAGAGCGCCGGCGGTGGCCCAAGCCACGCCGAGGGCGGCGCGGCCGGCCCGCAGGGCGAGGGCGGCGCAGGGCAGCACGAGGGGTGTGCCCAACACGTGGATGATGAAGCGGCCGGCGCTCAAACTCTCCAGCAGCCGACCCTCGCCCAGCATGGCGCCGGCGGCCACGACGGCGGAATCGTAGGCCAGGGCATAGCCGAGGACACCGGTGAGCCGGCCGGCCGCACCAGTGCGCCAGGCGGCCGCGGCGAGGCATATCTGGAACGCTGCGAGCAGCGCGAGACCGGCCGAGATCACCGGTCCGCCGCCCCGCGCCGGTACAAGGTCTCGACCAGGTCGGCGTACCGGCCGGTGACGGCGGCCCGCCGGACCTTCAGCGTCACGGTGAGCTCCGGTCCACCGGGCGCCCACTCGTCGGCGATCACCTCGTGGACGCGGATCCGCTCGGCTCGCGAAAGGCGTGCGTTGGCGTCGGCG
Source organism: Streptomyces sp. G-G2 (assembly GCF_030063135.1). Lineage (GTDB taxonomy): Bacteria > Actinomycetota > Actinomycetes > Streptomycetales > Streptomycetaceae > Streptomyces. The sequence continues at coordinate 104,780 of NZ_JASISO010000016.1, forward strand.
ACAGCCCCGGCGAACGCGGCGGCGAGTTCGGCGCCGCGGGTGTCCCAGGGCGCCGCCGTTGCGATGCCCGTTCGCCTGGCCCAAGCGGTGACTGCCTCCCGGTCGGGGACCAGGAGGGCGACGTTGTAGGGTCGGCCGTCGCCGATGACGACGGCGTGGGCGATCAGGGGCGTGGATTCCCTCAGGACCCCTTCGATGCGGGCGGGGGCCATGTTCTGGCCTCCGGTATTGATGATGAGGTCCTTCTTCCGGTCGATGATCCGGATGTCTCCTTGGGCGTCGACGGCGGCGAGGTCACCGGTGTGCAGCCAGCCTGCCGCGTCGATGGTCCGCGCGGTGAGCTCCGACTCACCGCGGTATCCGCGCATCAGGAAGGGCGCCCGTACGAGGAGTTCGCCGTCGTCGGCGATCCTGATCTCCGCGCCGGGGACCGGCCGGCCCACAGTGCCGGGCCGCGGCATTCCGGGCGGGGCGATCAGGGCGATACCGCTGAGCTCGGACATTCCCCAGGCGTCGGTGAGCGGCAGCCCGAGGGCGTGAAAGAACTCCTGGAGACCTTCAGGTGCGGGCGCGGCCCCCGTGATACAGACCCGGGCTCGGTCAAGACCGACGCGGCGACGCAGTTCGGCGAGGACGGCGTCGGCCCCGTCGAGTTCCTTGCGCTCGGCCTGGGTGAGGACGCCCTTCCACCGGCGGGGGGCGTGGCGCCGTCCGGTGGCGAGGGCCTCCTCGGCGAGGGCGCGGAGCCCGGGGTCGGCTTCGGCGAGGGCCCTTTCCAGCGTGGTGCGCATGCGCTGCCAGACGGAGGGGACGGCTCCGAAGAGCGTCGGCCGCACGAGGGCGAGCGCCTCGGACAGCCGGGTGATGTCATCCAGGCAGGTCAGACGGGTTCCGCAGAGGAGGTTGGTGTAATGGGAGCCCCACCGGTCGGCGATGTGGGCCGCGGGCAGGAAGGAGATGTGGCTGTCCTGGTCGGTGACCTTCAACACCTGCTGGCTGCCCGAGAGTTGGCTCAGCATGGCGCGGTGGGTGATTTCGACGGCCTTGGGGCGGCCTGTGGTGCCCGAGGTGTGGATCAGGGTCACGAGATCGTCGGGCCCCACGCAGTCCAAGGCGGCAGCGAGTTCGAAGGGGCGGGGGGCCCTCGCCTCGGCTTCCTCGAGGGTGAGGACGCCCTCCTCCGGTGTTTGATCAACCTGGTCCACGGTCACGAGGTACCGGACTGAGGTTCCGGCTGCGGCGGCGTGGAGTACCGGCAGGAAGCGGCGTTCGGTGACGACCAGCCGGGCCGCGGTGTTGGCGAGCAGGTCGTGTATCTGATCGGCGGGCAGGCTGTTGTAGAGGGAGAACGGGACAGCTCCCAGGTGCAGGGCGGCGCAGTCGGCGACGTGGAACTCGGGCCGGTTGGTGAGCATCAGGGCCACCGGCTCGCCCCGGCGGACACCGAGGTGGCGCAGCGCTGCGGCGACGGAGGCCACGCGTTCTGCGTACTGGGCCCAGGTCAGCGCGGTGCCCGCGAGAGTGAGGAGGGCGGGTTCCTGCGGCCGGGCGGCAACGGTCCACTGGAAGGCCTCGCAGAGGGTGGCTGGCGGATCGGGCGTGGGTGTCATACAGGCTCCTCGGGAAGGGCGCCGGGCCACCGCGCGGCTGCGGCGGCCCGGCGGGGAGGCGGCTCAGACGGTGCGGGCGGACGGGGTCGGGGCGGGGCTGCCGAAGCTGAGGGTGAAGTCGTGCAGGGTGAGGCTGAGCAGCGGTGGGCGGTCTGCCGGGAGCCGCAGGGGGCTGCCTGGCGGGATCTGCCAGGTCGCGCGGGCCAGGCCCACGGTGCTGCGGCTGCGCACGGGGCTGGTCTTGAGGTGTCCGTCCAGGAGCTGGGTGACGCGGTAGGCCACCGGCCACCGCCCCGGGAGGCTGGTCAGGGAGCGGAAGGACGCGGTGCACAGCGCCGTGGATCCGGTGCGGGCAGAGGCGTCAAAGCCCTTGTCCCGGCTGACGTCGAATGCGGCCAGCTCTTTCGGGATCCCCCACAGTTCGCGTCCTCCGGCCATCGACGGGGAGCTGTCCACCCAGATGTCGGTGATGGTGACCCGCGGCCGAAGGCCGTCGCGGACCAGGACCGCCGAGAGGACCTCGTTGTAGCGCAGGACGCTGTCGTTCTCGTAGAGGACCCAGGCGGCGCCCATCAGGGCCCGGCCGGCGAGGGTGAAGGGCCGCACTCCCGGCGGCAGGGGCGGCAGGGCGCGGCGCGGTACGGGCCACAGGGAGAGGTACATCTGGCCGGCGAGGTGCCAGGGTTCAGGCGGGTACGTCGGCATCGGTGTCCTGCCCTTCGGGCGGTCGGGGGCCCAGGCGCAGTGCGGCGGGAGCATGCGCGGGGACGGCGGGGTGGCGCGGCGGGACGGGGTCCACCCGGCGGTAGGGTGCGCCGGGCCGGGGGCGGGGGTCGGCGTCGCCGTGGTTGGGCCACAGGGCTGTGGCCCGTTCGGCGAGGGCGGTGATGGTGAGGGAGGGGTTCACACCGAGGTTGGCCGAGATGGTGGAGCCGTCGATGATGTGCAGCCCGGGGTGTCCGTGGACGCGGTGGTAGGGGTCGACGACCCCGTGCTCGGCGTCGGCGGCGATGGTGCAGCCGCCGATGAGGTGGCCGGTGGCGGGTATGTCGAGCAGGTCGCCCCAGGTCCCGCAGGCCAGTGCGTCGTTCTGCCGGGCAGCGGTGCGGGCCAGGCGGTGGCCGGCCGGGATCCAGGTGGGGTTGGGCGCACCCTCGCCGGGCCGGCTGGTCAGGCGGGGTCCGAGCAGGCCGCGGCGGAGATGGGTGGTGAGGGAGTTGTCCACGGATTGCATCACCAGCAGGACCACCGACTGGGTGGCCCAGCGGCGGGGGCGGTGCAGGGCGGGCAGGCTGCGGGCGTTCGCGGCCATCGCGGCGAGACCGGCCATGAGCCGGGGGCGGCCGGGGACCGGGTCGGTCAGCGTCGCGCCCAGCAGAGCGAGGAGGTTGCTGCCGGGGCCGTAGCGGACGGGCTCCACGTGGGTGTCGTCGTCCAGCTGCACGGAGGAGGTGATGGCCACGCCGTGGGTGAAGTCTGCGTCAGGGTCCTTGGAGCGCACGGCCAAGATGGCCTCGGAGTTCGTCCGGGTCAGGTGGCCCAGGCGCGGGGAGAGGCGGGGCAGCGCGCCGTCGGCGCGTAGCCGGTGCAGCAGGCGCTGGGTGCCGAGGGCTCCGGCGGCGAAGACGACGTGCCGTGCGGTGGTGGTGCGGGGGTCGCGGCGCAGGGCGCGTCCGGTGCGTACGGAGGTGACTGTCCAGCCGGGGTGCGCGCCGGTTCCGGCGCCGTTCGGGCGGCAGTCGGTGACGGTGCGTTCGGGGATGACGGTCGCGCCGGCGGCTTCGGCAAGGCCGAGGTAGTTCTTGGGCAGGGTGTTCTTGGCGTTGTGGCGGCAGCCCGTCATGCAGGCCCCGCAGTGCAGGCAGGCACTGCGGTCAGGCCCGGCGCCGCCGAAGTACGGGTCGGGGACGGTCGTTCCGGGTGCGGTTCCGGGCGGCCCGAAGTGAACGCCCACGGGGGTGGGGCGAAAGGTGTCTTCGCGTCCCATAGCCCGCGCAGCGTCCTTCAGTACGCGGTCGGAGGGGGTGACGCGGGGGTTCGGGGTGACACCGAGCATGCGGCGGGCCTGGTCGTAGTACGGGGCGAGTTCGGTGCGCCAGTCGGTGATGGACGCCCAGCGGGTTCCCTCGTAGAACGGCGGCGGGGGGTCGTAGAGGGTGTTGGCGTAGCCGAGGGAGCCGCCTCCGACACCCGCTCCGGTGAGCACCAGGACCCTGCCCAGCAAGGTCATACGGAGGATGCCTCGACAGCCGAGGCGTGGGGCGAAGAGGTAGTCGCGCACGCGCCACGAGGTACGGGGGAAGTCGTCGTCCGCGAAGCGGCGGCCGGCCTCCAGGACGGCGACGCGGTAGCCCTTCTCGGTCAGGCGCAGGGCTGTGACGCTCCCGCCGAATCCGGAGCCGATGACGAGCACGTCGACGTCGTCGGGCGGGGCGGCGGGCGGCGGGCCATTCCTGGGTGAAGCGGCTTTCGGTGGTGAAGAGGTGGGCATCACGGCTCCCGCATGCGACCGACCCGGGGCGGTCACATTGCGGCCGAGGGCGCGCGTCCACACTATGACCGGGCGGTCACGTGACCGCCCGGTCATAGTGTGCGACCGGGGAATCCCTGTCAATGAGTCCGACGACGCCCGTGCAGCGGGGCAGCTGGCGCCAACTCGGTGCACAGTCAGACTCGTTGACAACGCCTCACCACCGGACGAACCTTGTGACCACCCGGTCACGTGACCGGGTGGTCACAAGGGAGGTCCGCATGGAACGTGTCTGCGTCATCGGAGCCGGCTCCTCCGGCATCGCCGCCTGCCAGGTGCTCGCCGAACGCGGCATCGCCTACGACTGCTACGAGAGCGGGTCGCAGGTCGGCGGCAACTGGCGCTACCTCAACGACAACGGCATGTCCTCCGCCTACCGCTCGCTCCACATCAACACCTCCCGCCAGGTGATGGAGTACGCGTGCTTCCCCATGTCGAAGACTTACCCGGTCTACCCGAGCCACTTCGACATCGCCCGCTACTTCGACGCTTTCGTCGACCACTTCGACCTACGCCCCTCGATCGCCTTCCGCACCGAGGTGACCGGCGTGGAAAAGTCCTCCGGCGGCAGCTGGGAGGTCACCGCCCGCCGGCGGGACGACGGCGCCGTGACCACCGGGATCTACGACGCGGTCCTCGTCGCCAACGGACACCACTGGAAACCACGGATGCCGCGCCCGGCACTGCCCGGAGCGGACTCCTTCACGGGCATCCAGACGCACTCCCACCACTACCGCACTCCAGAGCCCTTCACGGGAACGCGCGTCCTCGTCCTCGGCATCGGCAACTCGGCGTGCGACATCGCCGTGGAAACCTCCCGCGTCTCCGCCCGCACCCTTCTCACCATGCGCCGCGGCGCGCACATCCTGCCCAAATACCTGTTCGGCTCCCCCACCGACCACCTCACCGGTTCCTGGCTCGCCCGGGCACCCCTGCCCGTGCAAGCCCGCGGCCTGGCCGCCCTCCTGCGGCTCAGCCGCGGCAGACTCTCCGCCTACGGCCTGCCCGAACCGCGCCACGGCGTACTCGGAGCCCACCCCACCATCTCCGACGACCTGCTCTCACGCCTCGGGCACGGCGACATCACCGTGACGCCGATGATCAGCGCACTCGACGGGGGAAGCGCCCTCTTCGAGGACGGCCACAGGGAGGAGATCGACGCGGTGATCTACTGCACGGGGTACGACATCGCCTTCCCCTTCCTCCCGAAAGACCTGATCGACCCCGCCGGCAACGCGGTGAGCCTCTACCGCCGCGTCGCCGCACCCGATCACCAGGGCCTGTACTTCATCGGCCTGGTCCAGCCGCTCGGGGCAATCATGCCGCTGGCGGAGGCACAGTCCCACTGGGTCGCCGACCTCCTCCAAGGACGCTGCGCCCTGCCCCCGCAGGGCGCCATGCACCGCGAGATTGCCACGTACCGCAGGCAGACGGCACGGCGCTACGTCGCCTCTACCCGCCACACCATCCAGGTCGACGCCCTGAGCTACCTCAAAGAACTCCGGCGCGAGCGGGTCCGCACGGCCGCCTCCCGGCCCCCGACGGCGCCGACGCCGGGTGTCAGTTGACGGCCCGACGACCTTCTTCTAGATTTGCGAAACATAGTTTCACAGACCGAAACACGTGTGAACCCGATTGCCGCCACGCCAGGAGTGCCACCCCGTCGTTCCGCTCCTCGGACCTGCGGCTGCCCCGCAAGCGCGGACATGCTGCCTCATATTCCTTCCGGCACAACACCGCGTCGGCGGCGCCACCCAGGCCGAAGGGGGCGGGTTTCCCCAGCTACGCGCCCGTCGCACCGAGCAGCAGTTCGGCGACGGCCCTGCCGGGGAAACCCGGCGGGCGGCCTCACCGCCGGCAACGACCCGCCCGCCGCAGCGCGGGCAGTCCATCGGGGTCGGGCGCCAGAACGGCACCGACAACACCGGACGCCTTGACGACATCCCCGCCCCGGACTGGAGAGCCCGAAATGACCAATGCCGTCGGTCCCCGAGCCGTCTTCGGTGTCATCGTGCCGAGCACCAACACCGTCGTCGAGCATGACTATTGGGCAGCGCGAATCCCCGGTGTCACCTACCGCGCCGGGTCGATGCACATCGCGCACCCCTCGATGGACAGCGACCACGACTTCCAAGCCCTGCTGGCCCAGATCAGAACCTCGCTCGGCGCGGCGGTCCGTGATGTCCTGACAGCCGAGCCGGACCGAATGGTGATGGGGATGTCAGCGGAGACGTTCTGGGGCGGTGTCGCAGGAAACGCCGCCTTCGAACAGCGGCTCCGCGAACGGACGGGGCTGCCGGTCACCACCGGTGCTAGCTCCTGCCGCGCAGCACTGCATGCGCTCGGATGCCGACGCATCGCCGTCTTCTCTCCCTACCAGCCCGTCGCCGACCGCGAGGTGAAGCGATTCTTCGCCGAAGCCGGATTCGACGTATTGGCTGTCTCCGGGCTGCGCTGCCCGAGCGCCCTGGACATTGCCCGGGTCGGGCCGCCCCGCATCCGGGAGATGGTCCTCGAACTCGACGACCCTTCCGTCGAGGCGATCGTCCAGGTCGGAACGAACCTCTCCTTCGTCTCCCAAGCCGACGCCCTCGAATCCGAACTCGGCAAACCGGTCGTCGCCATCAACACGGCCACGCTGTGGCACGCCCTGCGCGAGCACGGCCTCGACGACCGCATCACAGGCGCCGGCCGCCTACTCAGGGAGTGCTGAGGGAGCCACCGCGGGGGCGCCGTTCGAGAGCGGGCACGCCATGGAAAATGATCACAGCCACATTCACGTCCCAGTGCGGTTTGTCGACGCGCGTGGAAGCTGTGAGTGACTGTCTGACCTGCCCGGCAAAGCGTGCCGGGGAGTGGTCAGACGAGTCCCGACCGGCGGGCGACCTCCTCGTAGCTCTTCATCCGCTGGTGGGCTCCCGATCCCAGAGCGTTGATCACGCCGGCTACCAGTGCTTCGACGACGGCGAGGGTGGGGACGAGGCTGTCGTAGGGCGAGAGGGTGCCGACTTGGCTGGGCAGGACGACGTCGGCGTGGGTCGCGGCGGGCGAGAGCCAGGGGTCGGTGAAGACGATCACTTTGCCGGCGGTCTCGCGGACGAGTTGGGCGATGGCCGTTTTGTCGTCCTCGTAGCGGCGGTAGTCGAAGAGGACCACCACGTCGCGCTTGGTGAGTTGGGCCAGGGCGGCGGTGCGTTCGACCGGACGGTCGGGCAGGAGGCGAACGTCCTGGCGCAGCTGCATCAGGTGTAGGCCCAGGTATTGCGCCAAGAGGTGGGTGAAGCGGCCGCCGGCGAGGGTGATGTGCCGCTTGCGGTCCGAGAGGAGTGTCACGGCACGCTCGAAGTCGTGGGGCGGTATCTCGGCGCAGGTCTGGACGAGGGCGGGGGGAAGTACCGCGCTTGCTCGTGCCAGGACCTTGGGCTGGGTGCCGCTGGGCGAGTCGTCGTCGCGGGCGAAGTCGGTGGTCTCGTACAGGGTGAGGGGTGAGGCGTTGCGGGCGTCGAGTTCGGTCCGCAGGGCGGCTTGCAGTTCGGGGAAGCCCCGGTAGCCGAGGCGGGCGGCGAAACGCAGGACGGTGGGGGCGGAGACGGCGGCGCGTTCGGCGATGGTGGCGACGGTCTCGAATACGGCGGAGGGGTATCCGGCGAGGAGCACGCGGGCGACCTTGCGCTCGGCGGGGCTGAGGGCGCCGAGTTTGTTGCGGATGTCGTCGGCGAGGGTGCTGCTCATCGGATGGGAGTCCTCTCTGGGGGTGCGGGCCGCATCCGCCGAGCTTAGTGCCCGGCCCGGCGGATGCGGTGTCCCGGCGGGCCGCCGCCGACCGGGAGCCGTGAGGGGGTGTTACCGCGCGGTGATGGAGAGATCGAGTCCGGTCATGGTGGCCGGGGTGGAGCCGTCCGAGGTCCAGGTCGCGTACCGGCCGCTCTTGGTGAGGGTGACGGTGAAGCGCGGTGCGGTCTCGTAGGTGGTGGCGGTCGCGGTGCGCTGGGCGCGGGTTGCTGCGAGGGCGCGGGCGGTACCGAGCAGGGAGTAGGGGTGGCCGTCGGGGTTGTCGGTTGCATAGAAGACGTCCGTGTTCATGGGTACGGGGGTTTGGCTGAGTGCGTGAAGGCGGCGGTTGGTGGCGGCGGGGTGGGTGGTCCAGGTGTGGGCGGTGTAGCGGTCGCCGTCGGTGAGGTGGTTGTAGCGGGCGCCGTGCAATGACCAGCCCTGGGGCGTTCTTTTGGTTTCGGCTCGGCGCAGGTCGAGGATGGTGACGCCGTTGGTGCCGCGGACCGTGATGTGTTCGGTTGCGGTGCCGGGGCGGTCGACGATGAGGGCCGTGTTCTCCTCCAGGCCGTACACGCGGTCGTGTCCGGTGTCCGCGGCGAGGCGCAGGGCCCGACCTTCGCGTCCGTAGGCTCCGGTGTGGGTGTCGATGAGCCCGGAGGTCAGGAAACCGAAGCCGCCTGCGGGCAGGTAGCCCAGGCGGGTGGGGTCGTCGAAGTAGCCGGGTGCGCTTCCGTCGCGGAGTCCTTGGTAGGAGTCCCCTCCGGTGACCATGTCTCGGCCTGCGGCGATCTGGGCCCCGGCGGAGGAGCCGGCGACGACGGCGCCGGAGGCGAGCTTGGCGCGTATCGCTGCGAGGACCTTGGAGTCGGTGTGCTCCTCGCCGTGCAGGAGGGTGGTGACGTAGCGGTACTGGTCGCCGCCGCCGAAGAAGAAGCCCGTCATGGCGTTGATCTGGGCCACGACCTCCTCGGAGTCGGCGGCGTCGATGTGGTCCAAGTCGACGGGGACCCATTGGGCGTCGGCGGCGCCGTGCCGCTTGAAAAGGTCGGCGTAGTAGGCGCCGTTGCAGGCGGAGTTGGCGCAGCGCTGGGGATCGTCTGCGTGGGCGTCCTGGCTGGCCGGGACGGAGGCGGCCGTGATGATGCCGATGCGTGCGCCGGCGCCTCCCGCGCGCTTGATGATCTCGCCGTACACGGCGGTGTTGTCCGCCTTGAGCCCGCCGCCGATCAGTACCAGGGAGCCGCTGGTGGGGGGTTTGGGGTGGGGGGCGGCGTGGGTGGCGGGGGTCGTGGTCAGGGCCAGGACGAGGCCGGCGGCGCCGGCCGTGAGAAGGGCGCGTCGGTGTGGGGTGGAGGGATTGCGCATGAGGTCCTCCTGCGTGTCAGGGCTGGGGGGTGGGGACGGGGTTGCGGTCGTTGCGGTTGTCGGCGAGGGCGACGATCAGCGAGGCGAGCAGTGCGATGCGCGGGGCGATGGAGTCGGTGTCCAGCCATTCCTCGGGGGTGTGGTCGGCTCCCCCGACGGGGCCGAGTCCGTCGAGCACGGGTACGCCCGTGCCGGCGATGGTGTTGGCGTCGCCGACGCCGCCGGTGGCTGCGGCCCCGAATTCCAGGCCGAGCTTGCGACCTTCGGCGCGGGCGAGTTCGAGCATGCGGTGGCTCGCGGGGGTGTCTTCCATGGGTGGGCACAGGTCGAGTTGCTGGACATGGGCTGTGGTTCCGGACACTTCGGTACGGCTCGCCAGCTCGTGGATGGACGAGCGGATGCGCTGGAGTGTGGCGGCGGTGGCGCCGCGGACCTCGACGTGGAGTTCGGCCTGCGAGGGCACGATGTTGGCCCGGGTGCCGGCGCGGACGATGCCGACGTTGACGGTGGCGTCGTCCCACTGCCCGTTGAGTGCTTGGAGGCCAAGGGTGAGGTGGGCTGCGGCCAGGGCCGCGTGGGCACCCCGTTCGGGTTCGATGCCGGCGTGCGCGGCGCGTCCGGTGACGGTGATGAGGAAGTCGGCGACGCCTTTGCGGGCGATGACGATGTCGCCGTTCTCCCGGGCACATTCCAGGGCGAGGGCGTAGTGCATGTCGCGGGCGGTCTGCCGGGTGACTTCGCTGCTGCCGGGGGAGCCGATTTCCTCGTCGGGGGTGGCGAGGAATACCAGTTCCGCGTACTGGTGAAAACCGGCTTCTTGGAGGATTTCCAGGGCGGTGAGGCCGGCGAGGAGGCCGCCCTTGTCGTCGCTGACGCCTGGTCCGTGGGCCAGGGATCCGGACAGGGTGAAGGGCCGGGCTGCGGCGGTGCCGTCGTCGAAGACGGTGTCCATGTGGCCGGCGAGGAGGATACGTCGCCCACCAGCGGAGGCGGACAGGCTTCCCTGTTTGCGGGCGACGAGTACGTCGCCCAGGGAACGGCCGCGGTGTCGGGGCACTTCAGTGCGCTCGGTGGTGAATCCGATGCGCTGCAGGCGAGCGTCGAACCATGCGGCGACACGGTTGACGCCGTCGGGGCTGTAGGACCCGGAGTCGATGGCGACGAGGGCGCTGAGGTCTGCCAGGTACTCGCTGTGGCGGGCGTCGGCCCTGCTCTGCAAGGCCCGCGCGTGAAGCTGCCGGCCGAGGGTGGCGGTCACAGGACCGCGGAGAGGAAGGCGCGGGTACGGTCCTGCTCGGGCTCGACGAGGACGTGGCGGGGGTCGCCGGCTTCGACGACAACGCCTTCGTCCATGAAGACGGCGGTGTCGGCGACTTCGCGGGCGAACCCGATTTCGTGGGTGACGACGACCATCGTCATGCCCTCGGCTGCCAGGTTGCGCATGACGTCGAGGACGTCGCCGACCAGTTCGGGGTCGAGCGCGGAGGTGGGCTCGTCGAACAGCATCAGTTTGGGTTTCATGGCCAGGGCGCGGGCGATGGCGACGCGCTGCTGCTGTCCGCCGGAGAGCTGCGCGGGATAGTGGTCGGCGCGATCGGCGAGACCGACCTGCTCGAGGAGGCGGTGTGCTTCCTGCGTGGCTTGCACCCGTGGGATGCCGGCGACGTTGACGGGGGCTTCGATGACGTTCTGCAACGCGGTCATGTGGGGGAAGAGGTTGAAGCGCTGGAAAACCATGCCGATGTCGCGGCGCCGCTGGGCGATCTCGGGCTCGCGCAGCTCGTGGAGCTTTTGGCCGTGTCGGCGGTAGCCGACGAGGTCGCCGTCAACGGTCAGTGTTCCCCCGTCGATGCCTTCTAGGTGGTTGATGCAGCGCAGAAAGGTGGATTTGCCCGAGCCGGAGGGGCCCAGCAGGCAGCAGACCTGTCCGCGCTCGACGGTGAGGTCGATACCTTTGAGTACTTCGAGCTTGCCGTAGTTCTTGGTGACGCCCTTGGCCTGCACCATGGGTGTGGTCATCGGTCGGCCTCCTTCTTGGTGCGGCGTGCCAGCGTGGTGCTCGCGGTGCCGAGCATGCGCTGTATGACGGGGATGTTCTGGCTGCGTGCGGAGCCGCGGCCGTAGCGGCGCTCGAGCCATGCCTGCGGGATGCTGAGCAGGGAGACGAGGGCCAGGTACCAGAGGCTGGCGACGACGAGCATGGGGATGACCTGGTAGTTCTGGGCGTAGACCTCTTGGATGTTGGACATGAGGTCGTGGGCGCCGATGACGGAGACCAGGGCGGTCATCTTGAGCATGTTGATGGTCTCGTTGCCCATGGGCGGGATGATGACGCGCATGGCCTGGGGAAGGACGATCCGCCTTGTGGTCAGGGCCGGACGCATGCCGAGCGAGTGGGCTGCCTCTGCCTGGCCCGGGTCGACGGACTGGATGCCGGCGCGGACGATTTCCGACGTGTAGGCGGCTTCGTTGAGGCCGAGGGCGAGGAGGGCGGCTACAGCGGGGGTCAGGACGCTGTTGGTGTCCCACGAGACAAAGGTGATGCCGGTGAACGGCACACCGATCTTGATCTGGGAGTAGAGGGCGGCGGCGTAGCCCCAGAAGATGATCTGGACCAGGAGCGGGGTTCCGCGGAAGGCCCAGACGAACAGGGAGGACATCCCGTAGAGGATGGGGCTGCTGGAGAGTCGCATGACGGCGATGACGGTGCCCAGCCCCAGGCCCAGGGCCATGGCTGCGGCGGTCAGCCACAGGGTGGTTGCCAGGCCGTCGAAGATGAGACCGGCGAAGAGATAGTCCCCGACCACGTTCCAGTGCAGGTTGTCGTTCTTGGCCAGGGATCCGACCAGCCCGACCAGGGCTGCGATCGCGGCCGCTGCGGCGATCCAGCGGCCGTAGTGGCGTAGCGGTACGACGTTGAGGTTCTCGTCCGAGCCGTGCAGGTCCGGTTTCATGTCCGCGTGGGAGAGGGTCGCCATGGATCAGTTCACCGACGCATTCCTGGTGGCTTCCGTCACCGCGATGGAAGCGACGCCGTACTTGTCGCAGATCTTGTTGAGGGTGCCGTCGTCGATGAGCTGCTGCAGTGCCTTGTGGATGGCGTCGGTCAGCTCCGGCAACTTCTTGGAAACGGCGATGCCGTTCGGGGAGGCGTTGTAACCACCGAGAGCCGCCGGGTCATCCACCAGGTCGAACGCCTTGCCGTCCTCGGCGGTCTTGGCCGTCCATCCGGCTGCGGGCTTGGTCAGGACGTCCGCGACGACCTTCCCGGCGCGCAGGGCGAGCTGGGCGTCGGAGTCCTTGGGGAAGGTCTGGATGCCGATCTCGCCCTTGTCGATGGCCTTGCACCGGCTCTGGTGCGCCTTGAGGAGGTCGAGCTGGTTGGTGGCGGCCTGGACACCCACCGGTTTGCCGCACAGGTCGTCCAGTGTGGCGATCTTCGCGGGGTTGCCTTCGGCGACCATGATGCCGGAACCGGACTGCGAGTAGTCGACGAAATCGACGACCTTCTGCCGCTCCGCGTTGTCGGTGATGGCGGACATCGCCACATCGAACTTGCCGGCCTGGATGGCGGGCACAATGCCGTCGAACTTCTGCGGGGTGAAGGCGAACTTCACCCCCAGCTTGGCCCCCAGTGCTTGGCCGAGATCGTAGTCAACGCCGGTGAGCGCGCTCTCGCCTTCCTTGACGAACATCTCGAAGGGCGCGTACGGCACATCAGTCGCCACCCGCACCGTTCCCGACTCCTTGATCGCGGCTGGAAGCGCGTCGTGGAGCGCCTGGTCCTTGGTGATCGCCACGCCGGCGACCTTCGTGTCGCTTCCGCCGACAGCTGAGCCGGGGTTCGAGTCCGAACAGGCGGTCAGTGCGGCCAGCGCCGTCGCCGTACCGAGGACCACCGCTAGGGGGCGAGCGAAATGAGCGTTCATCAGGTCGAACCTCTCCAGTCGGGCCGACGGGAGTGCTCGCCGTCGACTACAGACAGGGAAGTTACAGATGCTTCGAAATCTTGGCTAGATGTATCGCTCATTACGTTCATGTAACGAGCGGAACAAGTCATGTGGCCAACGGCTAGCAGCTGCCCTAAGACCAGGTTGTCCAGGAGGAGGCGGCTTGATTTAGCGATTCCCGTCATACATCTATCGCTCAGATTGCTTGGCTTGTAAGTTCCGGTACCACATCGCCGTCCGGCCTGGAAGCCCGCCGCCCATGGCCCGCTTCTCACGCGGCGCTGTCGGGTCCTGCCTGCCAGCGGGACCTATCCCCGAACCCCGGAGACCTCCCATGAGAACCAGAAGTCTGCGCCCAAGCCTGGCCCCCGCCGCCCTCGCGCTGCTCACCCTCACCGCCACCCTCGCCTCGGCCGGCCCCGCCGAGGCAGCCGCCACGCGCATCCGCCTGGGCAGCGCCTCTGACGTGAGCCGCACCTCCTGGCAGGGCCCCGCCTTCACCATGAACGGTGACGGCAAGATCCTCGCCGCCCCGATGGCACGCGCCATCGATGCCATCCGCGGGGGCACCGGCAGCCTGGACGTCGTCGTCCTCAGCGGCTCGGCGCCCACCTCAGGGAGCAAGACCCCCGAGTGCGACACCGTGATGCCCCTGACGGGTGTCAACTCCTGTACGACCTGGACCCTCACTGCCGCAAGAGACGGCGACAGCAGCCAGGTCAACACCGACATCCGCAACGCGGAGTTTGTCTTCTTCGCCGGCGGCGACCAGTGCCGCTACGCCGCGTGGAGGGGCACCGCACTGGAGGCGTCGGTGGAATCGGTCGTCGCCAAGGGTGGCGGCTCAGGCGGAGGCAGCGCCGGTCACCACATCAACAGCCCGGTCGTCTACGACGCCTGCAACGGCAGCGTCACCACCCCGGAAGCGCTCGCCGACCCCTACGACAGCCATATCTCGTTCACCACCGGCATGTTCGAATGGGCCGACTACGGCGGCGTCATCAACGACTCGCACTTCGTCACCCGCGACCGAATGGGCCGCACCATGGCGTTCGTCGCCCGGGCCATCAAGGACGGCCGGACCACCGGCGGCAAGGCCTGGGGCGTAGGAGTGGACGAAGGCAGCTCCCTGTACCTCGACAGCTCCGGACTGGCCACGCTCTACGGCAAGGCCGCCTACATCGTCCTCGGCGACCACCAGCCCGAACAAGCCACGCCGGGCAAGCCGCTGACCTTCTCGAACTACAAGATCTGGCACCTGACCACCGGCCAGACATACGACTTCAAGAACCGCCCCACCTGCGGCTACTACCTCCGCAGCGTCACCAACGGCGTCACCGACACCAACCTCTACAACGGAACGCCGCAAACCGACTGCGGCACACCGCCCAGCGGCACCACCTTCACCGAAACCGAAGCGAACGACACCCGCGCCACCGCCAACGACGCCACCGCTCTCACTCCCCCCGCCACACTCACCGGCAGCATGCAGTCCACCACCGACCGGGACTACTTCCGGATCTCTCTCGCCTCGAACCAGAAGCTCAGCGTCCAATGCGCGGTCCCCGCCGCTTACGACGCCGACCTCTACCTGCTCGACTCCACCGGCAGCACCCTCGTACGGTCGGTCCACGACGGCGCCGGCACCGACGAAGCCCTCACCTTCACCACAACCGCCAGCGGCACCTACTACCTCGACGTCGAGGCCTACAACGGCTCGGGCACCTCGACCTACAACTGCGTCGTGAGCACCGCCTGACTATCAGCCGGTGCCGGACAACCGACCGGCACAACCGCACTCACAGGCATCACCGCACGCTGCGCTGACTCTCTCGTTGCAGAAGCTCGTCGGTCACAGCGGCTGCAGGCGGCCGAAGACTCCCTGCGGAGCGCCCGCCCGGCCCGGTCAGCGTCGTGGGCGACTTCAACGGCTGGCAGCCCGGCGTCCACACCCTGCGCCCGCGCAAGGACGGCAAACGGGCCGTCACGGTCGCGCTGGCGAGCAAGAGCACGCACTCCTTCCGGTATCTGGCCGCCGGCGACTACTGGTTCAACGACGAGAGCGCCGGTGACCAGGAAGGCCCCAACAGCCGCCTGCACACCTGATCAGCCCGACCGGCGTGACCGGCCGCCGCCTGTGTCGTTGAACCCGACAACACGCGCCGACAGCCCCACACCCCCCGGGCAGGCGGCGCGGGCGGCCCCCTGATTCCGCACCCGGCGTCAGGGGGCCCTGTTGCATCTGCCCGACGGCCCTTGGGGCGGCTGACGTCGGCAGGCACCGGTTTCGGCCCGGGATGCTGGGTTGTGTTCTGCTCGGGGCGGTGACCTGTGGCGGGGGCAAAGGGGGAGCGGATGACGCACGAGTGGGGCGATCCGGCGGGCGGCGCTCCGCAGGCCAGGCAGACGGTCGAACGGATCGTTGAAGCGGTCGACGCGGGTGATGACCGCCGGATCCGGGCCCTGCTGACGGAGCTGGCCGAGGTCGCGGACACCGCGGCACTTGTTGTACCTGCGCAAGCGGCTCCTGGAGGGCCGGGAGGACTGACCGGCCTTTCGCGGCTGCCCGTACGGCGCGGACCCAACCACGGGATGCCGCTCCGGCAGCCCGGGCGCGGGCGCCGCTGACGCGAGGGCTCCTGCGGGGTGGGGTGCGGCGGCTGGAAGGGGCCGCACCGGGGGGCTTTAAGAGAGCCCGGCCGGAAGTTACGACCCGGCCGGGTCACACGGCGAACGCCGCAAATACAGCGGCCTCCGTGAAGGAGGCGAAGGCTCAGGCGGGGGTGATGTTCTCCGCCTGCGGGCCCTTCTGGCCCTGGGTGACGTCGAAGTTCACCTTCTGGCCTTCCTGAAGCTCGCGGAAGCCGGAGCTGGCGATGTTCGAGTAGTGGGCGAACACGTCCGGACCGCCGCCGTCCTGCTCGATGAAACCGAAGCCCTTTTCCGCGTTGAACCACTTCACGGTTCCGGTGGCCATGTGTCCTCCAAGGGGACTCGAAATCGGTCCCGCACCGTGCGGGAGCCGGAGGTGATCGCCCTGGTCCTCAGAGACTGTGAACAGCAAAATCGCCCATGAATGTTGCGCTCACGGGCGACCGGTACTTCGGAACCATGACAGCTGCCCCTGACGCTACACGGGCCCTCCTGCTCGCACCACGAGAACACCCCTACGCCGTGTTCGCGGGCATCAGACCGGGGGTGTCTCGCCGCTGCCGACGTGGCCGCTGAGGCGGAGATTCGGGTTCCCGGCGGAGCAGACCGGGCGGGCTTCGTGGGCCGGGCCACTCTTGACGCGCCACTCCACCGGGCGGCGGCCTGCGCACGCCCCAGGCCCTGGGGCCTGACCGCCCGGAGGCCGCTGGCGGAGGCCGGGCGGGCGGGGCCGGAGGAAGATGAGAGGACGGCCGGCAGAGGCGGGCGCAGGACCGGATGGTCGGACCCGAGCCGCCGCAGTGGGTGAAGGAGGTCCGGTCATGGTCGCGTCCGAGGCGTTTGGGGCCGGGCCCGGCCCCGTGGGAGTGGTTCCCTCCGAGCCCGGCGGTCTGCTGGATGTACTGAGCGTGGCCGCGGTGGTCCTGGACGCCGAAGGACGGATCACGCTCTGGAGCCCTCAGGCCCAGGATCTGTTCGGCTGGTCAGCCCCGGAGGCGCTGGGCCGGTACGCGGCCAAGCTGCTGGTCGCCGACGAGTACGTCGACCTGGTCCTTGAGCTGTTCGCCAAGGTCATGGCGGGGGGCGTTGCCTGGGCCGGGGTGTTCCCCGTGCGGCACAAGGACGGCTCCACGCGGCTGGTGGAGTTTCGCAACATGCGGCTGCTGGACGAGCACGGCGGCGTGTACGCCCTGGGGATCGCCTGCGACGAGGCCGTTCTGCGCGGTGTGGAGCGGGACCTGGCGCTGTCGGTGCGGCTGGTGGCGCAGTCCCCGCTCGGGCTGGCGGTGCTGGACACCGATCTGCGCTACGTCCTGGTCAACCCGACGCTGGAACGGATCAACGGCCTGCCGGCCGAGAAGCACCTGGGCCACACCGTCCGCGAGGCGCTGCCGTTCCTGGACACCGAGGTGATCGAAGCCTCCATGCAACAGGTTCTGGAGACCGGCGTACCGCTGCTGGACCAGTTCGCCATCGGGCGTACCCCCGCCGACCCGTACCGGGATCATGCCTGGTCGGGCTCGTACTACCGGCTGGAGGATCCCAGCGGGCGGGTGATCGGTATCGCCCTGTCGGTGGTGGACGTCACCGACCGCCACCGCGCGGCCGCCGAGGCAGCCGAAGCCCGCCGGCGCCTGGACCTCATCGCCCGGGCGTCCGTCACCGTCGGCACCACCCTGGACCTGGAGCGCACCGCCCGCGAACTCGCCGCCCTCGTCGTGGCCGATCTGGCCGACGTCGCTACGGTCGACGTCCTCGACTCCGTCCTGGAAGGCAGCGCCCCCACCGCACCCGGCCCCGGCACGGAGCAGGCTCTCTTTCGGGCCCTGGCGATAGCGGCGGCCTACGAGACGGACGCCGTCCACGCCGCCGACCCGGTGGGCGAACGCGCCACCTATCCAGCCGAGCGCCTGGTCACTCGCTGCGTCAGCACCGGACGCCCCGTCCTGGTGGCACACGTCACCCGCCCCGATCTGGAGCACATCGCACGCGACGAAACCGCCGCGGCCCTCCTCGCCCAGGAGGGCCTGCACTCCTACCTGGCCGTTCCGCTGACGGCCCGCGGCCAGCTCCTGGGCGTCCTGGGACTCCTGCGCACCCGCAATCCACTCCCCTTCAACCATGACGACGTCACTCTGGCCGGCGAACTGGCCACCCGCGCCGCCATCGCCATCGACAACGCCCGCTGGTACCAGCACGCCGCCGACACCGCCCTCACCCTCCAGCGCCACCTTCTCCCACACCCCCCACCCCAGGCCGCCGGCCTGGAGATCGCCTACCGCTACCAGCCCGCGGCAGCGGCCAGCGGGATCGGCGGCGACTGGTTCGACGCGATCCCACAGGCCATGGACAAGACCGCCCTCGTGGTCGGGGACGTCATGGGACACGGGGTCCACGCCGCCGCCACCATGGGACAACTGCGCACCGCCACCCGCACGCTGGCTGAACTCGGCCTCGACCCGGCCCGTGTCCTGCGCCACCTCGACCACATCACCGCCGGACTGGACCAGACCATCGCGACCTGCGTCTACGCCGCCTACGACCCGCACCGCTCCCGCTGCCGCGTCGCCCTCGCCGGCCACCTGCCCCCCGTCCTCATCCGGGCAGCACAGGCACCAGAACTGCTCGACCTGCCCACCGGCGTTCCGCTCGGCGCAGGCAGCCTCGGCGGCGCCCGTTTCGAGACCAGCGTCCTCGAGCTGATTCCAGGCGACCGGCTGGTCCTGTACACCGACGGCCTCGTCGAAACGCGCGACGACGCCCTGGACGACCGCCTCAACCTCCTCCTCAGCCTCCTCACCGATCCCGGCCTCCCCCCGGAAGCGACCTGCGACCGGCTCCTGGCCGCGCTACGCCACCCCGACGCCGCCGACGACGTCGCCCTCGTCATCGCGCACGTGAGACCCCACCCGCCCGCCGACGAGGCGACCGCGACGACCTGACCGGCCCATCCCTTAGAGGCGGGGCCGGGGGTGGCGGCGAATGAGGATGGCCCATTCCTCGTCGTGACGGCCCGGGACGAGGCGTCCGCCGCTCTCCCACGCTGCGCGAGTTCGGTGAAGATCGGCTCCAGCCCGGGGCGGTGAACCGTTTCTCCGCCGCTCAGCTGGACACCGGTGACGGGGGTGAGCCGCATCGTCGTCGTGGTGGTCATGCGGGGTTCAACGCCCGCGAGCCCGGCGGGGTTATCCGCGCCAAGCGCGCTTCTGCCCCGGGGTGGGGGAAGGAGTGGGGGCCCGCGGCTGGCGCAGGACCCAACCCTGCCCTTGTCTACGCCGTGGAGCCCAGGAGCGGGGGCGCCAGGTGGCAGTGGATCAGGGACCTGCGGGGTGTGGCCCGGGGCGGCCGGCCGGGCCGACGGTGCCGTGATTCGCGCGGCTCCCAGCGCAGAAGTAGGGCGGCTGCGAGCACGGTGCAGGTCAGGAGTACGAACGTCATGACACGGCCGCCCTCAGCGGGGCCGGCCGGGCCGATAGCTGTACCGACGCGACGGCGTGCAGAAAACGCATCACTGCCCGGGAGCGGTTCGTGAGCCTGAGGCGACGTCCGTGCCGGGGCCACCACTCGAGGACGGCCAGGAAGCCCGAGTCGCAGAACGTGACCCGAGAGGTGTCCAGGACGAGGCCGGTGTAGCCGTCGGCGGCCGCCGAGGCCAGGAAAGCCCGCAGCGGGGCGGCGCTGAAGTGGTCGATCTCCCCGGCGAGGTGAACGACCAGGGTCGCGCCGAGGGTGGTGCACGAGTGGACGACTATGACCCCGGGCTCGGTGTCCGCGTCCCAGTCGTGCACGGCAGGAGGGGCAACCAGCGGCGCGAGGGTGGCGGGCCAGTATCGGGGCGGTGCTTGCGGTACTCACATCCCCATCAACGCCTCCCGCCCCGTTGCGGGAAACGAGCCACGCCACCCTTTCACCCCATCTGACCAGCACAGATCCCCGGTAGAGGGAAAGAATTCACCCGGATGAGGCAGCCAGACATCTCCGGAGCGACCGTTGTTCACCGTGACAGGGCCCGGCCGGCCCAGTTCTCCCGCCAAGACACGGTCGGCCACGTAATGCGGGCAGGACAGAACATGCCACGTCACCGTCAGATGGCCTCCGGCCGCGGCGATCGTGCGGGCCTGGCCGTCGGCCGGTCCCGCTGCGCAGTGCCGGCACACGAGGGTTCGAGTTCTCAGCTCGGGCGGCTCGATGGTGTGCTGATCCGCCTCGTGCGTGGACGCATCACCGTCCTGGACGCCGAACGCCTCGGCGACCACGCGGGCTGACGTCACCGAACCGTAAGCGGCCCCAGGCCCCGCCCCCGGTGGGAGCGATCTACATTTCAGGTCCGACCCCGACAACTGGAGCCATCACCATGCGTGCCCGCTCATTCCTGTCCGTCGCACTCCTCACCGCCGCGGCACTCACCCTGACCGGGTGCGGCTCGGACACGGCCACGCCCGCCGGTGGCGCCGCGGGCACGTCCAATTCCACGGCAAGCAGCGCCCCCTCCACCGCAGGAGCCGATCCGTCCGCTCCGGCTGCGACGGTCGTCCCCGAGGCGCTGCGCTTCACGGGCACGACCGTCGACGGCAAGCCGTTCGACGGGACGAGCCTGGCGGGCAAGCCCACTGTGCTGTGGTTCTGGGCCCCCTGGTGCCCCAAGTGCAAGGCCCAGGGACCCGAGACCGCCAAGGTCGCCGAGCAGTTCCAGGGCAAGGCCAACGTCGTCGGGGTGGCCGGCCTCGACAAGCAGGCTGCTATGAAGGAATTTGTCACCTCCACCGGTGTCGGAGCCTTCCCCAACCTTTCCGACGAAGCCGGAGGCATCTGGAAGAGGTTCGAGATCACGCAGCAGAGCGTGTACGTGGTCCTCGACAAGGACGGCAAGACGGTCTTCACCGGGAACCTGCCCGCAGGCAAGGGGCTGGCCGACAAGGTCGCCAAGCTCGTCGGCTGACCCGCCATCATGTCCGATCTGCCCCTCGCCCTCACCGCCGGGATGCTCGCCGCGGTCAACCCGTGCGGCTTCGCCCTGCTCCCGGCCTATCTCTCCCTGCTCGTCCTCGGCGACGACAGCCCCACCCGCACCGCGGCCGTCGGCCGCGCGCTGGCCGCCACAGCCGCCATGACCGCGGGCTTCGCCGCCGTATTCGCGCTGTTCGGCCTGGCCGTCGCACCCGTGGCCGGTCAAGTGCAGGAGCACCTGCCCTGGTTCACCATCGTCTTCGGTGTCCTGCTCGCTGCCGTCGGCGGCTGGCTCCTGACCGGGCGTGACCTGCCCTCTCTGTTGCCCAAACTCCGCCGCGCGCCGACCGTGACCCGCTCCATACCCTCGATGGCCCTCTTCGGCGCCGCGTATGCCATAGCCTCGCTCGGCTGCACCATCGCCCCCTTCCTCGCCATCGTGGTCTCCGCGTTCCGCAGCGGATCCGGCTTCGAAGGCGTCGTACTCTTCACCGCCTACGCGACCGGAATGGGCGTCATCGTCGGCGCAGCGGCCCTCTCCGTCGCCCTGACCCGCTCCGCACGCGTGGGACGGCTGCGCCGCATCGGCTCCGTCGCCACCCGGCTCGGCGGTGCACTGCTCCTGCTGGTGGGCGCGTACGTCGCCTACTACGGCTGGTACGAGATCCGCACCCTGCGCGACCCGCAGACCACCGACCCGCTCGTCGACGCCGCCGGCACCATCCAGCGCGCCCTCGCCGACACCCTCGACAGAATCGGCATCCCCGCCGTCGCCACCCTGTTCGCGGTGCTGTTGCTCGCCGCCCTGTTGCTGCGCCGCCACACCCGCCGCGGGCAGAGCGAGGACGCGCACGAGGGGAGCGGTACGCGGAACCGCACCCTGTAGAGCTGGTCGGGATGTTCTCTTTCGCCGAAGCCGTCTGAGTTGGTCCGGGCGCCGGTGCGTTGACCGCGCGGGCGGCAGATGCGGATTGCTGCCGGGGGTGGCCGCATCGCGTCCCGGAAGCGTTGGGCTTCGGCGGTCCACGCAGATCGGCCTCGGTGGTGCGCCGCAGGAGAGGAGGGGGGCACCGGGGCCGACGGGGCAATTTACGCCCCGTCGTCCGGACTGGCCCGTCTTACCCGACGGCGGCCCCACTGGATTTCTGGCCGCTGATGCGGGAGCGGAGGGCTCGTGGCTGGTATGGGGTCATGCGCAGGGGAACGTGCGGGCGGCGGCGTCCGCTGTGGCTCTATGCGCAAGGAACTGCTCCTGTACGAGGGCGATGGCGGAGTCCAGCGGGAAGATGTCGCGGGTGACGAGCTGTTCGTCGTTGTCGGCTCCGACGGGATGCCAGTAGACGCCTTCGGCGGTGATGGTGACCTCGGGTATCAGGGTTTCCACGGTGAGTTCCAGGCCGCTGTCGGCGGCGCCCTGGCGGGCGAGGGGCCGGACCACCTGGTGCCGTTGCGGGATGCCCAGCGAATCGAGGAAGGACCGGAGCTCGTTCTCCTCGTTGCGGTCATCGGTGGTGAGGGTGGCGGCTACCCGCACGGTGAAGCCCTCGTCGAGGGCAGTGTGAATGCCGGCGACTGCCTTGGCCCACGTGCCCTTGCCGCGGTGGGCGTCGTGGAGGTCCGCGGTGGCGGAGTCGAGGCTGATCTGGAGGGTGAGGCGGTCGCGGGGCATGGCCTGGAGTGTCTGGAGCCGGTGTCCGCGGAAGAGCATGCCGTTGGTGAGGAGGGTGGTGGGCAGTGCGGCGGTGCAGTCAGCGACGATCTGGTCGAGGTCGGGGAGGATGAACGGTTCGCCGCCGGTGAGCAGGATCTCGCGGACTCCGGCGGCGGGGGCGGCCTTCGCGATCTCCCGTACCCGGTCCACTCCGAGGGCGCGTCGCTTTGCCTTGGGCGAGGAGCGTGCGCAGCAGTAGTCGCAGGCGAGGTTGCAGTCGAAGTTGGTGTAGAGCCACAGGCGTGCGCCGGGGCGGCGGTCGGTGGGAAGGTCTGAGATCGGATCCGCCGGGCGTCCTCGCCGGATCGTGACGCTGGTGTGGTCGGCGGCTATGAGTGTGTTGCCGGTGCGGGCGCACCATGCTGCGGCCAGGTCGGCTTCGTCCGGCGAGTGGAGTGGGATCGTGATGGTGTCTCCCTCCGCCAGGGCGGAGGTTTTCTCGATGAGTTCGAGGATCACCATCGGGGTGCGATGTCCTGTTCTTCGACGGCCTGGAAGAGGTCGGTGTAGCCGTCGAGTTCGGGGGCCACCCAGCGGGTGAGTCCTTCGAGTTCCAGGATGCGGCGGTGGTCGGGGTTGTCCCAGTCCATGGCCAGCAGGTGTGCGGTCCAGGCTTCGGTCCGGGCCGGATCGAGGGTGTCGAGGGCGGTGAAGTTGCAGTGGCAGTAGGCGGGGCTGGTCCAGAAGGATTCCAGGGCGCCGGGCATGAGTTCGTCGCGTCCGATGGCTTCCCAGGTGGTGATGCCGATCGCGGCGGCGTCGGCGTCGCCGTCGAGGACGGCCCGGATGGCGTCCAGTTCGCTGCGGCCGGTGTCGCCGTGTTTTCCCAGGTCGCTGTCGATGCGCAGGAGTTCCACGTCACCGTCGGTGATGCCTTCGCGGCGCAGATAGTGCAGCGGCAGGATCGCTGCCTGTGCGGAGTCACGGCTTCCCAGTGCCAGCCGTCGCCCCTTGAGGTCCCCGGGGCCGCGCAGTCCGGCTCCGGCCCGGCAGACCAGGTGGCTGCGGAATGCCAGATCGGTGTCGCGCATGGCGAGCGCGGTGGCGTGGCCGCCGCTCTGGAGGACGGTGCGTACCCAGGCCAGGTTGGTGTTCCAGGCGATGTCGATGGTGCCGGCCAGCAGTGCGTCGACCTGGCGGCCGTAGTTGGAGAACAGGACGAAGTCCATGTCGAGGGGGGCTGTGCGGTAGTAGTCGCGGATGCCTTCCCAGATGGGCACGACGTTGGGGGTGTATGCCACCGCACCTACTACCAGCGGTTCCATGGCCTTCTCCTCTCCCTCGGTGCTCGTGCCGTGCGGGGTCAGCCGAATACCGGCTGGCCGGTGATGGCCTTGCCGTAGAAGTCGTAGAGCACGTCCGCGGTGGGGGCCATGACGTGGCCTGCCCGGGCATCGCGGAAGAACCGTTCGATGGCCAGGTGCTGGGAGAACGCGGCACCGCCGCACACCCGCATGGCGTCGTCGGTGACGGTCAGCGCGGTGTCGTTGGCAAGGGCCTTGACCCCGAGGACGTACAGGGGGGTGTGGTCGTCGGGGGCGGCGATACTTGCCGCTGCCGTGCGCAGGTAGGCGGTCGCGGCTTCGAGCTGCAGCGACGTGCGGGCCAGCCTGGCGCGGATCGTGGGCAGCTCGGCCAGCGTCTGGCCGGTGTGTTCCAGTCTGGCGGTGCTGGTGTGCTGCACCGCCGCCTTCAGGGCGGCCCGGGCCAGGCCCAGGGAGACGGCCGCGTTGCCCAGGTTGAACCAGGGCATGACCGTCTCGGTCATCAGCGCGAACCCGGCGCCGGATGGGCCGAGACGTGTCGCGTCCGGTGCCGTGACCTCGAAACGCATCGGCGCGGAGGCGTTGCCTCTCAGCCCAAGGCCCCGGAACGAGCCCGTGACGCTCACGCCCGGCATGCCCGCTTCCACCCCGTACAGGTCGACCGTGCCCGGATCGTCCGCCGAGAGTACGGAGGTGACGTACAGCCCCGCATGACCGGCGGAGGTCACCCAGCTCTTGTCCGCGGTGAACCGCACATCCTCGCCGCCATTGCGCTTGGCCTGGGAGATCGGCGCCCAGAAGTGCGAACGGGAACCGGGCTCGCTGAACGCCAAGGTGGCCAGTGTCCGCCCGGCGGCCAGGTCGGCAGTCAGCGAGGGAAGCCCGGGCGGTGGGGCGGCCAGCACCGTCATGGCACCGCAGACGTGCATCAGATAGACCATGGCAGTCGAACCGCAGACCTCCGCCAGCTCGCCCGTGACATGGGCGAACTCCTGAGGCCCGGCGCCCAGCCCTCCGCCCCGCTCGGGCAGGGTCAGGCCCAGCAGGCCGCAGGCGGCCAGAGCCGACACCGCCTCCACGGGGAAACGGCCCTCCGCGTCCACGTGGGCGGCGTACTCGCCGGCAACGGTCAGAACCGGCTTCAGCGTGCTGTCCAGGTTCATGGGGAACCAGGCCTTCCTGGGGAAGATGCGGAAGGGGCGGTAGGGGCAGGTGCGCGGGTCTGTGGCACGGGGGCAAAGCCGAGAGCGAGCAGACCCACGGCGAAAGCGAGGAGCAGGGCCACGGTCGAGCCGTCACCTCCGAGCAGGTTCGCATCGGTCCACCCGATCTGGACCAGCTGCAGGACGGCGGCCGCCAGGAACCCGGCCCCGGCCAGGACGATCAGCACCCGCACCCCCGAGAGCCCCGCGGCGACCGTCAGGCAAGCTAGGACCAACACGACCAGCGTGCCCGTCCCGCCGAGCGTGACGAGCTCCCATGGGGGCGCGTCCGCGATCCCCAGTACGGTGCTCGCCGCGGCTCCCAATCCCAGACCGGCCGCTGTCCTTGCCGTTGCTGCGGATGGTGCCTTCACCGGCTGCCTCCTTGAAACCGTTACGACGCGACCAGCAGCAGGCGTGAGAACCGGCCGCGGCGCTGCCTCCAGAGGGGGCGCAGCGCAGCATCGACGCCGTAGACGCGGCCCGCGGCGGTGGCCAGCAGCGCCAGGTGCGCGACGTACATCAGGAAGTAGGCCCAGAACCACTCGTTCGGGGTGTTCAGGACCGAGAATGTGATCGCGGTCGTCTGCGCCAGCCCCACCAGTGCCCAGAACCGGGTCGCCAGGCCCACCAGCAAAAACGCGCCGAGACATGCCTCGACGGCGAAGGCACCCCAGGCGAACACCGCGAAATGGGGGATGATCACGTGATCGACCAGCCACGCCCACGGAGCGAAGACTTCATGCTCGGTCCCGTTCAGCGTCCAGGCGTACAGGTCACGCGGCGGGACGGACTTGTTGCCGAAGTCCGGCGGATGCTTCCACGCAAGATTCTGAATCCACAGCAGACCGACGACAACACGGCAGACAGCCAGCAGCACACGGGAAAACCGGGAAGAGCCCAGGGGCTCTGCACCATGCATCACGGACCCGTTGGTCACGTCCATGCCGAGGACCTTCGTTCTTGCACCACGGAGCTGGAAATTCATCCGATGCCGTAGATCCATTGACTCACGACGCCGCGTGCCCCGCAAAACCACCCGGAGCCCAGCCCTGACGAAGCAAGAACGGGATGCGAGGTCGCCGGCAGGGAAGGACCATGGTTCAAGGACACACGGCTTCGCCGGAAGGCCACGATCCGACGCGCCCTGCCCGGCAGCGGGGGCCACACGCCGCCGGCCCCGGATCACGGCGATCCAGACCCCGTGGTCACTTGCGCGTACCGGCTGGGCTGCGTACGGCACATCACCGCGTACTCGCAGTGGCTGGCCGACGAGCTGGGCTGGTCGGCCCAGACCGGTTTCGCCGAGGGGATGGCGGAGTTTGCGCGCAGCAGACCGCGAGACTCGGAGGCCCAAGATGTCCGTGCTTCGTAAGGACCAGCTGACGGTGGACGTCGTACTCCCCTGCCTGAACGAAGCCGTGGCCCTGCCCTGGGTTGAGATCGCCGCGGCGCTCGGCGCCACGGTGGTGTACGAGCCGCGGGGCGGCTTCGGCTCCGCCTGTCACGCCGGGCTGCTGGCTGCGGACGCGGACATCGTCTGCTTCTGCGACTGCGACGCCTCGCTGGATCCCAGCCTGTTGCCCGCCCTGGTACGCGAAGTGGCGGACGACCGGTTTGATTTGGCATTAGGCCGACGGCGGCCGCAGACGCGTGGGGCCTGGCCCGTGCACGCCCGGGCCGCCAATCTGGCGCTCTCCCGGATGGTGCACCGGCGTACCGGGCTGCGACTGCACGATCTGGGGCCGATGCGTGCGGCTCGGCGGGAGCCCCTGCTCGCCCTCGCTCTGACTGACCGGCGAAGCGGCTATCCCCTGCAGATGGTTGTCCGCGCCGCCGACGCGGGCTGGCGGGTCTGCGAACTCGATCTTCCGTATCGGCGCCGGACCGGGAGGTCGAAGGTCACAGGGACCTGGCGTGGCACCTGGCAGGCCGTGCAGGACATGCACGCAGTGCTCGCGCAGCCGCCGGTGGCCGCACCCGGGGCAGGTGCCCGGTGACCACGCTGCTCGTCATCGCCAAGGCGCCAGTGCCCGGTCGAGTAAAGACCCGGCTCACCCCGCCCTACTCGCCTGCGGAAGCCGCGCGCCTCGCCGAGGCCGCGCTCGCCGACACTCTCGCGATGGTCGCCGCGGCGCCGGTACGGCGGCGTGTTCTGGTACTCGAAGGCGCCCCCGGCGGCTGGCTGCCGCCGGGAATCGAGGTGGTGGCGCAAAGCACCGGCCCGCTGAGCGAACGGCTGGCCGCAGCCTTCGGGCTGTGTTCCGAACCTGCCGTACTGATCGCCATGGACACCCCGCAAGTCACCCCCGACGACCTCGCCCCGGCCCTGGCTGCGGACGCCTGGCAGGATTGCGACGCCTGGTTCGGCCCGGCGGTCGACGGCGGCTTCTGGGCGCTGGGCCTGGCCGAGCCCGATCCGGAGCTGGTACGCGGAGTCCCCACGTCTTCACCCGAGATCGGCGCCGTGCAGCGGCGGCGACTCACCGACGCCGGGCTGGTGGTGCGCGATCTACCAGTGATGCGCGACGTTGACACCGCGGCCGATGCGCGACTGGTGGCGGCCGAGGCCCCGCACACCCGCTTCGCCGCAACGCTGGCCGAGCTGGGGCGAACCGGGGCACGATAGCCGCCGACGTCTACCTGTCCGTCCCCCGAGATAGCCGAACTGCTCGAGTTCTCGGAAAGGGCACCCGCGGGCAAGTGCCCGCACGCAGGCGGTCTCCGCCTCGCCCAGGAACCGGGGCGGTGCCCGTCGCGCGGGTACCTCGATGACACGCGCTCGGACTGTCAGGCAGATCCCTCGACGGCCGCACTGTCCGCGATCCGGGCGCCGCTTCCGATGCCGGCCTTCGGCACGTCAAGGACGAGGACGTGGCCCGGCTGGTCCCCGGACTCGACGACGAGGATGGCACAGTCACCGAACCGTAAACACCCTCCCCACCGACACGGATAGCACGACGCTGCGAAAGCGGGACCTCTCGCCCCGGTGGACTCCCCCGTGCCACCGGGGCGGTTCGCGCGTCCGCGGGCGCACCGCGCCGTCATCACCGTTGCCTGTCGGCGATCACGACGACGGGGTCCACGTGCGCCGTGGACGGGGACGATCGACCTCCCCCCCCCTTTGGAGTGAACCGTTCGGCCGCCACTTCCGGGTGCAACCTGTCTCATTCCGCTGCCTGTAGGCGACGCCATCGAGATCCTGGAGAGCCCCACCGCTCCGAGCTTCCAGGGATCAGCAACGTCTCATGAGACATGTGCATCGCGGAGAACTCGGTCAGGCAGACCATCTGTGACCCCCGTTTCCAGGGGCGGATGCAGGCCGCCAGCACCACGATGACTGCCGGCGTCCGACCGCTCGCCGCCGCGGCCGCCGGCGCCCTGGTCCTCTACCTCGGCGTACACGCCACCCTCACGATCGGCGCGCTCATCCAACTCGTCCCGGTAGCCCTCCTGCTCCTCTCCCCTGTCCGCACCATGCGGGACATGCCCGCCCCGCCCCTGCGCACCGCACTGCCCTCCGCGCGCGAAGGATCGCCGTGACAACGACCTCGACCTCGACCGCCGCGTACTGGGACCCCCTCTGGGCCCAAGGCCGCCGGTACCGACAGCTCGACGACACCGAGACCCGGCTCATGGACCAGCGCCTCGGACCCGGCTGGGGGCGGCCGGCTCTCGACATCGGCTGCGGCGACGGCACCCTGACCCGCCACCTCCACCACCAGTTGGGATACCGCACCACCGGAATCGACTGCTCCCCCAGCGCCCTCGCCCTCGCCGCTGCCCAGGACTCTGCGGAAACACCCGGACCGCTGTGGAGATGCGCCGACATCGGGGCCGACGACCTGACCTGCCTGCCGGAGCCCGCGTACTCGGTCATCACCTGCCGCCTGGTCTACCTGTGGATCGACGACAAGGCAGCCTTCGTCAACCGCGTCCGCCGCCTCTTGGTACCCGGCGGAACCTGCTGGGTCGTCGCCGAAATCGCCGGCCGCCGTAAGAGCACCGACCCGCTCCAGAGCCTCGGGATCACCCCGGCCGAGGCCGAGATCCTCACCGCGGGCTGGTCGGTCGTCCGCACCCACGACCTTGACGTACTCCGCTGCTACGCCCTGCACCCCTGACCCGCCCCACCCTGCTGGAGGACACGTTGATGGACATCGAGAAGCAGACCGCCGAAACCTGGACCACCTACGGGGCACACCAGCTCACCGTCCGACCGGACCTGCCGGAGATCGCGCGGTGGGACTGGGGCGGCACCGACACCGGGCCCGACATCGAGAGCCTCGGGGACGTGGAAGGGCTCCGCATCCTCGACCTCGGCAGCGGAGTGGGCCGGCACGCCGCCCGCCTGGCCGCCCTGGGCGCCGACGTCACCGGCGTGGACGCCTCCCCCACCCAGCACGAGCGCGCCGTCACCCGATACCCGAACACTCCCGGGCTCCGCTTCGTCTGCGCCGACGCCGTCGCCCACCTGCAGGACGCGGCCCCCTACGACCTCATCTACTCCATCAACGGGCTGCCGTTCCTGGACCCCAACCGGCTCCTGCCCGCGCTGGCCAACGCCCTCAAACCCGGTGGGCGCCTCCTGTTCTCCGCACTGCACACCAACTCCGCTGGCGCAGGACCCTCCAAGGCCGCCACCCCACGCCCGGAGGTCCTGCGACTGCCCGGCACCGACCAGACCCACCCCGTCCACATGTGGGTCCTGACCACCCAGCTGTGGGAAGACCTGCTGGTCGAGCACGGCCTCACCCTGGAGAAGGCCACGGCGATCGACGAGCCGCAGCCGGACAACCAGGCCTCCTACCGGCTGTACGAGGTCCGGCGTCCGCAGAGGGTACCGAGCCGCCAGCGCACCGGTACTCCACCGCCTCCGCGCGCGTTCGTGGGGGTCGGTGTGATCATCCACGGGCCGGATGGTGTCCTGCTGGGCCAACACCGTCGTGGAACTTTCGAATTGCCGGGTGGATCGGTTGAGCCCGGCGAGACCTTCGCCGAGGCCGCAGTACGTGAACTCCGTGAGGAGGCCGGCATCGCGGCCGATGTGGCCGACACCGTCGTGCTGGGCACCCTCCTGGCCCGGGTGGGTGACATCGTCCGGGTGACGGTGCCCGTCCTGGTGACCCGGTGGTCCGGTGTACCGCTGCAGTGCGAAGAGACCATCGGGGCCTGGAGGTTCTGGCCCCGGGATGCGCTGCCCCAGCCTCTGTTCGTGCCGAGCGCTCAGTGCCTGAGCGCGTGGGATCCGAGCCTCCCGCTCGACCATCCAGCCGCTGCCGCCTTCCACCCTTCAGGCCCCGGGCCGGTCTAGCCGAAATCCTCCCGCCCATTCCGGTCCCGCGCCTAGTCACGCACCAGGAAGGCCTACGCCCATGGCCCCATCACCCACCCCGGCCAAGCCGTCCCTCCTCGGGGTCTTCGCACACCCGGACGATGAGTCGCTTCTAGCCGGCGGCGTCCTCGCACAGCACGCCGCCGCCGGTGCCGACACCGCGGTCGTCACCGCGACCTGGTCCCCGGACAGTCACCGGGCCGCCGAACTCGCCGACGCACTGAAGGTTCTGGGTGCCGGAGAACCGCGGATGCTCGGCTACGCGGACGCCCGCATCCCCGACTCAGCCCCCGGCCGGCCGAGGCTGTGTGACGCCCCCATCGACGAGGTCGTGGAGATGCTCGTCGGACACATCCGTGCCGTACGGCCACAGCTGGTATTGACCCATGACACCTACGGCCAGTTGACCGGCTTCCCTGTCAAGTCAATGTGTTCGGTTTGGTCCCTCGCGGCAGTGACCTCTGCCGGAGGCCACTTCCGCCCGGTTCGTTCGGCAGGCGAAGTAGCAGAGTTCCCCCATCAAAATGCTGATCGGCTCGTAAAGGAAACCGCAGTCGTGCCGCCGAGCGCCTTCGAGCTCAGAGGTGCTCAGCTCGCTGTGCGGAGAATTCAATCCCGTCGGCCCGGGTGGAGTGTCTGACGGGGGGCCCGCATTCCTTCCCGAGCCGCAGAGCGGGTGGATGGCCTCGTGGGAGGCAAGGTTCAGCGCCTCGGGGAAACCCCCAGGCGGCACCATCAAGGGCTAAGGGGAGGCTCATGCCGTCCACCTGGCCGCGGCCAGCGTGCGGGTGGGCATGGAGGGCAGAAACCCCGGTGCTGGCCGCGCTGCAGCTCACTACGGTAGGAGCCTCGGCGAGGAGCCGAACCCAAGACGTGGAGGGCGGGCGGCGATGAAGCGCCTTGAGCTGGTGATCGTGCAGTTTGAAGAGGTCAAGCGCCTCATCGAGGTCGGGCGGGTCCCGCAGCTGCGGCTTGCCCACATCCTGCTCGACAGTGCCGTCGAACTGATCATGCACCGCATGGCCGAGGCCGAACTCCGCTTCGAGCACATCGACTTCGACCGGCTTGAGAATCTCCGTCGGCTTGAATCGATGCGCAAGAGCGACAATCCCTTGCATCGCCGCTTTGCGACCGGACCGAGCGATGACCAACTCCGTGCGGAGATCCAACGGCTTGAGGGGGGTGACCTCGAAGAGGAAGCGGAAGCGGATCAACGACAACTTCGGGGACAAAGTCGACTTCCTGGTCGAGAGGGAGAAGCTTCCTGAAGACCTTGCGCCGGTGCTGAGGAAGCTGCACGACTACCGGAACGAGACCTACCACCGTGACCAACACCGAGTCGAAGTGATCCGCCCCGCCGTCCTGATCTACTTCGACGCTGCATGCACGGTCCTCGACCACTACGAGCCAGGAGTTCTGATCGGTGATGGCCGCCTGGGTCCCGAGCTGGCGCGTTTCCAGGACAGTTTCCCCAGCCGGCAGAACCCTTCGAGATCTCCCACCGTGCTGCGAAGCAGCTGAGGAAGGAAGTCGGTCTCGACCTGGTGACGGTGAGGGACGCGCTGGTCGGCCATCTCCTTGGGCGCCTTGACGATCTTGAGTCGGGCCTCGCCTACATCGAGGAGAACAGCGCCAGCGGCGCGGTCCCGGGCGACGCCATTCGGATCATGCAGATCGAAGACGGAGACCTCGACGCGATCTTCGACGAAGATGTACTGCGGAGCAGGAAGTTCCCGCTCACAATGAAAGACGTCAAGTCCTGGATCACGCGGGCCATGGCCATGGAAGAGATGGACGACAAGCACGCGCTCTTCGCAGAACTCGCCGCTCTTGAGGACGCCTTCGAGGATCTCGAACAGAAGGTCCGGGACGCGGTCTGGGCAATCGACGAGGCAGCGAACATGCGCTAAGAGACCACCGCAATCGTTTTGCGAGGGCCGCTGCGGCGGCCCGCCCCGACGGGCGAGTCCCTCCGCAGCCAGTACTACGAGGCGGTCTCCACCGTTGCGCTGTCGATCCAGCGGGCTAGGAGGCTGAAGGCGGTGAGCTGTTCGAGAGCCTCGTGCTCGGGCAGCTCAGGGAGGCCGTCCTCGTGGCTGTTGGGATTGCGGATCGCCGCAAAGCAGCCCTCTGCGAACGCCATGACCCCGCGCTGCATGCTCTTGAATGTGTCGCTGCCGTCGTCGGGCACGACACGCAGCTTGGGCCGACCATCGACGGGCTGCTTGTCGTTCAGCGAGTCCTGGAAGAGCTTGGTCTCCGAGAGGTCCCGGCGGCCGAGCTTGTTCTGCGTCTCGGCATTGATCTTCCGTGCGGCGGCAGTGACCGCCTCGCGGAAGTGACCGCTCTGCCAAAGAGACCTGGCCCCCTCCCACGCCCACGGGTGGAGAGCGGCAGCGCTGATCTGCGGAGCGTTGGTGCCGAGCTTTTCGCTGATCTCCGCGTCGGCGGCGATCGTCGCCTTGGCGCGGACAGCCAGTTTGCGATGCCCCGTCCATCGCCGGTCCGGGCTCATGCTCATCTCAAGGTTTTCGCGCCACTCGGGATCGAGGTGAGCGAAGATCCGCTCGACTATGACGGCCTGGGCAGTGATCTGGTCCTCTTCGGCTGCGTGCTGCCGCCCCGGCCTTCCGCTGGGAAGGCGCTTATCCACGATTGTGGTCATGTTGATGAAGTTGTCGAGCTGTTCATTGGCCCACTCAGGGACAGCGATGTTCGTCACGGGGCCACCATGAGGCAGCACTCGCCTGTTCCGCTAGTCCATTCAAGTGACTCAGCGGCGTACGACTTCGTTGTGCACCATCGCGTACGGACCTGCGTGCTCAGCCGCCTGTTCGAGCCGGGACGGCCCGCGAGGGCTGGTGGCTCAGCTGGTGGGCGGGCGGAACGCAATGACGTTATCCGGGGCCTGGGCGGGCTTCGCCGACGGCGCGGCTGACTCCTGGGTGAGAAGCCGTTGTCTTACCGATTCTGATCGCTGAGTTTTCCCAGCTCAGGCATGGTTTCGCTGTCGGGGTGGGAGGGTTCGGGCGTCGTGTTCGGGCTTGGTGGTGCGGAGGTTTTCGGTGGCGTCGG
>NZ_JASISO010000017.1 GCF_030063135.1 Streptomyces sp. G-G2
CCACCTCCGACCTGGACGATCTGCTGGCCAGACTCGACCGACACTCTCTCGACCGACAGGAAGAATCCTCCACCGCACCGACTGCTTGATCAACCCCCGAAGGACTTCGCGCGTCGACCACTAAGACGAAAGGAACAAGTCCGGGTCGTGAACTCTGGCGGATCCTCCGGGGTCCTCCCGGCCCCCTCGAAACCGTGGTGCCCGCCGTAGTACTTTCGGCATTGTTCCGCAGGTCGGACGGCAGGTGGGACGGCATGCCGGCGCAGTTCCGGCGCACGGTACCCTCCGGCTGGGACCGCACCCCGAACAGCCAATTCCGGTCCGCGGGGACGTGGCGGCGCGGCTGACGCCGTACCCGACCGCCCCGTGCGCACCACACCCCCGAGGAGGGACGAGCCCGTGAAGGACCCCAAGGACTCGAAGGCCAGGCTGGACGCGCTGCGCGCGGACATCGAACGCCGCAACCCGGCACAGCCCGAATTCCACCAGGCGGTGCGAGAGGTACTGGAGACCCTCGCCCCCGTCTTCGCCGCCCGCCCCGAGTACGCGGTGCCCGGCCTCGTCGAGCGCCTCTGCGAGCCCGAGCGCCAGATCATCTTCCGGGTGCCGTGGACGGACGACCACGGGCACGTCCACGTGAACCGCGGCTACCGGGTCGAGTTCAACAGCGCCCTGGGCCCGTACAAGGGCGGCCTGCGCTTCCACCCGTCCGTGGACATCGGCGTGGTGAAGTTCCTCGGCTTCGAGCAGATCTTCAAGAACGCCCTGACCGGCCTCGGCATCGGCGGCGGCAAGGGCGGCAGCGACTTCGACCCGCGCGGCCGCTCCGACGCCGAAGTCATGCGCTTCTGTCAGTCGTTCATGACCGAGCTCCAGCGCCACATCGGCGAGCACACCGACGTGCCCGCCGGTGACATCGGCGTCGGCGGCCGCGAGATCGGCTACCTGTTCGGCCAGTACCGCCGCATCACCAACCGCTGGGAGGCCGGTGTCCTCACCGGCAAGGGCCGCGGCTGGGGAGGCTCGGCGATCCGTCCCGAGGCCACCGGCTACGGCGCGGTGCTCTTCGCCGCCGAGATGCTGAAGCTCAAGGGCATCGGCCTCGAGGGCCGCACCGCCGTGGTCTCCGGCTCGGGCAACGTCGCCATCTACACCATCGAGAAGCTCCACAAGCTCGGCGCCCACCCGCTGACCTGCTCCGACTCCCAGGGCTACGTGGTCGACGACAAGGGCATCGACGTCGAGCTGCTCAAGCAGATCAAGGAAGTCGAGCGCGGTCGCGTCAGCGACTACGCCGCCCGCCGCGGCGGCTCGGCCCGCTACGTGCCCGGCGGCCGCGTCTGGGAGGTCGCGGCGGAGGTCGCGTTCCCCTCGGCCACCCAGAACGAGCTGGACGTCCAGGACGCGCGCGCCCTGATCGCCGGCGGCGTCAAGGCCGTCTCCGAGGGCGCCAACATGCCCACCACCCCGGAAGCCGTCCGGATCCTCCAGGAGGCCGGTGTCGCCTTCGGTCCGGGCAAGGCCGCCAACGCGGGCGGCGTCGCCGTCAGCGCCCTGGAGATGAGCCAGAACGCGGCCCGGGTCTCCTGGACCGCCGAGCGCGTCGAGCAGGAGCTCGCCGGGATCATGCGGGACATCCACGCGGTCTGCCACGAGACGGCGGAGCGCTACGACGCCCCCGGCGACTACGTGACGGGTGCCAACATCGCGGGCTTCGAGCGCGTCGCCGACGCGATGCTCGCCCAGGGCATCATCTAGAGCCTGTTGGAGACGTGGCGTCGGGCGCCCGAGAGGCCAGGCGGGA
Organism: Streptomyces sp. G-G2; assembly: GCF_030063135.1. Classification (GTDB taxonomy): domain Bacteria; phylum Actinomycetota; class Actinomycetes; order Streptomycetales; family Streptomycetaceae; genus Streptomyces. Next base: position 1,805 of record NZ_JASISO010000017.1, read on the forward strand.
CTTCTCCCACACGACCTGGCGGATCCGGTGGGACGGCGGCGGGCGGACGGGTGTTCCCGGTCCGCCCGTCCGCCGTCTGACACCCTGGTGCGGACGATCACGTGACCGCCGCCGCTGGACAGGGGACCCGCGTTGCTGCTCAAGGCCTTGCAAGGAATCCACGGTGACCGCGCCGACGCGGTCACCGTCGCCGGGCGTTCCGCCTCGTACGAGGAACTGCTCGGCGCGGCCCGCGCCGTGGCCGCCGACGTGGCCGGGGCCCCCGCCTTCGCGGTGACCGCGACCGCCTCCCTGGAGACCGTCGCCGCCGTGGTGGGCGGGCTGCTCGCCGGAGTGCCGGTGGTCCCGGTCCCGCCGGACGCCGGTCCCGCCGAGCGCGAGCACATCCTGCGCGACTCCGGCGCCGTCCTCGTCGACGCCGACTTCGCCCGCCGGGCGCCCGCGAGCGCCCTCACCGGGACGAAGGCCCCCGGCCCGGACGACCCGGCCCTGATCCTCTACACCTCGGGCACCACCGGCGCGCCCAAGGGCGTCGTCCACACCGCGGCCGCCCTCGCCGCCGGGCTCGACGCCCTCGCCGAGGCCTGGGAGTGGACCGCCGAGGACACCCTCGTCCACGGGCTGCCGCTGTTCCATGTGCACGGCCTGGTCCTCGGCGTGCTCGGCGCCCTGCGCACCGGCAGCCGCCTGGTCCACACCGGCCGCCCCACCCCGGACGCGTACGCGGCGGCGGGCGGCAGCCTGTACTTCGGCGTGCCCACCGTCTGGTCCCGGATCGCGGCCGACCCGGCCGCCGCCGGGGCCCTCGCCACGGCCCGGCTCCTGGTCTCGGGCAGCGCGCCGCTGCCCACCCCCGTCTTCCGTGAGCTGACGCGGCTCACCGGCCTCGCGCCGCTGGAGCGCTACGGGATGACGGAAACCCTGATCACCCTGAGCGGCCGGGCGGACCGCGCGCCCCGTCCCGGTACGGTCGGCACCCCGGTCGCGGGGGTCCGTACCCGGATCGTGGCCGAGCCCGGCGCCGACATCGGTGAACTCCAGCTGACCGGGCCGACGCTGTTCACCGGCTACCTGGGCCGGCCGGAGGCCACGGCCGCCTCGTACACCGGGGACGGGTGGTTCCGTACGGGCGACATCGCGGCCGTCGACGAGGACGGCGTGCACCGGATCGTGGGCCGGGCCTCCATCGACATGATCAAGTCGGGCGGCTACCGGATCGGCGCGGGCGAGGTCGAGAACGCCCTCCTCGACCACCCGGCCGTCAGCGAGGCGGCCGTGGTCGGGGTCCCCGACGCCGACCTCGGGCAGCGCGTCGTGGCCTTCGTGGTGGCCGACGGGGTCACCGGACCCGAACTCACCGATTTCGTCGCCGCCCACCTCTCGGTGCACAAACGCCCCCGCGAGGTGCGGTTCGTGGCGTCCCTGCCGCGCAACGCCATGGGAAAACCGCAGAAGCGGCTGCTGCTCTCGCCCGAGGAGCGCTGAACCTCCGCCGGGCCCGCGGGCGTTAACGCCGTTAACGCCGTTAACGCCGACAATGCGGTGACGCGTTAACGCCGTTAAGACCCCGCGGGCGCGAACAGCGGGTCGTGGACCGGGCAGGCAGGCGGGCCGCGCGGCCGGTACCCGGTAGGCCACCCGCTCGCGCAGCCGCCCCGTCCACGGCTCCGCGGGCGAGCGCCCCTTGACGAGGAAGTGCCTGCTGCGGTCCGCCTCCGCCTCCGTCCGCCGCCTCCGCCCCGCCTCACAGCACGGTCGGCGATCCCGACACCTCCCACAGCACGGCGCACGGCGCGATCCCCGAGGCCTTCCACGCGGCGGGCACCCGCTCCTCCACCGGCTCGTCCGCCAGGAGTACGTGGCGCAGCGCGGGCAGCGTCGTACCGCGCGCGGCGGCACCGGTGAGCCGCGCCAGCCCCGAGGGGAGCTGCGTCAGCACCGTCACCTCCTGGTCCTCCAGCAGTTCGGCGAACTGGCGCGGATCCGCCCCGGTGTCCCGGTCGACGACCACGGCCCGCCCGCCCGAGAGCAGCGGCCCCCACATCTCGCGCATGCCCAGGTCCAGGCCCGGCGAGTGGAAGGAGGTCCACACCCCTTCGGGTCCCGTGTCCAGCAGCGGGACGATGCTGTCCACCCAGGCCAGCACCTCCCCGTGGCTCACCGGCCGCACGGACAGCGCCCGGCCCGGGTCGCCGCCCGAGGGCAGTGCCAGGAAGGCCGCGTCCGGGGGGAGTCCACGGCGTACGCCGGTCACCGCGCGGGTGGCGATGACGAACGGGCCCGCCTTGGCGACGGGTATCTCGTCGCGCAGCAGCCCGGTGTCGGAGATGACCACCCCGGCGCCCGCGTCCCGGGTCAGGAACTCCTGGAGCCCCGCGTGGTGCCCGGGCTCCAGCGGCAGTGCGGCGGCCCCCGAGCGCAGTACGCCGACGAGGGCGCCCGCGGCCGTGCAGGAGCGCCGCGCGCGTACCGCGACGGCCGAGCCGGGGCCCGTACGGCCCGCGAGCTTGCGCGCGATCTCGCCGGCGAGCCAGTTTAGTTCCAGGTACGTCGCCTGTTCCTCCGGGTCGCTGGCGGCGATCCGGACCGGGTGGCGGGCTGCCGCGGCCGCGAAACGGATGTCGATGCGGTCCCGGCGCTCCGGCCGCTCCGCGGCCGGGGCGAGCCCTATCCGGCCGAGCAGACCGCCCAGGTCGGCGGACAACCGGTCGAGCTCCGGATGCTCCGGAGTGGGGTTCATGCGGCCTCCCGGACCTCGCTGCGGTCTTCCACGGCCCGATGGTGTCGGCGGACGCCGGAGAATCGCTCAAGTCCCGGCGTACAGAACGGGTCGGGAGTGGCTGGGGAGCCGCTGGGGACCGGCTGGGAGCGGGGCCGGGACCGGATCAAAGGCCGCTCGGGACTGCCTCGAGAACCCCTCGGGGACGGCTCCAGGAGGGGTCGAGGGGGGCTTGGGAGGCTGTGGCCGGGCCGGGTGTGGCATGCCTACGATTCCAGGGTTCGTGCCGCTGCCACACGCTTCGCCCCGTGCCGCGAGGCCCGTTCCCGTAGACGCACGCGTATGGAGGAGAGCTTTGTGGCTATGGCTCGTCTCGCGAGACGGCACTTGACTGGATTCATGACTCAGAACGCGCAGAACGCGCAGATCGCCCTCGTCATCGGTGGGACCGGCAAGAGCGGCCGACGCGTCGCCGAGAAGCTCTCCGCACGAGGCCTTCCGGTCCGGGTCGGATCGCGGCATGGTGAACCGGCCTTTGACTGGAGCCAGCCCGACACCTGGGCGGCGGCGCTGGAGGGCGTCGACCGTGTGTACGTGACCTACTACCCGGACTTGGCCTTTCCGGGCGCCGCCGAGCAGGTCGGCGAGTTCTCCGAGGTGGCCGTGGCGAGCGGCGCGCGCCGCCTGGTGCTGCTCTCGGGCCGCGGCGAGGAGGCCGCGGAGGTCAGCGAGGACAACCTCAAGGCCTCCGGAGCCGACTGGACGGTGGTGCGCGCCAGCTGGTTCAACCAGAACTTCAACGAGAGCTTCTTCCTGGAGCCCGTCCTGGCCGGGGAGATCGCCCTGCCGACCGCGGACGCGGTGGAGGCCTTCGTCGACGTCGACGACATCGCCGACGTCGTGGTCGCCGCCCTGACCGACGACAAGCACATCGGCAAGACCTACGAACTGTCCGGCCCGCGCCTGCTCAGCTTCAGCGACGTCGCCGACGAGCTGTCCAAGGCCACCGGACGGGAGATCGCCTACATCTCGGTCAGCAACGAGGACTACCGCGCGGTGCTCCGGGAGAATGACCTTCCGGAGGAGTTCGCCGACCTGTTCACCATGATCCTGGACGGCCGCAACGCGCACCTGGCGCACGGGGTCGAGGAGGCCCTGGGCCGCAAGCCCAAGGACTTCGCCGACTTCGCCCGCGAGGCGGCGGCGACCGGGGTCTGGAACGTCTGATCCCTGACCGGCCGGACGGCGTGCGGCGGTGTGCGGTGCGGCCGCGGTCCGACCGGCCGACCGCCCGACCGGCCGACCGCCCGACCGGCCGACCGCCCGACCGGCCGACCGCCCGACCGGCCGACCGCCCGGCCATCCGGCAGGACGGCCCGGCGGGACGTACGTACGACCTCGGGCACACCCGTACGACCGCACTTCGTCCCCGCCGGCAGGAGGCCCCGATGACCACACCCCCGCCGTCCTTCTCCAGCGAGAACGGACTGGCCGCGCTCCCCCCGCACTTCCACGGCTTCGCCCTGATGCACATGGCGATGCGGCGCGACGCCGCCCGGCTGCGCGCGGCCGCCCCCGCCTGGCGGGACACGGGCGCCGAGTGGTGGCAGCGGCTGCGCGAGGTCATCGAGTGGCACCACACCAGCGAGGACGACGTGCTGTGGCCCGGACTGCGCCGCCGCGACGCCGACTTCGAGGCGCGGGCCCGCGAACTCCACCACGACCACGAGGAGCTGGACGCGGCGATGGCCGCGGTGTCCACCGCCGTCGGGCGCGGCGGCGACGGCCTGGTGCCCGCCGCGAAGACCTTCGAGGAGATCCTGCGCGGCCACCTGCGCGACGAGGAACGCGTGGTCTTCCCGGTCTTCGACCGGATGGGGGAGCGGGCCTACCTCGCGGAGGAGCGCAAGGTGGTCTCCAGCGCGCCGGTGCGGGTGATGACGTACCTCCAGCCGTGGATGTTCGACGGCTCGAGCCGGGAGTCCGTCGCGCACGTGTCCTCCACCATTGCACCGCCGGTCCGGCTGATCGGTGCGACGCTGTTGCGCAGGCGGTACGAGCGGACGCTGAAGGGACTCCTGACGTGACGAGCACGACCACGCAATCGGCCACACTCGTCGCGGCGACCGTGGGCACCGGCCTGATGGCCGGGCTCTACTTCGCCTTCGACATCTCGGTGATGCCGGGCCTGGGGCGCGGTGACGACCAGACCTACGTGACCGCGATGCGCATCATCAACGACGCCATCGACAACGGGCTGTTCGGGCTGCTCTTCCTCGGGGCGTTCCTCGCCACGGGCGTCGCTGCCGTGCAGCAGCAGCGCGGCGGCCGCCCCGACGCGGCGCGCTGGGGCTGGACGGCCTTCGCGCTGTACGCCCTGTCGCTTGTCGTGACGGCGGCGGTCAACATCCCGCTGAACACCCAACTCGCCCGCGCGGGAGCCGACTTCGGGGCCGCCAGGTCCCGCTTCGGGTCCCGCTGGACCGGCGGCAACCTCGTGCGCACCGTGGCCTGTACGGCCGCCCTCGCGGCCCTGGGCCGGGCGCTGCCGCGGGAGAGCGGGCGCTTCGCCGTCCCCCCAGTGCGGAAGGAAGCCCCATGGACACGCTGACCGGTCTGCTCGAAGGCCCCAAGGCCCGGGGCGCCTTCCTGCTCACGTCCGTCTTCAACCCGCCCTGGTCGCTGCGCGTCGAGGACCGGGCCCCGCTGTCCGTGGTCACCATGGTGCGCGGCGAGGCCTGGCTGGTCCCGGAGCGCGGCGCGCCCGTACTGATCCGGCCCGGTGACCTGACGGTCGTCCGCGGCCCCGAGCCGTACACGGTCGCGGACCGGGCGGACACCCCGGTCCGGATCACGGTCGGCCCCGAGCAGCGGTGCAGCACCGAGGAGGGGGAGGACGTCACCGACACCATGGCGCTGGGCGTGCGGACCTGGGGTGAGGCCTTCCAGGACGACGGGTCGGCGATCATGCTCAGCGGCACCTACCAGGCGCCCAGCGAGATCGGCCGGCGGCTGCTGAACGCGCTGCCCACGATCCTGGTGCGCCCGGCCGGGTCCGGGGGCGACACTCTGGTGCGGCTGCTCGTGATGGAGATCGGCAAGGACGAACCGGGCCAGGAGATCGTGCTCGACCGGCTGCTCGACCTGCTCCTGATCGGCGTACTGCGCACCTGGCTCGCGGACCCCGGCAGTGGCGCGCCCGCCTGGTACCGGGCACAGAGCGACCCGGTGGTCGGCCCTTCGCTGAGGCTGCTGCACGAGAACCCGGCGTACGGCTGGACGGTGGAGGAACTCGCCCGCAAGGTCGGTGTCTCGCGGGCCTCGCTGGCCCGCCGCTTCGCGGAGGTCGTGGGCGAGCCCCCGGTCGCCTACCTCACCGGCTGGCGGCTGGCCCTGGCCGCCGACCTGCTGCGCGAACCGGAGGCCACGGTGGCGAGCGTGGCCCGCCGCGTCGGCTACAGCAGCGCCTTCGCCCTCTCCACGGCCTTCAAGCGGGTCCGCGGGGTCAGCCCCCAGGAGTTCCGCGCGGGCACCACCCGGGACACGCCCCGGGAGTCCCCCCAGCCCCCGAGAACGGTGGTCCTGCGCTCCTCCTAGGCCGCTTGTGCGCTCACTTGCGCCAGAACAGGTGGTGGGTCACGCCGCTCGGGCTGGGTACGGCCTCCAGGTGGAACCGGTCGAGCAGCTCGTCGGGCGATTCCCAGAGCCGTACCCCGGAGCCGAGCCGCACCGGGGCGACCACCACGTGCAGGGTGTCGACGAGGTCGGCGTCGAGGAACTCCCGGATGGTGGTGGCCCCGCCGCCGAGCCGGACGTCCTTGCCCCCGGCCGCCTCCTTGGCCTGTTCCAGGACCTTCGCCGGGTCGTCGTCGACGAAGTGGAAGGTCGTGTCGGAGAGCGTGAACGAGGGGCGCTCGTGGTGGGTCAGCACGAACACCGGCGTGCGGAACGGGGGCCGCTCGCCCCACCAGCCCAGCCAGTCGTGGTCCGTCCAGGGCCCGCGCTGGGGACCGAACTTGTTGCGGCCCATGATCTCGGCCCCGATGTCGCGCGCGTAGTCCCGCACGAAGTAGTCGTCGAGACCGCGGCTGCCCCCGGCCTCGGTGCGCATGGGCCAGCTCGCCGTGGCCCCCGCCCAGGCGAACAGCTCCCCGGGATCGGCGTCGCCGAACGGCCGCTCCAGGCTCTGGTGCTCACCGGCGCCGAACCCGTCGGACGAGACGATGAAGTTCTGGACCCTCAGCAGCTGACCCATGTGATTCCTCCTGTGGCGGCGACAACAGTGGGACCGCCCGGGCCGGGCGGACTCATCGCCGCGGCGCCGGACAGTCAGCACTATGACCGGCTCCCGGCCGTCCCGCTGGGCGTCCCCCTTCCGGGCGATGGCGTGTCATGGACCTTCGAGCTGCTTTCCTCCTCCCCGAGGGAGACGTACACGCCTTCGCCGTGGAGCTGGCCGACACCCGCGGGCCGGTCCGCGCGGTGGACCGCCGTCAGGATCAGGGCCGGGGTGGTGAGCCAGCGGCCGTCGTAGCGGGGGTCCACGGGGGCCGCGGTGGGCGGCGGCTGCAGGACGCAGGTGAAGGTGCCCTCGGGGGACAGGGCGAGGGCGGCCTGGCGGAAGCCCAGCCAGCTGCCCGTGGCCGGGTACCAGGCCTTGTACACCGCCTCCTTCGCCGAGAAGAAGACCCGCTCCCACGGGGTCGCCGGATCCGCCGCCGTCAGCTCCGCCAGGTGCGCGCGCTCCGCCGCCGAGGTGATCATGCCGAGCACACCCTCGGGGAGCGGGCCCGCCGGTTCGGCGTCGATGCCCAGGGCCGACGTACGGCCGGACAGGTCCGCCACCGCCGCGCGGTAGCCCTCGCAGTGGGTGATGCTGCCCACCACCCCGGACGGCCAGCCCGGGGCGCCGCCCGGCCCCGGGAGCAGCGGGACGGGGGAGCGGCCCAGATCGGCCAGGCAGCGCCGGGCGCAGGCCCGCGCCGTCGCGAACTGGCGTTGCCTGCGCGCCCGGCGCCCCGCCATCAGCGCCGCCTCCGCCGGGAACAGCGGGGCGGGCGCCGCGTCGTCGAAGGCTTCCGAGCACGCGACGCCCGGCGGCAGCAGGGTCTCTATCATCGTCCGCCCGGCTCCCGAGGCGCGCTCACCGCGAGGAGAGTTCCGCGACGGCCGCGACCGCCAGCAGCGGCCGTTCCAGCGGCAGCATGTGTCCCGCCCCCGGCACCGGTTCGAAGCGGGCCCCGGGCAGGGTGTCCGCCAGGGTCCGCGACAGCGCGCTCGCGATCACCTTGTCGCCCTCCCCGTGCGGTGCCACCGCGGGCACCGTGACGGAGGTCAGCGCCGCCCGCGGGTCCCAGCCCCGGGTGCAGCGGAGGAACTCCGCCCGCACGTGCGGCGCGGTCGCCGCGAACAGCTGTCGGTTCACGTCCATCGCCACCGGGTCAGGCCGCGGCGCCGCTGTCGACCGCCGGGGAACTGCCGAGGGCCTTGACGGCCTGGTAGTAGGTCCAGGCGGTGGAGTCGCAGGAACCCTTCTTCACGCCCGAGTAGGCGGAGCAGACCCGCTTGAGGTCGGCGTACAGGGCGTCGTCGAGCCGCGACTTGTTCGCGGGGAAGATGCCCGCCGCCTTGTGGTTGCGGTAGCCGAAGTCGTGGCGCGCACAGGCCGTCTTGAAGGGGAAACCGAAAGGATTGTCGGGGGAGGAGGAGCAGTAGTCGGTCGACCAGTCGAAGCCGTACGCCGCCCAGGCGCCCTGGTTCCCGCGCGCCGAGAGCCAGGCGTGGTAGCTGGCCGCGCTGGTCTGCGTCCAACTGCTCAGGACCTGCGGCTTGTCGGCGGGCGCCGCCGCCGCGGGCCCCGCGAAGGCGATGAGCGCGGCAAGGGCGGGCAGGATCGCCAGACTGGTTCTACGGCGCATCAGAGTCCTCCGGGGGACGGCGCGTCGGGTGTTTCCCGGCGCGGCGTTCCTCAGGGTGTACGGAAGAGATAAAGGGAAGCCATCGCGCGGCTGGACAGGCGACGGCGGACACGCGCCGGGCCCCCGTCCCAACGAGGGACGGGGGCCCGGCGCGAACTGCCCTGCGAACCGGCCTGACGGTCAGCGGCCGCCGTGGCGCGTGCCGCCCTTGCCCAGGTTCCAGGAGCGGCTGTCGAGGATCCGGCCGTGGTCGTTGCGCAGCGTGGCGGAGTCGCGGTGGTCCCAGACGTAGCTGGTCCGGTCCTGGTACACGTCGTGGAGGGTGTTCTTGCCCTTGCCCGTGTGCACCTTGACGCTGGCGTGCCCGCCGAGGAGCAGACCGCGGAAGTGGTAGCGGTTGCCCTGCTTGTCGGTGAGGGTGTAACCCCGCAGGTCGACAGCCTTCTTGCCGGTGTTCTTCACCTCGACCCACTCGCCGTTCAGGCTGTGGTTGGAGCGGTCGTCGCGGCCGGGGCTGTCGTACTGCACCTTGCCGATCATGATCGTGGAGTGCTTGGCCATCGTGCCGTGCCCGTGGCCACCGGTGGCGGCGGCCGCCGGAAGGGCGGCGGAGCCGAGGACGGCGACGGAGGCCACGACGGTGGCGAGGACGCGGCGGGTGCTGAGAGAAGCGGACATGGAGATGTCACCTCAAGAACGTGCGGGTCCCCGGCTTGTTGCCGGGAACCCACACTCTGGCCCGCACGCGGAGCATTTTCTAGTAAAACGCCCAAGATTACTGAATCATGACAAATCATCAATATCCTACGATGGTCCGTTGATCAGGATGGTGTGCGGCGCCGCCCGGCGGGACCGAAGCTGACCGCTCCGAACCGCCCCGCCCCGCCCGGAACCGGCCCCCGGACCCCGGCCTGCGGCCCCCCTCAGCACTCCGGTCGTCGTCCCGCGTCCCGCGCGGCCTCCTCCTCCGCCGCGACCGGCGCGGGCCGCGTCAGCGGGCCGTCGAGCGGCATCAGCAGGCCCGCCCGCCCCGGCGCCAGCGCCGCCCCGCCCTTCGCCGTCACCCGGCCCGTCGGCGCCGCCTCCAGGGTGCCGAGGGCGGCGACGTACGCCGTGAAGCTCTCCACGTCCCGCCGGTGCCGCACCGGTTCCCGGTAGCCCCCCAGCGCCGGATAGCCGTCCTGTCCGGTCAGCGTGTACGACGTGGTCACCACCCGGTACGTCCCCTCCGGCCGCAGCGCCTCGCCCCCGATCAGCACGTCCGCGGGCGCGACCCGGTCCCCGGCGGGCCGCGCCGGGTCGAAGGAGTAGCGGACGTTGCCCGAGACGGCGAGCGGCGCGTACGTCAGGGCGCCCCGCGTGTCCACCGCCCACTGCTGCTCCAGCGCGTCGTGCACCAGGGCCCCGCTCAGCGAGGCGGTGACCAGCGGGCACCCGTACCCCACCGCCCGCCACGCCCGTTCGAAGGTCACCGTCTCCTCGCCCGGCGCCGCCACCAGGTCCGTGTTGATGACGCTCCGCCCGGCCCGCGGGGCGAGCGCGATCAGGGCCAGGTCCGCCACCCCGACCGGGGCGTCCGCCGAACTCCCGGGCCGCGTACTGGTGTCGGAGGAGTCCGGCGCCCGCGCCGCCGCCCACAGCGCCCAGTCGGCCACCAGGTTCCCCATGGTGCTCTCCCCGGCCGCCGAGAGCTGGCGCCGGAAGGGGGCCCGCTGGCGCCCGATGGGCCGGGCGGCCCGCTCCCGCGCGTACCCGTTCCAGTACTCCACCACCTCCCGCAGGCCCGGATCGGCGGGCACGTCACGGGTGTTGGGGTGGTTCGTCGAGGTGGTCAGCTCGCGGACCACCGCGCCCGTCACCGGATCCAGCCGCAACGTGATCTCGTTGACGATCTGCCCGTGACAGCCCGCCTCCACGAACGGCCGCGGCCGCCCGGCCGGATCCGGCAGCATCATCGTGAAGGCGCGGTGCCAGTGCCCGGTGACGATCGCGTCGATGTCCGCCGACACCCGCAGCGCCAGCTCGTAGGCCGGTCCGCTCGGCGCGCTCCCCGAGTCGAACGCCTCCCCGGCCACCGCCCCGTCGTGCATGCTCAGCACGATCGCGTTGACCCCCCGCGCCTTCAGCAGCGCGGCGCACCGGTCGGCGGCGGTGAGTTCGTCCGTGGTGGTCAGACCGGACTGGAAGGAGTTCGGGTACCGCTCCGTGCCCACCGTGGTCAGATGGATGAACCCGACGGGCAGCAGCCGTCCGCCCGGCGCGCTCACCCACTCGATGTTGTACGGGGGGAGCACCTCGGCCCCGTCCGCCGAGCGGACCGCGTTCGCGCTGTAGTAGCGGAAGTCCGCCCCGTGGAAGCGCGCCCCCGTCGCGTCGGGGAACCCGCTGGTCTCCCCGTCGCCCTCGGCGGGCAGGCCCCGCTCCATGTGCCCGCTCAGGAAGCCGGGCGTACGGTCGAACTCGTGGTTCCCGGCGGTCGCGAAGTCCAGCCCCAGCCGGTTCAGCGCCTCGATCGTGGGCTCGTCGGCCAGGGTGAAGGCCGGAAACTCCCACCCCGAGAACAGGTCGCCCGGGGCGAAGAAGAAGGAATGGGCCCACCCGGCCCGCAGCCGCTCCAGATGAGTGGCCATGTGGGCGACCCCGCCCACGGTGTACGCCGCCCCGTCCGCCCCCGTGATCACCGCGTCCCGGGCCGGGGGCCCGTTCAGATATCCGTGCAGGTCGGTGATGTTCAGCAGCTGTACGTCGACGTACCCGGCCGCGCTGGCCGCGTCGAGCCCCGCCGCGCTGCCCGCGACCGGGGTCCCGGTCAGGGCCTTGACCCCCGCCATCCCGGCGGCCGCCAGGAACCGCCGCCTCCCCACCCCTGCCATCCCGACTCCTCCCGCCCGCGTGCCGTTCCCCCACACCAACGCCCGAGGGGGCCCGCCGTCACGCGGTCAGGGCGTCACACGGCCTGCTTGACGAGGACCGGCTGCCGCGGGGTGTGCTCGGCGCGGTAGCGCTTCATGAACTTGAACATCAGGACGACGGAGGCGATCGGCACGCCCCAGTTGCAGATCCAGTTCAGGTCCCCGTTGGCGGGAGCGGCCAGGGCGATCAGGTGCGCCAGGGTCATCAGGGCGAACACGCCGCCCCAGGCCGCCGAGAACAGCCGGTTCGTCTTCTTGAAGACGGGGGAGCTCCAGGCCGCCTCGGGGACCTCCTGGCGGGCGTACTGCTCGGTGAAGGGCATGAACGGCAGGGTCAGGAAGATCAGTACCGCCAGCGCGGCGGTCGCGACCGTCCGGCCGTAGTCGGTGACGAACACCTGCGCCCCGTGGCCGCCGATCCAGGCGGTCGCCGAGAGCGCGGCGAAGGTGAGCACGCCCATCGCGTCCAGCAGCATCACCTTGCCGCGCACCAGCGCCGGGCTCGCGATCGCCAGGGAGACGAGGGCGGCGAGGGCCGCCGACCACTGGGGGGCGAGGCCGGTGCCCGCCGCCTCGGAGAAGGCGATCCAGGGGGCGAAGCTGAGGAGCGGGTTCGACTTCATGGCCTGGTCTCTTCTCGATCGGGGCTGTTGTTCCTGTCTTGACATGTCAAACATAGAAGGTCCATGTGTGACCTGTCAAGAATGGAATGTGGGATCGTCGTCAACAGCCTCCGACACGCGCTGCTCGGTCTGCCGGCCGACCGACCGGCCCTCCAGCGGCCATGACCCGATGACACCTCGCCGGATCCCGGGACCGGCCCCCCGGCAGACTCCCGCGCCGTCCCCGGTCAGTTCTCGATCAGGCGCTTGAAGGCCGCCGTGTCGAAGACGTCCTCCATCCGGGCGGCGCGGCCGTCGCGCAGGGTCCAGGAGTGGATGAAGCTCAGCTGCTCGGTCCGGCCGCTCACCGATGTGACGTGCCGGACGCCGAACACCACGACCCGGTCGCCCGATTCCACGAACTCCAGCGGTTCCAGCCGCATCCCGCCCACGACGGTCGGCGCGTGCGCCAGGAACGCCTTGACGCCCGCGTGACCGTGCTTGGTACCGCCCAGGTCGTAGTCGGACATGCTGTCGGGGTGCACCCACTCCACGTCCGGCGCCAAGGTCTCCAGGAGCGCCCCCACGTCGCGGGTGCGAAAGGCCTCGTAGGCGCAGCGGATGAGCGCGAGGTTGTCCGAATGCGTGGGGCGGGGGCCGCAGGTGGTGATGCTCATGCCGCTCGTCCTAGTCCGTGGTCGGTGTTCCGGCGGACGAGCCGCGGGTACAGGGCTTCGAGGGTGTGGCGGATGCCGTCGCGCCAGGGGACGGCGCAGGGGCCGGTCAGCGCTCGGCGCAGCGTGGGATCGAACTGGTAGGTCTCGCGGGTGACCGCACTGGGCACGAGGCGCGCCTCGATGCCGGTGAGCTCTTCCATGTGGCGGATGCAGTCGGTGATCCCGACCGGCTCGTCGCCGCCCCAGTTGACGAGGGTCGCCGGGGTGGCGGCGGCCCGCCACAGGTGGGGCACCTGCCGTACGAGGTCGTCGGTGTGCAGCAGCGAGCACCAGTTCTGGCCCTCGACGGGTACGGGGATGGGCTCACCGGCGAGCATGCGCTTGAAGTACAGCATGGGGACCCCGCCGTAACCGCCGGGCCCGTACGCGATGTTGAGGCGCGCGATGGTGGTGGGCAGCCCCAGCACCTGGGCGAAGGCCCGTACGGCCCCCTCCGTCGCGATCTTGCCCACGGGGTAGGCGGGCAGCCAGTCGGCGACCCCGTCGACCGGGTCGCTCTCGGTGTAGCGGTGGTCCAGGGTCTGGCGGGCGTAGAGGGCGCCCGTGGAGACGTACAGGAAGGCCTCCGCGTCGCGGCAGTGGCTCATCAGCCGGCCCGCGGCCACCGAGTTGACCCCGGACGCGGCGTTGAAGTCGCCGTCCTCGCCGCGGCGGACCGCGGAGTGGATCACGTGGGTGAAGTCCCGCGGGAGGTTCTTGAGGGAATCGCCGGAGGGGTCGTCCATGTCCCAGCGCCATGTGGTGACGGACTTCTCGTTCAGGGCCCGCTCGATGCCCGGGGCGCCGAACCGGCCGAGGCACCAGACCTCGTTGTGCTCGGCCAGGGCCTCGGCCACCGGCCGGGCGACCTGGCCGGTACCGCCGGTGACCAGGATCTTCTTGCCCTTCATCTGTTCTCTCCCTGCGGGGTCGCGGTGTACGGGGCGGCGGCGCGGGCGGCGCTGATCCGGTCGGCGTCGCCGAGGGCCAGGTCGAGCTCGCGGCGCAGGACGCTCTGGAAGGTGGCCACGTGCCGGTTGCTCATCAGCGTGTAGTGCTCACCGGGGACCTCGACGTAGCGGTTCGGCCCGGTGGTGTGCTCGTCCCAGCGCCGCAGCTCGTTGTCGAGCCAGTCCTGCTTGGTGCCGCGCAGCGGGGTCGCGTAGAAGACGTGCATCGAGGGGACCGTGCCGCTGGGTTCGTAGCCGCGGCCGAGTTCGGTGAGCCGCGCGGCCACCTCCGCCCAGGCGTCGAACTTCTCCCTGTCCAGGTCGAGTTCCGACAGCCGCTCGGGGGAGGCGAGCCGCAGCAGCCGGGCCACCTGCTCCTCGCGCGGAAGGCCGCGGAGGCTGCCCGGCAGCTCCCCCGCCTGCTTCTTGTCGATCAGGGCCAGGAAGAAGGCCAGATTGACGGCGGTCTCCACGAAGTCCAGCTCGTCCATGCGGTACTTGATGTGCGGCGGCAGGTTGAAACTGCCGACGAAGTCGACGCGCTCGCCTTCGGCGCGGAGCACCTTCGCGATCTCGAAGGCGACGGCGCCGCCGTACGAGTAGCCCGCGACGGCGTAGGGGCCGTGCGGCTGGCGGGCCCTGATCGCCGCGACGTAGGAGTCCACCATCTGCTCGAAGGTGGCGAACGGCTTCTCCCCCTCGTTGAAGCCGCGGGCGCGCAGGGCGTAGAAGGGCCGGTCACCCGCGAAGTACGTGGCGAGGTTGACGAAGACCAGGACCTCCCCGACTCCCGGGTGGACACAGAAGAGCGGGGTCCGGGACCCGCCGGTCTGCATCGGCACGACCGGGTCGTACTCCCGCGGCGCCGATCCGGCCGCCGTGGTGAGCCGCGCGGCGAGCGCCCGGACGGTGGGAGAGGTCAGGACGGTGATGACCGGCAGGGCGTCGACGCCGAGACGCCGGGCCACCTTGCTGCGCAGGCGCAGGATGTCCAAGGACGTCCCGCCCAGGTCGAAGAAATTGGCGGTGGCGCTGATGGACGCGGGGTCGGCGTCGAACATCTCCGCGAAGATCCCCGCGATGGTCCACTCGGTCTCGCCCTCGGGAGCGGTGTATCCGCCGAGCATGCGCAGCGTGAGGTCGCAGAGCCGGTCCCGGGCCGCGTCGTAGGCACCGGCCTCCAGGCGGCGGCGCATCAGCGTGCGCTGGATCTTGCCCAGACTGGTCTTGGGGAACGCCTCCCGCGGCAGCGCCAGGATCAGGGACGGGCGCAGGCCCCACCGCATCACCATGCTGCTCCGGACCGTGGTGATCACGCGGTACAGCTCCGTCTCGTCGTGCTCGGGTGCCTCGCAGTGGAACGCGACCACCAGTTCCTCGGTGTCGCTCCCGGCGGAGCGGGTGGGAAAGGCCGCGACGTAGGACCCGGCGACTCCGTCCAACTGCTCCAGGGCGGTCTCCAGCTCGTGGCTGAAGTAGTTGACCCCGTTGACGATGACGCTGTCCTTGCTGCGGCCGACGAGAGACAGCCGGCCCCCGTCCACGCGGCCCAGGTCGCCGCTGCGGAACCAGCCGTCGGCGGTGAAGGCCTCCCGGGTGGCCTCCTCGTTGTTGTGGTAGCCGCGGGTGACCATCGGGCCGGTGAACTGGAGCTCGCCCACCTCACCCGCCGGCAGCGGCCGGTCGTCGGGGTCGGTGATCCGCATCCGCAGGCCCTCCACGGGGGTCCCCAGGCCCGCGAACTCCGCGCCGCGGTCCGCCTGCGGGAACTCCCGGGAGTAGACGGACCCGGCGCAGGTCTCGGTCATGCCGAAGGCCGGCCACAGGGCGTCGGGGGCCAGTCCGTACGGCGCGAACCGTTCCAGGAACGTTTCGCCGGTGGCGCGGACCACGGCCTCGCCGCCGCTGATGATCTGCCGCAGGCCGGAGAGGTCCAGGCGCTCTCCAGTGGCCCTCAAGCGGTCCGTGCTTGTATTGAGGTGACCCAGAAGGAAGTTGGGCGTGAACGTCATCGTCACGCCGTGCCGGGAGACGAGCCGCAGGAATTCCAGGGGCTCGCCGAGGATGACCGGGGCCTCGACGTGGAGCTGGCGGCAGCCCACGGAGAGCGGCAGGAGATGGCACTCCAGCAGCGCGGCCACGTGGTCGAAGGAGACCCAGTTCATCGTGGTGTCGGCCGCGGTCAGCCGGTGGTGGCCGTTCTTGGCGGCCATCGAGGCCAGCAGGTTGGAGTGACTGAGCATCACCGCCTTGGAGTTGCCCGTCGAACCCGAGGTGAGGACGAGGACGGCGGTGTCGTCGGCGCCGGCGCCGGTGTACGGCGCGGCCGGACCGGGACCGTACAGCCCGTCCAGTACGGCGACCTCCAGGCCGTCGACCGGCGGCAGCTCAGCGGCCAGTGACGCGTTCGTGACGACCACGGGTCCGTCCAGCAGCGCGTTCACATGGGAGAGCTGGGCGGCCCAGCGGTCCTGGTCGCCGCGCAGGGGCGCCATGGGGCACGGGACGAAGCCGCCCAGGACGGCGGCCCAGAACGCGGTGATGAACTCCTGCGGGCGCTCCAGGACCAGCACGACCTTGTCCCGCGGCCGGAGCCCGCGGGCGCGCAGCCCGGTCAGGACGCGCAGGGCCTCGTGCAGCAGTTCCGCGTGGCTCTGGTCCCGGAAGCCGCCGTCGGCCGGACCCGGGCAGTAGCGGAACCCGCTGTCGGGGTGACGCCGTGCGGCGTCGAGGAGCAGGTCGGCGGTGCTCTGGGAAGGTGCGGTGTTCACAAGTACTCCGTTGCCTGATGGCGCGGCGGGGCGACAGGGCCCGCGCGGCGCCGGAGGTAGGGAAGACGTGGACTCGGACGGTGTCAGAAGGGCCGCACGACGACGTTGCGGCCGACGCCCGACGGCAGCGCGACCGCGGCCGTCCAGCCCGGAGGGGCCTCGGCGTCGGCCACCCACCACGTGGACGGCGTACCGAGGGCGAGCGTGGTCACTTCGACCGGTCCCGGCGTCCCGGCGTGGGTCTCCAGCCGGGTGAGTTCGTCGGTGATGCCGACCCCGGCCGCCTTCAGCACCGCTTCCTTGCGGGTCCAGCAGCGCAGGAACGCGAGGCTGCGCCCGGGCCCGGCGGGCTCGGCCAGTACGGTGTCGCGCTCCAGGGGGGTCAGCGCGACACCGGCGATCTCCGCGACCGGGACCTCGCGGACGGGCTCGGCGTCGATTCCGACGTGGTGCGGGGAGACGGCCAGCATGCCCAGCCCCTTCGTGTGGGAAAGGCTGATGCGCAGAGATATATCGGGCCGGACTATGGCGGGCGGGCCGTGCTCGGTGTCACCGCACCCTCCGCAGGGAGCGCGGCCTATTGAGATGTCCCGGGCGGGAACCCGAAGAACTCCGGACATGATGCGGCGAATGGCGGCGCGGGAGCTGACAAACTCAGCGGCCCGTGAGGCTGATTTGAATGCGTGCGCACGCGCCACTTCGAAGGTGTCCAGAAGAGCCAGATCGGCGGCGCTGTAACAGCCGTCCTGTATAAGCCACCACCACACGAGGGCATCGGCGGTCTCGTAGCTGGAAGATGCGGTGCCGGATGTCCGAAACGTGTGTGCATGGCGTGTGGTCACGGGGGAACCGTAGGCAGCAACATGTCTGACCTGGGGACTCGTTGACAAAATGCGGTCAGCTGTGAAACGTAGCGTGAGGGTTACGCTGCCGACCGTGGCTGAAACAGTAAGGGGAGGTACCGTTTCCGGGGCCTGGGTGCAGCTTCCTGTCACGGCTCGCGGGGATCCTCGACGGCCCGGGGGCGACCGGATATCCGGCCCGGCGGGGCCGCCCCGTCTCATTAGGGCGACGCCTTGTCGGCCATGTCTCGGGATCCGAACTGCGGACGGGCCGAATCCCGACGCTCTTGACAGCACTTCAAATAGTGCACGCCTCAACTAGGCGTCCATGGATGGCCGAATTTTTTGGCCGGACACGCAGGGTTCAGTGGTTAGGATGTGTGGGACCAGCGGATGCCCTGTGGTAAGGGGCAACGCTAAACATACGGGGGCGAAATGACGGGAATTAGATTTGATACACCAAGCGCGGCGGAGGCCGGAGGGACGGACGGGACCCGCACGGATCACGCCGCGTATTTGGAGAAGGCACTGCTCCAGGCGCACGCGCTGATCGAGTCGACCGTCTCCCTGCACCGGACGAGACCGATGACACCGTCGGCGGTGGCACGCACCCGCGCCACGCTGACCGGAGACACCCTGGAACAGCTGGTCAAGCGCGCGCGGCACTCGGTCTGCGTCGCCCTGACCGACACCGGTGAGTTCTCGGACGCCGTACTGGCGCTCCTGGCGACGATCCCCGCCCGCGCGGTCGTCCGCGTGCTCTGCACCGCGGAGGCCGTCGGACCGGTCGTCACGCTGACGGAGATCCCGGACCGCCGGGTGGAAGTCAGGGTGTCCGATAGCGATCTTCGAGAGATCCTCGTGGTCGACGGGTCGGTGGCCCTGGTGCGGGCGGCCGGGAGCGCGGGCGACGAGGCGGCCGTCGTGAACGACGTGGCCGCGGTACGCGCCCTGGAACTGCTCTTCGCCGGAGCCTGGTCGCGCGGCTGCAGACTCGCCGACCACCTCCAGCTGAGCCCGCGCCTGCGCACGCAACTCGCCCGGAACATCCTGGAACGGCTGCGGGCGGGGAACACGGACGAGATCGCCGCGCGGGAACTGAACGTGTCCCTGCGGACCTATCGGCGGCACGTCGCGGACATCATGCGTGAGCTCGATGCCAATTCCCGCTTCCAAGCCGGCGTGAAGGCCGTTGAGTTCGGCCTCTTGGCCGAGTAGCGGACCACGCCCGGGCGTCCGTACGAAGGACGCCGGGCTCTTCACGGCTGCCCACGAGCAGCCTTCACGTCGATCGGATCGTCAGGAAAAGGTGGTTACGCGTGTCTCAGAGGGCAGAGGACGTGATGGAGCGTGCCCTGCTCCAGGTGCGGGAACTGCTGGAGTCGACCGTCGCCATGCACCGCGGCCGCAGCCTCCAGGAGCAGGTCATCAGCGTGCTCGAGAACGACTACGAAGTCGTTCTCGACGCGGCTCAGCGACTGATCGAGAGCGCGACGGAGAGCATCGACATCGTCCACGCCCGCCTGCTGGGTTCGGACGAGAATCCCTTGCGGACGGAACGGGGGCTGATCTACAGCGCCGCCGAAGGGGTGGCCGTACGCCTGCTGGCCTCGCCCGCCCTGCTCGACGAGGAGTTCGTGCGCGAGCAGCTCGGCAGGGAACGGCCGGTGGCGGTGCGGGTGGCGAAGGTGCCCCCGTTGCAGGCGCTGATCGTCGACGGCCGGGCCGCCCTGGTGGTGGCCGAATCGGCCGTCGGACGACGGGCCTCGGTGATCCGGGTGCCCGAGGTCCTGCACACCCTGCACACCCTGTTCGAGAGTGTGTGGAGCAACGCCGTGCCCGCCGGTGAACGCATCGTCTTCGGCGACCGGGACCGTGCCGCGCTCGCGCGGCAGATACTGGGCGCGCTGCAGGACGGCGCCACGGACGACGTCGCCGCCCGGGAGCTGGCGGTGTCGGTGCGCACCTACCGCCGGTACGTGGCGGAGATCATGGCCCTGCTGGGCGCCAATTCCCGCTTCCAGGCGGGCGTACGGGCCGCGGAGCTGGGGCTCCTGCCCCGGTGACCGGGGGCGGCGGGCGCGGCGTCCTGGCAACTTCCTGAAAGGGGCGTTGTCCCGCCCCCGCCCCGCCCAGTTGTATGAGCCGTCAGGAACGGGGTTCCGCCGCATGGCGGAACCCCGTTCCCCTGGCGGCCGGTTCCCCCCCCATCCGAGCGCCGTCGCCGCACGGGGGGCCGCGGCTCGGATCGTCGAGCCGGCCTCCCGTGCCCTCAGGTGAACGCCCAACGGAAGGCAGGACCATGAATCAGTCGGCGGTCGCTCCCGACGTCCCGGCCCGGGGAACACGCCAGCGCGGTACCCCTGGGACCCGGCCCGCCCGCGCGGGGGGCGGGCGATGAAGGTCGTGACCCAGCAGCCGCGGATCAGCGGCGTCGGCGTGCTGGACAAGGCTTCCGTACTGCTGGCCATCGTGGAGGACGGGCCCGCCACGCTCGCGGAACTGGTCACCATCAGTGGTCTGACCCGGCCGACGGCGCACCGGATCGCCCAGGCCCTGGAGCGCCTCGACCTGCTCACCCGGGACCACTGCGGCCGGTACGTGCTCGGGACCCGGCTGGGCAACATAGCGGTGGAGGCACAGCGGGACCGGCTCGTGCGGGCCGCCCTGCCGGTCCTCGCGGACCTGGCCGCCCTGACCGGGCTCGACGCGAGGATCTTCCGGCGCCGCGGCGAGAAGCAGTTCTGCGTGGCCACCTCCGTGGATCCGCTCAGCCTCACCGACTGCATCCCCGTCGGCACGGCCCGCCCGGCCAAGGCGGGGGCGGCCTCCCAGGTCCTGCTCGCCTGGGAGGAACCGGAGGAGCTGTACGAAGGGCTGCGCGGCGCCCGGTTCACCGCGGCCCAGCTCGCCCTGGTACGCCGCAGGGGGTGGGCGCACGGGCCCGATACGGCGGTGCCGGAGGCGGTCTCGATCGCGGTGCCGGTACGTGCCAAGGAGAACCGGGTCGTGTGCGCGCTGGTGCTGACGGGCAAGCGCCCCCGGATGCCCGCGGAACCCAACCGGGCCCTGCTGGGCGCGGTGATCGACGCGGCCTCCCGGCTCTGCGACGTGGCGGGGAACTCCCGGGCGCCGGGCACGCGGGCCGCCGTGTAGGACAGCGTGGGCCGTGGCAGCTAGCTGCCATCGCCGTAGCGGCTCGTCGCGCCGCGCTTCCCCGCTCACGGGCGGGTCGTCCGCCCCTTTCCCGCAGCCAACTCTCCGAGGGAGTACCAAGGCGTGTCCACCGCACTGCGCACCGAGCCGGTCAGTCGCCCCATCGTGGGCATGGGCGCCGTGGCATCGGCCGGCTCCGGCGTCGACGAGCTGTTCGAGACGGTGTGCGCGGGCCGCCGCGGCCGGGCGCGGCCGCGCGGCTTGGACCGGAGCGGGTTCACGGCCCGGCACTCCTGGGAGAGCGGCGACCGGACGGCGGGCGCGGGGGACGTCCCCGGGCGGGCCACCCGGCTGTTGCTGGACGCGGTCGCCGAGGCCGCCGAGGACGCGGGCCTCGGCGAGGACCTGCGGGGCATCCCGGTACTCGTGGGGACCGGGATCCGGGAGGTGCGCTCGCCGGAAACGTGGTGGCGGGACGGCTCCCCCTTCGCGGACTCGGGTATGAACTTCGGCGCGGCGCTGCGCGAGCGGTTCAACGCGGACGTCACCCACACCTTCTCCAACGGATGCTCCGCCTCGCTGTACGCACTGGCCCTCGCTTCCGATCTGCTGGGGCAGGAGGGCGACGACGCCCCGGACAGCGTGATCGTCGCCGGGGTCGACGTGCCGACCGGGTCCCCGTACGGGCCGCGGCGGGGAGGTCCGGCCGAGGTGAGCGGCGGGAGCGCCGCCCGGGGCGACGGAGCCGCCGCGATCGTGCTGCGCAGGACGAGCGGGGACGCCGCCCGGGTGCACGGCCGGCTGCGCGGGGTGTCCCTCAGCTGCGACGCGCGGCACGTCACCGCGTCGTCCCGGGACGGCATCGCCGAGGCCATGCGCTCCGCGTACCGGCTGGCAGGGGTCCGGCCCGGCGACGTCGACCTGGTGATGCTCCACGGCGGCGGAACTCCGGGCGAGGACGAGGCGGAAGCCGCCGCGCTCGCCGAGGTGTTCGGCACCGACGCCGCCGTCCCGCTGAGGACGGCGCTGAAGACCATGACCGGCCAGACCTCGGGTGCGGCGGGCCTGATCGACTTGATCGTGGGCATCCGTGCCCTCGGCGAAGGGCGGGTGCCACCGGTCACCGGTCCGCGCGGAACGGCTGCCGCCGCGCCGCTGCGCTTCGTGACCGGCGCCGCGGCCGAGGGCCGGCGGCTGAACGTGGCGCAGCTCAACGCCTTCGGACTCGGCGGCATCAACGTCGTCGCCATTGTGGAAGGAGGTCCATGAGAGTGAACACCGCCACCGGACCGCGTACCGGAGCGGCCGCTCGCGAGGCCGTGTCCCCCGCCGGAGGCAGGGACGCGGCCTCCGAGGAACGGGACGACTGGGCGGACCGCGCCGCGGGCGCGCCGCGGTTGCTGTTCGTGGAGAACCGGGCGGAGGAGGGGGGCGAGGCGGACGGCTTCCGGAGCGAGGCGGTCACGCAGGTGCTCATGGGCAACTCCGTCATGCTCTTCCTGGTCCAGGGGGGAGTGGTGCTCGCGGTGCCCGGCCGTGACACCGATCTCGACCGGTTCCAGCGAGAAGGCGGACTGCTGGCCGCCGACCGGTTCTCCCTGGAGGAGCACGGCCTCGCCGAGGACATGCTCCTCCAGGGGACGCGGATCACCGGCATGGACGAGGTGGCCGGCTGGATCCTCGATCCCTCCGTGCGCGTGATGTGGCACTGACGCGCCCGGGGTGGCGGGGGGCCGGAACCGGCCGCCGCCACCCGGGGCGCGGACGGCTCACGCGCAGCCGTGCTGCCAGTTCCAGCCGATGAAGGTGTTCTTCAGTTCCACGTCGAAGGTGCAGGTCGAGGTCCCGTCACCGTTCAGCTTCACGTAGGAGTGGTGGGAGTTCGCGTAGGTGTTGCCGGAGAGGTCGAAGATGCCCTTGTACGTGAAGTCCGCGTGGGCCTCGTAGGCCGCGGCGCCCTGGGCGCTCGACGACTTCAGCGACCAGCCCGCGTTCCACGGCTCGCGGTTCCACTCCTGGCGGGCCGTGCTGGCGGCGTTGGTGACCTGGCCGGCCGCCGTGTCCCAGGTGGAGTCCGTGTACAGGCCGGTCATCCGGATGTTGCAGCAGTCGAACATCTCGTTCCAGCTGCGGACCGTGCGGCTCGTGGAGGCCCCGGCGGCCGCGGCGTTCAGCGCCGCCCCCTTCGCCGCCTGGCCGGAGGCGGGTACGTAGCGGACCTCGCCCAGCACCGGCTTGCAGTCCGCGCCGATCGTGACCTGCTGCTGTACGGCCAGGCCGGCGGGCGGCACGGGCAGTGACCCGGACAGCTTGACGCCCTCGCATTTCCGGTCGGCCGGGGCCGGGGCCGAGGTGTCGGCAGGAGCCGCGACGGCGGTACCGCCCATGAGGGCCAGCAGACCGGCCGAGGCCGTGACGACGGTTGCGATGCGCATTCTTAATTCCCCTTGTTCTTCATTGAGTTCCTCGATCCGTGAGCTTAACCACGGTTATTCGACGCGGCGTCGGCCGAGCTGATGTTGGCAGGAAGATGGCATTGAGCTGGCACGTCGTCAGATGCGAAGTCGATGGCACCTTCATGCCAATTCCCTTGGGCCCCGCTCCGGTGCGGTGCCAGAGTTTCGCGGAGAGCCGCCGTTCGGATGGCGAATGGCGATCCGTCGTGAGGTGGGGGATTCCTCGTGGGCCGTATTCAGGCGCAATCGGCCGCTATAGCCGACCGGGCGGATGCGGGCTGCGGTCTGCTCGCCCGGCTGCGCCTGGACGACCCGGAGTTCGAGGCCCGGATGGGTGAGGTGCTGGCCGGTGCGGAAAAGCGGCTCCAGGACAGTGCCCGTGATGCCGGGGACCCGAGGATCGCCGACCTCACCGGACACCTCGCCGCCGCCGGAGGCAAGCGGCTGCGCCCGGTGCTGGTGCTGCTCGGCGCCGAGTTCGGCGACCCGTGGCGGCACGGCGTGACCGACGCGGCCGTCATCGCCGAACTGGTCCACATCTCCTCGCTCTACCACGACGACGTCATGGACGAGGCCGAGACCCGGCACGGCGTCCCCAGCGCCAACGTGCGCTGGGGCAGGCGGACGGCGGTGTTCGGCGGGGACTGGCTGCTCGCCAGGTCCGCGCAGCTCGCCGCCGGGCTCGGGCCGCAGGCCCTGCGGCTGAACGCGGAGACCGCCGGGCGGCTCGTGGCGGGCCAGCTGCGAGAGCTCACGGGACCCGCGCCGGGCGAGGACCCGGTCAGCCACTACTTCCAGGTGATCGCGGGCAAGACGGCCGCCCTGCTGTCCATGTCACTGGGCATCGGGGCGCTCCAGGCCGGGGCGCCCGAACCGTACGTCCGGGCCCTGACCGCCTACGGGGAACACCTCGGCGCCGCCTTCCAGATCGCCGACGACCTGCTCGACCTGGCCGCCCCGGCCGAGGACACCGGCAAGGAGAGGGGCAAGGACCTGCTGGCGGGGGTCGCGAGCCTGCCGGTCCTGCTCGCCCTCGCGGACCTGGATCCGGACAACGAGGAGCTGCGGGCCCTGCTGGCCGACGGCCCGGTGACCCAGCCCGCCGCGCACCGGCGGGCCCTGGAACTGTTCGACACCGCGTCCGCCACGGCCCAGGCCGCGGCGATCATGCACCAGCGGCTGGCAGCTGCCCGGGACGCGCTCGGTGTCCTGCCGCAGCGCACGGCACGCCGCGCGCTGGACGCTCTCTGCGACTTCGTCGCCTTTCGCACCACATGACAAGGACAGGGGTTGGCCATGACGATGCAGGAGAGGGTCGGCGAGCTCACGCTGATCCGTGACGAGGTCCTGAGGGGAGGGGCGCAGGGCACCGGGGCGCAGCACAGCAGAGGGAAGCTGACCGCGCGCGAACGCCTCGCCCTCCTCTTCGACGAGGGCTCCTTCACCGAGATCGAGCAGTTGCGGCGCCACCGCGCCACCGGTTTCGGCCTGGAGGCCAAGAGGCCCCACACGGACGGCGTGGTCACCGGCTGGGGCACGGTCGAGGGCCGTACGGTCTTCGCCTTCGCCCACGACTTCCGGATCTTCGGCGGAGCGCTGGGCGAGGCCCATGCCGCCAAGATCCACAAGATCATGGACCTCGCGCTCGCCGCCGGAGCTCCCCTGGTGTCGCTGAACGACGGCGCGGGCGCCCGTATCCAGGAAGGTGTCAGCGCCCTGGCGGGCTACGGCGGCATCTTCCAGCGCAACACCCGGGCCTCGGGAGTCATCCCGCAGATCAGCGTGATGCTCGGCCCGTGCGCGGGCGGCGCCGCCTACAGTCCCGCCCTGACCGACTTCGTGTTCATGGTGCGCGACACCTCGCAGATGTTCATCACCGGACCCGACGTGGTGAAGGCGGTCACCGGCGAGGAGATCACCCAGAACGGTCTCGGCGGCGCCGACGTCCACGCGGAGGTCTCCGGCGTCGCGCACTTCGCGTACGACGACGAGGAGAGCTGCATCGCGGAGGTGCGCTACCTGCTCTCGATGCTGCCCGCGAACAACAAGGAGATGCCGCCGGGCGCGCCCGTCGACGACCCCGTCGACCGCCGCTGCGACCGGCTGCTCGACCTGGTCCCCGTCGACGGCAGCCGCCCGTACGACATGCGGGCAGTGATCGGGGAACTCGTCGACCACGGCGAGTACATGGAGATCCACGAGCGCTGGGCCACCAGTGTCATCACGGTGCTGGCACGGCTGGGCGGCCAGGTCGTCGGCGTCGTCGCCAACCAGCCGCAGTCCTTCGCCGGGGTGCTCGACATCCGGGCGTCGGAAAAGGCCGCGCGGTTCGTGCAGATGTGCGACTCCTTCAACATCCCGCTGGTCACCCTCGTCGACGTACCGGGGTTCCTTCCCGGCGTCGACCAGGAACACGGCGGGATCATCCGGCACGGCGCCAAACTGCTGTACGCCTACTGCAACGCCACGGTGCCGCGGGTCCAGGTGATCCTGCGCAAGGCGTACGGCGGCGCCTACATCGTCATGGACTCCCGCTCGATCGGCGCGGACCTGTCCCTCGCCTGGCCCTCCAACGAGATCGCCGTCATGGGAGCCGAAGGCGCGGCCAACGTCGTCTTCCGGCGGCAGATCCAGGCGGCCGACGACCCCGAGGCGATGCGCGCCCAGTTGGTCAAGGAGTACCAGGCCGAGCTGATGCACCCGTACTACGCGGCCGAACGCGGCCTCGTCGACGACGTCATCGACCCGGCCGACACCCGCTCCGCACTGATCGGGGCGCTGTCCATGCTCCGGTCCAAGCACGCCCCGCTGCCCTCCCGCAAGCACGGCAACCCCCCGATGTGAGGAGACGCCATGTCGACGCCCGCGTTCGACGGGCCACTCGGCCCGACCCTGATCGAGATCATCCGCGGCACCCCCACGGCCGAGGAGATCGCCGCGCTCACGGCGCTGCTCACCACGCTGGCGGCGGCCTCCGCCCCGGAGCCCGGGCCCGTGCCCGCCGCCGCGGGCTGGGACCGGCCCGAGCGGTTCCCGCCCGCCTCCTGGCGGGCGCGGCCCTGAGGTGGCAGCTTGCTGCCAGCCGCGTTGCCGCCTCTCCCACACCCTGCTAATCACTACAAAAGCGGCATGAACCGAGCCGTGCGACGTCGGCCGCGGCCGCATGACGGGAAGGCAGCTCGTGCGTCAGGTGGTGTTCCGGGTCCTGGGTCCTCTGGACATCAGCGCCGACGGGATACCGGTGACCCTCACGGGCGCCCGTCAGCGCACCATCATGTCGATGCTGCTCCTCGCCCCCAACCGGATCGTGTCGGTCGACACCCTCGCGGACGCCGTCTGGTGCGGGAACCCGCCCGCCACCGCGCGCAACCAGATCGCCATCTGCGTCTCCGCCCTGCGCAAGACCCTCAAGGCGGCCGTCGGCGTCGAGGACCTCCTGGTCACCAGCCACCCCGGCTACATGCTGTTCGCCGGGGAACACCGCATCGACGCGGTCGAGTTCGAGGAGCTGGCCGAGCTGGGGCGGGAGGCGGCCCGCGGCGGCCGGGCCGAGGAGTCCTGCGGCCACTTCGGTGACGCCCTCGCCATGTGGCGCGGCCCCGCGCTGGAGGGCGTCGCCGCGCAGCGCGTCGAGGACGAGGCCGCCCGGCTGACGGAGCTGCGCCTCGACGTGTACGAGGAACTCATGGGGCTGCGCCTGGAACTGGGCCACCACCGCGAGGTGACCGGCGAGCTGACCGCCTTCGTGCGCGAGCACCCGCTCCGGGAGCAGGCCAAGGGGCACCTCATGCTGGCCCACTACCGTTCCGGCCGACGGGCCGAGGCCCTGGAGACGTACCGCGAGGGCCGACGGCTGCTCAACGACGAACTCGGCATCGATCCCGGACCCGCCCTCCAGAGGCTCCACGGGGAGATCCTCGCGGACTCGCCGAAGCTGGACCTGCCCACCGAGGCGGTCGTGGCCGTCCCCTCGCGGAGCGTTCCGGCGCAACTGCCGTCGAGCGTCGCCTCGTACACCGGACGCGGCCAGGAACTCGCCGCCCTCGACCGCCTCCTCGACCACCTCGACGGCGCTGCCCTGCCCGTCGGCTCCATCACCGGCATCGGCGGCGTCGGCAAGACGGCCCTCGCGGTGCACTGGGCCCACCAGGTCGCCGGCCGCTTCCCCGACGGCCGGCTCTTCGCCGACCTGCGCGGCTACGACGAGGAGGCGCCGCTGCGGCCGAGCGCCGTACTCGACCGGTTCCTGCGCGCGCTCGGCGTGCCGGGCCCGGAGGTCCCCGCCGACCAGAACGAGCGCGCCGCGCTCTTCCGCAGCGTCCTGGACGGCCGCCGGGTGCTGATCCTCCTCGACAACGCCCGCTCCTTCCAGCAGATCCGCCCCCTGCTCCCCGGTACGGGCCGCTGCTGCGTCCTGGTCACCAGCCGGGACCCCATGGGCGGCGCGCTCGCCGGTGACTACGCCTTCGTACCGATGCACCTCGGCGCCCTGGAACAGGACGAGGCGATCGCGCTGCTCGCCCGGGTGGCGGGCGACGACCGGCTGTCCGCCGACCCGGTCGGAGCGGCCCGGCTCAGCGCGCTCTGCGACCGGCTGCCGCTGGCCCTGCGGATCGCGGCGGCCCGGCTCGCGGCCAAGCCCCACTGGCCGGTGCGCACCCTGGTCTCCCGGCTGGAGGACCAGCACCGCAGGCTCGACGAGCTCAGCCCCGACGAGCGCGGGGTCCGCGCCGGTCTGCGGCTCAGCTACCGCGACCTGCCGGCCGCCACCGCCCGGATGTTCCGGCTGCTCGGCGCGGCCAACGTGCCCGACTTCTCCGCCTGGGCCGGAGCCGCGCTCCTCGACATCGACCTGCTGGACGCCGAGGACCTCATCGAAGAGCTGGTCGACGCGCAGCTGCTGATGCCGCAGGCCGCGACCACCGGCCATGTGCGCTACCGCTTCCAGGCCCTGCCCCGGCTCTTCGCCCGGGAAGTGGCCCTGGCCGAGGAGAGGGCGGAGGAACTGCGCGCCGCGACCAGGCGCGTGGCCGGTGCCTGGCTGGCGCTCGCCGGGGAGGCCCACCGCCGGATCTACGGCGGCGACTACACCGTCATCCACAGCGGCGCGCCGCTCCACGCCCTCCCGGCCACGCTCGTGGACAGCCTGCTGGAGGACCCCATGGAATGGTTCGAGACCGAGCGCGTCGCGATCACGGGCCTGGTGGACCAGACCTCCCGCGACGGCGAGGCCGCGTACGCCTGGGACCTGACGATGACCAGCGTCACCCTCTTCCAGAACCGCAACTATCTCGACGACTGGCGCTCCTGCGCCGAGCGGGCCCTGGAGGCCGCCCGCCGCACCGGTGACCGGCTGGGCGAGGCAGCGATGCTGCACTCGCTCGGCACGCTGGGGATCCTCTCGTGGGAGCACGACGCGGCCGTCGAGCACCTGAACCTGGCGCTGCGCCTGTTCGAGGAGGAGGGCCAGGACCAGGGGCGGGCCCTGGTCCTGCGCAACCTGGCGCTGTGCGGGCGCTACCGCGGGGATCTGCACCGGGCCCGGCGGATGGGCCACGAGTCGCTGGAGCTGTTCCGGGCCGGGGGCGACCAGTACGCGGAGGCCCATGTACTGGGCCTGCTCGCGCAGATCGAGCTGGAACTCGGGAACGCGCAGGCGAGCCTGGTGCTGTCCTCGGAGGCGGTGGTCAGGAGCCGAGGGCTGGGGACCGTGCGCGGCGAGGCGCAGAGCGTCGTCCGGCTAGCCGAAGCCCTGATCCACCAACGGGACGGGGAGCGCGCGGAGGAGGCGTGCCGACGGGCGCTGGGGCTGGTCCGCACCAGCGGGGACCGGCGGGGCGAGGCGCACACGCTGCGCGTGCTGGGCGAGGCCCTGTGGTGCCGGGAACGGATGGAGGAGGCCGAATCGGTCCTCGACGACGCGCTGGCGACGGCGGCCAAGGTCCCGGACCGCTATCTGGAGGGGCGGGCGGGCATCGCGCTCGGCTGCGTCCGCGCGGTGCGCGGGGACCGGTCCGGCGCGGCGGGCTGCTTCAAGGCCGCGGCCGATCTGTTCGCCGAGGTCGGCGCCCCGTCCTGGCAGAGCCGGGCCGGGAGGTTGCTGCGACTGCTCGGGGACGGCGACCTGCTGGACCCGTCGGACCTGTTCACGCTCGTCCAGCCCTGAGGGCGGGCGGGCGGGCCGTGGCGCGGGCTCAGCTCCAGGGGTCGTCCTTCATCACGACCCGGGTGCGCGAGCCCGGGTCGTCGCTCTTCGTCAGGGGGGCGCTCGACCACGGGTCGTCCGCCAGCGTCCGCGCACTGGCCACGATCGCGCCGTCCTGGACGACGACCGGTGCGACGGAGAGGGCGAAACCGGCGGCCGAGACGAGGCCGAGGGCGAGCACCGCCTGCGCGGCGAGCCGGCCCAGGGGAGCGGTGACGAGGGCGGCGGCGCTCGACTTCGTGGAACGGACGAGGTGCGTCACGGCATGCTCCTGAAGGTTCGTGGACGGTCCGGGGCCGCTGTGGGCGCCGCCCCGGGGTATGCCGTGAACGGTAGGGAGCCGTCTTGTCGGAGCGCTTTCGGATCGATTTCGTGGCCCGCGAAATCGCCGCGATGCCCGGGGGCAATCGCCCGTCAGTAGCTTTCGCGGCACGAGGCCAGCCGACCGGGGCGGGCCCGCGCAAGGCGGAGGCGTCATGGACTTCACGATCCTCGGACCCGTGTCGGCCCGGGCCGCGGGCCGCGCGGTAGCGCTGGACGGCAGCAAGCAGCGCACCGTGCTCGCCGCCCTGCTGCTGGCCCGCGGCAAGGTCATGACGGACGAGCGGCTCACCACGCTGCTGTGGGGCTGGGAGCCCCCGGCCAGCAGCACCAACCAGCTCTACACGTACGTCTCACGGCTGCGGACCCGCCTGGGCGCCCGGCACGGTCTGGAGCGCATCGGTTCCGGCTACCGGATGGACATCGGGGACGCCGGGTTCGACTGGGACGACTTCCGCCGCCTCGTTGACGCGGGCGGCGCCGACCTGACGGCGGGACGGTACGAGGACGCCGAACGCCGCCTCGCCGCCGCCCTCGCGCTGTGGCGCGGACCGGCCCTGACCGACGTCACCGCGCGGCTCGCCGAGGCGGAGGGCCCCCGGATGGAAGAGGTCCGGCTGTCCGCGCTGGAACAGCACACCGAGGCCGCCCTCGCGCTGGGCCGGCACGCGGACACCGTTCCCGGCCTGACCCGGCAGGTCGCCCTGCACCCCGTACGGGAGCGGCTGCGCGGCCACCTGATGACCGCGCTGTTCCGCTGCGGCCGCCAGGCCGACGCGCTCGCCGTGTACGAGGAGGGGCGGCGGGTCCTCGCCGAGGACCTCGGCATCGATCCCGGGCCCGAACTGCGCGCCCTGCACCAGAGGGTCCTGACGGGCACGCTCCCCGCGCCGCAGGCCCCGGAGCGCCCGTGCGCGGACCCGGCCCGCTCGGGGGCGGCTCCCGCACGCGGACCCGGGGAGGCGGACTCCGGCGCGGCCGCTGCCGTGGCGCTGCCGCGCCCCGCCCGCCCGGCGCCCGGCCGCGACGGCTGGCCGGGGCTGGTTCCCGCGCTGCTGCCCGCCGCCCCCGGCGACTTCACCGGCCGTGAGGAGGAGAGCGCCGAGATCCTCGCCGCCCTGCGCGCGCACCAGGACGTCGTGATCACGGGGGCCCCCGGCACGGGCACGTCGGCGCTGGCGCTGCGGGCGGCGGAACTCAGCCGCGCCGCCTTCCCGGACGGACAGCTCTACGCCGATCTGCGCACCCCGGAGGGCGGCGCCCGCACCACGGGCGAGGTGCTCGGCTGGTTCCTGCGCGCCCTCGGCGCCGACCCCGCCCGGCTCCCCGAGGGCCTCGACGAGCGCGTCCAGCTCTACCGGACGCTGCTGGCCGGGCGCCGCGTGTTCGTCGTGCTCGACAACGCGGACGACGACGCCCAGGTACGTCCGCTGCTGCCGGGCGGTGACAGCCGCACGATCGTCACGGGTCCCCGCTCCCCGCTGGCCTCGCTCGAAGGCACCCGGCTGGTGCGGACCGGCCCCATGACGCCCCGGGAGTCGCTCCAGCTGATGATGACGGTCGCGGGACCCGGACGGATCTCCGACGACCTCGAATCGGCCGCGCGCATCGCCGAGTTCTGCGACCGGCTGCCGCTGGCCCTGCGGATCGCGGGCGCCCGGCTCGCCGCCCGCCCCCAGTGGTCGGCCGCCCGGCTCGCCGCCCGCCTGGCACCCGAGGAGCGCAGGCTGGCCGAGCTGCGGCTGGGCGGCCTCGACGTACGGGCGACGCTGTCCCGGGCGGTGGACCGGCTGCCCTTCGAGGTGCGCGGCGCCTTCGGTGTCCTCGCGGCGGCGGGCTGGAGGGACCTGGGCGCGGCCGACGCGGCAGCGCTCCTCGGCACGGGGGTCGACGACGCCGAGGAGATGCTGGAGCAGCTGACCGACGCGCAGCTGGCGGACGCGTGGGGCGTCGACGGCGACGCCCGGCCGCGCTACCGCTTCACGCGGCTGGTCCGGCTGTTCGCCCAGGAGCGGAGCTCCGCCGTCCTCCTCGCCGCCTGACGGGCGCCGCCCGCTCCCGTCGCGGCACCGCGCCCTCCCCGTCCGCGCCGCTCTCCCGTCCTGCCCGCTCTCCCCGTCCCTCCCGCTGTCCCCGTCCCTCCCGGCCTTCGCGGACCGGCCGCCTCGGCGCCCGGTCCGCGAAGGCCTTTCGCCGTCGCGGGTCAGCCGCAGCCGCCCGCGTGGCCCTCGTCGAAGCTGTAGGTCTCGGTGGGAGCCCGGAATTCGTGGCTCTGTGCCACCAGGGAGGTGAGTGCGTCCACGTATTCCGCCAGAAGCGCGGCCCAGGGAGTCGCCTCGCCACGCAGCTGCAATTCCTGTACCCGTGTTCCCCGCTGCTCGATATCCGTCAGGACGTCCAGTACGTTCTGAGCCTCGCTCAGGGAGTTCTCGTTCCGGTCCATCGCTGCTCCTGTGTGTGAAATGGACCCTGTTCAGGTCCCGCACTCACAGATTCGGACGGGGTGGTATACGGATTCTCGCGCCGGTCTGCACCGGCCCGTAGAGCTTTCCGCACGGTCGCGTACAGATCCCGTACAGACGACGGGGGCAGCTTTTCGGGCATGGACCGCAGAATGAGGAAAGTCGTCGTCGTGGGAGGCTCCGTCGCCGGCTGGACGGTCGCGGCCAGGCTCGCGGGGACGTGGCGCGGGACGGTCGCCGTCACCGTGCTCCAGACGCCGTGCGCTGTCCCGGATCTGGCGGAGACAGGGCAGGTCACAGCCGTCCCACCAGAATTCCAGTCGGCGCTCTTCGATCCGCTGGGCGTGGCCGAGGACGACTGGACGCGGGCGTGCGGGGCGTCGTTCCGAACGGCTGTCAGGTATGTGAACTGGCGTACGGAGGGGCCGCTCACCACCGCCGCCAGGACGCTCGCGAACGGCGCCGCGGACCATTTCTACCGCCCGCGCGCGCACCTGCCCGAATGCGGGAACAATTCGCTCTCCCCTTACTGGCAGTACCTCAGGAGCGAAGGCCTGACCGCGGAACCGTTCGACTACGCGTGCTTTCGCGAGCCACCGTTGATGGACGCCATGAAATCACCGCGATGGCTCGACGGCCGGGCGGCCTTTCCCTACGGATGGCACGTCGACACCCTGGTGTTCCGTGCGTTCCTGCGCGATCTCGCGGTACGGCGGCTCGATGTGCGCGCCGTCCACGATTCCGTGCGGTCCGCCGAGCGCGACGAGAACGGAATGCTGACCGCGCTGCGCACGGAAAAGGGGCGCAGGATCGAGGGCGACCTCTTCGTCGACTGCACCGGCCAGCAGGGCCTGCTGCTGGGGAAGGTCCTGGGGGAGCCGTTCGTCGGGGCGCAGGAGCGGCTGCTCTGCGACAGCGCCGCGACCGTCACCGTCGCGCACGACGACACCGCCCACGGAATCGAGCCCTTCGCCACCGCGACCGCCCTGCCCACGGGCTGGTCCTGGAAGCTCCCGCTGCCCGGCCGGTTCGGCGCGGGCCTCGTGTACCCCCGCGCGAGGACCGCCCCGGACGAGGCGGCGGGCCGGCTGTGCGAGCTGTACGGGCTGGACCCGGGGCGCGCCGAGGTGCGCCACGCCCGCTACCGCTTCGGACGCAGCCGCCGCGCCTGGGTGAAGAACTGCGTGGCGCTGGGTACGGCCGCCTGGCAGGTGGAACCCCTGGCGGGCGACGCGCTGGACGAAGTCCTGGGCGCGGTCGGCCTCTTGATCCGGGACGCCCCCTCCCTGGACGCGCGCGAGGCCCCGGCCGCCCGCTTCAACCGGGCCGCCCGGGACCGGTACGAGCGGGCCGCCGACGCCGTACAGCTGCACTACGCCGCGGCGCCGCGCGCCGACTCGGGATTCTGGCGGGCCCAGCGCGCACTGCCGCTGTCCGGCGCGCTCCGGGAATGCGTCGAGGCCCACCGCGGGGGGCTCTCCCCCGAGCCGGGACAGGAGGCGCGGTACGGGCTGCTGTCGGCCCTCGTACCCGTTCCCGGTGGCTTGGCGCAGGGCACATCGATCGGATACCGCCCGGACGCACGGCGGTCGGCCGAGGAGCAGCTGGCCCGCGTCAAGCGCCGGCAGCGCATCCTGCTGGAGACGCTGCCGACGGCGCACGCGTACCTGGAACGGCTCCACCGCCGCGCGGCTGCATGAAGCTGCCAGATTTCTCCGGCTCCCGGACGGTTCGGCCTAGGGTGGCCCGCGACCTACCGAGGGAGCATCTTCATGACCGCACTGTCCGCCGGCGCATTCGACGACATATCCCTCACGCTCGTCATTGTCGTGATGGCCGCGGGGGCCCTCGGGATCATCGTCGTCGGGGTCTCGGCGGCCTCCCGCAGACTGCTCGGCATCAGAGTCGGTCCCCTGCGCGCGCTCTGCGCGGGCCTGATGGGGCTGGGTGTCTTCCTCGCCTTCAACGAAGTGGTGCGCGACGAGCAGGACCGGGGGGCGCTGTCGACGATCCAGATCCCGCTGGCCCTGTTCGCGGCGATGACCACCCTGGTGATCACCGAGGTGTTCCTGCCCCACGGCAGCTGGACATGGCCGCTCCAGGCCCTGCGGGGACTGGGCGACCGGATGCGACGGGCCCGCCGCTACTCCCAGATCAGCCGGATCTTCATGCGGCACGGTCTGAGCCGGATGCTGCGCGGCCGCTCGGGTTGGGAAAAGGCCCTGAAGCCCGGCGAGTTCGGCGAGCGGTCGGCCCGGTCGGCACGGCTGGCCCTGGAGGAGTGCGGTGGAGCGCTGATCAAGTTCGGCCAGGTGATGTCGACGCGGCGCGACCTGCTTCCGCCCCACTTCATCGACGAACTGAGCCGCTTGCAGAGCGACGTGCCCCCGGCTCCGTGGCCGGAGGTCGAGGCCGTCCTCCACAAGGAACTGGGCAAGCCGGTGTCCGAGGTCTTCGAGTGGATCGAGCACGTGCCCCTGGCGGCGGCCTCCATCGCTCAGGTGCACCGGGCCCGGCTGTGCGGCGGCCCGACGGTCGCGGTCAAGGTCCAGCGCCCCGGCATCCGCGAAGCGGTCGAACGCGACCTCGACATCGTGCTCACCATCAGCCGCAGCCTGCAGGCCCGGGTCCGCTCCGCCCAGGCCCTCGGCCTGCGCGAGCTGGGCGACGGGTTCTCCGAATCCGTACGCGAGGAACTGGACTTCCGTATCGAGGGCCGCAACGCGGTCGCCGTCGCCCAGGCCACCGGGGCATGGGACGCGGACGCGCCCGTACGCATCCCCCGGGTGTACTTCGAGTACACCTCGGCGCGGGTCCTGGTGCAGGAGTGGATGGAGGGCGTCACGCTCGACCGGGCCGGACCGGCCGCCGACGCGGCGGGCCTGGACCGGGGGGCGCTGGCCAGTACGGCCTTCTCCGCGATCCTCCACCAGATCCTGCGGGTCGGGGTCTTCCACGCCGATCCCCACCCGGGCAACATGCTGCTGCTCGACGACGGCCGGATCGGCCTCCTCGACTTCGGCTCGGTGGGGCGGACCGACCCTTCGGTCCGCCTCGCCATCCAGGAACTGCTGGTGGCCGTGGACCGGGGCGATCCGGCGGGGCTGCACGACGCCCTGCTCGCCCTGCTCGGCACCCGCGCCACCACCAACGAGGAACTGATGCCCGACGCGGCACTGCTGGAGCGGGAACTGGGCCGGTTCATGGCCCGGCACCTGGGAGCGGGAGCCCAGCCGGATTCCGAGATGTTCACGTCCCTGTTCCGGATGCTGTCCCGGTTCGGGCTGGCCGTCCCCCCGGAGGTGGCGGCGGTCTTCCGGGCCCTGGCCACCATCGAGGGGACCCTCACGCACCTCGCCCCCGGCTTCAACCTGCTCGACGAGGCACGGGCGTTCGCCATCGGGCTGCTCACCGAGCGCTTCACCCTCGGCTCGGCGAAACCGCGGACCGGCGGGGCGGAGGGCGGCGGAACCGGGGGCTTCAGCCCGCCCGGGCTCTCCTCACTGGTACAGGGCGCGACCCAGGAACTGCTCGCCGTCCTGCCCATGCTGCGCCGACTGCCCCGCAGGGCCGAGCGCATCAGCGCCTCGCTGGAGGAGGGACGGCTCGGCGTACGGGTCCGGGTGCTCGCGGACGAGCGGGAGCGGCGCTTCGTATCCGGACTGATCCACCAGGTCACGGTGACCCTGCTGGCCGCCTGCACGGGCTTGATGGGGGTCATGCTGGTGGTCTTCGGCACCGGCAAGGGGCCCCGGGTGACCGATCAGCTGGAGCTGTATCCGCTGATCGGCTACCACGTGCTCGCCGTCAGCGCGATCCTCATGCTCAGGGCCCTGTACACGGCGATGCGCCTGCCCGCCTGAGCGGGCCTACACCGGTTCACAGCAGGACGGGCAGCGCCTCCAGCGGGCGGACGACCATGTTCTGCTGGTACCGCAGCTCGGCCGGGTCCACGGCGAGGCGAATCTCCGGGAACCGCTCGAAGAGCCGCCGGGCGGCGATCTCCGTGATCACCTTCGCGAGGTGGGCGCCCGAGCAGTAGTGGATGCCGAAACCGAAGCTGAGGTGCGCGGGCTTGGGGCGGTTCAGGTCCAGCTCGTCCGGGCGGTCGGGGAACTGGTGCGGGTCGCGGTTCGTCGACAGCGCGCTGATGACGACGACCTCCCCGGCCGGGATGCTCACGCCGCCGATCTCGACCGGTTCGGTGGTCACGCGCTGGAGAGTGTTGCCGATCGGGCTGACGAAGCGGATCAGTTCGTCCATCGACTTGCCCCAGCGGCCCGGTTCGGCCAGCAGCTCGGTCCGCTCCGCCGGATGGGTCAGGAGCGCGGCGATGACACCGCCCACCAGGCTGGCGGTCGTGTCGTTGCCGCCGGTCATCAGCGCGAAGCCGGTGGAGAGGATCTCCGTACTGGTCAGCCGCCGTTCCGGGTCCGCGTGGATGAGCGCGGACAGCAGGTCCTCGCCCGGCTCGCGTTCCTTCTCCGCGATGAGCGCGGACATGTAGCGGGACAGCTCCCGGATGTTGAGGTCCAGCACCCCGGAGCCCTCGGTGGGGGAGTGGCTGCGCAGCGCGGTGGACCAGCGCAGGAAGTCCGGCCAGGCGTCGGCCGGTACGCCCATCAGCTCGGCGATGACGATGACGGGCAGCGGGTCGGCGTACCCGGAGATCAGATCGGGGCGGTCCAGCCCGGCCAGCCGGTCCAGCAGCTCGTCGGCGATCTGCTCCACCTTCGGCCGCAGGGCCTCGGCGCGGCGCGGGGTGAACGCGAAACTGATGGCCCGGCGCAGCGGGGTGTGGCGCGGCGGCTCCAGATTGGCGAGGTGGTTGGCCTCCTCGGGGGGCGGCGTCATCGTGCGCCCGGTCCGCTCCGACATGAGGCGGTAGTGCACGTGGACGTCCCGGCTCAGCCGGGGATCGGCGAGCGCGGCCTTGGCGTCCTCGTACCGGGTCACCACCCAGGCGCGCCCGCCGTCGGGGAAGGACAGTTCGCGCACGGGGCTCTCGCGCCGTACGTACTCGAGGACCGGATACGGGTTCTGGGTGAAGTCGTTGGTGAGCATCCAGTACTTGGAGAGTGCCCGCGTGCCTGTCATGTCCGTCCTCCGTGCCGTCACCGGGAGCTGCCCCCTTTTCCGTCGGCACGTTAGGCGCGCGCGGTGCGTGGACGCAGGTCTGGTCTCAAGAGTTCTATCTGCGCTCGGAATCGGGGCCTCCGGCCAGGAGGATCTATGCCGATTGGCAGATGTGGCGGGTCACGGCCCGCTCCTAGGCTCCTTTTCGACCGCCGGACGCCCCGCGGAGTGCTCCGGTCATGGACCGTCCGATGAATCAACCCGTATGGGGAGTGTGAGTCGTGTGACCGCGACCATTTCGACTGCGACCAAGCGGCAGACCGCCGCGCGAGCTGTTGGCGTGACGAAACTGTACGGCGAGGGCGAGGCCCAGGTCGCGGCCCTGCGCGGCGTGAACGTCGAATTCACGGCCGGGGAATTCACCGCGATCATGGGCCCGTCCGGCTCCGGAAAGTCCACCCTCATGCACGCCCTGGCCGGCCTGGACAGTATCACCTCCGGCGAGGTGTACATCGGCGACGCCGAGGTGAGCGGGATGTCCGACAAGTCGCTCACCGAGCTGCGCCGCAACCGGATCGGGTTCATCTTCCAGCAGTTCAACCTGCTGCCGACGCTGACGGCGCAGGAGAACATCCTGCTGCCGCTCGCGATCGCCGGACGCAAGCCGTCGAAGGACTGGTTCGACCGTGTCGTGGACACGGTCGGCCTGGGCGAGCGGCTCGGCCACCGGCCGACGGAGCTGTCCGGCGGACAACAGCAGCGCGTGGCCTGCGCCCGCGCCCTGGTGTCCCAGCCGGAGGTCATCTTCGCCGACGAGCCGACCGGAAACCTGGACTCGACCTCGGGCACCGAGGTGCTCAGGTTCCTCCAGCACTCGGTCCGTACCCTCGGCCAGACGATCGTCATGGTCACGCACGACCCGCACGCCGCTTCCTACGCGGACCGGGTCATCTTCCTGGCCGACGGCCGGATCGTGGACGAGCTCCGCGAGCCGACCGCGGACGCCGTGCTCGACACCATGCGCTCGCTCGACGGCAAGGCACGGGTGGCGTAATGCTGAATGCCACGCTCAAGAGTCTGCTCTCCCGCAAGCTCCGGCTGGTCCTCTCCGGCCTGGCGATCGTCCTCGCGGTGATGTTCGTATCGGGCTCCATGGTCATCAAGGACACGCTGAACCGTTCCATTGACGCCCAGTTCAATGGTGCTTACGACGACATGGACCTGCACGTGGCGCTCAAGCCCAAGGTGGCGGCCGACACGGGCGACACTGCGGCCGTGGCCCCGCTCGACGCGGCGGCCGTCGCCCGCGCGGCCAAGGTCCCCGGCGTCGCCGGGGCGAAGGGCCTCGTCATGGCCGAGGGCGCACGCGTCCTGGGCCGGGACGGCAAGCTGGTGAAGAGCACCGGAGGCCCCCGCTACGGCGAGAGCTGGCGCGGCGAGAGCAAGCTGATAGAGCTGCGCTCCGGCCACGAGCCGCGCACGGACACCGAGGTCGCCATCAACGCCGGCCTGGCCGAGGAGGCGGGCTTCAAGGCCGGTGACCAGATCAGCGTGCTCACCTCGGAGCCGAAGCGGACCTTCACCGTGGCCGGCGTCTTCGGCTACTCCGGTGACCGCGGTTCCATC
The DNA here is from genome assembly GCF_030063135.1 of Streptomyces sp. G-G2. Taxonomy (GTDB): domain Bacteria; phylum Actinomycetota; class Actinomycetes; order Streptomycetales; family Streptomycetaceae; genus Streptomyces. The sequence continues at coordinate 40,537 of NZ_JASISO010000017.1, forward strand.
GGCGGCGAGCAGACGGTGGCCTTCAGCGCCCCGGTCGCCCAGCAGCTGATGCTCGGCCGGCCCGACGCCTTCTCCGGCATCAAGGTGGACGTCGCCCCCGGCGCTTCGGTCCCCGCCGTACGAGCGGCGCTGACCGCCGGCCTCGGCGGCGAGTTCGAGGTCCTGACGGGCGAGGGGCTCGCCAAGAAGGCCTCCGACCAGTCCCGCGGCGTCCTCGACATGATGAACCAGCTGCTGCTCGGGTTCGCGGCGGTGGCGGTGCTCGTCGGCGTCTTCCTGATCGTCAACACCTTCTCGATCATCATCGCCCAGCGGATGCGGGAGCTCGCCCTGCTGCGCGCCCTCGGTGCGGGCCGCGGCCAGGTGATCGCCTCCGTGCTGATCGAGTCCTTCGTGGTCGGCCTGGTCTCCTCCGCCATCGGTCTCGCCGCGGGCATCGGCATCGGCGCCCTCGGCTCCGACCTGCTCGCCGGAGCGACGGACGGCCTTGAGGTCGCCTCCCTCGGCGTGCCCGCGAGCGCGGTGGCCACCTCCTTCGCCGTGGGCATCCTGGTGACGATGGCGGCCGCGCTCTTCCCCGCCGTACGGGCTTCCAAGGTGGCGCCCATCGCGGTGATCCGCGCCTCGGCCACGCCGGACGGCACGCACCGCAAGCAGACCTGGACGGGCTCGGTCCTGCTCGGCCTCGGCGTCCTCCTGCTGGCACTGGGCCTCTTCGGGTCCAGCGGGGTGTCCGTGGTCCTCGGCGGAGTCCTGCTGGCCTTCGTCGGTGTCGCGCTCCTGACGCCGCTGTTCAGCAAGCCGTCGGTGCAGGTGATCGGCGCGGTGTTCTCCCGTTCGCTGCCCGGACAGCTGGGCCGGCGCAACTCCGCCCGCAATCCGCGCCGTACCGCCATCACCGCCTCGGCGATGATGATCGGCGTCGCCCTCGTCACCGCGATCAGCACGGTGGCGTCCTCCTCGGAGGACAGCGTCACCAAGGACATCCGGCGGGACCTGAAGGCCGACTACGTGGCCATGGGCGAGGCGGGTTCGGCGGGCTCGGCGACCATCGACCCGGCGGCGCTGACCCGGATCTCCGAGGTCCCCGGCGTGAAGGCGGTCGCGGCCGCGGCGCTGGACACGGCCACGGTCGGCAAGGAGGCCCAGCCGGTCACCGCCTGGCAGGACTGGAACACGGCCCGCGAGGTCCTCGGACTCCAGGACGCGCAGGGTTCCCTCGCGGCCCCCGCGGCGGGAACCGTGGTCATGAACGAGAGCACCGCGAAGACCCGCGGGGTGAAGGTCGGCGACAGCCTCACCCTCCAGCTCCAGCGGGGCGACGCCCGCACCTACGAGGTCGCCGGCCTCTTCAAGGACTCGTCCCTGACGAACAGCGTGGTCGTGCCCTGGGCCGACGCCGCGTCCGGATTCCGCGGCACCCAGCCCTCGCAGGCCTACTTCCAGCTGGACGGCGGGGCCGAGGGCGCCTCCGTGCGGCCGGAGATCGAGAAGCTGCTCGCGGACAGCCCCGAGGTCACGGTGAAGACCAAGGAGGAGGTCATCGAGATGTTCAGCGGCGGCATGGCCATGATCCTCACCGTGGTCCAGGGACTGCTCGGCGTCGCGATGCTCATCGCGGTCCTCGGCATCATCAATACCCTCGCCCTGTCGATCCTCGAACGCACCAAGGAGATGGGCACGCTGCGGGCGATCGGCCTCAGCCGCGGTCAGACGATCCGCATGGTCATGACCGAGTCGGTGGTGATCTCCCTCTTCGGCGCGGTGCTCGGCATCGTGGTCGGCGGAGTCCTCGGACTCGCGGTGGCCCACGCGATGAAGGACCAGGGCGTCAGTGAACTGTCCCTGCCCTGGGGCCAGATGCTCGCCTACCTCATCGGTGCGGGAGTCGTCGGCGTCATCGCCTCGATCGCCCCGGCCCGCCGGGGTGCCCGGCTGAACGTGCTCACCGCCATCAGCCACGGCTGACCGGAACGGTCCGCGCGGACGTCCGCCGACCGGCGCCGGAGGAGCCTTCGCGCCCCGCGCCCCCTGCCCCGCCTCCGCCGCCCCCCGCCCGACGTGCGGATCGGCAGCTTCCTGCACCTTCCATTGCCGCTCCAGCGCCAGTGGGCTGACATGTTCTAGGACTCACCGCGATCCCTCCGTTCCGGCGTGGGACGGCAGCGGGTCCGGTCGTGTCCGCAGAGAAACAGGGGGCAAGATGCACGAGCGTGAGTTCCGCGCTTTTGTGTCCGTAGCGGAAATCGGACGCATGGATCAGGCCGCGAAGACACTGGGATATTCGCAGCCGGCCATCAGCTATCAGATCAAGTGCCTGGAGCAAATGCTGGGTACGAAGCTCTTCACGAGGGATTCGACGGGCGCGAGGCTGACCAGGGAGGGGCGGATGATACTTCCGTCCGCCCGGGCCGTGCTGGCCCTGATAGACAGCATGAAAGGCGTCTGCGCGGTGTGACGGGGCGGGTTCCGGGACCGGCGGCGCCGGCCCGGAACCGGGTCACCGGGGGCCCGGCCGCCGGCTCGGACCGACAGGCCGCCGCCCTACGCCGACAGGCCGCTGTCCCACACCCAGGCCGCGATCCCGACCCGGTTGCGCACGTCGAGCTTGCGCTGGACGTTGGCGATGTGGGTCTTGGCGGTGCCGGCCGAGATGAAGAGCTCGCTACCGATCTCCGCGTTCGTCAGACCCTTCGCCACCAGGCGCGCGATCTCCGTCTCGCGGTCCGTCAACGCCTCTATCAGGGCCGCCGACTTGGACTTCACCGGGCTCTGCAGGTGCTTCAGCAGCCGCACGGTGACCGAGGGACTGATCATGGTGTCGCCTGCCACGGCGGCGCGTACCGCCTCCACCAGCAGCGTGGGACCCGACCGTTTCAGCAGGAAGCCGCACGCGCCGTTGTGGAGCGCGGTGTGGACGTATTCGTCGAGGTCGAAGGTGGTCACCACGACCACCCGCATCGGGTCGGCGACCTGGGGGCCGGCGAGTCTGCGGGTGACCTCCAGCCCGTCCAGGCGCGGCATGCGGATGTCGGCGAGCACCACGTCCGGGCGCAGCCGTTCGGCGAGTTCGACGGCCCGGAGGCCGTCCGCGGCTTCGCCGACGACTTCCATGTCCGGCTGGGAATCCAGGATCAGGCGAAATCCCACGCGGACGGATTCCTGGTCGTCGGCGAGCAATATGCGGATGGTCACGATCAGTACCGTATCCGGTGATCACTTCGGGCAGCCACCGCCGTATTGAAAGATTCTCTGCGGCCTTCGGACGGGAACCGGGCCCTGCCAGCATCTGGGCAGATGGACGTCGAGCGCCGAACGCGGTGCGTTTCCCCGTTTTGGAGTGGTGACTGGGCATGGCTCACGCCAGAAAAGTCAGAGTGCTGGCCGCGACCGTGGTCTCGGCGGCGCTGTCGTTGACCCTGCTCGGTGGCGAGGCCCCGGCAGTGGCCGGTGACGGCCCCAGGGCCGACCCCTCGCGGGTGGCCCTGCCGGCTTCCGAGGCCGGCGAACCCGGCCGGCCGTCCTGGCCGGACGGTGCGTTCGGCGAGGCACCCGCGCAGGACGCGGGCGCCGGGCCCGCCGCGCGGACCGCGGGTCCCGAGGACGGAGCGGCCCTGACGGACGTCCGCCCCGAACTGTCGGCCACCGGCGGGCCGGACACGGTCGCCTACGAGTTCCTGATCGGCACGGGCGCCGACCCGCGCACGGGCCAGGTGACCTCGTCCGGCTGGCTGCGTTCCCCGCGCTGGCAGGTGCCCGCGGGCCTGCTCAAGGACGGTGGCCGGTACACCTGGACGGTACGCGCGAAGAGCCGGACCGGCCGTGTCGCCGCGGACGCCCCCGCCCGTTCCTTCGCGGTGAACCAGCGGCTGGGCGCACCGGCTCCCGGCGCTCCGGCCCCGGCCGACTCGCTCGGCCCGGTCACCGTCAACCTGGCCACCGGCAACGTCACGGCCTCGGTCGCCACACCGCAGGTCAGCACGGGCTTCGGCGCCGTGGGCGCCACCTTCACCTACAACTCGCAGGCCGTGCAGAGCGCCGCGGGACTCACCGGGTCGTACTTCACCGGGGACTCCGGCTCCGGCATCGCCGCCGCCGAGAAGCCCGCGGCCGTACGCACCGACTCCCGGGTCGACTTCGCCTGGGGCGCGCAGGCCCCGTACCCGGACGCCGACCCCGCGGCGCCGTTCCGCGCACGGTGGTCCGGCACGCTCAGCGTCCCCGAGGACGGGCGCTACCGGCTCGGCGGCACCTACGACGGCGGCATGCGCGTCCTGCTCGACGGCGTCCCCGTCCTCGACGACTGGCAGCGCACCGCCGCCACCGGCAGCCGTGCGGTCTACGGACACGACGTCGCCCTCAAGGCCGGACAGGCCCACCGGATCACCGTCGAGTACCGCCGCCGGGCGCCGGGCGGCGAGGCGGCGCTGTGGATCAGCGGCGCCGGACGCACCGCCCCGGTGCCCGCCTCCTGGCTCCGCCCCGCGGACGCCGTCCTGCCGCCCGGCTGGACCGTGAGCCCGGCCGCCGTACCCGCCACCGCGGCCGGGGCGAACGGCCCCTCCCCGCAGGCGGATTCCCCCGCGCCCACCCCGCAGTCCCCCGCTGCCCGCGCGGCGGCCGCCCCCGCGGCCCCCGCCGCTCCCCGCAACCCCGAGGGCGCCGCGAAGCGGCCCGGCTCCGCCCAGGGCAAGGCCGTCGCACGCGCGGCGACCGGCACCGGGGGGGCGGCCGCCGCCATCGCGGCCGCCGAGGAGGACGGCCTCGCCTTCTTCTACGCGGGCAGTCAGGAGTGCGCGGACAGCGCGGCCCCCGCGGGGTACGTGTGCGCCGTCCGCGTCCCCGGCGCCGGTACGACCCGACTCGTCTACCGCGCCGGAAAGCTGACCCGCTTCGTCAACCCCGGCGGCGAGACCACCGACCTGGGCTTCACCGCGGGCCACCTGCTCACGACGGTACGGCCCCCGCTCGTCACCGACTGGGTCGCCGTCGATCCCGCCCGCAGGGACGACGAGGCCTCCCGCTACCGGATCGACTACCGGCCCGGGACCGCCGAAGCCCTGCGCCTGACCGGCCCGCACCCCGCGGGCACGCCCGGACGCCCCGACGAGCGACCGCAGCGGACCTACGCGCTCACGCCCGGAACCACCCGCGTCGAGGTCGCCGGATCGAGCACCCCGCAGGGCTGGACGCGCGAGGTCACCTACGACCCGGCGGGCCGGCTCCTCTCCGACACCGACGGAACCCGGCGCACCCAGCGCTTCACCTGGACTCCGGCCGACCAGCAGGCCTCGGCGACCGACGCCGCCGGACGGATGACCACCACCGTCCTCGACGCGTCCGGGATGCCGGGCGGCACCTACGGTCCGGGCCCGCAGAAGTGCTTCGGCCCCGACCTGCGTCCCCTGCGCCCCGCTCCCACCGGTTGCGCGGCCGTACCGGCCCAGACCACCTCGTACGGCCCGCAGGGCATCACGACCGAACGCGAGGACTCGAACGGGGTGCCGCGCCAGACCGCCACGACCCAGCTGAACGAGTTCGGGCTGCCGGTCGCCACCATCGCCGACCCGGCGGGCCTCGCCCTGCGGACCGGCTTCGAGTTCGACGAGTTCTTCCGCCCCACGGCCAAGATCCAGCCGAACGGCGTCAAGCAGGCGTTCACCTACTACGGAGCCGCGGAGAACGCGGACAACCCCTGCACCAAGGAGAACGACCCCGCGCCCCAGCACGGCCTGCCGAAGACCGTCGAACTGCCGAAGTCGGCCACCGGGACGGCGCGGATCGAGAGGTACGTCTTCAACTCCCGCGGCCTGCCCGCCGCCGTGACCTTCGGCGGCCCCGACTGGACCTGCGTCCAGTACGACGACCGCGGCCGGATCGCCCGGATGTCCATGCCGGGGAACTCCAGCCTGGACGCCTGGACGGTCGACTACCACAGCGCGTACAACGGTGACCCGCTCACCCTCAAGGCCGTTCAGCACGACCACTTCCTGCTCAACACGGTCGACCTGCTCGGCCGCGCGGTGCGCTTCACCGACGGCCAGGGCGTACGCACCGACACGGTCTACGACCGCGCGGGCCGCCCCGTGCAGGAGCGGGTCACTCCGCCCTCCACGGCGGACGCCGTCCAGGTCAGGCGTACCGCGTACGACGCCGCCGGCCGCACGCTCTCGGTGGCCCTGGACGGCAGGCAGCTGGCCGGAGCCGAGTACGACGCCGCGGGCACGGTGGCGCGGGTCCGGTACGCCAACGGCGTCCGGCTGTCCGTGGACCGCGACGAGGCGGGCCGGATCACGGCCAAGAACTGGACCCTCGCGGACGGCACCTCCGTCCCCGCCGCGGTGACCCGCTCGCAGTCCGGCACGGTCGTCGACGAGTCGGTCGACGGCCGGGACGGCCTGCCCGGCGAGCCCGACTTCCGCTACGACGCCACGGGCCGGCTGGTCAAGGCCTGGATCGGCGGCCACGAGTACGGCCGTGACTTCACCGCTAAGGCACCGGCGGGCTGCCCGGCCGGTACCAGCGCGCGAGCCGGTGCCAACGGGAACGTGGTCGAGGCCACGGACCGCACGGCAGCGGGCACGAAGGCCACCGGCTACTGCTACGACGACGCCGACCGGCTGCTCGCGACCACCGGCCAGGACACCTTCCACGACGGGACCTACGCCCTGAACGGCCACCTCACCGGATACAACGGGGATGGCAGGAAGATGACACAGCGCCAGGACGCGGTGGAGCGTTACCTCGGCGCCTCCGTGACCGGTTCCGGAGCGGCGGACGTCACCTACACCAAGGACATCGCCGACCACCTCATGGCCCGCAAGGGAACGTCCGGCGACGGCACCCAGCAGTACTTCTACGGGCACACCGACATGGCGAACTCCGACCCCGACCTGGTGCTGGGCACCGACAAGCGGGTGCGGGCACGGGTGATCGGACTTCCCGGCGGGGTGGTCCTCTCCGTCAAGGGCGCGGCCGACCGCGCGGGCCGCACCAGCTGGAGCCTGCCGACCGTGCGCGGCGACATCTTCCTCGTCGCCTCCGACGAGGGCCGCCAGGTGGGCGACCGCTACCAGTACGGCCTGAACGGCGAGCCGCTGGCTCCCGACGGCGCCGTCGACCCGCGGCGGGTGCCCGACAACCTGCCCGGCGACTACGACTACGGCTGGCTGGGCCGGTACCAGGTCGGCACCGAGCACCAGGGCGCGCTCTACAACGTCGTGCTGGACACCCGGGTGTTCAACCCCGCCTTCGGCCGCTTCTCCGCCCCCTCGGCGGCCGGCCCCTTCCTCAACCCCTACGAGTACGCGGCCGGAGACCCGGTCAGCCACACGAGCATCAACGGCTACAGCCTGGACGTGGAGAAGGAATGATGAAGACGCCCTTTACCGACGCCGACGCCGAGATCCTGGAGACCAACGGCTCGCGCCTGGTCCGGGTGCGCCCCCGGCAGGGAAGCGACCACCGGGCCTGGTTCACGGCCAACGCGGAGGCCCTGCGCTCCGCGATGTACGAGCACGCCGCCGTCATGGTGAAGGACAGCGGCCTCGTCCAGCAGGCGGAACTGGCGGAGATCGCCGAGGAGATCGGCGGCAGGACGCTCGACTACAACGAGCGCTCGACGCCGCGCAGCCGGGTCACCGGCAAGGTGTACACCTCCACGGAGTACCCGGCCGACCAGAGCATTCCGCAGCACAACGAGAGCGCCTACTCGGAGAACTGGCCGCACAACCTCTTCTTCTTCTGCGCGCTCGCCGCGCGGAGCGGGGGCGAGACGCCCGTCGCCGACAGTGCGGCGGTCCTCGGCAAGCTCCCGGCGGACCTGGTGCGCCGCTTCGAGGAGAAGGGTGTCCTCTACACCCGCACCTACCGCACGGGCATGGGCCTGTCCTGGCAGGAGGGCTTCCAGAGCGACGACAAGGGATACGTCGAGAGCTACTGCGCCGACCACGACATCCAGACGGACTGGGACGGTGACGTGCTGCGCACCCGCCAGCGCCGCGAGGCGGTCCTGGTGCACCCCGTCACCGGGCAGAAGGTCTGGTTCAACCAGGCCCACCTGTTCCACGTGAACGCCCTGCCGGAGGCCGTCCGCGAGGGCCTGCTGGAGATCTGCGGCGAGGACGGCCTGCCGCGCAACGCCTACTACGGCGACGGCACCCGGATCACCGCGGACGAGATCGACACCGTCCTCGGGGTCTACGACGAGACGGTGCTGGCCGAGACCTGGGGCACCGGGGACCTCCTGATGATCGACAACATCCTCACCTCGCACGGCCGACGGCCCTTCACCGGGGACCGCAAGGTGCTGGTCGCCATGACCCAGCGCGAGGTGGCGTAGGAATGGCCACGGTCACCGCCGCGGAGCCGCTGACCGGCATCGACCTCACGGACCCGCAGACCTTCCTCGACCGGAAGGGCGCACTGGTCCCGATGTGGAGCCGGTTCCGCTCCGAGAGCCCCGTCCACTGGCATCCCGTGGAAGGCCGCCAGGTCCCCGGGTTCTGGGTGCTCTCCCGCTACCACGACGTCATGGACGTCTACCGCGACAACAAGCGGTTCACCTCCGAGCGCGGCAACGTCCTGGCCACCCTCCTCGAAGGCGGCGACTCCGCGTCCGGCCGGATGCTGGCCGTCACCGACGGCCGCCGCCACCGCGAGCTGCGCAACCTGCTGCTCAAGGCGTTCGCGCCGCGCGTGCTGGAACCCGTGGTCGCCGGAGTGCGCCGCCGGGCCGACCGGCTGGTGCGGGAGGCGGTGGCCCGGGGCGACTGCGATTTCGCGCAGGACGTCGCCGAGCACATCCCGATGGCGACCATCGCGGATCTGCTCGGCGTCCCCGCCGAGGACCGGGACTACCTGCTGTCGCTGACCAAGCAGGCCCTGAGCGCCGAGGACGCGGGGCAGTCGGCCGAGGACGCGCTCGTCGCGCGCAACGAACTGCTCCTGTACTTCTCGGAGCTGGCCGAGGACCGGCGCGACGATCCCCGGGACGACGTGGTGAGCGTCCTGGCCACCGCCACCATCGACGGGGAGCCGCTGACCGAGCAAGAGATCGTCTTCAACTGCTACAGCGTCATCATCGGCGGCGACGAGACCAGCCGCCTCTCGATGATCTGCGCGATGCGCGAGCTCATCGAGCACCCGGAGCAGTGGCGGCGGCTGAAGTCCGGCGAGGTCACCGTCGAGACCGCGGTCGAGGAGGTGCTGCGGTGGGTGACCCCCGCGATGCACTTCGGCCGCCGTGCCCTGACGGACGTGGAGATCGGCGGCCGGCAGATCCGCGCCGGGGACGTCGTGACCCTCTGGAACAGCTCGGCCAATTACGACGAGGAGGTGTTCCGCGACCCGGAGGTGTTCGACCTGGGCCGGACCCAGAACAAGCACGTGTCCTTCGGCTACGGCCCGCACTTCTGCCTCGGCGCCTACCTGGGCCGGGCCGAGATCGCCGCGCTGCTGACCGCCCTGCGCACCCACGTCGCCGAAGCGGTGCCCGCCGGACCGGCCCGGCCGATCCACTCCAATTTCCTCCACGGGTACAGCAGTCTGCCCGTGTCCCTGCGTCCGGCCCGGTAACGCCCCGCCAGGCCGTGTGAAACGAGTGCCCCGCTCTGCGAGCGGGGCACTCGTCCGCTCTCCGGCGGGCGTTCCCGGGCCGCGCTGTACAGCGCGATGAGGATTCTTCGATATGAGGGTCGCGGCGGATCGAAGTTTTTCATGAGATCGAGGCGCGCCCGCGGTTGATTCGTAGTGTGAGCCGCATCGCCCTGCCGATACGGCCGGCGAGCGATTCTCTACGGGTATCGATGCGTCTACTCAATCGGAGTGAATGGCAATGGCCGACCGGAATGGACTCCAATTGCCGCTGACGGCCGCCCAGTACGGAATGTGGCTGGCCCAGCAGGTGAATCCGGACAACCCGATGTACAGCATCGCCGAATGCGTTGAGATATCGGGCCAGGTCGATGCCGCGCTCTTCGAGGACGCGCTGCGCCGCACGGTGGCGGAGACCGAGGCGCTGCGCGTCCGCTTCCTGCCCGGCCCCGAGGGCCCGGTGCAGACCGTGGTGCCGGAGCTGGAGTGGGAGCTGCACACACCGGACGTCAGCGGCGAGCCGGACGCCGCGGTGGCCGCCGAGCGCTGGATGCTGGCCCGGGTCACGGCCCCGGTGGACGTCCACGCCGGGCCGCTGTTCACCTTCGGTCTCCTCAAGCTCGCCGAGGACCGGTACACCTGGTTCAGCCGCGTGCACCACACCATCGTCGACGGATACAGCTGGTCGCTGATCGTCTCCCGGGTCGCCGCGCTCTACTCGGCACTGGCCACCGGCGCCGAGCCGAAGGCCGCCACCTTCGGGACCCTGTCCGAGCTCGTCGAACTGGACGTCGCCTACCGGGAGTCGGAGCGGTTCACCGAGGACGCCGCCTTCTGGTCGCGCCGCCTCGCGGGCCTGACCGAGCCGGTCGCCCTCGCTCCCCGCCCCACCCGTGTCCCCACCGACCACGTCCGCGAGGCGGGCCGGGTGGCCGCCGCCGACGCCGACGCGCTGCGCGGTCTCGCCCGCGAGCTCCGGATCAGCTGGCCCGCCGCCGTCGTGGCGGGAATCGCCGGCTACCTGCACCGGCTCACCGGCGCCGAGGACATCGTCCTCGGCCTCGCCGTCGCGGCCCGCCCCGTCGCCGCCGCGAAGCGCACCCCGGGCATGGTCTCCAACGCCCTTCCCGTCCGGGTGAGCGCACGGCCCGCGACGACCGTGGCGGACTTCCTCCGCTCGGTGAGCGACGAGCTCCACGAGGCCCTGCGCCACCAGCGATACCGCTACGAGGACATCCACCGCGACCTCGGCCTGGTCGGTGACCGCAAGCGGCTGTGGGGCCCCGAGATCAACCTCATCATGTACGGCGAGCGCCTCGACTTCGCCGGTCACGAGGCGAGCGTGCGCGGCTTCTCGATCGGCCCCGAGGAAGACCTCTCGCTGATCGTCGACAACCGGACCCCGGACGACGGTTTCCTGATCGACTTCCACGCCAACGCCGACCTCTACACGCGGGAGGCGGTCTCGGGCCACCGCGAGGCGCTCACCGGCTTCCTCTCCGCCCTGGCCGCCGCGGACCCCGCCGACGAGCTGGGGACCGTGGCACTCCCGGAGCCCGCGGGCTGGACGCCGCCGGTGCGCGGCCAGGAGAGCGCGGCGGACGTCGAGCGGGCCGCGTACCGCGCTCCCGCCGGCCCGCGCGAGGAGACGCTCTGCGCGCTGGTGGCCGAGGTCCTGAAGACCGAACGGATCGGCGTCGACGACAACTTCTTCGAACGCGGCGGCCAGTCGCTCTCCGTGATCCGGCTGCTCGGCCGGATCCGCGAGTCCTTCGGGGCCGAACTCTCCATCCGCACCGTCTTCGAGACCCCGACGGTCGCCGGGCTCGCCGCGCTCCTCGACGGAGCCGACGGCGGACGCCGCCCGCTGGAGCCCGTCGCCCGCCCCGCCGAACTGCCGCTCTCCCTCAGCCAGCAGCGGCTCTGGCTGGTCAACCGGCTCCAGGGACCGAGCGGGGCCTACAACATGGGGCTCGCGCTCAAGCTCACCGGCCGACTGGACCGGGCCGCGCTCGCCGCGGCGTTCCTCGACGTCATGGGCCGCCACGAGAGCCTGCGCACGACCTTCCCCGAGACGGACGGCCGGCCGCGCCAGGAGGTCCTGTCCCCGGCCGCGGCCGCCGCGCGGGTGGTGCTCACCGAGCAGGCCGCCGACGCGGACACGCTGGACGCCGCGGTCGCCGCGGTGGTCGCCGAGGGCTTCGACCTCACCGAGGGCCTCGCCGTACGGCCCCGGCTGCTGGTCCTCGGCCCCGAGGAGCACGTCCTGCTGGTCGTCCTCCACCACATCGTCGGCGACGGCCTGTCGCTGGAGCCGCTCGCCCGCGACCTCGGCTTCGCCTACGCCGCCCGCGCGGCCGGTGAGCCGCCCGCCTTCGCGCCGATGCCGGTCCAGTACGCCGACTACACCCTGTGGCAGCAGTCCGTCCTGGGCCGCGAGAACGATCCGGACAGCCCGTTGGCCGGTCAGCTGGACTACTGGAAGCAGGCCCTGGCCGATCTGCCCGAGGAACTCTCCCTCCCGACGGACCGGCCGCGGCCCGGCGAGCTGTCCCAGCGCGGGGACATCGTCCGCTTCGACATCGCCCCCGCCCTCCACCAGCGCCTGACCGAACTCGGCCACGCCCACCGCGCCAGTCTCTTCATGGTGCTCCAGAGCGCGGTCGCGGTCCTGCTGAGCAAGCTCGGCGCGGGCCAGGACATTCCGCTGGGCAGCGCGGTCGCCGGACGGGGCGACTCCCGGCTGGACGACCTCATCGGCTGCTTCGTGAACACCGTGGTGTTCCGCAACGACGTCTCCGGCAACCCGAGCGTCGGACAGCTCCTCGACCGGTCCCGCGAGATGTCGCTGTCCGCCCACGCCCACCAGGACGTTCCCTTCGAGCGGCTGGTCGAGGCGCTCAACCCGGAGCGCTCGCTCGCCAGGAACCCGCTGTTCCAGGTGATGATGGACGTACAGACGCCGGCCGGGTCCACCCTGGAACTGCCGGGTCTGACCACCACCCCGCAGCAGGTGGACCCGGGTGTCACCAAGATCGACCTGCTGTTCGGTCTGGACGAGCGCTCGGCGGGCCACGAGGCCGCGGCCGGGGTGTCCGGACGGCTGGAGTACAGCACCGACCTGTTCGACCGCGCCACCATCGAGGCGATGAGCGGCCGCCTGGTCCGGGTACTGTCGGCCTTCGCCGCCGACCCCGGCCAGCGGATCGGGGAGATCGACGTCCTGACCGCGACGGAACGGCGCCAGGTGCTCGACGAGTTCGCCCGGGCCCCCGAGGTCGAGCCCGCTCTGCTCCTGCCCGCCCTCTTCGAGCGGCAGGCCGCCCGCACCCCGGCGGCCCCCGCGCTGACCGAGGGGGACCGGACCTGGTCGTACGCCGAACTCAACGCCCGCGCCAACCAGCTGGCCCACACCCTGATCGCGGCCGGCGCCGGTCCCGAGCAGCGGGTCGCCGTGCTGCTCCCGCGCTCGGCCGACCTGGTCACGGCCCTCCTCGCGACGCTCAAGTCCGGTGCGGCGTACGTCCCCGTCGACCCCGAGTACCCCGCCGAGCGGATCGCGTACATGCTGCGGGACGCGGCTCCGGCGCTGGTCGTGGCGGCTCCCGGCACCCTGCACGCGGTGCCCGCGGGCGTACCCGTCCTGGACGTCACCCAGGAGCGGCACGCCTCGTCCCTCGACCCGCGGGACGCGGAGCGGTCGGCGCCGCTGGACCCCGCCCACCCCGCCTACGTCATCTACACCTCCGGCTCCACCGGCCGCCCCAAGGGCGTCGTCGTGAGCCACCGGTCCGTCGCCGTCTACCTGGAGTACGCCCGCGAGCGCTACCCGGCGGTCTGCGAGAGCACCCTGCTGCACTCGCCGGTCTCCTTCGACCTGACCGTCACCTCGCTGTACGCCCCGCTGATCTCCGGCGGCAGCGTCCGCGTCACGGACCTGGAGGGTTCCGCCACGGGCGCCCCGCGCCCCGCCTTCCTCAAGGCGACCCCCGCGCACCTCGCCCTCCTGGGCGTCCTGCCCGAGGAGTTCTCCCCGACCCGGGAACTGGTCGTCGGCGGCGAGATGCTGATCGGCGAGGTCGTCGACGAGCTGCGTCGCCAGCGGCCCGGCATCACGGTCATCAACGAGTACGGGCCCACCGAGGCGACCGTCGGCTGCGCCGAGTACCGGATCGGCCCCGACGAGGCCGCGCCCAGCGGCCCCGTGCCCATCGGCCGGCCGATGTGGAACTCCGTCATCCACGTGCTCGACGCGGAGCTGAAGGTGGTACCGCCCGGCGTCGCCGGGGAGATCTACATCGGCGGCGGCCAGCTCGCCCGCGGCTACCTCGGCCGTCCGGCGCTGACCTCGGAACGCTTCGTCGCCGATCCGCACGGACCGGCGGGTGCCCGTGTCTACCGCACCGGAGACGTGGGCCGCTGGCGCGCCGACGGCGAGCTGGAGTACCTCGGCCGCGTCGACGACCAGGTGAAACTCAACGGCTTCCGCATCGAGCTCGGCGAGGTCGAGGCGGTACTGGCCCGGCACCCCGAGGTGTCCGGGGCCGCCGCCGCGGTCCGCGAGGACAGCCCGGGCCGCAAGCAGCTCGTCGGATACGTCGTCCCCCGCGCGGGACGGGACGCGCGGCCGCTCGATCCGGCCGAGGTCCTCTCGTACACGCGCGGCCCGCTGCCCGGCTACATGGTCCCGGCCGCCGTCGTCGTGCTGAGCGCGCTGCCGCTGACCCCAAACGGGAAGCTCGACCGCGCGGCCCTGCCCGCTCCCGAGTTCACCGGCGCGGCGGCCGCCGACGACGCGCCGCGCACCGGCCTGGAGGAGACCCTCGCCGGGCTCTTCGCCGAGGTGCTCGGCCGCGAGAGCGTCGGACTGCACGACAGCTTCTTCGAACTGGGCGGCGACAGCATCGTCTCCATCCAGCTGGTGGCCCGGGCCCGCAGGCTCGGCCTCGGGCTCTCCCCGAAGTCGGTGTTCGAACTCAAGACCGTGGCGGCGCTCGCCGCCCAGGTCACCGAGGAGAGCGCGGCGCCCGCCGCCGACGAGAACGCCGGGATCGGAGCGTTCCCCGCCACCCCGGTCATGCGCTGGCTGGAGGAGCGCGGCGGCCCCGCCGACGCCTTCCACCAGAGCGTCCTGATCCAGGTCCCGGCCGGGCTCGGCGCACGCGAACTGACCGAGGCGTTCCAGGCCGTGCTCGACCGGCACGACGCCCTGCGCGCCCGGCTCGACCGCGGCGGCCCCGCCGACCGGTGGACGTACGAGATCCTCGGGCGCGGCAGCGTGCGGGCGACCGCACTGGTCCGCCGCGTCGACACCGCCGCGCTGAGCGGTGCGGAGCTGCGCGAGGCCATCGCGCGCGAGTCCCGCGCGGCATGGGACCGGCTGGCCCCGGAAGACGGGGTGACGGCCCAGCTCGTCTGGTTCGACTCCGGGCCCGGCGCCTCCGGCAGGCTGCTCTTCGCCGCGCACCACCTGGTCGTGGACGGGGTCTCCTGGAGCATCCTGCTGCCCGACCTGCGGGCCGCCTGGGAGGCCGTCAGGGACGGGAAGCGGCCCGAACCGGCGCCCGTGGGCACGCCCCTGCGCCGGTGGGCCGAACTCCTCGGGGAGCACGCCCCGGACCGCGCCGGTGAGCTGGACCTGTGGACCGAGGCGCTGCGGCTCCCCGCCCCCGGCCTCACCGACCGGCCGCTGGACCCCGCCCAGGACACCGCCGCAGGCGCCCGGCGGTTCACCCACTCGCTGCCCGCCGAGGTCACCGGACCCCTGTTGAACCTGGTGCCGGGCGCGCTGAACGCGGGCGTGCACGAGGTACTGATCACCGCCCTGGCGCTGGCCGTCGACCGCTGGCGCGACCGGCGCGGACTCCCCGGCGGGACGGGCGTGCTCCTGGACGTGGAGGGCCACGGCCGGCAGGAGATCGCCGAGGGCCTCGACCTGTCCCGCACGGTCGGCTGGTTCACCACCATCCGCCCCGCCCGCCTCGACCCCGGCGTCGTGGACTGGCCCGGACTGTGGGCGGGCGGACCCGAGGCGGGCCGGGCGGTGCGCACGGTCAAGGAACAGCTCAGGTCCGTACCCGACGAAGGCATCGGATACGGGCTGCTGCGCCACCTCGACCCGGAGGCCGGCCCCCGGCTGGCCGCCCTCGCCACCGCACCCCTGCTCTTCAACCACCTGGGGCGCGCCGCCGCCCCGGCGGACGGGCCCGGCGGCGACTGGAGCCCCGCGGCCGAGACCGACCTGGTCCTGGCCGAGGGCGCGGACCTGCCGCTCTCCCATCTGCTGGAGATCAACTCAGTGGCCAGGGAGCACCCGGACGGACCGCGCCTGGAAGCCAGCTGGACCTGGCCCGGGCGGCTCCTCTCCGAGGCCGACGTCCGCGAGCTCGCGGACACCTGGTTCCGCGCGCTGCGGGCCCTGACCGAACACGCCGAGCGGCCTGACGCCGGCGGCTACAGCCCATCGGACCTTGCGCTGGTGGAGCTTTCCCAAGACGAGATCGACGGGCTCGAAGCCGAGTGGAGGACGCTGTAAATGTCGAAGTCGGGTCCTGAGGACATCCTTCCGCTGTCGCCGCTCCAGGAGGGGCTGCTCTTCCACGCGCTGTACGACGAGAGCGGCAACGACGTCTACACCGTGCAGATCGTGCTCGACCTCGGTGGCGGCCTCGACGCCGCCACCCTGCGCACCACGGCCCAGGCGCTGCTGAACCGCCACGCCAACCTGCGGGTGGGCTTCTTGCACCCCAAGCAGAGCCGGCCCGTCCAGGTGGTCTCCAGGGACGTCGAGGTGCCCTGGCAGGAGAGCGACCTGCGGAGCCTGGACGGCGTCGCGCGGGAGGCCGAACTGCTGCGCCTCCAGGCCGAGGAGAAGGCCCACCCCTTCGATCCGGCCCGCCCGCCGCTGATGCGCTACCGGCTGGTGCGGCTCGCGGACGACGCGTACCGCCTGCTGTGCACCTTCCACCACATCCTGCTCGACGGCTGGTCGACCTCGGTCCTGCTCGGTGAGCTGTTCGAGGTGTACGCCAAGGGCGGCGACGCGTCGTCGCTGCCGCCGGTCACCCCGTTCCGCGAGCACCTGGCCCACCTCGCCCGGCAGGACCGCGCGGCGTCCCTGGACGCCTGGCGCCGGGCGCTCGCCGGTATCGACGCGCCCACCCGGCTGGTCCCCTCGGACCCGGCCCGCGAGGTCGTCCACCCCGAGCAGCTGGTGCTGGAGCTCTCCGCCGAGGACACCGCCGCGCTCTCCGCGCGGCTGCGCGCCAACGACCTCACCTTCTCCAGCGCCGTGCACGGCGCCTGGGCGCTGCTGCTGTCGGTGCTGACCGGCCGCGACGACGTGGTCTTCGGCACCGTCGTCTCCGGCCGCCCGCCGGAGGTCCCCGGTATCGAGCGCATGGTCGGCATGCTCATCAACACCCTGCCCGTCCGGGTGCGGCTGAACGGCGCGGATCCGCTCGGGACCGTGCTGGCCGGGATCCAGAGCGAGCACCTGGAGATGATGGGCCACCACCACACGGGGATGCGCGACATCCTCCGGCTGTCGGGCCACTCCGAACTCTTCGACACCTACGTCGCGTTCGAGAACTTCCCCTTCGACCTCCAGGGCCTGCGCGACCTCGCGGGCGGCCTGACCATCGACGGCTTCGACGTCCTGGACGCCAACCACTACCCGCTCTGCCTCGTCTCGCACGTCCACGAGGGCAAGCTGCGGCTGCTGCTCAACTACCGCCCGGACCTCTTCGAGCTGGAGCAGGTCGAGGTCGTCGGCGCCCGGCTGGTGCGCCTGCTGCGGACCCTGACCGAGGACCTCGGGCGCACCGTCGCCGGACTGGACCTGCTCACCGGCGCCGAGCGGAGCCTGCTGGCCGCGGGCCCGGACACGGCGGCGGACGCGGTGGAACGCTCCACCTTCCCCGAGCTGTTCGCCGCCCAGGCCGCACGCACCCCCGACGCCGTCGCCGTCGAGTCCGTCGGCCTCTGCCTGACCTACGCGGAGCTGGACGCGCGCACCGACGAGCTGGCGGCGCTGCTGACCGCCCAGGGCGTCGGCCCCGAGCAGGTCGTGGCACTCGTCCTCGGCCGCTCCGTGGAGTCCGTCGTCGGCTCGCTCGCCGTGATGAAGGCGGGCGCCGCCTACCTGCCGGTGGACCCCGACTACCCGGCCGAGCGCATCGCGTTCATGTTCGGCGACGCGCGTCCCGCGGCGGTGCTCACCACCACCGCGTACGAGCGTGTGCTGCCCCCGTCTCAGGGCACGCCCGTGCTGCTGCTCGACGGCGCTCCGCAGCGGGCGGGCGAGCGCGTCCGCCCCGCCGGCCCGGTGTCCGTCGCCTCCCCCGCCTACCTGATCTACACCTCCGGTTCGACGGGCGTCCCCAAGGGCGTCGTCGTCACCCACACCGGTCTGGCCGCCTTCGCGGCGACCGAGCGCGAGCGGTTCGCCGTCGACGGCGACAGCCGTGTCCTGCAGTTCTCCTCGCCGAGCTTCGACGCCTCCGTGCTGGAGCTGTGCATGACGCTGACCTCGGGCGCCACCCTGGTGGTGCCCGAGCCCGGCCCGCTGGCGGGCGAGCCCCTCGCCGAGGTCATCGCGGCGCGCGGGGTGACCCACGCCCTGATTCCCCCGGCCGCGCTGGCCAGCGTCCCCGCCGTGGACCTGCCCGGCTTCGCCTGCCTGATCGTGGGCGGTGACGCCACCTCGGCCGAGCTCGTCGCACGCTGGGCGCCGGGCCGGCGCATGGTCAACGCGTATGGCCCCACCGAGTCGACCGTCGCGGTGTCGATGAGTACCCCGCTGGAGGTCACCGGCACGGTGCCGCCGATCGGCGCGCCGGTGCTGGACACCCGCGCCTACGTCCTCGACGGCGCGCTGCGCCTGGTTCCGCGGGGCGCCTCGGGCGAGCTGTACGTGGCGGGCGCGGGCCTGGCCCGCGGCTACCTCCGGCGTGCCGCTCTGACCTCGGAGCGGTTCGTCGCCAACCCGTACGGAGCCCCCGGCGAGCGGATGTACCGCACCGGTGACGTCGTACGGCTCGGCGAGGACGGCCAGTTCCAGTTCGTCGGCCGCGCCGACGACCAGGTCAAGGTCCGCGGCTTCCGCATCGAACTGGGCGAGATCGAGAGCGTACTGGCCCGCCACGAGGGCGTGGACCAGGCGGCCGTGACCGTGCACGAGACGCAGCCGGGCGTGAAGCAGCTCGTCGCCTACGTGGTCCCCACCGCCGCCGGCGGCTTCGACGCGGCGGGTCTGCGCACCCACGTCGCCGGGCAGCTGCCCGAGTACATGGTCCCGGCGGTCGTCATCGCGCTGGACGCGCTGCCGCTGATGGTCAACGGCAAGCTGGACCGCAAGGCGCTGCCCGCCCCCGAGCTCACCGTGTCCGACGGCCGCGCCCCGGCCACCGCCCGCGAGGAGCTGCTGTGCACGCTCTTCGCCGAGGTCCTGGGCGTGGAGAAGGTCGGCGCCGACCAGAGCTTCTTCGAGCTCGGCGGTGACAGCATCGCCTCCATCCAGCTGATCAGCCGCGCCCGCAAGGCCGGTCTGCGGTTCACCCCGCGCGACGTCTTCACCCACAAGACCGTCGAGGCCGTCGCCGCCGTCGCGACCGAGTCCACCGGTACCGAGCGCCGCCGCCGCGCCCCCTCCGACGGCGTCGGGGGAGTGCCGCTGACCCCGATCATCCACTGGTTCAGCGAACACAGCGGGCCCGTCGACCCGTTCAACCAGGCGATGCCGCTGCCCGTGCCCGCGGGCCTCGACACGGCCCGGATCACCACCGTGCTCCAGACCTTCCTCGACCACCACGACGCGCTGCGGCTCCGGCTCACCCGCATCGAGGACCTCGGCGAGTGGACGCTGGAGATCACCCCGGCCGGGACCGTCGCCGCCGCCGAGTCCCTCCACCGGGTCGACGCCACCGGGCTCGACGCGGACGCCCTGCGGGCCGTCATCGAGCGCGAGTCCGCCGCCGCCCAGGGCCGGCTCGCCCCCGAGCAGGGCCGGATGGTGCAGGCCGTCTGGTTCGACGCCGGTGCGGACCTGCCCGGCCGGATGCTGCTCGTCATCCACCACCTCTCGGTGGACGGGGTGTCCTGGCGCATCCTGCTGCCGGAGATCTCGGCCGCGCTGGAGGCCGCCGCCGAGGGCGCCGGGTACACCCCCGAGCCCGTCGGCACCTCCTTCCGCCGCTGGTCGCAGCACCTCGCCGCGGCCGCCTCGGAGCCGGACCGCATCCGCGAACTCCCGCTGTGGCGCTCCATCCTGTCCGGCCCCGACCCGCTGCTCACCGAGCGACCGCTGGACGAGGGCGACACCCTCGCCACCGCCGGACACCTCACCCTGCGGCTGCCCGCCGACGTGACCGAGCCCCTGCTGGGCCGGGTCCCGGCCGCTTTCAACGCGCAGATCAACGACGTCCTGCTCACCGCGCTCGCCGTCGCCGTCGCCGACTGGCGGCGCGGGCGCGGCCGCGGCGAGGACTCCTCGGTCCTGGTCGGCCTGGAGGGCCACGGCCGGGAGGACATCCTCGAAGGCGCCGACCTGTCCCGTACGGTCGGCTGGTTCACCAGCCTGTACCCGGTGCGCCTGGACCCGGGCGAGGTGCCCGCCGCCGAACTCCCCGGGGGCGGCCCCGCCCTCGTCACCGCCCTCAAGGCGGTCAAGGAACAGCTGCGCGCCATCCCCGACAACGGCATCGGCTTCGGCCTGCTGCGCTACCTCAACCCGCGCACCGCCGTGGCCCTGGCGAAGTTCGCCGAGCCGCAGATCGGCTTCAACTACCTGGGCCGCATCGGCGGATCCGGCGACGACGCCCAGGACGGCGGGCTCGGCGGCGGCGCCGACGACGCCACCCCCCTGCCGTACGCCCTCACCGCCAACGCCGTCACCGAGACCCACGCCGACGGCCCGCGCCTCACCGCCACCTGGACCTGGCCCGGCGCCCTGCTGACCGAGGACGAGGTACGCCGCCTCGCCGCCGCCTGGTTCGACGCCCTGCGCGCCCTGGTGGCCTGCGCCGACCGGCCCGAGGGCGTCGGCGGCCTCGTCCCGTCCGACCTGCCGCTCGTCTCCCTCACCCAGGCGGAGATCGGCCGCCTGGAGGGGGCGAGGCCGCACCTGAGCGACATCCTGCCGCTGTCCCCGCTCCAGGAGGGCCTGCTCTTCCACACCGAGTACGACCAGCGGGCCGAGGACGTCTACATCACCCGGCTGGCCCTGGACGTCCGCGGCGCGCTGGACACCGGGGCGCTGCGCGCCGCCGTGGCCGGGCTGCTGTCCCGGCACGCCAGCCTGCGCGCCTGCTTCCACCGCACGGCCGAAGGCGTCCCCGTCCAGCTCGTACCCGACGCGGTGGAGCTGCCCTGGAACGAGAGCGACCTCAGCCACCTCGGGGAGCGGGAGCAGCGGGACGAGCTGGACCGGCTGCTGGTCCAGGAGCGCTCCCGCCGCTTCGACCCCGAGCACCCGCCGCTGCTCCGCTTCACCCTGATCAAGCTGGGCACCGACCGCCACCGCCTGCTCTTCGCCGCCCACCACCTGCTGCTCGACGGCTGGTCCGCGCCGGTGCTCGCGGGTGAGCTCTTCGAGCTGTACGGGCGCCGCGGCGACGCGTCCGCCCTGCCCGAGGTCGTCCCGTACAAGGACTACCTGACCTGGCTGGCGGGCCAGGACCGCGCCGAAGCGGAGAGCGCCTGGCGCACCGCCCTGGCCGGGGTGACGGAGCCGACGCTGGTCGCCCCCGGAGCCGCGGGACACGCCGCGGCCCTGCCCGGCCGGATCGTCGACGAACTGCCGGGCGAGCTGACCGCCGCCCTCACCGCGACGGCCCGCGCGCACGGCCTCACCATGAACGCCGTGGTGCAGGGCGCCTGGGGCGTCGTCCTCGCCGCTCTCACCGGCCGCGACGACGTGCTGTTCGGCGAGACGGTCTCCGGCCGTCCGCCGGAACTGGCGGGCGTCGAGACGATGGTCGGACTCTTCAGCAACACCGTGCCCGTACGGGTCCGCCTCGACCCCGCGGCGTCGCTGGCCGACACCCTCTCCCGGGTCCAGGCCCAGCGGGTCGAGCTGCTGGCGTACCACCACCTCGGCCTCGCCGACCTCCAGGAACTCGCCGGACTCGGCACCCTCTTCGACACCGCGGTGGTCTTCGAGAACTTCCCGTCGGAGCCCGGCGCGATGGAGACCGTGCACGGCCTGGCCCTGTCCGAGGTCGACACCAAGGGCGACAACCACTACCCCCTGGGCATGGTGGTGATGCAGGACGAGCAGCGCCTGGTGCTCAACTGGTACTACCGCCCCGACCTGCTCGACGAGCGGCTGGTGACCTCCGCGACCCGGCAGCTGCGCCGGGTCCTGGAGGCCGTCGCCACCGCGCCGGAGACCCCCGTGGGCCGGCTGGCCCTGCTGGACGGGGCGCAGACCCGGGAGCTGACCTCCGGCTCCGCCGGGCCGGCCGTACCCGGCTCCGACGCCCTGGTCCACGAGCTGATCGAGGCCCAGGCGGTTCGTACCCCGCACGCCGTCGCGCTCGTCGACGGCGCCCTGGAGGTCGGCTACGCCGAACTCGACGAGCGGGCGGACCGGCTCGCCCGCACCCTGACCGCCCGGGGCGCGGGCCCCGGGACCCTGGTCGCGGTCGCCATGGAGCGCTCCGCCGAACTGGTCGTGACCCTGCTCGCCGTCCTCAAGTCCGGCGCCGCGTACGTACCGGTCGACCCGGCGTACCCGGGCGAGCGCATCGCCTACCTGCTCCAGGACGCCGCACCGCGCCTGCTGGTGACCACCCGGGCGGCCGCCGCCGCGCTGCCGCCGTCGGACATCGAGCGGATCGTCGTCGACGACGCGAAGACCGCCGCGGACATCGCGGCCGTCCCCGTCACCGGCGCCCGCCCGGCCTCCCCGTCCCCCCGGCACCCCGCCTACGTGATCTACACCTCCGGCTCCACCGGCCGCCCCAAGGGCGTCGTCGTCGAGCACCGCTCGGTGGTCGACTACCTCGGCTGGGCGGGCACCGCCTACTCCGGCGCGGCCGGTCTCGCGCTGCTGCACTCGCCGGTCTCCTTCGACCTCACCGTCACCGCCCTGTTCACTCCCCTCACGGTCGGCGGCAGCGTGCTCATCACGGCGCTGGAGGAGAGCGCCGCCGTCTCGGCGCGGCTCGCCACGACCCCGGTGACCTTCATGAAGGCCACCCCCAGCCACCTTCCGCTGCTCGGCGCGCTGCCCGCGGCCTACTCGCCCGCCACCGAACTGCTCCTCGGCGGGGAGGCCCTGCTCGGCGAGAACCTGGCCGGGTGGCGCGAGCGCCACCCGGACGCCACCGTCTGGAACGTGTACGGGCCCACCGAGGCCACCGTGAACGCCACCGAGTTCCGTGTCGCGCCCGGCACCGAACTGGCCCCGGGGCCGGTACCGATGGGCCGCCCGCAGGGCAACGTCCGGGCGTACGTCCTCGACGCGGCGCTGCGCCCGGTCCCCGCCGGGGTCGCGGGTGAGCTCTACCTCGCCGGGCCCTGCCTGGCCCGCGGCTACCTCGGCCGTCCCGCGCTGACCTCGGAGCGGTTCACGGCCGACCCGTACGGACCGGCGGGCGAGCGGATGTACCGCACCGGTGACGTGGCCCGCCGCCTCGCCGACGGCAACCTGGTGTTCGTCGGCCGCGCCGACGACCAGGTCAAGATCCGCGGTCACCGCATCGAACTCGGCGAGGTCTCCGCCGCGGTCGCCGCCCTCCCCGGCGTCACCGCCCAGGCGGTGATCGTCCGCGACGGCGGTGCGAGCGGCCCCCGCCTCGTCGCGTACGCCGTCCCCGCGGCCGGGACCGCCCCGGCCGGAGCGGAGCTGCGTGAGCGGCTCGCCGCCACGCTGCCCGACCACATGGTCCCGGAAGCCGTCGTCCTCCTGGGCGAGCTGCCGCTGACCGTCAACGGAAAGCTCGACCGCGCCGCGCTGCCCGAGCCGGAGTTCACGGCCGTCACCGTCCGCGCCCCGCGCTCCCCGCAGGAGGAGATCCTGTGCGGCCTCTTCGCCCAGGTCCTCGACCTGGCCGAAGCGGGCGTGGACGACGACTTCTTCCGCCTCGGCGGCAACTCGCTGAGCGCCGTGCGGCTGCTCAGCCGGGTCAGGTCGGCCTTCGGCTCCGACGTCGACGTCCGCGCCGTCTTCGAGGCGCCGACCCCGGCCCTGCTCGCCGCCCGGATCGTCCACGGCGATTCGGAGCGGCCCGAACTGACCGCACGGCCGCGGCCGCCGCAGGTCCCGCTGTCGTCCGCACAGCGCCGCCTGTGGTTCCTCGGCAGGCTGGAGGGCCCCACCGGTTCGTACAACATCCCCATCGGCATCCGGCTCACCGGCACGGTCGACCCCGACGCGCTGCGCGGGGCCGTCGCCGACGTGGTGACGCGCCACGAGAGCCTGCGGACCGTCTTCCCCGACACCGGTGGCAAGCCCCGCCAGCACGTCCTCACCGGCACCGACGCCCGGGTTCCGCTGGAGTGCGTCCGCAGCACACCGGACGCACTCGACGGCGCACTGCGCCGCGCCGCCGCCCAGGGCTTCGACCTCGCCCGTGAACTCCCCATCAGGGCGACGCTGTTCACCGTCTCCGACACCGAGCACGTGCTGCTGCTCACCGTGCACCACATCGCGTCCGACGGATGGTCCAACGCCCCCCTCGCCCGCGACCTGTCCCTCGCCTACGCCGCCCGGTCCACCGGACGCGAGCCCGGCTGGGCGCCGTTGCGGGTGCAGTACGCCGACTACACGCTCTGGCAGCAGGAGCTGCTGGGTGACGCGAAGGACCCGGCGAGCCTCGCGGCCCAACAGCTGGCCTTCTGGGAGCAGACCCTGACCGGCGCCCCGGCGGAGCTGGCCCTGCCCACCGACCGCCCGCGCCCCGCGGAGGCGACCGCGGCGGGTGCCACCGTCGAGTTCACGCTCGGCGCCGCACTCCACGCACGCCTCGCCGACCTCGCCCGCACCCACCAGGTCAGCCTCTTCATGGTGGCCCAGGCGGCCCTCGCGGCGCTGCTGACCCGCCTCGGCTCCGGCACCGACATCCCCGTCGGCACCGCGGTGGCCGGGCGCCCGGACGAGGCGCTCGAAGACCTCGTCGGGTTCTTCGTCAACACCCTGGTGCTGCGCACCGACACCTCCGCGGACCCGTCCTTCACGGAACTGCTGGCCCGGGTCAGGGCCGCGGACCTCGCGGCCTACGCCCACCAGGACCTGCCCTTCGAGCGGCTGGTCGACGCGCTGGGCCCGGACGTGCGGTCCCTGGCGCACACCCCGCTGTTCCAGGTGTTCCTCGCCTTCCAGAACAACGCGGCGCCGCGCCTGGAACTGCCCGGCCTGACGGTCTCCCCGGCGGAGATCGAACTCACCTCGGCCAAGACCGACCTCGGCGTCGAGCTGACCGAGACCTTCGACGCCGACGGCGGCCACGCCGGTCTGCGCGGCATGATCAGCTACCGCACCGACCTGTTCGACCGGTCCACGGTCGAGTCGGTCGCGGCCCGGTACACCGCCCTCCTCGACGCGGTCAGCACCGATCCCGGACTGGCCGTCAGCCGGATCGACCTGCTCGGCGACGCGGAGCTGACCGAAGTGCTCACCACCCGCAACGACACCGCCCGCGCGGTACGGGCGGCGACGTTCCCCGCGCTGTTCGAGGAGCGCGCCGCCGCCACCCCCGGCGCGGTCGCCCTCGTGGCGGGCGCCACCGAGCTGACCTACGCGGAACTCAACGCGCGGGCCAACCAGTGGGCGCACTGGCTGATCGGCAACGGAGTCGGCCCCGAGCAGCGGGTCGCCGTCGCCGTACCGCGCTCGGTGGACTGGCTCGCGGTCACCCTCGGCGTCCTGAAGGCGGGGGCGGCCCACCTGCCGGTCGACCCGGGCTACCCGGCCGACCGCATCGCGTACATCGTCGAGGACGCGCGCCCCGCCCTGGTCCTCACCACCGGGGAGACGGCCGCACGGCTGCCCCTGACCGGCTCCGCCTCCGTGATCCCCGTCGACGCGCCGGAGGTCCGGGCCGAGGTCGGCGCGGCCGCGGCGACCGACCCCGCCGACCGCGACCGTACGCACCCGCTCGGCCTCGACCACCCCGCGTACGTCATCTACACCTCGGGTTCCACCGGCCGCCCCAAGGGCGTCCTGGTCACCCACCGGGGCATCGCGGGCATGGCCGGCTCGCACGCCGAGAACTTCGCCATCGACGCGGACAGCCGGATCCTCCAGGCCGTCTCGCCCAGTTTCGACGTCTCCATGGCCGACCTCTCGATGACCCTCCTGTCCGGTGCGGCACTCGTGATACCCCAGGGCAACGCCTCGCCCGCGGGAACGGAACTCGCCGCGCTGATCGACGACCACCGCGTGAGCCACCTCCAGATCACCGCCGGGGTGCTCGCCACCCTGCCGCGCACCGAACTGCCCACCCTGAGCACCCTCGCGGTCGGCGGCGAGCCCTGCCCGCCCGACCAGGTCGCGCACTGGTCCCGCGGCCGACGGCTGCTCAACGTGTACGGGCCCAGCGAGGCGACCGTCTGCTCCACCATGAGCCGCCCCCAGAGCGGAGAGGTCCACCCGCCCATCGGCACCCCGCTGTGGAACACCCGGGTGTACGTCCTCGACGCCTTCCTGCGTCCGGTGCCGGACGGGACGACCGGTGAACTGCACATCGCCGGTGACGGACTGGCCCGGGGCTACCTCGGCCGGCCCGGGCTCACCGCCGAACGGTTCGTGGCCAACCCCTTCGGGGCGCCCGGCGAGCGGTTCTACCGCACCGGAGACGTGGTGCGGTGGAACGCCGACGGCCAGCTGGAGTTCGCGGGCCGCGCCGACGACCAGGTCAAGGTCCGCGGCTTCCGCATCGAGCTGGGCGAGATCGAGGCGGCCCTGGCCCTCCACCCGGGGATCGCCCACGCGGCGGTCTCGGTCCACGAGGACGCGGCGGGCCGCAGGCAGCTGGCGGCCTACGTGGTCCCCGCGGCCGAC
Source organism: Streptomyces sp. G-G2 (assembly GCF_030063135.1). Taxonomy (GTDB): domain Bacteria; phylum Actinomycetota; class Actinomycetes; order Streptomycetales; family Streptomycetaceae; genus Streptomyces. The sequence continues at coordinate 67,136 of NZ_JASISO010000017.1, forward strand.
GCCCGCCCGACGGCGCGGGCCCTGCGCGGCCACCTGTCGGACCTGCTCCCGGACTACATGGTGCCCGCCTCCTACACCACGCTCGGCGCACTGCCCCTGAGCTCCAACGGAAAGGTCGACCGCAAGGCCCTGCCGGAGCCGGACCTCGGCCCCCGCGAGGAGGCCGGCGCGCCGGGCGACGAGAAGGAGACCCTGCTCTGCGAGCTGATCCGCGACCTCCTCGGAGTCGAGGGGGTGGGCGCGCAGGACAGCTTCTTCGAACTCGGCGGCGACAGCATCGTCTCCATCCAGCTGGTGAGCCGGGCCGTGGAAGCGGGCCTGGAGTTCACCGCGGCGGACGTACTGCGCCACCGCACCGTCGCCGACCTGGCGGCCGCCGCCACATGGGCCGGCGCCGCCGACGAGCGGCCGGACACGAGCGACGACTCCGGCACCGGCGAGATCCCGCTGAGCCCGGCCGCGCACGCACTGCGCGAACGGGGCGGCCCGGTCGGCCACAGCGTCGCCACCGCCGCGCTGACGCTCCCGGCGGACAGCGACGGCCCGCGTCTGGTCCAGGTGCTCCAGACGCTCGTCGACCACCACGACGCGCTGCGGCTGCGGCTGACCCGGCGCGCCGGAAACCTGGTCTGGAACCTGGAGAGCCGTCCGCGCGCCGAAGTCGACGCCGCCTCGCTGCTCACCCGGGTCGAGGCCGCGGACGCCGACACCCTGGCCGCCCTGATCGCCGCGCACACGGAATCGGTCCGCTCCACCGTCGCACCCGAGGACGGCGCCGTGTTCCGGGCCGTCTGGTTCGACGGCGGTCCCGGGGGAGAGCACCGGCTGCTGCTCGCGGTGCACACCCTGGCCGCCGACCAGAGCTCCTGGCGGATCCTGGCCGCCGACCTGCGCACGGCGTGGGACGCGGTGACGGCCGGCGTCCCCGCGCAGCTGGCGCCCGCGGCCACCTCGTACAAGGCCTGGGCCGAGGAGACGGCCGCCGCCGCGACCGCCCCGGAGCTCATCGACGAACTGCCCGTCTGGCACGAGATCCTCGGCGCGGGTACGGCGCCCCTCACCGGGCACGCGCTGGACGCCCGCCGCGACACCGCGGGCACCGTCCGCCACGTCGAGGTGTCCTTCTCGCCGGCCGAGTCCCGGGCCCTGCTGGACACCGTCGCGCCCGCCTTCGCCACCGGAGTGCCGGAAGTCCTGCTCGGCGCCCTCACGGCCGCCGTCGAGGAATGGCGCGCCCGCCTCGGCCGCGAAGGCGGCACCGGGGTGCTGGTCGCGCTGGAGGACGACGGCCGCGGCCACGGGCCCCTCGGCGCCGCCCTCGCCCGCACCGTCGGCCGCTTCACCACCACCCGTCCCGTACTCCTGGGCGCGGGCGAGCCCGGACCGGGCGCCGGCGCCCTGGTCAAGCAGGTCAAGGAGCAGCTCGCCGCGCTCCCGGACGGCGGCAGCGGCTACGGCCTGCTGCGGTACCTCAACCCCCAGACGGTGCCCCTGCTGGCCGCCCTCGGCGCGCCGCAGGTCCGCTTCGCCTACCACGGCCGCTTCGAGGCACCCCTCGCGGACGGCTCCGCTCCGTTCGGCGCTGCGGGCGCCGTGCGGGCCGCGGCGGGCGAGGACCCGGACATGCCGGTCGCGTATCCGCTCGACGTGGACGTCCGGGTGGACGCGGACGGGGACGAGCTGCGGCTGACGGCCCGCTGGGCGTGGCCGGACAGCCTGTTCGGCGCGACGGACGTGCCCGAACTGGCCGGGGCCTGGCAGCGCGCGGTGCGCGCCCTCCTCGCCGACGCGGGCCAGTCCGGCGGGCGGTCCCCCTCGGACTTCCCGCTGGTCCGGCTGGAGCAGCGCGACATCGACCTGCTGGAGCGGGACGGACGCGCGCTGGCCGACGTACTCCCCCTGGCACCGCTCCAGGAGGGGCTCCTCTTCCACTCCCTGTACGACCAGCGCGACGCCGACGTCTACACGGTCCAGTTCGGGCTGGACCTGGAGGGCGATCCCCGCACCGAGGTCCTGCGCACGGCCGTCCGGGCGCTGCTGGTCCGCCACGCCAACCTCCGCGCCGGATTCGCGTACGAGGGCCTCTCCCAGCCCGTCCAGTTCATTCCGGCGGGCGTGGACGTGCCGTGGACCGAGCGCGACCTCGGCGCCCTGGCCGACGCGGAGCGTACGGCCGAGGTCGGCCGCGTGATGCGGGAGGCGCGCTCGGAACGCTTCGACGCCGCCCGGCCCCCGATGCTGCGCTGCACCCTGCTCCGCCTCGGCGGTGGCCGGGCGCGCCTGGTGCTGACGTTCCACCACATCCTGCTGGACGGCTGGTCCACGCCGATCCTGCTGGACGAGCTGATGCGGCTGTACGCCTCCGCGGGCGACCCGGGCGGTCTGCCCGAGGTCCGTCCGTACGCCGGATACCTGGGCTGGGTCGGCGAGCAGGACCAGAAGGCCTCCGAGCGGGCCTGGCGCGAGGTGCTCGACGCGTCGGTGGAGCCCACGCTGCTGGTGGCGGCGGACCCGGACCGGGCCGCGGTCGCCACCGAGAAGCTCTCCGTCACCTTCGGGGGCGCGCTCGTGGCCGGGCTCACCGCCCTCGCGGGCCGCCACGGAACGACCATGAACACGGTCGTCCAGGCCGCCTGGGGGCTGTTGCTCTCCCGGCTCACCGGCCGGGAGGACGTGGTGTTCGGCGCCACCGTCTCCGGCAGGCCGCCCGAGGTCCCCGGCATCGAGCGCATGGTGGGACTGTTCATCAACACCGTTCCCGTACGCGTCGCCCACCGCGGAGCGGAGCGGGCCGACGTCCTGCTCTCCCGGCTGTGGAACCAGCAGATCGACCTGACGGCGCACCAGCACATCAGGCTGGTCGACCTCCAGCGGATCGTCGGCAAGGGCGAACTCTTCGACACCCTCCTGGTGTTCCAGAACATCCCGGCGGACGGCGCCGGATTCGGCGGCGCGTCCGACCGGGTCCGCGCGGTCGACCTGGAGATGAACGACGCGACCCACTACCCGCTCACCCTGGACGCGGGACTCTCCGGCGACCAACTGCACTGCGGACTGGGCTACCGGCCCGACCTCCTCACCAAAGCCGAGGCGGAAACCGTCGCCCAGGGCCTCGGCGAGGTGCTGGAAGCCCTCGCGGGCGGCCTGGCCCCCCGGGCCGCACCGGCGGACGAGGACCCCCTGACCCCGTGGTGGGCGCAGATCCGCGCCCGCTCGGCGCCGCAGGACGCCCCGCAGGCCCAGGAGGCCCAGGAGGCCCCGGCCGGGCCCGGGGACGTGCGCGCCGACGGCGGGACGGCCGACGGGGCCGCGCGCAGCGCCTCCCGCGAAGCCGTACTGGCCGCTCTCTTCGCCGAACTCCTCGGCGCCCCCGAGGTCGGTCTCGACGAGGACTTCTTCGAACTGGGCGGTGACAGCATCGTCTCCATCCAGCTCGCGGGCCGGGCCCGCAAGGCGGGCCTGCTCATCAGCCTGCGGGACGTCTTCAAGCACAAGACGGTCCGGGCGCTCGCCAGGATCGCCAGGGAGGACGAGGAGCGGACCGCCGAGGCGCCCGAGGACGCCATCGGCGAACTCGCCCTCACCCCGGTCATGCACGACCTGTACGAGCGGGGCGGGCCGACGGACGCCGTCCACCAGGCGGCCCTCCTCCAGCTCCCCGCGGGCTGCACGCGGGAGCGGCTGGTGGCGACCCTGCGGGCCGTCATCGACCACCACGACACCCTGCGGGCGCGGATCGTCTCCGGCCCCGACGGCCGGCGGATGGTCATCGCCCCGCGTGGCGCCGTCGACGCGGCCGCGCTGCTGAGCCGCACCGACATCGCGGACGTACCGCGGCAGGACCTGATCGGCGCGGTCGCCGAGGCCCAGACCCGGGTCCAGGCCGAGCTCTCGCCGGCCGACGGCGCCGTGGTCCGCGCGGTCTGGTTCGACGCGGGCCCCGCCGCGCCGGGACGGCTCCTGGTCCTGGTCCACCACCTCGCCGTGGACGGCGTGTCCTGGCGCGTGCTCCAGGAAGACCTCAAGAGCGCGTGGGAGGCCCTCTCCACGGGCAGCGAGCCCGTTCTCGAAGCGGTCGGGACCTCCTTCCGCCGCTGGTCCTCCGTACTGGCGGAGCAGGCGGTGTCCCCGGCGCGGACCGGGGAACTGGAGCTGTGGCGCTCGGTGCTGGCCACCGGCGACCCGCTCCTGTCGCACCGGCGCCTCGACGCCACCCGCGACGTCGTCGCCACGGCCCGACAGCTGACGGTGACGCTGCCCGACGCGGTGACCGCGCCGCTGCTCGGCCGGGTCCCCGCGGTGTTCAACGCGGCGGTCGACGAGGTGCTGCTCACCGGACTGGCGCTGGCGGTGGCCCGCTGGCGGCGCGAGCGCGGCCGCGGTGAGGGCTCCGCCGTCCTGGTGGGGCTGGAGGGCCACGGCCGGGAGGAGATCGCCGACGGCGTGGACCTCTCCCGTACGGTCGGCTGGTTCACCAGCCTCTACCCCGTCGCGGTCGACCCGGGCGCACTGCCCGAAGCCGATCTGTGGTCCGGCGAAGCCGTACTCGGCACGGCCCTGAAGCGGGTCAAGGAGCAGCTGCGGGCCATTCCCGACAAGGGGATCGGCTACGGCCTGCTGCGCCACCTCAACCCGGAGACCGGCCCGGAACTGGCCGGGTACGCCGAACCGCAGATCGGCTTCAACTACCTCGGCCGGTTCGGCGCCGTGGACGAGGCCGCCACCCGGGCCGAGGACTGGGCGGCGCCGCCCGAGGCGACCGAGACCCTCGGCAGCGGCGGCGACGACGCCAGGCCGCTGTCCCACGCCGTCGGCCTCAGCGTCGTGGCGCAGGACCGGCCCGACGGCGTGCGGCTGGTGGCCATCTGGTCCTGGCCCGACGAGCTCTTCGCCGAGGCGGAGATCCGTGAGATCGCCCGCCTGTGGTTCCTGGCCCTGGAAGTCCTGACCGAGTTCGCCGCCCGCCCCGAGGCCGGAGGCCTCACCCCGTCCGACGTGTCCCTGTTGTCGCTGTCGCAGGACGAGATCGATGAATTCGAAAGTGATCTGAGCTGATGAGAGGAAACAGCAAAGTGACGAGGCCTGGATTCGTCGACATCTGGCCGCTGTCCCCGCTCCAGAAGGGCATGCTCTTCCATGCCCTGTACGAGGAGCAGGGCGCGGATGTGTACGTCATCCAGATGGCGCTCGACCTGCGGCGCGAGCTCGACGTGGCCGCACTGCGCAATGCCGTGGCCGGCGTGCTCGGCCGCCACGAGAACCTGCGGGCGTCCTTCCGCAACCGCGCGTCGGGTGAGCCGGTCCAGGTCATCCTGCGGGACGCGGAGCCGGACTGGTGCGAGAGCGACCTCAGCGGCCTGGAGCCCGGCGAGCGCGCGGCGGAGCTCCAGCGCCTGCTCGACACCGACCGCACCCGTACGTTCGACCTCTCCCGGCCGCCACTGCGGTTCTCGCTGATCAAGCTGGCGGAGCAGGAGTACCGGTTCGTCTTCACCGCCCACCACATCCTGCTCGACGGCTGGTCCATGCCGCTTGTGCTCGGTGAGCTGATGGCGCTGTACAACAACGGCGGCGACACCGCGCAGCTGCCCCCCGTCATCCCGTACAAGGACTACCTCGGCTGGCTGGGCCGACAGGACCGAGCCGAGGCCGAGCTGGCCTGGAAGCGGGCCCTGGCGGGTACGGAGCCGACCCTGGTGGCGGGCGACGGCGCCGGAGTCGCGCTGCCCGAGACCCTCATCGAGGAGGTCTCCCCGCAGCTGTCGGCGGCGCTGATCGAGCGGGCCCGGTCCCTGGGGCTCACCCTCAACAGCGTGGTCCAGACGGCCTGGGGCATGGTGCTCGGCGGACTGACCGGCCGCGACGACGTCGTCTTCGGCGAGACGGTCTCCGGCCGCCCCCCGGAGCTGAGCGGCGTCGAGAAGATGGTCGGGCTGTTCATCAACACCCTGCCGGTGCGGCTGCGCATCGACGGCGCGCTGACGCTCGGCGAACAGGTCCGCGGCCTCCAGGACCAGCAGGCCGACCTGCTCGCCCACAAGCACCTCGGGCTGGCCGAGATCCAGCAGCTGATGGGCAGCGGGCCGCTGTTCGACGCCATCACGATCTTCGCGAACTACCCCGTCGACACGGATACCCTGCGGAACTCCGCCGAAGGGATCGGCGCGGTCGGGGCCTCCACCGTGGACGCCACGCACTACGCCCTCAACCTGGAGGGGACCGTACGCGGCGAGCGGATGACGGTCCGTCTCGACCACCGCCGGGACCTGTTCCACGAGGGCGCCGGGCGCGAGATCCTCGACCGCCTGCTGCACGTCCTGGCGGCCTTCGCCGCCGACCCCGGCCGGCCGGTCGGATCGGTGGAACTGTTCACCCCCGCCGACCGCGAACGCCTCGTGGCCTCCCCCCGCTCGGCCGCGCCCGCCGCACTCGCGGCCGGCGCCCCGGCCGGATCCGCCGCGTCCGCGGCCGATGAGCCCGCCGACGAGCGCGAGGCACTGCTGTGCCGGCTGTTCGCCGACGTGCTCGGCGTCGAGTCCGTATCCGTCCACGACAGCTTCTTCGAGCGCGGCGGCGACTCCATCAGCTCGATCCAGCTGGCGCACCGGGCCCGCAAGGAAGGCCTGACGCTGAGCCTGCGCCAGATCTTCGAGCACAAGACCGTCGCGCGGCTCGCCGCGCTCGCCGACGCCCCGCGACCCGCGCGGGCCCCCGCGGACGACGGCACCGGACCGGTGGAGCTCACGCCGGTCATGCACTGGCAGCAGGCCCAGGGCGGTCCCGTCGACGCCTTCAACCAGACCATGACCGTGCCGGTCCCGGCGGGCCTCGACGAGACCCGCGTCCGCGCGGCCGTGCAGGCGCTCCTCGACCACCACGACGCCCTGCGCATGCGGCTCGGCAGTGGTTCCCGGGGCTGGGAGCTGGAGATCGCGGCCCGCGGCGCGGTACGCGCCGAGGACTGCGTCCAGCGCTGCGAGTTCACCGACGAGGACACCGCGGCGGCGCGGGTACGGGCCGCCACGGAGCGGCTCGCACCCGCCGAGGGCCGCATGGTCCAGGCCGTCTGGTTCGACGCCGGAGCCGACGCCGAGGGCCGACTGGCCCTGGTCGTCCACCACCTGGTGGTCGACGGCGTCTCCTGGCGCATCCTGCTGCCGGACCTCGAGGCCGCGTTCGCCGCGCTGGCGGCGGGTGAGGCCGTACGCCTGGAGCCGGCCGGGACCTCGTTCCGGCGCTGGACCCAGGAACTGGCGAAGGAGGCCCGTTCCGCGTCACGCGTCGGCGAGCGGGACCTGTGGCGCTCGGTGCTGGCCACCGGGGACCCGCTGCTGGCCGACCGCCGGACCGACCCCGCCCGCGACGTGGTCGGCGTGGGACGGCAGCTGACCGTGACCCTGCCCGCCCCGGTGACCGAGTCGCTGCTGAGCCGGGTTCCGGCGCTGTTCCACGCCGGTCCCGACGAGGTGCTGCTCACCGGACTGGCGCTGGCGGTGGCCCGCTGGCGGCGCGAGCGCGGCCGCGGTGAGGGCTCCGCCGTCCTGGTGGGGCTGGAGGGCCACGGCCGGGAGGAGATCGCCGACGGCGTGGACCTCTCCCGTACGGTCGGCTGGTTCACCAGCCTCTACCCCGTCGCGGTCGACCCGGGCGCGCTGGCGCAGGACGAGCTGTGGTCCGGCGGCGCGGCCCTCGGACAGGCCTTCAAGGCGGTCAAGGAGCAGCTGCGGGCCATTCCCGACAAGGGGATCGGCTACGGCCTGCTGCGCCACCTCAACCCGGAGACCGGCCCGGAACTGGCCGGGTACGCCGAGCCGCAGATCGGCTTCAACTACCTCGGCCGACTGGGCCGGGCCGACGCCGGGGACGCCGCCCGTGCCGACACCGTACGGGTCCGCGACCTGACGGGCGCCGGGGACGCGGCGATGCCGCTGGCGTACACCCTGGAGCTGAACGCGGCGGCCGTGGAGCACCCCGAGGGGCAGCGACTGGTCGCCTCCTGGACCTGGTCCGGCGAACTCCTCGCCGAGGACGAGGTCCGCGAGATCGCCGCCCTGTGGTTCCGGGCGCTGGAGGCCCTGGCCGCGCACGCCGCGCTCCCGGACGCCGGTGGTCTGACCCCCTCGGACCTGCCGCTGGTCACCGTCTCGCAGGGCGAGATCGAGCGGCTGGAAGCCGCCCCCACCGGGCTCGCGGACCTCCTGCCGCTGTCCCCGCTCCAGGAAGGCCTGCACTTCCACGGCCTGTACGACGAGGCGGCATCGGACGTCTACACGATCCAGTCCGTCCTGGAACTGCACGGTCCCGTGGAGGCCGATGCGCTGCACCGGGCCGCCCGCGCCCTGCTGCGCCGCCACGACAACCTGCGCGCCCACTTCGTGGAGGGCGCGGCGGGCCGCACCCTCCAGGCGGTCCCCGCCCGCGTCGAACTCCCGTGGACACAAGCCGACTTCAGTGATCTGGGCGAGCGTGCGGCGGCCGAGCGGGTCGAGGGCCTGCTCGCCGAGGACCGGGCGCTGCGCTTCGACCTGTCCCGGCCTCCGCTGGTCCGCTGCACGCTGATCCGGCTCGGCGAGGACCGGCACCGCTTCGTCCTCACCGTCCACCACATCGCCGTCGACGGCTGGTCGATGCCGCTGCTCGTCCGGGACCTCTTCCAGCTGTACGGGGAGTACCGGCGCGGCGGCGACGAGAGCGCCCTGCCGCCCGTCACCCCCTACAAGGAGTACCTGGGCTGGCTGGCCGCCCAGGACCGTACGGCGTCCGACGAGGCCTGGCGCGCGGCGCTCGCCGGGATCGAGGAGGTCACCCTCATCGCCCCCGCGGCGGACGGCGCCGGGGAACCGGCCGTCCCCGAGCGCGTGACCACGGAGGTCCCGGACGAGCTGGCCGCCGCGCTCACCGCAGCGGCCCGGCAGCACGGGCTGACGGTCAACACGCTGGTACAGGGCGCGTGGAGCCTGGTGCTCTCGGCGCTGACCGGCCGCGGCGACGTGGTGTTCGGCGCGACGGTCTCGGGCCGCCCGCCGGAGCTCGGCGGCGTGGAGAACATGATCGGCCTGTTCATCAACACCCTGCCGGTGCGGCTGGACATCGACCACAGCCTCACGCTGTCCGGTCTCTTCCAGCGGCTCCAGGAGGAGCAGTCGCGGCTGATGGCCCACCAGTACCTGGGACTCGCCGACGTCCAGCGCCTGGCCGGAACCGGTGAACTCTTCGACACGCTCGTGGTGTTCGAGAACTACCCGGTGGAGTCCGAGCCGCTGGAGAAGGCCGCGCAGGAGCTCGGTGTCGTCGACGCCGAGGTGCGCGACGCCGTCCACTACCCGCTGGCCCTGCTGGCGGCCCAGCGCGGCGAGCGGATCACGGTGGACTGGTCCTACCGGCCGGACCTGCTGGACCGGGACCGGCTGCTCGCCGTCGCCGAGCGCTTCCTCGGCGTACTGCGGGAGTTCGCCGCCGACCCCGGCCGTCCCGTCGCGGAGCTCGACCTGCTGACCGGTGCCGAGCGGCAGCGCCTGCTGGTGGAGTGGAACGACAGCGAGGCCGCGGTCCCCCCCGGTTCGGTGACCGAACTCTTCGAGGCCCGCGCCGCCGGGACCCCGGACGCGCTCGCCCTCGTCACCGAGGACCGGGAGCTGTCGTACGGGGAACTCGACGCCCGGGCGAACCGGATGGCCCACTGGCTGCGCGCCCGCGGAGCGGGCCCCGAGACGTTCGTCGCCGTACTGCTGCCCCGCTCCGCCGACCTGATCGTGGCCCTGCTCGCCGTGCTCAAGGCGGGGGCGGCCTACGTGCCGGTCGACCCCACGCTCCCGGCGGACCGGATCGCCTACATGCTGGAGGACGCCGCACCGGTCCTCACGCTGACCGGGGACGAGATCGCCGCCGCCGCACTGGAGACCTACCCGGCCACGGCGCCGGGCGTGACGCGGCTGCCCTCGCAGGCCTCGTACGTCATCTACACCTCGGGCTCCACCGGACGGCCGAAGGGCGTCGTGGTCCCCGGCGGTGCGATGAGCAACCTGCTCGCCGCGGTGCAGCAGCGGCTGCGGCTCACCCCGGCGGACCGGCTGGCGGCGCTGGCCACGGTCAGCTTCGACATCGCGGTCATGGAGCTCTTCGTTCCGCTGGTCAACGGCGCCGCGGTGGTCCTCGCCGGTTCGGAGACGGTGAAGAACCCCGAAGAGCTGGCCGCGCTGACCGCCCGGACCGGGGCGACCGTGATGGAGGCGCCCCCGAGCCTGTGGCACGTACTGGAGAGCACCGTCCCCGACGCGCTGCGCGGGCTGCACAAGGTCACCGCGGGCGAGGCACTCCCCGCCGACCTGGCCCGTCGGCTGTGTGCGCTGGGCGGCACGCTGACGAACCTGTACGGCCCCACCGAGACGACGGTCTACTCCACCGGCACCGAGATCGACGGCGCCGGACCGGTCACCATCGGCGGTCCGGTCGCCAACACCAGGGTGTACGTCCTGGACGCGGCCCTGCGCCCGGTCCTGCCCGGCGTCGCCGGTGAGCTGTACATCGCGGGGGCCGGTGTGGCCCGCGGGTACCACGGCCGCCGCGCGCTGACGGCGGAGCGGTTCGTGGCCGACCCGTTCGGCCCGGCCGGTACGCGGATGTACCGCACCGGCGACCTGGTGCGCTGGACCGACGGGGGACGGATCGACTACCTCGGCCGCACCGACTTCCAGGTGAAACTGCGCGGCTTCCGGATCGAACTCGGCGAGATCGAGGAGGTGCTGAACGGGCACGCCGACGTCGGCCGTGCCGTGGCCGGGGTACGCGAGGACCGGCCCGGGGACAAGCGCCTGGTCGCCCACGTGATGCCGGCCGAAGGCCGCACCGTGGACCCGGCCGCACTGCGCGGCCACGTCGCGGACGCGCTGCCCGGCTACATGGTCCCGGCGGCGTTCGTGGTGCTCGACCGGCTGCCGCTGACCCCGAACGGGAAGGTCGACCGGAAGGCGCTGCCCGCCCCCGAGTTCCGCGCGGACGAGGCCTCGGGCTCGCCGCGCACGGAGGCGGAGGAGACCCTCGCGGCGCTCTACGCCGAAGTCCTCGGCGTGGAGCGGGTCGGTGTCGACGACAGCTTCTTCGCGCTCGGCGGCGACAGCATCCTCACCATCCAGCTGGTCAGCCGTGCCCGTCGGGCCGGCCTGCACTTCAGCCCGCGCGACGTGTTCGCCGCGAAGACCGTGGAGGCCCTCGTCGCGGCGGTGGAGGCGGTGCGCGAGAAGGACGCCGCGCCGGCGCCCGTGACGGGTGACGGCGTCGGGGACGTCCCGCTGACGCCGATCGTCCACTGGATCCGCGAACGCGGCGGAGCCATCGACCAGTTCAACCAGACGATGTCCCTCCCGGTCCCCCCGGGCGCGGACGCCGCCCTGGTGACCGCGGCGCTCCAGGCGGTCCTCGACCACCACGACGCCCTGCGGATGACCCTGTCCCGGATCGGGGACGACTTCGGCTGGTCGCAGGAGACCGCCCCGGCCGGCACCGTCCGCGCCGAGGACCACGTCCACCGCGTGGACGCGGCCGCCCTGATCGCCTCCGGCCTGACGGAGGCGGAGCTCGACGCCCGCGCCACCCGGGAGATCACCGGGGCCCAGGGCCGCCTGGACCCCGGAGCCGGTGCGATGGTCCAGTGCGTCTGGTTCGACGGGGGCGCCGACGCCCCCGGCCGGCTGACCGTCGTCGCGCACCACCTGGTCGTCGACGGCGTGTCCTGGCGGATCCTGCTGCCCGACCTGGAAGCCGCCTTCGAGGCGCTGACGGCGGGCCGGCCGGTGACGCTGGAACCGGTCGGCACCTCTTTCCGCCGCTGGTCGCAGCAGCTGACCGAACTGGCCGGTGCGCCGGACCGGATGCGGGAGCTCGCCCTGTGGCGCGGGATCCTCGACGGGCCGGACCCGCTGCTGACGCCCCGCCCGCTGGACCCCTCCCGGGACACCTTCGGCTCGGCCGCCTCGCTCAGCCTGAACCTGCCCGCCGCCCTGACCCAGCCCCTGCTGGGCCGCATCCCCGCGCTGTTCAACGCCGGGATCAACGACGTCCTGCTGACCGCGCTGGCGCTGGCCGTCACCGACTGGCGGGAGCGCTCCGGACGCGGCGCGGGAGCGGACGTCCTGATCGACCTCGAGGGACACGGCCGCGAGGAGATCACCGACGGCGTGGACCTCTCCCGTACCGTCGGTTGGTTCACCAGCCTCTACCCGCTGCGCCTGACCCCGGGCGAAACCCCGTCCGACGAGCTGTGGGCGGGCGGCCCGGGCGCCGGGCGGGCGGTCAAGCGGATCAAGGAGCAGCTGCGGGCCCTGCCGGACAACGGCATCGGCTTCGGCCTGCTGCGCCACCTCAACCCGCAGACCGCCCAGGTCCTGGGCCGGTACGCGCAGCCCCAGATCGGCTTCAACTACCTGGGACGGCTGGGCGCCGCCGAGGAGGCCGCCCCCACCGGGCGGCCGGAGGTCGAGCACGACCTGTCGGGCGTGGCCGACGCGGGCATGGCCCTGCCCCACGCGGTGGACCTCACCGCGACGGCCGTCACCTACCCCGACGGGCCGCACCTGGTCGCCCACTGGATCTGGGCCCAGGAACTCTTCTCCGACGAGGACGTACGCGACCTCGCCGAGACCTGGTTCCGGGCCCTGGAGGCCCTCGTCCTGCACGCCGAGGGCAACCAGGGGGCGGGCGGCCTCAGCCCGTCCGACCTCACCCTCGTCACGCTCGGACAGGACGAGATCGACCGGCTGGAATCCGCGCAGAGCGGGATCAGCGACGTACTGCCGCTCTCCCCGCTCCAGGAGGGGCTGCTCTTCCACGCCCTCTACGACGAGCGCGGAGCCGACATCTACACCACGCTCCTCGCCTTCGACCTGCGCGGCGAACTCGACGCCGGCACGCTGCGCGAGGCGGCCGCGGCCCTGCTCCGCAGGCACGACAACCTGCGCGCGGCCTTCCGGCCCGGCGCCTCCGGCCAGTCGCTCCAGGTCATCCCCCGCGAGGTGGACCTGCCCTGGCACGAGGTGGACCTGAGCGCGCTGGACGAGGCCGGACGCGAGCGGGAGCTGGACCGGCTGACGCAGCGCGCCCTGGCCGAGCGCTTCGACCCGCGCCGGGCACCGCTGCTGCGCTTCACCCTCGTCAAGGTGGGCGCCGAGGCACACCGCCTCATGCTCGCCAACCACCACATCCTCTTCGACGGCTGGTCCGGGCCGGTCCTGTCCGGCGAGCTCTTCGAGCTCTACCGCACCGGCGGCGACGACTCCGGCCTGCCGCGCGTCACCCCGTACAAGCAGTACCTGGCCTGGCTCGCGGCTCAGGACCGGCCCGCCGCCGAGCAGGCCTGGCGCCGGGCACTCGACGGGGTCGACGAGCCCACGCTCGTCGCCCCCTCGGACCCGGCCCGCGCGCCGATGCGCCCCCGGGTGCTGGAGGTGCGGGTCCCCGCCGCGACGACGGCCGCCCTCACCGCGCGGGCGCGCCGCCACGGACTGACCAAGAACACCGTGATCCAGGGCGCCTGGGGCCTGCTCCTGTCCGGTCTCACCGGACGCGACGACGTGCTCTTCGGCGAGACGGTGAACGGCCGCCCGGCCGAGCTCCCCGGAGTGGAGTCCATGGTGGGCCTCTTCATCAACACCCTGCCCGTACGGGTGCGGATCGAGCGAGGGGACTCGTTGCTGGCCCTCTTCACCCGGCTCCAGGAGCAGCAGTACGACCTCCTGCCGCACAAGTACCTCGGCCTCACCGACATCCAGCGGATCGCGGGCACCGGAGCGCTCTTCGACACCTCCACCGAGTTCAGCAACTACCCGGTCGACGCGGAGAACCTGGAGGAGACCGCCGAGGGGCTCGGGATCGTCGACGCCCAGATCCAGGACGGCACCCACTACCCGCTGGCGCTGGGCGTCACGGACGGACAGCTGATCACCCTCAGGATCGACTACCGCGCCGACCTGTTCGACGACGAGACGGCCCGCGCCCTCGCCGAGCGGCTCCAGCTGATCCTGGAGCGCTTCGCCGCCGACCCGGGACAGCTCGTCGACTCCCTCGACCCGCTGTCCGCCGCCGAGCGGCACACCCTGCTCGTCGAGTGGAACGACACGGCCCGCGCCGTGCCGTCCGCGGGCGTCGCCGAGCTGTTCCGCGCCCAGGCCGCCCGTACCCCCGACGCCCCCGCCGTCGTCTTCGGCGCCGAACGGCTCGACTACCGCGGGCTGGACGAGCGCTCCGACCGGCTGGCCGGGCGCCTCGCCGCGCTCGGAGTGGGCCCGGAGACCCCCGTCGCCGTGCTGATGGAACGCTCCGCCGACCTCCCGGTCGCGCTGCTGGCCGTCCTCAAGGCGGGCGGCGCGTACGTGCCGCTGCGCGACACCGACCCGGTGACGCGGCTGCGGCACGTCGTGGACGACACGGGCGCACCGGTCGTCATCACCGACCGCGCCCTCGCCGCGCGCGCCGCGGAACTCGGCGTCCACGTCCTGCCCGCACACGAGGACACCCCGGCCGAGGCGCCGCGGGTGAGCGTCCTCCCGGACCAGCTCGCCTACATCATGTTCACCTCCGGCTCCACCGGCCTGCCCAAGGGCGTGGAGATCACCCAGCGGGACGTCGTCGAGCTCGCCCTCGACCGGCGCTGGGAGGGCGACGCCCACCAGCGGGTGCTCCTGCACTCCCCGACCGCCTTCGACGCCTCCACGTACGAACTGTGGGTCCCGCTGCTCACCGGCGGCTGCGTGGTCGTCGCCCCGCCCCGGGAACTCGACGTCGCGGGCCTGGAGCGCGTCCTCACCGAACACCGGGTCACCGGACTCTGGCTCACCGCCGGACTGTTCCGACTGGTCGCCGACGAGGCACCGGGCGCCCTGGCAGCGGTGCGCGAGGTGTGGACGGGCGGCGACGTGGTACCGGCCGAGGCGGTCCGGCGGATCCGCGAGGCCTGCCCCGCCACCGTCGTGGCCGACGGCTACGGGCCGACCGAGACGACCACCTTCGCCCTCGGCCACGTCATCGCGGCCGACGAGCCCGTACCGGCCCACGTACCCGTCGGACGACCGCTCGACAACATGCGCGTGTACGTCCTGGACGCGGCGCTGCGCCCCGTCCCGGTCTCCGTCGCGGGCGAGCTGTACATCGCGGGCGGCGGACTCGCCCGCGGCTACACGCACCGGGCGGCGCTCACCGCCGAGCGCTTCGTGGCCGACCCCTTCGGCCCCGCGGGCTCCCGGATGTACCGCACCGGGGACCTGGCCCGCTGGACCGGCGACGGCGTCGTCGAGTTCGTCGGCCGCGCCGACGAACAGGTCAAGCTGCGCGGCTTCCGCATCGAACCGGGCGAGATCGAGGACCGGCTGGCACGCCACCCCGACGTCGCCCAGGCCGCGGTGATCGTGCGCGAGGACCGGCCGGGCGACAAGCGCCTCGTCGGATACGTCGTCGGGACCGGGTCCGTGGACACCGGCGCGCTCAAGGAGTACCTGAGCGGCGAACTGCCGGACTACATGGTGCCCTCGGCCCTGGTGGCCGTCGCCGGCCTGCCGCTCACCGCCAACGGCAAGACCGACCGCAGGGCCCTGCCCGCTCCCGACTACGGCAGCGCGGCCGCACTGCGCGCCCCGCGCGACGAGCGGGAGACGGCGCTGTGCGCCCTGTACGCCGACATCCTCGGCGTGGCGGAGGTCGGCATCGACGACAGCTTCTTCGACCTGGGCGGCCACTCGCTGCTCGCGACCAGGCTCGTCAACCGCATCCGTACCGGCTTCGGGGCCGAAGTACCCGTGCGCGCCGTGTTCGAGGCACCCACGGTGGCGGCCCTCGCCGCCCGGCTGACCGATGCCGACACGGCGCGGCTGCGCCTGGCACCGGGCGAACGGCCGGCCGTGATCCCGCTGTCCCACGCCCAGCGCAGGCTGTGGTTCATCGACTCGGTCGAGGACACCACCGGCTCGTACAACATCCAGCTCGCCGTACGGCTGCTGGGCGAACCGGACCCGGACGCGATGCGGGCGGCGCTCGCCGACGTCATCGACCGCCACGAGAGCCTGCGCACCGTCTTCCCCGCCGAGGCGGGCGTACCGCGCCAGCGGATCCTCTCCGCCGACGAGTACGAGTTCACCCTCGACACCCGCACGGTGACCGAGGCGGAACTGGACGGCGAACTGAGCGCGCTGGCGGTGTCGGACTTCGACCTGACGGCGGACCTCCCGCTGCGCGCCCGCCTGCTGCGGCTGGCGCCCCGCGAGCACGTCCTGGCGCTCGTGCTGCACCACATCGCCGGCGACGGCTCCTCGCTCGCCCCGCTGGCCCGCGACCTGGGAACCGCCTACGCGGCCCGCGCGGCAGGCCGGGCACCCGAGTTCGCGCCGCTGCCGGTCCAGTACGCCGACTACGCCCTGTGGCAGCGGCGCAGCCTCGGCGACGAGGACGACCCGGAGAGCGCCTTCGGGCAACAGCTCGGCCACTGGCGCACGGCTCTCGCCGGACTGCCGGAGGAGCTGGAACTCCCCTTCGACCGGCCGCGCGCCGCCGAAGCGGGTACGGCCGGCGGACAGGTGCCGCTGCCGATCCCGGCGGAGCTCGCGCGGGGGGTGCGCCGGCTGGCCGCCGAGAGCGGCGCCAGCCTGTTCATGGTGCTGCACGCCGCCGTCGCGGCCCTGCTGCACCGCCTCGGAGCCGGGACCGACATCCCGCTCGGCACCGTGGTCGCCGGCCGCGGCGACGAAGCCCTCGAGGAACTCGTCGGCTTCTTCGTCAACACGCTGGTCCTGCGCACCGACCTCTCCGGCGACCCGGCCTTCCGGGAGCTGGTGGAGCGCGCCAAGGCGGCCGACCTGGCGGCCTTCTCCCACCAGGACGTGCCCTTCGAACGGCTGGTGGAGGAGCTCAACCCGGTGCGGACGCTGTCCCGCAACCCGCTGTTCCAGGTCGCGATCAGCCTGGAGAACAACGAGGAGGCGGACCTGTCGCTGCCGGGCCTGACCCTGGCACCGCAGCCGACGGACGCGGAGGTCGCCAAGTTCGACCTCTCCTTCAGCTTCGGCGAGGAACACCTGCCCGACGGGACGACCCTCCTGGGAGGCCGACTCGAGTACAGCACCGCCCTGTTCGAGCGCTCCACGGCCGAGGCCTTCGCCGAGCGGCTGGTGCGCCTGCTGGAAGGCGCGGTCGCCGACCCCGGCACGCCCGTCGGCGCGCTCGACCTGCTCAGCCCGCGGGAGGAATCCCTCCTCGGCGAGGTCAACGACACGGCGCGGGACCTCCCGCAGGACACCGTCCACGCCCTGTTCGCGGCGCGCGCCGCCCGCACCCCGCGGGCCGTGGCCCTCACCGGCGCCGGAGAGCGGCTCGACTGCGCGGAGCTCGACGCCCGTGCCAACGCGCTGGCCCGTCGCCTGATCGACGCGGGCGTCGCCCCCGGCGACCGGGTGGCGATCCTCCAGGAACGTTCGGTGGCCCTGGTGGTGTCCACCCTGGCCGTGCTGAAGGCGGGGGCGGCGTACGTACCGCTCGACGCCCGCCACCCGGTGCCGCGCCTGGAGGGCATCGTGGAGGAGACCCGGTGCCGGGTGCTCCTCGTCGACCGGGCGATGGCCGGGGTGGAGTTCCGCCACGACGCCGAGGCGCTGACCGTCGATCCCGTCGACGGATCCGGCCCGGCGGACGGGTACGACACCACCGACCCCGACGTGCCCGGGCACCCCGACCAGCTGGCGTACATCATGTACACCTCCGGATCGACGGGCCGGCCCAAGGGCATCGGCGTCACCCACCGCAACGTCGTCGCCCTCGCGGCCGACGACCGGTGGACGAGCGGCCACGAGCGGATCCTGCTGCACTCGCCGCACGCCTTCGACGCCTCGACGTACGAGATGTGGGCGCCCCTGCTGGGCGGCGGGCGGGTCGTGGTGGCGCCCCCGGGCCAGCTCGACGCGGACCGGCTCCGCGCGCTGATCGCGGACGACGGCCTCACCGCCGTGTTCATGACCACCGCCTTGTTCAACCTGCTGGCCGAGGAGGACCCGGGCGTCTTCGCCGGGCTCGCCGAGATCTGGACCGGCGGCGAACAGGTCTCCCCGGCCGCCTTCCAGCGGGTGCTCGACGCCTGCCCGGACACCGCGGTGGTGAACGTATACGGCCCCACCGAGACCACCGTGTACGCGACCTGCCACCCGCTGCGCGCCCCGCACCGGGTCGGCCGCACCGTGCCGATCGGCCGCCCGATGGACAACCAGCGCGCCTACGTCCTGGACGACCGTCTGCGCCCCGCTGCGACCGGCGTGAGCGGCGAGCTCTACCTGGCGGGCGCGGGCGCGGCGCGCGGCTACTTCGGGCTGCCGGGCATGACCGCGGAACGGTTCGTGCCCGACCCGTACGGGACGGCGGGCGAGCGCATGTACCGCACCGGCGACGTCGTGCGCTGGAACGCCGGGGGAGCGATCGAGTTCGTCGGCCGGGCCGACCACCAGGTGAAGATCAGGGGCCTGCGCATCGAACTCGGCGAGATCGAGTCCGCCCTGGAGGGCCTCCCCGAGGTCTCCCGGGTCCTGGTGACCGTGTGGGAGGAACAACCCGGGAACAAGAAGCTGGTGGCCTACGTCGTTCCGGTCGCGGGCGCCGGGACCTCCGGGCTGCGGGGGGCGCTCGCCCAGCGCCTCCCGGACTACATGGTCCCGTCGGCGTTCGTCGTCCTGGACGGCCTTCCCCTGAACGCGACCGGGAAGATCGACCGCAAGGCCCTGCCCGCCCCGGACTTCGGCCCCGCGGCCGGCGGCCGGGGACCGCGCAACCCGCGCGAGGAGCTGCTCTGCCGGCTCTGGGCCGAACTGCTCAAGCTGGACCGGGTCGGCATCGACGACAACTTCTTCGAACTCGGCGGCGACAGCATCGTCTCCATCCAGCTGACCAGCCGGATCCGCTCCGTGTTCGGCGTGGCGCTGTCCAACCGGGCGGTCTTCCAAGCCCCCACGGTGGCCGCCCTGATGGACCTGATGGGCGCCGGCGGACAGCAGGAGGACTCCTTCGACGTGGTGCTGCCCCTGCGTACCGGGGGAGGAGCGCCCCCGCTGTTCTGCCTGCACCCGGTGGGCGGCGTCAGCTGGATGTACTCCGGGCTGATGCGCCACATCGACGGAGACCGCCCGATCTACGGGATCCAGGCCCGCGGCCTGGCCCGCGAGGAGGAACTGCCCACGTCGATACCGCAGATGGCCGAGGACTACGTGGAGCGGATCCGCGAGGTCCAGCCCGTCGGCCCGTACCACCTGCTGGGCTGGTCGATGGGCGCCCTGTTGGCCCACGAGGTGGCCGTGCAGCTCCAGCGCCAGGGCCAGGCCGTCGCGCTGCTGGCCAACCTCGACCAGGTGCCCGTGACGTTGGAGGAACTGGGCGGCGAGTACGTCGTGGCCGACGAACAGAAGGTCCTCCTGGCCCTGCTGGACTTCGTCGGGCGAGACCCGGGGATGTTCGGGGACGGCCCGCTGGAGTACGACGCGGTCATGGCGGTCCTGCGCGACGAGGGCAGCGCCCTCGCGACCTTCGACGACGAGCACATCCTGCGGATCGGCGCGGTGAACAACAACAACTGGGGCCTGACCGTCGACTACCGGCCCGGCGTCTTCGAAGGCGACGTGCTGCTCTTCGTCTCCACGCGGGACGACGAGCACCCCGACGACAAGGCGGAGCACTCCCTGGGCGGACTCCGCCCGTACGTGAGCGGCGCCATCGAGGTCCTGGAGGTCGACTGCGAACACCGCCAGCTGCTCCAGGCCGGACCGGTCGCCGAGATCGGCCGCGCCGTCCAGGA
This sequence comes from Streptomyces sp. G-G2, assembly GCF_030063135.1. Lineage (GTDB taxonomy): Bacteria > Actinomycetota > Actinomycetes > Streptomycetales > Streptomycetaceae > Streptomyces. Next base: position 86,943 of record NZ_JASISO010000017.1, read on the forward strand.
GAGGCTCCGCGGCGCGCGGGACTGATCCGCACGGCCCCGCGGGCCCTCCTGCCGCCGCCCGGTGGCCGAGCCCCGGGATCTGCCGTTCGGCAGATGTGCGCCGCACCCCCGCACGGAATGCTGGTTCCAGAACAACCGAGGAGGCACAGCACCATGACACAGGTGACCGAAAGCGCGGCGTTGCCGCGACAGGCGCGTACCCCGGGCGCCGTGCGCCGCCGACTGGCCGGCTGGCCGGGCTGGATCGGGTACGCGGCCTTCCTGGTGCTGCTGGCCTACGGACTGGCCCAGACGTACTGGGCCCTGGGCGGATCCGGCTTCCCCTTCGGAGCCGACGACGCCAACCCCGAGTACTCGGCCTTCGAACACGTGGGCCGGGCGCGGCTCGCCCCGTGGCTCGCCGCCGGGTTCCTGCTCAGCGCCGGGGTGGCGCTGCTCCTGGCCCTGCCCGGGCGCCGCCGGATCCCCACCCCGGTCCTGCTCGGCGCCACGGCCGCCTCCGGAGCCTGCGTCTTCTTCACGCTGGCCGACTTCCGCATCCTCGGGAACCTGGCCTACGTCTTCATGCTGAAGTTCAGCGCCATCAACTGGACGGTGATCAACCAGCTGTTCGCCGTGGTCGCGGTGGCGCTGATGGCCGCGTCCGCGATCGCCTACCAGCGCCGGACCACCGACGCCTGCGGCAACTGCGGCCGCACCGAGGCCGGCGCCGAATGGACCTCGCCGGCCTCCGCCGCGCGCTGGGGCCGCAAGGCCGCGTACACCGCGGTCGCCGTACCGCTCGTGTACGCCACCACCCGCTGGGCCTGGGCCCTCGGTTACCCGCTGGGGATCTCCGACAAGCTGTGGCAGGAGGGCAAGGCGGACCACCTCTGGATCTTCGGCGCGGCCCTCGCCACGATGGGCGCCCTCGGCTCCCTGCTGACCCTGGGGCTGGTGCAGCGCTGGGGCGAGGTCTTCCCGCGCTGGATGGTGGGGCTGCGGGGCAAGCGGGTGCCGATCAGCCTGGCGGTCATCCCGGCCTGGCTGGTCTCCCTCATGGTGACGATCGCCGGAGTCATGTACATCCGCCTGCACTTCCAGGGAGCCTTCGACAACCAGAAGGACGACTGGGGCGCCACCGTTCCCGAGACGGTCTGGCCCGTGTGGGGCATCGCGCTGGCGGCGGCGGCCCTCGCCTACTATTTCCGGCGGCGCGGCACGTGCGGGCACTGCGAGCGCGGCTGACCCGGTGCCCTCGAAGTTTCTGATCCAGCGTTGAGCGGACCGGTCTGCCTCGGTGAGAGTGAAGGCGAGGCAATTGCCCGTAAACAGATGAGATGAGATCATGCGTAAATATGCTTCAGGCATCGCCGCGGCGGCCCTGGCGGGTACGGCACTGCTGGGCGTCGGCCAGGCCCACGCGGCCCCCGCCCCGGCTGCCCCCGCCGCAGCGGCCGCCCCCGCGCCGAGCTGTGTCAAGGGGACGTCAGCGGTCATCTTCTTCCGGTTCGTGACCGTCTGGATGACCAACAACTGTACGACCGCGCAGCGGGTCAAGCCGACGTGGAACTACGAGATGGTTCCGGCGCCCGACTGCTACGAGATCCAGCCCGGCCAGGAGGCGCAGTTCCAGAAGGACGTGCCGATCATGGGAACCAGCTGGAAGTTCCAGAGCCTCGTCAGCTGCTGATGCCCCCGCGTCCCTGATCGCCACCCAGTTCCGGCGGTTTCCGGTCCGAACCCCCGCGGACCGGGAGCCGCCTTCCCCATGTGCGCCCGCCCTTGCGGCCGCGCCGGATCTGCCGATCGGCAGATGTGCCGGGACGCCCCGCGCGGCAGCCTTGATCCCACGACGACAGATACCGCTTCGAGCGGTGAATCAGAGGAAGTCCGTCATGCCGAACACAGCCACCGCAATGCGTACCGGGGAGACCTCCCCGGATGTCGTGCCCCGTCGGCGCTGGTGGTCCGCCTGGCCGGACCGGGCCGGATACCTGGCGGTCGTGTGGTCGGCGCTCTACGGGGCGGCGGCGCTGTACTGGGCCCTCGGCGGGGACGGCTACCCCTTCCAGCGGGTCGACGAGGACCGCTCGTCGGGATCGATCCTGGAGCCGAGCCGGGCCGAGGTGGTCGCCCCGGTGCTGGCCGTGTTCTGCGCCCTCGGCGTGGTCGTAGGCCTCCTGATGCTGAGGAACCTCGGGGCCGGCCGGATCCGCAAGGCCCTGCTCGCCTACGGGTGGGTGGCCGGCGTCGCCCTGACCCTCCTGATCCCCGACTACTCGCTGCTCGGCCTGCTGGCGTTCTCCCCGGCGCTGCTCGTGTTCGCCTTCACCGGGGTGCCGGGCCCGCAGGACATGGGCGACATCCTGTACTGGCACCGCGGGAACCTGATGATCGTCTTCATCGGCGGGCTGCTGTGGGTCGCCGCGACGCTCGCGTACCAGCGGCGCACCAACGGGCAGTGCGTGCACTGCGGCCGGGCCCCGCACGGCCCCGGCGCCTGGACCGACCCCGTCAGGCTGCGCACCTGGGGGCACCGGGCGGTCTACCTGGCCGTGCTCTCGACCCTCCCGTACGACGTCACCCGCATCGCCTGGTACTTCGGCTGGCCGCTCGGCATCACCGACGGGTTCCTGAAGGAGATGCAGGACACGCCCAACATGCTGGAGATGGGACTCGCGCTGGGAGTGCTGTCGACCCTGGGCAGCCTGATGATGCACGGGCTGGTCGCCAGGTGGGGCGAGGTGTGGCCGCGCTGGGTGTGGTTCAAGAAGGGCCGGACGATCCACCCGGCGACCGCCATCATCCCGGCCGGGTTCGTCGCGGTCGTGCTCATTCCCGCGGGCCTGATGGCGGTGCGCGGCTTCGAGTTGACCTCGTGGGGGATCACGGGCCCCGCGGTCCTGTGGGTGGTCTGGGGCGCCGCCCTGGGCGCCGCCACCTACCTGTACCAACTGCGCCGCCGCGGCGTCTGCCGCAGCTGCGGCCAGCGATGACGGCCGGTCGGTCATCGGCCCCGGTACGCGGAACGGCCCGCAGTCCCCTCCGGGAGTGCGGGCCGTTCCGCGTACCGGGGCGATCGGCTCACGAGACCTTGCGGAAGCTGCGGATCGCCAGCGGCGCGGTGAGGGCCACGACCACCAGGCAGATGCCCAGCGGAGCCAGGACCGTACTCAGCCGGGGCTCCCCGAAGGCCAGGTCACGCGCGGCCGTGATGGCGTGGGACATGGGGTTGACCTCCGCGAAGCCCTTCAGCCAGCCCGGCAGCCCGTCGGCGGGCACGAACGCGTTCGAGGCGAACAGCAGGACCATGTTGACGATGCCGCCGATCGGCTGCAGCGCCTCCGGGCGGCGCAGCCACGCGGACAGGGCCATGAACACCCAGCCCAGCGACCAGCCCAGCACCACCGCGACCAGGACCGCGCCCAGCGCGCCGAACACCCCGCCGGCCGGGTCGAACCCGAAGACCAGGGCCGCGGCCACCAGCATGACCAGCATGTTGACCGTGTTGAGCACCGTGTCGGCGATGCTCCGGCCGATCAGGATGGACGCGGTGTGGATGGGCATCGCCTTGAAGCGGGCGATGATGCCGTTGTTGAGCTCCGTGGTCAGGGCCACGCCCGACTTGAGCCCCGCGCTGATCGAGCCCGTGACGAGGAAGGCGGGCAGCAGGTAGTCGATGTAGCTGACCCCGGCGGGGAACGCGCTGGTCTGCGAGACGCTCTTGAAGACCTGGCTGAACACCGTCAGCATCAGGATGGGTTCCAGGACCCCCGGGAGCACCAGGGCGGGCTCGCGCAGGGCCCGCAGTGACCGGCCGGACAGGACGTAGATCTGCTTCAGGATGCCGGTCCCGCCGAACTGCGGGGGCGCCGCGGCGGCGGCTTCGCGGGTCGGCGGGTCGGCCGCCCGGCTGGTGGTGATGGTCATCGGGGAATCCCTGCCTGGTGTCCGGTGGAGTGGTTCAGGGCCATGTACACGTCGTCGAGGGACGGTTCGGCGAACGCCAGTCCCGCGAGGTCCACCTCCGCGTCGTCGGTGGCCCGGACGACGCGGGCCAGATCGGTGGAGTCCGTGACGGGCATCGTCAGGACGAGCCCGTCACCCTCGTGGGCGGGCGAGAACCCGGCACCCCGCAGCGCCTCGGCGGCCCGCGGGCGGTCCTGCTCGCCGCGCACCGTGACGGATACGGTGCGCCGTCCGATCCGGTTCTTCAGCTCGTCGGCGGTGCCGGACGCGATGACCCGGCCCGCCGCCAGAACGGTGATCGAATCCGCCAGGTAGTCGGCCTCGTCGAGGTACTGGGTGGTCAGCAGGACCGTGGTGCCGTCCTTGACGAGACCCTTGACGATCTCCCACAGGGCGCGCCGCGCCGCGGGGTCGAGGCCGGTGGTGGGCTCGTCCAGGAAGATGACGCCCGGGTGCCCCACCAGACCGGCCGCGAGGTCCAGGCGCCGGCGCATGCCGCCCGAGTAGGTCTTCGCCTTGCGCTCCGCGGCGCCCGTGAGGTCGAAGATCTCCAGCAGTTCGTCGGCGCGGGCCGCCGCCCGGCTCCGGGACGCGCCGAGCAGCCGCGCGATCAGGACGAGGTTGCCGCGCCCCGAGAGGGTCTCGTCCACCGCCGCGTACTGGCCGGTGAGCCCGATGCGCCGACGGACCTCCTCCGCTTCGCGGGTGACGTCGAGACCGGCGACCCGGGCCCGGCCCGAGGTCGGCAGGGCCAGCGTGCTCAGGATGTTGACGAGCGTGGTCTTCCCGGCACCGTTGTGGCCGAGGAGGCCCAGTACCGTCCCCCGCTCCGCGCCGAGGGTGACACCGTCGAGCGCCTTGGTCGGGCCGAAGGCCTTCGATATGTCCGAGACTTCAATCATCAGGTCGTCCATGAATTATTCCCTCGCTCGGTGCCGGGAGCCCACCACCGGTCGTCGGGCACAATTCAGGAATGACCGAAATGGATAACATGGGCCGCTGCCTGTCAGGGGTACGGTAGCGGTGGCATGCGGAAATACGGAGCGGGAATCAGAAGTCTCGAAGTGATATTGCGGGCCGGTCGGCGAACCTGCTAATCGCCGCTATCCGCGGTCATTCTCCGATGGGCAGCGCGGCGGAGGTCCGCCACCCTCCGTCGGCCTGGACGCCGAAGTCGAGGGTGCCGCCGAGCGCCGCGACGCGTTCGGCGAGGCCCGCCAGTCCCGAACCGCCCCCGCGGCGGCCCCGTTCGCCCAGCCCCGCTTCGCTGATGGACGGCGCGCTGTTGGTCACGGACACGGCCAGTACGGGGACGGGGCCGGAGAGGTCGGGCAGCACCCGGACACGGATCAGCGGAGTGGTCGGGGCGTGCCGGCGGATGTTGGTCAGCGCCTCCACGACCGCCCGGTGGGCGGTGGCGGCCACCTCGCGGGGAACCCGCCCGACGTGACCGGGCGACAGGTCGATGCCGAGGTCGACCTCGGCCCGTCCCGCGTCCCGGAACCGGTCGATGACGTCCACGACGTCGGCCAGCCCGTAGGCCTGGGGCTGGCCCTCACCGCTGTGTCCCGCGTCCCCGGAGGCCGCGTCCCCGTCGGCGCCGTCGAGCATGTGGACCGTACGGTCCATGGAGCCCAGCGCCTGGAGACCCGCGGCCTCGATCTGGGCCAGGAGCGGCAGGACCTTGTCCGGCTGGGCGGCGCCGATCACCTGGGCGGCCTGGGCGAGCACCACGATGCCCGAGACGTCGTGGGCCACGAAGTCGTGCAGGTCGCGGGCCAGTTGGAGGCGCTGGGTGCGGCGGGCGTCGTGCACCGCGCGCAGCCTGCGGGACTCCAGCGTGCGCAGATAGCCGCCCACCGCGGCGGCTCCGACGGCGCCGAGTGCGAAGAAGGCGCTCTGCCCCGCGGCTTCCAGGACCGTCGGCGGCAGCTGGAGGCGCAGCACGACCGTCGATTCCAGCAGCCCGGTCACCGAGCCGAGCACGACGGCCCGGCGGACGGGAGCGCGCCGGGCCAGCAGCAGGACGAGCACCAGCAGGGCGGCCGCCTCGATCAGGGCGAGGGGGGCGCCCGGGTGCGGCTGCGACTCGGCGGGCGGCGGCATCTGGGCGGCCGTCCCCAGGGCCGACGTCACGGCCACGGTCACGGCCGTCGCCGTGAGCGGGACCCGGGCGGGGAAGGCGGTCAGGGCGAGCACCGCCGTGACCGCCACCACCATCGGCAGGACGGCCCGCCAGCCCGCCGAAGGGGCGGCGAGCAGGGCGGCGGCCAGGGCGCCCGCCCCCAGCACCCCGCAGAGGACGCTCGGAGCGGCGCTTCGCAGCCGGTGTCGTGTGTCGTCGCGCATTGGACGGAGTTTAGGGGCTGTCCCGCGGGAGGCGACATCGAGGTCACCGTTTTCCGCGTGCGCGAAATGGCAGCAAACTGCCATCCGGTTCGGCTCGGAGGAAGGGTGCCGGTGTTCTTCCCTAGGATGTACAGCGAATTGATCCGTAATGGCGCGAGGAGATCGAAATGGCCCGTGGCGATCAGTCGGAACTGGACCGCCTGGTGCCGCAATGGCATTTCAGGGAGATCCACCGGATTCCCGTCGCCGGCACGGTGGACGACGTGATGCGAGCCGTGTACGCGACCACCTGGGCCGAGGCGCCTCTCGCGCGGCTGCTCGTCGCCATCACCCGGGCCGACGTGTCGGCGGAGCGCCGCATCGTCTCCGACTACCTCCGAGAAAGCGGCGAGGTGGTGCCCAGCGGAGACGAAGAGTTCCTCTTCGCCGGAGTGCAGTCGATGGACGACATACCCCGGCCGCCGGGCACGATCTCCGAGATCGTCCGGGAATGCGCCGATCCGGGAATCCTGAAGATCGGGATGAACGTCCGCTACGCCGGCGGGATCCTCTCCACGGAGACCCGGATCTTCGCGACGGACGACCGGACCCGGCGCAAGTTCGCTCCCTACTGGCTGTTCATCAGGTGGGGCAGCGGAGCGACGCGCGCGTCCATGCTGCGGGCGATCCGGGGCCGGGTGCTGAGGGAGGCGTCGGCGGCCTGAACACCGGCGGCGCGGGCACCGCCCGCTCCGTCCGGCCCGGCCGGGCGCAGCGCGCGCACGTGGTCGGGCAGCCGCTGCCACACCTCGGGCGTGTAGAAGTGCCCACCGGGCAGCCGCGTGGCCGTGAAGCCGCCCGCCGTCAGCGGGCGCCACTCCCGCGCCCCGGCGTCGTCCATGTCGTCCCGCTCCCCGTACAGCACCTGCAGCGGCGCCCGTACGCGTGTACCGGGCCGCGGGCGGTAGCCGTCCAGGACGCGCAGGTCGGCGCGGAAGGTGTCGACGGCCATCCGCGCCAGCTCGGGCTCGGCCCGGACCGCGTCCGTCAACTGCCCTGACGAGGCCATCCAGTCGAGCAGTCCCTCGTCGGTGTCGCGCAGGCCCGGGGGAGTCGCCAGGGCTTCCCGTACGCGCGTGGGAGCGTGGGCGGCGGAGACGACCACGGCCCGCGGCCCGGGCCCGCCCGCCTGCTCCGCCCGCACCGCCAGGTCGAAGGCGACCCAGGCCCCCATGCTGTGCCCCAGGAGTACGTACGGGCGCGGGCCCAGGGCCCGCACCGCCCCCAGCGCCTCGGCGAGGAGCTGCTCCCAGTCCCGCGCGAACGCGGTGGTGAAGCGCCCCTCCCGGCCCGGATAGCAGTACAGGACCAGTTCCACGTCCTGCGGGAGAGCCTGCGCCCAGGGGCGAAAGCGCGCCGTGCCGCCGCCGCAGAAGCTCAGGCAGAGCAGGGTCAGCTCCGCCTGTGGCCGCGGCAACGGCCTGATCAGCGGTCCGGACACCTGAACTCCCTGCTCGGGGTAGGGGGGATGGCACGGTCGACCGTACTGGCTGGGACCCGACGGCGCCGATCACGCCAAGAATTCTTCGATGGCCGGAAGGAGACCCGGCCGCCGGTGCGCACGGCGAACGGGGCCGGCGTCGGCCGCGGCGGGGCGCCGGGGCGGAGCAAACGTACCTTTTCGCCGCCGCCGCGGTCGGCCCGGAGTCGCGCGGTGAAACCGCGCAATACATTATTCAATTCCTTTCATTGCAATCTCTCACAGGCTGCGGCGCCTGCCGGGCCGACAGGCCTTGTCGAGGCGATTCCCGGACGCCTAAGGTCGGACCGAATTGGGCGACAGCGTCAGGAAGGGAACAGTCGATGGCCAATCCATTCGAGGACGAGAGTGCCGAGTACTACGTACTTGTGAACGAAGAGGGACAGCATTCCCTCTGGCCCGGCTTCGCTGAGGTTCCGGCGGGCTGGACCGTGGCGCACGGCAAGGCCGCCCGGGCCGAGTGCCTGGACTACGTGAACGAGCACTGGACGGACATGCGTCCGCGCAGCCTCGCCGCAGCAATGGCCGCCGACGCCGCCTGAAGAGGCCCACGAATTTCTCCGTGACGGCGGCCCGAGCGCACCTCACGGACGACCAGCGATTCAGCGATCTAGGAGAAGCACAATCATGTCGACCCTCACCGACGAGCGCCGCACCGCCATCAAGGAAATCGTCTGCGACATCCTTGAACTCGAAGAGGACGAAGTCAGCGAGACCAGTCTCTTCATCGACGACCACGGCGCCGACTCGCTGCGTGCCATCGAAATCCTCGCCTCCCTGGAAAAGGAATTCGGTATCACCATCGACCAGTCCGAGCTCGCCCAGATGGTCAACCTGGAGCGCGTCTACGACGTCGTGTCGGCGGCTCCCGTCCGCTGACCCGGCCCGCACGTCCGCCGCACCGCAGGTTCGCAGGTCTGAAGGGGGAAGAGCATGTCCTCAGTACGCCCCGGCGCCGACACCGGGAAACGCCGGGTGGTCCTCACCGGCATGGGAGTCATCTCCAGCATTGGCATCGGGGCCGAGGAGTTCACCGCCAGTCTGCGGGCCGGGCGTAGCGGCGTCAGCCCGATCTCGGTGTTCGACGTCGAAGGCTTCGCCCACGTCAACGGGTGCGAGGTCAAGGGCTTCGAGCCCGAACAGTGGATCTCCCGCACCCCGGTGCGTGAGCTGGGCCGGGCCAGCCGCTTCGCCGTAGCGGCGGCGCGGATGGCCGTGCAGGACGCCGGTCTGGATCCGGCCGAACTCGCCGGCCGACGGGGGCTCATCTCCGTCGGCACCACGGACGGCGAGTCCTACGAGCTGGACCAGCTGGTGGCCGCCGAACTCGCGGACGGCCCGGAGCACATGGACCCGGAGATCGTCCGGCGCGTGTCGCCGGCCAGGCTCTCCACGGCCATCGCCCAGGAGCTGGAGCTCACCGACATCGAGGCCCCCACCATCGCCACCGCCTGCTCCGCGGGCAACTACGCGATCGGGTACGGCTTCGACGCGGTGAGCTCCGGCGAGGTCGAGTTCGCGCTGTGCGGAGGCGCGGACGCGATGTGCCGCAAGACCTTCACCGGTTTCTACCGGCTGGGCACCATCGCCCCGGAGTTCTGCCAGCCCTTCGACGCCGACCGCAAGGGCATCCTCACCGGTGAGGGCGCGGGCGTGCTGGTCCTGGAGAGCCTCGACTCGGCCCTGGCCCGCGGCGCCACCATCTACGCAGAGGTCCTCGGCTACGGCCTCAACTGCGACGCGTACCACCAGGTCGCGCCGAACGGCGACAGCGTCGCCCAGGCCATGCGCATCGCCCTGGAGAACGCGGGCGTGAAGCCCGAGGAGGTCGACCTGATCTCCGCCCACGGCACGGGCACCAAGGCGAACGACATCACCGAGGCCGACGCCATCAACAAGGTCTTCGGCGAAGGCCCCCCGCGCACCATCTCGCTGAAGTCGATGCTCGGCCACACCATGGGCGCGGCCAGCGCCCTCGGGGCCATCGCCTGCGGACTGGCGATCACCCACGGCTTCATCCCCCCGACCATCAACCACCACAAGACCGACCCGGAGTGCCGGATCGACTGCGTCCCCAACCACGCGGTCGAGGCCGACCTGCGGATCGTGCAGAACAACGGCCTGGCCTTCGGCGGCAACAACGCCATCGTGATCCTCGGCAAGTACGAGGGGACGCGGACGTGAGATACCCCATCGTCGGCGTCGGGGCCGTCGCCGCCATCGGCCGGAACCCGGACGAGATCTTCACCGCTCTGTGCACGGGACGCAGCGGGCTGGCGCCCCTGCGGGCCTTCGACCGGTCCCGCTTCAACGCGCAGCAGCTCTTCGAGATCGACGACCGCCAGACCGACGGCGTCGACGAACCGGGCCGCGCCACCCGCTTCCTGATCGAGGCGGTCCGCCAGGCCGCCGAGGACGCCGGACTCCCCGAGGACCTCGCCGGGATCCCGGTCCTGGTGGGCACCGGCCTGCGCGAACTGAGGTCCCTGGAGCTGTGGTGGCGCGACGGCGTCCCCTTCGACGCCGACGGGCTCCACTTCGAGGACGCGCTGCGGCGCAGGTTCGGCGCCGACGACACCCACACGTTCGCCGGTGCCTGTTCCGCCTCGCTGTACGCCCTCGCCCTGGCCTGGGACATGCTGGAACTCGGCGAGGCGGAGACGGTCATCGTGGCCGGCTGCGACGTGGTCACCGAGAGCATGTTCGGCCAGGCGGACCGCGTCCAGTTCGACCCGCCGCCCTCCGTGCGCCCCTTCGACAAGGACCGCCAGGGCACCATCCTGGGCGAGGGCGCCGCCGCCGTCGTCCTCACCCGCAGCGCCGCCGAGGACCGTCCGGTGCGCGCCTGGCTGCGCTCGGTGGCCGTCAACTGCGACGCCCACCACCAGACCGCGCCGGACGAGGCCGGAGTGGAGGCCGCCGTCCGCGAGGCCCAGGAGCTGGCGCGGGTCACGCCCGACGAGATCGACCTCGTCGTCCTGCACGCCACCGGCACCCCGCTCAACGACCGTACGGAAGCCACCGTGACCACCCGGGTGTTCGACGGCGCCGCCCCGGCGCTCACCGGCATCAAATCGCTCACCGGACACACCTCGGGCTCGGCCGGGCTGCTCAGCCTGATCGTCGCGGTGCGCTCCCTCGACACCGGACTCGTCCCGCCCGTCGCGGGCCTCGTCGAACCACTGCCCGAGGGCGCCGGGCTCCACCTGGTGACCGGCGCGCCGCTGGCGGCGCCCCTGCGCCTGGCCCAGGTCAACAGTTTCGGCTTCGGCGGCGTCAACGCCGTCGCGATCGTGGGAGGTGCCGCATGAGCGTCGCCGTCTCCGGTGTCGCCGTGGCCCTGCCCGGCGCGGCCGACCCGCGCGCCCTCCTGCGGCCCGCCGTCCCCGGCGCCGCCCCGGTGGACGCCGCTGCCCTCATCGGCAAGAAGGGTCTGCGCTTCAAGGACCGCGCCACCCGGCTCGGACTGCACCTCGCGTACGCGGCGCTCACCGACGCCGGGTTCCTCGACGGCTGGGAACCCACCGTCCCCGGCGAGCGCGTCGGCGTCGTGGTCAGCTCCAACCTCGGCAACGCGGACACCGTCTGCCGAGCCGTGGAGACCATCGCCAAGGAGTCCACCAGCGCACTCAGCCCGATGGACACCCCCAACGCCTCCAGCAACATCATCGCCTCGGAGACCGCGATCCGGTTCGGACTGCGCGGCCCCAACCTCACCGTGTGCAACGGCAGGACCTCGGGTCTCGACGCGGTCCGCTGGGCCGCCCTGATGCTCCGCTCCGGCCGCGCCGACCACATGGTGGTCACCGGCGTCGAGCCGGACAACGAGGTGACCCGCCGCCTCGTGGACGGGCCGGTGGCCGACGGCGGCGCCGCCCTGGTGCTCAGCCGCACCCCCACGGCATCCGCCAAGGCGCTGCTCGGCCCCCTCGTCCGCACCTCCCGGCCCGAGGACACCGTCGCCCGGCTCTCCGGGCCGGTCCCCGGCGCCGGGCTCTGGCTCACGCCCGAGACGGGTCCGGACTCCGGCTCCGCCCTGCGGCTCACCCTCGACGGCTGGGGCGAACTCTCCGGCGCGCTGGGCGTCGTACAGTGCGCCGCCGCGGCCGGCTGGTTCGCGCAGGGGCACACCGAGCCGGTGTACGCCCTGATCGGAGGCGCCGGAGCCGCCCTGGTCCGCGCCGAGGGCGCGGCATGAGCGATGTGGTGCTGCTCCACGGACTCGGCAACAACGAGTCGATCTGGGAGCCGATGGCCGGGCACTGGGACCCGCGGGTACGGGTCCACGCGCCCCGGCTGCCCTGGCACAGCGGCGGGATCGCCGGATGGCGGCACGAGAGCGATTCGGCGGCGCTGCTCCAAGGCGTCCTGGACGCGGTCCCCGGCGGCGCCGACGTGGTGGTGGCCCACTCCTTCAGCTCGGTGCTGCTGCTCGAACTGCTCGCCCGCCGGGCGGCCGCCGGGGATCCGCTCGACGTCGCCGCCGTCGTCCTGGTCAACCCCTTCTACCGGGCCGACGCCGACGAGTTCCACTGGAACCTGCTCGGTACGAGCATGGCCGACTTCCCGCGCACCATGGCCGAGTCCATCCGGCTGCGCACGCTCGACCGGCCCATCGGCGAGGACCTGCGGGCCGACATGGCCCGCCGGATGACCGAATGGGTCGGCCCGTACGGCTGGCTCCGCTTCTTCGAGACCTATCTGCGCACCCCGCTGTTCCGCGTCGACCTCGTGGAGACCCCGGCGCTGGTGATCGGCGGCGAGCTCGACCTCGCGGCCCCCGTGGACGAGGCCCGCCGGCTCGCCGCCCGGCTGCCCGCGGGCACCTGTGTGACCGTGCCCGGCTGCGGCCACTTCCCGATGCTGGAGCGGCCCGAGTGGCTGGCCCGCACCGTGTGGTCCGTCCTCGACCGGACCCCCGAACCGGCCGGGCTCCCGGCGGCCTGACCCGGTGCCCCCGATCCATCCCACGTCCGACCCGATCCGCCCCCCTACGAAGGAGTCCGTGATGGGCCCGACGCCCCATCCCGCTGTGACGGCGCTGCTGGAGAACCCGACGACAGGACGGCTGCGCCCCCTGTTCGAAGGCAACAACATCAGCTTCGCCATCGGCTTCAAGCACATCAACTACGTTGCCGAGGCCGCCGTCCTGAACCATTTCAGGTCCGCGGGCCTGCCCGTCGGCGACCTCTACCGGCGCTTCGGGCTCGGATTCGACGTGGTGGACATCCACTCCCGCCTCGCCGCGCTGCTCGCCGTCGACGACGAGGTGGAAGCGGTCGTCACCCCGGCCACCAAGGCCGGCGAGGACCGGCTCCGCTTCAAGGTCGAGCTGTACGTCGAGCGCGACGGCAAGCGCGTCAAGTGCGCGGGCTCCAAGGTGCAGGTCGTCCTGCGCGTCGACGACCACATCAAGGCCGAGGAGTCCTTGCCCGAGGGGATCGAGCGGTTCACCGCCGTCCGCCTGGGCACCGGCGAACGCCGCGGGATCGCGGCGGCCCCCCGGCCCTACGGGGAGTTCACCGCGGGCCGCGGCACCACCGCCGACCCCGTCCTGGACGAGATCATCGGCGACACCAACGCCTTCGGCTGGCGCTGGCGGATGCCGTACTTCTACTGCCACTTCAACGAGCGCGTCCAGATGTCCGGCTTCCTGCGGATCATGGAGGAGGTCGAGGACCTCTTCCTCGCCGACCGGGGCCTCCCCATCAAGAAGGTCCTCGACACCCGGGGCTGGATCCCCGTCGTCACCCAGTCCCGGATCGAGATCCTCGACGAGACCGTGATGGAGGAGGAGCTCTACACCGTCTACACGGTCGAGAGCGTCTTCAAGACGCTCCTCTACTCCACCCGCATGGACTGCTACGTCCTGCGCGACGGCTCGCTCGTGAAGACCGCCACCGGCACCATCACCCACGGCTACCTCCACGAGTCGGCGCCCAACCAGTGGGAGATGGCCGAGTTCGACGAGTCCACGGTGGCCGCGCTCTCCACCCCCCGCCGGGCGGCGTCATGAGCACCGCCGTGGCAGCCCGGGCGGTCATCACCGGCTGGTCGGCGGTCTCCCCGTACGGCATCGGCGCCGACGCGCTGACCGAGGGCCTGCGCAGCGGGCGCTCGACGGGCGCCCCGGTGGACACCGCGCGCTGGAAGGTGCCCGGCGGCCGGGCCCATCTGGTACCCGGCTTCGAGACCCGCGAGGTGCTCGGCAAGAAGGGCACCCGCTCCATGGACCGGGTCACCGGCCTCGCCGTGGCCGCCGTCGGCTCGCTGCTCGATCGGCCGGGCGCCGTCCGGGAGTCGGAGACCGGCGAGCGGGCCGCGCTGGTGCTCGCCACCACCACCGGCAGCGCCGCCAGCATGATGGACTTCACCCGCAGCTCGCTGGTCGGCGACCGGCCCTACGACGTCGACCCGGCCGTGATGCCCAACGCCGTCATGAACTGCGCCGCCGGCCAGTGCGCCATCTGGTACGGCATCAAGGGTCCCAACACCACGCTGGCCGGCGGCCGCGCGGCGAGCCTGCTCTCCCTGAACTACGCGACCCGGCTGCTCTCCTCGGGCCGCGCCGACACCGTGCTCTGCGCCGCCGCCGAGGAGTACTCGGCCGCCCGCTACTGGCTGGAGCGGCACAGCCGGGGCGCCGAGGCGCCCGGCGTCCCGCTCGGCGAGGGCGCGGCCGTCCTGCTCATCGAGCCGGCCGACCGCTTCGCCCCCGGACGGCCGGCGCTCGCCGAGGTCCTGGCCGTACGGACCCGGGTGGCCACGGGCAGCCTGGTGCGCCCGGCCCTGGAGGCCTGCGTACGCTCCGCCCTCGACGCCGCGGGCGTCCGCCCGCGGGAGGTGTGGGCGGCCGGCGCCGGTGACGCCCCCGGCCTGCTCGGCCACCTGGAGCGCGAGGTGCTCACCGAGGTCTGCGGCGCCGAGGCCCTGGAGCGGGTACCCGCCGTGAGCCGGATCGGCGACGTCTCCGCGGCCTCCGGGTCGTTCCAGATCGCCATGCTGCTGGCCACCGCCGCGGGCGACGCCCAGGCGGCCGGCCAGGTCGCCGTCGTCACGTCCGCCGACCGCGACGGCTCGCTGGCCTGCGCGGTGCTGCGGCTGGGAGGTACCTCGTGACCACGGCCGCGCCCGCCCCGGTCAGCCCGGTCGCCGCCGAGGTCCGGGTGGAATCCCGTACCGAGGACGGCCTGGCCGCCACCGCCCGCGTCGAGATCCTCGCGAGCGAGCCGGTGTTCGCCGGCCACTACCCCGACTTCCCGATCTTCCCCGGGGTCTGCGTGCTGGAATGCGTACAGCGCGCGGCCACCGACGGGGACGCCGCTCCGGCCCCCACCGAACTCGCCGCCGTCGAATCGGCGCGGTTCGCCGGAGCCGTCTACCCCGGGGACACCCTCACCCTCACCCTCAAGTGGCGCCGTACGGAGGCCGGACTGCGCTGCGACGCCGTCGCGGCGACGGAGCGCGGCAAGGCCGCGTCCGTACGGCTGCGCTACGAGCCCGCCGGAGGTGTGCGATGACCACCGCACCCGTGCGGTCCCTGCCCCGGGTGACGGATCTGCTTCCGCACCGCTACCCCATGCTGCTCGTGGACCGGGTACTGGAACTCCTACCCGGCGAGTACATCCGCGCCGTCAAGGCCGTCACCCACAACGAGCCCTGGTACCAGGGGATGTCCCCCGGATCCCCGCTGGACTACCCGCCGTCCCTGCTCATCGAGTCCTGGGGCCAGACGGCCGGGCTGCTGGCGTCGGCGATCGCCGACGCGCCCGTCGGCCAGGTCATGCTCTTCGGCTCCGTGGCCGACGCCGAGTTCCACCGGCCGGTGCGGCCCGGCGAACTGATCGAGCACCGGGTCCGGATCACCAGGGCCCTCACCGACTCGGTGATCTTCGAGGGGACCAGCCACCGCGGCGACGAGACCGTGATGAGCGTGACCCGGATGGTGATGGCCTTCCGCCCCGCCGAACAGCTCCGCCCCACCGGCACGCCCGCCGGCAGCAACCGAGAGGCCACCCGATGACCGACAGCAGGCCCGTGGCGCTGATCAGCGGAGGCTCCCGAGGCATCGGCCGGGCCACCGTGCTCAAGCTCGCCGCCGACGGCTACGACGTGAGCTTCTGCTACCACTCCCGGGAGGAGGCGGCGCAGACCCTGGCCAAGGAGGCCGACCAGCTCGGCGCACGCGTGCTCTACCGGCGCGTCGACGTCAGCGACGCGGCCGCGGTGCGCGCGTGGGTGGCCGCCACCGAGGACGAGCTGGGGCCGGTCGCGACCGCGGTCACCTCGGCCGGCATCACCCGCGACAAGGGGCTGGTGATGATGTCCGACGACGACTGGAAGTCGGTCCTCTCGACCAACCTCGACGGGGTCTTCCACGTGTGCCGCGCGGTGGCCTTCCCCATGATGAAGCGCCGCGAGGGCAGCATCGTCAACATCTCCTCGGTCGCCGGGATCTACGGCAACGCCAGCCAGACCAACTACGCCGCCTCCAAGGCCGGGATCATCGGCTTCTCCCGGTCGCTGGCCAAGGAGGTCGGCCGCTACGGCATCCGCGTCAACGTGGCCGCCCCCGGATTCGTCGACACCGACATGACCGCGGCCGTGTCCGAGCGCGCCGTGGAGGGGGCCCTCGCGAACGTGGCCCTGGGCCGCATGGGTACCGCCGAGGAGGTCGCCGAGCTGGTCGCGTTCCTCGCCGGCGAGCGCGCGGGCTACATCACCGGATCCGTCTTCCAGATCGACGGGGGGATATCCCTGTGACCACCCGCAGGAAGAAGAACCCCAGGTGGTACTTCTCGCTTCGCAGCCCGTACTCGTGGTTCGCGTACCGGGACCTCACCGAGAAGTACCCCGACGTCCTCGACCAGATCGAGTGGATCCCGTACTGGGAGCCCGACGAGAGGTCCACCCAGCTCCTCACCGAGGCCGGGGTCACCCTGCCGGTGATGCCGATGCACCGCTCCAAGAACTTCTACATCCTCCGCGACGCCCGTCGCTGGGCGCACGCCCGCGGCTGGCACGTGACCTGGCCGGTCGACCGCGCCCCGCACTGGGAGGTCTCCCACCTGGCCTACCTCGCGGCGCGGGAGAAGGGCATGGGACGGCAGTTCGTCGACCTCGCCTACCGCGCGCGCTGGCACGAGGGCCGGGACCTCGCCGACCGGGAGACCATCGCGGCCATCGCCGGCGAGCTCGGCCTCGACCCCTCGATCGCCGACGCGGTCGAGGACCCGGACCTGCGGAGCAAGGGCGTCGAGTGCCTGATCGCCGCCTACCACGACGACGCCTTCGGGGTGCCGTTCTTCATGCACGGGCGCGAGGCGTTCTGGGGCGCCGAGCGCGTGGGCGCGTTCGTCGCCGCCGTGCGCGGCTACGACTGGGACGGCGTCAGTGACGCGCCGTTCGCCGCGGCCCCCTTCACCGTCGCCCCCGACAGCGGCCCGCAGGCCTGACAGGAGAGACGATGACGACCACCGGAACCCCCCAGCGGCTGATCCCGCGCTCGGTGCCGCCGACACGGACCCCGGACGGGGCGCCCGCGCCCACCGCATGGGCGGAGCTGACCGTCCCGGTCCCCGTCCGGCTCGCCGCGCGGGTCCGGCTGCTGGCCAGGCGCGCGGACGCCGACTGGGCCGCCGCGCCGCTCGCCGCGCACACCGTCGTACTGGCCGCCCTGAGCGGTGAGCGGACCGTCGTGAGCGGCTACGTCCCGCCGGCCGCCGCGGGCTCCGCCGCGGCCGCCCCGCGGCCCCTGACGCTGTCCCTCGGCGCCGGGACCCCGCGCGAACTGCTGGCCACCGCCGCCCAGGCGGCCGCCGCGCCCGCCGGAGGCGCCTTCGAGACCGTGCTGGACCTCGGCCACACCGACGGGGACCCCGCCGCGGCGGACCGGCACACCGTCCTGATCACCACCCTGCGGTACGGCCCCCAGGGCCCCTCCCTGCTGCTGCGCCACCGCACCGACGTCCTGGACGCCGAGGCGGCGGCCCGGATCGCCGGGTACTACGTCACCTCTCTGGAACAGCTGGTGGCCGCGCCCGGCGCCCCCGGCCGCGACCGGGGACTGCTCGGCGAAGCCGAGTACCGCCTGCAGATCCACGGACTCGGCGGAACGGCGCGGGAACTCCCCGACCGGCGGTTCCACGAGCTGTTCGAGGAGCAGGCCGCCGCCAGGCCCGCGGAGACCGCCGCCGTGCACGCCGGCCGGAGCTGGACGTACGCCGAACTCAACGCCCGGGCCAACCGGATCGCCCACGCCGTGCTCGCCAGGGAACTGGGCGCCGAAGCGGTGGTGGCCGTGGTCACCGAGCGCAACCTGGACTGGCTCGCGTCGGTCATCGGCATCTTCAAGGCCGGAGCCGCCTACCTGCCCGTCGAGCCGCACGCCCCGGCCGACCGGATGGCCCGCACCCTGGTGCGGGCCGGCTGCCGCCTCGTCCTGACCGAGGAGGGCGGCCCCGGGCACCTGGAGCAGGCCGCGCCCGCGGAGCTGGAGCTCCTCGACGTCACCGACGCGTACGCGCAGGGGCACGGCGAGGACAACCCCGGCGTCCCCGTGGCGGCGGACCAGCTCGCCTACCTGTACTTCACGTCGGGTTCCACCGGCGAGCCCAAGGGCGCGATGTGCGAGCACGCCGGGTTCGTCAACCACCTGTACGCCAAGATCGACGACCAGGGCATCGGCGAGGGCCAGGTGGTGGCGCAGACCGCGCCGCAGTCCTTCGACATCTCGCTGTGGCAGCTGGTCGCGGCGCTCGTCGTGGGCGGCCGGACGCTGATCGTCGGACAGGACGCGATCCTCGACGTCGACCGCTACCTCGACACCATCGAGCAGGGCGAGGTCGCCGTGCTCCAGGCCGTCCCCTCCTACCTGGAGGTGGTGCTCACCCGCCTGGACGACGCCCCTCGTGAACTGGCCGCCCTGCGCTGCGTGTCGGTCACCGGCGAGGCGCTGAAGAAGGAACTCGCCGTCCGGTGGTTCGAGCGTTTCCCGCACATCGCCCTGATGAACGCCTACGGGCTGACCGAGACCTCGGACGACACCAACCACGAGGTCATGACGTCGGTCCCGGTGTGGGACTCCGTACCGCTGGGGCGGGCGGTGGGCAACGTCACCGTCTACATCGTCGACGAGGACCTGCGGCCCGTCCCCCTCGGCGCACCCGGCGAGATCGTCTTCTCCGGCGTGTGCGTGGGCCGCGGCTACGTCAACGACCCCGAGCGGACGGCGCAGGTCTTCGGCGAGGACCCGCACCGGCCCGGGCAGCGCCTGTACCGCTCGGGTGACTTCGGACGCTGGCTGCCCGGAGGCACCCTGGAGTTCCTCGGCCGCCGCGACGCCCAGATCAAGATCCGGGGCTTCCGGATCGAGATCGGCGAGATCGAGAACCAGCTGCTGAAGCTGCCGGGGGTCCGCGACGGCGCGGTCGTCGTCGTCGCCACCCCCGACGGGAGCCGCCACCTGGTCGGCTTCCAGAGCGGCTCGGACGAGGACCCGGACACCCTGCGCCTGCGCCTGAAGGAGACCCTGCCCGTCTACATGGTGCCCGGCAGGCTGGAGTGCCTGGACGCCCTGCCGCTCACCCCCAACGGCAAGACCGACAAGCGCGCCCTGAGCGTCCTGGCCGCGGAACTGGTGACGGGGGAGGACGAGCGGGCCCACGAGGAACTCGTCACCGACACCGAACGCGAGCTCGCCCGGGCCTGGTCGGCGGTGCTGAAGGTGCCCGTCGGAAAGCTCGGGCGCGGCGACAGCTTCTTCGACCGGGGCGGCACCTCGCTCTCGGGCGTGCGCCTGGTCGTCCGCATGGAGCGCGCGTTCACGCTCAAGGACCTGATGCTGCACCCGACGCTCGGCGCGCTCGCCGCACTGATCGACTCCGGGGCCGCGGGGACCGCCGCTTCCCCCGGCGCGGACTCCGGGTCCGCCGCGCCCGGCGCGCACTCCGCCCCGGCCACCGCCCCGGCCACCACCGCGGCCGCGGCGGCCACCGCCGACGCACGGGCCGTCCCGTACGAGGTGACCCGCACCGAAGGCCGCCCCGCCGTGCTGACCCTCGACGGCCCGGCCCCCGCCGATCCGGCGGCCTGGGCCGCCGCGCACCGCGCCCGGCTGCGGGCCACCGTCGCCGAGCACGGGGCGCTGCTGGTGCGGGGCCTCGGCCTGGCGGACGCCCGGGCCGTGGCCGCGGTGAGCCGGGAGGTCCTGCACGAGGTCATGACCGAGCGGGAGGGCTTCGCCGTCCGGCGACGGCTCGCCGACGGTGTCTACTCCTCCTCGGAGTGGCCCGCCGACCAGCCCATGTGCATGCACCACGAGCTGAGTTACGCGCGAGAGGTCCCCGGCACACTGCTCTTCGCCTGCCTCACCGCACCCGACTCCGGCGGCATCACCGGCGTCGCCGACTCGGCGGACGTACTGGAGGCCCTCCCGGCCGGCCTGGTCAGCCGTTTCGAGACGCAGGGGTGGCGGCTCGACCGCAACTACACCGATACCGTCGGCGTCAGCCTCGCGGACGCCTTCGGCACCGCCGACCGCGCGGCCGTCGAGGCGTACTGCGCGCGGCGCGGCATCACGTCCTCCTGGCAGCAGGGCGGCGACCTGCGCACCAGCCAGCGCGCCGCCGCCGTGCTGACCCACCCCCTCACCGGGCGCCGCGGCTGGTTCAACCAGATCGCCTTCCTCAACGAGTGGACGCTCGACCCGCTGATCAGGGAGTACCTGACGTTCGAGTTCGGCGACGACGGGCTGCCGTTCAACAGCACGTACGGCTCTGGAGCGCACCTCGACGAGGACACGGTGCTCGCGATCAACGCGGTGTACGAGAAGCACACGCTGCGCGAGCCGTGGCGCGCCGGAGACCTGCTGATCGTGGACAACCTCCGCATGGCGCACAGCCGGGAACCGTACGAGGGGAACCGGGAGATCGCGGTCGTCCTCGGCGACCCGGTCACCCTCCCGAACCACCCGTAGCACACCGCCGCACCGGCGGATCCGAGGCCGGGCGCCCCGCGGCGCCCGGCCTGCCACTCGCCAATCCCCTGGATGGAAGCCATGTCCCGTCAGTCGCTCGTGCCGCCCTTCGCCGTCATCACCGGCGCACAGGTGGCCGAGGTGCTCACCGGCAGCGAGAAGCAGGTCGTGGACCTGACCGAAGAGATCTACCGGCTCCACGGCAGGGGCGAATCGGTCAACCCGCCCTCGTACTTCCTGCGGTTCCCCGACCGGCCCAGCTCCCGCATCATCGCCCTGCCCGCGTCGGTGGGCGGGGACCGGCCGACCGACGGCCTGAAGTGGATCTCCAGCTTCCCGGAGAACGTCGCGGCCGGCATTCCGCGCGCCTCCGCCGTGCTGATCCTCAACGACCACGCCACCGGCTACCCGTTCGCCTGCCTGGAGAGCTCGATCATCAGCGCCTCCAGGACCGCGGCCTCGGCGGCCCTCGCCGCCGACCGGCTCAGCAGGGGCCAGCGCCCCCGCCGGATCGGCTTCATAGGCACCGGCCTGATCGCCCGCTACATCCACCACTACCTGGAGGCGACCGGCTGGACCTTCGACGCGCTCGGCGTCCACGACCTGTCGGACCAGCACGCCGAAGCGTTCGCCGGCTACCTCGGCGGCCGCCCCGGCGCCGCGCCCGTCGTCGTGCACCCCACCGCCGAGGAGCTGATCAAGGAGAGCGACCTGGTCGTCTTCGCCACGGTCGCCGGCAGCCCGCACGTCCACGACCCGTCCTGGTTCGCCCACAACCCGCTGGTGCTCAACGTGTCCCTGCGGGACCTGGCCCCCGAGATCCTGCTGTCCGCCACGAACATCGTCGACGACATCGAGCACTGCCTGAAGGCGGACACCTCCCCGCACCTGGCCGAACAGCTCACCAACAGCCGTGAGTTCCTCGACGGCACCCTCTTCGACGTCCTGGAAGGCAGGGTCGAGCTCCCCGCCGACCGCCCGGTGATCTTCTCCCCCTTCGGCCTCGGCGTACTCGACATCGCCCTCGGCCGCTACGTGCACGACCAGCTGCGGGACGCGGGCGGGCTCGGCGTCATCGACGGCTTCTTCCACGAGCTCGACCGCTACGGCCGCAACTAGGCGGCGCCGCCCGAACGGAACCCGGTGATGAAGTGACGGTCATATCAGCCCCGTACGAGATCAACGTCGACGACGTCTTCGTGGATCTGCAGTCCGTCTTCGACGTACCCCTCTTCCTCAAGTACGAGGGACTCAACCTCGCCGGCTCGGTCAAGCTGAAGGCCGCCCTGGAGATGGTGCTCGCCGCCGAACGCGACGGGACCCTGACCCCGGGGGACGTGCTCGTCGAATCCTCGTCGGGCAATCTCGGCATCGCCCTGAGCATGATCGCCGCCAATCGGGGATACGGCTTCGTCTGTGTCACCGACTCCCGCTGCAACCCGGCGAGCCGCCGGCTCATGGAGTCCTTCGGCGCCCGTGTCCTGGTCATCTCGCGCCCCGACAAGGAACGCGGCCTGCTGGGCGCCCGGATCGACTACGTGCAGCGGCTCGTCGACTTCGACCCCAACTACGTCTGGCTCAACCAGTACGTGAACCCGAACAACTGGCTGGCGCACTACCGGACCACGGCCCCCGCCGTCGCCGCCCAGTTCCCCGAGCTCGACGTGCTCTTCGTCGGGGCCGGCACCACCGGCACCCTGATGGGCTGTGCCCGCTGGTTCCGCGAGCAGCGGCGTCCCGTACGGATCGTGGCCGTCGACAGCATCGGCTCCGTGACCTTCGGCGGACCGGCGCTCCCGCGGCACATCCCGGGCCTCGGGGCGGGCGTACGGCCGATGCTGCTGAACGACGACCTCGTCGACGAGGTCGTGATGGTGCCCGAGCGGGACACTTTGGAGAGCTGCCACGCCATGGCCCGGCAGGGGTTCCTGTTCGGCGGCTCCACCGGGACCGTCGTGAGCGGCGCCCTGCGCTGGCTCGCCGGACGGCCGCGGGGCGAGCGGCTCACCGCGGTCGCGCTCTCCCCCGACCAGGGAGACCGCTACCTGGACACGCTCTACGACCCCGGCTGGGTGGAGCAGCACTTCGGCGCCCCCCAGACGTGGGACGCGGTGGCGCCGACCACCGCCGCCACCGCCGCCGAGCCGCCGCGGCTCGTCACGAGCGTCGGCTGAACCCCACATCCGGCAACGCCCCCGCGAGAACAGGAAGCGCGCCATGAAAAGGCCAGTCGTACTGATAGCCGAGGAACTCTCTCCCGCCACCGTCGAGGCCCTGGGTCCGGACTTCGAGATCCGGCACTGCGCGGGCGCCGACCGGGCCGAGCTGCTGGCAGCGCTGCCCGCGGCCGACGCGGTACTCGTACGCAGTGCCACCCGCATGGACGCGGAGGCCATCGCGGCGGGCACCCGGCTCAAGGTGATCGGCCGGGCCGGAGTCGGCCTGGACAACGTGGACGTGGCCGCCGCCTCCCGGGCGGGCGTCATGGTGGTCAACGCGCCCACCTCCAACATCGTCAGCGCCGCCGAGCTGACCGTCGGCCTGCTGCTCGCCGTGGCCAGGAACATCCCACAGGCCGACGCGGCGCTCAAGGACGGCCACTGGCAGCGCAGCCGGTTCACCGGGGTCGAGCTCTCGGGCAAGACGCTCGGCATCGTCGGCCTCGGCCGGATCGGCACGCTGGTGGCCCGCCGGATGGCGGCCTTCGGCATGCGGCTGCTCGCCTACGACCCGTACGTGCAGCCGGGATACGCCGACGCGGCCGGAGTGCGCGTCGTCGGCCTCGACGAGCTGCTCGCCGCATCGGACTTCCTGACGGTCCATCTGCCCAAGACGCCCGAGACCACCGGCCTCATCGGCTTCGAGGCGCTGCAGCGGGTCAAGCCGGGGATCCGGATCGTCAACGCGGCCCGCGGCGGGATCGTCGACGAGGCCGAGCTGTACGCCGCGCTCAAGGAGGGCCGGGTCGCGGGCGCCGCTGTCGACGTCTTCTCCGTCGAACCCTGCACCGACTCCCCGCTGTTCGACCTGGACACCGTGGTCGTCACCCCGCACCTGGGCGCCGGTACCGCCGAGGCCCAGGAACGCGCCGGGGCCGCCGTCGCCGGATCCGTACGCCAGGCCCTCTCGGGACGCTTCGTCCCGGAGGCGGTCAACGTGCGGATGGGCGTGGTCGACGACGACCTCGACCCGTGGCTGACGCTCACCGAACGGCTCAGCCGGCTGTTCACCGCCACCGCCGGCGGTCTGCCCGGGCAGCTCCAGGTGCAGGTCTCCGGCGAGATCTGCCGTCACGACACCGCCGCGCTGGCGCTGGCCGCGCTCAAGGGCGCGCTCGGCGCGGTGGTCGAAGGGGGAGTCTCCTACGTCAACGCCCCGCTGATCGCCCAGGAGCGGGGTCTGTGCGCCGACGTGAGCACGGGCACCGGCAGCGCCGGCACCGGCACCGACAGCACGGGCACCGGCAGCACCGGCCCCCTGCACCGCAGCCTCGTCGCCGTCGAGGGAACGCTGCCCTCCGGCGAGCGGGTATCGGTCCGCGGCACCCTGAGCGGCCCGAGGTCCGGCGAACGGCTGGTCCAGATCAACGGGTTCGAGGTGGACCTCGCGCTCAGCGGGGACATCGCGTTCTTCCGCGCCCCCGACCGGCCCGGGGTGATCGCGGGGGTCGCGGAGGTCCTCGGCCGCGCGGGCATCCCCGTCGAGACCCTCCAGGTCGCCCGGGACCCCTCCGGCACCGGCGAGGTCCTGGTCGCGGTCGGTCAGGGTGCGCCCGGCCGGGATGCCCAGCGGCTGGGCGGACCGGCCGCCCAGGACTTCCTGGACGACGCCGCCGCCAGGATCGACGCCACCCGGAACTGGTCGATGGAGCACACGGCGTGAGTACACATGACTGGCTGATGGGCCAACTCGTGCGCAGCGAGGCCCGCTTCCGGGTCATCGACCACGCCCCGGAAGGCCGCACGGAGCCCGCCAGCCTGCTGCGCCGTCACGCCCTGGCGCAGGCGGCCAAATGCCTGGTGGTGCGCGTCGCGCTGACCCGCCGCACCCGGCGGTACGTCCTGGCCGTCGTACCGGGGGACCGCAAGGTCGACCTCGACGGGATCAGGGACATGTACAGCGGCAAGGAGGCGTCGTTCGCGGCCCGCGACGTGGCCGAACGGCTGGCGGGCAGCGTCAGCGGCTCGGTCATGCCCTTCGCCCGGGACCCCGAGCTGGACCTCGTGGTCGACCCCGACCTGCTCGTGCACGACGAGATCTTCTTCAACGCGGCCCGGCTCGACCGGTCGGTGGCCCTCGCCACGGCCGACTACCTCGCGCTGGCCCGACCCCGGGTGGAGTCGATCGCGCAACACCCCCTGGCCCAGAGGATGACAGGATGACCGTCCGTACGAACCCCACCACACCCCGCGCCACGGTGGACAGCGACCGGTGGTTCCGGCGGTACGCCGTCCGCGCCGACCCGCGCCGCCGGCTCCTGGTCCTCCCGCACGCGGGCGGCTCGGCGAGCTTCTTCCACAGCTGGGGCGTCGCGTTCGACAGCGACACGGAAGTCCTGGTCGCCCGGTACCCGGGCCGGCACGACCGGCTCACGGACCCGTGCGTCGAGACCATGGACGAGCTCGCCGACCAGGTCACCGCCGCACTGCTGCCCTTCCTGGACGTCCCCCTGTCGCTCTTCGGACACAGCATGGGCGCCTCCCTGGCCTACGAGGTCGCGCTGCGCCTGGAGAGCGGGCACGCGGTGCGCCCCGCGGCGCTCCACGTGTCGAGCCGCAAGCCCCCGCACCGGCTGACCCCGCGCACCCTGCACAAGGAGAGCGACGACGCGCTGATCGCCGAGGTCCGCCGGCTCGGCGGCACCGACGACGCCCTGCTGGACGACCCGGACCTGCGGGAGATCGTGCTGCCCGCGATCCGGGCCGACTTCACGGTCGTCGGCACCTACGGCCCCCGCGCCGCGACCCCGGTGGGCTGCCCCGTCCACGCCCACATCGGCGACCAGGACCCGTCCACCACGGTGCGGGACATGTCCGCGTGGGCCGATGTCGCGCCCGCCGGGTTCGACCTCCAGGTGCTGCCCGGCGGCCACTTCTACCTGACGGAGCAGCGCGCGGCCCTGATCGCCTCCCTCGCGCGGCAGCTGACCGCCACCGGCTGAACCGGGCCCCGGACCCTCGCCCGGACCCCCTCAGGCGCGGACGGCCGCGTCCGGCGCCGGACTCTCCGGCGCCGGGCCGCCCGGCGCCGGGCCGCCCGGCGCCGGTACGAGGCCGTCCGCCACCAGCCCCGCCAGCACCGCCTGCCCCAGCGCCACCACCGCCGACTGCGGCCGGACCATCACGGTGATCTCCCGGATCCGCGCGCCCTCGCCGCCGTCCCCCTCCAGGTGCAGCAGGTCGATGCCGTGGATCTCCTTCCCGTCCACCGTCGCCCGGAAGACCAGGACCGCCGCCGGGGCCTCGGTCCCGTCGGCCGCGGTCTGCGCGGCCCCCTCGAACCGGCCGACGTAACGGAAGTCCTCGAAGGTCCGCAGCAGCACACCGAAGAGCCCCGCCACCATCGGCAGCCCCTCGAACGGCGTGAACTTCACCGGGCTGTAGAGCCGCACGTCCTCGGTGAACAGCTCGTTCAGGGCGGTGAGATC
The DNA here is from genome assembly GCF_030063135.1 of Streptomyces sp. G-G2. Classification (GTDB taxonomy): domain Bacteria; phylum Actinomycetota; class Actinomycetes; order Streptomycetales; family Streptomycetaceae; genus Streptomyces. The sequence goes on from NZ_JASISO010000017.1 coordinate 113,385, forward strand.
GCGGCGGTCGACGGCGGCACGGAAGCGGTCCACGGTGCTGGTGGTCATGACGTCTCCTCCGTCCTCATACTCATGAAAACGATTACTCAATTTCTTGACTATGATGACCCAGGTCCCCGCCCGTGACCAGGCCCCGCGACAGCAGAGGAAGGCGAGCCCGATGGCACTGCGCCACGCCGTACTGGCGGCGCTGCTCGACGAGGAACTGAGCGGCTACCAGCTGGCCAAGGCCTTCGGCATGGGAGTGGCGAACTTCTGGCACGCCCTCCCGCAGCAGGTCTACGTCGAACTCGCCAAGCTCGAACAGGAAGGCCTGATCGCGGGCCGCGAGGTGGTCCAGGACACCCGCCCCAACAAGCGGCTGTTCCAGGTCACCGCCACCGGCCTGGCCGAACTCGAACGGTTCACGGCCGCCGCCACCAAGCCCTCCTCCATCCGCGACGACCTCCTCGTCAAGGTCCAGGCCGCCGGACACGTCGACAGCGACGCCCTGATCGCCCAGCTCACCGAACGGGCCGCCTTCGCCACCGGCAAGGTCGAACTCTTCGAAGCCATGCTCCACAAGATGCGCGGCGAGCGCACCGAAGAGGAGTACCTGCGCCACGGCGACCGCATCGGCCCGTACCTGACCTGCCTGCGCGGCCTCGACTTCGAGCGGGCCAACCGCGACTGGTACGAGCGCACCGTGACGATCCTGCACGAGAGGCGGCGCCGGCCGTGACCAGCGCTGGACCGCTCCGCCCCGGCCCGCTGCGCTACGTCGCCCTCGGCGACAGCCAGACCGAGGGCGTCGGCGACGGCGACGACACCACCGGCCTGCGCGGCTGCGCCGACCGCTTCGCCGAAGGGCTCGCCGCCCACCACCCCGGCGTCCTGTACGCCAACCTCGCCGTCCGCGGCCGCCTCGCCGGACAGGTCAGGCAGCAGCAGCTCGGCCCCGCCCTCGCCCTGCGCCCCGACCTGGCCACCGTCGTCGCCGGGGTCAACGACCTGCTGCGGCCCCGCTTCGACGCCGACGAGGTCGCCGCCCACCTGGAGGCGATGTTCGAGGCGCTCACCGCCCGGGGCGCCCGCGTCGCCACCGTCACCTTCCCCGACGTCACCCGGCTCATCCCGCTCGCCCGGCCCCTCGGCTCCCGGATCGGCGCCCTCAACACCCGCATCCGGCTGGCCGCCGCGCGCCACGGCGTCGCCGTCGCCGACACGGCCCGCCACCCCGTGGTGATCGACCCCCGCCTGTGGAGCCCGGACCGGCTGCACGCGAACCCGCTCGGCCACGCCCGGATCGCCGCCGCCGTCGCCCACGCCCTCGCCCTGCCCGGCAGCGACGACGCCTGGACCCGCCCCCTGCCCGGCCCCCGCCCCCCGGACCGCACCACCCTGGACGACCTCCGCTGGGCCAACGCCTTCCTCGGCCCCTGGGTCGCCCGCCGCCTGCGCGGCCGCTCCTCCGGCACCGACCGCGCCCCGAAGCGCCCCACCCCCCTGCCCGTCACCACCTGAACGGACCGCCCCCGTCCCCACCGGCGGACCCGCGCCTACGCCCTCGCCGCCCGCCCCGCGTCGTACGCCGTCAGGGCCGCCGCCAGCCTGCGCGCGTCGCCCGGGTCCGTCGCGTCGTACCCGGTCAGCAGATGGATCCGGCCGAGCCGGTAGGTCAGCGTGTTGCGGTGCACCGTCAGCGCGTCCGCGGCCTGCGCCCGCCGGTAGCCCGCCGCGACGAACTCCCGCAGCGTGCCCAGCAGATGGGGCTGCCCCGCCAGCGGCGCCAGCGTCCCGGCCAGCGCGTCGCGCGCCGGGCCCGGCTGGACCAGCTGGTACTCCACGGCCAGATCACCGAGCCGGTACAGCCCCGGCTCCCGCCCCAGGGTCTCCGCCAGCGCCAGCACCTCGGCCGCCTCGGTGTGCGCCTGCGCGATCGCGGCGTGCCCGCCCGCGACGGCCGCCGCCGCCAGGCAGCGCAGCCCCGTCGCCGCCTCCAGCCGCCCGAGCACCCGCCGCGCCCCGCCCGCCCGCACCGGCTCGCCCCGCTCCGCGCGCTCACCCCGGCCCCGCCGCCCCCGCTCCGGACCGGCCCCGCAACCCTCCTCCGCCACGGGTACCAGCAGCACCCCGCCCTCCCCCTTGAGCGTCGCCAACACCCCAGGATCCCGGTCGAGTTCGGACCGTACCGCCCTCAGCACCCCGGTCGTCACACCCCCCTGCGCCTCCGGCAGCCGGAAGACCACCACGTCGTACCGCTGGGCCAGCGTGCGCCCGTACCGCTCCGCCGCCCGCCGCGCCGGACGCCCGGCCAGCAGGACATCGGCCAGGTCCCGCCCGTGCTCGCGCTGCTCCCAGTCGAGGTCGGCCTGCTCCCGTACGTACGCCTGCGCGACCTTCGGCATCACCTCCGCGAGGAAGGCGAGCAGCCGCGTCCCCAGTACGTACGGATCGATCCCCGCCCCGCCCTCCGGGACGGCCAGCCGCCACGCCTCGCCCGCCCCGAGCGAGTACACCCGCAGCACCGCCTCCAGCGGCACCCCGTCCCGCGCCCGCTCCGCCCCCCACGCGACCGGCGCGGCCAGCTCCGCCGCGTCGGGCAGCCGCCCCTCGGCCAAGGTGGTGAGGAACAGCCGCAGCACCGCCTCGGTGTTCGCGAGCAGGTCCCCGTCGATCACGCTGCCGGGCAGCAGCCGGTAGGCCGGGATCGCGGCGGTCAGCCGGGCGACGGTGGCCGCGGCGATCTCCCCGGCCCGGGGCAGCAACGACGCGGCGAAACCGGACTCGTCCATCCGCACATTGTCACCGCGCACAAACGCGGGAGGAAGCTTTATGCGCGTACCGCCAGGGGACACGGCCACCCCACCGGAGCATCCTGTGCAGTCCGACCAGCCCGCGACCCGACCAGCCCACGATCCGACCAGCCCGCGATCCGACCAGAACGGCCCATCCCCCCAGGAGCGTTCCGATGACAGCGACAGCGACAGCGCACCCCCTCCGCCGGTGGCTCGCCCGGGCCGCCCTCCCGCTGGCCCTCGCCCTGGCGGCGGCCACCGCCGCCCCCGCCCACCACGCCGACGCGGCGCCCGCGGCCTCCGGCGGCGTCAACGACTTCTCCTGCCGCCCCAGCGCCGCCCACCCCGAACCGGTCGTCCTCCTCCACGGCACCTTCGCCACCTGGTACGAGGACCTCAACTACCTCCAGGCCGACCTCGCCGCCCGCGGCTACTGCACCTTCGCCCTCACCTACGGCGCCTACGACGGCTTCCCGCTGGTCGGCGGCCTCAAGCCGGTGGCGCTCTCCAACGTCGAGATCAAGGAGTACGCCGAGCGGGTGCGCGCCGCCACCGGCGCGGCCCAGGTCAGCGTCGTAGGCCACTCCGAGGGCGGCCTCCAGGCCCTCTACCTCGCCAAGATGCAGGGCATCCAGCCGCACATCAAGGCGGTCGTCGCCATCGCGCCCCCCACCCACGGCACGGACGCCTCCCGCCTGGTCGACCTCGGGAACAAGGTCCTCGGACCCGGCACCCTCGACACCATCGCGGCCACCCTCGGCTTCCCGGTCCTGTCCGACGAGTTCCCCGGCGGCCCCGCGGTCACCGCCCTCAACGACGGCCCGGTGGCCCAGCCCGGGATCGCGTACACGATCATCTCCTCGCGCTACGACGAACTCGTCACCCCCACGGAAACGGCCTTCGTCCGCGAACCCGGCGTCAAGAACCAGTACGTCCAGGACTCCTGCCCGCTCGACCCGGTCGGCCACATCGGCGAGGCGTACGACCTCAACGTCTGGCACCTGGTCGGCAACGCCCTCGACCCCCGCCGCGCCACCCCGCTCGCGATCTGCGCCGTCGGCTCCCCGGGCTGACGCGCCCCGGGCGGGGGCGGGGACCCCCGGCCCCGCCCGCCTACCCCCCCGCCTACCCCCCGCCTAGCGCCCGCGCTGGATCTCGAAGTGGTCCACCCGCTGCCCCGACTCCGCGAGCGCGCTGACCGTCAGCTTCGGGTGCCGCCCGGCCTCCACCTCCACCGCGAGGAACGAGTAGTTGGTGTACCGCACCCGCGACCACTCGACGGTCTCGGTCGCCTTCGCACCGCCCTTGACCCACCGGTAGGTGTCCACGCTGTCGCGGTCCGCGACATGGCCCTCGTACGAGTCCGGCACCGGGAAGCTGTACAGCGAACGCCCCGCCGCACCCGCCGTGACGTACACGATGCCGTCCTTCGTCGGGTCGGTGCGCTCGCCGATCGGCACCTTGCGGCCGACCTTGTTGCCCTTGATGGCGTCGGTGCGCTCGTACACGTGGTTGTGGCCGTTGATGACCAGGTCCACCTGGTGCTTCTCGAACAGCGGCACCCACACGTCGCGCACCCCGCCCTCCGAGGCGTGCGAGCTGGTCGTCGAGAACGCGCAGTGGTGGAAGAACACCACGACGAAGTCGACGTCGGGGTGGTGCCGCAGCTCGCCCAGGCGCCGGTCCAGCCACGCGGTCTGCTTGCCGCCGCTGATGCCGAAGTTGGCGGGGATCTCGTACGAGACGTCATTGGCGTCGAGTGCGATCACCCCCACGTTGCCGTGCACGAACGAGTACACGCCGGGCTGGTTGACCGGGTCCGGGCCGTTGTCCGGCAGGGACCAGCGGGCGTTCTGCCCGCCGTAGCCCTGCGGCGAGTACCAGGCCTCCATGTCGTGGTTGCCGGTCGTCACCATCCACGGCACGCTCTTGGCGACCGTCTCCGTCTGCGCGAGGAACTGGTCCCAGGTCCGCGCGTCGTACGTGTCGCCCGTGGTCCCCGAACCCGCGGAGTCGGCGTAGCAGATGTCACCCGCGTGCAGGTGGAAGGACGGGTTCTGGGCCAGCAGCACCGCGTCGTTGCCCAGCGCGTGATAGCTCACGCCCTGGTCGCCGAAGGCGGTGAAGGTGAAGTTCCCGGGGCGCGCGGGCGCGGTGGTGAAGGTGCCGAGCGTGCCCAGGTTCCGGTGGTCCGCCGGGTCGAACCCGTCGTGGCCGACGCCGTAGTAGTACGTCTGTCCCGGCCGCAGCCGGTCCAGCCCCGCGTGCAGGTAGAACTGCTCGGCCGCCGCGATCTTGCCGCCGTTCAGGACGGGGGTGCTCAGGTGCCGCACCTCGGCGTCGATCTTCCGGCTGAGTGCCCAGGGACTGGTACCGACCCGCAGGTACGGATTCCTGACCGCGAACGGCACCTGCCAGGAGACCCGCATCTGCGTCTTCGGGTCCGCGCCGAACTGCAGGTGCCGCGCGAACGGCGCGGTCAGCGACCCGTCCACCCCGCGCCGTTCGCCCGACGTCACCAGAGCGGGCGCCGCGTGGGCGGGCGAGGCCGCGCCCGCGCCGAGGCCGACACCGGCCACGGCCGCGGTGACCGCGCCCGCCCGCAGCGCCCCACGCCGCGTCAGCTTCGAGCGCAGGTAGTCGTGCTGCTCGGCCATGCTCATCCGCGCGACGAGCTTCTTCGGGATACCGAAATCAGGAAGGTCCATGGCCGGAAACTTCCTCTCCCCGGGCGACGCGAATCCGACGTACGGGCGAACGGGGGGCGTACAGGCGGTCAGGGGGGTCCTAAGAAACCGGGCGGGTACACGGACCCGATCAGGCCGGTACGCAGACCTCCTTGCCCTTGAGCGTGCCCTGCCCCACCACCTCGATCAGCGGGTAGACACACCCCGCGGCGAGGTACGTCGACCAGGTCTCGGTGCCGGTGTCGGTCCCCGGCACCAGCGGACCGTGCACGTTCTTGCTGAAGTTCGCGCCGCCCCCCGTGGTGTTCTGCCACCCGAGCCGCACGTGCACCGCGGACCCCGCCCGCTTCCAGTACCCGACGCCGATCACGCCCGACGCCCCGACCCTGCCGTTGACGTCGATGCACAGGCTCCCGTTGCCGAGGTCCGTACACCGCTGTACGTACCCCCGTACGGCCCCGCCCTCGGCGTGCGCCGCCCCGGTCGTCGCCACCACCAGCAGCGCCCCGCCCGCGGCCACCATCCACGCCCTCGCGAACCTCCGCCTGTCACGCATGCCGTGTTCCCTTCTGCCGGGGGAGCGCCGGGAACGGGACGAACCCGGCGCCATCACACCGACGAGCCTCGCCCCTCCCGCCGCCCAGGTCGATGACCCACCCGTCGCCCACCCCAAGGGGACACGGTCAACCCCCCGGGAAACCCCCGCGGGGACCGGGCCGGGTTGCTGTGGAACGTATGCCGGTCCGTATCCGGCCGCCCCCCGTCGCGCGGTCCTCGCCCCGGCCCCGCATGGTCAGCGAGAGGGTGATGTTCACGATCAGCAGGACCAGCGGCACGGGCCAGGCCGCGGGGAACCCCTGCAGGATGTCGAAGGCGGCGGCGAGAACACCTTCGAACGCGAAGAACCAGACGGGCAGCCGGTAGTCGGCGGGAGTCCGGACACTGCTGTCGGCGCTGCCGTCGGCACTGCTGCCGGTCTTCTTCAGGATGTTCACGCTGCTGCCCCCGTGGTCGGTGTAGTGATCCACATTTTTGCGCGGGGGAGCGCACTGGAGGCAGGGGCCGCGGGTCAACTCTCCACCATGACAGCTGTCATGCGCCGCCCTCGGGACCCCTGGCACGGCCCGTCTCAGACAGGACCGAAGAGGTCCTCGCCCACACCGTCGAGGATGAACCCGCTGTCGAACCGGACCCGCACTGTCACCCGGGGCCCCTGCTCCTGGAACGCGGTCCACGCGGGCTTCAGGGAGGCGACCTTCTCCTCGAGCTGCTTCCTGCTCTCCGCCGGCATCTCGTGGCCGAAGCTGTCGAGCAGCGATCCGAGCCGCGCGTACTCGCGTACGTCGTCGCTCTCGTGATGGTGCTCGACCACGCCCTCGACGACCCCTCCCGTACCCGCGCCCAGGACCAGGAACCCGGAGGAGCCCTCCTCGCCCCCACCCAGTTCGCCCAGCCTGACGTCCGCGGCCAGCGCCACCCGCTGGCCTTCCTGCAAAGTCATCGGCTCTCCCTCTCCCACCTGTCCGTCCGCCGGGCCGACCCGGCCCGACCCCACCCATCAGAGCACAGCGCTCACGCCGATCGGCGATCGAGGCGACGGGACGCTCACCCGGCAAGCCCCGCCCGGCCGGGCGGAACGCGCCCCCGGGGTCAGAGCGAACGCGTCCGCGCCCAGTCATAGAGGTGGCGGGCGCTGTCGCCCAGGCGCGTGGCGTAGAGCGTGGGCGTCTGGCCGCCCGCGAGGTCGGCGCCCGTCGTGGTGACTCCGACGACGGTCCCGGTACCGGTCCGAGGATCGAACCGGGCGAAGTGCGGACCGCCGCTCGCCCCGCTCGACATGTCGCAGGCCTCACCCCACAGCAGCGGCGCCTTGGGACCCTGCCGGGCCGGCCCGGCGCAGTGGATCATGCGTGATCCGGCGTACGCGACGCCCGGGTCGTTGAGCCGCCCCTTCGGGTATCCGAAGGTGTGGATGAACTCGCCCTCGACCGGCTTGGTGAAGGCGATCCTCTGGCTTCCCGTGACATCCGCGATCCTGCGCCCCCCGGCGGACGGGTTGGCGACGGCCATCCCCGTGTCGTACCCGGCGACCGCGATGTCCTGCGAGGTCGTCCCGCCCGGATCGGCGTTCCACCGGGACGACGTGGCCGCGCTCCTGACACTGAAGCCACCGAGCGGCTTCGTGCCGTTGCGGTAGCCGGGCACGAAGTAGAGGTTGTGGTGCCAGGTGCCGTCGGCAGCGGGATCCCCGACACCCCTCAGGCAGTGCGCCGCGGTCATGACGGCGCTGCGGTTCGCACTGTTGACGACCGTCGCGGTGCAGCTGCCGTCGTAGCCGTCGGAGAAGGTGAAGAAGAGCCGCCCGACGCTCTGGTCCACCGCGCCCCCGTGCGTCCAGGTAGCCCCGGGGTCCAGCGTGCCGGCGGGCAACGGACGCGGATCATCGGGCGTGTTGTCGTCCTCGGGCACCGGGGTGATCTCGGGGACCAGGGCGCCCGCCAGCTTCATGCGCGCCGGGGTCCAGTAACCCTCGACCTGCCGGCGCTCCTCTTCCGTGCCGGCACCGGAATGCGTGGTGACGGAATCGCGTTCCGCGGCGACGGCCGCGCCGGGCGGCGAGAGCGCCGCCGTGGTCGCACTCAACAGGAGAACCGCCGTGACGACGGTCTTGCGCGGGAACACCCGGTACATGGCTGACATCGTTGCCTTTCACGGCGCGTGCGGAGAAGGCGACGGCTGCCCGAACAGACCGCGCCGATCGATGCTGTCGGGCCGGAGGTGACCGGCCCTTTTCCCCGTACGACGTGCCACCGGGCCGGAGGTTGCTCACCTTCCCGAGGAACCTGCGGGGCAGCTCGGCGCCTCCCGGGCAGGAGAGCGCCGAGCTGCCCCGCCGCTCGTGCGGCCGATGTCGTCCAGGGACAGCCAACCCGCGCGCCGCCCGCCACCGCAGGGGGGCGGAACGGATCACGACCGCCACTCACCCGTGAGGCGGCCGCCTGCGGGCCGACTCCGCGAGCCGCGCGGCGTACGCGGTGACGAGCCCGCGCAGCTCGTCCGGCCGCTCGATGGCGAACGGACGGTCGAGCGAGGCGAGCCCCGACAGGACGCGTTCCACCGGATCGAACCCGGCGGGCGGGACGAACGAGCCGGGCAGAGTCCGCGCCTCGGCAATACGGTCCAGCCGGAACGCACGGTCCTCGCCGACCGCGGGATCCCCACCCGTCACGTACCACCTGCCCGAGTGCGAGACGGGCAACTCCCGTGCCACGCGCGCGCCAGTGGACCGGAAACACATGTGATGATCGTGGCGTGCTGACGACCCGAAAGGCTCATGCCGCGTAGACGGCCGAGTGTGCTGCGTGCGCAGCAGTGGAAGCCCCCGTGCCAGTTCGCGTGGGCCGCTCCGTGGTGGATGGATGCTCCCCGCCAGCCCCTTCCCTGGCCGGCGCGCATCGAGGGCCTCTCACCACGGACCACGTCCGCGATCCACCGGGTGGAGACCCGGCGTCGTGGCGAGAACGGGCTGTGGCCCGGAGTGACCGAGGCCGGCCTGCGTTCCTATCGAGGGTTCCTCGCCGCCTCGGGCCGGTATCTCTACCTCCGTAGATCCCGGTGCCCCTGTGACGGATGCGAGCCGCAAGAAGACGTGTCCGTCGTCCGGGACCTTCTGGAGGCCGTGGCGGTGTGCCTGCCGCCGGTGGCGCGCCGGGAACTGACGGCCCTGCTCACCGGACTCGACGAAGAACTGCGGCGCAGGACGCTCCCGGACCCGTACGCCCGTCGCCATGCGTGGCGCGGGGGTGAGTGGTGGCATTTCAGGCTCTACGACGAGACCAGCCATCTCTGACCCAGTGGGCCGGCTCCTGGCCGAACCGGTCCGCCGGTGGCCTTCCGCGCGGCGAATGCCCGAATGGATCTTCGGATTACATAATGCTGATATGAGTTTCCGCCACAAGCTGTCCGGAATGGCGCGGGTCACGGCGCTGTTCGGTATCGGCGCGTGTCTGCTCGGGTCGGCGGCGCCCATGGGCGGTGGAGACGGGGACGTGCTCAGGATGTCGGTCTCGACGAATAGCGTATCGGCCCCTGGAGTCCAGGTCCGAGAGGGGCAGCAGCTGATCCGCGTATATCGTCTGCGAAATTTCGCGGAATACGGCCTGGGGGATGTCGAGGTGCGGGATGCGCAGGTAGCCGGTGGACTCGCACGGTGCCCCCGAACGTCCATGGAGCCGCTGGGCACGATGACCTGCCGCGCGACCCTCCCCGCCCTGGCGGGCCGTCACCTCGGCCGGGTCACGGCGACGGGCGTGCCGACATGGGAGGGATACGGTGCTTCCCGGGCCTCGGTCGCCGCGGGATACGAAGCCCACGCCTCAGCCTTGACCCTTCAGCGTTCCGCGTCGCAGAAACGTCTCTCCTACCGTCTGACGTACGCGGGTCCCGCCGACCTGGAGAACCTGCGATTGCGGGACCCGCTGTTGCGTACCGCCGGGCCGCTGAAGTGCTCCGCGGCGGGGGCGGGCCTTCCCCACCGTCTGCCGGCCGGGGCGAGCGTCGAGTGCTGGGCCCCGGCTCCGGCCCGGCCCGGTCGGCACGAGTCCGTCGCGCGGGCGTCCGGGACGACCCCGGACCGGGCCGTGTCCACGACGGGGTCGATGCTGCCCCCGCTCGACCTCGCCGCCCAGGCAGCCGCAGGCTATTCCGTACCCACCCCGCCCCCGCCCCCGACGCCCGGCCCGGCCGTCCCCGGTCAGGGAACCGGAAGGCCCCGGCCCCCCGGCACCGCCCCGCCGCGTGGCACGGCCCCCGGCAGCAACACCCCGCCCCGCGGGGCGGCCCCCGGCAGCACCCCTCCCCGTGGCCCGTCCCGCCGTGTCGCCCCGCCGCGCGACGGGACGGCCCCTCGCCCCGCCCCCGGCAGCGTGTCTCCCCCCAACGCCCCGGCCCCCAACGCCCCGGCGCCCGGCGCCCCCGCCCAGCCGCCGGCGGATGAAGCCGGGTCCGCCGCCGTCGGCGCCCCGGCGACTGGTGCGCAACCCCCGCCACCGGGCGTTCCCGCACCCGGGAGGCAATTCCTCCTGGGCGCGGGTGCTGCCGCCCCGGCGCCCAACCCCCGATCCGCCGCCCCATCGGTCACCCCGCCCACCACCGCGGCCACCTCCCGGGCCGCCACCACCGCGCTGCCCCCGGGCGTGGCCCTGTCCGACCCCCGGTCCCAACCGCGGCGCGAACCGCTCGGAGACAGTCTGGACTGGGCTTTCGTGGCCCTCATGATCGTGCTGGTTCCCGCCCTCCTCGCTGCGATGAGCTCCGGATCCCGCACATCGAAATCTCAGGGGAAAAGGGACTGACATGTTCGGCGTGGGTATCGTGTACGCACTCCTGGGTGCGGCCGCGGCATGTGGCCTGACGTGGGCGCTGTCCCGCAGCGAGGCCTCCAAGAAGGCGCACCTGGAGGCTCCCGCCCTGGGGTTCGTGGGAAGCGCGACTCTGGCACTCTTCGTGCTGACGGCAGCTTTCCTGGTGGCCAGTTCCTGGCAGCAGCGCAATGCCGCGAGTGACCACACCTACCAGGAGGCACGAGGGCTGGAGGCGGCCTACGTCAATGCCGGCGAGTTTCCGGCGGCTCTGCGCCTACCGGCCCGTAAGCAGCTGCGGGCGTACACCCAAGAGGTGGCCGGACCTGAGTGGTCTCTCATGCGGGGCCAGCAGATGAGCCCACAGGCCTCCGGCATGCTCGACCAGGCGCGGCTGACCATCACGCGTGCGCGGGGAGCGAACGACGAGCAGACGAGCGTCCAGGATACGGTCAGCGCCGCGCTGGACAGCGTGGCCACGGCGCGGAACCAACGGTCCAGCGACATGCGGTGGGCCGTCCCGGATCCGATTTTCTACGCTCTGATCTCCACGGCTGTACTCGTCGTGCTGTTTCCGGCGCTCGTCGGTATCAACGCCGGTCCACGGCACATGCTGGTGATGATTCTGCTGGGTACCGTGCTCGGTTTCGGAGTGTATTTGGTGTCGAGTCTTCAGTACTCCTTCACCCCGCCTCTCGGCATCGAGCCGGACGCCTATCGCCAGACCCTGACGCGGTTCGATCAGCTCGACGCGGCCACCTGACGCGTACGGTCCCAAAGCCCGGTCGCCCATGAGCCGTCTGAGGTAAAGAGGGCTGTACGTGTCAGCGCGGCAGTAGGTGACCGGCGCGAGCGCTGCATGGTGAAGCCATGCACGCCATGCGATCACCGCGACCGTCCGGGAATTCGCCCCGGCCCAATTCCCTTTCCCGGCGCGGTTTTACCGTCGCCGCCGCCGCGGTGGCGGCGGCGATCACCGCGAGCGCGCCCGCACCGGCGGCGGCCTCCGTGCCCGAGGCCGCCCTCGTGACCCCGGCAGCGACCGCATCGCTGTCCCAGCGCTGCCTCGAGGTGGCGCGAGCGCTGCTGATGCGAGGACCTGACGGCCAGGACCTGGTCCCGTCCTACCGCAACGCGCTGGTGGGCAACGGCCTTCCCCGGTCGCCCGCTCCGCCGAAGAAGGTACTGGTCGTAGGGGCCGGCCCGGCGGGGCTGGTCGCGGCGCTGCTGTTGCGGCGCGCGGGGCACACGGTCACGCTCGTGGAGGCCAACGGCAACCGCGTGGGCGGCAGGATCAAGACGTTCAGGACCGGTGGCCACGAGCGGGCCGAGCAGCCGTTCGCCGATCCGCGCCAGTAGGCGGAGGCCGGGGCCATGCGGGTCCCTCACCTCACGGCTTCCGCTCTCGTTCATCCACAGCTTTCTCGACGCGGCCCTCATCAGCCCCGATACCGCCTTCTGGGAGCTGCGGGGCGGCACCGCCGCGCTGCCCGACGCCCTGCTGAAGGAGGTCCGGGAGTGCATCCGCTTCGACCGCCGCGTCACCAGGATCGAGTACTGGGACCCGTCCCGCCCCCACCCCGAAACCCCTCACGTGAGCGCCGAGGGATCACACGTATGGGTCGACACCGTGTCGGAGGGACGCGAAGGCGCCCCGGTCCGTGAGCAGTTCACCGCGGACCTCGCCGTCATCACCGTGCCCTTCTCGGGACTGCGGCACATCCAGGTCGCTCCCCTCATGTCGTACGGCAAGCGCAGGGCCGTCACCGAACTCCACTACGGCAGTGCGACCAAGGTCCTCTTCGAATTCAGCGGCCGCTGGTGGGAGTTCAGCGAGGAGGACTGGAAGCGGGAACTCGCCACCATCGCCCCGGGGCTGTACGACTCCTACGGCAAGGGCCTGGCCCCCGCCGACGGCAGCCTCCTGGGCCGCCACGACTCCGTCACCGGTGAGCGCCTCTCCGCCAACCAGCGCGCCTTCTACGCCGCCTACCGCTCCGTCACCCGCGACCAGCCGGGCGCTGTGGCCAGTCTGGGCGGAGGATCGGTCAGCGACAATCCCAACAGGTTCACTTTCAACCCCTCCCACTCCGTGCCCGGCAGCCCGGGAGGTGTCGTGCTCGCCTCCTACACCTGGGCGGACGACGCGATGCGCTGGGACGCCTTCGACGACGACGCCCGCTACCCCCACGCCCTGACCGGTCTGCAGGAGATCTACGGCCAGCGCATCGAGATCTTCTACACCGGCGCCGGGCGGACCCAGAGCTGGGCACGCGACCCCTACGCCTACGGCGAGGCGTCCGTCCTCCTCCCCGGCCAGCACACCGAGCTGTTCCCCCACATCGCCACCCCCGAAGGCCCACTGCACTTCGCCGGTGACCACACGTCCCTCAAACCCGCCTGGATCGAGGGAGCCGTGGAGTCAGCGGTGCGCGTCGCACTCCAGGTCCACTCCGCTCGCTGACGGCCGCCCACCCCGAGGCGGCCGCGGCGACCGGCCTGACCGTGGAAGAAAGCGTCACCGGATCCTCTGGAACCGGAACATGACGGCATGACGGTGGCCCGTCACCCCGATTTCGAACGGGGTGACGGGCCACCGCCACGCTGTGTGCGACCTCGTACGGCCGTGGCGCCGCTACCAGCGGTACCAGCGGCCGCTGCCGCCCGCGGGGCGGGCGACGAAGCCGATGAGCCACAGGACCAGGACCGCGATGGCGACCCACCAGAGGATCTTCACCGCGAATCCCGCGCCGAAGAGGATCAGAGCCAGTAGAAGAACGAGAAGCAGGGGAACCATAGTTATCAACCTCCGAGCCCTCGCTTGCCCGGCCCCTCCCCGCCCATGCGTTCGATCTTATGTGTTTCTTATCCGACCGCCCGGGCATGCGAGACGCCGATTTTCGGCGTCAAGACCGGTCCGAACCGGTCCGAACCGGTCCGAACCGGTCGGAGGATCCGGGGGCGGTCCTCAACCCGACTCGGCGTGGACCGGCCTGCGGCCGCTCACCGCCCAGGCCCGGGCGATCAGCGCGATGGAACCGTCCGGCCTCCTGGGGACCGCCGCGCCGAGGGCGTCACGCACCCGGTTCCGGTCGGCCGGCGTGAGGGAGGCCACGTAACCCGGCGCGGGGCCCTGCCCAGCCAGGAAGGGCTCCCACAGGTCCGCGAAGTCGGTGAACAGGGTGGGCACCTCGATCGCGAGGGTCGACACATCGCGGAGCCCGGCGTCGGCCCACACCGCGCGCAGCCGCTCCGGACGGCACACCGGGAACCGGCGGCCCTCGTCCAGCGCCGCCGCGCCGGGATCCACCTCGATGGCGGCGTCCCAGAAATGACGGATGAGGCCCATGCCGTCGGCGTAGTCCCACACGTACGCGGCGACCAGGCCGCCCGGCCGGACCGCCCGGGCCATCTCGGCTACTCCGGCAGTGGGCGCGGGAAGGAAGTTCAGGGCCAGACCACTGATGGCCGCATCGCACGCTCCGTTCCGCACCGGAAGCGACATCGCGTCCGCCACGATGAAGTGCGCGGAGCGCGCGGCCGTGGCTCGGGCTGACGCCACGAAGCCCTCGGACCGGTCGATCCCCACCATCGACAGGGGCCGGCACCGCGCGGTCACCGCAGCGGACAGGACACCGGTGCCGCACCCCACGTCCACCCACCGCAGCCCCTCGGGGCAGTCGAGCCATGCGGCGAACTCCGCAGCGACAAGACGGCTCCACCGACCCATGTACCGCTCGTAGGCGGGCCCGCCCGCCCACACGTCAAAGTGTCCTTTGGCCATGGCGCCAGGATCCCCGCCCCGACGCCGCGCGACCCGAAGCCACGCGAGCACAGCAGAGCCGATGAGGCCGGGGCCTTCCTGGCGCTGGTCGCTCTCCGCATTTCAGAATGAGGCAGGCCGCTCGGCTGGTGTGATCGGGTGCTGTTGTCGGTATTCGCCGCCCGACCCGCGCGGTCGTCCGTTCCGCCGAGGGTGTCGGCGCGCTACCCGGCTCGCGCCCGCAGTGCGGTTACTTCTTCGGGGGTCATCGGAGCCCGGATGCTGTACACGTCGCCGACTCGCAGGTTGTCCGGGGTGCTGTTTTCGCCGTGGGCGCCGATGACGGTGACGGCGACGCGCGAGTCGGGCTGCCAGAACGTTCGGAAGTACGGGGCGTTGCAGGGGTATTCCGGGATCTCTCCGAGCGGGACGCCGCGCCGTTCCAGCAGGCGCCGGAGTGTGTCGAACCGGAGCCGGTGGGCGAACCGTCCGTATCGGGCGCGCAGTGCGTCGTTGACGACGTGGGGGTCCCGGTAGGCGAGTCGGTGTACCTGCAAGGTGACGTGGAGGCCTGTCCAGGGGGCGCTGCCGGAAGTGCGTTCCCAGGAGAACTCGGCGAGGCCGTAGTCACGGAACATGCTGCCCTTGCCGAAGCTGTTCTCGGCGAAGGACGAACCGAGGGCCTCGGTGACACGGTCGGGAGAATCCGCGGGGCCCACGCCGAGCAGACTGCCGGTGGTGACGACGTCCACGTAGAACGCCAGGGAGTACGGGGTCAAGAGAAGGTCCTCGGTGCGAGTCTGCGGGGTTGGTGGCCGCCCTGTATCGATCCCTCTGGATGCTGCCCCACGGTCGTCACGTCCCCCACTGGCCCCTCGCTTATTTGAATGCGTTCAAGATTCTCGCACAGGGACTACCTCGCAGTCGGTCGAGATTCTGGCGGAAATAGCGTGTCTGGCGTGCAAGGCAGGGGGCGCTTGCCCAGCCGTTGGAGTGCCAGACACCGGACCGAAGGGCCGGCTCTGTCCTGAACCATGGTGGATGGCGTGTATAGGGTGACTACCGTGCCTGCCTGAGGAGGAGACGGCCTGTGGAATCGGCGGAGTACGACTGTCAGTACGTCACCTGCGGGCTTGCGCCGGACAGTTTCACGCACGATTCGGATTGCATGTACCGGGAAGGCCCGTACTGTCTGCCCGCTACGCAAGACACCGGAGCGCCCCATGCTGACGGGGTCGGCCTCGGCACGGGTCCATCTGGCGCTTCTTCCCCGGCCGCCGGTTAGGTCGTGACCGCCCCCGTGCAGACCGGTCCGTGGGCCAGGGCACGGGGTCGAGGAGGTCCAGCGGCCCGAAGGCCAGCCGGACCCGCTCGGACGGGTCCAGGCACTCGTCGACGGACACCTCACCGGTCCAGGAGTGCGTGACCTCGTTGGCGGTGAGCGGCCGGTCCGGCCCCGCTACGTCGACCCCCTCGTCACCGGCCGCGGCCGGACGGCTTGATGACCGGATCCCGGGTCCCGGGTCCCCTCGGTCGTGCCGGGACCGGGAGCCGGTCATCGTCGCGGCAGTGGGTTATTCGCCCTGGAGCTTGGTCAGGATCCACTCGCCGAGTTCCTCGGTCATCAGTGTGTGTCCCTCGTTTTCGCTGGCGCACATGAAGGCGTCGAGTTCGCTGTCGGCGGGGTTGATCTTGCTGTACAGCGTGTCGTGGTCGTCGATGTCGCCCGCCGCCACTGCGCTGACGCTCGGGACGAACGTGCTCGTGTTGTAGGTGAGTTCGGCTGGCTGGCCTTCGAGGAGCCCGGCCAGGAAGGCGGCGGTTCCGAAGTTGCCGGGGTGGCCCGGGAGGTTGTGCGCTTCGGGGAACAGGCCGCCGGGAGCGCCGTCGATGTCGGGCAGGCCGCTGGTGCTGATCGGGATCTCGACGGCGCCGGCCTTCTTCAGGACGGCGACGATCTGGTCTCCCATGTTCTGCGTGTCCAGATGAGTGCCCGTCAGCTCCTGACCGGTGGTGCTCACCGCCGTCGTGCCGGCCGGGATGTCGTTTCCGGCGCCGGTCCCCGTCCCGTTTCCGACACCGAGCCGCCGTACGCCCTCGGGCCAGCCGCCGACCCGTTCGAGTTCGGCGAGAAAGTCGGTGCGGGCCTGGTCCTGGCGGGCCTCGGCGCCGACGGTACCGATGTGCCAGCGCAGCAGCTCTCGGGCGGCCGGGCTGTTGACCAGCACGGAGAAGCTGCCGAGGAGTTCGCCGAACCCCGGGATCGAGCCCCAGTTGTCCTTCACCCAGTGCGCGAACGCCTGTACCCCGATCGGCAGCCAGGCGCCACGGTGAGGTGTGTCGTAGGAGAGGTAGGTCGAGGTCTGGTGGTCGTCACCGTCGTCCTGCATCTTCGCGAGGGCGTAACGCGTTACCAGGCCGCCCATGCTGAAACCGCCGACCGTCAGCTTGGCGGTCCCTTCGCGGTCGTCGATCGCCTTCTCGATGCACTGGATCGCCACGGCGGCGTTGTCGATGATGGACGCGGACCGTTCGTCGAAGCCGAGGAGCACCAGGTCGAAGCCGGCCTCCCGCAGATTGGATACGAAGGGGTACTCGCCGTTCTCCAGGGCGTTCCACAGGGCGTCGGGATCGCTCTTCCCGGCGGAGAACCCGTCGGCGAGGATCACCGGCTTCCTTACCCGGCTCTGGCCCGGCGTGCTGTAGAACACCCAGGCGGTTCCCCCTTCGAGGGGCCACGTGGCGTCCCACGCGGAAGTCCTCGGGTACGCGGGCTGAGCGCCCGGCATGGCGTTGTCCCAGATGCTCACAACAGACATGGACATGAATCCAGCTCCTCCGTCTCGTGGTGCGGCCGGGCTGCGCCACCCGTGAGGCCGCCGCTTTCAGTGCGAAAGCGGACCCATGATTGCGAGGTTCAGATCCCGCTACCAGTGAATCCACATCACGTCACTCTTTAGACCCGATGCCCTTTCCGGGCAGGTCACAGGGCTGACAGGGAAGAAACGATGATGCGAGCCCGAGCATTCGGCCGGGCGTGAAGTACGCCTGAGCGACGGCTTCGAGCGCCCCCGGCATGACGGGCATGCCGTGATGTTGGTCAGCCGTGTGCGTCCTCCAAGAGAAGGAGAAGAGGACGCGGTGGCCGCGTGGGCGCCGGAGTGGGCCTGGATGGCGCGGGTCTTGATGGTGGCCGTGCGGGCGGCTACGGGGCTCCGTCGCGGCCGGGGGAGGCGACCGCGCGGCTAGGACTTGTCCGGGCGATCTTGCACGGCTCGTGCGATGAGGTCGTGGACCAAGAACTCGCCAGGCACACGGTTCTCTTTGAGGTGGTCAAGGTTGTCGGGGCCGAACCATCTGTATGCGGAGTGCTTGGACCATTCCAGATTGGGATGGTCCAAGTCGCCTTCGACCTCAACGAGATAGTCGGCCTCGTGACGGAGTCCGGCGCCGTCGTCTCCGGTCCAGGTGCTGGAGCCAAGGAATCGCCGCACGCGGCGAACACGCCAACCGGTCTCTTCCTCGACCTCCCGCGCGAGAGCCTCGAGGAGGGTTTCCCCGGCCTCGACGTGACCTCCCACGATGTCCCAGGTGTCGGGGAAGAGTCGGCGGTGGGGACTTCGTTTTTGGGCGAAGGCTTTGCCGTCGTGGTTGAGGATGACGGCTCCCACGGTCCAGACCTCGCCAGGTGTGGGCAGGGGCAGCTCGACGTCGTGGTCCACGCTGAACGACTGGTTGTGTGCGGGCATGGTCGACAGGGGTTCGGAGACGACCAGCATCACCGTGTCGGCGGTCTCCGCCGCGATCCCGGTCTGGCCGAGGACTTCGAGAAGACCCGGGCGTCCTCGCGGGCACCGGCGACCGCGGCCGCCCGGACAGGTGTCACGCCGACGCTGATCGCCGTTTCCATCAGACGCACCTGCTCTCTGGCTGGTCCCTGCCCGGTTACGCCTACCTGGTTCTCGTGCCCGGCCCGGGCTCTGCGCAACCCTCCACGACTCCGATTAGCTCACTGACCCGCCGCCAAAAAACTGTGTCGGCCAGAGTAGACATTGGCCGGTGGTGTGGTTATGGTTTCTCTCGTAGCCCAGAGAGACCGAAGGGCCTGGCAGAGACGAACTGCCGGGCAGCAGTACAAGCAGTTGCAGTACAAGCAGTACAGCTGGTTGTAGTTCGCATGACGGTGCGGTGGTGGAGTGTCGAAGCCAGGGCGGTTGCAGGACGGCGACGGGACTGACGACCGGACCGGGTGGCCCGCGGTGATCAGGGGCCGCCACAGGAAGTACTGCGGTTAGCGCAGTGGCAGTACCCAGTTAATGCAGTGGCAGTACCCATTAAGTGCAGTTCGCGGTACCCAGCAGTGAAGTTGAGTGGAGTGGTACCTCGGTGAAGGCGTCGGCTGCGGGCGCGCGCACCGGGAGGTTCGGCAGTGGGGTTCTAAGTCAGAGCAGACGCAGGACGGGCGACGGGGCTGGCTGCCGAAGGGTGGTGCTCTTACAGGCCACGAGCAGTACGCAACACCAGCAGTAAAAGTAGTACGCATCACAGCGGTACAAGCAGTTCGCAGTGCAGTAGTAGGAGCAGTACCCGTATCACCGCAGTATTCGCGTTGCTAGCAGTTCGCAGTATCAGCAGTTCGCAGTTCCCGTTTGGTAAGTAAGTGATTGATCCAGAGGGATGAACGGAGGGACCAGGCGCCATCAGGATCGCCCGGGCGGGCAGTACCAAGTCCGGGTACCGCAGGACATCGTTAGTGAGGTGGTCTCCGGTCACGCATCCGCGATCCCCGCACACCCCCGACACTTTCGCTTTGGTCGGGTGGGCGGAAAGAGAAGGCCGGCGCAGTACCAGGGCCGGCAGATGGTGTGAGTAGTTCCTTCGGGGCCCTGGTGCCATAGGCACCAGGGCCCCTCCACGTGCTCCACAGAGAGGTGCGATGACCGCAGACGACTCGTTCGGGCGTCTCGATGACGACGGCTACCCCGCCTACACCATGGGCCTGGCCGCCGACATGCTCGGCACCACCCAGAGCTTCCTGCGCGCCCTCGGCGACCACCGCCTCATCACTCCGCTGCGCTCCGCGGGCGGGCACCGCCGCTACTCCCGCTACCAGCTGCGGATCGCCGCCCGTGCCCGGGAACTCGTCGACCAGGGCACTCCCGTCGAGGCCGCCTGCCGGATCGTCATCCTCGAGGACCAGCTCGAGGAAGCGCAGCGGATCAACGCCGAACGCCGCCACGCCGCCGAATCAGCGAACCCGGCGTCCGCGGCTTGAGCCGTAGCGCACCTGCGGGCCCACAGGACCGCGCGCACTCCAGGCCCGGTGTGGGCGACGGCGGCCGGGTCCCGCCGGGGCACGCCCCCTTCGGGCCCACCCGGGGTTGTATCCCGCGGTGACAGGCCCGGTTGCACCCATCCCATGCCCAGCATCTTGAGTGCGGCCTGCTGGTCGGGGCCGAGCTTGTCCCGCCGGGCCTTGGTGTTGGTGATCCATACGCCGAGCCTTGACGGGTCACTGTCCGCGGTGCCGGGCGAGCGGCGCCGTCGGTTCTATGCCGTGCAGTCGTATTGGCGGGCGAGGTTGTCGACGGCCTCGAGCACGAGGGTGCGGGAGGCTGCTGTGAGCGCGGCGTCGTTCCAGTTCTCCGCCACGATGACGCCCGGGCCGATTTTCAGGGTGAGGGTGACATGTTCGGTGTCCGTCTTCATTTTCTTCGGGCAGGAGGCGGGGAGCTGAACCTCGCTCTGCCGCGGGCCCACCCACCCGGACGCGCCGGCGATCTGGGTGGCGCCCTTGGGAGGTTCGTTCAGGGTGTTGGTGGGCCGGACGTCCAGGGTGTACTGGAGCCGGTAGGTCGTCGCGCTCTTGCCCGTCGCGCGTCCGACGAAGCAGATGGTGGAGAACACCGGGTCCGCTGCCCGCGAGCCGGTGCCTTTGTCCTCGTCCACGAGCAGCTCGCCGCCCTTCCCGTCGTACAGGAGTCCGGCTGTCTCTTTGGTGAGCATGCCGAGGCAGACGTTCTGCGCACGCATGTCCTTGAGCGTGCTCGGCCACACCCGGATGGTGATGAGGGCGGCAGCCGCGATCAGGAGCACGGCGGGGAGCACGAGGTACTTCTTCTTCATCAGTACCGCTCTCCCATTTTCAGGTCGGCGTCCTTGATGCCGTTCTGGTACCACTGCTGTGCGGTTGGCTGGAGGCCGTCTTCGTACTCGCCGGGGCTCGCGTCGAGATCCGATGCGGAGAGCCCCTTGTCCGTTGCCATCTGGCGCAGCATGGCGTTCATTTCCTTCTCGCCGTTGTCGAAGTGGTTGATCATGTTGTTGCGGGTTTCGGCGTCGACCTTGGCGTTGAGGTCGTTCATGTACGCGGCAGTGCCGACGTCGACCGCGCGTTGGATAGCGTCTCCGGCGACGGGGATGGCCGTCAGGGGCGCGCCGATGATGTGATAGTCCATCATCTTGTTCCAGCCGTTGGCGTCCTTCTGTGCCTGGCCGAGATCGAAGATGACATCGCCGCGTACGCCGTCAAGGTGGCCGAGGACCCCTGCGGACTGTTTGACCCAGGCGTGCAGTTCTGGGTCCTCCTTACGGTAGGAGTCCGCGGGGAACCGGTCGAGCCCGTCGGCGATTACCGCGCTCTGCGAGGCGTGGATGACACCGAAGGCCTGGGGGTCCTCGGCGGTGGAGCGGATGATCCGGGTGAGGGCGCCGCGGTCGATGTCGAGGTTGTTGAACTCGGTGGGCCCGTCCATGTTCTTGCCGAGAATCTGGTGCACGTCCGAGCCGTAGTCGCCGATCATCTCGCCCATGCTCATGCGCATCGTGAGGGGCACCGCGCTCTGGTCTTTCTTCGTCGCGTCCGCGTACTGGTCGATCATCCGGTCGAAGATCGCACTCTCGGCGCCGTCGTGGTGAGCGGGAACAGGGTGCAGCGGACTGCCCGGGGGCCTGCCGGTGGCCGCGGCGTCGATCGCGGCGCCGAACTCGGCGCGGGCCGAAGTCCGCTGCAAATCGTCCGGCATCTTGTCCTGAACGTCGCCCCCCGGCCAGTCCCGGTCCTCCAGGAAGTACTTCAGGTTGTCCGTGGCGTTCGGGTCGAAGTAGTGGGTGGCGGCGGACGGGTTGCGGCTCATCGCGTTCATCAGACCCTTCACCGGGTCCTCCTGCGTGCCCTGCCAGTTCTTCATTACCCCGTCGTAGGCGTCCTTGTCGTGGGTCTCCCACTCGCGGATGGTGTCGCCGACCTCACCCAGGAACGCCTCGCTGTAAACCGGATCACCGGTGTCCTTCGCGAACACGCTGGACTTGGGGTCCTTCGGGTCGTACGGCTTGTCCCCGGCGTCGGCGGCCATCAAATCGGTGAGGGCGCTCAGACCCGACGCCCCGCCCTTGAGCTGGCCGGGATGCCGGTCGGGCAGGCCGTTGCCGTTACGGGCCGTGGCGATCAGCTTGTCCGTCCAGGCCGAGGTGACACCGCCCGGAGAGCCGATCGGGGAATCGGGGCCGGTGGCGGTGGCGAGACTCCCGGACAGGGCCTTGTAGAGCCGGGCATCGGTCCCCGACACCTGCCCGTCAACGCCACCGTGCTCCAGACTGCTGGCGAGCAGCAGCACCGCGTCCTGGTCCTCACGGCCGCCGTAGCTGAGATTCTGCATGAGTGCGACAGAGAACTCCGGCGAGTCCTTGCCGCCCTCGACAAGAGTGAGCAGCCGTTCGCGCTCCTTGTCATCCAGGTGCTCCCAGCGCGCGTAGAGCGTGGCGGCCTCGCGGCCGTTCGCCGCCTGCTGCGTCTGCTCCGTGCGCAACTTCTTTGCGTCGGCGACACCGCCCAGGTCGGTGCTGCCGAAGTCGTTGGGGTGGTTCTTGAGCAGCGCGCGCAGCCCCCAGGCACACAGCTCGTCCGCCTCGTTGGCACGCTGCAGAATGCCGTCAATCTTGCTGCGCAGGGCATCGAACTGTGCCTCGGTGGCGAGCGGCTCGGTGCTGTCCTTCGACCGGCGGTCGGGGTGGACGCGGTGGCTGAGGACGCCGTTCGGGTAAATGGTGATTCCCGGCGGAGGGTTCTCGTAGGTAGCCTTGAGATCATCCTGCGCCGACTTGAGCAGGGTGTGGGTGTCCTGGAGGAGATCACGTACGGACTCGGCCTCGACGACGGCGTCACCGAACTCCTTGGCCGTCTTGCCGACGAACTCCTTCGTCACGGAGGCGTTCTCACCCTTCCACAGGGCCTTGTCAGCCTTGCCCTTCATCGCCGACGCATCGGTCCGCAGGGCCGTCAGCTTGCCGATCATCTCCGTCCACTGAGTGGCGGCGGTACTCATCGGAGCGAGGCTGGCATTGAGGAGCTGCTCGAAAGTGGACACGCCGCGGCTCCTTAACGGAAGTAGTCACTGATGCGGGAAGCGGACACTGCACCGTCACTGCCCGGCACGACAGGCCCGACGATGCGCAGTTGCGCCATGATCCGTTCGTCCTCGGCCTTCGTGGAAGCCTTCGTGTAGTCGAGGTGGTTGGAGATGTGCGCACATGCCTGGAGGAGGGTCTTGACCTGCGTCTCCCAGGTCCGGTTCACCTCGGTGAGCGCATCACCCGTACCGAAGCCGTCACCCTTCAGAGTGGCACCGGCGCTCTCGCTGGCCGCGTTCGCGTGCTTCCCGCCCGACGCGAGCCCGTTGAACAGACCGAACGCGGCATGCCCGATATCACCGAGCTCGTCGTCCACCACCACGTAGTCAGCCGAGCCCCTTCGCAGCCGCGGAAACGCCCCCGCCGCCGGCCTGGTTCAGCCTCATGGAGACGGCCGATCTATGCCCGGCCCACTCATCCTCGAACGACATCCTCGACACCCCCGTGCGCCTCAACGCGCAATCGGCCCATACTGCTCACCGGTCACATGATCAACGGCTCACGATAGGCGATCGATCAAACGTACGGGGATCCGCTGGTGGATCTTGACGCCTTTCTACACGTGCGACGAGGTCCCACATAGGTGATGCCACAGCCGCAGGACGGACGACCGGCCCGGCCAGCCCTGCGCCGGATGGCGCCCCCACAGACGTTCGCCACGTCCAAAATGCTGCGGCCTGGCACTCCTTACCGTACGAAGCCGCGCCCCGCGGATCTGTCCGCGTACTGCCGTGCGGCGGCAATAACTGAGGGTTTCGGGTTGTCGTCGGGTGGTGACGGTTGATGATCCCTGCGGTATGCCGGTGGTATGCGTTATCCGGAGGGTGGGGGCCTGACCGCTGAGCGTCGGGCGTTTCGTGAGGGGATCCGGCTTCAGGCCGGCGAGCGGTTTGCCGCGGGTGAGAAGACCGTGGTGATCGCGAAGGATCTGCGGGTGAGTGTCCGGTCGGTGGAACGCTGGCGCCGTGCCTGGCGCCGTGCCTGGCGCGAGGGCGGCCTGGTGGCCTTGCGCTCCGCGGGCCCGGCGAACTCCCCGACCGTCACTGATGCCCAGTTCGCCGTGCTCGAGGAAGAACTCGGCAAGGGACCGTCGGCGCACGGCTTCGAAGACGAACGCTGGACCCTGGTCCGGGTGCAGACGGTTATCCGCCGCCGTCTGAGCTTTTTGTTTAACCTCGCTGGTCACCCGACCTGCTGATCTTGGTTCGTTCCGGGGACAGCGGGACGGCCGTTCTTCACGCTTCGAGGTGTCGAGCAACGTCGCGTGAAGGAACGGCCGCTGGTGAAGAGTCTCGCCCGTGAACAGTCCGCTGACGCCGCGCTGGGCGTCCTGTCCCACTTTCGTGTCGAGTTCTACGACTGCCTTTACAGCCGTGCGGATGCGCTCTTCGAGCTCACCGACGCGGTCCTGTGCGCCGATGGTCCGGTCACCTCGCTGGTCGAGCTGACGCTCACGGCCGAGCACCGGCGTGGGCACGGAGCGATGTACGACGCGGTCAACCACGGCTGGCTGGAGCCCCGGCGCCTGCGCAGGCTCCTCGCCTCGACGCCGCTGCCGCGGGCCGCCGACGGGCGGATCGTCCTGGCGGTGG
>NZ_JASISO010000018.1:0-123218 GCF_030063135.1 Streptomyces sp. G-G2
TTCCCGCACCCGCGCCCACCAAGAAGCCAAACAGCACGCCCAGAAGATCGCCACACACCTCCTCGCCTGAGTGCGTTGTGGCCGCCGGACCGTCAGACACGGTGAACGTATGCGGTCACAGCACTAGGGTGACGAGGATGAGCGACGATCCCGTGATACTCCGCGCAGTGACCGAGGACGACCTTCCGGTGCTCGAGCGGTTCCTGACCGATCCGGAGGCGACCGGGCCGTTCCAATGGATGGGCTGGTCCGATCCGGGGCGCTGGCGGCGGCGCTGGTTGCAGGACGGTCTGCTGAACGACGAGGGCGGCCAGCTCATGGTGGTGACCGGCGCCGACCGGCTCGGCTTCGTGGCATGGCGGAAGGTCATGACCTCACGGAGCTCGTACTGCTGGAACATCGGAGCCCAGCTCCTGCCGGAAGGCCGGGGTCGCGGAGTGGGCACACAAGCCCAGCGGCTGCTGTCCCGGTACCTGTTCGCGCACACACCGGTGATCAGGCTCGAGGCGGACACCGAGACGGAGAACATCGCCGAGCAACGAGCACTGGAGAAGTCGGGCTTCACCCGCGAGGGCGTGCTGCGCAGCACCGTGTTCCGGAACGGGCGGTGGAGGGACGTCGTGCGCTACAGCGTGCTCCGCGAAGACATCGCCTCGGACGAGCCCCGCTCCGTGGGGCGGCCGCTCGCCCGAGGCGGCCAAACGGCCTGACCCGGGCCCGTCCCGGAGCCGCCGCGCCCGGCCGAGGCAGCGTCCGCGCCGACCGCTGCCGCACGTTCCTCGCCCACCCGGTGGCGCGGCGGCCGGGCTCCACGCCGGCAGCCGGCTCACGACACTCCCGCGAGAGGCGGTGGGCGGTCAGGGGCGCCGCTCGGGGTCGGGGTTGGTGTCGTCGGGGGTTCGCCAGGAGTCCTGTCGTGCTCGGGCGGGAGGGCTCTGGTCCAGGGGCTGCGCGCCGGGATCCTTGCGGGCTGCGGCGCGTCGGCTGCCGTACCAGAACGCCGCGATCAAGAGCGCGGCCACGATGACGCCGACCGCGATCAGGAAGAGGGACGAGGAGCCTGCGGCTGCGAGCGGAACTGAAGCGATCATGCCGCGCGCCTACCCGGATTTCCGGGACTCTCACCTCCGGGAGGGAAGCGCCGGGCGGCATATCGAGGCAAGGGCGGATGGAGAGCGCAGAGGATCCCCGTGTCGGCACGGCTGCCTGCACGGCGCACGTGTGCGGCCCGGGCCGACCGGCATGCGCCCGGAGGGTCTCCCCGGTAGGGCGGCAGGTGGCGGGGCGGCTTGCGGACCGCATTTCTGGGCGCTTGTCCTCTCGGCCGCGTGGTCATCCGGGCTCAGGCCGGAGTGCCCTGCGGCGCGACGGCCGTGAAGTGTGCCCCTTCGGGGTCGGCGAGGACCACCCATCGGCTCGAAGTGGTCGTTTCGACAGGAGTGACAGTCCTGCCGCCCAAGCCGATCGCGCTCTCGACGGCCGCCTCCAGGTCGGGTACGCGGAAGTGGACCTGCCAGCGGGGCCGGATCTCCGGGTCAGGATCCCCCTCGAGGGCTCCGCCGCTGATGCGGGCAACGGTGTCGTGGCCATGACGCAGGACGACGTGGTCGTGTTCGTAGGCGACGGTGCAGCAGCCCTCCCGCTCGCCGGCCCACTCGAGGACTTCGCCGTAGAAGATGGCCGCGGCGAACGCGTCACGCGTACGCAGCTCCAGCCATGCCGGGGCACTCCTCTGCCCGACGCTCCAGTCGGGAATGACCGCGCCCTGCCAGAACCCGAAAACCGCCCCGGCGGGATCGGCGGCCATTCCGGCCCGGCCCGTGCCGAAGGCCAGGGGGCCCACCGCCATCGTGGCCCCGCGCTCGCGGATCCGGGACGCCGTGACGTCGGCGTCGTCGACGGCGAAGTAGGGAGTCCACGCCACCGGCATCCCCAGGCTGCCCGCCAGAGCGCCGATCCCCGCAACAGGAGCCCCGTCGCGAAGGGCGACCACGAAGCCGTCACCGAGGCGGGTGCTACGGAATTCCCAGCCGAGCACGGCACCGTAGAACCTCTGCGCGGACGGCATGTCCCGGGCCAGCAGACTCACCCAGCACGGGGCACCGGAGACCTCATGGCTCGATGTCGACACAGTGGGCACCTCATCTGCCGTTCACCTAGGACGGGGCCCTCCCACCGTAAACCCGACGACGCCCCCAAGGCTGTAAAGACCGGCGGCCGCGTCCCCGCGCGGGCGGCCGGCCCGCGGGCGCCGGCGCCGGCCCGGTCCCCGCGCCAGTACGGCCCGCCAGCTCTCCTGCTCGCTCACGCGGGCCGTGCCTCCTGCTCGGCGACGATGAACTCCTCACCATTCCAGCGCACGACCAGCCCCCGCACCCCGTCCGGCCCGCTCTCGGCCGCGCGGAACAGCTCGATGCGGCCCGCCGAGCTCCAGCCGCGCTCTGCCCAGTACGGGTGGGAGCTGATCAGGCACGACAGCCGGATCAGTTCCCGTCGCAGCTCGGCCGCCCCGACGGCGGGGCGCAGGGCGAGCTGGTGGTAAGCGCGGACCTGCCGGCGCTTGAGGCTGATCAGGTCGTCGGGAAAGCGGAAGGGCGTCACCCACATATTCAATCAGGTGTTCGAATTGATGTGCCACTCCGTTTGCCGATCGGCAGGTCGTCCCGGTTGTCCCTGGACGGGCGAGGGGGTTCTCTGCATGATCAACTGGTGACCACGCCAGAGATCATCGTCGAACGCCAGCTCGCCGCCTACAACAGCCATGACCTCGAAGCCTTCGCGGCGACGTACGCCCCCGACGTCTGCGTCAACCGCAGCAGCGGCGACCCCCTGCTCGGGCGCGACGCCGTGCGGGAAGCGTACGCCGACATGTTCGCCAAGGGCTGCTGCCGGGCCGAGATCGTCGGCCGACTCACGGAGGGCGATTGGGTCGTAGACCACGAGATCGCTCACGGCGTCGCGGACGAGCCCGTCCGCCTGCTGGTCTCCTACCGGGTCCGCGGCGGCCTGATCGACCGCGTCGACCTCCTCGGCTGACTCAAGGGACCGTGCGTCCCCAACCTCGCGACATCGGCCGATGATCCGCCAGTGGCAGCAGCCCTCCGGCTGGCCGCACCGGGATCGATGGAGCGGCGGCTCTCACTGACGGTCGCAGGGCTGTCGATCCACCGCACCCACCGAGGCGATGGCGCACTCCCCGCCCGCGAAGGTTGCGTGCCGGCCGTCGGGACCGCCGCGAAGGTTGCGTGCCGGCCGTCGGGACAGCGAGCCCATCGGTCGCCATCGTGGGGTGCAACGCGACGCCGTCCCGCTGGAGCGGAGCGTCGCAGCCCCGCCGTCGGCTCACCGGAGCACGCCCGGTCGCAGGCCCTGTCCCGGCCCGTCCATCCGGCCCCCGCCGACTTTCCGGACCGACCCGCAGGAGCGGCGGAACCCGAAGGCTGGTGGGCCGGCTGGCACGGGCCGGCCGGCCCGGCGCGGGTCCGTAGGAGGGCCGGTCAGCCGAGGGGCTTGTCCAGTACGGCCTTGCGGTGGCTGAAGGTCTCCAGGGAGTAGCGGCCGTGGTAGCTGCCCATGCCGCTCTCGCCCACTCCGCCGAAGGGCAGGTCGGAGACGGTGAGGTGGGCCACGGGCAGGCCGAAGGCCAGGCCGCCCGAGGAGGTCTCGGAGGTCAGGCGGTCGCGCGTGGTGGCGGATTCCGTGAAGGCGTACAGGGCCAGGGGCTTGTCGCGGTCGCGGATGAAGGCGATGGCCTCGTCGAGCCCGGCGACCTCGACCACAGGCAGGATCGGGCCGAAGATCTCCTCCCGCATGACGGGGGAGTCGGGTGCCACCTCGGCGAGGACGGTCGGGGCGATGTAGCGCTCCGACCGGTCGTGGTCGCCGCCGACGACGGTGCGGCCGGAGTCGAGCAGGCCCGTCAGCCGGTCGAAGTGGCGCTCGTTGACGATCCGGCCGTAGTCCGGGGAAGCCGCGGGGTCGTCGCCGTACAGCCCGCGCAGGGTGTCGGCGAGTGCCCGCTCCAGCTTCCGGGCGGTCTCCGGATCGGTCAGCACGTAGTCGGGGGCGACACATGTCTGGCCGGCGTTCATGAACTTGGTGGACGCCAGCCGGGCGGCCACGACGTCCAGGTCCGTGCCGCGGTCGACGAACGCGGGCGACTTGCCGCCGAGTTCGAGCGTCACCGGTGTGAGGTTCTCGGCGGCGGCACGCATGACGATGCGGCCGACCTGGCCGTTGCCGGTGTAGAAGATGTGGTCGAACCGCTGCGCGAGGAGCTCGGTGGTCTCCGGGACGGCGCCTTCCACCACGGCCAACGCGTCGGTGTCGAGGTAGCGGGGCAGGAGGTCGGCGACGGTGCGGGAGGTGGCCGGGGCCAGTTCGCTGGGCTTGGCGACGACACAGTTGCCGGCGGCGAGCGCGCCGACGACCGGGGCGAGCAGCAGCTGGACGGGGTAGTTCCAGGGGGCGATGACGAGCACCACGCCGAGCGGGTCCAGCACGGTGTGGGCGACCGCGGGGCTCAGCCGCTCCGGTACGGGTGCGGGCTGCGGACGCAGCCACTCGGCCAGGTGCTCCAGTGTGTGGTCGATCTCCCGCACGGTGAAGTCGATCTCAGTGCGGTACGCCTCCTTGCGGCTCTTGCCGAGGTCGGCGTGGAGCGCGGCGGCCAGATCGTCACCGCGCTCGGTCAGCAGCGTCCGCAGGGCCTTCAGCTGGGCGGTGCGCCAGGCCAGGGGCTTCGTGTGGCCGGTGGCGAACGTGGCACGCAGGCGTGCGACGACGTCAGCGGGCTTCTCCGAGGTGCGGTCCGACATGCTTTTCTCCTAGAGGTCGTGCAGCGCGGGGCTGGACGGTGCCCGCGTAGATCGATGTATATAGCAACCAATAAGGCGGCTGCATTCCCCGACGAAGCGGGAGCCGCCGCTGGCTCTCGCGGGGAACGTGCGCGCGCGAGCCCGCCGGGGCCGGCGCGCGCCGCTGTCGGCGAACGGGGCGGCCTAGGGCCGTGACCGGGAAGGTTTGACCCGGTGCACCTTTCCGGTCGCGGCCCTAGATGCCGAGCGAGGCCAGGCTCTGCGCGATGGAGTTGAGGGTCGCCCCGATGCGGGGGTGGCTCAGCTCGAAGCGGGCCACGGCCAGGTTCAGCCCTTCGATCGCGTGGCCGTCGCGGTCGGCGTCCTCGCGTCGGGCCTGGGCCTCCAGCCGGCCGGTGAGCGCCTCCAGGTGTGCGCGGTCCTCGGGCGAGAGCGACGTGTCGCGGGTGTGGCCGCGCAGGGCGGCCAGCGAGGCCTTCAGCTCTTGATCGGACATGTGTCCCCTTTGTGTGCGTGTCTGGTCGGTCCTGTCGTCCTGTCGGTCGTGCTGTCGACAGGACGTGGTGATCGTCGTGCCTGTGTCCCGCCCGCCTGCCCGCCATCGGCCGGGACATGTGCCTGGCCCGGTCCGCCCGGCCGGGCGGCGGATCTCATTCCGGCCGGCCGTGTACGTCGCCGTCCTGCGGGTGTCCGTTGTAGCGCAATAGGTAGGCGGCGAAGCGATCCAGGTCGTCGGGGTGCCAGTCCGCGAGTCGCTCGTGGAACATCGCGCGCCGGTTCCGCGTCACCTGGGCCAGGATCGCGGCACCCGCCGCGGTGAGCTCCAGCACCTGCACCCGGTGGTCCTCGGGGTCGGCCCCCCGTGTCACCAGCCGCGCCCGCTCCAGCGCCGCGACCTGACGGCTGACCGTCGACTTGTCGAGCGCGTAGTGGGCGGCGAGGTCGCAGGCGCGGCAGCCGCGCCGCTCCTCCAGGTGGCTGAGCAGGGTGAAGGACACCAGGGAGAGCTCCGGATGCATCCGCGCGGCCGCGGACCTGGCCCGCCGGGCGAACGAGGTCATCTCGCGCTGGATCGTCTCGACGGCCGCTTCCCCGCCCGCGCCGTCCGGACGGCGCGGGCCGGTCGTGTCCGTGGCCACGGTGACTCCTTTCGCCAGTTAGTTGTATGGTACAACTGAAGATGAAGTTGTATATACCAACTATGTGCCGGCGAGAACCGTCCCGCAGCCCGAGCCGACACCGGAGGTCCTGTCGCATGTCCGGTCGCACATCCGCACACCACCACGCAGGGGACCCCGTACCCCGGGGGCAGCTGGCCGCAGCCACCCGCAGCGCCGCCGCCGGGCCGCGCAACCCCGCGATGCGCCACGTGCTCACCCATCTGCTGACGCCGCTGCTGATGTGCCTCGGCATGGGGCTCGCGTACATGGGTGCGTTCGTCCAGCCGGAGCCCCACCACCTGCCGGTCGCCGTCGTCGGCGAGGGACCCCGGGCCATGGTGTTCGCCCAGACGGTCAAGGACCATGCGGGCGACGCCCTGGACGTGCGTACCCTCGCCCACCGCGCCGACGCCGTCGACGCGCTCAAGGACCGCCGCATCACGGGCGCCTACGTCCTCAGCGACACGGCGCCCGAGCTGCTCGTCGCCACGGCCGCCTCCGAGACCGGTGCCACCGTCGTCGAGAAGGTCTTCACCCCCGTCGCCGCCCTCCAGGGCGCCCCGCTCAAGGTCACCGACGTCGTCGGCACCGTGGACGACGACCCGACCGGCTAGGGGCTGTTCTTCCTGCTTGTCGCCGTCAGCATCGGCTCGTACGCCTCGGTGGCCGTGCTCGGCGGGGCGGGCGCCGCCCTGCGCATGCGCGGCCGGGCCCTGCTCGTCGTCGGCGTCTCGGGCGTGGTCAGCGCGATCGGAGCCCTGCTCGCCGGGCCCGTCTTCCACCTCGTCCATCGCGGGCTGGCCGGAGTCTGGGGCCTGAGCTGGCTCTACTCCGCCGGCATCCTCTTCATCGGGGTCGGCCTGCACACCTTCCTGAAGCGCTGGACGACGCTGGCCATGATGGTGCTCTTCGTGATGCTCAACTTCACCAGTTCCGGCGGACTGTTCCGCCCCGAGTTGCAGAACGGCTTCTTCGGCTCGCTGCACGCGTTCTGGAACGGTGCCGGATACATCGAGGGCCTGCGCAGCCTCGTGTACTTCGGCCGCGACGGCCTCTCCCACCACGTGGTGACCCTCGCTTCCTGGCTGGTCCTCGGGCTGCTGCTCACGGCTGCGGCCGGACTCGTCGAACGACGCCGGGCGGCGACGGCGGCTCCGGCGGCAGCCGCGCAAAGTGCCTCGGCGTCGGCGGGGTTCCGCCGGGAGGGGGTCTCGGAGGAGGCCGCGAAGGGGGAGACGTCGCAGAAGCGGGAGGAAGAGGAAGAGGAGGAGATGGAGGAGGCCGTGGGCGTCTGACGGGTTCGTGTATTTTCGCCGAGCGGCCCGGGGCCTGGGGTATGAGCGGCCGTCAGAGCAATGCGGGCGTGGAAGTGTTCAAGCCGGCTTCCGTGCAGAGGAATATGAAGCACAGGTCGGACCTTCGGGTCTCGAAGGGTGTGGCGACGTCCGGCTTCAGCTTGAGAACCAGGCCCGCCCGACCCCTCGGAACCAGGCTTTACTTGTGGGCGTGCCTGGCGCGCGTACGCGCCCTTGGGTGTTGGGCGGACGCAAGCAAAGGAGCCAACCATGATCCTCTCGAAGGTCCGGGACCCTCGTTTCGTGACGATCCGTCGCGGTGGGACCCTCACTGATGCGGATCACCACCTCCTCGCTCTGTGGGCGGCATCGTGTGCGGAACACGTCCTTCCCCTCTTCGAGTCGGCTCGGCCTGAAGACCCGCGGCCGCGTCAGGCGATCGAGCATGCCCGCGCCTGGGTGCGTGGCGAGGTCAAGATGACCCAGGCGCGCGCGGCGGGCGGCCATGCGATGGGTGCGGCCAGAGACCTGCGTGGGGCAGCACGCCATGCCGCGTACGCTGCCGGCCAGGCCGGGGCTGTCGCGCACGTCGCCGCGCACGAACTCGGTGCTGCCGCCTATGCGATCAAGGCCGCACGTGCTGCCGCGCCGGAAGGTGAGGGCGAGGGCGAGGGCGAGGCCGCAGGGCGACTCGAGTGCCAGTGGCAGCGCGACCAGCTCCCGGAGGCGATACGCGAGCTCGTGCTGGACGACCAGCGGTCGCGGAACGACATCTGCTGGTTGGTGTTCGACTGCTGAGCGCACCTCGGGGCGCCCGTTGCGCCCACAAGCGCGCTGGAGTCCCATCTGCCCCAGCGGCGGCGCGACGTGCGCGTCACGCCGCCCGCCCATGGCCGTCCGAGGCGGGCGGCCTCTCGCCGCGGAGCGGGCTGAATCGACCTCAAGGTGCTGGTCGTACGCCGCGGGCTCCATGTGGAGTCGGTGGGGGGAGTACTCGCCGAAGCGGCGGATGCGCTCGGTCAGGTACGGCGAGACGGGGGCCAGGTCCTCGGGGTCGATGGCGTGGCCATTTTCCTACCTACGCGGACGATCTCGGCGATGTCGAGGGCGGCGTTGTGGAAGACGACCGCGTTCGTGAGCAGCGCGTTGGACTTCGCGGTCTTCGCCTGTTCGACGGGGTCGTCGTCGGCGATGGCGCCGCCGTCGCCGAAGTCAATCCACGGGGAGAAGCCGTTGGACGCCTTGACGGGCGCCGACCAGCAACGCGCCGGCTCCGGCGCCGACCGCACGGGTCGGGACGAGGCGGGCGGGCCCGCGTTCAGGGGGTGTTCCAGAGGTCGTTCAGCTCCGTCCAGTCGGGCGGGCTGACGGGCTGCCTGTCCGGCGCCGAAGGGTTCTGAAGGCCGCTCAGGACGAGGTCGAGGTAGCGCAGGTGGAGTCCGAGCGCGCGCTCGCCGGTCGTGGGCAAGCGGGGACTGAGGTGGCTGAGCAGCAGGGGGAGGTCTGCGGAGCTGACGTCCTCGCGCAGTGCGCCGGACCGGTGGGCGGCGTCGACCAGGTCGTCGAGTGCCGCCTTGAGGCGGTTTGAGGCGGCGTCGATCTCGTCGGTGGCCGGAAGGCGGCCCCCGATGAGGGGGAGGAGGGAGACGGCGTCGGGAGAGGACAGAGCTGTGCGCAGGAAGGCCGCCAGCGCGGTCCAGGGGTCGCCGTGGTCGGTCATGGCGCCGCGGGCCAGGGAAACCAGCTCGTTCATGCCCTGCACGCGCAGCGCCTGGGCGAGATCCTCCTTGGCCGGGTAGCGCCGGTAGAGGCTGCCCATGCCCACACCGGCGCGGCGGGCGATGTCCGAGACGGGAGCGTTCCAGCCGTGCTCGGCGAAGACCTCGCGCGCCGCGCGCAGAATCCGCTCGTCATTGCGGTCGGCTTCCTTCTGGCGTCCGCTGGGCGGTCCGGTGCGGGCGGCGCGCATGCTGGGACTCCTTCGATGCGGCGGCCGACGCCGACCCGCCGCGGGGTGGGGGTCGACCGCTCAGTGCGGGTGGGCGGCGACCTGGTCCCGTGCCACCACGACGGCCTCGGGCGCGGGGGCCGGGTGGTGCGGGCGGATGCGCAGGGCGCCGACCAGCAGGATACCGAGGACTCCGAGCACGGCGGCGACCCAGAAGCCCACCGTGAACGCCTTCTCGGCGGGAACGTGCGTGCCGTGCACGGTGAAGCTCTGCAGGAAGCCGACGGCGAGCTGGCTGCCCACGGCGCTGCCGACCGTCCGGATGACGGTGTTCAGCCCGTTGCCCGCGGCGATCTCGCGGCGCGGTACGAGCGCCGCGACCAGGTCGGCGAGCGCCGCGTACCCGTAGCCCGCACCGAGGCCGACCAGGGAGAACCAGAGCGAGACCTGTGCCGGAGAGCTGTGGAGGAGGGCGGTGAGCACGGCTCCGCTCGTCATCAGCGTCATGCAGGCGAACAGAGGCGCACGAGGTCCGAGGCGCCCGCGCAGCCAGTGCGCTGTGCGCCCGCCCACGACGACGAGGAGCGAACCCGGGAGCATCAGCAGTCCGGACTGCACGATGGTCAGCCCGGCGCCGTAGGAGGCCACGGGGCGCAGCGCGGGCGGGAGGCCGCTGGGCAACTGCAGCAGTTGCGGGACCAGGACGTAGAAGAAGAACGGCACCATACCGACCAGCAGCGCCGCGAGGTTCGTGACGAGCATCGGCAGGTGGGTGACGTGCCGGAGGTCGAGGATCGGGTCGGACCGGCGGGACGACACCACGCCGAGCACGGCGAAGACCACCGCGGCGACCGCGAACAGCGAGAGCACTCCGGCGGAGAGCCAGCCCCACTTCGTGCCTTCGGTGATCGCCAGCAGCAGGGCGACGAGCCCTCCGGCCAGGAGCAGGGCACCGGGCACGTCGATGCGCTTGCTGTGGCGCTCGGGGCTTTCCGGCACCCAGAGAAGGACCATGAGGGTCGCCACCGCGATGAACACGGCTTCGGCACCGAACATCCAGCGCCAGGAGGTGTGCTGGATGATCAGGGCGCCCACGACCAGCCCGACGCCCGCGCCGCCGCCGAGCATGGCGGCGGTGAGACCGAAGCTCGAGGCCATCCGCTCCCTGGGCATCGCTTCGCGGACCAGGGCCAGGGCCAGCGGGAGCGAGGCCATGGAGGCTCCCTGTACGGCGCGCATCGCGATGAGGAAGCCGATGGTGGGGGAGGCGGCGGCCGCCAGGGTGCTCGCGAGGAACACGAGCATGACGAGGAGGAGCAGCCGTCGGTGGCCGTACTTGTCGCCGAGCAGGCTCAGTACCGGGGTGAGTACGGCCCCGCCGAGGAGGAAGGCGGTGACCAGCCATCCGGCCGTGGCGGTGTCGGCGTGCAGGCGTTCCGCGAGCACGGACATCGCGGGGATGACCAAGGTCTGCATCAACCCGTAGGCGCCCACCGTGGCGAGCAGTGCGGCCAGCACCGCGCTCGGCCGTGAGGCTGCCTTGGTGTGGTGCGCAATTCTGGTGTCGCCCACTGACGACACCTCCGTTTCTTGTCGAGGGCATGGCGGAGCAGCCGCACGGAGCGGCGTGATCGCCCGAGTGATGCGGCGAGTCTATCGGAGCGGAGCGCTCCGATCCGACGCTCGGGCGGGGTCGTGATCATCGTGATTCCGGCGGCGAGGCGGACGGCGAGCTGCGTGACCTCGGCTGCCCCACTCCCGAGGCCAAGACCGCCTCCGGGGCGGGCGAGCGCCTGGTCGTGGACCTCTCCCCGGCTGCCGACGCCCGCCTGATCCCCCCAGCGATACGGCCACAGCCCGCTCCCGGACGGGAGCTGACCTCGTCTCGCGGCGATCCGCGACCCGGCTCGCCGCCCTGTGCGGCCGGTGCCCGCCGACCGGCATGTAAACCCGTGAAGTGCCTGGTCACGAAACCGCCCGGGAGCCTCGCACAGGAGTAGGGTCAAAGGACCGGGAGCATTTCGCACACCGGCTCTCACGCAGGTGCCGTTCCCGGCGATTGCCGAACACCGGGCCGCCGACGGGCGGCCCGGGGGCAGGTTTCGCGCCATGACCACGCTCCTCGATCTGACCACGCCGCACGACCTCGCCCCCAAGCCGTCGGCGCGTTTGTCGCTCACGCCGAAGACCGCACTCGCGGGCCAGCTGGACGGAGCCTGGTGGCCCTACTCCCGCGACCTCACCGTCGAGCTTCCGCTCCTGGTGGCCGGTCTCGACGCGGCCTGGGGACGCATCACCCGCGTCACCGTGAACCCCACCCGCTGGCCGGTCATCCCGGACACCGTGACCGTCGACGGCCACACCCTGCACGTCGGATGGTTCACCGAGCAGCACCCGGACAAGCTGATCCTGCTCTCCTTCACCGTCGGCCGCTGGGACCTGCTGGTGATCCCGCCCGAGACCGAACCCGCCGCAGCCGCCCGGCTGATGGCCGCCGCCGCGATCCCCGGAAGCATCCTCACGGCCGGCGTACTGATGGCCAACGAAGCCGCCATCGGACGCGCCCCACGTGAGTCCCGGAGCCGGGAGGAGTCCTGGGAGACCGAAGGCGGAGCATGCATGTCGCCCTACGGACGGCTGGCGGGGCCATCACCCGGGCTGCCCGTCATGCCCGTGCCGGTGCACACTGGGAGGTGAGCGCCATGGACGCCGTCATCCTCATCGCGGTCATCCTCCTGGCGACCGGCATCGGCATGCGCCTGATCCACCTGCTCAACGCCCAGCACGACGCCCGCATCGCCGCCCACCACTTCAGCGACACGCTCCCGGGCATCGGGCGGTGGGACAGGAAGCACCACGGGCCGACCCGCGGAGACAGCGATCCGGTCGACCGCCCGGGCGCCACCAGAGGACCCGGACCCTTCTGACCGGGGGCAGCGGGTGGCGGTCGGCGCCCCCGGCCGCCGACGTGCCGTCTCCATCCGAAAGGAACGCCGCCTCGTGAAGACAATCGAAACCCGGACCCAGGCCCAGATCCAGACCCGGACCCAGACCCAGGCTGGGACGCGGACCCCGCCGTCGAGCGGACGGGCGGAGGTCCGCGTCGTCGCGGCCTCCCCGGGGGCCGCCCGCGCGGTCGCTGAGGTCCTGCGCCGCTGCTTCGCCGGCTCCGAACAGCGCAGTTACCCGGCCCCGGACGGCGGTACCCGGCTCCATCTCACCGTCGACACCGACGCTGCGGCCGGTCCCGCACGCTCCTGGCTGGCCCGCAGCAGGCCGCCCACCGGCAGCCGCGCCAGTACCCACGCCGACGAGATCTGACGGCCACGCCCCCGACCCTGTATGAGAGGTGTGGTCATGGCGACCCTCCGCGAGCGAAAGGCCTACCGCGAGCAGATCCTCGGGGCCCTGTACGAAGCCATCGAAGGCAACCGCCTCCTCGGAATGACCGGAGCCCGGCTCGCCCACGACCTCGACATCCCGGAACAGGACCTCGCCGCCGCCTGCACCTACCTGGCGGGGGAGGGCCTGATCACCATCGACTGGGAACCGGGCAACATCCCTGCCATGGTCACCCTCACCCATCAGGGCATCCGGCTCATGGAAGCCGAAGAGGAGAAACGCGGCTGAACCGATCGGCCGGGGAACGGCCCGTCCGCCCGCTGCCCGGCCCACCGCCCCGCCCGACCCCCTTGCCGCGACCGGAGGCCTGAACATCATGACCAGTACCCCTGCGCGTTCCGTCCCGACCGGAGGGCCGGCCGGGCGCAGCGATCTCGGTCGGCGCGCCGCGGCGCGCCGACGCGATCTCTCCCTCAGCCGTGAACAGGTGGCCGAGCGCAGCGGGCTCGCCGCTTCGTACGTCGCCTACCTCGAAGACCATGCCGTGGCTCCGGGCATCGGCTCTCTCCTGCGGCTCGCCGACGCGCTGGGTACGACGGTCGACGAACTGACCGGCACGACGACCGAGAGCCCCCCGGGCCGGGCCGCCGGATCGCGGGAGGGTGAACTGGTCGTGCTGAGCGATGCGGAGTGCCGTCGGCTGCTCTCCACGCACGGCATCGGCAGGATGGCGATCGTCACCGCGAACGGGCCGACCGTCTCACCCGTCAACTACGTGATGGCGGACGGGCGGGTCGCCTTCCGTACCTCCGGTGACGGGACTCTCGCAGCGGCGGCCGGAACCGACGCGGCCTTCGAGGTCGACCAGATCGATGACGCCATGAGCCAGGGCTGGAGCGTGCTGGTCATGGGTGAGCTGTCGCGGGTCAGCGAGGACTCGGCCGTCCGCCGGCTGGACGCCACCGCGCCCTCCCTGCCCTGGGCGGGTGGGGAGCGTACGCACTGGATGACCGTCGCTCCGTCGCTGATCAGCGGCCGACGCGTGGTGCGGGGGCCGACGCGGGGCGCCGCAGGCTGAACCGGCCGACGGCGCTCGCGGTCACACGCTGCTGGTACTGCCGTGGTTGGCGTACTGCTGGAGCAGCTGTACGCGGGTTCCCTGGAGGCGGTGGGCCAGCACGCGCGCCACCCAGTTGCCGACCATGGAGCCGAACGCCGGGTCGGCGTCCATCATCATCCGCACGGCCGTCGCGTCGAACTGGTCCGTGCGTACAGGAGTCGCCGCCTCGGCGCCGTTGTGCCACTCGTACGGTGCCAGCAGCCAGGACCAGCCGACCAGTTCACCGGGGCCGAGGCGCTCGATGAGCGCAGGCCCACTGCCCGGCAGGTGCATGTCCAGCGTCACGATGCCCGACCGTACGATCCAGAACCGGTCGGCGCGGCCGCCCTCTTCGAAGAGACGGGTGCCTTCGGGAAAGTTGACCTCGTGGGCCTGTGCCATCAGCCGGTCCCGGTATGCGGGGGGCAGGGCATTGGCCAGCCGGGCCGGCGAGAGGATGCGCATGACGTGCCTCCGTTCGAGCCCCCTGCCATTCTCGGCCGGGCCACCGACCCTGTACGCGGGCCGACCGGCCCCTTTCGGGGGACCGACCGGCCCTGACGGCACCACACACCGCACGGGTCTGGACCGTTCGGCCCCTGCCCGGAGCGCCTGCGCCCGGAGAGCATCGCAATCAGAGGCGGCCTGCGGTCCTTCCTGGCGAAGGAGGCGACGGCAGCGGCCTCGACGTCTTCCGCAGGGTGCGGACCGGCGCCCTGCGGTCCGGCGCTTCCGTGCGACTGGGTCATCGCACACCCGAGCTGGCCGGCCAGGCTCTCCCTCCTCGCCCGCAGTCACGGTCCGCTCACGCCGCAGTCGGCGCTCCCCACCCGTCGGAGCCCGTCGGAGCCCGTCGGAGCGGTCACGGTCACGCACGAGGACGATGGAGCCCCTGTGGCCGTTCGGCGCCGCGCACCGCACGGGCCGCCGCCCACGCGGAGCGCTACCGTGGAGGGGCGGCGACCAAGCCCGCCACGAGGTGTGTCCCGACGGAGGAACCGGTGGGCGACTCAGGAAGCGGTGACGTCGGCGGCCCCGTACTGCCCGGCCCGCCGGACGCGAGGCCCCGGCCCGGCGGGCCCCGCCCGCTCGGCGGGCCGAGACGAATGGCCGGCCTGCTGGAAGTCGTCCTCTCGGCCGACCGGGCGCTGGACCAGCCCCAGGCACTCCAGCGGATCCTCGATGCCGCCGTGGTCCTCGTGGACGCCCGATACGGCGCCCTGTGCGTGGTCGGCGACGACGCCCAGCTCCGCGGCCTCCAGACGGCGGGAAAGCCCGTCGGGCGGGCCGGGGCGTTCCTGGGCGCTGCCGTCAAGGGCGGCGACGACGTACTCGGCTGCCTGTACCTGAAGCGGGAGCGGCGGGACCGGGCCTTCGACGCGGCGGACGATCGGGACCTGTCCCTCCTGGCCTCGGCTGCGGGCGTGGCCATCGCGAACGCCCGCCTGAGCGAACGGGCCTCGTACCGGCAGAGCTGGATCGAGGCCAACTCCGAGATCGTCTCCACCCTGCTGTCGGGCGCCGACGAGGACGCTGTCCTGCAGCTGATCGTGGAGCGTGCCGGACGGATCCTCGCCGCCGACCTCGGCCTGGTGGCCCTGACCGTACCGGGTACGGACGACCTGCGCGTCGCCCTGGCCGCCGGTGTCGACGCGGCGCAGCACCGGGGACTGACACTGCCCCGGGAAGGATCGTTCGCCGGGGCGGCCCTCGCGGCCCACGGACCCCTCACCAGTCGTGATATCGCCCGCGATCCGCGGACGGAGGCCGACGCGCCGCGCTGGGACGGGCTGGGCCCGGCCGTGGCGGTGCCCATGGGCGCCGGGGAGCGTGTGCGGGGCGTACTGCTGCTGGCCCGGGCCCAGGGCCTGGCGCCGTTCACGGAGACCGAGACGGCCCCGCTGATGGCCTTCGCGGGACAGGCGGCCCTCGCGATGGAGCTGGGCGAACGCCGACGGGGCGCCGAGCAGCTGGCACTGCTGGAAGACCGCGACCGGATCGCCCGGGACCTGCACGACCTCGCCATCCAGCGGCTCTTCGCGACCGGCATGACCCTGCAGAGCGCCGTACGCTTCGTCGAGCACCCGCAGGCCAGCGAGCGGCTGCTCAGAGCCGTGGACGACCTGGACGAAACCATCAAGATCATCAGATCGA
Organism: Streptomyces sp. G-G2; assembly: GCF_030063135.1. GTDB lineage: Bacteria > Actinomycetota > Actinomycetes > Streptomycetales > Streptomycetaceae > Streptomyces. The sequence continues at coordinate 15,816 of NZ_JASISO010000018.1, forward strand.
CCATCTTCGGCCTGCGGTCCCGCGAAGGCCCCCGCGCCCAGCGCGGCCTGCGCGCACGGACCGTCGCAGCCCTGGAACAGGCGGCCCCCGCCCTCGGCTGCACGCCCGTCCTGAGGATGGAAGGACTCATCGACACCGATGTGCCGCCCGCGGTGGGCGACCACGTCATCGCCGTGCTCGGCGAGGCACTGACCAACGTCGCACGCCACGCGCACGCCACCGCCGTCGCGGTCGCGCTCGTCGTCCGCTCCGGCACCCTCACCCTCACGGTCACCGACAACGGCACGGGCATGCCGTCCCGCGGCCACCGCGAGGGCAGCGGCTTGCGCAACCTCGCCGAGCGGGCCGGACGCCTGGGCGGCGCCATGACCGTGGACCCCGCCCCGCAGGGCGGCACCCGTCTGGTGTGGCGGGTGCCCGGTGTCCCCGGATGAGGCACGCCCGCCCGCCCGGCCGGAGGTTCCCTGTTCGCCGGTTGTAGCGGGGCTGCGCCCGGGGGCGGCCGGAGGCCTGCGCGGCGAGCACCGCGGCCTGAACGCGGCGGTCGACCCCCAGCTTGGCCAGCAGCGGGGAGATGCCGTTCTTCACCGTCTTCTGCGAAAGGAACATCCGACGGCGGATCTCCGCGTTGGTCAGCCCCTCCCCGATCAGGTCGAGGATCCCCCGTTCCCGCTCGGAGAGCCCGGACAGAGCCCCCTCGGCATCCTCCGGAGGGCCGCCGTCCCCGCGGAGGCTGCGCATCAGACGGCCCGTGGTGGCCGGGTCCAGCATCGACTGCCCGGACGCCACCGTGCGGATCGCGGAGACCAGGGCGGCCCCCGTGACCTCCTTCAGCACGTAACCCGCGGCCCCGGCCATGATCGCGTCGAGGAGCGCGTCGTCGTCGAAGGACGTCAGGATCAGACACGCCAGCTCCGGCATCCGCGAGCGCAGTTCACGGCAGACCGCGATCCCGTCGCCGTCCGGCAGCCGTACGTCCAGCACGGCCACGTCCGAGCGCAGGGCCGGGCCCCGGGCGAGGGCCTGCGCGGCTGTACCCGCCTCCCCGACCACCATGATGTCCGCTTCCGCGTCTAGTGCCGCGTCAGGCGACGTTCGCCCCGTCGCGACGCCCGGCACGCACTCTCGCCGCACCGGCCGAAAGCCCACGTACGAGCCTCCCGAGGCAACACTCCCGGATCCTCCGGCATGGCCGGCCTCCGCGGTGTCCCGCCTACTGAGCTATCGGCTCCCATCGTCACCGCTGCCCTCGGACGCCACCAGGGGCCGGATGGTCCCTGCCACCCGTGCCGACCCGGGCCCAAGCGGTCCCCGTCCGGCTGTGTGAGGGGGCCCGGGGGCTTCGCTGGTCACCTCAACGCTGACCCGCGGGTCGGCCGGGCAAGCCCTCCCCGCCCGGATACGGACCCGGGCCGGCCGTCCGGCTCCTGTCCGCCGGGGTGGCCCCTGCCCTCGCGTAGACAAGCTCGGATCTGGCGGTGCCTGCCCAACTCGCCACCGGACAGCGGGCGAAGGGAGTTTCCGGGACGGCGGGCGGGTGGTGGCCGTCCGGACCAGGCTGGCTGCGACCGGGCCCGCTCTGCCTCCGGCCGAGGCCGGCATCGTCATCGCTCGCCGAACCCGGCAGGCCTTCCCGGTCACAGCACTGGCGTGACGGCGTGGCAGGGGCTCGAAGCAGGAGTGGCGGATGCTCAGTGGCCGCCCGTTCCCCTTCCTTCTGGTGTGATTGTGCGAACGCGGCCCTATTTGGGCTAATTAATGCCGTATTGGCTTGCAGGGTGACAGGGTGGCCGGGCCATCACCGTGTTGGCGGAGCCGTCGGCCTGCGGCCGGGGCTGCCGTTGACGTCGGGCGACCCGCTACTCGCTCGGCCAACCCCATGGGGGGAGGCCGTTGACTTCCTGAGGAGCCTTTTGATGACCATGGCCGATGTGTCGGCGAAGCCCCTGTCCGACTGCCGAGCGACCGCACCTTTCTGGCTGATCCTCGGCGGCGCCCTTGACCAGGACCGGATCACCGCTGAACTCGTGGACGGGTTCGAGCGTGTTCTGGGCGACCGCAGTGCGGTGATGCGGACCAGCGAGCTGGTACTCGGCGTGTCCGGCGGGCGCCTGACGCTGTACGACCTCCAGGGCTTGCCGCTCGCGCCGCCGGAAGTCGCCTATGCGCGCCTGTCCACCCCCCGGCTCTCCACGGACCGGGAGATCACCCTGCTGCGGCACCTGGAGGGCATGGGCACGGTGCTGCTCAACCCGATCGATGCCGTGCTGGCCTGCGTGAACAAGTTCTGGCACCTGCAACAACTCGCGGTCGCCGGGCTTCCCGTACCCGATACCCGCAGCTACGTCGACGCGTCGATGACGGATGTGGTCCGCGCGGGGGTGCCGGAGCCGTGCGTGGTGAAATCGGTACGAGGCCATCGCGGGCGACGTGTCTTCCTGGCCCGTGACGCGGCGATGCTCCATGACATCCAGGGCAGCCTCAGCGACGACGCGCCCTACCTGTTCCAGGAGTACGTGCGGTACTCGCACGGACGGGACCTGCGGGTCGTCGTGGTCGACGGACAGGCTGTCGCGGCGCAGGTCCGCGTGGCCGCCGACGGCGGTCTCAAATCGAACCTGGCCCAGGGCGGAACCTCGACCCCGTGCACCGGGCTGCACCCCGCGGGGGAGGCGCTCGCGGTGGCGGCGGCGGAGGTGCTCGGGCTTGGAGTCGCGGGCGTGGACCTGCTCTTCGAGCCGGACGGCAGCTTCACGATCTGCGAGGTGAACGCGAACGTCGGGTGGCGTGAACACCTGCATCAGATCGTCCCGGCCATCGCCCGGACCTGCGACGCCCGGCTGCGCGCCCGGCGGTGACCAACCAGCTCGGGCGGCGACCGATGGCCGATGACGGTGTGCGTGCGGCTTGACCGGCGGCCTCCGGGTCCGCCCTCGCGCCGTCGTCCACGTCTGCGTCCTGCTCCGGGACCCAGGAGTACGGAGGACGTCAGCCCGCTGGATCCGAAGCCCAGGAGGAACCGGCCGTGCGCCCGGACACACCATCTGACGAGGACACCACGAGCCCGAGCCCCAGCCCGAGCCCCAGCCCGAGCCCGAGCCCCGGCTTAAGTCCCAGCCCCGGCCCGGGACCCGCACGATCGACGGACGGCAACGGAAGCCGACGGACGCTCAGGTCGCTGCGCCACCGGGACTTCCGCCTGCTCGCGGTGGGCCAACTCGCTTCCCAAACCGGGACGTGGATGCAGAAAGTGGCGCAGACCTGGCTGGTCCTCGACCTGTCCCACGGTGACGGCACCGCCCTTGGCGTCGTCACGGCGCTCCAGTTTCTCCCCCTGCTGTTCCTCGGCCCGTGGGGCGGAGTCCTCGCGGACCGCTACCCGCAGCGGCAGATCCTGCTCGTCACCCAGTCGGTGCTGTGCCTGGTCTCCCTGCTGCCGGGAGTGCTGGCCCTGACCGGTGCGGTGAGTCTGCGGGCCGTCTACGCCTTCGCGCTGGCGATGGGACTGACCTTGGCCGCGGAGAAGCCGGCCCTGCAGTCCTTCATCGCACAGACCGTTCCCAAGGCGGACCTGCCCAACGCGGTGGCGCTGGACACCGCGGCGTTCAACCTCGCCCGGATCGCCGGCCCTGCCTTGACCGGCCCTGTGATCGGCGCCTTCGGGGTCGCGCCCGCGTTCTTCCTCAACTCCTTCTCCTACCTCGTCGTGCTCGGTGCCCTGCTCCGCATGAAGCCGGTACCTCGGCGCACGGCCGGTGTCTCCTCATCGGCCCGGCATCCCAAGGGGCAGGTACGGGAGTTGCTGCGATACGTGCGGGGCCGCCCGGACCTCGGCTCCCCCCTCATCCTGGTCGGCGTGGTCGCGGGGTTCGGCATGAACTTCCAGATCACCACCGCCCTGATGGCGAGCGACGTCTTCCACACCTCGTCGATCGCCTTCGGGCTCGGCTCCACCGCGTTCGCGGTCGGCGCGGTGACGGGTTCCGTGGCGGCTGCACGCAGTGACCACTGCGGACGCGCCTACCTCGCGGGCACGGCGTTCGCCTTCGGTGTGCTGGAAGTCGTCACGAGCACGATGCCCCACCAGGCGGCCTTCCTGCTCATGCTGGTGCCCACCGGCGCCGTGCTGATCCTGTTCATGACGGCCGTGAAGTCGGCCCTGCAACTGGGCACGGACGATGCCATGCGCGGCCGTGTCATGAGCTTGTACACACTCGCCTCCCTCGGTACCACGCCGCTCACGGCCCCGCTGATCGGATGGATCTCCAGCGCCGCGACCCCCCGAGCCGGCCTCGCGGTCGGCGGTCTGGCCTCGGCGCTGGCCGCGGTATCCGTCGGCGTGCGCAGGCAGGGGCCCGTGCACCCGCGGGCCCCGCTCTTCGGTCGGCAACGTCGTCAGCGGCGGTGTTAACCGCCGTCTCAGCAGCCGTTCTTCTCGCGGGATCAGGTCCGGGTTCAGTGGAGGATGCTCACCGCGCGGGCGATCACCAGGAGCGAGGTGAGCAGGGCGGCCACGCTCTCGACGGCCATCATGAGTTTCGCCCGGGAGGAGAGCGGCATCGTGTCCGTCGGACTGAAGGCGGTGGAGTTCGTGACGGACACGTACAGGTAGTCCGCCAGCGTCGGGACCCAGTCGGAATTCTTGCTCGCCCCGTCCGCGACTTCTTCGACCGCGTCGTCGTTCTCGTCCTGGGAGAAGCGGAAGTCCGCCAACGGCAGCTCGTCGCGGGGGACCTGCGTACGGCTCACCGGGCCTCCCCGGTCGAGTTCCCAGTAGGCCAGGCCGAACACGATGATGTTCGTCAGCCAGACCTGGAAGGCCGCGATCAACAGCGAGCGACCGTCCGAGACCTTCGCGTGGACCAGCTGGTCGACAAGTAGCCCCAGTGCCACCAGGTTGCTTGCCGCGATGATCAGCACGAGGGTGAGGGACAGCGCCCGAAACGTCCTCGTCTGACGCGTCAGACGTCGTGGGTTGATGGCGATCAGCGGCAGCAGCAGCAGGATCTCCAGGCCGGGCAGAACGTACCGGGGGGCGACCAGAAGCTGCTGGGGCAGCGCCAGATACAGGCAGATCGCCACAAGTGTCGCGGCCACGGCCGGGAGCCGAGCCTCTCCACGACGCTCGTGGCGAGGGTGGCGGGTGCTGGCGGTCACACGGTCGCGCCCCATGGCGGCCCTGCCCTTCGTGTCGTGTTCCACGGCATCGACCGCGCGGGCCACCTGCGGGGGCTCCGCGGCGTGAGGATCATCGTTCGAACCGAGCGCGCCGCAGCCGTCCCGCCCGGGCCCGAGGGCCGGTGGACGAGCCGCGTTCGCTCCGGCCGTCCGGGGGTGTCGTCCGGCAGCACGCACTCCCGCCCCGCCGACCGGCTGCCCCGCTCCGTGGGGGCCGTGCACCAGGCCGGCTCCTGCACCTGGTTCTGAGTGATCATGGTTGTTCTCCTTCGGGGTGCCGTTCCCACGGCCACCGCCCCGCCTACCCAGTGGCGGCCGACCGAAAAGAGGGCCGAGGCGCCCCCTCGGCCCGCCCCGGCCTGACGGCCACGACTGTACGTGCGCGAGTCGCCGCGACATGGGACCCCGCCCCCGTCTGCTGCGCCGCATCACTGGGGTGCTTCAGGAGGGGGGCGGTCTGCGGGGAGGTGAGCGGGCTCGTGCGGCGGCCCTCGCGTGGGGCGAGAGCGCGCCGGGCCGGGTGGGTCCCGGGCCCCGGGCCCCGCACTGAGCTTCACCAGCGGAGCCGGAGCCGGAGCCGGGAGCCGGAGCCCGACGGCCCGCAACGGCGGCCCCCGGACCGCCGTGACCTGCGAGTAGCGGTACTGATTGAGGGCCGGGCTTCGGGACAGAAGAGTGGTGTGCTGAAGATACTCGTGCTCGTTTTGTCCGGATCGCTCGCCGTGGGTGCCTCGGCCGCCGCCCTCCAGGTCTCGCCCTGGTGGTGGGCCGCGGCCCTCCCGCTACTGCTGCTCGTCGTGGTGGCTGTGTACGACCTCGTGCAGCGCCGACATTCCGTGCTGCGCAACTACCCCCTGCTCGGGCACCTCCGGTTCGCGATGGAGGCGCTGCGGCCGGAGCTCCAGCAGTACTTCATCGAGCGGAACTTCGACGGGCGCCCCTTCGACCGCGACACGCGCAGCATCGTCTACGAACGGGCCAAGGGCACCGACGCCGCGGAGCCGTTCGGCACCGAGCGGGACCTGTACCAGGCCGGCAGCGAGTACCTGACCCCGTCCATGGCCCCCCGGCCGGTGCGCACCGACCCGCCCAGGGTCCGGATCGGCGGGCCCGACTGCACCCGGCCGTACGACATGGCCCTCCTCAACGTCTCGGCGATGAGCTTCGGCTCGCTGTCCGCCAACGCCGTACTCGCCCTCAACACCGGCGCGCGGCTCGGAGGCTTCGCCCACGACACCGGCGAGGGCGGCCTCTCCGAGTACCACCTGCGCCCCGGAGGGGACCTCGTCTGGGAGATCGGCACCGGATACTTCGGGTGCCGGACGGACGACGGCGGCTTCGACGAACGGCAGTTCGCCGAAAAGGCGGCCGACGCGCAGGTCAAGTGCGTATCGCTGAAGATCAGCCAGGGTGCCAAGCCCGGTATCGGCGGGGTGCTGCCGGGAGCCAAGGTGAACGCCGAGATCGCACGGGTACGGGGGGTCCCGCAGGGCGAGACCGTGATCTCGCCGCCCTTCCACCGCGTCTACTCCACGCCCCGGGAGCTGGTCCGTTTCCTCGCCCGGATGCGCGAGCTGGCCGACGGAAAGCCCGTCGGATTCAAGCTGTGCGTCGGTTCGCGCCGTGAGTTCCTCGCCGTGTGCAAGGCCATGCGGGACGAGGACGTCACGCCCGACTTCATCGTCGTCGACGGCGCGGAGGGCGGTACGGGCGCGGCGCCGCTGGAGTTCGCCGACAACGTCGGCCTGCCGCTCAGCGAAGGGCTGATGACCGTGCACAACGCCCTCGTGGGGGTCGGACTGCGCGACCGGATCCGGATCGGAGCCAGCGGCAAGGTCGCCACCGGCAGTGACCTCGTCAAACGCCTGCTCCAAGGCGCCGACTACACGAACGCGGCCCGCGCGATGATGTTCGCGATCGGCTGCATCCAGGCCCAGCGCTGCCACACCAACACCTGCCCCGTGGGAGTCGCCACCCAGGACGAGCGGCGCGCCCGCGCGCTCGACGTCGGCGACAAGTCGCAGCGCGTACGGCGCTACCAGGAGGCGACGGTCAAGAGCGCCCTCCAGATCATTGCGTCGATGGGGGTCGACGAGCCGCAGGATCTGCACCCCCACATGCTGCTCCAGCGCGTGGACCCGCAGACGGTGCGCTCGTACGCCGAACTGTACGAATGGCTCACACCCGGACAGCTGCTCGCATCACCTCCCGACGACTGGGCATCCGATTGGCTGGCGGCCGATCCCGACCGCTTCACGCACTGACAACCGCCGGACCGGAGGCCTTCCCGTGGCACGAACCGTCGCCCACGTCATCGTCGACGCACTCAAGGAGCTGGGTGTCCGACACGTCTTCGGCGTCGTCGGAGACGCCCTGAACCCGCTGACCGACGCGATTCGCACCACGGACGACCTGGACTGGGTCGGCTGCCGGCACGAAGAGGCCGCGGCCTTCGCCGCCGGGGCCCAGTCGCAGCTCTCCGGAAACCTCGGCGTGTGCATGGGAACCGTGGGACCGGGCTCCGTACACCTCCTCAACGGGCTGTACGACGCGGCCAAGAGCCACACCCCCGTCCTCGCGATCTGCGGGCAGGTGCCCCTCGCCGAGATCGGCAGCGACTACTTCCAGGAAGTCGACAACGACCTGCTCTTTCGTGACGTGGCCGTCTACCGCGCCACCGTCACTTCTCCCGAGCAGATGCCCCGCATGCTCGAATCAGCCGTGCGCGCGGCCGTCAGCCAGGGCGGAGTGGCCGTCCTGACGGTCCCCGGCGACCTCGGCGACCAGGAACTGGGCGAGGACCGACCGACGCGCTTCGCCCTCGACCGGGCCGTCACCCGGCCCGACGACCCCGCCCTCGCCCAGGCCGCCGAACTCCTGAACTCCGCCTCCCGCGTCACCCTGCTGGTCGGCCGCGGGGCACGCGACGCCCGCGCCGAGGTCCTGCGTACCGCCGAGCTGCTCTCCTCGCCGATGGTGCTCACGCTCAAGGGGAAGGAGGGCTTCGAGGACGGCAACCCCTTCCAGGTGGGCCAGACCGGGCTGATCGGCAACCCCGCCGCCTCCCACGCACTCGACAGCGGTGACGCGCTCCTCATGCTGGGCACCGACTTCCCCTACCGCGACTGGTACCCGAAGGACTGCAAGGTCGTCCAGATCGACACCCGCGAGGAGCACCTGGGCCGCCGGGTTCCCGTGGACGTGGGTCTCGCGGGCGATGTCGGAGCCACTCTGCGGGCCTTGCTGCCGCTGCTGGAGGAGGTGCCGGACCGTACCCACCTTGACGCGGCCCGGGAGCGGTTCGCCCACTGGCAGGAAGGCCAGCAGCGCCTGGCCGACCCGCACCACGACCACCGCTGGACCGGGAAGCTCCGGGCGGCGCTGGACAACCGCGACCATCAGATCCGCCCCGAGGCGCTGGCCGCCGCCGTGGACGGCCATGCCGCCGACGACGCCGTGTTCACCTCCGACACCGGTATGGCCACCGTCTGGCTCTCCCGCTTCGTCACCATGCGCGGCACCAGGCGGCTGATCGGCTCGTACAACCTCGGCTCGATGGCCAACGCCATGCCCCAGGCCCTCGGGGCCCAGCTCTGGGCGCCGGACCGGCAGATCGTCGCCTTCTGCGGCGACGGCGGACTGAGCATGCTGCTCGGGGACCTCATGACGATCAAGACGTACCAGCTGCCGGTCAAGCTCGTCGTCTTCGACAACCGCCGCTTGGGCATGGTCAAGCTCGAACAGGAGCAAGCAGGCCTGCCCGAATTCGGTACGGAACTCGACAATCCAGACTTCGCCGCCGTCGCCACGGCCCTCGGTCTGACCGGGATCCGCGTCACCGACCCGGCAGACCTCGACGACAGCGTCCGCCGGGCCTTCGAGACGCCGGGCCCGGTCCTGCTGGACGTGCTCACCAACCCGGAGGAAGTGGCCGTGCCGGGCAAGCCGACCGTGTCGCAGGGCTGGGGCTTCGCCATTGCCAAGGTCAAGGAGATCCTCCCGAGCCGCGAGGGGTGAGCGCGGAGCACGCCGCGCCGACCGTCTGAGGGGACGGCGGCGGGAGCCGCCGGCGAGTAGGTGTGACCGGTGGCCGGAGGCCGGCCCAGCGAGGGGGTGACTCAACGACAGCTGCTGTCCCTGGCTCCTCCAGCTCCGCGGCCATGGGGCGACGCCGACGAACCGATGCTCCGCAGCGCCGTGAGGCCGCCGCAGCGGGTGCGCCGCACATCCGGATGGGGAAAGCTGGATGCGGCGGCGGCAGCAGCCGCGGCCGGGCGAGGAGGTCTCGTGGACGCTTCAGGAAACGACAGGCGCACTCCCGCGCTCCGGACCCACGTGCGGACGGCGGTGCTGCTCTGTGCGGCCGCGGCACTCGCCGCTGCGACCGCGCCAGCCGCCGCCCAGGCCCGGAGAGTCCCCGAACGGGACCCGGTCCTGGTCGTCGACTGCTTCGCCCAGGCACAGGTGCGCCCCGAGGAATACCTGCTGGCCTGCGGCGACGGCAACAACAAGCTCGTCCGGCTCCACTGGGACAGCTGGAGCACGCGGACCGCGACGGCCACTGGCACGGACCTGGCGAACGACTGCGTTCCCTACTGCGCGGCCGGCAGATTCCACAGGTACCCCGTCTCCGTGACCCTGAGCGACCCCCAGCCGTGGTCCGCCCACCCGGACCTCCAGCGGTTCACCACGATCCGGCTCCTCTATGCGGGCACGGCGCCGTCCCCGCTCCCCAAGGACGTGACCTACAAGCTTCCCGGCTGACCCCCGCCGCATTCTGGGGCCGTCAGGTGGCCGTCAGGCGGGTGGCGTGTGGTGGCTGAGCGTGAGCGAGCCGCGCCCCGGGCGCGACGTGGCGCCCTACGACGACCCACTCCCACCATTACCATCCGTCACGAAAACATGCGGTCTGTGACGATTCGTGGCAGCGTGGCGGGTGGAACATCCCCGGCTTTCACGGAGTGAACGATGAGCGGTACGCAGGACAAGAACCAGCAGCCGAGCAAGGGCCGCGAAGAGCAGGAGCGGCAGCACGAGAGGCAGCGTCCCGGCCAGGACGAGCCGAAGGAGATGCCCGGCCGCCCGTCGCGCGAAAGCCGTGAGGAGCCCACGCGCCGCCGTGAAGGGGAGCTGGACGACGACATGCGTGACGACGCGCTGTAGTCAGCGCCGTGACGTGGCGGGCCCGCCCGGTCAGCACCCCCGGGCGGGCCCTGCCATGTGTGCACGTGCGTACGGGCCGCGCGGCGGCAGTCGCGGAACGTTCTGCGGCGGGTCCCGGGTCCCGGGCAGGCGGTGGGCGGTCAGGGTCGCCGATCGGGGTGTCGTCGGGGGCCACCAGCCCCGGCTTCCTCCGAGCTCTCGGCGGGCACGCCCGTCCGCGTGTGTCGCGGGCGTGACACGGGCTCGTTTCCTCTGGTGCGGGGCTGAGGTGGGCGTGTAGCGTTTGCGTCAGCTGTCGTGGTTCGGAAGTTCCCCTTTGCCCACGCCGAAGGTGTGGGCGTTTTGCTGTGCTGTGCCGCAGGAACCAGGGCGATCACCTCCGTCTTCCGCATGGTGCGGTTGGCGTTCATCGACTGGAAGGCATGAAACATGGCTACGGGAACTGTGAAGTGGTTCAACGCTGAAAAGGGCTTCGGCTTCATCGCTCAGGAGGGTGGCGGCCCGGACGTGTTCGCCCACTACTCGGCGATCAATTCCTCGGGCTTCCGTGAGCTCCAGGAGGGCCAGGTCGTGACGTTCGACGTCACCCAGGGCCAGAAGGGCCCGCAGGCCGAGAACATCAGCCCGGCCTAGCCCGACCGATCTCGCCCCGCCCCGGACGCCGGGAGCGGCGCGTACGGATGCCCGTGCACGGATACGTACCGTCCGCGGAGCATCGTTCGCCTGAACGTCGCCCGGGCCTCAGCGGGATGTGAGACGCACACGATCAGGGCCGCGCAATCGCGCGGCCCTGATCCGTGTCGAGCCGGGGCGCCGCGCGCAGGGGGGTTTGACGCAGGGCGACATGCCGGGCCTCCCGTCTGTCCACGGCCACTGATGTGCCCAGGAACGCGATCTCGGCTCCGGACGCGGCGGTCCCTCGCCCGACGTGTGGGCTGTCTGAGGTAATCGTGTCCGCGCCGGCGGATGGCGGCCTGTGCCTCGTTCCGGCATGCCGGACAATCGCGGCCGTAACGGCGTACCGATACGTCTCTGCGGCAACGAGGGGTACCACCCATGGACACAGCGGGACTTCCGGCTCGCAGAAGCATGGTGACCGGCGGCCTGGCCGCCGCTGCCGTTGCCCTCGCGGGGTGCTCGTCGGCCGGCACTCCGAAGGCGACGACCGCCGCGCCGCAGCCACGGCCGGACACGCCCAAGGTCGCGTTCGCGCGCCTGATGGAGGGCAACGTCCGCTGGGTGAGCGGGGACCTTGATCACCCCGACCGGGATCCCAAGCGGCGTGCGTTCGTCGCCGCGGCGCAGAACCCCTTCGGGGTGATTCTCTCCTGCATCGACTCCCGGGTGCCGCCCGAGCTCGTCTTCGACACGGGACTCGGTGATCTGTACGTCCTGCGTACGGGCGGCCAGGCGATCGGTGCGGTCGTCACCGGCTCTGTCGAGTACGGGCCCATGACGGGCGCCACTCCGCTGATCGTGGTGCTCGGACACCAGCGCTGCGGGGCCATTGAGGCGGCGTACAAGTCGTTGAAGGACGGTGCGCCCCTGCCCGGCAATCTCCAGGCGATTGTCAAGGCGGTGGAGCCGGCGTACCGGCTGACGGTCAAGGATCCGGGCGCCGATCCAGTCGACACCATGATTCACCACCAAGTCAGGCTCACCGCGGACGATTTGAGGGCCAACGCGGATCTGGGGCCCCTCGCGAAGAAGGGCGCCCTGGCCGTTGTCGGTGCCTACTACTCGCTGGACACCGGCAAGGTGGAGGTCCTGACGGGTTCGCCAGCCTGAGTCCTCACGCTCGGCCCTGTTGCCGACTGACGCTGATCCGCGGGGGCTTGACACCTGCGGGTGCGCGTCGAGGTGGTGCGGGGCCGCGGACCGGTCTCGTAGCGCGTACGCCGGTTCTTGGCTCCGCACGCTCCGCGCATCGGAACTCTTCACGCGGCTTGCCCTACCTGGCAGGTAATCGACCCGGCCGGCCCTCCCGTCGCAGGATTGCCCCATGAGCCGCACCGGCTCTGAGGCAGCTGACCGAGACTAGAGGAGACGGTATCCATGAGCACCCTCAACACGTTCGGGGCCGCGGTCGAGCGCTACTTCGCGGCGTGGAACGCCCGTGATGGCGACGCCCTCGCGGATGCGGTCGCCGCGGCATGGACGGAGGACGGCGCCTATACCGACCCGCTGATGGACGTACGCGGTCACGAGCAGCTGGCCGCCGGCATCGCCGCCGCACACCAGCAGTTCCCCGGCTTCGAGTTCAAGCTGACCGGTGAGGTCGACGGGCACCACAACACGGCCAGGTTCACATGGGACCTGGTGTCCACCGCGGACGGTTCATCCCCGGCCGCAGGGTTCGATGTGATCACGCTGTCCGAAGACGGCCGCATCATATCTGTGCAGGGATTCCTGGACCGGGTTCCTGGCGTCTGAGCCACCACCAGACACCCACTGGGCAGCCCATCGTCCAGGCATTGATCAGCGTGAAGGCCGTGGGGACGAGCCTGCTCCTACCGCCAGGCGGCTTCCCGTACGGCGCGTCACATTCCGTCGGTGATGTAGTAATCGTTCTTGAGGTACTCCAGGGTGTAGCTGCCGAGGTCGCTCTCGGAGAAGGTTGCGGAGGACCTGACCGCTTCGAGTGGCATCTCGACCTTGTCGGGGGTGCGCACGATGACGCGCCGCGGGTCGACCGTCGCGCTCTGCAGGGCCTTCTTCTGCTCCGGTGAGATCATCTGGAACACCACGACGTATGTCGACGTGCACGGACCGAACCCCTCGTCCTGCGCCTTCTTCGCGCCGGGCCCGGCAACTTCGCAGACGGTGGCGATGTCCTCGCGGCCGAGGGCGTGGAGGTACTGCTCGTACCGCTCGATCGCGCGCTCCTTCGTCCTGGGCGCGGGCTGGTTCCCGGTCGGGGTGGCCGACGGCTTCTCGGTCCGAGGGGACGCGGACGGCGTGGCCGACGGCTCTTCTGCCCGGGTGGACGCGGACGGCTGCGCAGGCTTCGCGTCCGCGTCCTCCTTCGTCTTCTCCGGACCGCACGCGCACGCCACCAGCGCCACGCAGGCCGATACCGCCACGCTCACCATCGTCCGCGTTCTCATCCGGTCCCCTCCATCAGCCGACCACACACCTCAAGAGGTGACGCAGGATCCGGGGGAGCGGTTCCCGAGCTGGCCCGGGAGTCGTGATCGGTGGCCGCGCTCGTCGCGTCTCACCGACGCCCGTGAGCCGACCGCCCCGCGCGGTGGGCGCCGCGCGGGTGCAGGACGTATACGCCGACCAGCGCGGCCCTCGCGCCGACGCGGATCGGATCCCCGGGGCCGGGGCCGGGGACGTTGAGGTGGGCCGGGGGTTACCCCGACCCTGCTGGGGGCCGCTACCTGGCCTGCGCTTCGGCCTGCTGCCCCGATGGTCCGGTGGATCTTGAACAGAGAAACTGGACACATCGAGACACTTCCGGATTTTCGAAGAAAGGAACCCCTATGTTCAGCGTGAAGTCGGTACGTGGCCGCGTGGCGCGCGTCACTGCCGTCAGTGCTCTCGCGGCTGCGGTGTGCGGCACCCTGATGACCGGCAGCGCCGGGGCGATCGTCAACGGGGACGACGTCACCGGGCGTTACCCGTTCATGGCGACGATCCCGGAGTCGGCCCCGTCGCAGGGACTCCTCGACGGGACCTGCGGAGCCTCGCTGATCGATCCGCAGTGGGTGCTGACAGCGGCCCACTGCGTGCGGGGCGAGGCCCTCGTGCTCGACGGCACCGTCCGCGTCGGCAGTGACCAACGGAAGTCCGGGGGCACCGTCCGGGCCATCGACCGGATCGTCGTCCACCCCGGCTACGTGAACAGTTACAAGGGGGGCGCGAACAAGGACGACATGGCGCTGGTCCGCCTCGACCGCCCTGTGGCGGAGACGCCCGTCCCGCTCGCGAAGGGGGCGGGGCGACCGGGTACCCCGACCAGGATCCTCGGCTTCGGTACCACCTCCGACACGGAGTTCACGTTCGCGGAACGCCTGCAGCAGCTCGAAACCCGCAGGGGTGCCACAGCCGAGTGCGCCCCCGGTTACGCCGACCGCACCCGGCTGTGCACCGTCAGCCGCGTACCCCAGGCCATGGCCTGCTTCGGTGACTCCGGCGGACCGCAACTGCAAAAGGGCAGGAACGGGCGGTGGGAGCTGGTCGGAGTCACCTCGGGGCCCGGTGCCCCGGGCGTCGCGTGCTCTGCGGGGCCGGGGCTCTACAGCAGCGTTCCCGCCTATGCGGACTGGATCCAGAAGATCATCAAGCCCGACCGCCACGCCTGATCAGTGACGGGGCCGACCGCATGGAATGGGCAGCACGCCCCATGCGGCGGTGCCCGTCCGTCTCCGCGTCGGGCCGACTTCGGCATCGCCACCCGTGGCGCAGCCGAGCGAAGGCCTCGCCGCGGCCGCGACCGCCGCGTGATCGTGGCGCAATCCCCGGGCGGAGCCGGGCCCGGTCTCCTCGCGGATCTCCTCGCCGGACGCCTGCCTGCCGCGGGAACCTGCCGACTTGGCGCCCGTAAATCGCCGGAAATTCCCGCCCGGAATTTCCCAGAAACCCACCGCCCCCTCTCGGCTACTCGAATATCCCTGGGGAACATGCGCCCCGCTGGACGCGCTAAAGACGGAACCAGCTAATTTCTACCGCGATGATCCCCGGAATTCGGTGCTACGGTGAGCCTCGGCTCGCGCACAGCCGTACCGCCCACCATCTCCAGGAGGCATCAATGTTCGTGGAACTCATTGATCGCACAGAAACCGAAGACAACCTGCGGGCGGAAGACATCGTGTTCACCACGCTGCCCTCCCTCGGAATGGACCGGATGACCGCCGAGGGCGTCGAATTCGTCCTCTGCACCTCCGCTCTCACCGCCCAGGTCTGACCCCGGACAAAGGAGCGGATGCGTGTCGCAACAGCTGCCCATCCATCTTGAGGACGTACTCGGCACCCGCACCCTGGGGCTGGCGGACCTGACGATCGGCGAGCTGCTCGCCGCGAACCGCCTCCCGGAGACCATGTTCCAGCCCTATGTCGTCAGAGGGGCCACCGCGACGCCCGTTCCCCTGACAACACGGCTGGACGACCTCCCCGAGGACGCCGAACGGCTGCTCGTACGGGCCATCCGCAACACGCTGTTCCCCACGGTGCTGCCCGCCGACCGGGAACCCGTGGGGCCCGTCGGCCCGCCGGGCGCGGGGATCGGCTTCCGGTCGGTGCGCACGGCGCTGGACGGAACGGCGCGCGAAGTCCACGCGACGGTGGGGCAGGGAGAGGCCCGGAGCATCGTCGCCTCGCAGGTGGCCGAATTCGAGGAGAAATACGCGATCTCCGCCGCCGGCTGCGTATTCGGAATATCCGGGGGTGGTGACAGCAACGCGCTGGCCTATGGGCTGGCCAACTCCATTCCGCAGGACCGGCTCACAGCCTTTACCCTGGTATTCGGCGCCGTCTTCTCTCCGGAGGCCGCGGTCCGGGCCGGAGTGCTGTGCCAGGACCTCGGAATCAGCCACCGTGTACTACGACCCGAAGACATAGCAGAACTCCTCGGGGTCAGAACGTCGATGGACGAACTCTACAAGGACTTCAGCGACACCTTCACACACGAGGCACTGCACTTCTTCGGAACCTTCCTCATCCTGCGCACGGCGCGGAAACTCGCCGACCAGCACGGACTGCGCGATCTGGCATTCGGATACAATCGCGAGGATCTGCTGGCCGAGGCCATGTTCATGGTGATGAACGGCCGGCGCCCGCTCTCCTACCCGGTCCGCACCGTGGGCAGGCACCGCGTGGTGATGCCCGTGTGGAAGGCCCCGAAGCTCCTGCTCGACGCCTGCCACCCGAGTTTCAGCCTGGAGAACTACCGGGAGCGCGACCCCTACACCACGCGTCAGCGGAGTCTCGCGTTCTTCCTCGCGCACGCCATGGACTCGGCGTACCCCTCCTTCGGGCTCAGCGTGCTGACCGGGATGTCACAGGCGTTCGACGGGGCCTGGGGCGAGGTCACCCACCACGAGGACCTGGACGTGTTCGTCACCGAGCAGGCCAGTACGCAGAGCATCGAACAGGTCCGCGCGCTCCTGTCCCGGCACTTCGGTCAAGGGGCCGTGAACTGAGATGCCCGCTCTACCCGTTCCGGACCTGCCCGTTCCCGCCCGCTGGGCGCGGACGCTGGACGACTGGCCCGCACGGGTACCGTCACAGCTTGCGGAGGGGCTGGTCGCCACCCGCCGCTCGGGTCGACTCGACGAGCTGCGCCGGGGCGACGAGCAGTACCCGGACTTCACCGCCTCGCTGCGCGCGGCGCTGGCCGGATCCGCGCGCAGCGTCACGCTGAGCTTCTCCGAACCCCGGTGGACGCTCGCCGTGGTGTCGGCCGCCGGCGCCCTGCTCGGGCACGTCGACCACCCGGCCGACCCCACGCTCGGCGGCTCGGTCTCCGAGGTGCCGACCGGCGGGGCCGACCGCTATGAGCAGAACTGGCACACCGACAGCACCCCCTGGGCCACGCCCAATCGGTGGACGATCCTCGGCCTGTTGTGTGCGGACCCCGCCCTGCACGAACCCGCGACCGGCGTGCTGCCGTGGGACGAGGTCGACGCGGCATGGCCCGGTGCGGCTGAGGTGCTGGGCGTCCTGCGGGACCACGACGTCGCCTGGCGCCTGCGCTACCCCGGGCTGGCGCAGCTCCGCGCTCCGGTGCGGGGCGCCGTACCGCGCTGGTTCCGCCCCGCGCTGGACGAGGTGATCGGCGGCGGTCCGCCCGCGGTGTCCCTCGCCTGCCGGTCGCTGGAGCGCGCGGTGGACGGCGCGACGCGCTGGTACGAGGCGGTGGTCGCCCCCTCCCGAGTGCTCGTCTTCGACAACTACGCCGCCCTGCACCGCGGCCCCGCCATCAAGGAACCCAGTGCCCGGACGCTGCTGCGCTTCAAGGCAGGCGGTTCACCCGGCCGGCCGATGGTCGAGCCCGGGTGAGCCCCGGCGACCGGTTCCCGGGCCTGTCGCTGGCGCAGCGGCCCGACCTCTTCGACGCGATCAGGGCTCACGGCACGGCGTCCGCAGGACCGGTGTCACCGTGCGCCTTCGGCGGCGAGACCGGCTGGCTCGTCTCGGACCTGCCCACCGCGCGCGCCCTGCTGACCTCGTCCGCCGGGCAGAAGTCGCGGCCCGCGCACTCCCAACGGCTGCTGGGCGGCGTCGGCGTCCTGCAGGCCGACCAGGTGCGCAGCGTCAAACGCCGGCTCGTCACCGCCATGGGACGGGAGGCCCGGCGGCAGCACCTGTTGGCCGTACACCTTGACGCGGCGCTGCGCGGGCGGGAGTCGCCGCCGGGGCCGGGGACGCTGACCGAAGCCCTGTCCGCCTCCCTGCTCGCCCAGCTCACCGGGCAGGAGCCGGGCTCTGTGGACGGCGGACGGCTCCGGGAGCTCGTACGGACGAGCTGGGCCCGGCTGGAACGGCCGGCCGGGCCGGCCGGGCACGGCCCAGGTGGCACCGAGGACGACCTCGCGTCCTTCGTCCACGCGCTGGTCGAGGCCTCGCACTCCGGGTTCACCCGGCACCTGCGCGACGAGGGCTGGACCACGCCCCGCATCGCCGAGGAGCTCCGCGCCATGATCCTTGCGGGCTGGGGCAGCACGACGGCTGCCGTCCTGAGCGCCGTCTCCCTGGGTGCCGCCTCCCAGTGCACGCGCCCGGCCCTTGACGAAGTCCTCAGGATGTACCCGCCGAGCTTCATGATCGCCCGGCGGATCATGGAGCCGCGCCGGGCCTTCCCCTTCGCCGCGGGAGACCTTGTCCTCGTCAGCCCCTGGCTCATCCACCGGGACGGGCGGGCCTGGGCCCGGCCCGACGACTACACCCCGAGCCGATGGCAGACGACGCCGGCGCCGCACTGGTTCCTGCCGTTCGGCCTCGGACCGCGCAGGTGCCCGGCCGCCACCTTCGCCCGCACGCAGATCGCCGCGGCCGCCGAACTGTTCGCAGACCGCTTCCCGCCGCCGGTGTCCGGCCGACTGACCCTGGTCGAATCGCGCAGCCCCGCACTGGTCCCGTGCTGGGACGACGTCCCGCCCTCACGGGAGACCCGCCCCGCAATGGGCGGGGGCCACTTCAGAAGGCTGTCGTGCGGATGACCCGCGCCCCCGGCATCGCTCGCCTGGGCGCAGGCCGATCGGCAGCTCTCGTCGGTCCGCGGCAGCTCGGAGGTGCCTGCCCGTTTGGTTACCCGTTCGCAGGTCAGGGGGTGTCCTCGGCGGACCCTTGGGCCCATTCCTCGCGCGGCCGCAACGTTGCGAGGATCCGTCGGGCTTCGTCGCGGACGCCGACGTCCGCATCCGTTGCCAGCTCGTGCAACTGCTCGGTCAGCCGGTCCGCGCCTCCGGTTGTCATCCACTCGGGGTCGCACCTCGTGCTTCAGGACCTTCGACACTGCTGGGCCCGCACGGTGGGCCACCCCGCCCGGAGCGGCCCACCGTGAAATGCTCGTCCGCGTACACCTACCACCGCAGCCGCACATCGTGGTCGGCACCTGGTCGGCACAGGGGGGTGAGCGCTGACGAGCGCGAGCCGGCCGAAGCGCGGAATCTTTGAAGTCCGCCAGAATATTTCGCGATGGGATGTCGAGAACCCGCGTCCGGCTCCGTCCCAGGAGCGGACACGGCCACAAGGGGCCGTACCTCACCAAGGAGAACATGATGGCCAAGTACCTGCTGCTCAAGCACTACCGGGGCGCGCCGGCATCGGTCAACTGCGCGCCGATGGACCAGTGGGAGCCGGAGGAGGTTTCGGCCCACCTGCAGTACATGCGGGACTTCGCCGCTCGGCTCGTGGGCACCGGCGAGTTCGTCGACAGTCAGGCGCTCTCCCCGGAGGGCACGTTCGTCCGCTACGACGGCGAGGGGCGGCCGCCGGTCACCGACGGCCCGTTCGCGGAGACCAAGGACCTGATCGCCGGCTGGATGGTGATCGACGTCGAGACCTACGAGCGCGCGCTGGAGCTGGCCGGCGAGCTGTCCGCGGCTCCGGGTGCGGGCGGGAAGCCGATCCACGAGTGGCTCGAGGTGCGCCCGTTCTACGGCGTGCAGCCCACGGCCACCGAGTGAACGAGTCGCTGCTCCGGGAGCTGGTGCCCGCGGTGATCGGTGTTCTCGTCCGTCGCGGAGCCGATTTCGCGGCGGCCGAGGACGCGGTGCAGGACGCCCTGGTCGAGGCCGTGCGCGGGTGGCCGGACGACTCGCCGCGGGACCCCAAGGGCTGGCTGGTCACGGTGGCCTGGCGCAAGTTCCTCGACGCGGTCCGCGCCGATACCTCCCGGCGGCGGCGAGAGGAGCGGGTCGAGGCCGAGCCGGTGCCCGGCCCGGGCGACGCGGTGGACGACACGCTTCAGCTGTACTTTCTGTGCGCGCACCCGTCCCTGACTCCGGCCTCGGCCGTCGCGCTCACCCTGCGCGCGGTCGGCGGTCTGACCACACGGCAGATCGCGCAGGCCTACCTCGTGCCGGAGGCGACCATGGCCCAGCGCATCAGCAGGGCCAAGCGGATCGTCTCCGGTGTCCGGTTCGACCAGCCCGGCGACGTCGCCAGGGTGCTGCGCGTGCTCTACCTGGTCTTCAACGAGGGCTACTCCGGCAATGTCGACCTCGCCGCCGAGGCGATCCGACTCACTCGCCAAGTGGCGGCCAGGACCAGCCATGAGGAGGTCGCGGGCCTGCTGGCGCTCATGCTGCTCCACCACGCACGGCGCCCGGCACGGACCGGCCCCGACGGAAGGCTCGTGCCGCTGGCTGAGCAGGACCGCGGCCTGTGGAACACCCAACTGATCACCGAGGGCGTCGAGATGCTCCAGAGCGCCCTCGCCCGCGACCTCCTGGGCGAATTCCAGGCCCAGGCGGCCATCGCCGCGCTCCATGCCGACGCCCGGACGGCCGAGGAGACCGATTGGGTGCAGATCGTGGAGTGGTACGACGAACTGGTGCGACTCACCGACAGCCCGGTGGTCCGCCTCAACCGGGCTGTCGCGGTGGGCGAGGCCGACGGCCCGCGGGCCGGCCTGGCCGCCCTGGCAGGGCTCGACCCCTCCTTGCCCCGGCACGCCGCCGTCGCCGCATACCTGCACGAGCGTGATGGTGATCCAGTGACCGCAGCGCGGCTCTACGCCCAAGCCGCCCGATCAGCACCCAACATCCCCGAACGCGACCACCTCACGCGACAGGCCGCCCGGCTCAACGCGCAGCTGCGCGGTTGAGCGCCGAACCCGCCAGTGGTGCCGTCGTGGTACGTCGTGCTGGCGATGACCTGGGTCGGGATCATGTCGGCGTCACCACTCGGCGAGGCACGGGTTGAGCACGGCGGCGGCACGGACCCTGCGGGCGGCGTCCGCCGGGAACGCGCGCAAGGCGTCGGTCCGCGCAAACCCCGAGGAGGTCGAGGCCGCAGCCCATGAATCTCGTCAACCGGTGCACCGTAAGGTACCGCCCCATGAAATCGTTGATCGCCGCCATTCGCGAACAGGATGAAACGGCCCATTTCCTGCGAGACCGCGCCGCCGTTGCTCTTGGCCTCGACCTTCCCAACGAGGCGGACGTCCTGGCCCGCCTGCGGGAGGTGGCCGTCGGGATCGGAAAGGACTTCGTCCTCATCTTCACTCCGGAGGGAAATCCCTACGAACTTCTGATAGAGAACTGAGGCGAACCGTGCCGGCAGGCGGCACGGGCCGTCATGGAGAGACGGGGATCAGTCGACGGTGAGACCGTGCCGAGGTGGCTGGGCGCTCGGCTGGAGTGTTCGGGAACCCGGCGTGACCGCATACGCGGGACCCGTCGGCGACTTCGTTCGGCCGGACCCGGTTGCCGCGTGCATCGACCTCGCCCCGACACGTGAGCCTTCCGCGTCGAATGCGCCGCCCCTGGCGAGCCGCCCTGTCAGCCCGCGGCGGCGTCCAGTCGCGCCGCGAGACGGGCCTTGCCGGATCGGCTGAGCCAGGTACGGAAGTCCATGACACCGGGGTGGGCCTGGCGCAGCGGGGCGGGGTCGCTGGCGTAGAA
This sequence comes from Streptomyces sp. G-G2, assembly GCF_030063135.1. Taxonomy (GTDB): domain Bacteria; phylum Actinomycetota; class Actinomycetes; order Streptomycetales; family Streptomycetaceae; genus Streptomyces. Next base: position 37,232 of record NZ_JASISO010000018.1, read on the forward strand.
GGTGGAGTTCGCCCAGGTGTAGACCTTCGCAACCTCAGGATGGTGCTCCCACAGGATGTCGAGCGGGATCTGGGTGTGCGGGACGGGACGTCCGGCGGCCGCGCTGAGGGCTTCGGTGATCTGCGGGGCGGTGAGCCGGTCGCCGGCGATCGCGATCGCCCTGCCCAGGTAGGCGTCCGGATTGCCGAAGGCCAAGGCGGCGAATGCGCCGATGTCGTCGATGGCGATCAGCGGCATGACCAGGTCGTCGTGCCAGGGGACGTTCAGTGAGCCGTTCTGGAAGAACCGCGCGGGGCTGGTGAAGTCCTCCATGAACACCGCCGGACGCAGAATCGTCGCGGGTATGCCCAGCGCGCGGATGTGCTCCTCGATCTGCCACTTGTTGCCCCCACCCCTGCTTCCGGTAGAAGCGGTTCTGGCTCTCCGCGCCGCCGACGGACGAGAACACCAGGTGCCGGGTGCCTGCGGCCTTCGCGGCATCCGCGACGTTCATGCCCTGGTCGAGTTCGTTTTCGTTCGCGGACTGCACGCTGTAGAGCCCGTTCGCGCCGCGCGCCGCCGCCTCGATGGAGGCGCCGCGGTCTTCGCACGTGAGGTGCTCCGGGCGATGGACGCGCTGCGGCAGGCGCTCCAGCGGGACCCGCAAACCTGCCTGCTGCACAACTTCGCCCGCGTGTACTTCCTGGCGGTCGTGGACCGTCCACTGCTGCGCGGGCTACTCCTGGGCGACCCCCACCTGCTCGGCAAGTTGACCGGCTCGCCCGACCCGGCCCGCGACGACCGGCACGCCGCGGTGGCGCGCGGCTACCTCGCGCTGCTCGCCGAACACGGCCTGCTCCGCGACGACCTGAAGGTGGACGAGATCGGCTACGCCTATCAAGCGACCTTCGAAGGCTTCCTGCGCGCCGAGGGCTCGGCCCCGGCGGGTGGTCCGGAGCAGCGGGCCGAGTTGCTCGCGCGAACCGTCCGGAACGCATTCGAGAACGAGGCGCCCTCCGACCTCCCCTTCCAGGAGCTCAGCGCCGCTACCATCGCGCTGCTCGGCGCCCTGGTCGATGCTGACCGCGCCGCTTTCGGTCTGCCCGAGATCTGAGCGCGGCCGACTGATGCGGCCCAGTACGAGGCGAGCGCGGAGTGGAGTGCGCGCGCCGTGACGCGCCGGGCAACTGGCCGAGTTCGCCGTCCACGCCACCGCCCGCGGTCACGCTCTCGTCGACCGCGAGCTCCACCTCGCCACGTCCTGGACCGACGCCCCCCGAACGCTCCCGCGCGGCTCGCGTCCCCCAACAGTGCCCATGCGCGACCAAGAACGAACGGGCCCGCACCATGGTCCTGCGGCCCTTTGGTCGAGCGGTCTACTCCTATGGCACATCCCACCCCCATCACGTAAGGTCCCTGGAGCGCTATCACCTATTACCATTCAGGGGGCGGTCGGCGATGCCGGACACCAGGATCAGTGAGCTCGTGCGGATATGGATCGACGGCTGGGTCGTCTCGCGCGGCAGCTCGGACCCGATCGACGAGCCGTGGGGATGGACGATCGACGTCGGGCAGCCCAAGCACGTCGCCCGGCACGTCCTGCCGGAGCCCTCCGAAGGTGATGTGCGCAAGATCGTCGCCGCGACGAGCGCGCCGGGGACGTGGCTGAAGCTGTTCGCCGAGGAGCAGGCGGTCCTGCCGTGGGTCGGGCCGGGCTGGCGGTGCGACAGTCCCGGCTTTCTGATGTCCTGCCACCTAGTGCCGCGTCAGGCAGCGTTCGCTCCGTCGCGACACCCCGCACGCACTCTCGCCGCACCGGCCGAAAGCCCACGTACGTCCAGTACAAGGGCTTCCGGCCGGCACACCGAGAGCACGCACCGGACGCCGCTTCTCGACGGACAAACGTTGCCTGACGCGGCACTAGTACCCGTGCGCCCTGAGGTGCCGGCCGGTTACACGCTCACCAGTTGGACCCGGGGTGGCGTCAGTCGAGTGCTGGTCCGCACGCGCGCCGGGCACTTCGCCGCCCGTGGACAAGTCGCCCAGGTAGGCGCCCATGCCATGGTCGACCAGGTCGAGACCGCCGTCGAGCACCGGCGCAAAGGCCTCGGGGGCCTGGTGATGCGCACGCTACAGAGCACCGCGTACGAGGCCGGTGCAAGGACTGGCCTCCTGGTGGGCACGCCCGAGGGTCGGGCGCTCTACTCCTCGCTGGGCTGGACCATGCGCTCCCCGATGACGAGCCTCTGGTACGAGCCGTCGGAAGCCGCCCAGTGAGCCGCATGGGACACCACTGGCCCCCTTCGCCGGACTCCACCGACCCGGCGCCATCCTGTGGCTCCGCAGTCTCCAAACCCACCGCGTGGTCTGAACTGAGAACGGTCCCCGCTCAATACGCCTTGTGCCGTGCCGGGCGCCGCGGCCCCGTGCACCTTTCCGGTCACGGCCCTAGCGCGCCACGCGGTAGTGGAGGTAGACGACTCCCGAGCTGAAGGTGCGGGTCTCGACGAGTTCGAGATCCACCCGGCGCTCGTGCTGGGGAAAGAACGGAATGCCACCGCCAACCAGCACCGGGTAGACCCTGGCCCGGTACTCGTCGATCAGGTCCAACGAGGCCGCCTCGGCGGCGAGAGTCGCGCCGCCGATCGCGATGTCGCCTTCCCCCCGCTCGCCTTCCCCCGGCTCGGCTCGCAACCGCTCGATCTCCTCCTTCAGGCCGCCGGAGGCCAGGCGGGCATTGCCCTGCACCGTCGGCAGGGTGGTGGAGAACACCACCTTGGGGAGCGGCTTCCAGATCGCGGCCCACTCGAGCATCGAGTCGTCGAGCGATGGATCCTGGTCGGCGGTCTCCCAGTACAGCATCGCCTCGTACAGTCGTCGTCCCAGCAGGTGGACGCCGACCTCGCGCATCCCTTCGGTGACGAAGCGAAAGACCTCCTCGTCGGGCGCGGTCCAGTTGAAGCCGCCGTCCGGCCCGACGATGTAGCCGTCAAGTGAGACGCCCATCGAATAGGTCACGCTGCGCATCAGAAGTCCTCTTCCGTAACGGGTTCGACAGTACGGCCGCCGGAGGCCGCAGGACTCGTCGCAACTCGCGGGACCCCCGGGGCCGATCACCTCACGAGACCATTTCGTGGGGAAGACCGCACTGGGGACTCGCGGTTGGTGGCGAGAAGCGTGACCATTCGGTGCCAACAAGCGTGTCCCATCGACCGGAAGGAAATGCGCGGCGCCCCCTCGTCGTGCCTGTCCGTCGCAGGTGACCTGGTCCCGGTCTCAGATGATCTGGCCCGATTCACTCCGCTTCTCAGATGATGTGGTCCGTCGGGACAGGCGTGCGGCGACCCGCATCCACCGCCTGCAGGCCGAACTGCGGACTGAGGTTCCCCTGCTCTGCCGCTGCCATTGCGGCCTCCAATCCTCTCCTCCGTCCGGCCGGGCCCCCATGCCGTGAGAGGGGACCGGCCCGGCCTAAACGGTGCCGGCCGGGCCGGGGACGAAGACGTCCTCGGAGGTGAGCAGTCGCTTGGACAGGCCCTGCTCGTGGTGGTAGCGCAGGAAGGTGTCGACCGCCTTGCGGTTGGCGTCGAGGCCGTAGGGCCACCAGTCCTCGCCGAGCAGCGCGCGGTTCGCCGCGAACAGTTCGCTGAACCAGGGGGTGATCACTGCCATGTGCTGCTTGGCCGCACCAGCCCGGAACCGTTCCTGCACGATGTCCTTGGCCTGGTTGAACGCGCGGTACACGGACTGCGCCAGACCGGGCACTTGGGCAAGGTCACGGCGGATGGCGACGATGTGCATCATCGGGAAGATGCCGGTGCGGCGGTAGTAGTCGCGCTCGACCGATTCGTAGTCCACGAACAGCCGTCGGATCTTCTTCGTCGAGCCGTCGATGAGGGGCTGCGGGACGTCAACCGACAGCAGGGCATCGATCTCACCCGCCTCGAGCATGGCGCTCAGGGTCTGGTCACCCTCGGTGCGGCGGATTTCGATGCCGTCCGGGACGGGTTGGGGAATCCAGTCGAAAGCGGGGATCGGGTGATTGGTGCCGCCGATCACCCAACGCATCCGATCAGGCGTGACGCCGTACTCCTCGGCCAGGACGCCCTTCATCCAGACACCCGGGTCGTGGCCCCATAGCGCGAACTCTCCGACGGTCTTGCCCGCGAGGTCCTGCGGCTTCTCGATCCCGCTGTCGACGTTGACGAACAGCGCCGAGTGGCGAAAGCTGCGGTTCGGGAAGATCGGCAGGGCCAGGAAGGGTGAGTCGTCCTGGTCGAAGGTGCGCAGGAAGTAGGTCAGCCCGAACTCGGCGGTCCAGTTCGCCCTTGGCCATGCGGTGGAAGACGTCGGAGATCAGCGGCGAGGTCTCCAGGGTGGCGTCGACGCCGCCGATCGCGACCCGCCCGTAGAACAGCGCCTCGGTGTGCTCATACCGGTAGACGCCCACCTTGAGCTTCAGATCCGTCATAGCTGTACTCCTCCTCCTCGCAGGCTGCTTCCGTGAACGGACATTCACCTTTACGGTGACGGCAGGCGTTCCCACGGTCAAGGTGAATGGACGTTCATTTACGGAGAGGGGCGTGACCGGTGCCACGCATTACTGCCGAACGCCGGGCGGCGAACCGGGCGCAGATCGTGGCGGCGGCCCGTCGCTGCTTCTCGCGGGACGGCTTCCACCAGACCTCGATGCCCGACATCGCCGCCGAAGCGGGCGTTTCGGTGGGAGCCCCCTACCGCTACTTCGCCGGCAAGGAGGAGATCATCCTCGAAATCGCCGGCGACGCCTTTCGCGTGATGTTCGATCCCGTCGAGCGCCTCATCAACGCGGGCGGCGATGTGGCGGTCGCCGATCTGGTGGCGGCGGCAGTCGACCCGGTGAGCCGTGGCCTCACCGCCGACGGGACGGGGCAGGCCGTCCCGGTCGACGAGCTTCTGCGTTGTGCCGTCCAGGCGTGGGGCGAGTTGCTTCGGCACCAAGGGCTACGAGAGCAGGCCGGAGCGGGCTTCGAGCGCGTGCGCAAACGCATCGCGGACGCGCTCCGCGACGGCCAGCGGGCGGGCAGTGTGCCGACCGAACTGGATCCCGATCGCGGAGCGCGCGTGGTGATGGCGTTGCTGCACGGCTTCGTACTGCAATACACGGCGTTCGGACTGGACGACACGGCCGGCTTCACCCACGACCTCCGCGTCCTCTGAACCCACTCGGCGGGGCGGCCCCGCGGGCCGCACCGGAATACTTCGCCTGCCCCAGCCTGCTGCCCTGACCCACCAACGGCGGCCGGGCCTCGCCGGGCGGACACGAGCACTGCCTGCCCGGGGCGGCGAAACCAGCGACGTCATCCAGTCCCCTGGCCGCCGCCCCCGTGTGGTGACGCGGCGCCGCAGCGCCCCTGTTACCGCTCCTCAGGGGGGTCCCCGGCTGCCCGGCTGCCCGGCTGCCCGGGGAGCCATCGGCGCGGCCCGGTGATCTGCCGGTCGGCTTCCCGTCTGCCGTCCCGGCGAGCGGCCAATCACGAGCGGCCAATCGCGAGCGGTTCCTCCGGCCTCATTGCCCATGCTCCCCAGCCATTCTCACTCACCGTGTTTATGGGCTGGGTTTTTGGCTACATGATGTAGCTACAGGTAGTCCGTACCCGACCGGAAGGCAGGAACATGAACCTCGTTGCCGTGCTCATCCTCGTCGCGGTCCTCGTAGCCGTCGCTCTCTTGGCCGTCGCCCCCAGTGCTGCGGCGCGGCGCAATCCCCTTCCCGGCCGCCACCGCTCCACGGCGCCCCGGCTGACACGTATCCCGCGCCAGCAGAGCACCCGGCACCACAGCCGCTGACACCCGCCCGGAGGCGGGCTCAGCGCACACACCCTTCCGCCCCCGCTCACGTCGGTGGCCCGCCTACAACTGCCCTCCAGCGCTGGCGGCCCCGGCCGGTGGGATCGAGGGCGAGGGTAGCGAGGTAGAGCCGCTTGAACGACCAACGCGATCGAGAGCTTGAACGCGAGCACCCTGCGCCGCCTGGACCACGTCGCCGGACTGCCGGATCTCAAGGTCGAGCGCCTCCACGCCCCGTGGCGCCAGATCGCCAATGACCCTCCGGGCTCGCGCTGCGTGTCGACGAGCTCCTGGAAACGTGCGACGGGGTGCCGGGCACAAGGGTTCGGCGCGCCGGATCGCTCCGGCTCGGTACCTGGGCTTCCTGGCGATCTTGGCCGTGGCGGCGGCGGCTGCCTTCGGCGCCACCTTCCTGCCAGAGTCCGCTATCCGCAGCGGGGGCGACAACGTCGGCGTTCACGTCCCGGTCTTCGCCACCGCGGGGGTCGGCGGCATGAGCGTTTACGGAGGGAATCGAGGGCGGCACGGCGGTGCGCGAGCGATGCGCCGCCCACGGCTGGCCCCCGTGGCGGAGCGGGCGCACGTCCCCGCCCGCGTTCCGCCGGTGCACTCGCCCGGGAGGCGGCAGACGGACACGGCGCGGGCCGGATGGACGGGCCGGGTCTGGGCAGCAGCGGGACATGGCTGTCCTTCGAAAGCTCGCCCGCCCCCTGCTCGCCGCCCCGTTCGTCACCGGCGGACTGCGCACCCTGCGCCGTCCCGACGCCGTCGCGGAAGTCCTCCAACCCGTCGTCCGGGCGGTCGGGGAACGTGTCCCGGCCCTCGCCGGAGATCCGCTGCGCCTGGTACGCGTCACCGGCACGATCCAGGCCGCGGCCGGTCTGCTGCTCGCGACGGGGCGTGCCCCACGCCTGGCCGCGCTCACGCTCGCCGCCTCGCTGGTACCGACCTCCCTCGCCGCACACGCCTACTGGACGGTGGAGGACCCGGAGGAGCGCGCACGACAGCGCGCTCACTTCCTGACCGACCTATCCGCCCTGGGAGGGCTCCTCATCGCCGCCGCGGACACCCACGGCAAGCCCTCGCTCGCCTACCGCTCCCGGCACGCGCTCGACCACCGGCACCCGGTGAAGGCGGTCCGCCGTCCGGCCCGCACGCTCGCGGCGCATACCGCCGACCGCGCCAAGGCGGTCGCAGCCGCTCTCCCCGGCGCACGCTGACGGCCGACCGACCCGCTGCCGCACCCGGCTTCGCGGGCTGCATCCCTATGGATGGACCGCGTGACCGGATCGCGCACCATACGGGTCGGGTCCCGACCCCCCTGACCGCCGCCGGTCAGGACCCGACCTCAACGACGAGGAGCACCACATGGCAGACGCACGCCCCGCTTCGTCACGGAAACCCTGGCCGTCCTCGCCCGCAGCGCCCGGCGACGCCGTGGTGCGGACACGTCGGCCAGCTGCCCGACCGCCTCCGAGCACCGCTCGGGCACCGGCCGTGTGGGTGGGGCCGAACCGCGTGGCACGGCGCGGCGGCGGTGCCGGGACGGCTCCGCCGGTGCTTCGGGCGCAGCGGACCGTCGCGAGCGCAACGCCCAGGATGTGGTCGTGTCCCGTACCACCAGCCCCGACGACCTGGCCTCGCTCCTCGCGATGCTGGACCTGCGGCCCGAGCGCGACTGAGGGGCGGCGCGACAGGCAGACCGCGTCCGGCGGTGGTCCGGCGGTAGTCTCACCGCCGCGGGTCTAGGGACTCACTCGCCGGTGCGGGCGCCGGTGCCGGCGTCGCAGGTTTTGACTACGCCGTCCAGGAACCACGTACCCATCGGGCAGCTGCGCCGCTCCGTACGCGATGCCGCGGTGTCCCACCGTGCCGCTACCCCCACGGTCGAAGACAGAAGGCAGACCGCGGTCGTGCCTCGCGGACAGGAAATCCCGGAACACCTGGGCGGAGCGCGGGTTCTGCCCGCACTGCCACACGCCGTGCGGGCAGTAGTCGGTGATGCTGTGGTAGAGCGGCTTGTGCTCGGCGATCCATGCCAGCATGTTCCCCATGTAGTCGGGGTTGTCGCCGTTCCGGAACAGCCCCCACTCGGGGTACGAGATCCGCTTGCCGTGCGCCCTCGCGAAGTCGACCTGATGCCGGAGGCCGTAGGGCTGAGTGACGTAGTCGTCGAAGGTCTCACCGGGCGGCTGGTCGTAGGAGTCCATGCCCACGACATCGACCACGTCGTCGCCGGGATAGCACGTGGTCCAGGCGATCGCGTCACCGCCGCGGTTGGGAGCGAAGTCGAAACGGAACCGCTGCCCCTTCACCGAGCGCATGGCGGACACGATGCGCCGCCAGTACCTCTTCCAGCTCTCGGGGTCGGGCCGGCACCGGTGGGTGTAGTCGAAGCCGTTCATCTCCCAGCCGAGCACGATCACCGTGTCCGGCACCTCGAGGCCGACCAGCCGCTTGGCCAGCCGGTTGAAGTGGTGGTCGTACGCGCCCCGCGCACCGGAGCGGAGCAGCTCGGCGACCCGGCTGTCGGGGACGCGGGCCTCGTTGCCCGCCAGCATGGGCACGTTCAGGACGAACAGCCGATCGGCTCTCTCCCCGCGCCACCGTGCCCAGCTGCGCAGGGAATCGGGTGCCCCCTCGATGCTGGACCAGGTGTCGCCCGGCAGGTAGGTGTGCCCGGCGCGCAGCTCGGTACCCCCGAGCCAGCGTGAGAGTTCCTGCATCCTCGTGACGCCGGGCGAGCCGTAGTGGAGGTAGGCACCCACCGCGACCTCGTCTGCGGCGCCGCTGCCGGAGGTCTCATGCGGCGGTGTGGCGAGGGTGCCCCCGGTGGCGACCAGGATGGCAGCGGCCGTACTCACGCAGGCGCCCGCAAGCCAGCGCCCTCGATGGGACATGGTGTCTCCACACGTTTCGCAAAAAGATGTGTCTGGCAGCGACCATGACATCTTCTCCGACTGGCGTCCCGCCCGGTGCCCGGAGCCTGGGCCATTCGCGGCACGTGCCGCGAACGGCCCAGGTGGGCGGCACACCGCCGACGTCCGAGAACTCGCACGGCTGACCCTCGGTGGCCGATCTGCCGACGATCCCTCGCCGGAGCAGGTCGAGGCCGGGGTTGAACTCGCCGGGCTCTCCCCGGACCTGGACCTTCGACCAGGTCGGCCAGGCGCCGGCCGTCTGTGCACCTGTACCTGTATCCGCCTTCCCCTGGTGTGCACCGCGGCCGACCCCGTGCTACTTGTTCACGTGGGCGACGAGGAGGTTGGGGTCCTTGGCCGTGACGTAGGCCGCGCTCAGGACGTAGGCGGTGTCGCCGCGCAGGGCGATGGACGTGGGGTTCTGCAGCCCGTCGGCGGCGGTCAGGACGATGGAGTGGGTGCCGTCGGTCTGGATGAGGGCGACTTCGCTGGGGCCATTGAGGGCGGCCAGGATCTGGTCGCCCTGGCCGGTGAAGGCGAAGCCGTCGATCCCGGCCAAACCGGTGGCCCGGGTCTCGGCCGCGCCGGCGTTCCCTCCCCGCAGGACGGGGACGCGCAGGAGGGTGCCCCGGTCGAGGTTGGTGGCCCACAGCGCCCCGCCCCGGACCTTCAGCCCGTTGGCCCCGAGGAATCCGGTGGAGGCCAGTTCGGGGGCGTTGGACCAAGTACGGGGGGTGCCGCCCGCGGTGGGCACGCTCGAGATGGTGCCGAGGACGGAGTCGGTGACGTAGAGGGTGTGGGTCCGGGGATCCAGCGCCAGGCCGTTGGGTAGGCCGGCCGCGGGCAGCGCGGCGATGCGCTGCGGTTCGCCGCCCGGGCGCAGCCGCCACAGGCCGGTCAGATCGGCGGTGCCGGTGGCGTACAGGAAGTACAGCGTGCCGTCATGCGCGCGGACGATCCCGGTGGTCAGGGCGAAGCCCAGGACGGGAGTATGGATGCCGCCGTCGGCGGGTGCGGGCAGGGTGGCCAGGATCCGGGTGGCTCCCGTGGGGTCGATGCGGGCGACCTGCCGGGCGGCGGCGAAGGTGACGTACGCGCTGCCATCGGGAGCCAGGGCGATGTTCTCAGGCGTCTGGTGCCGGGCCAGGTCGAAGTGCCCGGCGATGCGCGCGCAGCTCAGTGGGGCGGAGACGGCCGACGCGACGCCGGGGCCGGCCGTGGCGACGACAGCCGCGGTCAGGACGGCGGCTGACATGGCCGTCTTGGACATCTTGTTCTTGGACAACCTGTTCTTGAACATGGATCCCTCACTGTTTTCGGGCATGCGGCAGCGGTACGCCGACGCACGGGGTTACGGGAGGCTTCGGTCAGGGCGTGGTGCGTCGGATCAGCCGGCGTCGGTCAGGGCTCCCGGTCGCGCCGGTTCGTCCTGCGGGCTGACCTGGGCGAGGAGGGCCAGCGCGGTCCGCGAGGGCGAGCCGGCCTCCGTGGTGGCGACCACGATGTTCTGGTCTGCGCCTTGGCCCAAGGTCTGCTGAGTGACGGTCAGCGGGCCGAGCAGCGGATGGCGCATCTCGTAGGTGGCGACAGCGCATGCCTTGACGCGGTGGTCGGCCCACATCGAGGCGAACTCCGTGCTCTTCGCGCTCAGTTCACCCACGAGAGCGTGCAGCGCGGTGTCGTCCGGATGCCCGCCTGCCACCAGGCGCAGATTCCCCACCACGGCCCGGGCCTTGGTCGGCCAGTCCGCGTACAGGTCACGGGTGTGCGCGTCGAGGAACACCAGTCGGGCCATGTTGGGTCGCTCCGCCGGTCGGTCAGCGGCGCCCGGATCCAGGTGTCCGGCGAACAGCGCGTGGCCCAGCCGGTTCCACGCCAGGACGTCACTGCGGCGGCCGGTCACGATCACCGGAACGTGGGCCAGCGCCTCCAGCAGCTGGCCGGTAGCCTCCGCCACCCGCTCCGGGGCAGGCCGCCGGCCTCGGGCCGGGCCCTTGTCCGGCCGGGCCAGGTTGTGCAGGTGCAGGCGCTCCGTCTCCTCCAGCCGCAGGGCCCGGGCGATCGCGTCCAGCACCTGCGGCGAAGCGTTCAGGGAGTGCCCCTGTTCCAGCCGGGTGTAGTAGGAGGCGCTCACCCCTGCCAGCAGCGCCAGCTCCTCGCGCCGAAGGCCCGGCACGCGCCGCCGCTCCCCGTAGGTGGGCACGCCGACCTCCTCGGGCAGCAGCTGGGAGCGCCTTGTCCGCAGGAAGTCCCCGAGCCGCACTGTTCCGTTCATGGGTCCGAGTATGGATCGAGCCCCACCGCGCAGCCTGCCCCTGGCGGGGATGGGCACCGGCGGGTCCGGGTCCCCGCCAGGACGGCGATGAGGTGGGCGGCGCCGCCCCGGCAATCCCGGGCCGTGGCCGGTCGTCGGACCCGACCGTCCGCGACGTGGGGGTGGACGCCGAGGCGTCGGGGAGTCCCCAACTTCGCGGCCGATGCGGGTGGTTGGCGGGGATCCGGAATCGGCGGTTGGCAACGTTTCCGTCGCGGCCGTCGGTAATCTGGCCAAAACCCTTCCGGCGCGATGCGACATGTGAAATTTTACATGTCACACATCAACTGCCCGTGTCCCCAGCACGCGGCCACAACGGCCCCGGAGGCCCCCACAGATGCGTCATTCCTTCCGGATATCCACGGCCACCGCGCGCAGACTTCCTGCACTCGGCGCAGCCGTCTTCATCGCGTTCGGCCTGCTCACTCCTCAGAGCCAAGCCGCCTCCGTCGGCGTCACGACCCCGGCCGGTGCGAACACACGGGGAACCGCGGCCTCGGCACCGCGGTCGATCCCGGTCCCCAAGTCGCCCGCCGCCATGAGCAACGGCTCCGGCTTCCGGATCTCCTCGCAGGACAGTGCCGAGGAGTCCGCCCCGGCGCCCGCCCCGACCGTCAAGGCCGGCAAGCAGTCCTCGGCCGCCGCCGGGGACGAGTGCGGCGACATCTCCGGCGTGATCAACGCCACGGGCAGCGCGTTGGTCCAGCAGCTCAGGTCACTACCCCGGATCGCCTGCACCTACCCGCTGTTCAACCTCACCGGGGAGAACGCGCGGAAGGCCTTCGGTGAGGCCCAGATGGTCACCGTCGCCAACGCGCTGCACGACACCTCCACCAGCTACTCGGGCAACAACAGTGCCGCGATAGGGCAGTTGGTGCTGTTCCTGCGCGCCGGCTACTACGTGCAGGACAACAACGCGGACGTCGTCGGTGATTACGGCACGGCGCTGGACAGCGCGGCGCGCGGCGCACTGGACGCCTTCTTCGCCTCCCCGCGCAGCAAGGACGTCACCGACGCCAACGGCGAGATCTTCAACGAGGTCGTGACGCTGATCGACAGCACCCACGCGGCCGGCCGGTACGCCGGCGTCGTCAAGTGGATGCTCGGTAGCTACGACGGCACCTGGCCCGGCCAGATGAACCTCGCCATGCAGCACGTCGAATGGGTCGTCGAGAACGGATTCAAGGCCAAGAACGACGACCGCGGCTGGCGGGCCGCCCTCAAGGCCGACCCCACCATCCTCGACACCTGGGCCGGCTTCATCACGCGCAACGGCGCGCAGCTGAACCGCCTGGACGTCGTCAGCAACGTCGGCCGCTACCTCGGCTACGCCCTCGACGTACCCGAGCTCAAGGACCGGGTCCGGCCGCTGCTGAAGGACCTGATCAACCGCTACCCGAACGTCGGCCCCACCGCGCCGATCACCATGAACCTGGGCTGGTACACGCGCCAGTACGACAGGAACAACTGCGCGGCCTACGCCATCTGCGACCTGGGCGACCGTGTGCTCCCGGCGATCCTGCCGATCCAGCACACGTGCACCCCGGGCCTGAAGATCCGCGCCCAGGACATGTCCCCCGGACAGCTGGCGGGTACCTGTACCAGCCTGGTCGGCCAGGACGCCTACTTCCACCGGGTCATCGGCGACAAGGGCTCGATCCCCGGTGACGTGAACTCCAACCTCGAGGTCGTCGTCTTCGACGACCACACCCAGTACTCGCTGTACGCCTGGGCCATCTACAACATCGACGTCGACAACGGCGGCATGTACGAGGAGGGCAACCCGGCCGCCGCCGGCAACCAGGCCCGCTTCATCGCCCACGAGGCCGACTGGCTGCGCCCCGACTTCCAGATCTGGAACCTCAACCACGAGTACACCCACTACCTCGACGGCCGCTACAACATGGCCGGCGACTTCGAGGCCGGCATGACCACCCCGACCATCTGGTGGGTCGAGGGCATCGCCGAGAACATCTCGTACGGCTACCGGGGCGAGCGCAACGCCGCCGCGATCGGCGAGGCGGGGAAGAAGACCTACAAGCTCAGCGACCTGTTCGACACCGTCTACAGCCAGGACGCGGACCCCGACGTCAACTCCAACCGGATCTACCGTTGGGGCTTCCTCGCGGTCCGCTACATGCTCCAGGCGCACCCCGCCGACGTAGAGACCGTGCTCGGCAAGTACCGCACCGGTGACTGGAACGGTGCCCGCACCTTCCTGAAGCAGACGATCGGCACCAGCTACGACGCCGGCTTCGCCACCTGGCTGACGACCACCTGCGCGACCAGCGACTGCGGCCCCCTGCCGGAGGCCTCGTCCACCCCGCTCTGCACCATCAGCGACCCCCGCCAGTTCGACAAGAACTGCCGCCGGGACAACCTCGCGGCCGCCACCGGCAACTACAGCTACCACTTCGTGTACCTGCCGACCGGCGTCAAGCAACTGACCATCACCAGCAGCGGCGGTACCGGCAACGCCGACCTGTACTACGGCGGTAGCAGCTGGGCCACCACCAGCAGCTACCAGGTGAAGTCCACCAACGCAGGCAACGGCGAGACCCTGACGATCGACAGCCCTCCCTCCGGCTGGGTCTACTTCAGCCTCGCCGCCGCGCAGGACTTCAGCGGTGTGAGCGTCTCCACACAGTCCAAGTGAGCCGGTTCGCCGGGGCCGACCGGACCAGCCTGGCCCCGGCGAACGCGGATCCGCCGAACAGGTATCTGCCGAACACGGATCCGCTCGGCAAGGAGAGCCCGGCCGCCCAAGCGGGAGCGGATCGCCCGTACCCGCCGGCGCACCCGACTCCGCTGCCCGTCGTACGGCTCCACCCACCACACCCCGATCACGGACAGCTGCTCCGGCCACTCCGGGACCAGTGTCGCGGCCCGCCGCACGGCCGGCTCGGCGAGCGCGCGCAGCCGCGCGGGGCGAGCGGGTCGCGCCGTCGCCCCGGGCGCTGGCAGCGGCAATTCCCCACACAGCGATCGCGGTTGACGTGCCACGGCGCGCACCGGTTTGCTGGGCCGATGACCGAACTCCGCATCCGGGCGGTGGACGACGACGCCTCGATCTGCGACTGGCAGTACGTCCACAACCTGATCATCCCCGGTGACGTACTGTCCCTCGACGACGTACGTGCCCGTACTGGCCGAAACCGCATGGAGGCCGCCTACCTCGGCGGCGTTCTGGCCGGCTGCACCACCGTGCGCCCGCCCACCGGCGACAACGGCGCCACCGCCACGGTCATCGCCCGTGTCCTGCCCCAGTACCGCCGCCGAGGCTTCGGCACCCGGCTCCACGAACGCGCCCTGGGCCAGGCCCGCGCACTGGACGCCCAGGTAATCGAGACCGTGGTGCTGGCCTCCAACCCGGACGGGCTGCGCTTCGCCGAGCGGCACGGCTTCGTCGAGCTCGAACGCTATCTGCTGCGCGAGGGCGACACCGTGCCCTGGATCGACCTGCGCCTGGCCTGATCCGCCGGACGGACCCTGCCCTCCCGCCCCGGCCCCCGATGCGCCCCGCCAAGCTCCTCACCTGCCGCGGGGCCGGCGTCGACCCCGATGCCCGCGTCCGGCACCGGGCCCAGATCCTCATCAACGCGCCGCTACGCACGGTCTGGAACCTGCAGGCCGACGTCGAGCGCTGGCCGTCCTGGCAGGCTCCCGTGACGGCAGCGGAACGTCTCGGCAGCGGCCCCCTCCATGAGGGTTCGGCCTTCCGGTGGGCAACCCCGTTACCCCCCAACCCGACTCCGGCCACCGGCCTGGAGATCACCTCGACCGTCGAGCAGCTCGGCCATCACACCTGCATCCGCTGGACGGGCCCCGCGATCGGCGAGGGACTGCACATCGACGGCGTCCACGTGTGGACCTTCACCGAGACCCGAGGCGGAGTCCGGGTGAGTACCGAGGAGACCCACACCGGTCCTCAGGTCGACGCCGACGTCCCCACCGCGAGCGCCATCCTCCGCCAAGGACTCGAAAGTTGGCTGAACCACCTCAGGGCCGCCGCCGAGGCCCATGCCCACCACCGCCCGGACTGATCGACGCGCCAGACCCGCGCGTCAGGCGTGCGAGGAGCGCCGTGAACGGGAGGCCGCCCAGGGAATCCGAAGCGCCACCCACTGGGCTCAGTTGGCCGAGCTGTTCGACAGCCCCGTCGTCAGCATGGGGCCAATGCGATCACCCGGCTCGACGACCCGGTGACCAGGTCGACCGGGAATCGGCCCACCACGGCCTCGTAGTCGGCGACGATCCCGGGCGAATCAGGGTCGAAGCCGCCGAGGTTGCACTTGAGGTAGGGGCGCGGCAGCATCACCGGCTCGAGTAGCGGCGTGCCCCCGAAGAGCAGTCCCACGTTGAGGGTCGTACCGCTTTCCGGGAGACCGAGGTAGGCGCTGAAGCGCTCCCGGATCACGTCGTTCGACAGGCCGCCGGTTTCCGCGGTGGAGAGCAGGGCGACCGGCTGGCCGGTGCTGCCGCTGGTCTGGGTGAGGAAGAGGCGACCAGGCTCCATCAGGCCGGTCGCATCACGGCTGATGGAGTCGACGAAATGTTCGCGGAGATCGCTCTTGCGGGCAGCGGGAAGTCGCTCAGCCCCACCTGCTCCCGGCCGCGCAGTGCACGGTACCGCGGCACCCGTTCCTGGGCGGTGGCGAGCAGCCTGCCCAGTCGCTCGGCCCCCCTGTCCTGGTCGTACCGGGCGAGCTCCTCTATCTCCTGGCGCTTTTCCCGGAACCAGGAGGATGACGTCTTGCGTGCCATCCGCTCGCGCATGTGCCGGAAGTCGTATGCGAGGTCACTCGGCGGATTCAACGCGGCTCTCCAAATGGATTCATCGCACAGCCCTCGGGTCGGGGCTGTTCGCGACCTGTTGGGTTTCACTCGTGAAATGCCGGGCGAGTTCCCGGTAGATACCCGAGGGGACATTCCGCGGATTCGGCTCCCGGTGAGACGATCCGAACCTGGGGCCGCCCGGGAACCTCCTACAAGTCCCGACCCGCACTTGCTCGGGAGCGTGCAGAACAACAGGAGGAGCGTGTCATTGATCCATGTCACAACGGTCGGGCGTGGGCGGACCGTTCGGCACGGGCCAGGGGCGCGGCAGATGCCGCACAAGCCGGTCAGGACCCGGGCTTCAGGGAGCGGCTCATCGCCGACCCTGCTGCCGCGCCGCTGATCGGGACGGCGCGAGCGGGCCCGCCCGGCCACGTCAGGCTCGGGCAGGGGCAACCCTGAGGGATCTTTGCCGGTTTTCCCGCACCCGTACCGGCGGGTGGGCCATCGTCGTTCTAAGGCCCGGACGGATCCGGCCGGGCCGCGGCGCGTGGGGAGGGGTGCAGGGTGAACGGTGGAGGCGAGACGTGGACGTCGGAGGAGTACGGCGCATCGCACGAGGGGCGAGTCGGTGTCCTCTTGGCCGACGGGAGTGTCCCCAACCCGGGCTACGTCGATGCGAGTTCCTCCGGTAGCGGCGGGGAGGTGCGGCACTGGAGCGTCTACGACGGCGCCTGCACCCTGCGCCCGAGGGCGGCCATGCTGCGCTCTGAGTGCTCCTGCGGCTGGACGGGCGAGCCGCATCCCGTGGACTGGGCGGCGGCCGGCGACCGCCCGTTCCGCGAAAGCGGGTCCCGCGACGCCGGCCGCTGCCTGGACGACTGGGCCCGCCACACCACGCAGGTCGGTGAAGGAACGGTGCCGCTGCCAGCCGAGCTGGAGATTCTCCTGGAAAACGTCGCTGCCGCCATCGAAAGCCTGGCACATGACTCGCCCACCGCTGCTATCAAAGCAGCCCGACAGCTGGAGATCATCGCCCAGCGCACCGCCCACTGGCCCGCCCACGAGGCCCGCACCCAGGATCCCGGCAACGTCGCGGCCGCCCTCGGCCTGAACGCCGAGGACACCCGCTCCCTGCTGGCCCGCTTCGGGGGCTGGAGCCCGTACAGCTGACCAAAGCCGCTCCGGCGGCGGGTGGACCATCCGGACGCGGTGCCGACCGCCGTGCCCGCGCGGCGGCGGGCGAACGCGGCTGGCGGCCAGGCTGGCGCCACCGGGACCGCCTCCACCAGGTGGGCTCTCCACCCGGCGGCCACCAGGCGTCCCGCTCGAAGCGGGGTGAGAGCGGGACGCCCGTTCCGGCGGGGCGGGGTGCGGGGAATGTCCGGGCACTCGGACGACTGTTCCGAGTCACGGGCGCGCGGCGGTCCGCTCTTGTCTCGGGTGGGGAGTACCGTGGCAAGGGTTCGGAAGGATCGGCGACAGCAAAACCCTGTCGCCGGAATCTTTCCGTACCTCATGCGCCCTGACCTGGCCACCCCCCCCGGCTGGGTCAGGGCCCGGCCCCGACCGGCCTTCCCCCCCCGGCTGGTCGGGGCCCCTTTTCCGTACGCGTCCGCTGTCGCACGTACTCGTCAAAAGGCTCCCCGGATGGGTGTCCTCCCCGTAGTGCCGCAGCACCACGTCGACAGGTCGGTTGGCACCAGGATTTTCGGACGGGGCACGCCGGGTGCGACTCTTCGGGATGCGTGATACCTGACCGTCGTGGTCGACACCGCCCCGAGAAGCGCCGAAGCCGCACCGGATTTCTGCCGAGCCCGTGCCTGTGCCCGTTCCCGCGACCCCCGGCCCGCACAGCGCTAGCGTTGAGTCGCGCGAGATCAGTGCTGGCCTCGGCCAACACGCGATTCCCGTACGGCACTTCGTCCTCCACGCTGACCAAGAGACCCTCCGCGGGCGTATCGCGGGCGACACTGTTCTCGGCCCCAACTCACCGTTCCGTCTCGCCCATCTTGAGCCCTACGCCGAGGCGGCTCGTACGTGGCTGCACGGCGAGGCCGAGGTCATCGACACCACGCACCTCACGCCCGCCCAGGTCGCCCTGCACATCGCAGAGGCCGTCAGGAGTTGAGGTCCGCCCGCCCACCACGCGAAAACAGGCGCACCGGGCTGTCCGCCTGGGCTGCTGCGCATCCCAGCGGCCCCGGCGGAGTACCAGAGCGGGTGGCCCCAACCTGCCCTTCGCGCGATCCGTCGCACGGGCGCCGCCCCGCTGACCCGCCGGCTCCGCGCCCGAGGCGTCCGCAGCGCAGAGGAGCTCGCGACGACGGCAGTCGGAGCGGCCGAACAGCGGCACGCGAGGGCCGGTGACCGGGCCGGGCGGCCGGTCTTTGGTCTGGACCAATAAGTGGGCCGGTCGCAGACTGGCCCGATGAACCCGTTACGGACCACCTCGTGAGCACGCCCCGGACCGGCGAGCTGCCGCTGCACCGGCTGGAGGTCCCGCTCCCGCACCTCCTGCCCTTCGCCATCGGATCCTTCGACTCCATCGGGCCTCTCTCCCGCGCGAACTTCCCGCACCGGCACGCGTTCTACGAGATCGTCCACGTCACCGGCGGCCGCGGCGCGCACGTGCTCGACCTCGCCCACCGGCTGCTGGACCCGCCGCACCTGTGCGTGATCACGCCCGGCCAGGTCCACCACTGGGAGGACGCCGACGGACTCACCGGCCGGGTGATGCTGTTCAACGAGGACTTCCTCCTCTCCCACCCCGACGACGCCGCCGCGCTGGACCTGCTGGCCGACCGGCCCTGGCTGCGCCTCCGGGACCACCAGGACGGGATCGCGGATCTGCTCGCGGAGATGGAGCACGAGTACCGGAGCCTGCGCGAGGGGTACGCCGGGGTACTGCGCGCCTACCTGCACATCCTGATCGTCCGGGCCCTGCGCAACTGCGAACCAGGTCCGGGGCGTGGACCCGCGGTGGCCGGGCGGGCCGCCGAACTGGCCGCCCACTTCACCCGCCTGATCGCCTCCCCGGGCGGTACGGAGCCCTCCGTGGCCTCCTGCGCGAAGGAGTTGGGAGTGTCCGCCGGCCATCTGCACGCGCTGGTGAAGGAGGCCACCGGCCAGACGCCGGGCCAGCTGATCCGCCGTCGGCAGACACTGGAGGCCAAGCGGCTGCTGGCCCGTACCGACCTCACGATCAGGCAGGTGGCACGGGACACGGGCTTCGCGGACCCGGCGTACTTCTGCCGCTTCTTCCGGCGCGAGACCGGACTGACCCTCGGGGACTACCGGGCGGCGATCGGCCCGGGGACCGAGCCGGAGGGCGGAGGAATTCACCACGATCCCCGGATCCCGTCCATCGCGGCCGCCGCGACGGGAACCGTAGGTTGACGCCGACGGGTCCGGGCGACCGGGTGTGCGCCTCCCGCCCCGGGCCGCGCCCCACCGCAGCCCGGGGGTCCGGCCCCCCGTTCCCCGCCTTCCCCGCACACGAGTGTGAAGGAGCCGACCCATGCCCAGCCCCGAAGAACAGGAAACCGAACCGTCGCGGTCCGCACTGCCGGACGGACACCTCCCCGCCCCAAGCGTTTCCAGCTATCGCCCGAGGTGTTGGCCGACCGGGACGTGCTCGCCGCTTTGATCGCACACCCTCAGTTTCGGGACACGTACGACGGAGCCGGCGTTCAAGAGTGGCCACGACACGGCCAATGGTGGCTTGATCGCATCACCCCTGACGCCTACGAACTCGTCGGTGCCGCAACGGCCGTCCACGCCATCCACTCCTGGGCCAACCAGCACGGGGGCATCCCTGAAGCACTCGCGTCACGCCTGCATCAGGAGATCTACACCCCGATCCGCCGTGCGACCAGCACATACCTGCTGGTACCGCTTCCCGAGGACGCGTTCCACGATTACGGCCCTATCCACATCGATTACCACGAACTCGTCCTCATCAACCGCCCGTCAGCGACTCTCACCCTCCTCGTCGCAGCTGACGACTGACGGCTGACGCCGTCGCGAACATCGCCACCGCCCCTTGAAGGGGGCATTCGGACAGCCCAATACCCGACTCCGCACCGCATCATCAGCCCTTCCACCGCTGGCCAACGCGAAGCGGGGGCCCGGTCCGCCGCCTCTCCTGGAGATCCGGGGCGTGGAGCCCGACAGTGCCGCAGCCCTCCTGGTCGTGGCCGGCGAAACCACGACCGCCTCGGCGGGGACGCCTCGCTCGCAGCCGCGTGCGGCGTCAGCCCAGTCGAGCACTCGTCGGGAAAGAGCAAGCACCGACGCCTGAACCGCGGCGGCAACCGGCAGGCCAACGCAGCCCTTTACCTCATCGTCCTCACACGCCTGCGCTGGGACGAACGAACCCGTATCTAGCTGGAACGACGCACAGCAGAAGGCAAGCCCCAACATCGTCGCCTGCCCAGCCGACCCGCCCGCGGGCACTGGCCCGGGTTCCCGTAGCGTCGATCCCATGATCGCCCTCGACGCTCTCGATACCCTCGTCCGCCTCTGCCCGCCGCCCGCCGATCCGCCGCCCGCTGTGGACTGGGTGCAGGCCGATCGAGCCCTGGGTGCGGCTCTGCCTGCCGACTACAAGCAGCTCGTCGAGACGTACGGCGACGGCATCTTCGACGAGACGCTCTGGCTGCTCGTTCCCGACTCCGCCTACAGCAGCTGCGACCTGCACGCGCAGACGACGGAGCGGGACGAGACCTTGGCAGACCTGTGGGACATGGGGGAGGAGAAGCCCGTCGGCCTGCTGGAGGCGGGGGCGCGGGTGCTGCCGTGGGCGTTCGAGGAGGGCACGGGGGCGTTCCTGTACTGGCTGGCGCGGCCCGGCCAGCAGCCGGACGAGTGGACCGTGCTCTACAACGAGGGGCGCGGCCCCCATTGGGAGCACCATGAGACGGGGTGCCTCGCCTTCCTGCTGGCAGCGCTCACGGGAACCGCCGACACGGCGTACTTCGGCCACCTCTACGAAGTACTGAAGCCGACGGAGCACCGCTTCGTGACGGCCGACCAGACCCTCGGAGCGTCCCGGCGCTGACGCCGTCCGGCCTACGGCCTGGCACCCGGTACTCGGGCACGCTTCGAGCGCTGCCTGCCCGAGAGTGCTCAACCGGACGCGCCCCTCCCGGCACGCGCCGCCCGGACCTGACTCGACATCCTGTTCTTCCATCCGTTCGAGGACGGGCCGCAGCGCGTGCTCGGGCTCCGCGATGGCGTCCGGGGTGGGAGAGTGGGGTCATGTGCGGTCGATACGCCTCTACTCGCGCCCCAGCCGACCTGGCGCCCCTCTTCCAGGCACGCTGGGACGGCCGGGAGACTCTGGCGCCGAGCTGGAACGTCGCCCCCACCGATCAGGTCTGGGCTGTCGCCGAGCACCCCAGTCGGCACACTGGGGAGATCGGGCGGGCGTTGCGCGCGATGCGCTGGGGGCTGGTGCCGTCCTGGGCCAAGGACCCGGGTGTCGGTTCACGGATGATCAACGCGAGGGTCGAGACCGTCCAGGAGAAGCCGGCCTACCGCCGGGCCTTCGCCAAACGCCGGTGTCTGCTGCCCGCTGACGGATTCTTCGAGTGGCAGCCCGTCGCCGCGACACCGGTCTCGAAAGCGTTCAAGCAGCCGTACTTCATCACGCCCGAGGACGGCACCGTGATGGCCATGGCCGGGCTCTACGAGTTCTGGCGCGACCCGACGGTCACCGACGAGGACGACCCGGCCGCCTGGTTGACCAGCTGCACGATCATCACCACCGAAGCCACCGACCAGGCCGGCCGCATCCACCCGCGCATGCCCCTCACCCTCACCCCCGCCGACTACGAAGCCTGGCTCGACCCCACCCACCAGGACCCCCACGCCCTGCGCGCCCTGCTCCACAGCCCGGCCGACGACCGCCTCCAGGTACGGGCGGTGTCCACCGCGGTCAACAACGTCCGCAACAACGGCCCGCACCTCCTCGACGCCCCGACCACGCCCTGACCCCGACCGCTCCCCCCGAGGCCCGGGTGTCGGGAACTCGCCTGCCGATCGTCCCGGCCCTCCCGCACTGACCTGCGCGGCCTTGAAGCCGGTGATGACCACCGGGGCGCTGGCGGCAGTGTCCAGGCCGATGAACCCCACATCACCGGTAGTGAACCCCACATCACCGGTAGCGCCGAGGCCGACCTCGCGCAGCGTGTCGACGAGGTGCTGGCCATGGGTAGTGGTGATCTCGAGGGAGCAGCCCGGCCGGGCCGCCGAGAGCCGGCGGCCCTGATCCCGCTCCCCGTGTCAGGCCAGACCCGCCTCGATGGCACGACGGACGGCGGCCGCCCGGTCGGGGATGCCCGCTTTGGCGAACAAGTTGTTGATGTGCGTCTTGACGGTGGCCTCGCTGATGAAGAGCTTCTCGGCGATGCCCCGGTTGGGCAGCCCCTGGCCGATCAGCGTCAGCACCTCGCGTTCACGTGGTGTGAGGTCCGCGGGCAGGGCAGCCCCCGGTGCGGGGGTCTTCGCCGCCGTGGTCCTTGCGGTGGCGAGCAGCCGGTCCCGCACCTCGCCGTCGAGCACGGACTGACCGGCGGCGGCGGCGCGGATGGCCCGGGTGATGTCCTGGCGTCCCGCGTTCTTGGTCAGGTACCCGCGGGCTCCCGCGCCCAGTGCGCCCAGGATCGACTCGTCGTCGGCGAAGGTGGTGAGTACGACCACCGCCACCTGCGGGTACTGCTCGCCCAGTCGGCGGGTCGTCTCGATCCCGTCCATGACGGGCATCCTCAGATCCATCAGTACGACGTCCACCGGCCCGGCCGCGACCGCCGCGATCACCTCGGTTCCGTCCGCGGCGGCCGCGACGACGTCGATGTCCTCGGACAGTGCGAGCACCGCGGCGAGCGGCTCCCGGACGGCGGCCTGGTCATCGGCGACGACCACCCTCAACTTCTGCTGCTTCTCGGTCGGTTCACTCATCCCGGGATCACTGCCTCCACGTGCCAGCCGCCCCGGTCCGGCCCTTCGGTGACCGGGCCCGCGGTGACGGTTCCCTCCAGCAGCGCGACGCGTTCGCGCATTCCGATCAGCCCCATCCCACTACCGAGCCCTGCGGTCACCCCACGGGTGCCGGGGCGATTACGGATCTTCAGTGTCGTCGATGCGGCGACGAACGTCAGCTCCACGCCGACGTCCCCTCCGGGCGCGTGCCGAGCGGCGTTGGTCAGCGACTCCTGGGCGATCCGCAGCAGGTTCTGGGTCAGTTGAGCCGGGAGCTCACGGACCGTGCCGGTGATGGTGAGGGCGTCGTGGTGGCCCGACGACTCGACCATCGCGGTCAGGCTCTCCACGAGCGGGAGCGCGTCCTCGCGCAGCGTGTGCACGGTCCACTGAGCCTGCTTCAGGCTCTCCTTGACCAGGGCGTGGGCCTTGGCGTTGGCCTCCCGGACCTTCTCCAGGTCACCCGTGTCGATCAGCGCGTCGGCCAGTTCCAGCTGCATGTTGATCCCGGCCAGCGAGTGCGCCAGTACGTCGTGCACGTCCCGGGCGATCCGGCCGCGTTCGGTCAGCACGGCCGTCCGCGCCTCGGCCCGGGCGGCGCGTCCAGCCGACTCGGAGGCAGCGATCGCCGCCCGCACGGCCTGGTGCTGGCTGCGGTTGAGGATGCCGATCAGGACCGGCGTGCCGGTGGCGAGGCCGAGCGTCCACGGCAACTGCTGCTGCCCCGGCACGAGGTCCAGGTACATGACGCCCGCGCAGAGCACGCTGCAGAGCAGCGCGAGGGACAGGGCCCACCCGGCGCTCAGCCGGTATCCGATGTGACCGGCGAGGAAGAAGGCGAAGAGGTACCCCGTCCCACTGCTGCTGACGCCGATCAGCGCGGCCGCCGCGATGATTCCTACGGTCAGCCAGCCAGGGGCGAAGCGCTGGGTCGCGGCGTTCTCGGGCAGGCCCCGGGCCAGCAGCGCGGCCGTGCTGACCACGAAGAGAGCGGCGACGGCCAAGCCCCGGCCGCTGAACCCCATGGGCCGGACCGTCGCGATGCCGACGACGATGACGGCCAGGGTCAGTGCCCACCGGACCCGCGGGTCCTGCCCGGGGACCGGAGGCGGGACCGCCCCCAAGGACGGTGTCTTCCTGGGGGGCGGAGCGCTCTCGGTCGTGGGCATGCGCAGAACGTACTGCACGGTCAGGCCGTGCGGTCGAGGGCGGGCACGGTCACGGTCGCGGGGCGGGCCACCGCGCTGGTCCGGCTCCGGATGAAGATCGTCGCCAGCCGCGTGACCACCTCGGTGAGGGCCATCAGGACGAAGGCCGCCACCCATGCCTTGTCGCTGGTGATCTGGTGGGTGACGCTGAACCGGGCGACATCGGCGGCGCCGCCGTGCTCGACCCACAGCTGGAAGCCCATCCGGGCGCCCATGCCCACGACCCACAGGACCGCCGACACCACACCGGCCTTGATCAGGACGTGCTCGCCGACGGTCCGGATCCGGGTGTAGACGCCGCCCGCGATGCCGAGCGCGGCGCCCACGCCCACCAAGGCCGCGATCAGCACCAGGTCATTGCCTGCGGTGGGGATGGTGTCCAGGTACGAATAGGCCACGAAGGTCACGATCCCCAGCGGGATCAGGAAGGTCTTGAGGTCGAGCCGCCCTTCCCGAAGCTGCCGGAAGACGATCAGGAGGAGGGCGATGTCGGTGATCCACTCGGTCGTTGTCATGTCCTCAAGACTGCTCCGGAGCGGCTCGCGGCACCTGCACCCACGGGGGGAAACGTGGGTGGAAACGGGGGTGGAGTTCGCCCGCTCCACCCGGTGTGGCGTGTCGGCGGGCGGAGGCCGGGTCCCGTCGGCGGATGTGGGCCCGGACGCGTCGGTCGGCCCTCTCGTCCGTGTCGCCCCTCACCGTTCCTGTTCCGCCGTGCGTCCCCCCGCTGTTCTGGGAGGCTCCTTCACGCGAACCGCCTTCTCGTAGAGCCACGGCCAGCGAGCCACCAGGACGAGCGTCCACACCAAGGCGCCGGGCGACACGCCTCCAGCGAAGGCGGCAAGCAGCAGTGGCGCCGCCACCATCGGCAGCCCCGCCAGCATGACCCACCGGCCACCGCGCCCCGACAGCGCACCGGCCAGTAGACCCACGGCCAGGAATACGCAGAGGCTGCCGCACATCAGCCAGCGCATCCCGGCCGGCAGCCGGTCGTCCACGTGTTCCACCGCCGCGCCCAGCGAGGCGGCCAGCGCAGCGAGGGCACTCGTCGCCACACAGTGCAGCGGTAGCGCGAAACGAGCGGTCAGAACGCCGAACCCCAGTAGGGGTACGCCGCACGAGCGGCGTACCGCCAGTGCCCACAACGCCAACAGCAGCACGAACGCACCTACGGCCAGGCCGCCCAGTGCGGAGGTCCACTCGGTCTCCGAAGCGGCCTCCACGCCCTGGGCGATGCCTTCACCCAGCACGATCAGGGTGAACAGACCGAGCCGTTCGTCCAGATGGCTCGGATCGAACGGCGCGGCCACCGGCGGCACCTCGATCCGACCGCGCCGCTTGCCGTGCTCGTCCCGCCCCTCCCGGGCCCGCGCCAGCACCCTGCTCCTCGACAGGGCGAAGGTGAGGCCGAGGTCGATGAGCAACCCGGCCGCCCACAGCCAGTACCGGGTGGGCGCCTGCGCCCACAAGGAGACGATCCACGGCACGACGCCCGCCGAGAGCTGCGCCATCGGCCAGTCCACCGGGACCTCGCCCCGCCGCTGCCACACGCGTGAGGCCAGCACCCGTACGAGGACGTAGGCGAGCGCGAAGGCGGCCGCACGCTCCGAGCGGACCTCCGGCACAGCCGCCGCCATGACCGCGAGCCCGAACATGCCGATGAGGACGGTGCGTGTGCGCACCTTGTCGGCCGCGACGTTTCCGTAGGTCGTGAAACACATCCAGGCGGTCCAGAAGGCCAGGTACAGCACGCAGTACAGCCCGAGGTCCGCGCGGCCCGGTGCGCCGTGGAGCAGATGCGCCAGCTGAGCGACGCCGGCCACGGCGATCAGATCGAAGAACAACTCCAACCACGAGGCGTGCCGGGCGCCTCCTACGGAGAAGCCTGGCGGCTGCCCTGCCGGTGCGGCGTACTGAGGGGTCATAACGGCAAGTATTGGATGAACCACCCGCTCGTCTTCCGTCGACTACCGGGTAGCAGAGCCATTTCTTCTACGAGGCGCTGGGGGCTTGGCCGGCCGGAGCCGGTCCCGCACCGTGGACCGGTCCGGCGGTGGCCGTCAGCCGAGGCTCCACGACCAGGTGTGGTCCGCACTGATGAGGCAGGCCAGGACCACGAGGTCGGCGATCCCGAGGGCCAGCCCGAGGCCGGCGCGGCCGGGGCGGGTCGTCCCGCGGATCAGGGCGAGGCCGGCGAGGCCGATCGCGATCGGTCCGAGCACGAGGTTCATCGCCAAGAGCCCCACCAGGCCGGACAGGAAGGAGATGACGGCCATGGTGTCGGTGTCGCGGACCGGCGCGTGCCGGTCGGCGGGCCGGTGGGGGGTGGAGACGGTGGCGTTGTCCTTGGCGGTGGAGCGAGGCCGTGCGGTGGGGTTGGGGGAGCGGTGCTCCTGGACGGTGGGCGGGCGCGCGGTCATGAGGAACCTCCCTGGCGACCGGCGCGGTGGTGCCGCCCGGCCCACTCCCGTACGGCGAAGACCATGAGCCAGACGGCGATCGCGGCCGTCCCGACGAGCGTGACCGTCGCCGGAACGTGGGCCGCGGTTCCCAGCAGGATCCCCATGAGCATCAAAGCCGCTACGAGGAAGAGCATGGTGCTTCCTCCTTCAGATTCCTGAATGTGGTGACAGTTGTTCACTGACTACCCAGTCTAAATCATGGCATGCGGCTCCCGCGGGTTGGGGGTTTAATTTCCGTCATGAACCAGACTGTCGGAGCCCGCCAAGCCCAACGCCTCCGTACCCGCCGGGCCTTGCTGGACGCCGCGCTCTCGCTCCTGGAGGAGCAGAACCTGGGCAGCCTCGGTCTGCGGGAAGTGACCCGCGCGGCGGGAGTGGCGCCGACGGCCTTCTACCGGCACTTCCCGGGCGTCGAGGAACTGGGAATCGCCCTGGTGGACGAGGCGCTGGAGAACCTGAACGAGGGCATCTCCTCGATCTTCGACAGCTCGGGGATCGCGGCACAACGCATCGACCAGGCGGTGGACTTGATGGCCGGACTCGTCCGCGCGTACCCCGCGCACCTGCGTTTCATCGTCAGGGAACGCCACGGAGGCGTACGAAGGGTGCGCGAGGCGGTCGCCGGCCGACTGGACGACTTCGCCCGGGGCATGGCCGAAAACCTCGCCGCCGACCCGCTCGGCGCCGGGTGGAACCCCGCGGACCTGCTGATGCTCGCCCGCCTGTACGTCGACCACATGGTGATGACGGCATCCGCCTACCTGGCGGCGGCCCTGGAGGGCCACGCGTGGGCCGACGTCACGGACACCGCGCGGCGCCAGCTCCGGCTGATCCACGCGGGACGGCTCAACTGGGCGGGCGCCCACAGCGCGTGAGGCGCCCCTCGGGTGCCCCCGTCGTCGAGGCGGTGGGTCAGTCGGCCGCCTGTGCGGACGGGGCCCGGAGGCACGTCAATGAACCCATCGCCCTCGGGAAAGATCACGGCTTCTCAGCTTGCCGTTCAACCTCGTCGGGGGAGAGGGCTGCGGGTGGAGGACTTGGCTTCGGCGCCGCGCCCGCCCCGGTGCTCGGAGGCCAGGGCCAGGTCCACGAGGGGGGTTCCGGCAAGATCGCGGCCGCCCTCGGCCTGAACGTCGCAGAGACCCGCTCCCGGCTTGCTCGCTTCGGGGACTGGAGTCTGTGCAGCCGACCTAGGCCAACACGGTCATTTAGAGCCAGAGTTTGGCGAATCTCCGTATTTCCAGACATTTGATCATCCAGCACAATGCGGACCAGGTCGTTCCCCCCTAGTTTGTGGGGTGTGCCGGCCGGAGAATATCTCCGGTTGCACAAACCGAAAGGCGTACCTCATGCGCATCTCGCGCACCACCGCCATGGCCCGGACCTTCCTGATCAGTGCGATCGCCGTAGTCGGCCTCGCGACCCCGACCTTGGCTTCCGCGACGGCTCTCGCCGACGCGGGTAGTTCCCGGACTTCCGTCCTGGGTGTTCTCGGCCTCCCTGGCGGGAACGGCGCGAACGGCGTGGGGAGCAACGGCGGTATCGGTGGCCTCGGCGGCACTGGCGGAGCGGCCGGTGCGAACGGCAACGGCGGCAGCGGAGGCGCCGGGGGCAACGGTGACGGCAGCGGAAGCACCGGCGGCGCGGGTGGCGCGGGTGGCGCCGGCGGGGCCAACGGCAACGGCGGCAGCGGAGGCGCCGGGGGTACTGCCAACCAGGGCGGCACCGGCGGCAAAGGCGGCGTGGGCGGCGTAGGCGACGCCGGTACGGGCATCGTCGGCGGCAACGGTGGCAAGGGCGGCGCATCGACGGCAGGTGGCACCCATAAGGGCGGCACGGGTGGGGCGGGTGGCGCCGCGAGTCCGGTGTGTCCCGGTAAGCCCGGTGGCGACGGCACCGCCGCCACGGCAGGCGCGGACGGTGTCACCGGCGCCACCGGCGCTGCGGGACACACCACCCTCCCCTGCTGAACGGCCCACCGGACCGGAACCCGGACCTGTTTCTGGCAACAGCGCCCGGAGAACGCGGTCATGGGGCCTCACACCACGCGATCGCTGACCGATGAATGATCATTGACGCGTGGTGAGCAGGACCCCGACGAGTTGCCCCGGCTGGGCTTCCCAGCCGGGGCAACTCATGTGGTGGGGCGAGCGGTGCGGGGCGGCCTCGCTCCAGGATGCGGCGCAGCGGCGACGGAGCCATCCACCCTAGGCGGACGCCGTAGCCGCCCGGCCGGATCTGCCCGCGCCGCTCACTGCGGCCGCACCGCTGCGTCTGTCGGTTCGCGCTCTTCTGGGCCGTCGACGTGGGCCGGACCATCCTGGACTGACCGGAAGCGCTGATCACCGCCCTGACCGCCCTGACCGCCCTGACCGGCCTGCTCACCGGCTTCGGCGACGGACTCGCCGACGACACCGAGCTGCTCGCCGTCGGCGTACCCGCCCTCCCTTCCCGGTCCCGAGAGCGAGGCCCGAGATGAGCGCGCCCGGGAAGCGACGTGCCAGGCAAGCGACGTGCTCGGCAAGCTGCGTCCCCGTGGATCAGTGCACCTGGATGCCTGCGCCAAACGGCTTTCCACCGCTGTAGCAGACGGCGGTGCTGGTGGCGCCGACCCGGCGCCACGTGGGGTCGTACACGGTGTAGTCCTGTGCCCAAGGCCGGTCACACTTGGTGTACACGCGGAATTCGCCGGTGCCATTGGTGCACGTACCGGCAGCGGTAGTACTGGACTTGTACCACGTGCGGCAGTCGTACGGGTCCGCGGCCGCCGGACCTGCCCCGGCCACCATCAGCCCGGTGCCCAGGGCCATTGAGATCAGCAAGGATCCGATGCGCTTCATCCAGGCTCCCGATCGAAGGGTCCACTGTGAGGCAACGCCCCTCGGGAGCTTCGGCATGGCCCCCGAACACCTCACTATCCGCGCGCCGCCGAAGTGTCACAACCCCGCGTGGGCGGCGCGGTGTTCCGCTGTCCGCTGTCCGCTGCGCGGAACGCGAGTGGGCGCGCTGACGGAGCGGATGAAGAAAACGAACGACCTGGCGTACCGGAGACAGTGGACAGTCCCGCATCGCGGACCGAGCCGACCCTCTCCACGAGGACCCCACGGTCGGCGGTTCCCCTCCGGCTTGTCGGTGGGTCAGCGCACCTGGACACCAATGAGACAGGTGTCGTCATCCGTGTCGGAGGCGCTGTAAGTGAGCAGGTTGTCGAGGCGCTTGTCCAGCGATTCTTTGTGCTGGGACGCCACTGTGAGGAGGTTGCTCAGGGCGTCGGTGACGGAGATGTCACGGCGTTCGATGAGCCCGTCGGTGTACATGAGCAGGATGTCCTCACGTTCCAGCTGCACTTCGTGTTCCGCGAACTCGGGGTCCGGGAGTGCTCCGAGGAGCATTCCGGGGACGAGGGGGAGGGCCTGGACGTGGTCGCCCCGCACCAGTACGGGGGGCAGGTGTCCGGCACGCGCCCAGCGCAGGGAGCGAGTGGCAGGGTCGTAGATTCCACAGACAGCGGTGGCGGTCAGGTTGCCGGTGAGGTGGTAGGCGACGGCGTTCAGCCAGGACAGCAGCTGTGCCGGGCCGGCGCCGGTGACGGCGAGGCCTCGCAGGGCGTTGCGCAGGACGACCATTCCGGTGGCCGCTTGGATGCCGTGGCCGGCGACGTCACCGACGCTGATGAGGATCTTCTCGTTGGGCAGAACGACGGAGTCGTACCAGTCGCCGCCGACGAGGGAGTGCGATTCTGCCGGTCTGTAGCGTACGGCGATACGGATCCCCGGAACCTCCAGCGTGGCTGGAGCGGGGGGCATGATGGCGTGCTGGAGCTTCAGGGCGAGCTTGGTGCGGTCTGCGGATTCCGCTTCGCTGTCGGCGAGCTGGTCGCGGGTGGCTGCGAGGGCTACTTCGGTCCAGTGTTGAGCTGAGATGTCCTGGCAGGCGCCGCGGACGGCGTACAGGCGTCCGTGCGCGTCGAGGACAGGTTCCGCCACGATCCGGATGTGGCGAGTGATGCCGTCGGGGCGTCTGAGTCGGAAGTCCACCGATGACTCGCGCAGCCTGTGCAGGAGTGTGCGCAGGAACCGGCCGATCGAGTTGACGTCGTGGGGGTGGGCGTGGGCGGCCAGGTCCTCCAGCGGAACGGGAGAGGCCGTGGAAGGCAGCCCGAACAGGGCGAAGAGCTGGCCGTTCCACGTGATGGCCCCGGTACGCGTGTTCTGCTCGAAGCCGCCGACCCGGCCGAGGCGCTGCGCGTGCTGCAGAAGGCTGGCCAGCCGCGCGGTCTCGTCCTCGATCTTCCAGATGAGCAGGAGGGCCGTGCCGTGCCGACTGATGCTGACATCGGCGACGGAGGTGAGGGGGACTTCGTCGACGAAGGCGGTCAAGGCGGTGCGCGGCGCGTGGCAGGGCTCTCCCGTCGCGTAGACCCGCTCCAGCTTGGAGAAGAGGCCGTTGTTCTCGGCGGCCGCCGGGTAGGCCTCGAGGAAGTGCGCTCCGGTGACCAGGGAGCGCGGGCGGCCGGCCGGGTCGATGAAGCGGCTGTTGGTGTGGTGGACGCGGAAGTCGGACAGCCGGCCGGCCCGGTCGAGGTGAGGAGTGAGGATCAGCACCGGGTCGTTGAGGTGGTCGGCGAGGTCCACCAGTTCGCCGACGCCGGTGGGGGGTGCGACGCGCGCCGAGGGCGGCGGTATGTCGAGGGACTGCTCCTCAAGGGTATGGGCGCACAGTTCGGCCATGGCTTCCAGCTGCCGCAGGATCTGAGGCTGCTGAGAGGGCAGCCGGTCGGGCCAGCTCACTTCCAGGATTCCGTGGATGCGGCCCCCGGTCCCTGCGGGAGCCATGATCCGTCCGCCGTCGGGGTGCTGTCGCCGGCCGATGGTGGGGATGCCCGCCTCGGACAGGCAGGCCACCACAGCGAGATCGCGGCTGTGCAGGGCCAGGCGGGCGCAGGTGGCTACTTCTGGAGGGACATGGCGCCAGCGCTCCGCGTCCTCCTGGGTGAATCCGGCCTGCCCGACGAGGGCGAGCGAGGAATCGGGGCCGACCAGCCAGATCGCGACGCCACTGGCGCCCAGCGGGCCGAAGGCGTTCTGCAGCAGTGCGGTGGCAACGGCCTGGACATCGGCCGCGGCCAGGACGCGGCTCTCCGCCGCCCTCAGCCGGACCGCGGCACGGGGTTCTCCGGCGGGCTCGGATTCTGCGGCGGCGGCGGTCTTGAGGAACTGCTGCGCGATCTCGCTGACGCCGTCGCGTGCGGCCTGGTTGATGACATCGACTGCCAGGCTCAGGACGGTGACGCCCGACTGGTCGGCAAGCCGGGTCAGCTGCCGGGAGGCTTCGGCGGCCCCGCAGCCCAGTCGCCCTACGAGAATGCCCCTGGCCATCTCGATCAGGGCGCGCCCGTCGGCGGCCCACTCCGCTTCCAGGGCCTGCTGGCGCAGCCGCTCCACTGTGGCGGCGAGCCGTCCTACCTCCCCCGACTCGGCGGCGCGGTCAGACGATCCGGCAATGGGGCAAGGAACGTCCTTATCCGGGGTTCGCGCGGCCGGGACCTGCGACGGAGTGAGCTCGCGGGGCGAGCTGGATGCTGGCTGTGATGCCTCGTGCGCATTGAGAGAGTTGTTCACCGGAGGTCGGTTTCTTCCATGGGGCGGCAGGAACAGGACGGTCAGGCGCGCGAGGGGCCGGAAGCGTCCTGGGGAAGGAGCCATCGGCGGAGCCGGGCGATGAGGTCGTCCGCATCGACGGGCTTGGTGACGTAGTCGCTCGATCCTGAGGCGATGCTCTTCTCCCGGTCGCCGGGCATGGCCTTGGCGGTGACCGAGATGATGGGCAGGTCGGCGTACTGGGGCATCCTCCTGATCTCCGCCGTTGCCGCGTACCCGTCCAGTTCGGGCATCATGACGTCCATCAGGATGAGGTCGATGCCGGGGGTGCTGGTCAGGGTCTCGATGCCCTTGCGGCCGTTCTCCGCGTGCAGGACGCGGATACCGTGGAGTTCGAGGATTCCGCTGATCGCGTAGAGGTTGCGGGGATCGTCATCGACGACCAGGACGGACATGTCCGCGAGGCTGGCATCGACGTAGGGCCGCTCCGACGGAGCGTGTCCACCCTCGGCCCGGACCAGGGGCAGGATGTCCCCGAGCCGGTCCACCGACAGGTGCAGGGCAATTCGTTCCCGGAGCTCATCGAGGCTGGAAAGGATTTCGAGGCGCTGGCTGATCGCGTGCTGATCCACCGCCTCCTGCTGCTCGCGGGTCATGCGCCGGTTGTCGTGGGCGAGTACCGGCAAGGACGCCAGCGCCGTGTCTCCCGCGAGGGCCTCGAGGAAACTGAGCGCTTCTGCACTGGCCCCCAGTTCGAGGACCACGCAGTGGAACGGCATCTGAGCAAGCACCGCGGCCGCGTCCGCGGCACTTGAGGCGGCAAGGACCTCGACTTGGTCGGACGGCTCCGGGGCCGCACGTCCGGCGATCAGATCGGAGGCCGCACTCTCGGCGACGAGGCTGAGCAGGCCGTTGGCGCGCTCTTCGATCACCAGGAGACGTCGGGGGTGCCGCCGGCCCTCCTCGGCGTCCGCGCCGCTGGCCGCCGACCGATCACCAGGTTCGGCGACCGGCTGGTCCAAGGCCGGAGCCGTCGCGTCCCGTTCGATGAAGTCGGGGCGTGCGACGGGCAGGTACAGCGTGAAGACCGACCCCGCGCCGGGCGTGCTGCTGGCCGTGACCACACCGCCGAGCAGCCGTGCGATCTCCCTGGTGATGGACAGGCCAAGGCCGGTGCCCCCGTACTTGCGGCTGGTCGTGCCGTCAGCCTGCTGGAATGCCGCGAAAATCACCTCCAGCTGCTCCTCGGCGATCCCGATGCCCGTGTCCGCGACCTTGAAGGCGACGACCGATCCCGCCCCGGCCAGCTCCGCGGGAAGCTCTGCGGCGTTCGTGGGCTCGATCTGGACCCGGACCTGGCCGCGTTCGGTGAACTTCACCGCGTTGGACAGCAGATTGCGCAGGATCTGCTGCAGCCGCGCGTCATCGGTCAGCAGGTCGACCGGCACACCGGGCGAGGTCGTGATGTCGAATTCGAGGCCCTTCTGCGTGGTCAGCGGGCGGAAGGAGGCCTCCACGTAGTCGAGGAGCCGCTTGAGAGAGACCCGCTCCAGATTGACGTCCATCTTGCCCGCCTCGACCTTGGACAGGTCGAGGATGTCATTGATCAGCTGGAGCAGGTCCGAGCCCGCGGAGTGGATGATGCCCGCGTACTCCACCTGCTTCGGGGTGAGGTTGCGGCTGGGATTCTGGGAGAGGAGCTGGGCGAGGATGAGCAGACTGTTGAGCGGTGTGCGCAGTTCATGGCTCATGTTCGCCAGGAACTCCGACTTGTACTTGGAGGCCAGAGACAGCTGTTGGGCCCTGTCTTCGAGCTCCTGGCGGGCCTGCTCGATCTCCAGGTTCTTCGTCTCGATGTCGCGGTTCTGGGTCGCCAGGAGAGCGGCCTTCTCCTCCAGCTCGGCATTGGACCTCTGCAGCTCGTCCTGCTGGACCTGCAGCTGCTCAGAGCGGGCCTGCAGCTCGCCGGTCAGACGCTGCGACTCGCCGAGGAGTTCGTCGGTACGGGCATTGGCGACGATGGTGCTGACGTTGACGCCGACCGTTTCCATCAGGCGCCCGAGGAAGTCGCGGTGCACCGGCGAGAAGGAGTTGAAGGAGGCGAGTTCGATGACCCCGAGGACCTGCTCCTCGACGAGGATGGGCAGCACGATGAGGTTGGCAGGGGCCGCTCCGCCCAGGCCGGAGGAGATCAGGTAGCCGGGGGGTACGTTGTCGATGGCCAGGATGCGGCGGCTGCGGGCTGCCTGCCCCACGAGGGTCTCGCCATGGCGCACCCGCTGGGCTGCGGGACTGCCGACCGGCCGCCCGAAGGAGCCGATCAGGGTGAGCCAGGTTTCGCCGCCGGTCTCCTCGGCGAGGTAGAAGGCGCCGTAGCTGGCGTCGACCAGGGGGGCGAGCTCGTCCATGACGAGTTCGGCGACGACCGCCAGGTCGCGGTGGCCCTGCATCAGGCCGGAGATCTGCGCCAGGTTCGACTTCAGCCAGTCCTGTACCTGGTTGGCCCGGGTGGTCTCGCGCAGGGAGCCGACCATCGAGTTGATGTTGTCCTTGAGTTCGGCGACCTCGCCCGAGGCGTCGACCGTGATGGAGCGGGTCAGGTCTCCTTCGGCCACCGCGCTGGCGACCTCGGCGATCGCCCGTACCTGGCGGGTCAGGTTCCCCGCCAGCTCGTTCACGTTCTCCGTCAGGCGCTTCCAGGTACCGGAGACCCCCTCCACCTCCGCCTGGCCGCCGAGCCGTCCCTCGCTGCCGACCTCGCGCGCGACGCGCGTCACCTCGGCGGCGAACGAGGACAGCTGGTCCACCATCGTGTTGATGGTGGTCTTCAGTTCCAGGATCTCGCCCCGGGCGTCGACGTCGATCTTCTTCGACAGATCGCCATTGGCCACGGCTGTGGTGACGAGCGCGATGTTGCGCACCTGACCGGTCAAGTTGTTCGCCATGGAGTTGACGTTGTCCGTGAGGTCCTTCCACGTGCCGGCGACGTTCGGGACCCGGGCCTGTCCGCCGAGGCGCCCCTCGGTCCCCACCTCCCTCGCGACACGGGTGACCTCGTCCGCGAAGGCAGACAGCGTGTCAACCATCGTATTGATCACCCCGGCGAGCGCGGCGACCTCGCCCTTTGCCTCCACGACGATCTTCTGGGACAGGTCGCCACGGGCGACCGCCGTGGCCACCTGGGCGATGGACCGCACCTGCCCGGTCAGGTTCGACGCCATGACGTTGACGTTGTCCGTGAGGTCCTTCCAGGTGCCCGACACACCCCGGACAGTGGCCTGGCCCCCCAGATTTCCTTCGGTGCCCACCTCCCGGGCCACTCGGGTGACCTCGTCGGCGAACGCGGAGAGCTGGTCGACCATCGTGTTGATGGTTTCCTTCAGCTCCAGGATCTCGCCGCGCGCGTCGACGCGGATCTTCTGGGAGAGGTCTCCCTGCGCCACCGCGGTGGTGACCTCGGCGATGGAACGGACCTGCGCGGTGAGGTTGTCGGCCATGAAGTTCACCGAGTCGGTGAGGTCCCGCCAGGTACCCGAGACGCCCTTCACGTCCGCCTGCCCGCCGAGGCGGCCGTCGGTACCCACCTCCCGGGCCACTCGGGTGACCTCGTCGGCGAACGCGGAGAGCTGGTCGACCATCGTGTTGATGGTGGTCTTCAGTTCCAGGATCTCGCCGCGCGCGTCGACGCGGATCTTCTGGGAGAGGTCTCCCTGCGCCACCGCGGTGGCGACCTCGGCGATGGAACGGACCTGCGCGGTGAGGTTGCCGGCCATGAAGTTCACCGAGTCGGTGAGGTCCCGCCAGGTACCCGAGACGCCCTTCACGTCCGCCTGCCCGCCGAGCCGACCGTCGGTACCCACCTCCCGGGCCATGCGGGTGACCTCGTCGGCGAACGCGGAGAGCTGGTCGACCATCGTGTTGATGGTGTTCTTGAGTTCCAGGATCTCACCGCGGGCGTCGACAGCGATCTTCTGCGAGAGGTCACCCTTGGCTACGGCCGTGGTGACCTGAGCGATGTTGCGGACCTGGTCGGTGAGGTTGCCGGCCATGAAGTTCACGGAATCGGTGAGGTCCCGCCATACCCCGGCCACGCCTGGTACCTCGGCCTGACCGCCCAGGCGTCCTTCACTGCCCACCTCACGCGCGACGCGAGTGACCTCGTCCGCGAAGGAGGAGAGCTGGTCGACCATCGTGTTGACGGTGTCCTTCAACTCCAGGATCTCGCCCCGGGCCGCCACATCGATCTTCTGGGAAAGGTCGCCGCGGGCGACAGCCGTGGCTACCTGGGCGATGTCACGGACCTGGGTGGTGAGGTTGCCGGCCATCGCATTGACGGAGTCGGTGAGGTCGGCCCACGTGCCGGATACACCGGGAACCTCGGCCTGGCCGCCCAGGGTCCCCTCGGTACCGACCTCGCGGGCGACCCGGGTCACCTCCGAGGTGAACAGGGACAGCTGATCGACCATACCGTTGAAAACGGTGGCGATCTCGCCCAGGAGCCCGTCTGCCTCGTCCGGCAGGCGGGTGCCGAAATCACCGTCACGGACGGCTGTCAGCCCGGCCAGGAGCTGGCGAAGCTCCGGCTCGCCCACCGCCCCCGAATCCTTTGCTGCCACCACTGATACCGCCGACTTGACCATCCCTGCCCCACTTCCGTCTGACCAGGCGCCAAGCCCGAGCGAGCGTTCCCCCGACGCGGCAAATCCACCGCACCCGGCGAAGCACAATAGCCGCTCCGGGGCACGCCACGACGCCCGGGCCTCCAGCAAGTGCCGCAGCCGCCGGGGCCGCCCCGGTGGATGGTGGCTCCCGCGATGGTCCCCGAGGCTCGTCAGGCGACCGCTGCGTAGAAGCGGTACGTCCACGAGCCTGTCCACGGCATCCGGCTGCCCGTACGCCGGGCCCGGTCCGTCACCGCGGCCCGCCGGGCGGAGTCGCTCAGGAGCGGCCCGACGAACAGCGCGTGCACCAGCTGTGCGGTCAGCTTCTCGCCGGGCAGGCCGGTGCGCTGGCGTTCGGCGGCCTGGGCCTGGTAGCCGGGGTGGCCGCTCAACAGAGTGAGGCCCCGTCGTTCAACCGTGCGACTCCACCGCACCGACCTGCGGTGGAGCCCCGTCATGCCCGTCGTCGAGGTGGCGGAGGATGAGACCGCATGGGTGAGGCACGGTCCCGGGTTGCGGACAGATGCGCAGAGGGATGCCGTCCGGTTGGCCCCTCGTGCGCTGCGGAGCCCGGACGGTCCCCTTAGGGTCGGGTATCAGACCATCACAGAACCGCACAGACCGA
The DNA here is from genome assembly GCF_030063135.1 of Streptomyces sp. G-G2. Taxonomy (GTDB): domain Bacteria; phylum Actinomycetota; class Actinomycetes; order Streptomycetales; family Streptomycetaceae; genus Streptomyces. The sequence goes on from NZ_JASISO010000018.1 coordinate 74,591, forward strand.
CCCGACCCGGGGGAGCCTTCATGCCGGAGCTGTTCATCGGTGGCCAATGGACCACCGCCTCCGACGGGCAGGTGCGCGAGATCCGCTGCCCAGCGGACGGCACGCTGGTAGCGACCGTGGACGAGGCGGGCCCCGAGGACGCCGCCGCCGCCGTGGCCGCCGCCCGCGAGGCGTTCGACAGCGGGCCGTGGCCCGGCACCCCGGCCGCCGAGCGCGGTCGGCTGCTGCTGCGCGTCGCCGATCTGCTGGAGCGCGACAAGGCCGCGTTCGCCCGCGCCGAATCCCTGGACACCGGGAAGCGGCTGGTCGAGAGCGAATACGACATGGACGACATCGCCAACTGCTTCCGGTACTTCGGCAACCTGGCGGCCTCCGGTGGCACGGACCGGATCATCGACGCCGGCAATCCGGACACGGACAGCAGGGTGGTGCACGAGCCGGTCGGCGTCTGCTCCCTGATCACCCCGTGGAACTACCCGCTGCTGCAGACCGCCTGGAAGGTGGCCCCCGCGCTCGCCGCGGGCAACACCTTCGTGCTCAAGCCCAGCGAGCTGACCCCGCACACCGCCATCCTCCTGATGGGGCTGCTCAAGGAGGCCGGGCTGCCCGACGGCGTCGCCAACCTGGTGCTCGGCGCGGGCGCTGTCGCCGGAGCGCCGCTCAGTACCGACGAGCGGGTGGACCTGGTGTCCTTCACCGGCGGGCTGCTCACCGGACGGCGCATCATGGCCGCCGCCGCGCCCACCGTCAAGAAGATCGCCCTGGAACTGGGCGGCAAGAACCCCAACATCGTCTTCGCCGACGCCGAGTTCGACACCGCCGTCGACTACGCCCTGATGGCGGTGTTCCTGCACTCCGGGCAGGTCTGCTCGGCCGGCGCCCGGCTGTTGGTCCAGGACGAACTGCACGACGCGTTCGTGGACGAGGTGGTGCGGCGGGCGCAGCAGATCCGGCTCGGCGGCCCGTTCGACGAGAATGCCCGCACCGGCCCGCTGATCTCCGCGGCGCACCGCGAGAAGGTAGAGGCGTACGTTGCGGCCGGCCTGGCGGAGGGGGCGGTGCTGCGCTGCGGCGGCGCCCGGCCCGAGGACCCCGCGCTGGCCAACGGCTTCTACTACCCGCCGACGGTGCTCGACGAGTGCACCCCGGGCATGTCCGTGGTGCGTGACGAATCGTTCGGCCCGGTGCTCACAGTCGAGCGGTTCCATGACGAGGCCGAGGCGGTCGCGCTCGCCAACGACACCGTGTACGGCCTGGCCGGAGCGGTCTGGACGCAGGACAGCGAGCGTGCGCACCGGGTCGCCGCCCGGCTGCGCGCCGGAACCGTATGGATCAACGACTTCCATCCCTATGTGCCTCAGGCCGAGTGGGGCGGCATGAAGCAGTCCGGCGTCGGCCGCGAACTGGGCCCGGCGGGGCTGGCCGAGTACCAGGAGGCCAAGCACATCTGGCGCAACACGGCCCCCCGCCCGCAGAGGTGGTTCGAATGAGCGACCCCGCCCCGGACCCCGGGTCGGCGCACGGCGAGGTCGACAGCGACGCGGCGCTCACCGAACTGGGCTACAAGCCCGGACTCAAGCGCACACTCGGCAACTTCCACACCTTCGCCGCCGGAATCAGTTACATCTCCATCCTGACCGGCACGTTCCAGCTCTTCTACTTCGGCGTCAGCCTCGGCGGGCCCGCCTACTGGTGGTCCTGGCCGATGGTCTTCATCGGTCAGCTGATGGTGGCGCTGTGTTTCTGCGAACTCGCCGCGCGCTTCCCGGTGGCGGGATCGGTCTACAACTGGGCCAAGCACACCGGCGGCCCGCACATCGGCTGGCTGGCCGGCTGGATGATGACGGTCGCGACCATGGTGTCGCTGGCCGCCGTGGCCCTCGCCTACCAGTTGACGCTCCCTCAGATCTCCAGTCTCTTCCAGGTCATCGGTGACGGCACCGGCAAGTACGACGCGGCCGCCAACGCCGTACTGCTCGGCACGATCCTGATCGTCTTCACCACCGTGATCAACGCCTTCGGGGTGAAGCTGATGGCCACCATCAACTCCACCGGGGTGTTCATCGAGCTGATCGCCGCGGTCGTGCTGGTGGTGCTGCTCGCCGCGCACATCACCCGCGGCCCGAGCGCCATCATGCAGACCCAGGGCCTCGGCCAGGGGCAGACGCTCGGCTACTTCGGCGCGTTCCTGACCGCCTCACTCGCCTCGGCATATGTCATGTACGGCTTCGACACCGCCTCCTCGCTGGGCGAGGAGTCCATCGACCCGGCCCGCAACGCTCCGCGGGCCATCCTGCGCGCGCTCATCGCCTCCTTCCTCCTCGGCGGCCTGATCCTGCTGTTCGCGCTGCTGGCCACTCCCGACCTCCACGCCAAGGAACTGTCCGTGGACGGTCTGCAGTACGTGGTGAAGGCCGCGCTCGGCGAGACCATCGGCCAGGGCGTGCTGTGGTGCGTCGTCATCGCCATCACCGTGTGCGCGCTGTCCGTACAGACCGCGGGGCTACGGCTCGCCTTCGCGATGGCCCGCGACAACAATCTGCCGGCCGGCTCGAAGCTGGCCGCTCTCCACCCGAGGTTCCAGACGCCGGTGCTGGCGACGTGCGTGATCGGGATCGTGGCGATCGCCATCCTGGTCGTCAACATCAACCAGCCGCAGATCTTCTCGGTCGTCACCAGTATCGCCATCATCATGATCTACGTTGCGTATCTGCTGGTCACCATGCCCATGCTGGTGCAGCGGCTGCGCGGCGCATGGACGCCGTCGACCGATCACTTCTCGCTGGGCCGGTGGGGTCTGCCGGTCAACATCCTGGCCGTGCTCTGGGGCACCGCGATGACCATCAACCTGCTGTGGCCGCGCGCCGAGGTCTACAACGCCACCGGCCCCCAGCACTGGTACCTGCGCTGGGGCGGCGTCCTGTTCGTCGGCGTCGTCGCCGCCGGTGGCTTCCTCTACTACTGGTTCGTCCAGCGCAACAAGACCGGCGTTCTCGCCGAACACAGCATCGGGGAACCGCCGGAGCCCGCACCGGTCCACGGCGGCGCCTGAGAACGCGGCGTGACGCCCGAACCGTACGACCGCATCGTGAAACGGGGAAGTACTGACATGGACGAGTTCGACTACGTGGTGGTCGGCGGCGGAACGGCCGGCGCGGTGGTGGCCGCGCGGCTGACCGAGGACCCCAGCGTCACCGTCTGCGTACTGGAGGCCGGACCCTCGGACGTCGGCGACGACAACATTCTGCGACTCGACAAGTGGATGGGACTGCTGGAATCCGGCTACGACTGGGACTACCCGGTGGAACCGCAGGAGAACGGCAACAGCTTCATGCGCCACGCCCGCGCCAAGGTGCTCGGCGGCTGCTCCTCGCACAACTCCTGCATCGCCTTCTGGGCACCGGCCGAGGACCTCGACGAATGGGGTGCGCTCGGCTGTACCGGCTGGAGCGCCGCGGACTGCTTCCCGCTGTACCGGCGGCTGGAGACCAACGACGCACCCGGCGAGCACCACGGCCGCTCCGGCCCGGTCACCATCCGCACCGTCCCGCCGAACGACCCCTGTGGCACAGCCCTGTTGGAGGCATGCGCGGCGGCCGGCATTCCCACCACCCCGTTCAACACCGGCACGACCGTGGTGCGCGGCGCGCACTGGTTCCAGATCAACGCCCGCGAGGACGGCACCCGGTCCTCCGCGTCGGTGTCCTATCTGCACCCGATCCTCGGCCGCCGGCCGAACCTCGAAGTGCGCACCGGCCTGCAGGCCAAGCGGCTGGTGTTCGACGCCGGCAAGCGCTGCACGGGCGTGGAGTACCTGGCGCCCGACACCATCCACACCGGGGCGGTCGGGGCGCGGCGGGAAGTGATCGTCGCCTGCGGGGCCATCGACTCGCCCAAGCTGCTGATGCTGTCGGGCATCGGTCCGGCCGCGCACCTGCGGGACTCCGGGGTGGACGTCCTCGCCGATTCTCCCGGAGTCGGCTCGAACCTCCAGGACCACCCGGAGGGTCTGGTCATGTGGGAGGCGAAGCAGCCCATGGTCTCCTCCTCCACCCAGTGGTGGGAGATCGGCATCTTCACCGACACCCGGCCGGGCCTGGACCGGCCGGACCTGATGTTCCACTACGGGTCGGTGCCGTTCGACCTGAACACCTACCGCCACGGCTACCCGACCTCCGAGAACGCCTTCTGTCTCACCCCGAACGTCACCCGGGCCCGCTCGACGGGCACCGTCCGGCTGCGGACCCGCGACTTCCGGGACAAGCCGCGCGTCGACCCGCGGTACTTCACCGACGAGCACGACGTACGGGTGATGACGTACGGCCTGCGCCTCGCGCGGGAGATCGTCTCCCAGTCCCCGATGGCCGACTGGGCGGGCACCGAACTGGCCCCCGGCCCGGCGGCCCGGTCCGACGACGAGCTGCTGGACTACATCCGCAAGACCCACAACACCGTCTACCACCCGGCGGGCACCGTCCGGATGGGCGCGGCCGACGACCCCGCGGCGCCCCTCGACCCGCAGCTGCGGGTCAAGGGCGTCACCGGGCTGCGGGTGGCGGACGCCTCGGTGATGCCGTTCCTGCCGACGGTCAACCCGTGCATCACCACGATGATGATCGGCGAGAAGTGCGCCGACATGATCAAGTCGGCCTGACCCGACGTAGCCGGCTCACCGCCAGGCTTCGGGGACGCGCTGGCCCGCGCGGCGCCGGCCCCCTGACGCAGGGGGGTGCGAGCGCTCATGAATGCGGCTCCGTCGCTGGTCGTGCGACGGGGCGGGTCAGGGCGTAAGGAGCATGCGCTCGCGGAGGAAGCCGAGGTTGGCTCGTCCGAATCGCCGCCCGGCCCGCAGGGGCGGCGGACGTTGCGGAAACACCTCCACCCCGGCCACCTACACGCCGTGTGTATACAGCGAGGGTATACATGCGATGTATACTCGTCCGTACGGAGCCCGTCCGACTCCTACCGGACCGGACCGGGCCGGGCCGTACCGAACTGGCCTAGCTAGGCCATGGCCCTCGTGGGCGCCCGCTCGCCCGAGGAGATCGGCTTCGACCTGCTGGCCCCGGGCAGCCGACCGGTCACACCGAGTACTGCTGCCACAGCTTCACGGCCGTTTTCGGGTTGGACGCGGAGTTGGACTTGTTCGCCACCAGGCAGCGGTACTGCTTCCCCTGGTAGGAGACCCGGTCGTTCGCCGCGTACTGCCGGTTGACTTTCCAGTCCGAAAATCCTGCTGCCATGTCGCGGTACCTTTCATCGGGCCGACCCTCTGCCGGGCCCGCCCGAATTCTCGCACGTCGGAGCCCTGGTCGGCCCGGAGCGGGCGCCGCCCCGCCCGGCCGGCACCCGCGGCGCCTGGCCCGCCTCAGCACAGACCTGGCCGGCCCGGCCGCACCTAGACCCGCTCCCACCCGCCCACACTTCCGAGCGCGAGCCGTCCCGGGCCTGGAGCACGGACCCGCACACCCGCTCGGTCCACGTCAGCGACGCGCCACCCGCCGATCGTGCGGTTGGTGCGGTTGATGCGGCCAATGGCAGACGCTCCAGCCGACTTCCGCTGGCCGCCGGACGACCGTCACCAGCAGCGGCTCGCGCGGGACGCGGCCGGTCCGGTGCTGAACCGCTGCGGCGAGCTTCGCCGGGCCTTCTGGGGGCTGGCCAGAAGGCGACCGGGTGGACCTTGTCGACAGCAGCGGCGCCGACTTCCGATGCTCATGGGGCGGCCAGATCGGCCCCAACACCCGGCCGTTCGTGATCGCCCATGCCAGCGCCACCATTTTCCCGAATGGCAACTTGGCTGCGCCGTCGTTGAGCCACCGCGCACCACCCGGCGGCTCTTCAGTGCCCGTACGCCACTGCGCAGTCCTGCCTGACCGCCTCGGATACCAAGGCCGTCTCCTCCAAAATCGCACTCGGCCCCCTCCGCTGCCATCTGGCTGCTCACAACCTGCCGTCAGCCGTTGGCTATTCGGCCCACGACGAGGCTGGTGCACTTTCGTACGGCACGCGAGGACGGGTCCGCGCTTTCCGTGACCGTCGCCTGGGCGGACTTCGCCGCCGGCTCCTGCGCTGAACGTCCGCTGCACCCGACTGCGAGTGAGCCAACCAGCACGGCCCACACGACCTGCGTCATCCCGCGCATCGTTCCCCCCCCCCCCCGAGTTCGGCGGCCCGCACGCCGACCGCAGCAGAAATGAGCTGGGCGCCAGCAGGAGGGAAAGATGAGTACGGCAACTCAGGCCGGACGGACGCTCCGCCTCCGACAATGGAGATCAACACAGTCGAGACCTGGAGACCGCTCCGTGCTCAGCAGCTTCGCCGGCATCCTGACGCCCGCTTTCGGCCGCCTGTCGGTGACCACCGACCCGAGCCTCGACGTGGCGCCGGGCAGCATCATCGCCGCCAACCACACCTCACTCGCCGACCCCGCCATCGTGATCGCCGCCTTGCGCGGCCTGGGCGTGGAACCGGTCATCATGGCCACCGCTGGCCTGTGGCGCGTGCCCGTACTCGGCCGCTCCCTCACCCGCGAAGGCCATATCCCCGTACACCGCGGCGACCGACGGGCCTCGGGCGCGCTCGACCTGGCCGCCCACGCCCTTGAGCAGGGCCGGTGCCTGCTCATCTACGCCGAGGGGGGCCTGCCCCGCCGCAAGGACGCGGCAGAGTCGGCCCCGGGCAACTTCCGCACCGGTCTGGCCCGCCTCGCCGAGCGCACCGGTGCCCCTGTCGTGCCCGTCGGCCAGGCCGGTGCCCGCCGCGTCACCTCGGGCGGCTTCATCAAGCAGATCACCGGCCTGGCTACCGCCCCGCTGCGCCGACCCGAGCTGCACGTCCATGTCGGCGCCCCGATCGTCTTGACCGGCGACAGCGCCGTACTCACGGCGGGGGCCCGAGAGGCAGTGACCAGCGCGTGGCGTACGGCGGCCGCGCACCTCGCTGAGCCCGCCGCACTCGCCGCATAGCCCGCTTGCGAGCCTGCGTCCGGAGTCCGCTGTCGAGGAGCTGCCCCCGGCCCCGTCGCGCCGCCTCCCTCTGGATTCACCGCGGTCCCGCCCGACGGGCGGGAGGTGAGAGGGGTCCTCCTCCCCGACCCAGCGCACAGATCGACTCCGCCTGAGCAGGCGCGCGCCCGGAGACTGCGGGGGAGAACGCCTGGCACCTGCAACCGGTCATCGCTGCCGGTGGCGGGGGCTACCGGCCCCGGGCGGGCAGGCCCGCCCGGTAGGTGAAACTTTCAGGCATGTCACCTGGGGATTCACCCACCGCACCGCTCCGCACCGCAGCGCAACGAATCGGACAGGGCGGGGAAACACGCCCCGCCGGAGGCAGCCGGTGCCTACGCTGCTCGGGATGAATCCGCAAGCCCCACTGCCCCCGAGGGGGCCGAAGACTCCGACGCCGCCCGGACGGCCGTCAGGGCCGGTCACGCCAGACGAGAACCCGCCTTCGCCTCCGCAGCACCCACCACCCCGGGGCGCCTGACGTGGCGGCCGAGCGCATGGGGTGGGCGCAGCTGCCCGGCGGTGTGGTGCACGCCGTCGGGGAGAAACTCACCGTGCCCTACACGGCCGTCGATGCACAGCACGCGGCGGCGTCCGGCGTCGCCGCGCTGCTGACTCTCCCATCGGGGGCGATGGTCTTCGTGAAGGGCCAGCGCGAGCGTGACCTCTCCGGGCCCGTCCCGGCCACCGCCGCCGACGACACGACGTGGTGGGGCCCCGACTGGTCCCCTGTCGACGAGCTCGACCTCGAAGAGGCCATCAACCCCTACCTGCCGACCAGTGCCCCACGCGTCCTGTGGCGTATCCACGCCCACGGCTGGTACCTCCTGGCATTCGAAGGGCTGGTCGGCCGGGACGCCGAATACACGCCCGGATCACCTGACCTCCAGCCCGTCGCCGAAGCTCTGGCCGAACTGGCGGCGGTCACCGCCCCGAGCGCGGTGCGGCTTCCCACCGCCTGGGACCGCTGGGGCTACTACTGCACCACCGCCGACCAGGAGCGACTCACCGGAACTGGTCTGCTGCACACCGACCCCGCGTCGACCAACATCATCATGGGTTCGGGCCGGGCCCACTTCGTGGACTGGTCGTGGCCCGCGGTCGGCCTCCCGTGGATGGACACGGCCCTGTGGGGGATGCGGCTTGTCTCCACCGGTGGCCACACCCCGGAACAGGCCTGGGACTGGGCCGCCCATGTGGCCGGGTGGGACACGGCGGACCCGAGGGCGCTGGTCGCCTTCACCCGGGCCGAAGCACGCCGCTGGCACGACCTCGCCGTCGACCAGGTGCCCAGCGCTGCCTCGATCAGTGAAGCCGCGGATGCCTGGGCCGACGCCGTCGCCGGCCGCTCGTAGTCGGACGAGGGCGATCGCTGCTACATTGCCGGAGGCCGTGCGAGAGATCGAGGAGGTGGTACCCGTGAACGCAGTATCGACATGGGTGCTCCCCTCCGGGGTCACGGTCGGGCGATAGACAGGTCGTCCGGGAGCGCCGTTCCAGTGCACTCCCGAAAGGCACGACCATGCATTTCACTTCCGAGCAACGCCTCGACGACGGCGTCCTCGAACGCGAATTCACCCTCGGTGAGATCCCCGGCATCCTGTGGACGCCCGCCTCGGCATCCGCATCCGCACCGGCGCCGCTGATCCTGCTCGGCCACCCTCCCGTCGGGCTGCGCAAGATGTACCCCCGGCTGGTGGCCCGGGCCCGGCACTCCGCGGCCGCTGGCTTCGCCACGGCCACCATCGAGCTTCCCGGAAGCGGCGACCGGCCCCGTTGGCCCGCCGCCGAGCTGGCCCGCGCCGATCTGCGCCGGGCGATCGAGTCCGGCGAGCGGGTCAGCGATGAGATCGTCGACGCCCTCATACTCCCGCTGGTCGACAAGGCCGTCCCGGAATGGCAGGCCGCCCTGGACGCCCTCCTTTCGCTGCCCGAGATCGGCGGCCCGGTCGGGTACTCGGGGGGAGTGATCTCCATCGGTATCCGGCTGGCGGTGGTCGAGCCGCGCATCTCGGCCGCCGTTCTGTTCGCCGGCAGTTTCGTGCCACGCGCCATGTTCGAGGAGGCCCGGCAGGCCACCATCCCCTTGCACGTCCTGCTGCAGTGGGACGACGAGGGGAACGACCGGCAGGCGGCCCTGGACCTGTTCGACGCCTTCGGCTCCGAGGAGAAGTCCCTGCACGCCCATCTCGGTGGGCACACCGGCGTCCCGCAGTTCGCGGGGGACGCCGCGGCCCAGTTCTTCACCCGGCATCTGAAGTGAGGCCGGGCCGTCAGACCGGCAGCAGACGGTAGCTGATGTCGGCCGGCACGCCGCCCTCGAGGACACGTCCCGGCCATCCGCAGCTTTCTACACCGTGGGCCCCTGCCGAACTCTCGGCAGGGGCCAGCGCCGCTGGGGCCGGCGATCGAGCCGCGCACCGTCACCGCCGGGCGCCGGCCGGTCATGGAGATCGCCGGGTGTCGCACGAGCTGATCCGCTGCACCGCCCGCCACGGCGACCAGCTGGCCACCTGCCTCACCGAGCTGGCCACCTGCCTCACTGAGCTGGCGACCGCGTACGTCACCGCCGTCGACGACAACGGAGAACTGAAGTCCGCGCCCGCGGTCCCCGAGCAGGCCCGCGCCAAGGTGAACCCGGTCATGGCGAAGATGGCCCGCCCGCCCAAGCAGAGGACCCGGCCGCTCGCGCAGCTGCGCGTCTGGTGGCAGGCGAGCGCGATCCTGAACTTCGTTGTGGAGCTCGTCGGCTCGCTCCTGGAGCGCGCCCGCACCGCGGCCGCCGCGATGCGGGCGCGGGTCGCCAAGACTGTCGACATCGCCTGGGCGGCCGTCAACGTCACCGAGATCGTGTTCATGATGACAGCGGCAGCCTCTTCCGCCGTCGGCACCTGCTCGCCGAAGCGCGCCGCCACCTCGCCCTCGTCCTGCGCGGCCGCGTCCGCCTTGAACTCGACGGGGTAGTGCTCCATCCCCACGGAGACTCCGTTCGCCTGGACCATCAAGATCCAAGTGTCTCCGGTGTCCAAGATCCGATCCGGGGTCAACGCCCTACTGTCCCCGACGACGTCCGTGCCCACACCGGTCGCAACCGCAAGGAGGTCGCCTACCTCGGCGACGTCCTGTTCGGCTGCGCTATCGTGCGCCCGCCCACCGGGGACAATGGCACCACCGCCACGGTTATCGCCCGTGTCCTGCCCGAGTACCGCCGCCGTGACCCCGACACAGGTGCGAGTTCCAGGTGTCAGGGCTGGGACGCGATGATCTGCGTGGCCGGGCATACGGGCCTGGCGCACCGGCGACCGATGGAGGGCTGGACGACGCATGAACCGGACACAGGACAGCACCACCCCCGGCCGGCTCTTGGTCGTGGACTGCGCGCCAGGCACCACGGCGCTGACCGAGCTGGCGGATCTGAGCGGCCTCGGCTTCGAACCGACCGTCAACGTCAGGCGAGTGGCAGACCCCGAACTGCGGTCGCGCATCGCGGCGCGGTGGCGGACCGTGGACTTCGACGGGTTCGCGGAGGAGGAGCTGGCCCGGCAGCTCGAGGACAGTGGCCTCGGCTACCAGGCCCTGAAGTGCCGGGCAGGTATTCCCCTCACCGAGGCCGTACTGGAACGGGCGACCGCGGACTCCCTCCAGCACCGCCTGATGCTGGTCGGCCGCGCGGCGGCGGGCTCGGACACCTTCGACGCGGCAGCCGCACGACGTCTGGGCGTCGCTCTGCGTACCACGCCCGGGGCCAACGCGGCGGCCGTCGCGGAACTGACTCTGGCCCTCATGCTCGACGCCCTGCGCGGCGTATCCCGGCGGGCGCAGGCCCTGCGCGAGGACTCCTGGGCCACAGCTGCCGCGGACCTGCCTACGGGCAGCCTGTCAGGTGCCCGCGTCGGACTGGTGGGTTCCGGAGCCACGGCACGACGGGTCGCCGAGCTGGTGCGCGCCTTCGGCGCCGGGGTCTATGTGCTCGGATCCCCCCGGTTCACACCGGAACGCGCGGCCGGGTGGCCCGGAACCCAAGTCGCCTCCCTGCAAGCTCTGCTGGAGAGCTGTGACGTCGTCTCCGTGCACGTGCCCGCCACGGCGGAGACGAACGGTCTGATCGGCGCCGGGGAACTGCGACTGATGAAGCCGGGATCGGTGCTGGTCAACACCGCACGGGCGAGCGTGGTCCACGAAGCCGACCTCGACCGCGCCCTGCGGGACCCGGAATCGGGCCCGTGGCACGCGGCCGTCGACGTCTTCGAGGGGGAGGGGGCCGGATTCGCCTCGCCCCTCAGGGACAACCCCCACTGCACCCTCTCCCCGCACGCCGCAGGCATGACCCGCTCGGCCATGCAGGAGGCCTCGCGCCGAATCGTGGCCGAATTCGCGCGCTACGTCGAAGAGAACGTCGTCGTGAGCGGCAGGTCCAGGTGACATCAGGACACTTCACTCCGCGGCGGGCACCCCCAGCGCGTTCAGCACCGCGTCGTTCCCCAGCGAGCACACCGCGACCATCGGGGCCCGGTGACCCACCAGCCGCCACGCCTGGGCCGACTGCGCGAGCAGGTCCAGGGTAGTCATGCGTGCGCGGGCAATGGCCAACATCCTGTTCGGCACACCCGGGCACCTCGACCGAGTGCACCGCTGCGAGTTACGCAGATTCCAGCTCCGACCCCACCTGATCGATGGCGTTCTCACCGCGACCAGCCTGACCCTCAAGGCGCCGACCCCACGATGGAAACCTCGCTGACGCGGCAAGTCCGCGCAGGGCATATCCGGGTCTCCCCACCGGTTCCACAGCGTGTGGTGCCACGTGTCGGCAACGAGGCCGGGCCGGGTGGTCGTCCGTCCGCCGCGGAGGCGTAGACAGCCATCAACCCTCTGACGCTGCCACGGCTACGGGCAGTGGCCGGTGGCTCTGGGTCCCAAGGACTGGGCCGGAATCGTCAGTGGCGCGCCGAAGTGCGGCCCAGGTTCCCCAGCCGGCCTCGGCTTCGATCGCGGTCCAGTGCCCGGGCAGGGCCGAGGCGACGTCTTCGGCCGGCAGATACAGAGGTCCGTCTTCGCCGAGTTGGTTGATCCACAGCAGGACGCCGTCCGACGCGAGTACGCGGCTCGTCTCGGCAGGAAACAGGAGCATGTCGATTGCGACGATGGCGGCCACCGAGCCGTCGGCGGTCGGCAGGGTGCTGGCGTCTGCACGTACACGCCATGGGGAACGTCCGGCGGCCTGGCGGAGCATCTCCTGGGATATGTCCATGCTGACGACTGCGGGATAGGCGCTGGCGAGTAGCTCGGTGAACTGGCCCGTTCCGGAGCCCAGTTCCAGGCAGAGGCCGTGGGGGAGGGGGCCGCTGCGGGACAGGGCGTCGCGGAGTGGATCGTCGCGGCCCGTGGCCTGGGTGGTGTCCCAGTCGGCGGCCATCTGGTCGAACTGGGTGCTGAGGAAGCGGGCGGCTTCGACTGTCCAGGGACGGTGTCCGGCAGCGAGGTCGCGGGCGAAGGACCGGAATGCTTCAGCGGTTGCCTGCGGCGGGACGGGTTTGCCGTCCGGGCTGGGCAGGACGCGCGGCAATGTCGCAATCACGCCGCTAGTTGAGCACGCGGCGGCCGTGCAGGGATCGGTCCTTGGGTGGAGGATTGGCTACACCCCTGGGTGCAGAGAGACGAGGGTAGTCAGTGGTGATGGCCCTCGTCCCGGTCTCCGGAAGCCTTCTCATGGCCAGGCTTGATGGGGTGTCCTCCGCGGTCGTCGCCGTTGCCGGGTCGACCGCCCGTCTTGCGGAGCATGTCCCGTCCGCCGGTATGGAAGAACTGGATCAGGAGCGCGGGGGCAAGGAGAAGGAAAACGATGTTGAGCCAGGTGGCGTGGTGCCAGGTGCCCCCTCCACAGGCATCTTGGCGTCGGCCCGGTCGCGAATGAGGCCATGGCCGTTGAAGGCGAACTCGACGACATAGCCGGCGATGACGCTGGCGAAGGGCCGCCCCGTAATCCCCGGCGGGCGCGCGACGCCGGCCACGGCACCTCGCCGCGTTGTGGGATCGCCCGGATACACCCGGTATGAGGACGACCCTGCGCCGTGCGAGGCGCCGCATCCGATGCCGCGCGCTGGTCCACCGCGGCGTACGGGACAACCATTGGGCAGAAGGCGCCGAGCAGGCCGAGGAGGAAGCGGGCCATCTTCGCGCCGTAGTACTTCTGGTAGGTGTTCAGGATCGGAAGGATCGGAAGGATCAGCAGGTCGGCTCGGCGAAGACGAACGCGATGACGACGCCGCCGCCGAAGCTGATGCCGCCCTTCTGCAGCACGACCGCGAGCGGCACGTTTCCGATCGAGCGGACGAACGAGGCGAGCGCAACGAGCGGGCCGATGACCGGGCCCCACAGGCCCTCAGGCCGTGTGCGGCTTCGGGAATCCGGCGAGGTCACCTGCGGTGCGCGCGCTGATGGCGTCCGCCGCGGGCCACATGCCCGCGCGGGCCGGCCCCTACTCCTGCGCTCGTGGGCCGCGGTGGTCAGCAGCCGCCGGAGGAGGCGGGGGCGCCGACACCGATCTGCAGCGTGGTTGTGGCGGGAGCGGCGCAGCAGCCGCCGCCGGTGTCCTCCGTCGGTTCGGGCTGGTCGAAGAGGCCGGCGCCGCCGCAGACGCCGGTTTCGGGGAGGGTGAGTTCGACGCGCTCGGCGGCTTCCTGGTCACCGGCGAGGGCTGCGGCGATGGAGCGGACCTGCTCGTAGCCGGTCATGGCGAGGAAGGTCGGGGCGCGGCCGTAGGACTTCATGCCGACGAGGTAGACGCCCTTCTCGGGGTGCGAAAGCTCGTTGACGCCGTGGGGATAGACGGTGCCGCAGGAGTGCTGGTTGGGGTCGATCAGCGGGGCCAGCTCGGTGGGTGCCTGGAGGCGCTCGTCGAGGCCGAGGCGGAGTTCGGACAGGAAGGCCAGGTCGGGGCGGAAGCCGGTCAGGCCGATGACCTCGTCGACCGGGTCGAGCAGCTGGCCGTCCTCGCCGACGAGGACCAGGCGGCCTTCGGGGTCCTGCTCGACTCCCTGGGTGCGGAAGCCGGTGACCGCGTCCGCGTATCCGTTGTCGACGGCGGCCTTGGCGGCGAGGCCGAGGGCGCCGCGGGCGGGGAGCTGGTCGGCGGCGCCGCCGCCGAAGGTGGAGCCGCTGATGCCGCGCCGCAGGATCCACACGGCGTGGGTGCCGGGCTCTTCCTCGGCGAGGTCGGCCAGGTACGCGAGGGCGGTGAAGGCGGAGGCGCCGGAGCCGATGACGGCGGTGCGCTTGCCTGCGTACCGGGCGCGCTGGGCGGGGTCCTTGAGGTCGGGGACGCGGTACGAGATGCGGTCTGCTGCCGTGCGCTCGCCGAGGGCGGGAAGGCCGTCGCCGCCGATGGGGCTCGGGGTCGACCAGGTGCCGGAGGCGTCGATGACGGCGGCGGCGAAGATCCGCTCCTCGCGGCCGTCGGCGGTCGTGAGGTGGACGCTGAAGGGCTGGGCGTCGCGGTCGGCGTCCACGACGCGGTCGCGGCCGGCCCGGGAGACACCGGTGACCGTCGCGTTGTAGCGCACCCGCTCGCCCAGCACCTCGGCCAGCGGCTGGAGGTACCTCTCCGCCCAGTCGCCACCGGTCGGGTACGTGGCGCCGTCGGGCTTGACCCACCCTGTCGGGGCGAGGAGCTTCTCGGCCGCCGGGTCGGTGACTTCGGCCCAGGTGGAGAACAGCCGTACGTGGGACCAGTCGCGGGCCGCGGTGCCCGCGCTCGGGCCGGTCTCCAGGACCAGGGGCGTGAGGCCGCGGTCGACGAGGTGGGCGGCGGCGGCCAGGCCGACGGGGCCGGCGCCGATGACCACGGTCGGCAAGGTGGCGGGTGTGGTGTTGTCGCTCATCCGGGGCTCCATGGGCAGGCTTCCGTCGATCTTCTGGTTCGACGTTTGTCGATATGGTCGACACCTGGAGCTTGCACCCAAGCATCGACCGATGTCAATATCGACACATGTCGAACCCGAAGGTCGAGCTGCCCCTCTTCAGCGAGTCCGCCGCGCCGTGCTGCCCGCCGCTGAACGAACGGCCGCTGAGTGCGGAAGAGGCCGAGCGGACATCGAAGATGTTCAAGGCGCTCGGCGACCCGGTGCGGCTACGGCTGTTCTCGCTGGTCGCCTCGCACGCGGGCGGCGAGGCGTGCGTGTGCGACATCTCCGACGTCGGCGTCTCCCAGCCGACCGTCTCCCACCACCTGAAGAAGCTCAAGGACGCCGGACTGCTGTCCTCCGAGCGGCGCGGCACCTGGGTCTACTACCGCGTCGAGCCCGCCGTCCTGGCGACCATGGGAGCGCTGCTGACCACCGCCGCCACGAAGGCGGCCTGACGCGGATGCGCATCGCCGCGCTGCTTTCGGAACACGCGGACGAGGTCCTGGCGATCTACCAGGCCGGGATCGACGAGGGCAACGCCACCTTCGAGACCACCGCACCGACGTGGACCGCCTTCGACGCCGCCAAGCTGCCCGAGCACCGCTTCGCCGCCCTCGGAGAGGACGGCAAGGTCCTGGGCTGGGTCGCCGCGAGTGCGGTCTCGGACCGGTGCGCGTACGCGGGCGTGGTCGAGCATTCCGTCTACATCCACCCGGGCGCCCGCGGGAGGGGTGTCGCCCGCGCGTTGCTGGACGAGCTGATCGCGTCCACGGAGGCGGTGGGGATCTGGACGATCCAGTCCGGCATCTTCCCCGAGAACACCGCCAGCCTCGCCCTCCACCAGCGGGCCGGGTTCCGGGTCGTCGGCACCCGCGAGCGCGTCGGACGCCACCACGACGCCTGGCGCGACGTCGTCCTCCTTGAACGCCGGAGCCCGTCGGTCCTCTGACGGCTGCGCGAACGGCGTCGCACCAGGTCGAACCAGGAGCGCTTCTATCCCGGCCGCCCGCTCAATCAGGCGGAGGGTTGACCGCTAGCCGTCTTGCCGCTCATGAAGATGACCGACACCAGCGCCAGCCCGACCGCAGTGCCTACGAGCTGCATGCCTATGAACGCAGGCACCGAGGCCGGGGCGATGCCCGCGAAGGTGTCGGTGAACAACCGCCCGATGGTCACGGCCGGATTGGCGAAGGAGGTGGAGGAGGTGAACCAGTACGCGGCGCCGATGTACGAGGCGACGGCGACGGGTGCGAAGCGGAGCCGGTCGGTTCGGGCGAGGCCGAAGATCAGGAGGATCAGGCCGGCCGTCGCAACGACTTCACCCAGCAGCAGGTTGCCCGCCGAGCGCTCGTGCGTGGACCACTTCACCAGCGGCTCGCCGAACATCGCGTCAGCCAGGACGGCACCCACGATGGCCCCCGCGATCTGTGAAGGTACGTAGACGGCCAGCTCGCGCGCGGTGACGCCGGCGCCGCCGCGGCGGGCGGTCCACCACTCGGCCAGCGTGACGGCCGGGTTGAAGTGGGCGCCGGAGACCGGGCCGAGGAGCGTGATGAGGACACCGAGGCCGAAGACGGTGGCCGTGGAGTTGGCCAGCAGTTGGAGGGCCACGTCGTCAGTGAGCTCGGTGGCCTGGATTCCGGAGCCGACCACCACCGCGACCAGGGCCGCGGAGCCGACCAGTTCGGCGACGGCGCGGGCGATCAGCGGAGTCCGGGGCGGGGTGGCACCGGGTGCGGGCCGGGGCGCGTCGGCGGCTATGACGATCTCCGCTGCGGGGGCGGCGCCGACGGGCTCGGTTGCGGTCACGACAGGTTCTCCTCGGGCAGGTGAGGCAAAAGGGGGAGAGCTACGGGCAGGACCGCTTGAGGTTCGCCCCGGCGGTGGCGCGCGCCGTCTGGGCGAGGTCGGCGAACTGACCCGCGAGGGCTTCGATGACTTCCGGGCGCAGGCGGTAGTAGATGTACCTCCCACACGGCTCCGTATCGACGAACCCGGCTTCGCGCAGCACCTTGAGGTGGTTGGAGAGGTTGGTCTGCTTGGCGCCCGTCTCCTCGACGAGGTGGGTGGTGCAGAGCGTCTGATTGGCGAGGAGGGTTACGATCTGGAGCCTGAGCGGGTCGGCCAGAACCCGGATCAGATCAGTGTCGACTGACGTCATCATGAGCTGATACTTTCACATCAGCGACGGCTGACACCATCGTCTGCTGATGCGTTCCCGCCCTGCCTGCGAGAAGAGACCCGCCGTGTCCAAGCCCTCTGTGCTGTTCGTCTGCGTCCACAACGCCGGCCGCTCCCAGATGGCCGCCGCCTGGCTGACCCACCTCGCCGGGGACCGCGTCGAGGTCCGCTCCGCCGGCTCCGCGCCTGCCGACTCGGTGAACCCGGCCGCGGTCGAGGCCATGCGCGAGGTCGGCATCGACATGTCCGCCGAGACGCCGAAGGTCCTCACCGTCGACGCGGTCCATGCGTCCGACGTGTGCGTCACCATGGGCTGCGGCGACACCTGCCCCGTCTTCCCCGGCAAGCGGTACCTCGACTGGAAACTCGAAGACCCGGCCGGGCAGGGCGTGGAAGCCGTACGTCCCATCCGCGACGAGATCAAGGCCCTGGTCCAGAGCCTGATTTCCGAGATCGCACCGGCCACGACCGCCTGATCCGGCTCCGCTCTTGCCCGCGACTCCCCCTCAGCGCGTGGAGGCCGGCCCCCGGAAGAAGCGCCTTCCCTCAGGTCGCGACATCTCCCGTCGCTGCTCCCGTGAGAGACAGCGGTTCATGGACTGCCCAAGGTCGACGCACGGGTTCGCGTCCCGTCGTTCGCTCCATGGCAAGCCCCAGGTCATCGGCCTGGGGCTTGCCTGCCACGGGCGTCTCCTCGGCGGTTCCGCTCGCGTCAGGTCAGGGCGGTGATGACCTCCTTCGCCGCCCGTTCACCCTCGGTGGCCCCGCCTTCCATGAAGCCCTGGAAGTCGTAGCTGCAGTGTTCGCCGCCGATGCGGATCCGGCCCTGCGCGGTGCCCTCGTACTTGGCGTACCTGTGCAGGTAGCCGGTCGGCCAGTAAGAGTACGCGCCGAGCGAGTACGGGTTGCGGTGCCAGGCCGAGAGCTGCGCGCGCCCGGTCCAGGCGGCCTTGGTGCCGGGGAAGAACGCGTCGATCCCGGTGAGCATCCGGCCCGCGAGGGTGCGGACGTAGGGGTCGGAGTCGGTGGCGAAGGGGCTGCCCGGGGTGAGGGAGCCGGCCAGGGTGCCGCCGCCGTATTGGAGCAGGATGCCCGCGTTGCCGGGTTGCACCTTCGTCGTGTCCCAGGTCTGCTGGACGTCGGTGTCGGTGAAGCAGTCGCCTGCGGAGACTCCCGGCCAGGGGCCGGTGCCGCGCCAGGGGCGGCTGGTGAACTGCATGTTCAGCTTGGTGCAGTAGCCCATGCGGGCATCGCGCAGCAGGTTCGTCATCAGCGGGTCGAAGCCGGCCGCGGTGAGGTCGATCCGCTGGAGGATCGGCAGTGGCAGGCACAGGATGGTGTGGTCGGCGACGACCGTCCGGGTGGCGCCCGCGTCGTTGAAGGTCAGCGTCTGGGTGCCGTCGGCGGCGACGCGTACGGCGACCAACTCGCGGCCCCGCACGAGCGAACCGGCCGGCAGGGCGGCCGCGATGGCGTTCGGCAGCTGGTCGTTGCCGCCGATGATGTGGTAACGCTCGTTGGACAGGCCCCAGACGTTGAAGTTGCCGGGGTTGGGCTGGTAGCCCATGAGCAGGACGAGGGCGAGCGCGGACTGCTGATCGGTGTCGGCCCCGTACTCGACGTTGTACGCGACGTCGATGAAGCGGCCGAGTTGCGAGGTGTGGCCGCCGGGAACGCGGGTCTCGATCCACTCGTAGAGGGTCATGTTGTCCAGGGCGGTGCCGACGGGCGTGGTGGTGTTCCAGGAGACCTCGCCCGCCTCCTGCAGGTCGCGGTGCAGCGCCTGGTAGACGGCCTTGAAGTCCTCATCGGCCTGGCTGCGCGGATAGTACGTCCCGTTGAACCGGAGGATTTCCTCCGCGCCGTTGGGTCCGCCGCCGAGGAAGTCCTCGGTGGGCAGGTTGAAGCGGCGGCACAGCTCCAGGATCTTCTTGTGGCTGGTGTCGATCAGCTCGCCGCCGATCTCGGAGGTCTGCCCGTAGGCCCAGAGGGAGCGCTGGCTCCACATCCGGCCCCCGACGCGGCTCGGGTTGGCCTCGTAGAGCGTGCAGGCGACCCCCGCGTCCTGAAGGGTGAGGGCCGCGGTCAGCCCCGAGATTCCGGCGCCGACGACGGCGACGCGGGCGGGTGTGATGGGCTTCTTCTGCGGGAGTGCCTCCACTGCGTGCGCGGTCGCCCCCGCGGAGGAGGCCAGGGCGGTGCCGAGGCCGAGGGCGGCGGCCCGGCCGAGGAGCTGTCGGCGGGTGGAGCCGCGGACTTCGGCGACGGGCAGCCCGAGGCGGCGGCCGGCGGCGTGTTCGGCGGCGAGCTGGCGGAGCGCGTGCATCAACGGTGTACGGGCCATGGCGGTGGCTCCTTATCGGATGTGCGCGGAAGGGGTGGCAGGGGCGGGGTCGTCGGTGCGTTCGGCGGCGTCCTCCAGGACCACGCGGCCGATGATCTCGTAGCGCGCGGGGGCCTTGATCTTGAGCCACAGGCCGAGCCCCAGGCCGCCGAAGAAGACGCCTCCGACGATCCACGGGATCAGGGTGAAGAAGAACGAGTCGGCGGCCAGCCCGGCGGCGGTCTTCATGTTGACCAGCAGCAGGACGACCACGGCCGCCATGGCGATCCCTCCGATGAGCGGGGCCGTGAAGGTGCGGAACCAGTGCCGGTCCTCGGGGTGGTTCTTGCGGAAGTAGCCGATCACCGCGAAGGAGCACAGGGTCTGCACGATGAGGATCGCCATCGTGCCGAGGATCGCGAGGAGGGTGTAGAGGTGGACGTACGGGTCCTGCCCGGTCAGCCAGAACAGCGCGACCAGGCCCGTCGCGATGCCGGTCTGCACCATGGAAGATATGTACGGGGACCCGTGCTTGGGGTGGGTGCGGCCCAGGCCGGGGTGGAGGAAGCCCTCGCGGCCGATCGCGTAGAGGTAGCGGGCGGCGCACTGGTGGAAGGCCATGCCGCAGGCGAAGGAGCCGGTGAGCAGCAGCCATTGGAAGGCGTCGACGGCCCAGGCGCCGATGAAGGTCTGGGTGGGGGCGAAGAACAGGTCGAGGGGGCTGGCGGAGGCTGAGAGCTCCACGGACTTCGTGAGGCCGTTGCCGGCGATGGTCATCCAGGAGACGTAGATGTAGAAGAGGCCGACGCCGACGACGGAGATCAGGGTCGCCTTGGGGATGACCCGTTTCGGGTCGCGGGACTCCTCCCCGTACATGGCGGTGGATTCGAAACCGACCCAGGACCAGAAGGCGAAGAAGAGGCCGAGCCCGGCGGAGGTGCCGGTGAAGGCGTTCTTCGGATTGATGGGGGCGACCGGGATCCCGTCCGGGCCGCCGCCCGCGATCAGGACGGCGGTGGCGACGGCGAAGAGGACCGCGATCTCGGCGACGAGCATCACGCCGAGGGCCTTGGCGGTGAGGTTGATGTCGAAGTGGGCGAGGGAGGCGGTGATCGCGAGCATGGCGGCCGCGTAGACGATCCAGGGCAGGTCGATGCCGAGCTGGTCGTGGACGGTGGTCTTGGTGAAGTAGGAGAAGACGCCGACGATCGAGGCCTCGAAGACGATGTACGCGAGGACCGCGAGCATCCCGGAGGCCATGCCAGCGATCCGGCCGAGCCCGTGCGAGATGTACCCGTAGAAGGCGCCGGCGGCGGTGATCCGCTTGGCCATGGCCACGTAGCCGACCGCGAACACCGTGAGTACGGCGGTCGCGAAGAGGTAGCCGGCGGGGGCGCCGATGCCGTTGCCGAAGCCGACGGCGATGGGGAGGTTTCCGGTCATCGCGGTGATGGGGGCGGCGGTGGCGACGGCCATGAACACGACGCCGACCAGGCCGACCGAATTCGCCTTGAGCCGCTGGACCGGGGGTGCTCCGGACGGGCCTGGTTGCGCGCCGGTCGTATCCGCGCTGACATCCGCGCGGCCGCCCGCGCCGGTCTCCGTACTCATGGTTCCTCGTTCCTGTGGTGAGAGCGCCCACTCTCACCGCACGTGTCCTACGCCACAATCGGCATACGGTGCGGTAATTGCTGTTCGGGGCATACGAGTTGTCGTCCCCCATGCGGACACTTCATGCTCCGTAACCGCCCGGTGATGTACCGGGAACAGGACACCCTGTAGCCGCCGGACAGCGAGGGGGCGGACTCGGAACGTGGTTCAGCACGGACCCGCCTGGCCGGCGATCACCGCGTCCGGTCGCGCCAGCGGACGTACTGCTCCTCCGGGTCGCCGGTGTACGACCACGGCACCCGGGTGGCCCGGCCTTCCAGCAGCTGGAACACGAGGGCCGCCTCCGTGAGCAGGCCGGCCTGAACGAGTCCGTGGGTCAGGTAGTTGAGGTCTGCCACGTCCTGGGCCGCCGGGGCTGTGCGGGCCGCCAGCCAGCGTTCCATCGTCGCGCGAAGGTCCCACAGTGCCGCGTCCCCGCTCCAGTGGTGCAGGAGGTCGAGCGTGTTGCCGCCTTCGGTCTCCACCCGATGGCGGAACTGCTCCGCACGGGCCGCCTGCGGAAGGACGGCGAGGGCGGAGCCCAGCGGGGCGTAGCTCGCGGAATCGCGCGCGAAGTTGTACGCCTGGCCGTGCGAGCCGTGCCAGCGCGCTGACATGTAACGCAGCCCCTGGTGGTGTCCCTCCCGGTGGTGCGGGTCGCGGGCGCGGAGCTGCTGCCACCACTGCCCCATGGCCGCATGCCCGCCCTCGTACAGTCTCGCCAAGGTAACCAGCGACACCCAGGGATGGGGGTCCTCCGGTACGACCTCGGACGCGTGCAGGCAGATCTGGGCGGTCCAGTCCAGGTGGTGCCGTCCTGGCATCGTTCCGCCGCGGGCGACGGCGAACATCCGCATCACCTCGGTGTCGGCGCGCAGTACGACGGCATCCGGATTGTCGGGTTCGGAGGCCTGCCAGGCCTCCACGACCCGGCTGTCCGCCGCGGCGTTGGCCAGCAGGCGGATCCGGTGGCTGCGTCGGTCCCAGTCGTTCGGTGCCCCGGCGGCGAGCAGGTCGCGTGGGCCCTGCCACCGACCGGCCTTGATGTCCTGACATGACTCCGAGAGGGCCTTGTCGCCGAATGCCGGATCGTACTGCGGTGCTGCTGCGGAGCGGCGGCGTTTCCAGGCCATGGGGACAGGACCCTCCTCGGGTCAGAAGTCGGTGAGAAGTTCCTCGGGTTGACCGGCGGCGGCCCGGGAGGAACCGAGGTCCATGACCCCGTACGAAGCGTCCACCTTCTGGGCGCGTTCGGCGTCCAGCCGACTCGGCTGGAAGTAGGAACTGCCGAGGAACCAGGACCTCAGCATCGGCAGGCAGCCCAGGACGAGCGCCCCGAGTCCGATGCTGAGGGCGGCCGTGCCAAGTTCGGTCAACGACTGAACGAAGATCCACGACATGAACAGCCCGCCGCACAGGGGCCACACACCAATGAGGAACAGGCTGCCCGTGGACGTGAGCAGCTGCTTGCGGTGGACCGCGACAGCGGAGAACGCGGCGAGGCTGTAGTAGAAGCAGATGAGCAGGCCGACGCCGCTGACCGCGTCGGCGACCAGCCCCGGCCCGTCACCCAGGTTGACGGCGACGGTGAAGACGAGGGCGACGCCGGCCACCACCACGGTGGCGGTCCACGGCGCCTGGCGGCGCGGGTGGATGCGGCCGAACGCCTGGTGGAGGGTGCGGTCGCGGCCCATGGCGAACAGGGTGCGGGTGGCCTGGATGAGCGAGGTCTCCAAGGTGGCGACGGTGGAGAGCAGCACCGCGAGGACGAGCAGCCGTCCACCCCAGCCCGGCCAGACCGCGTCACCGAGGACGCTGAGAAAGGCGCCGGGATTCTGCCTGACGGCGTCGGCGCCGACGAGGATGTTGACCGCGATGATGAAGACGACGAAGAGAGCGAAGCACGTCAGTACGCCGATCACACCGCCGAACCCCGAGCTGCGGCGGCCGCCCCGGGTCTCTTCCGCGAGGTTGCTTGTCACGTCCCAGCCCCAGAAGGCGAAGACCGCGATCAAGGCACCGGTCACGAAGTGGTGTTGACCGTCGAAGTGGCCGAAGCCGAACCAGGAGAGTGAGAAGTCCGCCACGCTGCCCCCCTTGGACAGGGCGGCGACGGCGAAGCCGACGAGCAGGACGAGCTGCGTCCCGGTGATGATGGTCTGGGCGTGGGCGCTGATCCGGGCGCCCAACATCACCACTGCGGCCATGAGCAGGAACCAGCCCGCGCCGACGGCCGTGGCCAGGACGGTGTCGCCGGCTGCTCCGGGCCCGAAGAGCGACAGCGTCGCGGCGCCTGCCGGCAAGGCGCTGGACGCCATGAAGACGGTGGCGGAGACGACCAGCGCCCAGCCGCTGAGGAAGCCGAGGAAGGGGTGGAGCGACCTGGCCACCCAGGCGTACGAGGCGCCGGCGTTCGGGTCGAGGCGCCCCAAGTGGCGGAAGGCGAGGGCGATGCCCAGCACCGGGATGACGCAGTACAGGAACACGGCCGGCCCGGCGACGCCGACGGCGGCTATCAACGCGGGAAAGGTACCCGCGATGGTGTAGGCCGGGCCGCAACCCGCCACTGCCATCACGGCGGAGTCGAAGGGTCCGAGCGCATCGGCCCGCAGGCTCCCGCCGGTACCCGAGTGCTTGCTCACGATCACGTTCTTTCCGGGAGGGGTACCAGCGGCCCGGAGTCGCTGGCGGTCGCCGGCGACGCCCGCGCCGTGTGTCGTGGCGGATGGAGGCTCAGTGCGCCGGAAGTCGGGCGGCATCGCGGTGGCGTTCCCGGCCCTTGCCGAGCCGACCCGGTTGCGGTTCGCGCGACCGGGGGCTGGACAGGAACCAGATCCTGTCGAAGTCGCATGGGAAGCGCAAGAGCGTGAGCGAAGATTCTGTGCATCGGTTCGCTTGTTGATATTGGAATCCATGCACGCCTCCTTGACATGCCGAGGATTCGCTGGCGAGCGCCGCCGCAGTGAGCAACTCGTGGTCGACGTGAGGAGGTCCTGCGGCATGCACTAGCCGCGCCCAGGAGGTACGGGTGCGCTCGTGGCGCGGCCCGTGGACCGGCTCGTCGTCGAACGCCGGGGCGGCGGCGTTCCCGTACGCGGGGATGACAGGGGTGGCGTCGGTCGTGGCGGTGGGCATGCCAGCCGCCACGGACAGGGAGAGTCCCCGTGGTTGAGATGGTCACGGGCCGCCGGGCGGGTACCCCACGCGTAAGCGCGCACGCCCAGCGAGGCGTTCAGGCCGCAGCCGGGGCCGGAAGGGGACTGGCGGCAGGGCTCAGGTGACCGGCTCGCCGCAGGGCGGTCAACGCTGCTGCGCAGCCCACGCCCACGGCGGCCAGCGCGGCCCATGGCAGCCAGGGGAGGCCGAGCCGGGAGGCCAGGTCGAACAGGGCGCCCACGCCCAGGTTCCCGGCCGCGACCGCGATGCCGGCCGCGGTGCTGTAGGCGCCGTAGTAGGTGGCGACCAGGCGCTCGCCCGAGAGACGGATCAGGGTGTCCATCTCGAACGGATACAGCAGCGCGGACCCAGCGGCCAGCAGCGCCGCGCACAGCACGAGTGCCGCCGGTCCGACCACTGCCGACAGGCCTTGGGCGGTGCGGTGTGGACCGGGCAGCAGGGGCAGGAAGGCGGCGCCCATCAGGGCCAGGCCGATGGCGATGGCCTGCGGGGCATCCAGCCGTTTCCCGGCCCAGGCGGTCAGCCGGAGCTGGCCGGCGATGGCGACCAGGGCGGAGACGGCGAAGACCACGCCCATGGCGGTGCCACTGTCGTCGCCGAGCAGGGTCCGCGCCTGGATCGGCAGGGCCAGGTAGGTCTGGAAGGCCAGCAGGTAGGAGCCGGCCATGGCGGCTGAGAACAGGAGGAAGGGCCGGTTGCGGCCGATCGCCTTCCAGTCCGCCGCGATCCCGCGCCAGCCCGCCACCTGCCGCGCGTGCGGCTCTGGCCGCCGGGCGGGCAGGGCCCGGGCCTGCACCACCGCCAGCATCCCGAAGAGCGCCGCGGCAACGGCGCACACCAGCCGGAAGTCCAGCATGAGCAAGGCGAGCCCGGCCAGCGGGCCCAGCAGGATGCCCGCCTGGTAGAAGACGTTGAAGCAGGCGAAGGCCTCCACTCGGCGCTCCCCGGCTCCGGCGGCGAGGTAGGCCCGTACGGCCGGGTTGAAGAGTGCCCCCGCGAATCCGGTGGTCGCCGAGGCGGCGATGAGGGCGGGAAGGGTGTCGGCGACGGCCAGCAGCGCGAACGCGCCGGTCCGCAGCGCGCACCCGGCCAGGATCATCGGCTTGTAGCCGATCCGGTCGGCGAGCGTGCCGCCCAGCCAGAACATGCCCTGCTGGGACAGGTTGCGCACGCCCAGTACCAGGCCGACGGCCCATGCCGCGAGGCCGAGGCCGTGGGCGAGATGGTCGGCGAGGTAGGGCATCAGCATGTAGAAGCCGAGGTTGATGCCGAACTGATTGATCATCAGTAGCTGCACGCCGTGGTCGAAGGAGCGCATCTGCGCTCGCAGCCGCCTCACCGGACACCCGCCAGGGCAGCGCGCGGTGCGGCCGGGGCCGGGTCGATGACCGTAGTGCAGCGTGTCCACGACGACACCACCTGGGCGCCGGGATGGGTGATCTCCTGCGGGCCGTCCGGCAGGGGCGCCGCGAGCAGGTCGTGGCCGTGGCACCAGCCGTCGCTGTAGACGGTGTCGAGGTAGCGGGCGGGGCCGTCCGGGAAGATCGCGGCGATCCGGGTTCCGACGGGCCACGTGCGGGCGGCCCAGCCCGCGACGAGCGCGACCGCTCCCACGCTCCAGCCCCCGGAGGCGTAATGGCGGCGAGCCAGGGTGCGGCAGGCCGAGACGGCCTCACCCGGGGCGACCCAGTGGATCTCGGTGAACGCCTCGTAGACGACGTTGCCCGGGTGGATGCTGGAGCCCAGCCCGCGCATCAGCCGCTGACCGGCGGGCTGCCCGAAGATGGAGGAGCCGGTCGAGTCCACACCGATGAGGTCCAGCTCGGGGAAGGTCCGGCGCAGGGCAGCCGAGATGCCCGCGGAGTGGCCGCCGGTCCCCACCGAGGCCACCAGGACGTCGACGCGGCCGAGCTGGGCGATGAGTTCGTCGGCCAGCGGTGTGTAGGCATCGGCGTTGTCGGGATTGTTGTACTGGTCCGGGCACCACGCGCCCGGATGCTGCTCCAGCAGTTCGGCTACCTTGTCCCGGCGGGCCTGCTGCCAGCCCCCGGCAGGGTGCGCCGTGGGGACCATCTCGACGTGGGCGCCGTACGCCGTCAGCGCTCGCCGGATCGAGGGCTCGAGTCCGGGATCGCTCACCACGGTCACCTGGTGTCCGAAGGTGATGCCGGCCAAGGCCAGGCCCAGGGCGAGGGTGCCGCTGGAGGACTCGATGATGGGAGCGCCGTCGGCCAGGTCTCCGCGGGATCGCGCGCGGGCCACCATGTGCAGGGCCGGGCGGTCCTTGATGCCGCCCGGGTTGGCGCCCTCCAGCTTGGCCCAGAACCCGCGGCCGCAACCGGCGAACGGCTCACCGATCCACAGCACGGGGGTGTGGCCGACGAGGTCGGCAGGCCTGCGCGCGGCCACGGGGGCAGGCGCGTACAACGGGGTGTTCGTCATGGGTGTCACGGCTCCTTGGCCCCAGGCGTACGTCGGCCGGGGACATCGGCGGATCAGGGCGCGAAGACACGACCACCGCGCACCGCCCGCCCGGCATACCCAGACGGGTGGAAGAAGCAGATGGCCGTGCCGGACCTGTCAGGTCCGCGCCACGCACAGAGCCGTGAGAACCCCGCGGCCCGTGACACGGCTGTCAGGCCACACGGTCTCGGCTCCCACCAAGGCGACGAGCACCGACGCCGGCTGCGAGTACGTCAGTAGGGGGCGGCCGGGAGCCGGTGCGGAGAAGGTGTCGCTGCGCACCCGGTCGACGGCGTGATCGAGTCCATCAGGGCAGTGGGATTCGTGCTGCACGGAGCTGACCAGGCCGGGAGCGCCCGAGGGCAACGCGGCAGCAGCGACGGGGGAATTCGCCATGGCGGCAGCCATCGGTGAGTGCGGCCCGTCCAGCGCCGGACCGTGCAGGCACCCCAGAAGATGGATGGAGACCCACATCAGCAGCGCGAAGACGCCGATCCTCCATACGCGGTGATCCACCGCAGGAGCCGACCCGGCCACACCGATCACGCACTCAAAGTATCCACATCGGCACGTGAAGTCACATCGGCCGCGCAGGGGAGGCGCAGTCCCCGGGACTCGGCGTGAGAGTCGGGCGTCTGCGCCGAAGGGGATCCCGTAGGTGATCGGCGGGACGGGGAGCCGTCGATTTCGTCGCGGCCGGGGAGGCGAGGTCACGTGGGGGGTGTCGGGGTGGGCCGGTCGGGGCTTCTCGGCGAGTCGGCCACGGCTCGTCATGACCGCACGCCGGCGCTGGACGCGACGCGACCACTAGGGTCTCTGTCCCGGAGGGAGGGGCACCCTGCTCATGGACGGCATGGCGCGCTACTGGGACGCTCTCGCAGCGGCCGCCGACGCCGACGGCGACAGGCGGCTCACGCCCGAGGAGCACCGCGCGGGTATGACCGGCGCGTTCATCACCCCTGCCGACGGCTCTGAGGGCGTGTTTCGGCCTCTGACCGAGGCGATCTGTGCGCTGCTGGACACCGATGGGGGCGGCGAGGTCGACGAGGACGAGTTCTCGGCCTGGCAGGAGGTCTTCCGTACCGTGCCGGAACACCGTCAGGCAGCCTTCCGGTCCCTCGACACGGACGGCGGCGGCAGGCTGAGCGTCGGCGCCGCGTCCCGGTGGGCCAATCGCCGCAGTGGCGTGGACGAGCCGGGCACGACGCCTTTCCATGGAGGGACGGCCGACGGCGGCACGGATCGGGAGGTGTGGTGGACGAGGACCGGTATGAGCTGGTGTTCCGGAGCGGCGGGAACGGGGGACGGACCGAGGACAAGGTCCTCGTTTCGCGTACCCCGCAGGCGGGACCGGGTGGTCATCCTGTGTACGCGGACGAGACCGGGATCATCCGGGCGGAGATCAGTGACCAGGGCGAGGTCAGAATGCTGGCCTCCGGCGGTCAGCAGGATCCCACGTACCCCGTGGTGGCCCGTCGGCCCACATGAGGGTCGGGAGCCGGTGAGGGGCTGCGGGCCACCCCTTCGGGTCAGGCGCAGCCGGCGGACGGCACGCGCTGCCCGCAGCCCGTTCGCCCTGGCATGTGCTGTCTTCATTGCCCCGTATTGCGTATCACGCGGCCCGCTGGGATCACATAGCGCCGGAGCACGCCACCGACGAGTCCTCTTCCTCCACCGGGGGTCGCTCTTCGCGTCGAGTCACGAGAAAGGCCACCGAGCCACCCGCCGCCAGGCCCCGCGCCAGTTCTGTCACCGATTCGGCGACCTCCGCGCTGTGCGACACCAGGACGATCCCGACCCCGCTGCTTACGAGACCGGGTCCGCCGTGTCCGCCAGCGCCCCCAACAGCAGCGCCGATGACGTCGCCCCCGGGTCCTGATGGCCGATGCTCCGCTCGCCCAGGTAGCTGGCCCGGCCCTTGCGGGCCTGCATCGGTACCGTCGCCTCCGCTCCGTTCTCCGCCGCGTCCGCCGCCGCGCGGTACGACGTGCTCAGCGCCGCCACCCCCGGGACCAGCGCGTCCAGCATCGTCTTGTCGCCCGGCGCCGCCCCGCCGAGCTGAGCCACCGCGCCGACCCCGGCGTACAGCGCCGCACGCAGCTCCCCGTCGGAGACCTCCGTGGCCTCCCCGAGCTCCTTGCCCGTCCGCCGCAGCAGCGTCCCGTACAGCGGTCCGGACGCCCCGCCGACCGTCGAGATCAGCGTCCGCCCGGCCAGCTGGAGCACTGCTCCCGGCGCGGCCGGAGTCTCCGCCTCCAGGGCCGCCCGTACCGCCGTGAAACCGCGGCGCAGATTGCTCCCGTGGTCGGCGTCCCCGATGGGCGAGTCGAGCTCGGTCAGCCGATCCGCCTCCCGTTCCACCACGGCCGCGGCGGCCATCATCCAGCGCCGGAAGAAATCTGCGTCACGCACCGGTTCTCCTTGCATCAGAGCATCCCAGTCCCTACCGTCAGCGGCCCCAGCGGAGCGCCGCGGTCTGCACGGGCGCGTCCCACAGCCGCAGCAACTCCTCGTCGGCCCGGCACAGTGTCACCGAACACCCCGCCATGTCGAGCGAGGTGACGTAGTTCCCCACCAGCGTCCGCGCCACCGGCACGCCACGCTCGCCCAGTATCAGGGCCACCTCCGCGTGGAATCCGTACAGCTCCAGCAGCGGCGTCGCCCCCATCCCGTTGACCAGCACCAGCACCGGCCCGTCCGCCGGGCCGCCCAGCTGCGCCATGTCCTCCAGTACGGCGCCCACCGCGATCTCCGCGATCTCCCGCGAGGGCATCATCGGACGCCGCTCCCGGCCCGGCTCGCCGTGGATGCCGATCCCCAGCTCCAGTTCGCCGTCGGGCAGGTCGAAGGTGGGGCTCCCCTTGGCCGGTGTCGTGCACGCGCTCAGCGCCACCCCGAAGCTCCGCGAGGACGCGTTCACCCGCCGCGCGAGCGTCGCCACCCGGTCCAGCGGCGCGCCCTCCTCCGCGGCCGCCCCGGCTATCTTCTCGACGAAGAGGGTGGCCCCGGTGCCCCGCCGCCCGGCGGTGTACAGGCTGTCGGTCACGGCGACGTCGTCGTTGACCAGCACCTTCTCGACCCTCAGGCCGTCCTCCTCGGCGAGCTCGGCGGCCATGTCGAAGTTCAGTACGTCCCCGGTGTAGTTCTTGACGATGAACAGCACCCCCTGTCCGCCGTTCACGGCCGTCGCAGCCCGCTGCATCTGATCGGGAACCGGTGAGGTGAACACCTCACCGGGACACGCCGCCGACAGCATCCCGGGTCCCACGAAACCGGCATGCAGGGGCTCGTGGCCCGAACCGCCCCCGGACACCAGCCCGACCCGCCCGCCGTCCCGCGCGTCCCGTCGTACGACGATCCGCCGATCCACGTCTACATCCAGCTCGGGATGGGCCGCGGCCAGTCCCCGCAGCGCATCGGCGACGACCGTCTCCGGGCTGTTGATCAGCATCCTCATGGCAATCTCCCGGTAAAGTTGACAGGTGAGCCTCTGAGTAGGGTTTTCGCAGGTCAGGGGAGGGGTAGCCGGTTCCCGGTGCCGACGCTCTCCGTCCGCTGAAAGCCGGTCCGTCCTGAGTCAAGTGTGACGGCCGGGAGCCACTCTCCGCGAGTGTGCGAGGGACCTTGGAGCGTCCTATGCTGATATCAGGAGGGTTCGGGCAGTCGGCGGCCGGTCCTGGGCCGGTGGGAAGCGGGCTTCCATGACTGAGCGTCTGAAAAGGTCGGGGTTGATCGGCGAACTGTCGGCCGAATTCGCCGGGACCATGATTCTCATCCTCTTCGGTGTCGGTGTGGTGGCCCAAGTGGTCGCGGGCGGTGCGCTCACGACTCCTCCGGGCGGCCTCGGAAACCACGACAGCATCGCGTGGGCGTGGGGCCTCGGCGTCACCCTCGGCGTGTACGTCGCCGCAAGGCTGAGCGGTGCCCATCTGAACCCCGCGGTGACTGTGGCCTTGGCGGCCTTCAAAGGTTTCCCGTGGAGCAAGGTGGCGCCCTACGTGCTGGCCCAGACGGCCGGCGCCTTCGTGGCGGCCCTATTGGTGCGCTGGAACTACAGCGAGGCGCTGGCGAAGGCCGACCCCGGCCACAGCATCAAGACCCAAGGCGTCTTCTCCACGCTGCCGGCCAACGGCAATCCGAATCTGCCGGTCACCGAATGGGGTGCGCTGCGTGACCAGGTCATCGGCACCGCGATCCTGCTGCTGCTGATCCTGGCCATCACCGACCTGCTCAACACGCCCCCCGGCGCCAACCTGGCCCCGTTCATCATCGGCCTGGTCGTCGTGGCGATCGGCATGGCCTGGGGCACCAACGCCGGCTACGCGATCAACCCCGCCCGTGACTTCGCTCCTCGGCTCGCCAGCTTCCTTACGGGATATCGCGGAGCGTGGCGAGATCAATACGGGCACTTCTACTTCTGGGTTCCGATCGTCGGACCGTTGATCGGCGGTCTGCTCGGAGCGGGTCTGTACAAGTTCTTCATCGGCCGGTTCCTGCCGACTGCCGAGCCGGAGCCCCCCGGACGTATGCCGGTCCCGGAGGGGTGACCTGGCTCTGCCCCGGGGCCCGACCGTGGCTGCGTAGGGCCGGCCGTAATGCCGTGGCTGCGTAGGGCCGTAATCCAGTCCCACCTCACAGGAGAGGCGGCATCCCCATGGCGGACTTCGTCGGTGCGGTGGACCAGGGAACCACCAGCACCCGTTTCATGGTCTTCGACCACGACGGTAACGAAGTGGCGAAGCACCAACTGGAGCACGCCCAGATCCTTCCACGCCCGGGGTGGGTCGAGCACGACCCGGTGGAGATCTGGGAACGCACCAACTCGGTGGTACAGAACGCCCTTCGGCACGGGAACCTGAGGCCGGAGGACCTGGCGGCGATCGGCATCACCAACCAGCGCGAGACGAGCGTGGTCTGGGACCCCCGCAACGGCCGTCCCTACTACAACGCCATCGTCTGGCAGGACACCCGCACCGACTCCATCGCCGCCGCCTTGGAGCGCTCGGGCCAGGGCGACGTCATCCGCCGCAAGGCGGGGCTGCCACCGGCCACATACTTCTCCGGCGGCAAGATCCAATGGATCGTGGAGAACGTCGACGGCGTCCGCGAAGCGGCGGAGCAGGGCCATGCCATCTTCGGCAACACGGACTGCTGGGTGCTGTGGAACCTCACCGGCGGCCCGGACGGCGGTGTCCACGCCACCGACGTCACCAACGCCAGTCGCACGATGCTGATGAACCTGGAAACCCTGGACTGGGACGACGAGTTGCTGGGCTTCTTCAACATCCCCCGGGCCATGCTGCCCACCATCAACCCGTCCTCGCACCGGGAGGCGTTCGGCACGACCCGTACCTCCCGGCCGCTGCGCGCCGCCATCCCCATCACCGCCGTGCTCGGCGACCAGCAGGCGGCCACCGTCGGGCAGGTCTGCTACGCGCCCGGCGAAGCCAAGAACACCTACGGCACCGGCAACTTCCTGGTGCTCAACACCGGCACGGAATTGGTCCGTTCACAGCACGGCCTGCTCACCACCGTGGCGTACCAGTTCGGCGACAGCCCGGCCATCTACGCCCTGGAAGGCTCCATCGCGGTCACCGGGTCCGCCGTGCAGTGGCTGCGCGACCAGATGAAGATCATCAGTGATGCCGCCGAGAGCGAGCGTCTGGCCGCCACCGTCGAGGACAACGGCGGCATCTACTTCGTCCCCGCCTTCTCGGGCCTGTTCGCCCCGTATTGGCGCTCCGACGCCCGCGGCGCGATCGTCGGCCTCGCCCGGTACAACACCAACGGCCACCTGGCGCGGGCCACTCTGGAAGCCATCTGCTACCAGAGCCGCGACGTGGTGGAGGCCATGGAGCAGGACTCCGGCGTCCATCTGGACGTGCTGAAGGTCGACGGCGGTGTGACGGCCAACGACCTGTGCATGCAGATCCAGGCCGACATCCTCGGCGTACCGGTCAGCCGCCCGGTCGTCGCCGAGACCACGGCGCTCGGTGCCGCGTACGCAGCCGGTCTGGCCACGGGCTTCTGGCGGGACACCGACGAACTGCGCACCCACTGGCAGGAGTCCAAGCGCTGGGAGCCCGCCTGGTCCGAGGAACAGCGCGCGGAAGGGTACGCGGGCTGGAAGAAGGCGGTGGAGCGCACGCTGGAATGGGTCAAGGTCGAATAGACCCGGCTCGCGGCCGGGGCTGCCCGCCGAGGGCGCCCCGGCCCCAGCGCGGGCCACCGCAGCACGAGGAGGAGACCGATGGTGAATCCAGTGGCTCTCTCTCCCGAGGCGCGGGCGCGGGCCCTCAAGGCGCTGGGCGAGGGCGAACTGGACGTCCTCGTCGTCGGTGGCGGAGTAGTGGGCGCCGGGGCGGCTCTCGACGCGGCCACCCGGGGCTTGAGCGTCGGCCTCGTGGAGGCCCGGGACTGGGCCTCGGGGACTTCCAGCCGCTCCAGCAAGCTGATTCACGGAGGCCTGCGCTACCTGGAAATGCTGGACTTCCGGCTGGTCGCCGAAGCGCTCAAGGAGCGCGGCCTGCTGCTCCAGTTCCTGGCCCCGCATCTCGTGCATCCGGTGCCGTTCCTGTACCCGTTGCGACACCGGGTCCGGGAGCGTCCGTACGTCGGCGCCGGCGTGCTGCTCTACGACATCATGGCCGCGGCCTCGGGCACCTCCAGCGGCCTGCCCCACCACCGCCACCTGCTCAAGCGCCAAGCCCTGCGCGAGGCGCCCGCCCTGCGCTCCGACGCCCTCGTCGGCGCGATCCAGTACTGGGACGCCCAGGTGGACGACGCCCGGCACACGATGTTCCTCGCCCGCACCGCAGCCGCCTACGGGGCCCTCGCCGCCAGCCGGACCCGGGTCAGCCGCTTCCTGCGTCAGGGGGAGCGGGTGGTGGGAGCCGTGGTCACCGACCTGGAGACGGGCGACGAGACCGAGGTACGGGCCAAGCAGGTCATCAACGCGACCGGTGTGTGGACCGACGACACCCAGGCCATGGCCGGCACCCGCGGCCAGTTCCACGTCCGCGCATCCAAAGGCGTGCACCTGCTCGTGCCGCGCGACCGGATCAACTCCCGTACCGGGCTGATCCTGCGCACCGAGAAGAGCGTGCTGTTCGTCATCCCCTGGGGGCGGCACTGGATCATCGGAACCACCGACACCGACTGGACTCTGGACAAGGCTCATCCCGCCCTCAGCTCCAAGGACGTTGCCTACCTGCTGGAACACGTCAACCGGGTGCTGACCAGGCCGCTGGCCGCGGAGGACGTCGAGGGCGTGTACGCGGGCCTGCGTCCCCTGCTCTCCGGCGAGGCCGCGGAGACGAGCAAGCTGTCCCGGGAACACCTGGTCGCCCACCCGGTCCCCGGCCTCGTCGTGGTCGCGGGAGGCAAGTACACGACCTACCGGGTGATGGCCAAGGACGCGGTCGACGAGGCGGTCCGCGGCCTGGACGAGAAGGTGGCTCCCTGCGTCACGCAGAGCGTCCCGCTGCTCGGCGCCGACGGCTATCCGGCCCTGTGGAACTCCCGGCACCGGCTCGCCGAACGCTCGGGGCTCCATGCCGCCCGCATCGAGCACCTGTTGAACCGTTACGGCTCCCTGGTGGGAGAACTGCTCGACATGGTCGCGGCCGCCCCTTCCCTCGGTGAGCCGTTGCCGAGCTCGGACGACTATCTGCGGGTCGAGGCCGTCTACGCGGTGACTCATGAAGGAGCCCGCCATCTGGAGGACGTGCTCGCCCGCCGCACCCGGATCTCGATCGAGTCCTGGGACCGCGGCGTGGACGCCGCGCGTACCGTCGCCGAGCTCATGGCGCCTGCTCTGGGCTGGGACCGGGCTCACCAGGAGCGCGAGGTCACCTACTACCTGAAGCGGGTGGCGGCCGAACGCGAGGCGCAGCAGCAGCCGGACGACCGGACGGCCGACGCGGTGCGGCTCGGCGCCCCCGACATCATCCCGGTGCGCTGAGCGGCACGCCGCGGCCCGCTCGGAAAGCACCTCCACCACCGTGTCACGGGCAACAATCAGGCGTTCGAAGGCCCGTTTCGCCTCGTCGATCACGGCCGAGACGGGCAGGCCCCCGGACCGGGACTCCTTCGGGACGCTCACCGGCGAACTGGGAAGCGATCTCGACTGTTGTCCGTAGCCGTCCTCCGGCTGCCTGCCCTCCGGGCGGCTCCTCGCAGTCACCGATGCGCGGAGGACTCAACTTCAAGGCTGCGGCGCGGGCGTCGGTGGCGCATCCCGCGGCTCGCATACGTCGTGGTCGCATACGTCGTGGTCGCATACGTCGTGGTCGTGAACGTGGTGGTCATGGGGCTCCTCCGGAAGTAGCGCATGCTCCGGCGATGGGCGGCCAGCCTCACAGCCCAGCCTCTTCGTACCTTCTGAAACAGCGCCGCCGACCGCTCTCAGCTCCGATTCAGAGGAAACTCAGAGGCATGCCTCATCCCTGCCGTCGCCTGCGCTGGGGGATGCTGAAGGAATCATGGACGAGCCGCGTACGACATCGCTTCTGCGCCACCCGGACGGAGACCCCGTAAGGATCCTCGTCGTCGACGACGAACCCGATGTCACCGACGTCCTGGCCGGGGTCATCACCGGCGAGGGCTGGCAGGTGCGCACCGCAGGCGACGGTGCGGCCGCGCTGGCGACGGCCCGTGCTTTCCGGCCCGACGCGGTGGTTCTGGACTGGATGCTGCCCGACCTGGACGGGCTCCAGGTCCTGCGGGCCCTCAGACGTGAGATGCCCAAGGTGTGTGTCCTGTTCCTGACCGCCCGCGACGCGGTCGAGGACCGCATCGCCGGGATCACTGCGGGCGGCGACGACTACGTGACCAAGCCCTACAGCCTGGAGGAAGTCCTGGCCCGGCTGCGCGGGCTGCTCCGGCGGGCCGGCATGACTGCCGGACCCGGCACGAACCGGCTCACCGTCGGGGACCTCACGATGGATGAGGAAGCCCGGGAGGTCCGGCGCGACGGGGCCACCGTCGAGCTGTCCCGGACCGAGTCCGAACTCCTGCGCTTCCTCATGCGCAACCCGCGCCGGGTCCTGTCCTAGGACCAGATCCTGGACCGTGTCTGGGCCTACGACTTCGGCGGACGTGCCCACATCGTCGAGCTCTACATCAGCTACCTGCGCAAGAAGATCGACACCGGACGTACCCCCATGATCCACACCGTGCGCGGTGTCGGCTACATCCTCAAGCCGGAAGCCTCGTGAGGCGCCCGCCGCCCCGCACTCTGCGCGGCCAGCTCACCGTCGGACTCGTCGCCCTGCTCGCCCTCGCCTGTCTCGCCGTCGGAATCACCACCGCCCTTGCTCTGCGGGGCTTCCTGATGGGGCGCCTGGACGAGCAGCTCTCCGCGTCCGGCGGCCGGTTCGCGGCCAGCCTGGAACACGAGGCCAAGCCCGACGCCGACAACCTCCCCGACACCCGGGGCCAGGCCGAATCCACCTTCGGCGCACGTCTCCTGGACGACACCGTCACCCAGGCCGCCGTCGTCGACGCCGCCACCGCCCGCCCGCTCCGGCTCACCCCCGGGGACCGCCGCACCCTGAGGGGAATCCCCGTGGACGGAGAGGGGCACAGCATCCGCCTCTCCGTTCTGGGGAAGTACCGCGTCACGGCTGTCCGGGGCGACGACCAGGACACCATGATCACGGGCCTGCCCCTGCACCCGGTGGAAGAGACAGTTCACCGCCTCGAAGCGGTCGAAGCGGCGCTGTTCGGCGCCGCCCTCGTGGCCACCGGCATCGCGGGGGCCGTGTGGGTGCGGGTGTCCCTGCGCCCCCTCCAGAAGGTCACCGCCCGTGCGGCGGAGGTCGCCGGACTGCCGCTGGCCAGCGGCGAGGTCGCCATGCCCGGACCGCTCCCCGACACCGACCCCCGTACCGAGGTGGGCCAGGTCGGCACCGCCCTCAACCACATGCTCGGCCACGTCGAAGACGCCCTGACCCGGCGTCACGCGAGCGAGGAGAGACTCCGTCACTTCGCCGCCGACGCCAGCCACGAACTGCGCACTCCCGTCGCCAACATCCGCGGCCACGCCGAACTCGCCCTGCGCCACCACGGCCCCGTCCCCGCCGAAGTCCGTCACGC
Source organism: Streptomyces sp. G-G2 (assembly GCF_030063135.1). Taxonomy (GTDB): domain Bacteria; phylum Actinomycetota; class Actinomycetes; order Streptomycetales; family Streptomycetaceae; genus Streptomyces. The sequence goes on from NZ_JASISO010000018.1 coordinate 111,391, forward strand.
ACTGGAACGCATCGGCAGCGAGTCGCAACGGATGACCCGCCTCGTCGACGACCTGCTCCTCCTCGCACGCCTGGACGCCGGACGGTCCCTCGAACACGAACCGGTCGACCTGACCCTGCTGATCCTGAACGCGACGGACGACGCCCGCGCCGCCAGCCCCGGCCACCACTGGCTCCTCGACCTCCCCGAAGAACCGGTCACCGTCACCGGCGACGCCCACCGCCTCCAACAGGCGATCGGCAACCTCCTCGCCAACGCCCGGACCCACACCCCGCCGGGCACCGACGTGACCATCTCCCTCACTACGGAACAGACCACCGTCTGTGTGGACGTGAGTGACAACGGTCCCGGCATCCCCGACGAACTCCAATCCGAAGTCTTCGGCCGTTTCGTCCGCGCCGACCACGCCCGCTCCCGCAGCACGGGAAGCACCGGGCTGGGCCTGGCCATCGTCCACGCCGTCATCACCGCTCATGGCGGAACCGCCACGATCACCAGCCGCCCTGGACACACCACCTTCCGCCTCGCACTCCCCGGCTGAACCGTGCGAGCCTTCATGGCTGTGCGGAGGCTCCGGACCCCCACCGGGTCCGGAGCCTCCGCACAGCCATGAGAGTGGTGCGGGGTTCAGTCCTTGACGACGTCCTTGATCTTTTCCTTGGCCTGGCGGGCGTCGCCCTTGGCCTGTTCGGCGCGGCCCTCGGCGGTGAGGCGTTCGTTGCCGACGAGGCGTCCGGCGGCTTCCTTGCCCTTCCCCTTGGCCTGCTCGCCCTTGGCCTTGGCCTTTTCTTCACCGGACACGGTCATCACTCCAAACAGTGGAAGACGCTTACGGCACTACGTCTGACCCGATCCGGGAGAGGCAAACGTGCTCGGTTGGGCGACTGGTCCCGAAACGCTCCGCGCGGGCGGCCAGTGCGGTTTCCCGCCTGCACAGATAAGAAACAAATAAATTTCATGTGCATGGGTGGGGGTAGCCAGGGCAGACGTCGTTTCGGAGGTTGATAACTATGGTTCCCCTGCTTCTTGTTCTTCTGCTGGTCCTGCTTCTCTTCGGTGCGGGTTTCGCGCTGAAGATCCTGTGGTGGGTTGCGATCGCGGTACTGGTCCTGTGGCTGGTCGGGTTCGTGGCCCGTCCGAAGGGCGGTAGTGGCCGCTGGTACCGCTGGTAGACGTAGCGTCTGCCCGTCAAGGCGTGGTGTGGGGCCCGTACCGTCTCGGTACGGGCCCCACACCCGTCTCCGCCTTCCTTGCCCTGTTCCTGGTGAGGGCCGGATTTTTCGGGTACGTGCTGATGCGGCGGGGTGGTTGCCGTGATGCAGTCGGAAACCGGCTGCTCCACAGATCGGCAGCCGCCCACGTCTTCCCAGGACAGGATCCCCAAGGGGGACCGCCCTCACCCGCAGGAGGCGAATTCTGAACGGGGCGGGACGGCAACCGGTTTCCGGCTGCCGCCGTGTAGAGAGGCGTAGCGGTTTTTCGAGAACGCGGAGAGGGCCGAACGGCCTGCGCCCATATACTCGAACGGCACCACTGACAGCGGCCGGTTGGAGCTCCCCGTGTCCGACCGGTGGGGATGTCGCTCTTCGTCGTCGTAGGTTCTGGCCGCATGGGTGAGTCGACGGAGCTGAGCGTAGTGGTGGGCCGTGGCTCGGGTGTGGTCATTCGGTGTTGGCCAGTAGGCCGAGCAGCGTGCTGTGCAGGGCGGGTGGTGCGGCGAGGAAGCTGTCGGCTCCGGGTCGCCAGGGCCGGCCGTGGGTGTCGGTGACGAGGGCGCCTGCCTCGCGGGCCACGAGGGCGCCGGGCAGGAGGTTGGTGTCGTCGTGGCCGTATTGCCAGAAGGCGTCGAGGCGGCCGGCCGCGGTGTCGGCGATCTGCCACGAGGTGGGGCCCAGGTCGCACACGGCGCCGACCACGGGCAGTACGACGCTCAGCGAGTGGCCGGCTCGGGCCGCGGCTTCCGGCTGCCGTGCGATGAACGGGGGCCGGCTGGTGGCGACGACCGTTACGGCAAGGGCGGTCTTGGCCGATGGAGTGACCTGCTTGCCGTTGCGGGTCGCACCGTGTCCGGCGGCGGCCAGGTAGGTCTCGTCCAGGAGGGGCGCGTGCAGGACGGCCGCCACCGGTTCGCCGTGGCGGACCAGGGCGACGCTGACGCAGAACTGCGGTAGGTCCTGCATGAACTGGACCGCGCCGTCGATCACGTCGACGACCCACACTTCGTCGGAATCCGGTAGGGGGCGAGGTTGTCCAGTTCGTCTGCCCACGGCGTTCCGGGGCGCAGTGCTTCCAGATGGCCGCGCATGATCGTGACGGCCGGAGCCTCCAACGCCCGTACACCGTGCGCAGCTCGTCCAGTGTGGTGACGGGGGTGGGCCTGGCGGTCCTGGTGAGGAGTGCTCCGACCGCCTGCGCGGCGGTGGCCATGGGGGGGAGAAGGTTCGCGTACGGCATGTCCGGCTCCTGAGGGTGTCCGTTTGAAGGGGTTCGCTCTTCAAGGCTGCGCGAGCCATGCCTGATCGCTCCTCTCCTGAATCAGTTCGTGAGTGATAATGCTGGTCATGGCGGCAGACATGGCGAATTTGGTACTTGATGAGCGTGATCAACGGCTGATCGCGGCGCTGCAATGTGACGGGCGGCTCACCGCGGAAAGAGCCGGTGAAGCCCTCGGCATCAGTGCCCGAACGATCCACCGCCGGTGGCGCACGCTCGCCGCGGACGGCACGATCCGCGTCGTCGCCCAACCGGTGAGGCCCGATTCGACAGGCGCGCTCCTGCTCAGGATCCGGGTGCTGAAGGGCAAGCTCGACGTCATCGCCGCCGCGCTGGCCGCCCGTGACGACATCCCCTTCATCGACCTGTCCGCTTCGGGGGATGAGATCCACGCCGTCTCATGGACCCAGCCCGGCTCCCGTGACCCCTTGGTGTTCCGGCAACTACCCACCACCCAGGCGGTCACCTCGGTGACGGCCTCCACCGTGCTCCACGTCTTCTCCGAAGCCGCTGACTGGCGCCACGACGTGCTGAGCGAAGCCGAACGGGCCGCGCTCACCCCCGCCCACCAGGACCCCGCCCCCGGCGCCGAGCCCGACGAGGTCGATCTCGCCGTCCTCGCGGCACTCCGCGACGACGCACGGACCCCGGCGGCGGCCGTGGCCGCCCGCACGGGATACCCGGACTCCACCGTCCGGCGCCGTATCGCACGACTGACCGCGGGAGGCCGACTGCTCACCCACGTCGCCGTCGACCCGAAACGGCTCGGGCTCCTGATCGATGCGAACGTCATGATGCAGGTCTCCCCGGACCGGCTCGACTCCGTCGGGCGGGTGCTGGCAGCCCACCCCGCCGTGCACGGGGCGCTCGCCACCACCGGACCGTTCAACCTGTACGTCGCTGTCTGGCTCCAAGGGCTCGAAAGCCTCTACCAGTTCATCACCCAAGACCTGGGCGGTCTCGGCGTCACCAGCGCGGAGACCGTCATCGTCGGCCAAGCCGTCAAGAGACCCGGCTCATCCACGACCATCCGCCGGTGACCGGCCGTAGCTTGCCCCCTTGCCGAGGCGACGCCGTCCAGCACTGCCTGTGCCGTAGAGGCGATGTCCGAGGGCACGGATCTCCCAGGACGCGTCAGATCAACTGACCAAGCGATCAAAGAGACGCGCTCCAGTGCCGCGTCAGGCAGTGTTTGCCCGTTGAGGAGCGGCGTTCGGTGCGTGCTCTCGGCGTGCCGGCCGGAAGCCCTTGTACTGGACGTAGGTGGGCTTTCGGCCGGTGCGGCGAGAGTGGGTGCCGGTCGTCGCGACGGGGCGAACGTTTCCTGACGCGACACTAGCTAGGCCTCGGAGACCTCCACCTCGGGTACGAGGCCGTAGCCGCGGATCTCATAGTCGAGTACCGATCCTGCTCGTGCGTGGCGGGAGCAGCGACGTGATGCGCGAGGACGTCGTTGGGGGATTCTGCGCCCGGTTCGGGGCGCAGTGCGTGGAGGTGGCCGGAGCGGGGCACATAGTGGTCGGCGGTCGCAGCGAGCGCTGGCTCGACGTGATCGTCATGTTGGGAAGAAGTCGCTTGAGCGAGTGGGGGAGATGCCGGTGGGGACGAGTGGAGACGAGGGGCGGACGTACGTACCGGGCGAGGAGGAGGTGCTGGAGGCCGTGGGGTGGCTGGGGCGTCCTTCGACCGCGGAGGAGGTCGCCGCGCGGGTCGATGAGCGGACCGGGCGCGGCGGCGTCGCGCCGTCGGCCTCCGTGGAGGCGGTGCTCGGCCTGCTGCGCGAGTTGGAGAAGAGCGCGCGGGTCAAGAGCTACACGCCCCAACAGTGGCGGACCCTGGGAATCGCCGTGTACAGCGCCGCACCCTATACGAGGTTGTGGTGGTCGGTGGAGCAGTTGCAGGAGAGGGCCGTCTCGGGAGGGCAGCGCTACCAGCGGGACAGGCGTGGCCAGGAGCCGCGTGGAACAGCGGACCAGGAGGACCCGGTCGCGGCGAACCTGCGGCGGGTCGCGGAGCAATGCGAGGAGCAGTACCGCGCCCGCCGCTTCCACGGGCCGGCTACCTGACGGTCGGCGTAGGTCGATGCAGCCGATGGCCGAGCGTCTCGGGACCGACCACCAGCAGCTCCAGCAGTTCATGACCTCCTCGACCTGGCCCGTTCAAGAGGTGCGGGCCCGGCTGGCAACTGCCCGGGCGTAATCGCCGCAAGTCTGGAGTGTGACTGGCCGTCCTCTATCCAGAGCCTCATCGACCGCGGAGCCCTCCAGGCCAAGTAGCTCCACCCGGCGGGTACGCGGACGGGCCCGGTCTCCACAACCGGGAGACTGGGCCCGCTGGCGTGGCCGACCCCGCCGTCAACCGCTCACCTCGTCCACGATGGCCTGGATCGTTACGACCTCTTACGTGCTCCGCTGGTCGTGGGTGTTCTGGCGGAGCTGGTCGGTGTGCCGGGCCAGGGTGTCGATGCGTTCGGCGAGGTCGGCGTCCTGGGGCCGCAGGTGAGCCCGGGTGGCGCTCAGGGGGTGCACGAGGCGGGCGGGGTCGTTGTCGGCGAGGGCCCGGTTGAGATCGCTGACCGCGTTTTGGGAACTGGCGGGCAGGTCGGTGAGGGCGGTGATCTGTCCGGCGAGGCGGCGGAGGTCGGCGGCGTTGTCGCGGGCCCAGGCGGTGATGGTGCGGTCGGCGGCGCGGGTGTCGCGGGTGGCCTGGACACGCTCTTCGCCGGTGGAGCCGGGGGTTCCGGGGCGCAGTCGCAGGTAGCGGCGTTCTGCGGCCTGGCGGCTGGCGACCCCGAGGGGACCGGCGAGCTCCGCCCAGCTCGCACCCCTCCCGCGGGCCGTCTCGATCAGACCGCTCTCCCAGCCCCCGAGCTCCTCGCGGACCTCGCGCAGCATCAGTAGCGCGGCCAGAGCCGGATCCGGGCCCGCGTCCAGCATGGGCGTCGTGTCGGAGGTTTGTGTTCCCGCGCAGGGCCGTCGGGCGTCCAGCACTGCCTGCTCGATGGCCTTGAGCGCCGTGGCGGCGGCGGGGAAGGGGACCTGCCGTGCGGGTGGTGCGGTTTCGTTCATGGGGCTCTCCGTGGCTCTGTCATCCTCCAGATGACTCCCTGCTTGTCATCGTTTCAATGACATGTTACAACGGATGCACGTTGAAGCGCATTGGCAGTTTCTGCCTGAGCCAAGTGGAGGTGTTTCGCGATGTTGATGCGCACTGACCCGTTCCGCGAGGTGGACCGGATCGTCCAGCAGCTCTCCGGATCGTCGGGTACGTGGTCGAAGCCGTCCGCGATGCCGATGGACGCCTACCGCGAGGGCGACGACTACGTGATCGCCTTCGACCTCCCCGGAGTGAGCACCGAGGCGATCGACATCGACGTCGAGCGGAACATGCTGACCGTGAAGGCTGAACGCCGCCCGGCCGCCAAGGCCGACTCCGTGAAGGTCGAGCTCTCCGAGCGGCCCCTGGGTGTCTTCTCCCGGCAGATCGTCCTGGCCGACACCCTGGACACCGAGCGCATCCAGGCCGACTACGACGCAGGTGTCCTGACCCTGCGCATCCCGATCGCCGAACGCGCCAAGCCCCGCAAGATCAGCATCCGCGGCGAGGCCGGGCCCAAGCAGATCTCCGGCTGAGCCAGCCCCACCCGCGGTGGAGGGCGGGGATCCGTTTCCCTCCGGCACCCCGTCCTCCGCCCCCCTCGGCCCCTCACTCCTTCCCGGAGGTGACGTGATGTCGATGCGCAGAGAGCCGTTCCTGGCCAACGTCCAGGAACGCGGCGAGTACGAAACCGTGGAAGAGACCGACCGCGTGGCCCGCGTCGTCCTGGCCCTGCTGGGCGCCCATCTGGTGGGAAACGTGCGCGCGGAACTCGCCGCCCGGCTCCCCGAGACCTACGCCCTGATCCTCCTCAACCCGCTGCAGGCGACGGAACCGCTCTCCCCGGAGCGCTTCGTCCGTGCGACGGCGGCCTGGATCGAGGGCGCCACCGAGACGACGGCGCTCTGGGACATCGGCGCGGTCCTTTCCACCGCCGCCGCCGCAGCGGGCGACGTCCTCACCCGCGAGGTCCTCCTCCAGCTCCCGCCCGGCTACGACCTCCTCTTCGGCCACCCCCAGCCCGCCTGACCACCACCGGCCCTTCACAGAGAAAGGCATCCTCAGCCATGTACGACCAGCCTCGAACGAACCCGTCCCAGACGGTCATGACGTTCGACCAGATGCTGGAACGTGTGCGCTACGAAGGCGCCTACCCCACCCGCGAACGCGCCGCAGAAGCCGTCCACAACGTCCTGTCCGCCCTCGGCCGCCAGCTCACCGGCGACGAACGCGTCGACCTCGCCCACTGCCTGCCCGTCGAAGCCGCCCTGCCCCTGACCGCCCAGATCCCCGCCACCGAACAGCTCACCGGCTGGGGCTTCATCAAGGACCTCGCGGCCCGCACCGGAGCCACCCCTGCCATCGCCCGCTGGGACACCGGCGCCGTACTCGCCGTCGTCACCCGCCTGGCCGGCCCCGACCTCCTCGCCCGGATCCTGCGCCAGCTCCCCGGCGGATATGCCCTCCTCTTCGGGCAGGCGGAACTGCGCCACCCCCACCCCGCCGCCGCCTGACCGAGCCGGCTGCGCACGGCCATGCATCAGGGCCGGGACCGCAGAGTGGTCCCGGCCCGGGATGGCGTGCGGGTCAGTGCTTAAAGGTGTCTTTGGGGTCGGGGCGCTTCCGGCGGACTACGTTGAGGATCGTCGACGCCTCGCCCGCGACTGGGGAACCGTCGCGATCCCGTCACTCATGTGCCGCAGAATTCGGCTTCGACGACTCGCTGTTCGTGGACGTTCCAGTCGCCATTGAAGTTCAATGACAGCACGTGCCCGCCGTCCGTGGTCGCCATGGTCTGCGAGATGGAGCCCTGGATGCCGCCGTTGTGCCCCCATACCTCGATGCCGCAGGTCAGCTTGATCTTCATCAGGCCCAGGCCGTAGGAGACGGCCGGCATCTCCTTGATCAGCTCGGTCGTGGTCATCTCCGCCAGCTGACGCCTATGGAGGAGCCGACCGGAGAGCAGGGCCTGGTAGAACCGATTGAGATCACGGGTGTTGGAGACCATTTCCCCGGCGGCGCCTGCGAGGGAGGGGTTGAGCTCGGTGACGTCGTACGTAGGGCTGTTCGGTTCTGCGGGCCCCGCGAGTTCCCCGGTCAGCTTTGAGTAGGCGCGTCCACTGGGGCCTGGCACGCGGGCCCAGGTGCCCGGCAGTGTGGTGGAGTCCATGTGCAGGGGGCGCAGGATCCGCCGCTCGATCTCGCGGGCGTACGAGTGGCCGGTGGCTTTCTGGATCACCATCGCGGCGAGGACGTAGTTGGTATCGGAGTAGCTCCACCCTGTGCCGGGGTCGAAGGCCGGCTGGTGGGTCATGGCGAGTTCGACGATCTGCTGCGGCGTATAGGTGTCGTAGCGGTGCTGGAGGAAGTCGGTGCTGAACTCCTTGCGTTTGAAGTCCTCGTCGTCGGTGTAGCTGTAGATGCCGCTGGTGTGGTTGAGGAGCTGGCGCAAAGTGATCTTCGTTCCGTCGTGGCCGTTGCCCCGCACCACGCCCGGCAGCCAGTGGTCGACGGTGTCGTCCAGGTTCAGCCTGTCATCGGCTTCGAGCTGGAGGACGACGGTGGCTACGAACGTCTTGGTGATCGATCCCGCCCGGAATCGGTCATCGGCCCGCGGCTGTCGGCCTGTTGCCATATCGGCAGTGCCCGCATGGCCTGCCCAGACGTCGTGCCCCCGCTGGGCGAGCGCGATCGCACCGGGCGGTCCGCCCTGGACCACCCCGTCCAAGGCCGCCTGCGTGGCCTGGTGGCCGCTGCGCGCGGTCGAGGCCTGACCGGCGTCCTCGGCGCCCGCCGCCGACGCGGGCAGGGCGAATCCGGCGGTCAGCATCGCCGTCGCGACCGCCCCGACAGCGGTGACCCGCAACCTCGGCGCCCCGGGCCTGCCGCCAACCCTCCTCCTGGGCGAACGTGATCCGTCTGCTGCATGCGTGTGCTCGTACACGAAAGGCTCCTGCCGGGCCGGTGGGCGACAACTGCTCTGTGAGCCCAGTATTTTCGGTCAGGGCCTGCGCCCGGAATCCTGCCAGCCACCTGCTGTGAGGTGGTGCTAACCCCCTGACCGCCGGTCAATCTCCTCGGCGCCGACCGGTCGGCGCATCGCACGAAACGCTGACGGCTGCTCGATCGCGTTCGGTGGGGTTCGGTGGGGTTCGGCGTCGTGAGTCACCGGTCAATGCGGCCCAGTGGGTGGTGAGTGGTTTGGTGACTCACCGGTGTGGGGGACCTCGGGCGCGGGGGGGCGTCATGGAGAATCCGGCCTCGTCCTCGAAGACCATCCAGCCCCGTGGGGCGCCGCAGGCTTTTATTTCCGGCCACACCTGCTGCTTCCACACCTTCCGCTTCCACAGCTCTACCGCGTGTTCGTCTCCTTCGAGTGCTCTGCGGGCAAGCGCCTGCCCGGACCAGCCGTGCCGTTTCAACAGCCGCCACACCGTGAACCGCTCGCCGGGCTGTAGCTGGATCCCCTCACGAAACGCCCGATGCTCAGCGGTCAGGCCCCCACCCTCCGGATAGCGCGTACCACCGGCCTACCGCAGGGACACGTCAGCGCAACGTTAGTGAAGCGTCAGCGGGACGTCAGGGCCAGGGCTGACACTGGACGGCCAGCAGCCCACGTCGTCCCTCGGGGAGGATCCAGGAAGGAAACCGCATTGTCTCGGCGAAGCTGATGGTGCGCCGGTTTTCCGGTCGGGGGCAGCCGCTCGGCGCCACAGGCGGCAGATGTCCGTGGAGACGCCGTCCACGTCCCAGAACGCACGCTCCATGACGTACAGGTGTCAGGCGCGACCTGCATACGCGTACGTGCTGTCCACCTGCGACCGGTAAGCTGGCGGTATGTCATATCCTGGCTGTAAGGCCCGGATTGAGCGGATTACATCGAGAGAGTAGGGTGCTTACGTTGAAGAAGTTCAAGGCTGTTGTCGTCGCCGTCGCCACCATGGCAGGACTGGTCGTGGCCGTCGCACCAGCTCAGGCGGCCGACACCTGCAGTGCGGGGGGAGGCGGCCAGTACATATGTGATTACGGCGTGAAGAACCATGCGCTTCCGAACGGCGAGAAGGAACAGTTCTTGGTCGGCCTCGACTATGCGGTGTGGACGCGTTGGACCGTCAGCAAGAAGTGGTCCGGCTGGGTGTCCATGGGCAAGCCCGATCCCTTCGGTTCTGCCAGCGCCGCGAGCGATATCAGGGTGACCGACTCGCAGGAGCAGAGCGGATTCCGAACGAACATCTACCTCCGCAACAGCAACGGCGCCTTCGTGGGCAAGACGCGCCCCGCCCTCGGGGCGGGCTGGTGGCCTTGGGACTTCCCCAACTGCTGCTGACCGAGTGGTCCGAGTGTTCCGCTGCCTGGATCGTGTGTGATTCCAGGGTCGGCTGCCACGCCGGACCGGAGAACTCTCGCCGGTCGGGCGGCGGGCCATGAGCTCGGCCATGGCGATCACGGCTTCCGAGCGGTGCGGGTGGGTTTGGTAGTAGCGGGCCGGGCTGCACCGGTGCATGAGCCGGTCGCCCCCTCGATGGTCCAACTCCGCGGAATCACCGTGGACCATGGGCTCCCAGGGGCCTCAAGGCAGGGTGGACGTCGATGCCCAAGCGGGCGTCGTGGCCGATGCCAGCGGTGCGGTGGTCGGCGTTCACCCACGCCTTGCGGGCCGCGGGCGAGCTGTGGGCGATCCGGGACAGTGGACGGACGCTGGCGCGGTGTCCGGGGCAATCGCGGCGGTGACCATGGCGATCAGCAGCAGGCCGAGAGGGTCCGTCCCAGATGCCGCTTGCGACGGCGAGGGCCCGTGCCGTGGGGAAAGCCTCATTGACGTTCAGATTCGCATCAACCACGCCATGGGCGCTCGCGCGCGTCGCGAAGCGATGAGGAACAGCCGTGAGCCGGCCTACGGCGAGTGATCGCCTGGCAGTCCGAGCCGGACGCCTTCACACACCAGTGCCAAGCCGTGGGAGGCAACCGGGACGCGTTCGGCGTTTCCTCCGAGTCTCGGACTTCACGCGTGATTGCGAGCGCATCGATGCGGCGGCTGTGCCGGCAGCTCCCGTCAGACGGCGCACCGCCAGTAGACCCGGACGTGCTGATCGCTCTGGAGCAGTTGCACAGCGCTCTCGTGCAGCGGTACCGACGGTGTGTCACAAACTGCGCGTGCGGGGCTGGGTGTCACCTCTGGCCCTTGCCTGAGCCTGGCTCGCTTGCGAGCCAGGCGGGCATCAGGGCACACGGCTACGGGGCGGGTCGACGTCGAGCCGGGCCGCGTCCGTGACCACGAGGTCGTCGTAGGCAGAGCACGACGCTCTGAACTGCACCTTCCCGGTAGGGACCGAAGTGGTGTCGAGCTGGCGGCCGCCCCTGTCGGGGCGACAGAACGCCATCGATGGTCCGTAGTGGTCCCGTGCGCTCCGGCAGGAGCCCCCGGCCGGGCGGAGGCCGGTCGTACGTCTGGTGAATCCCCAGGCGCGGGAAATCGTTGGAGACGCCGTTCGGGATCGTGGCACCATGTACGGCATGACGACGAACCGAAAGGTCCATGCCGCGTAGACGGCCAGGGCACATCCGAACTGGCGCTTCCCGCCACGGGACCCACGGGGCCAGGGCAGTCATCGACGGCTTGTCCTCACGCGCACAGTCCGAGGTCTTCGATCTCGAACGCACCCGCAACTATCTCCGGCCGGGAGACGTCAGCGCGGCTGTGCGCCTGTGGAAGGACTACGTCCACCGTCCCGAGCGCCAGCTGTGGGACGACGACGAGTGGGGCAACCCGTACTGGGACTGCTGCGGCAATCCTCTGGAGGCCCGGGCTCTGCTCGACACCGTGACGCGAGCCTTGTCCCCTCGAAGCGCCCGCGAACTCCGGCAGGCCATTGGACGGTTCGATGCCGTCTGGGACCGGCCGTGACAGCCGCTTTGTGCGGCCCGCAGTGTCTGCGCGGGGGACCATCAGGAGCGCCGGAAGTCGAACGCCTGATTGAATTAATGGATTACGTCCAGCCGCTTCCCTGACGATCTCGTACGCCTCCAGTCCGCCTGGCTGCGTGCGTACGAGGACATGGTCCGCCAGCCCGCAGGGGTGGGCACCACGGCTCACCACCCCGCGGTACGTCCGTTCGATCAGCCGAACATTCCCACCCTGACTGCTCTCTGACGCGGAATCGCAGATCCGGATCGAGACAGGGGAGGGTGCCGCATACACGGGCGAGCGCCGGCGGGGCCCGGGACTTCCGGGCCCGGCC
>NZ_JASISO010000018.1:123228-137848 GCF_030063135.1 Streptomyces sp. G-G2
CGGGCCCCCGCCGGCGCTCGTTCCGGTCACATGCTCGTTCCGGTCGTACAGACGCGTTGGTCGCACAAACACCGGTCATGCGGACGTGCCGGTCATACGGTCACACTCGTCGCGCGCGGTGGGTCAGCGGTGCAGCTTCAGGCGGTGTACCCCGCCGTCGACCGCGCCGACGTAGAGCGTGCGGCCGTCGGGGGCGGCGGCCAGCTTGGTGGTGTTGGTGTTCTGCAGACCGCTCGAGATGTTCTCCCACGTGAGACCGTTGTCGGTGCTGCGCAGCACGCCCCGGCCGCCCTGGACGAGTCCGGACGCGGTCGAGCCGGCCGTGGCCGCGTAGAGCGCTCCGCCGACCCGCAGCAGGTCCGAGACGTGGACCGCGAGCGGGCCGGTGTCGGCGGTGCGGAAGGTCTTGCCGTCGTCGGTGCTGACCCGGACGGACGAACCGCCGACGACCAGGCGTCGGCCGTCCATCACGATCGCGGAGACGGGGCCTTCGGCGACCTTGGTCTTGGTGACGCCGCCGTCGTCCGAGCGGTAGAGGCCCGAGGCGTTGCCGAGCCAGATGCGCCGCGGGTCGCGCGGGTCACCGGCCATGGCGTCGAAGGACCGCTCATGGAAGAGGTTCTTCCATGTCCTGCCGCCGTCGGAAGTCGAGAACAGCCCGTCGCCGAACATGCTCCTGAAGCTGATCGCCACCCGGTCCGGGTCGGCCGGGTGGACCAGGATCGAGGTCGGTATCTCCGACGACGAGCCCTTCACCTGCCAGGTCCGGCCGGCGTCACCGCTGCGGGAGACCTCGAAGAGGCCGGTCGCGGCGCGCCGGACCTGCCACACCACCTTGGTGTCCTTGGGCGATACGGCGATGTGCGAGGTGAGAAGACCGGTTTTGCCCTCTCCGCCGGACTGGCCCCACTCGGGACCGGCGACGGGGATCGCGGTGCGGTAGGTGCCGCTCACCGTTCCGGCGAGCAGCTGGTTGCCGCTGGCCGCGAGGGCGAGGGTGGTCAGGCCCTGGACGCCGATCCTCCGGTAACCGGTACCGTCGGCCGAGCCGCGGTACAGGCCGTCCTGTTCGCTGGACACGGTCACCGAGCCGTCGGCCCAGCGGTCGTAGTCCATCGCGATGGCGGCCTTCGAGGGGGCTGCCACGGGCTTCCAGGTCTTGCCGTGGTCGCGGCTCACCTGCCCGGCGCCGAACAGCGCGCGCAGGTACAGGTCGCCGCCGGAGGCGGACAGTCCGCTGCCGCCTTCCGCCAGGGGCAGCAGGGTGGACCAGGTGCGGCCCTTGTCGTAGGAGCCGCGGACGCCCGTACCGGGGACGTAGGCCGCGACCACGGTGGAGTCGGCCGCCAAGCCGCGGATGGTGTTCACCCGCTCGTCGAGGACGAGGTGCGCCGTACCGGGGTCGCCCTTGCCGACGCCGTCGATCCGCCAGACGCTGTCGAAGGTCGCCAGGTACAGGGTGTCGCCGACGAGGGTGGCGTCGCGGACGTCACCGGTCACGCCGGTGGGGTACGTCGCCCAGCTGTCGCCCGCGTCCGTGCTGACCAGGAGCGAGCCGTCGACCATCGCGGCGAGGGTACGGGTCTGCTCGTCCGCGACGAACTCGTCGATGTGCGCGTCGGGCACGTCGAGCTTGCGCCAGGTGCGGCCGTTGTCGTCGGTACGCAGGATCGTGCCCCGGCGGGTGGGATCGGCGGCCGTGTTCACGGCGTACCACCAGCGATCGGGGCGGTGGGCGTCGACCACGACCGCTCCGGTGCCGTTGCCGTCGGCGATCGGCAGCCTGCCCACCTGGCGCCAGTTGGCGCCGCCGTCGGTGGTCAGCCAGGGGGCGGCCTTGCGGTACTGGGTCACGACGGCCTGCTTCGGCCGGGCGGGCGAGAGCGCGACGTAGCCGGCCTCGCTGTTCGGGCCGACGGGCTCCCAGCGGTCGCCGCGGCTGCCGGCGGGGGTGACCTCGAAGGCGCCGGTTCCGGTGATCCGCCGGCCGTCGGTGGTCGTGGCCCGCACGGCCAGCTCGTAGGCGCCGGCCGCCTTCCCGGTCACGTCGGCCTGGTAGTAGCCGGCGCCGTTCATGGTGGTGGGCAGCGTGAAGGCCTTGCCGTGCTGCGGCGTGACGGTGATCTCCGGCGGCGCGTTCAGGGCGGCCGGGGCGGCGATGTTCACGGTGGAGCGGCCGTCGCTCGGGTCGGGGGACGCCTGGACGACCAGGTGCCGGACGACGAGCAGGTACGGCACCCGGAGGGCCGGGCCACGCGCGGGGGTGGCCGTGATCCACCCGCTGATCTCCGTGTCGGTGGCCGGGCGGTCGGCGCGCAGGGTGACGGTGACGCTCGCGGACCCCCCGGCGGGGACGGTGACCCGCGCCGGGGACACGGTGGTGGGCCCGGTACTGCTGAGGTTGATGGTCAGCGGTTCCTTGCCGGGGTTGGCCAGGCGTACCTTCGCGGCGCCGCCGACGGTCCTGTCCGCCAGGTCGGCGAGGCCGAACGACACGGTCGTCGGGGAGGCGCTGAGGGCGGCCGACGCCGCGGCGGCCACGTCGAGCCGTCCGTTGCCCTGGATGGTGGGGCCGGTGCCGGCGAGCTGCTTCGCGGTGCCGACCAGTGCTGATTTGATCCCGTCGGGGTCCTGGTCCGGGCGCAGTTGCCGCAGCAGGGCGGCGGCTCCGGCGACGTGCGGGCTCGCCATCGAGGTGCCCGACATGCGGTAGACGCCGGGTTCGTACATCGAGGTGGGGATCGTGGAGCGGATCTCCACGCCGGGTGCGACCAGGTCGGGCTTGAGGCCGAAGCCGGTGCCGGGCCCGCGCGACGAGAACGAGGCGATCTGGTCGGTGGATTCAGTGCCCCGCAGGGTGACGGACACCTTCCCGGCGGCCAGTTCACGGCTCAGCTGGGCGTACTGGGTCGTGTCGATGCCCATGACGACCAGGCGGTCCATGCGCAACGAGTCGCCGGAGGCGGCGGTCCGGGTGAGGTCGGGGCGGGCGGGGGTCGCCGGCGCCTCGACCGTTCCCGGGGTGGCGGCGAGCACGGGTCCGTCGTGGACCGGGAGGCCGCCGAGCACGGCGAGCGCGCCGCGCTTCTCGGCCTCGCGTGCCCAGTCGATGTCTCTCTGACTCAGGACCTCCGTACTGGGCGCGACGAGAATGTCGGCCCGCAGGATCTTGCCCCGTACGTCACCGACCCGCTTCCAGTCCTCGGCGGTGCCCGCGCCGACGTCCACGAGCGGCGCGGTGACCGGTTCCCCGGGCGGGTTCGCGGACAGGATGCCCCGGTACGTCTGGATCAGCTCGGGCTCCTTGCCCGCCAGGTACGCGCTGGGTGTCCGTATCCCGCTGGTGGAGGCGCCGACCGCGATGACGCCTTCGGCCGACGCCGGAGTGTTGACGGTGCCGCTGCCGGGCCCGTCGTTGCCCGCCGCCGCGACGACGACCACTCCGGCCCGTACGGCGGCGGTCGCCGCGCGGCCCAGCGGGTCGGTGCCGTCACCGGGGCCGCCGAGGCTCATGTTGATGACGTCGGCCGGGTGGGGGTTGGCCGGGTCGGCCGCCGCCTCGATGCCGGCGATGATGTCGGAGGTGTAGCCGCTGCCGTCGGCGCCGATGACCTTGTAGGCCAGCAGGCTCGCGTCGGGCGCCATGCCGGTGACGCCTCCCTTTTTGGCCGCTTTGCCCGCGATGATGCCCGCGACGTGGGTGCCGTGACCGTTGTCGTCCATCGGGTCGTCATCGCCATTGGCGAAGTCGAAGCCGCCGATGACCTTGTGGCCCTTGCCGAACCCGCCGCCCAGGTCGGGGTGGCCGTAGTCCACGCCGCTGTCCAGGACCGCCACGACGGTGCCTTTGCCGGTGGCCTTTACCCCGGCCGGGTCCTCGCGTTTCCAGACCTCGGGCGCGCCGGTCAGCGGCACGCTGGTGTCCGTGCGCACCTGTATCCGGGTGTCGGGCCGGACGGCGATGACGCCCGGCAGCGCGGCCAGCCGAGCCGTCTCGGAGGCGGGCACCGTCATCGCCACGGCGTTGACGAGCAGGCCGAGTTTGCGGAGTGAGGCGGGGTTCAGTCCGGCTTTCCGTACCGTCCCGACGAAGGCGTCCTGCCGTGCCGCCAGTGCCCGCCGGGCGTCGCCGACGGCGGAGGCGGGGCCGGCGGCCAGGGAGGTGAGCGAGCCGCCAGGGGCGGCTGCGACGGCGGCGTCCCCGGACAGTTCGACGATGACCCGCTGGTTCGGGTCGGGTGACTTCGCGGTGGCGGTCGCGGTCGCGGTGCCGGGTAGCGCGGTGAGCGTCCCGGCGAGCGCCACGGTGGTGACCGTGACGGCCACCAGGCGTCGGGTTCTACGTGGGTTCTTGGCCATGGGTAGAAGTCCTAGTGCCGAAGTCACTCTCCGTACAACAGATCTTGGCGGCCCATTGCTGCCTCTGGCACAAGTGGGCCATTATCCGCATATGACGAACGAGCTCACCGCCGCAGGCATCGATCCGTTCGACGAGAGCGTCTACCGGGCCGTGTTGACCCGGCGTACGGCGGTCCCGACCGAACTCGCCGCCGACCTCGGCTGCTCCCCTCTCCGCGCCGCCAGGGCGCTGGACCGGCTGCACGACCACGGCCTGGTCGGGCGGCTCGCGGGCGTCCGCCGCCGGTACGCGGCGATCGAGCCGGGAGCCGCGGTCGAGTCCCTGGTACGGAACAGGGCCGCGGAGTTGGACCGGGTCCGTACGGCGGCGGGCGAGCTGTCCCGCCTCTTCGCGGCGGCCCAGGCCGGCACCGCCGGGGAGGACGAGGTGGAGATCACCACCGGCCGCGAGGCGCTCGGCCGCTGGTTCGTCCGCCTCCAGCAGGAGGCGCGCCAGGACGTCATGACACTGGATCGGCCGCCGTACGCACTGACCACCTCCAACCCGGTGGAGAGCACGGCGCTGGGGCGCGGCGTGCGCTACCGCGCGGTCTACGCCCCCGAGGCACTGGAGTGGCCGGGGGTGCTCGAGGACATCCGCGGACTCGTGCGCCGCGGCGAGCAGGCCCGGGTGATGCCGGGCCTGCGGATCAAACTGGCCATCGCGGACCGCCGGCTGGCGCTGATGCCGCTCTCCCTGGACCTCGACGGCGTGCGGGCTGCGGTCATACGCCCGTCCACCCTGCTGGACGCCCTTACCGACTACTGGGAGCTGTGCTGGAAACAGGCCCTGCCGCTCGACGTCCCCGCCGAGGACCCGCTCTGCGAGGAGGACCGCCTGGTGCTCACCCTGCTGGTCGGCGGCTTCAAGGACGAGGCCATAGCCCGCCAGCTCGGCTGGTCGGTCCGCACGATGCGGCGACGCATGAGCCGCCTCCACGAACTCCTGGGCGCGGTGAACCGCTTCCAGGCCGGCGTCGTCGCGACCCGCCGCGGCTGGATCTGACCCGCCACCGGGCCGGGGCAGACGCACCTGGCGGTGATCCCGCCACCCGCCACGAGTGCTTTGGGAGGCCGGCTGCTACTTCTGGGTCTCGGACGGGCTCATCGTCCGTGATCCGGCATCAGCAACATGACCCAAAGCAACATGACCCAAGTACTCACCGGGCTGGTCGAAAACGATGAGTTCACGCAGGTCCTTCAGCGGCACGACGGCAGACAGCTTCCGGCGGTCACGAGAACCTGATCATGAAACGATCAGCAAGCCCCCCGCCCCGCCCCCTCCTGCGGCGGCTACGCCCCGCCCTGCCACCTGTGGCGCGGCAGGGACTCCGCCAGCGTGCTGAAGAAGCGCTGCTCCCGCCAGGCGTCCAGGTTGCGTACGCGCCGCAGCGCCCGCCCCTCCTGCGGAATCCAGCCCCCTACGCCTCCGCCCCGACGACGTTCACCCAGCTGCTGCCCGTCCGGTAGACGTACGGCTCGCGCTGCGCCGTGCCCTGGACCATCAGGCCGTCGCAGGCGACCGCGTTGCTGATGGAGAACATCGGATCGTCGCACCGCCGGTGCACCCGCAGCGGTGCGCCGACCCACACCTCGTGGTTGCCGCCGGGGAGTTCGGCGGGCGGCAGGGTGCCGTAGCGGTTCGCCCGGGCGGCGAGCTGCCGCACCGACGTACGCCCCGGGTGACCATTGCTCCGCGACCCCGAAGCCGTCGCGCGGGCCCGCTGCGCCGTCCACGGCAGCGCCACCACCAGTTCCAGCTGCCCCTCGGCCCCAACCGTCCGAAGACCCGGTCCAGCGAGGCGAACGTCGTCGACACCACCGGCACCACCAGGAACAGGCTTTGCCAGGGCGCCCGTCCGTGCGTCTCCGGAACCGTCCTCGCCACCGCGCCCGTGACGGCGTCCATGGCGGCCCGTTGACGGCGAACAGCCCGGCGCCGGGGGAGAGGCCGCTGTGGATCGCGTTGACGGCGAACTGCTGGCTGAGCGCGAGCGGATGCGCGGCCTCGGCGGGCCAGCGGCCCACGGACGTACGGTCCGGCGCCACGCCCGCGAGCGCGGCCCCGGGGTCCAGCCGCGCCGCGGCGTTCCGCGTGGAACAGGGGCCGGACGCGGCGACCGGACGCTGCCGCCGCTGTCGTTGCGGGCTCTGCGCTCAGGCGGTCCCGCCCTTCGCGGGTCGTTCCTTCTCGGCGCCGACGACGGCCCGCTCCAGGACGGCGGTGCGCTCGACGACCGTGCCGGGCTTGACGCCGCCGAACTCCTTGACCTGGACGCCCCGGCTGCCCAGGTAGGCGAAGGTCTTGCGGTCGAAGACCAGCTCAGTGCGCTCGCCGGTCTTCTCGTCCAGGCGGGCCAGGGCGAGGCCACTGCGGCCGGCGGCGTCCTGGGAGTTCTGGACGAGGACCACGCCCGGGACCTTCGCGGCGGCGCGGTAGAGCGCGGCGGCCGTCGGGGCGGGGACGAGCTGCTCGTTGATGATCGCCTTGATTTCCTCGAACGCCTGCTGGTCCCGGTCACGTGGGCCGCTGAGGGTCGAGTAGATCGTCTTCAGCAGGGACTCCGGGTCGGAAGGCTGGGCCTTGAGCCAGTCGTACGACAGGGGGGCTGCCTCGCCCGGGATGTCCTGGCCGTTCTTGGGCTTGGAGTCGGGGTTGTCGGTGCCGAGGCCTATACCGCCCTTGGGCTGGTAGCCGGGCTCGTCGAGCCAGCCCTTGCGCGCGTCGGGGGACTTCCAGATCTCGCGCTGGTGCAGCGGCTGCACCCAGGTCTTGGATTCGTTGGTGTCGGCATTGTGCGAGTAGGACAGGAAGGAGACCGTGCTCTTGACGTAGATGAACTGGCCGGGCTTCGGCTCCGGAGTCTGCCGCGTGCTCGCCGCGGCGGCGATCTGCTGGACGGTCGCGACGAGCTGGACCGTGCTGCCGTCCTCCACCGCGACGACGGGCGCTGCCACCGAAGACGGTTCGGTGATGCGGTCGCCGGTCAGCGAGCTGACGGCGAAGACGGCGGTGAGCGCGGCGGCGGTGACCGGGAGGCCGATCAGCAGGGCGCGCCGGACCGGCCGCGTGCCGGTCGCGCGAAGGGGTGCGGGTGCGGGAGTGCGGATCTCGTTCAACAGGTGCTCCTCGAACAGCAGCTGACGGTCGGGCGACATCCGGGGGTCCGACGGGGCCGGCAATAGCCGGGCGAGCTCTGCGTGGTCCAGCTCCGTGTGGTCCAAGGGCTCGGTCCGCTTCCAGAACTTGCGGGTCATCCGTACGTCTCCTCGTGCGACTCGTACGACCGGGCCGCGGAAGCGCGGCCACCCTGTACTTGTCCGGGGCGCGGAAGCGGTTCCCGGTTTTTCTTCAGTTCCTGTTCGGCGAGTTTGCGCAGTCGCGCGCGGGCGCGTGAGAGGCGCGAGCGTACGGTGCCGACGGGGACGTCCAGCGCGGCGGCGGCCTCGGCGTACCCCAGTCCGGACCAGACGCACAGGGTGAACACCTCGCGCTCGGTGCGCCGCAGCTTCTTCAGCGCCCGCTGGGCGGCGGCGAGCTGGTCGGCGTCTGCCATGCGTCCGACGAGTTCGTCGGCGAAGTCCGGTACGGTGTCGCGGGCTGGCAGGCGCCCGAGGGCCGCCTGGTGGCGGCGTGCGGCACGACTGGTGTTGCGCAGCACGTTGACGGCGATGCCCATCAGCCACGGGCGCGGGCCGGCCTCGTGGTCGAGGAGCCGGTCCCGCAGCCGCCAGGCCTCCAGGAAGGTGAGCGAGACGGCATCCTCGGCGAGGGCCCAGTCGCCGGTCACGCGGACGGCGTGCCGATGGACCAGGGGAGCATGGTCGCGGAAGAGTTCCCTGAACGCTTCGGGGTCCCCCGTGCGTATCCGGTCGTGCAATGAGTAGTCCACGAACTGCCTTGTCCACCGGGGGTGCCCGGTTCCGGTGACCTGGCTCACAGGGCCGCGAATGCCGCTGGACTCCCGGACTGTCCGGACGGGCCGGACCTCCCCGCTCTGCCTCGCCTCCGAGAAGGTCACGGGCGGTCCTGAGGAGCGTCCGCCGGGTACGGCGGGGCAGGCACCGCCACCTCGCTGTAGGCCTTCCAGATCAGCGGCGGGAAGGCGCTGCCCCGCTCGGAATCGGGGCCGCCCACACCCTGCATGGGCAGCAGTTGCGGGACGCCGGGCTTCGTACGGAACATCGCGACCGAGGTGCTCAGTTCCGGCGTCGCGCCGATGAACCAGGCTGAGTTCATACGGTCGTTCGGACCGGTCTTGCCTGCCCAGGAGGGGACGTAGGTCCGCTGGCCCTTCGGGGGTTCGACGGCGCTCCAGCTCACCTGGCGGAGCGCCCCGCCGACGGTCGAGGCTGTCTCGGAGCTCATTGCCCGTCGTGGTTTGGGTTGGCCGAAGCCGTCCACCGCGACGCCGTTCCGCTCGACCTTGGTCGCAGAGTACGGTTCGGTGGCCCGGCCCTCGTTGACGAAGGTCGTGTAGGCGTTTGCCAGCCGGACGGCGCTGGGGGTTGAGGTACCGATGGAGAAGGTCGGCTCCAGCTTGGCCATGCTCTCCTCACGCAGTCCGGACGCGACCGCGAGTTCCTTGACCTTCTTCAGCCCGATCTTCTTGCCGATCTCCACGAACGGCGTGTGGCCGGAGGCCACCAGGGCTGAGTGGAGGTCTCTGGCTGCTGCCGACGGCGCGGCCGGCGCTGCTGACGGCCTGGGTGTCAAGGGGTCCGGGTCAGCCCCCTCGGCGGGGCGTTCCCTGCCTTCGCGCTCCTGCTCCAGAGCGGCGGCGTACACGAAGGGTTTGAACGCCGAGGCCGCAGGCACCCCTGAGGTGTCCGCGTTGTTGGTGAAGTGCTCGATCGCGTCGGAGCCGCCGTAGACCGCGACGATCGCTCCGTCCTTGGGGCGTATCGAGGCGGCGCCGACCTGCACGTATTCGTCCTCCGCGCGCTTCTTCGGGTCCAGTCGGTCCGCGCGCACCTGCTCGACGGCCTTGGTCAGCGCGAGCACCTTGTCCTTCTCGAACGTGGTGTGGACGCTGTAGCCGCCACCCGCCAGATCCTTGTCCGTGATCCCGCTGCGGCTCTTGAGGTACTTGTTGGTGATGTCGACGAGGTAGCCGATCTGCCCGGCCTGGCTGGTCGGCTTGAGGGGAGGCTTGGGCTCGGGGAACTTCGTGTACTGCGCGCGTTCCCCGGCACTCATCGAACCCGTGTCGACCTGACGGTCCAGAATCCAGCTCCAGCGGTCCTCGGCGCGTTGGCGGTTGCCGGCGCTGAGGGACGGGTCGAAGCTCTCCGCGCCTTTGAGGACAGCGGCCAGCAGAGCGCCCTGACTGGGGTTCAGTTCTTTGGCGGGGATGCCGTAGTACGCGTGCGAGGCCGCCTGCACGCCGTACGCGTCGCGTCCGAACCAAGAGGTGTTGAGATACCCCTCGAGAATCTCCGTCTTGGGCCGTTGGTTGCTGACCTTCAAGGAGAGGAAGAGTTCCTTGACCTTTCGCAGGATGGTCTGATCCTGGCTCAGATAGCTGTTCTTCACGTACTGCTGGGTGATCGTCGAGCCGCCCTGGGTCTCCTGGCCCTTGACTATGTTGACGGCGGCGCGGCCGATGCCCTTCACCGAGACGCCCGAGTCGCTGTAGAAGTCCGCGTTCTCCGCTGCGATGACGCCGCGCTGGACGGAATCGGGCACGTCGGAGAGCTTCACGTCCTGCCTGTTCACGTCGCCGACGCTCACCATCCGGCTGCCGTCCGCCCAGTAGTAGACGGTCGCCTGCCGGCGCGCGGAGTCGTGCGGATTCGGGATCTCGACGCTTACGTAGACGGCGGTGAAGAGGCCGCTGAGGGCACCGGCGAAGACCAGGAGCAGGCCGGAGGTCAGTTTCCAGGAGGGCGTCCAGCGTCGCCAGCCCCGCCGGCCGCGCCTGGGGAAGTCGATGCGGCGGCGACGGCCCTTCCGGCCGGCTCTCCTGTGGCCCTTCGCTCGGCCCGTAGTGCGCCGTGGGCGGTCCGGACCTGCCGTCTGCTCCGGGCTTCCGGTGTCGTCCGTACCACCGGTGCGATCCGCGCGGCGTTTGCGGGGCAGCCTCATCGGGATGCGGACCTCCTCGATCGCGAGCCGTCACTTCGGGGTGGTGACGGGCTCGGCCGAGAAGATGATCATTGCGCGTGCGCGGTTGGGTCGTTCATGAAATCTTCACCCGCGACACGGGACGTGCGCGGTGCGTTGCACGGTGTCCCGTCTCGAACAGGGGATCTGCGCTGGAATCACGCAGCGTCGGTCGACTGTCGGTGAGGACGGCGGCCTGTCGGTGGGATGTAAGCGGCCGCTGGGACCGTAGGGACTGGGCGTGGCCGGCTGTGAAGGTGCGGCTCCGCTTGCCTCCAGATCACTGCGAGCTCCGGGAGCACGCCATGTCCTCCGTACCCAAGGTTTCTCAGTGGGACGTTCACCGGCTGCCGCACGCCGAGGGGAAGAGCGTCCTGGTCACCGGCGGCAACGCGGGCATCGGGTATTTCGTCGCCGAGCAGCTTGCTGGCGCCGGGGCCACGGTCGTGCTCGGTAGCCGCAGCGCGTCGAAGGCCGAGGCCGCGATCGCCTCCATCGGCTCGCGTATTCACGGCGCGAAGGTGCAGCACGTGCCCTTGGACCTGGCCGATCTCGCTTCGTTGGAGGCGTCCGTGGACGCGCTCGGGCTGGACCGCCTGGATGCGGTCGTCTACAACGCCGGTGTGGCGCTCGACCATCCACCACGCCGCGAAACCAAGGCCGGCCACGAGCTGATGTTCGCAACCAACCACCTGGGCCACTTCGCGCTGACCCACTACCTGGCTCCCCTGCTCGCGGCGACCCCGGGGAGCCGGATCATCACCACCGGCAGCTTCGCCGCCAAGTCTGAACGCCTGAACCACCTGGCCGACACCACGACCGCGGCACTTCTATGGGAGGCCAGCTGCGACGTGACCGGCACCGATCTCACGTTCACCCCACCTGCCAGGTTCGACGGGGCAGAGCCCGACGGCTGAGTTCGCCGACCGATGCCTCGACAAGCGGTCAAGACCATTTGGCGAATGACCAAGATCATCTGAGGCGGCGAGTGCATCGGACCGGGTCATCTGAGATGGGGACCAGATCGCCTGAGATGAGACACGCGACGGGGTTGCGAACGGAGGGTGATGACCGATGTCCCGCGTCCGCCGATCTTGACCGCTCTCACCGCCGTGGTACTGCGGCTGTCGTACGCATGCGAGGGCGGCCACGCACCCTCACCGGAGGAGGCCAACTGTCACCCGTCGCGGGCACGCAAGACCCGATAGGCATACCGGTGCCGATCCACCCGTCACAAGGGAGAACGAGGTCGTCGCGATGGCACCTACGGTTCAAGGACCGCGCCGCCCCGCAATTTCCCGCCCGTTCCGTTCCCCGTCCCGTCAAGACCGTGGCCTGGACACGTGGAGGCGACGCGCGCGTCGGCACCGGTCACGCGGCGCGGGTCACGAGGCACCGGTCATGCGGCGCGGGTCATGCGGCGCGGGCCGGGGTCCAGTTGATCCGGTCGGCGGGCAGCTGAGTGGGGGTGAGTCCGGTCGTCGCCTTGAAGACGTGGTTGTAGTGCGCCTGGTCGTGGAATCCGGCGAGCTGCGCGACGCGGGCCAGCGGCAGGCCCCGGTCCTGGAGTCGCAGTGCCCGGGCGAAGCGCAGAATGCGGGCGATGGCGGCCGGAGACCGCCCCACGTGCTGGAGGAAGCGCCGCTCGAGTTGGCGCACGCTCCAGTGGGTGCCGCGCGACAGGTCCTTCACGCGAATCCGTCCGTGGGTCCGGTGCAGCTCGTGCCAGGCCCAGACGATCTCGGGGGCGATGTGCGGCCCCTGGCGGAGGAGGGGCCGCAGGGCGCGGTCCAGGGTGCGGCGCTGCTCGTGCGCGGTCGCGGCCTCCAGTTGTTCGGGGAGGTGACGCAGCGGGCGGGGCAGCAGATGGGCCGGGTCCAGGTACGGCTGGTTCCATTCAGACATCGGCACCCCGAACAGCTGGTAGGCCCCCATGGGCGTCATCAGCAGGGTCATACCGCGCACGTTGCCCTGGTGCTCGCCCATGCTGGCGGTCGTGGGCGGCAGGTCGGCGCGCGAGCGGCAGCTGAGGGAGCGGCCTGGGTCGACCATGCTGTCGGTCCGGATGGGCGCGCCGAAGCCGAAGCTGATGGTGGCCATGGTGTTGGGACACACCATGCGCCGCCGCGGTTTGATGCGCCCGTACTCGTATCCGGCGTAGAAGTGCACGACGTCGCGCAGGGCGGAGTCCGGGCGAAAACACTGGCCGCGGGTGGGGGAGATCGGAGGAGCGGGCGGGAGCGGGATCTCGGTCGTGGATTGCGGGGCAAGGTGGTGGGTCGACTGCGAGCTGTCATCAGTGCCGCCGGGGGTGGGCACGCTTCGCACTCCTCAGGACGTGGGGAAGGCAGCCGACTGCCTGGACGGCGTCGGCCCAGGAAGGAGAAGGGGTGGAGTCGAGAACGAGATCATGAATGCTTGCCGGGCGAATTCCGAATGAGAAACTGTCGTCCAGGCACTGCTTGTTGCCAAGTTGGTGATCTGTTCCGCTCCGCCATCCCGCTTTTAATGTTCCACGCCTGAAAGGTCGTGTCATTGCATGGGATTGCGCGAAGCCAGAATTTCTGATTGTCGTCCAAGCGCAGCCATGCACAGCCCTGTGCTCCGATTCCTCAGCTGGTATGCGCCCCGGGATGAGCTGCGCGTCCAGCTCTGGAACGGTAGAGAGTCGCATTCCAATGCTTGAAGGCCGTTGCTGCTGCTGTCCCTACGGCGAGACGTGAATGTGTTGACGTAGCTGTTATTTCGGTCGGGGGTGGACCCCGCCGCAGATTCGTGGGGCCACGCCTATTGCGAGGCATCCGATATGGCGAGGCGGTCGAGGCGTTGCTGGCAGGTCCTGCCACGGTGAGGGCAAGCGTCGCGGTCGCCAGCGTGGCGGTGGTACCCCGGGCTGGGCGAGTACGGAGCAAGTGGAGGTCTTCAACGTTGCTCCTCGGGGCGGCGTGAAGCCGGTGTGTCCTGGTGGGACACGGCTTTCATGCTGCCGGGCCCGGAAATTGGCCGCGAGCACCGATGGACGATCGCGCAGGTCAGCGAGGTGTCATCACCGGACAATGTGAGTTGTCCGCGCGGACAATTGACACCTGCGCGCTCCTGCGGCGGGCTTGCCGAGCTCGGATCGGGGAATGCCCTGTGCCTCAGCTCCCGCACCGCGCGGGGGTCTGCCGTATGCGCCCTCGTGGACCGCCGGGTCCACCCGTCGGTCCCGTTGGGGCTAACGGGACCAGCCCGCAGCGCCCCGACGCGGGCTGACCTCATGGGGCTTGATGCCCGAGCCCTGTACACGCGGCGGCCCCGAATGCGGCGCTCGCGTTCTGGCTCGGCCCGGTTGACGGTCCGGCAGTCGCCGCCGCGAGAGGGACGACGATCTTCCGCATCGTGTCGTCATCCGACAATACAAAGGGTGCACCCGCTGGCGAAGATGGCACCGCCGCGATCAACCGACGGGTCCGCACCCCAGTCGATACCGGGGCGGACCAGCAGTTCGGAGCGGCGTCACGGACCTACCGACCAGACCGATCTCGGAGAATTCCGAAGAGGGAGAGCAGACCCATGCGCAAGCGATTCACCCTGGCCGCAGTCGGAGCCGGAACCGTTTTGATGCTCGCATCCACTGTCGGCACCGCGGCGGCCCAGACCCCCGCCGACGGGAGCGCCAGCGCCCCCGCCGTGATCAAGCCCATCTCCGTCGACCGCAGCCAGCCCGGGGCATCTGTGTGGGACAACTGTCTCCACGGCCAGGCCTGCATCTTCCAGAACTCCGACGGCGGCGGGCTGCTGTGGGTGGTGCCCAGCGCCGGCTCCTTCAAGCTCGGCAACTACAACATGAGCGACCGCACGAGCTCCGTCTGGAACCGCAGCGGCGGCAACATGAACCTGTACGACTACTCCGACTTCACCGGACTCCTGAGCAGCTTCGGCCCGTACGGGCCGCCGATCAACATCCCGACGGGAATCAACGACAAGGCGAGCTCCCTCACGCTCTACTAGGGCCTGTTGCGAAAGTGCTGGTCACAGCCACTCGTTGATGGCTGCGACCAGCACCGTTGCCTCGTAGCGAACGGCGAGTTTGTCGTACCTTGTAGCCACCGCGCGGTGCCGTTTCAGGCGGTT
>NZ_JASISO010000019.1:0-95204 GCF_030063135.1 Streptomyces sp. G-G2
CCTGTGCCGGATCCTCGCACTCACGGCGGCGATCTGGCACAACGACAAGACTGGGCAGCCGGTCAAGCGGTCACTGATCGCCTACGACCACTGACCGCAACGACACCCCTTGGACTCATTCATCTAGGCGACGATCCAGTCGCTGGTGGCGATCACCGGCTGGACGCCCTCGCGGTGGATGGTGCCCTCGATCAGCCCGTACGGGCGGTCCGCGGCGAAGTAGACCTCGTTGTCGTTCTTGAGGCCGAACGGCTCCAGGTCGACGAGGAAGTGGTGCTTGTTGGGGAGGTTGAGGCGGACCTCGTTGACCCGCGGGCAGTGGTCGAGCACACGCTCGGCCATCTGGTTCAGGGTCTGCTGGAGCGAGTACGAGTACGTCTCCGCGAACGCGTCCAGCAGGTGCTTGCGGACCTTCTTGTACGACCGGTCCCAGTCGTGCTCCGGATCGTCGGCGGCCAGCGCCGAATGCGCCCAGCGCGAGGTGACCTTGGTCGCCAGGATGCGGTCGTACGCCTCCTGGAGGGTCGTGTACTTGTCCTTGACGTAGCCGTGGAACTCGGAGTTGGTCGAGTTCATCACCGTCAGGTCCTTCAGACCCGAGATGACCTGGAGACCGGTGGTCTCGCTGTAGGTGATCTGCGCGGTGCGCACTTCCTGGCCCTTGAGGACGAAGGAGTGCTGCTCCTTGCGCGTCGGGACCGGGATCCGCTCCCAGACGAACTCCTCGATGCGGATCTGCGCCTCGCGGATCGCCTCCTGCGAGGAGACGAAATGCTTGGCCAGCAGGACCCCGAAGGCCTCGGGGGAGTCGATGCCGTGCTCCTTGCCGAAGGCGTACACCGTGTTCTTGGTGGTGTCGGTCGGCAGGCAGTTGGCGTTGTCGCCGCTCAGGTGGACGTCGCGGAAGTCACCGCGGAGCGCGACCGAGACGTTCAGGTCCCGGATCTCGTGCCAGGAACCGTCGCTGCCCTTGCGGGTGACCTTGACGATGCGGTTCTCGGCCTTGCCGTACTGGTTGTGGCCCAGGACGTGCTTGCTCATGCTGTTTTCCTTCGGCTGTTCGGGAACACGGAGTCCGTTGTTCTGGATCCCGTACGCCCGGCGTCCAGCGTCCGCCCGGATGTGCTGGACGTGCCGCCCCCCGCCGTTCGGCCGCGACGGCCGCCCCGGGACTGATGTGCATCCCGGTCCGTAGGTGCTTGTTTCGGTACTGATTCGTACTGAGGGGATTGCAGCACGCGGGAGACCGGTTCCGAACCGGACGGATCATCCGAGAACCGGCACCCCCGCTTTGGGCGACCGCACAGCACGGGCCGTTGGGCGACCGCACGGCACCGGCCGGTACGCGTCCCGTACGGCCGCCGTGCGGCCGGGGCTACGCCATGTGCGCGTCCGCCACCGACAGGGCCTCGTCGAGGATCGCCAGGCCCTTGGCCACGTCGGCCGCGCCGATGTTGCAGGGCGGGGCGACGTGGAGGCGGTTGCCCGCGACCAGCGGCCACAGGCCGCCCTTCTTGCAGGCCTCCGCGAAGGCGCCCATGGGGGCGTTGTCCGCGCCCGAGGCGGCGTACGGGACCAGTGGCTCCCGGGTCTCCCGGTCGCGTACGAGCTCCAGCGCCCAGAAGGTGCCGAGGCCCCGGACCTCACCGACCGAGGCGTGCCGCCCGGCGAGCTCCCGCAGACCCGGACCCAGCAGCTCCGCCCCGGTGCGGGCGGACTGCTCGACGACGCCCTCCTCGGCCATGGTGGTGAGGGTGGCCACGGCGGCGGCGCAGGCCAGCACGTGCCCGGAGTAGGTCAGCCCGCCCGGGTAGGGGCGCCGGGCGAAGGTCTCGGCGATCGCGCCGGAGATCGCCACGCCGCCGAGCGGTACGTAGCCGCTGTTGACGCCCTTGGCGAAGCAGAGGAGGTCGGGGGTGACCTCCCAGTGGTCGGCGGCGAACCACGCGCCGGTCCGGCCGAAGCCGACCATGACCTCGTCCAGGATGAAGACGATGCCGTAGCGGTCGCACAGCTCGCGCACGCCCGTCAGGTAACCGGCGGGGGGCACGAGCACGCCCGGGGCGCCGCCGACGCTCTCCAGGATGATCGCGGCGATCGACTGCGGGCCCTCGAAGACGATGGTGTCCTCAAGGTGGCGCAGGGCGCGCGCGCACTCCTGCTCCGGCGTCTCGGCGTGGAAGGGCGACCGGTAGAGGTAGGGGCCCCAGAAGTGCACGACGCCCGCGGTCGCGGTGTCGTTGCCGAAGCGGCGGGCGTCGCCGGTCAGGTTGATCGCGGTGGAGGTGGCGCCGTGGTACGAGCGGTAGGTGCTCAGGACCTTGGCGCGGCCGGTGTGCACGCGGGCCATCCGGACGGCGTTCTCGACGGCCTCGGCGCCGCCGTTGGTGAAGAAGATCTTGTCGAGGTCGCCGGGGGTCCGCTCGGCGATGAGCCGGGCGGCCTCGGAGCGGACGTCCACGGCGAAGCCGGGGGCGAGGGTGCACAGCTTGGCGGCCTGCTCCTGGATCGCGGCGACGACCTTGGGGTGCTGGTAGCCGATGTTGGTGAAGACGAGGGAACTGGAGAAGTCGAGGAAGCGGTTCCCCTCGTAGTCCCAGAAGTACGCACCGTCCGCCCCGGCCACGGCGAGCGGGTCGATCAGCTCCTGGGCCGACCAGGAGTGGAAGACATGCTTGCGGTCGGCTTCTTTCACGGCGGCAAGCGCGTGGGCGGATTCAGCGTTCATACATCGAGCGTAGTTGTCCACGATGTGGATGCGCGGGGGGCGGCGGACACCCGCGCACGGTGGGGCGGGCGCTGGTCACAGGGTCAGACGAGGTGGCGGCCGCCGTCGACCGTCAGGACGTCGCCCGTGGTGCAGGCGGCGTTCACCAGGTAGAGCGTCGCCTCCGCGACATCTCGCTAACTTACCGTCTGGTGGAATCTATTTTCCGTTGTACGGAAGTTCCGCCTCAGCTGGATATGCCGGGGGGCCATGGCTGGTTGAGGGCCGGGCACACGGGTAGGCGGTGGGGCGACGGGAGGAGGGCCGGGTGATGGCGGAGCGATTCTCGGTCGACGTGACCGTCGAGGAGGGTGTGACCGTCCTCGCGCTGTCCGGCGAACTCGACCACGACACGGCGGGTCCCCTGCGGGGGGCCCTGGAAGTGGCGCTGGCCGGGGACGGCGGCCACCGGGTCCTCGTCGACTGCGCGGGACTGGGCTTCTGCGACTCCACCGGGCTGAACACGCTCCTGCGGGCCCGGCTGGCCGCGCGCGAGAGCGGGACCCGGCTGGAGCTGGCCGGGCTGCGGCAGCCGGTGGCGAGGATGTTCCGTACGACCGGCGCGGACGGGGTGTTCCTGGTTCACGAGGACCGCGCCGCGGCCCTGGGTGTGCCGCCGGGCGCGGGAGCCGGCAGCGGCGTCGGCCCCGCGGGGCGGGGCGGCGGCTCCGGTGGCTGAATCCCCCGAGCATCCATGGCCCGGACGTCCGGGA
Organism: Streptomyces sp. G-G2; assembly: GCF_030063135.1. Classification (GTDB taxonomy): domain Bacteria; phylum Actinomycetota; class Actinomycetes; order Streptomycetales; family Streptomycetaceae; genus Streptomyces. The sequence goes on from NZ_JASISO010000019.1 coordinate 3,481, forward strand.
CCCGAGCAGACGCGACGGCTGATCCTGGGCGGGCCGGTGCCCGGCACGGTCACCCGGTGCCGGGACTTCACCCGCCGGGCCCTCACCGACTGGAGCTGGCTCCGGGAGCCCGGCGCTCCCGGGAGCCACGACGACTTCGCGGCCCCCGGCGCCTACGGGGCCCTCGCGGTCCCCAGGGCCTTCACGGTCTCCGAGACCTTCGCCGTCTCCGCGGTCTCCGAGGTGGAGGAAGCCGCCGAGGATGTCCTGCTGATGGTCTCCGAGATGGTGACCAATGCCTGCATGCACGCGGGCGGGCCCGGTGAGCTGGTCCTGCGGAACGCCCCCGACCGGTTGCGGGTGGAGGTCAGCGACGGGAGCCCCGAGCGCCCCCGCCGCCGTTCGCCGGGCCGCCCCGGCCTGCCGGGCGGACACGGACTGGTGGTCCTGGAGCGGCTCTCCCGCTCATGGGGCTGGGAACGGCACGAGCCGCCGGGCGGAAAGACGGTGTGGGTCGAGGTGGCCTCGCCCTTCGCCCCGCCCGGGACGGCTCGCAGACGCTAGAGCGGCCCTCTCGGTGACGCCAGAGCAGCCCTCTCGGCCCTCTCCATGATCCGGAGAGAGACGGCCCACCCGGCCCGAGGAGACGGTCCTACGCGGCCTCGTCGGGGGCGTCGTCCAGCAGGCCCGTGCGGAGGCGGGCCAGGGTGCGGGTGAGCAGCCGGGAGACGTGCATCTGGGACAGGCCCATCCGGGCGCCGATCTCGGACTGGGTCAGCTCCTCGCCGAAACGCAGCGCGAGCAGCGCCCGCTCGCGTTCGGGCAGCACCGACAGCAGCGGCTTGAGGGATTCCAGGCACTCGATGCGGTCGTAGGCCTCCTCGTCCGCGCCCAGCGACGGCTGGGTGTCGAAGGCCTCCCCCTCGCCGTCGCCCTGTACGGGCGCGTCCAGGGAGCGCGCGGAGTAGGCCACGGCGGCCTTGCGGCCCTCGGCCAGCTCGTCCGTGGTCACGTCCAGCCGTTCGGCCAGTTCCGCCTCGGTAGGGCTGCGGCCCAGGTCCTGCTCCATGGCGTCCTGCGCCTTGGCGGTGCCCAGCCGCAGTTCCTGGAGCCTGCGCGGGACCTTGACGGCCCAGCTGGTGTCGCGGAAGAACCGCTTGATCTCGCCGGTGATCGTGGGCATGGCGAAGGTGGTGAATTCCGCTCCGCGCGCGGGGTCGAAGCGGTTGATCGCCTTGATCAGCCCGACTGTGCCGACCTGGATGATGTCCTCCACCGGTTCGCTGCGGCCGCGGAAGCGGCGGGCGGCGTACTTGACCAGGCTGAGGTTCAGTTCGACGAGCGTGTTGCGGACGTACGAGTAATCCGCGGTGCCCTCTTCCAGGGCCCGCAGGCGGGTGAACAGGGTCACCGAAAGGGCCCTGGCGTCGGCGGTGCTCACCTTGAGCGGTTCCTCCGGTATGCCCTCCATGAGCTGGTATCGGTCATCTGTTCGAAGCATGTAAGGCTCCTCCGACGGGTGGTCGCACCCCCTGATTTCGGGCACGGCCGTCGTGCGAGCTGACCCCTCCGGTATACCCGGTCGCCGCTGGAATTACCCGTAAGAGTGATGGGAGGCACAGCTCGGAGGCCCGAGGGAGCACACTGGAAGATCCTTGAGACGGGGAGCCGGGACATGAGCCGGGACACGAGCCGGGGAGTGGGCGTGGAGATCGCCGCGGGCACGCGGGAGGCCCTGGCCGCCGCCGTTTCCTCGCTGACCGCCGAGGTCGCCGAACTGCACGACGACCGGGCCCGGCGCAGGCTGCTCGACCTCGCCACGGGGGTCCTCGTCGACCAGCTCCGGGTGACCCCGGCCGAGGCCGCGGACCATCTGCTGGAGCTGGCCGTCAGTACCGGGCTCAGCGCCGGTGACCTGGCCGCCGACATCCTGAACGCCGCCGCGGGGGACCTGGTCGCCGAGGTGCCCGCCGACGCCCGCCGGATCCGCCGGGCCACGGCCGCCGTCCTCGCGAACGACACCGCGGGCGAGGCCGCCGTCACCCTGCTGGACGGCGGCCTGCGCCGGATCGGGGTGCGCACGCTCTACCTGTGGCGCCGGACCGGCACCGACTGCCTGGAGCTGGTCGGGCAGGCCGGGGCCGGCCCCGAGGAGGCGCGGCACTGGCAGTGGGTGCCGCCGGACACCGCGTTGCACCGGGTGCTGTGGGAGGGGGCGCCCTGGTGGGGCGTGGACGACTGGCTGCCGGGCGGGAGCGGGACCCGGGCCGTGCTGCCGCTGCGCAGGCACGGCCAGATCGTCGGGGTGGCCCTGGCCGTGCGGGACAACCCCGCCGAGGAGCCCGACGACCGGGTCCGGCGGATCACCGAGCTGCTCTGCGAGCCCTGCGGGGCGCTCCTCGGCGACGCGGAGCCGCCCGGGATCCGGGCCGCGGAGACCGCACTGCTGGAGCTGGCCACCGGCCCCGCGGTGCTGCTGGGGGCGGACGGGGTGCTGGAGTACGTCAACCCCGCCGCCCGCACGGCCCTGGGGGCGGTGCGCGGCCCCGCGGGCCGGTCCGGGGCCGAGGTGTTCCCGTACGCCTGGAGCGCGCTGGCGGCGGCCCGGGACCGGCCGGGGCCGCGCCGCCTGGGGCAGGTGGGCGGGATGGACGACGTACGCGTCCTGCCGCTGGGCCGGGGGCGGACCGCCGTGCTGTGGGAGGCGGCGGACCGGCGCGGCGAGGCCCTGACCCGGGTACTGGGGCGGTTGGAGCGGGTCGGCTCCTTCCAGGAGGACCTGCTGACCGGTGCCACGTGCTGGAGTCAGGAGACGTACACCCTGTTCGGGATGGACCGCGAGGCCCCACCGGTGCCGCTGGCCCGGCTCGGCCCCCGGCTGCACCCGCAGGACGTACCGCTGCTGGAGGCGCTGCTTGCCTCGCTGGTGGAGGCGCACCGCGGGGACCGGGCGCTGGTCCGCGCGGTGCGGGCGGACGGCGGGATCCGGCACGTGCGGATCGCGGCCGAACCGCTCCTGTCGGGGGCGGCCCTGACCGGGCTCACCGGGGTCTACCAGGACGTTTCCGCGCAGCACCACACCGAGATCGCCCTGTCGGCGGCGCAGGAGGACGCGGTGACGCGGACCCGGTTCGTGCTCCAGCTCCAGCGGGCGATCGTCCCGGAGGCGCCCTCGACCGCGGAAGCGGCGGGCGGCCTGGGCATCGCGGCCCGCTACCGGCCCGCCGCCGAGGACTATCTGGTCGGCGGCGACTGGTACGACGTGATGGTCCTGCCGGACGGCCGGGTGCTGGTCGCGGTCGGGGACATCGCCGGCCACGGCATCGACGCGGCGACCAGCATGGTCGTCCTGCGCAACGCCCTGCGCGGGCTGGCGGTGACCGGCGCGGAGCCCGGCGGGCTGATGGGCTGGCTCAACGAGGTCACCCTGGGCACCCGGGGCGGCCCCACCGCCACGGCGGTGTGCGCGGTGTACGACCCGGTGACGGGGGCACTGCGGTGGAGCAGCGCGGGCCATCCGCCGCTCCTGCTGCTGCGCGAGGGGCGGGCCCGGATCCTGGACGCGCCGCACAACATCCTGTTGGGGGCGGTGCCGGGCGTCGCGTACGAGGAGGCGTCGCTGGACCTGCTCCCGGGGGACACCCTGCTGCTGTACACGGACGGGTTCGTGGAACGGCGGCACGTGAGCATGGACCAGAGCCTCGCCGCGCTGCGGCGCGCGGCCCAACGGGTGGGCGCCGGCCCGGTGGAGGCGATGGCCGACGAGCTGTTGTCGGCGGTCACCGGGGACACGGACGACGACACGAGCCTCGTGGTGGTGCGGGTGCCGCGCGCGGGCGTCCCTCCGGAAGGGACGGGCTGGGGCGCGGGGCGTTAGGGAGTCGTAAAAGCCGTGATCGGGGGCGTATGGGCCCCGTCAAGGGAGGCTGTGGCGGCCCAAACAGGGGTTCCACTCTGAGGTGTCCGCATGTCGTCCCGGAACCTCAGGAGCTCACGATGGCCGATCTGGCCTTCGTCGTCACCACGATCGCGCTCTTCGCGCTGGTGGCCTTCGTCGCCAAGGGGGTGGCCAAGCTGTGACCATCGAAAACGTGGTGGGCCTGCTGGTCGCCGTCTCCCTGCTGGGCTACCTCGTCGTCGCCCTCGTGTTCCCGGAGAGGTTCTGAGCCTCGATGAGTCCCGTCCTTTCCGGGGTCCTCCAGCTGCTCGCGCTGGTCGCGGCACTGGCCCTCGCGTACCGCCCGCTCGGCGACCACATGGCCCGGGTCTACTCCTCGGAGAAGCACTACAAGCCGGAGCGGTGGATCTACCGGGCGATCGGCGCGAACCCGTCCGCGGACATGCGCTGGCCCGCCTATCTGCGCGGAGTCCTCGCCTTCTCCGTGGCGGGCGTCCTGTTCCTCTACGGCCTCCAGCGCCTCCAGGGCGTACTGCCCGGCTCGCTCGGCTTCTCGGCGGTCAAGCCGGACCAGGCCTTCAACACCGCCGCCTCCTTCGTGGCCAACACCAACTGGCAGTCGTACTCCGGTGAGCAGGCGATGGGCCACGTCGTGCAGACCGGCGGCCTGGCGGTGCAGAACTTCGTCTCGGCGGCGGTCGGCATGGCCGTCGCGGTGGCGCTGGTGCGCGGCTTCGCCCGGTCCCGTACCGGCGAGCTGGGCAACTTCTGGGCGGACCTGGTGCGCGGCACCGTACGGATCCTGCTGCCGCTGTCCGTGATCGGCGCGCTGGTCCTGGTCGCCTGCGGGGTGCTCCAGAACTTCTCCGGCATCCACCAGGTGGGTCAGTTCCTGGGCGGGACGCAGCAGTGGAACGGCGGCGCGGTCGCCTCCCAGGAGGTCATCAAGGAGCTGGGCACCAACGGGGGCGGTTACTTCAACGCGAACTCGGCCCACCCCTTCGAGAACCCGACGCCCTTCTCGAACCTCTTCGAGGTCTTCCTGATCCTGCTCATCCCGTTCGCGATGACGCGGACCTTCGGTCGGATGGTCGGTTCGGTCCGGCAGGGCTACGCGCTCCTGGCGACGATGGCGACCATCTGGCTCGGCTTCACCGCGCTGATGATGTGGACCGAATTCGCGCACCACGGCCCCGCGTTGCAGGCGGCGGGCGGCGCGATGGAGGGCAAGGAGACCCGCTTCGGCATAGCGGGCTCGGCGATCTTCTCGGTGGCCACCACCCTCACCTCGACCGGCGCGGTCAATTCCTTCCACTCCTCCTATACGGGCCTGGGCGGCGGGATCCAGCTGCTGGGCATGCAGTTGGGCGAGATCGCGCCCGGCGGGGTCGGGTCCGGGCTCTACGGCATGCTGATCATGGCGGTCATCGCGGTGTTCCTCGCCGGCCTGATGGTCGGCCGGACGCCCGAGTACCTCGGCAAGAAGATCGGCACCCGCCAGATCAAGCTCGCCGCCTGCTACATCCTGATCACCCCGGCCCTGGTCCTGTGCTTCACCGCCGCGGCGATGGCGCTCGACGGGCCGCGCGGGTCCATGGCCAATCCGGGGGCGCACGGCTTCTCCGAGATCCTCTACGCCTACACCTCGGGCGCGAACAACAACGGCTCCGCCTTCGCGGGGCTGAGCGCGGACACCCCCTGGTTCAACACGACCATCGGGCTCGTGATGCTGCTGGGCCGGTTCCTGCCGATGGTGTTCGTCCTGGCGCTGGCCGGGTCGCTCGCCGAGCAGAACCCGGTACCGGCCACCGCGGGCACCCTGCGCACCGACAAGCCGCTCTACGCGGGCCTGCTCGTCGGCACGATCGTCATCATCACCGGCCTCACCTACTTCCCGGCCCTGGCGCTGGGCCCGCTCGCCGAAGGGCTCGCCTCATGAGCACCATCACGCCCACCCGCGCTCCGCACGAGGACCTTCCCGCCGGACCCGTGCCGGCCGGGCGCGTCGGCGCGGGCCTGTTCGACCCGAAGGCGATGCTGAAGTCCTTCCCCGACGCGGTCAGGAAGCTCGACCCGCGGGTGATGGTGAAGTCGCCCGTCATGTTCGTGGTCCTGGTCGGGTCGGTGGTCACCACCGTCCTCGCCCTCCAGGACCCGGGCGACTGGTTCGGCTGGGCCATCACCGGCTGGCTCTGGCTCACCACCGTCTTCGCCAACCTCGCCGAGGCGGTCGCGGAGGGCCGGGGCAAGGCCCAGGCCGAAACCCTGCGCAAGGCCAAGACCGACACCGTCGCGCGCCGCCTGAACGGCGCGCGAGAGGAGCGGGTGCAGGGCACGGACCTCCGGATCGGCGACCTGGTGGTGTGCGAGGCCGGGGACGTCATCCCGGGCGACGGTGACGTCGTCGAGGGCGTCGCCTCCGTCGACGAATCGGCGATCACCGGTGAATCGGCGCCCGTCATCCGGGAGTCGGGCGGTGACCGCTCGGCGGTCACGGGCGGTACGAAGGTGCTCTCCGACCGGGTCGTCATCCAGATCACCACCAAGCCGGGCGAGACGTTCATCGACCGGATGATCAGCCTGGTCGAGGGGGCCTCCCGGCAGAAGACGCCCAATGAGATCGCCCTCAACATCCTGCTCGCCTCCCTCACGGTCGTCTTCCTCCTCGCGGTCGTCACCCTCCAGCCCTTCGCGATCTACGCGGGCGCCGAGCAGTCGATGATCGTGCTGGCCGCGCTGCTGGTCTGCCTGATCCCGACCACCATCGGAGCGCTGCTCTCCGCGATCGGCATCGCGGGCATGGACCGACTCGTCCAGCGCAACGTGCTGGCCATGTCGGGGCGCGCGGTGGAAGCGGCGGGTGACGTCTCGACGCTGCTGCTGGACAAGACGGGCACCATCACCCTCGGCAACCGTCAGGCCAGCGAGTTCGTACCCGTGGAGGGCGTCACCGAGGCCGAACTGGCTGACGCCGCCCAGCTGTCGTCGCTGGCGGACGAGACCCCCGAGGGCCGTTCGATCGTCGTGCTGGCGAAGACGGCGTACGGGCTCCGCGAACGCCACCAGGGTGAACTCGCGCACGCCGAATGGATCGCCTTCACCGCCCAGACCCGGATGTCGGGTGTCGACGCGGACGGCCGCAAGACCCGCAAGGGCGCGGCCGGTTCGGTCCTGGCCTGGGTGGCCGAACGGGGCGGTACGGTCGCCCCCGACGCCCGCGCGAAGGTGGACGCGATCTCCGGGGCGGGCGGCACCCCGTTGCTCGTCGCGGTCGAGGACGAGACGGGTGCGCGGGTCCTGGGCGTCATCCACCTCAAGGACGTGGTCAAGGAGGGCATGCGGGAGCGGTTCGACGAACTGCGCCGGATGGGCATCAAGACCATCATGATCACCGGTGACAACCCGCTCACCGCCAAGGCCATCGCGGAGGAGGCCGGTGTCGACGACTTCCTCGCCGAGGCCACCCCCGAGGACAAGATGGCCCTCATCAAGCGGGAGCAGGCGGGCGGCAAGCTCGTCGCGATGACCGGCGACGGCACCAACGACGCCCCCGCGCTGGCCCAGGCCGATGTGGGCGTGGCCATGAACACCGGGACCTCGGCCGCCAAGGAGGCCGGGAACATGGTGGACCTGGACTCCGACCCCACCAAGCTGATCGAGATCGTCGAGATCGGCAAGCAGCTCCTGATCACCCGCGGCGCGCTGACGACCTTCTCCATCGCCAACGACGTGGCGAAGTACTTCGCGATCATCCCGGCGATGTTCGCGGTGGTCTACCCCGGCCTGGACACACTCAACGTCATGGGCCTGCACTCGCCCGAGTCGGCGATCCTCTCCGCCGTCATCTTCAACGCGCTGATCATCATCGCGCTGGTCCCGCTCGCCCTGAAGGGCGTCCGCTACCGGCCCACCAGCGCGGACCGGATGCTCCGCCGCAACCTCGGCATCTACGGACTGGGCGGGCTCATCGCCCCGTTCATCGGCATCAAGCTCATCGACCTGCTCATCACCCTCATCCCCGGAATCGGCTGACCATGATGAACAACTCCGTCAGCAACACCCTTCGGCTGATCGGCGCGGGCCTGCGCGCCCTCCTCGTCCTGACCGTCGTCTGCGGGGTCCTCTACCCGCTCGCGGTCACCGGCGTCGCCCAGGTCGCCTTCAGTGAGAAGGCCAACGGTTCTGAGGTCAAGGACAGCAGCGGCCGGGTCGTCGGCTCCGCCCTCATCGGCCAGGGCTACGGCGACGACCCGCGCTGGTTCCAGCCCCGCCCGTCGGCCGGGCTGGGCCAGAACACCGTCAACACGCAGTACGGGCTGCTGGTGTCCGGCGCCTCCAACAAGGCAGCCGACAACCCCGAGCTGGTCAAGGCGGTCCACGAGGCCCAGCAGAAGGTGATCGAGGCCAACACCGTCCCCGGCTTCACCCCCCGGATCTCGCAGATCCCCGCCGACGCCGTGACCTCCTCGGCCTCCGGCCTGGATCCCTCGATCTCCCCGGCGTACGCGGCCCTCCAGATCCCCCGGGTAGCCGCGCGGCACCACCTCCCGACGGCCCGTGTCGAGCAACTCGTCGCCGCGCACACGCAGGGCCGCACCCTCGGCTTCATGGGCGACCCGAGGGTCAACGTCCTGGCCCTGAACACCGCGCTCAAGGACCTGGCGCAGTAGGCGGCCCGATCCCCATGGGTTCGGGCCCGCGCGGTGCGTTGTTTCACGTGAAACACGCGTGGTTTCACGTGAAACGACGACGTTTCACGTGAAACCACGCACCGCGCGAGGGCAGTTCAGGTGGTCGCGATGCCGAAGTCGTGGACCAGCGCCGCCAGACCGCCCGGGTAGCCCTTGCCGCCCGCCACGAAGGTCCAGTCACCGCTCGCGCGCCGCCGGAAGGAACCCAGGACCAGGGCGGTCTCCCCGGGTCGGCCGTCGGACACCTCCAACTGGTCGATCTCCGCCCCGTCGGCGGCCAGTAGCCGGATCCGGGCGTCGGTGAAACCGGTCAGGTCGGCGTGCGGATGGGCCTCCGGGTCCACCGCCGCGACCAGTACCAGCCGGTCGGCGCGGGCGGGGAGCGCGTCGAAGTCCACCTCGATCGCGGCCCGGTCGGGCGGGGTGTGGGCGCGGCTGCGTACCGAACCGTCCGGGGTGCCGGGGTTGTTGAAGAACACGAAGTGTTCGTCGTCGAGCACCCGTGTGCCCGCGCAGACCAGTGCGCACACGTCGAGCGTGACCCCGCCCGACCAGGTCATGCCGAGGATGTTGTGCTCCGCGGCCGGACCGGCGGCGGGGACGGGGGAAGCGGCGCGCTGGGCCGGGACCGCGGCAGCGGGCGGCGCGGGGGCTGTCGCGGCGCCGGGGCGGGCACCGTCGCCTAGGCGCCCGCGCAGGCCGTGGCGGTGCAGCAGGTCCACCAGTTCCGGCCCGGACACCAGCTCCAGCGGCTTGCCGCGCGCGAAGTTGTGCGAGCCGGGACCGAAGCCCGAGGTGGTGACCAGGACGCCCTTGTTGGCGCCCGCGTCCTGCACCGTGCCGTAGAGGTCGCGCACGGCGGTCGGCGGCACGGTGTTGCGGTACCGCTTGACCTGCACCACGATCGTGCCGCCGCGGATCGGGGCGGGGTCCGTCGCGTCGACGTCCACTCCGCCGTCATTGGAGCGCTGCGTCATCACGGCCCGCATCCCCATGGCCCGGAAGAGTTCGGCGACGAGGCCCTCGAACTCGATGGGGTCCATCGCGAACAGGTCGGGCTCGTCCGGCCCGGTGTCGCTCGTCGTCCCGTGGGTGACCACGTCCGAACCGACGTCCTCGGGCGTGCGGGCCGCACGGACCGCCGTCAACAGGTCCGGCCGGGCCGACAACTGGCCGCGCAGCGCACCGGTCAGGCAGTCCACCGCGTTCACCTGGGCCAGGTGCAGGGCCTCGAACGCGGTACGGTCCGCCATCGCCGTGGCCAGCACGATCCGGGCGGGGCGGCCGGTGGCCGGATCGTGGTCGTCGACGTACCCGTTCAGGGCCACCGACTCCAGGGCCCCGAACTCGTCCGCCGCGAACAGGTCCCGCAGCACCAGCAGGGCGCACTGCGCGAGCAGGTCGCGGTACACCGCCCGCCGCTGGCCCACCGGCAGCGGGGACTCCTTGTCCTGGTCCACGCTCGGCATGTACCGCACCGACTTCGCCGTCGGCACCACCTCGAAGCCCGGCAGCTCCCAGTCCAGGACCAGTTGGCGGGCGCCGGGATCGTAGGCGGCGCTCAGCGCGCGCGGCAGCTCCTCGGGCCAGGCCGAGGACGCGTACAGGGCGGCGGAGAAGTACTCGACGACGGCTTCGGGATCCCCGGAACCCAGCGAGGCGCCCAGATCCGCGATCCCGGTGTTGTGCGCGCGGATCTCACCGAGCCGCTCGCCCGCCCACCGGTCGTACTGGGCGCGGTACGCCGCGAGTTGCCGCTGCCGCTCGGCCTCGGCGGCGTTCGCCGCGTGCCAGGCCTGGGTGTAGCGGGCGTGCGCGTCGGCCTCCGCCTGGGCCCGGCGGCCCGCCCCGATGCCCCAGCCGCCGCTCTGTACGGGGAACTGGTGCGGCTCCGGCATGGGCACGGGATGCCCCAGCGGGCCCGGGTCGAAGGCTTCGATCTCCTCGGCCCGGCGCAGTCCCGCGGCGCGGAAGACGGGCGCGGCGCAGCCCCGGCCGAGCAGTCCCTGGAGATCGGCGGCCTGCTGTTCCAGCCGCTCGGTCAGCCTGCGGGCCTCGGCCTCGCGGTACTGCCGGTAGGCCGCCTTCTGCTCGCGCAGCCCACGGGCCGCCTCCCGCTCGTGGGCCCGCTGCGAGCGCTCGCGTTCACGCTGCTGAAGAGCCTGCGAGCGTTGCTGCTGGCGCTGGGCCTCGGCCCAGATCCCGACCAGTCCACTGGAACGACGACTCATCCGCCCCGGCCCTCCCCGACCCCGTGCGATACCCGCCGAAACCCTATCGGGTGACGGGCATGCCGGAGGGCCGGTCACCACGGATGGTGACCGGCCCGCGACAGCGCTCGGATTCCTGCGGGGAACGTCCCCCGGCCGCTACTTCGGCATCAGGACGGTGTCGACGATGTAGACCGTCGCGTTCGCGGTCTTCACGTTGCCGCAGACCACGTTGGACGTGCCGTTGACCTGGTAGGAGGTGCCGGAGCCGGTGGTGGTGAGCTTGCCCTTCTCCAGGGTGTCGAAGGAGCCGTTCTCCAGCTGCTTGGGCGTGATCTGCTGGCCCACCACGTGGTACGTGAGGATCTTGGTGAGGGTGGCCTTGTCGGCGAGCACCTTGTCCAGGTCGGCCTTCGGGATCTTCGCGAAGGCGTCGTTGGTCGGAGCGAAGACGGTGAGGTCCTTCGCGTTGTTCAGGGTGTCGACCAGACCGGCCTGCTTGACGGCGGCGACCAGGGTGGACAGCGCCGGGTTGTTGGAAGCGGCCGTGGCGACCGGGTCCTTGGCCATGCCGTCGAAGCTGCCCGCGCCCGAGGCCGGTACGCCCGCACAGCCCGCGCCGAACGGCTTGTCCATGGACATCGAGTCGTCCGTCGACGCCGCCGCGGACGGCGCCGCGCTCGCGGAGTCGGCGGTGGATCCCGAGGCACTGTCCTTGGTGGAGTCGGAGCAGGCGGCCAGTGCGAAGGGCAGGACGGCCGCCGTGGCCACGGCGAGGGCGGTACGACGGAAGCGGAGCGTGGTGGTCATCTGGTTCTCCATGAGGTGATCGGTCACTGGGACGGTGGTGAGGGACAAGGAATGAGAAACGGGGGGTCCGGGGGTCGGAGTGCGGGTCACCCGGGGGTGACGAAGACGCTGTGCCAGCCGCTGGCTCCGTCGGGAATGGTCTGGGCGCGCCGGTCGGTCTGCAGTTGGCCGGCGCCGTCGGTGGCGCGGACGGTGAGCGTGTGGCTGCCGGAGGTGGCCTTCCACGGGAAGGACCACTGCCGCCAGGTGTCGACGGTGTCCTGCTCCGCGAGGTCGGCCCGCTGCCACGGACCGTCGTCGATCCGGATCTCCACCCCGCTGATGCCGCGGTGCTGGGCCCAGGCGACCCCGGCGACCATGACCGTCGTGTCCGCCGGGGGGCGGGCGAACGGCTTGGGGGTGTCGATCCGGGCCTGGGTCTTGATGGGCCCGCGCGGGGCCCACTTGCGCTTGACCCAGTACGGGTCGTACGCGGCGAAGGTGGTCAGCTCGATGTCCTCGATCCACTTGCACGCCGAGACGTACCCGTACAGGCCGGGGACGAGCATGCGGACGGGGAAACCGTGCTCGAAGGGGAGCGGCTCCCCGTTCATGCCGACCGCGAGCATCGCGTCGCGGCCGTCCATGACGTCCTCGACCGGGCTGCCCAGGGTCATGCCGTCCACCGAGCGGGCCACCAGCTGGTCGGCCGGGCCGCCCCGGGAGGGGGGCCGGACGCCCACCTCCCGCAGCAGGTCGGCCAGCCGGACGCCGAGCCAGCGCGCGTTGCCGACGTACGGGCCGCCGACCTCATTGGAGACGCAGGTCAGCGTCACGTCGCGCTCGATCAGGTCCCGGCTCAGCAGCTCCTGGTAGGAGTACGTACGGGGCCGGGTGACGCCCTTGCCGTGCAGCCGCAGCCGCCAGCCGTCCGCGTCCACCTTCGGTACGACCAGGGCCGTGTCGACCCGGTAGAAGTCGCTGTTCGAGGTGGTGAAGGCGCTGATTCCCGGCACCCGCAGGCTCGCCCGCGCCGGTACCGCGGCGGCCGGAGAAGCGGGCGCGGGCAGCCGTACGGCCTTCCGCGAGGCCACCGCGCCCTGCCCGAGCCGCCCCGTCAGGCTCCGCCCCAGCGCGCCCGCGCCGGTGGAGAGGAGCGCGGTGGCCCCGGCGGCGAGCAGGAACCCGCGCCGGTCCAGGCCCACGGCCCGCTCCGACCCGGGACGCGGCCGGGTCAGCCGCCCGATCAGGACGTACAGGACGACGGCGCCCGCGACCGCGCCGACCAGCGAGGGCAGCGCGTCGGCGACCCCGGAGGCATCGGGCCGGGACAGCGCCGCCGCCGCGCCGAGCACCCCGAAGCCGAGCACTCCGGCGGCGCCGGTACGGCGCCGCCGCAGCGCGAACAGCCCGAGCAGCACGGCGAGGAGACCCAGGGTGGCGACGATGCCGAGCTGGAGGACGAGCTTGTCGTTGGTGCCGAAGTGGCGGATCGCGAAGTCCTTCACCGCCGCCGGGGTGCGGTCGATGGCCGCACCTCCGACAGCGGTGACCGGACCGGCCTGGGGGCGTACGAAGGAGGCCACCAGTTCCGCGACCGCCAGCGCCGTGTAGCCCGACAGCAGGCCGCTCAGCGCGGCGGACGCGCCGCGCTGGAGGGTCTGTCGCCGGGAGGCTGATCGGTTGGTGGTCATGTCTGCCATTCGGCGCCCCCGGGTCCCCGGATTGGTCCCCATCGCGGGATCACCCCGTGGAGCGAGACCGGACGCGCTGGTTGACGGGCCTGGGCACCCGCCGGAACCGGTGCCCCCGCCGATCCGACGGGGCGCGGGCCAATCCGCGGGTGCTTCGGCACCGAAGCAGAGGTGTACCGGGGTGACCCCACCCGAGCCGCGCGGCGCGAAGGACTGCCCATGCAAGCGATCCATCGAATGTTCCCCCCGTGCCCCGACGCCCCGCCGCCGCCACGGAGTACGCGCCGACGCTGGGGGAGGGCGGCCCGGTGAGGCAGCCCCTCAGGATCGGCGACGGCGAGGGCGACCGCCGCGAACAGAGCGCCCCACCCGGCCCGCCGGAGCTGATGGCCCGGGTCGCGCAGGGCGACCAGGACGCCTTCGCCGCCCTGTACGACGTGATCGCCGGACCCGTGTTCGGCATCGTTCTCAAGGTCCTGCGGGACCGTGCGCAGTCCGAGGAGGTGACCCAGGAAGTGATGATCGAGATCTGGCGCGGGGCCGCCCGCTACCAGCCCGCGCAGGGGTCCGTCATGACCTGGACGGCCACCCTGGCGCACCGCCGCGCCGTGGACCGGGTGCGCTCCGCCCAGGCCGCCGCCCACCGGGACCACAACGACGCGGTCGGCGCCCAGGTCCGCCCGTTCGACGAGGTCAGCGAGCAGGTCGAGACCCGGCTGGAGAGCGAGCAGGTGAGGCGCTGCCTGCGCCGCCTGACCGACCTCCAGCGGGAGACCGTCACCCTCGCCTACTACCAGGGGCTGACCTACCGCGAGGTCGCGGAGACCCTGGGGACCCCGCTCCCCACCATCAAGACCCGAATGCGCGACGGGCTGATCCGGCTGCGCGACTGCATGGGGGTGACCACGTGAAGACCGACGACCTGCACACCCTCACCGGCGCGTACGCGCTCGACGCCCTTGGCCCCGACGAGCACCACGCCTTCACCCGGCACCTGGACCACTGCCCCTCCTGTGCCCAGGAAGTGCGGGAGTTCGCCGCGACCGCGGCCCGGCTGGCGTCGGCCGCGGCCACGGCCGCGCCCCCCGAGCTGAAGGCACTGGTACTGGAACGCATCGACATCGTGCGCCAACTCCCGCCCCGGGTGCCGGCGCCGGGGCGGTACGCCGTGCTCGTCACCCGGCTGCGGCGGCGCGGCGGGGTCTTCGTGGTCGCCGCCAGCCTCGCCGCGGCCGCCGCCTTCGGCGCGATCGCCCTGGGCCAGCACGACCGGGCGCAGCTCGCCGAGCGGGCGGGCCGGTCCGCGCAGCAGGACGCCGACCGGGCCGGAGCGCGCGGCGAGGCGCTGGCCGCGGTGCTGGCCGCGCCGGACGCCCGTACCGCCACGGCGCGGACCGCTTCGGGCGCCAGGGTCACCGTGGTGACCTCCGCGTCCCGCGACCGGTCGGTGGTGCTGGCCGCGGGACTGCCGCCGACACCCGCCGGGAAGACGTACCAGCTCTGGTACTCGGAGCACGGCTCGATGCGCCCGGCCGGGCTGCTGGGCGGCGGGCACGCGCTGCTGCTGGAAGGGGCCGTACGGGACGCCACGGCGATCGGCCTCACCGTCGAACCGGCGGGCGGCTCGGCGCGGCCCACCAGCAGCCCGCTCCTGGTCATGGCGCTCCCGGTCTAGGCCGACTCCTTCGGGAGGGAGCGAAGAGATCGGCGGCCGGGCACGCTCGGGGCGTCCCGAGCGTTGTCCGGGTGCCGATCTATGACATAAGGAGACAGACATGGCCCTGTGGGACCGCATCAAGGATTCCGCCGCGACGATGCAGACGCAGCTGGTGGCGAAGCGCAACGACCTCAAGAGCGGGGCGTTCAGGGACTCCAGCATGGCGATGTGCGCGCTCGTGGCCGCGGCCGACGGGACGATCGACGCCGCCGAACGGCAGCGCGTGGCGCAGCTGATCGGGACGAACGAGGTGCTGCAGAACTTCCCGGCGGACGAGCTGCGCCGCCGCTTCGACGAGAACCTCGACAAGCTGACCGCCGACTTCGACTTCGGCAAGGTCAGCGTCATGCAGGAGATTGCCAAGGCGAAGAAGAAGCCCGCCGAGGCCCGCGCGGTCATCCAGATCGGCATCATCATCGGCGGCGCCGACGGCGACTTCGACAAGACCGAGCAGGCCGTCGTCCGCGAGGCCTGCTTCGCGCTGGATCTGGCCCCGCACGAGTTCGATCTCTGACGGAGCCGCAGGCGCACGACCGGGGGTTAGCCCCACCGCCGGGTGTCCCGCCTGCCGGATGGGAGCGCGGGCCGCCGTCAACCAGTCTTGTGGCATGACCACTTACACGCACAAGACCGCGGCTCTCGCCCTCTCGGCGGTGACCGCCGCCGCCCTGACCGCGGCCTTCGCCCCGCACGCAGAGGCCGCGCAGGTGCGTTCGGGCCAGGCCGGGACGCCGGCTCTGGTCTGGCGGTCCTGTGCGCAGTCCGGCGGACCCGCGGGCCAGGAGTGCGCCGCGCTCTCCGTCCCCCTCGACTACGCGGCCCCGAGCGGGCGGAAGGTCTCCCTCGCCGTCTCCCGGATCCGCTCCGAGGACCCGGGCCGACGGCGCGGCACCCTCGTGGTGCTGCCCGGTGGCCCCGGCGGATCCGGGGTCCAGCGCCTCACCCAGAAGGGCGCGGCGCTGGGCAGGGAACTGGCCGGCGGCTACGACCTGGTCGCCTTCGATCCGCGCGGCGTGGGCGCCAGCACGACGGCGAGCTGCGCGCTGGACCCGCAGGACCGGCGGCTGGTCACCCTGCGGAACTGGCCGCTGACACCGCAGGAGGGTGGCTTCGCGGCCAACGTGGCCCGGGCCGAGCGGCAGGCCGCGGCCTGCGCGGCCAACGGCGGCGAACTGCTGCGCAGCTTCACCACCGCCAACCAGGCCCGGGACCTGGACCGGCTGCGCGAGGCGCTGGGCGAGCGGAAGCTGTCGGCCTGGGGAACCTCGTACGGCACCTACGTGGCCGCCGTATACGCGCAGAAGTTCCCGCAGCGCACCGACCGTGTCGTCCTGGACAGCACCGGCGACCCCGATCCGGCGCGGGTGGAGCGCGGCTGGCTGGCGAACATGTCGCCGGCCGCCGACGAGCGCTTCCCCGACTTCGCGGCCTGGGCGGCCGACCCGGCCAGGGCGGC
This sequence comes from Streptomyces sp. G-G2, assembly GCF_030063135.1. Lineage (GTDB taxonomy): Bacteria > Actinomycetota > Actinomycetes > Streptomycetales > Streptomycetaceae > Streptomyces. The sequence continues at coordinate 19,915 of NZ_JASISO010000019.1, forward strand.
CGAAGGCCTGCGGGTCGGCGAACACCCGGACGACGTACGCCCGTTGTTCCTGGCCCTGGCGGAGCGGCTCGACCGCGCGCCCAGGCCGTCCACCACCGAGGGCGTGCCGCTCACCGGGAACCTGCTGCGCCAGGCGATGCAGAACGCCCTGTACGCCGACGCCGCCTTCCCCGGCCTGGCCCGGCTGATCGGCCAGGCCCAGGACCCGGCCGCCACCCCGGTCCTGCCGCCCGAGCTGGCCCAGCCGCTGCGCGACGAGGACGCGGCCCTCGCCCTCGCGGTGGTCTGCAACGACGTGAAGTGGCCGACCGACGTGGCGTCGTACGAGCGTTCCTCGGCCGCCGACCGCGCCGCGCACCCGCTCACGGCGGGCATGCCCGCGTCGATCCCGGCCTGCGCGTTCTGGAAGGACGCGCCGACGGAGGAGCCGACCCGGATCACCGGCGCGGGTCCGTCGAACATCCTGATGGTCCAGAACCTGCGCGACCCCGCCACCCCGTACTTCGGCGCCCTCAGGATGCGCGCGGCGCTCGGCGACCGGGCCCGGCTGGTGAGCGTCGACCACGGCGGCCACGGGGTCTACCTGGGCAACGGCAACGCCTGCGGGGACCGCGCGGTCACCGAATTCCTCACCACCGGCCACCGCCCGGCGCGCGACGCGTACTGTGGCGCGCCGGAGTAGCGGCCGGGCCGGAGCGGCGGCCGGGCCGGAGCAGCACGGGGGGCGGGTCGGCGTGGGCGACGACGGTGGCGGTCGGCGGAGGAGCGGTACGGGCACCTGGCTGCTGGGGGCTCCCCCGGTCGAGCCGAGGCCGCTGGCCGCCGCGCTCGGCCTGCCGGAGGAGGACCCGGGGCTACGTCGCCTGCGGCAGGCGGGTCCGCAGCGGTACGCCCGGATCGAGCGGCTGCACCGGGCGGCGCAGCGGGCCTTCGCCCACCGCACCCGGGTGGAGGTGTGCCGGGACCTGGAACACGCGGTCCACGGGGCGCTGCGGGAGGCGCGGGAGGCGCGGGAGGCGAGCGAGGTGCACGGCGCCCACGCGGCACCGGAGGCCGATCCCGGCGCCGGCCCCAGCCCCGATCCCGGCCCCGACGCCGGCCCCGACGCCCGTCCCGGCCCCAGCCCCGATCCCGGCCCCGACGCCGGCCCCGACGCCCGTCCCGGCCCCGGCCCCGATCCCGGCCCCGGCTCCGATGTCAGCCCCGGCCCCGATCCCGCCACCGGCAGCACCTACGACCCGCTCCGCCCCGCGTCCGATGCCGCCGCGCGGGCGCTCATGGCCGACGCGGCCCTCGCGGGCGGGCGCGGACTGAACACGGGCCTCGCCTTCGGCGTGCTCCTCAGCCCGGTCGCCCTGGTGCTGGCCCTCACCGTGGCCCGGGTGCTGCCGCCCCTGTTCGGCGCGGCCATCGGCTGCCCGGAGCAGCTCGCCCTCACGCATGCCCTGGCCTGCTTCTCCGGCGGCGCGCTGGGCGCGGTCTTCAGTGTGATCGTCCGGCTGCGGGACGCCTACCAGCTGACCCGGCCGACAGCGGCGGACGTCGCGGACGATCCGGCGGGCACCGACGGCATGCCCCCGGACCCGGCCCAACTGGTCCGCCTGATGCGGCAGGAGGGCTGGTACCGGGTGGTCGTCGGCTGGTTCCTGGCCGTATCCCTCTTCGTCGTCATCAACGGTGGGATCCTGAGCCTGTTCGCCCCGCCCGCCGTCCCGGAGGGCGTGTGCGGCACCGGGCCGCTCTCCCCGGCCGACCACCAGGCCCTGATCAAGGCCTTCTTCTTCTGGGGCGGCGTCGGCTTCCTCGCCGGTCTGAACGAGCGCTGGGCCTACGGCCTGCTGCGCCGCGACGGCGCCGAGGGGCCCCGGGACGCTATTCGTTGACCAGGACCGGCACGGACAGCACCGCGCTCGTTGGGGCCTGGGCGAACTGCCCGTCGGCCGCCACCGTGAAGTCGATGCCGTCGGCCGCCGCCCGCGGCCCGTCGTGGTGGTCGCCGCCCTTCGCGTCCTCGCCCTCCTCCTGGTACTGGAACGTGCCCGTGCCCAGCAGGTGCCCGCTCGCGTCGTAGTACGCGGCGCGCACCTCGAGCGCCAGGACGTCGCTGACGTCGGAGGTGATCGCCAGGTGCCCGGCGACGGCGGCCTTGCCGGTGGGCTTGAGGGAGGTGAGCTTGAGGGAGGTCAGCTTCACCCGGTCGGTGAAGGGGCCCTCCTCGACGCGGACCTCGCCCGCCGCGGCGGGGGACGCCAGTACGGCGGCGGGCTCGGGCGCGCCGCGCGGCGCGGGCAGCGCCACGGGGGCGACGGAACCGGCCGGATCCCCGGCGGAGTCGGCGGAGTCGGCGCCGTCGGCCCGCGGGGCGCCGGAGCAGCCCGAGGCGAGGGCGAGGACGGCGGCCGCGGCGGCCAGCGCGCCCGCGGTGCGGCGGGTGAGGTGTCTCATCGGAACGCTCCTGAAGTGGCCGGGGCCGGGAGGACCATGTCCTCCCGGCCCCGGTTCCGCTCGGTGGGTCAGTGCTGCTGGGGCGCCTTGCCGAACAGCGAGCGGTACAGCTTCCCGTACAGCTCGGTGTTGTTCTGGCTCGCCGCGAAGGCGCTGCCGTTCGGGCCGTAGGCGAAGATCGGCACGTCGGCGCCGGTGTGGTTGCCGGACAGGTAGGTCAGCCAGAGGCTGGCGTCCGGGCTGCCGTCCTTGACGTCCGCCGGGTCGTTCGGCGTACGGAAGGTGGCGGGGGCGAAGTTCTTCGCGTCACCCGCGCCCGCTCCGTTGACGATGCCGGTGGAGCGCACCGGGTCCTTGGCACCCGAAGTGGGGCGCGAGGTCGTGCTGTTGTTCGCGCTGTTGCCCGCGTCCGTGTTGGCCGGGGGAGCGACCGCCTCGGAGTTGGTGTAGGTGCCCTTCTCGATGATGTTGAAGCCCGCGCACTCGTGGTCCGCGGTGACGACCACGAGGGTGTGGCCGTCCTTCTTCGCGAAGTCGGTGGCCGCCTTGACCGCGTCGTCGAACGCCTTGATCTCGCCGAGGGTCTGCGCGGCGTCGTTGGCGTGCGAGCGCTTGTCGATCTGGGCGCCCTCGATCTGGAGGAAGAAGCCCTTCTTGTTCCGGTCGTACCCACCGCGCTCACCGAGCAGCGAGATCGACTTGCGCGTCATCTCGGCGAGCGTCGGCTCCTGCTTCTGCGCGGCGTCCGCGGGCAGCCCGGCCTTGGCCTGCTCGACGGTGAGGTTGCCGCGGTTGAAGAGACCGACGACCTTCTTGCCGTTGGCCTTGGCCAGGTCGTTCTTGGTGGCGACCTTCTGGCTGGCGGCTGTCTGAGCGGGGAGCTTGGCGTCGCCGAAGCTGCCGAGCACCTGGTAGCCCTGGGCCTGGAGGGCCTTCTGGTCGTCCGGCTCGAAGCGGGCGAGGCCGCCGCCGAGGATGACGTCGGCGGTGCCGTTGCGCGCGATCTGCTCGGCGATCGGCGTGACCAGCGTCTTGTCGGCGGGCGCGGTCTCGTACGTACCGTCCTCCTTCTTGGGGAGGCAGGCGGCGTCGGAGTACACCGGGCCCTGGCAGCCGCGCAGCAGCGCGTGGCTGAACTGGGCCGCCGGGGTGGCGTCGGTGATCTCGGCGGTGGAGACGTTGCCCGTGGCGAAGCCGGCCTTCTTGGCCTGCTCCATCAGCGTGGTGACGCGCTTCTCGTACGAGTCCACGCTGAGCGCGGCGTTGTACGTCTTGACGCCGGTCGACCAGGCGGTGGCCGAGCTGGCGGAGTCGGTGACCAGCGCGGGCTTGGCGCTGCCCTTCTCGACGGCGTAGGTGGCGACGGCGCCGGTGTAGGGCAGGGTCTCCATGTTCAGCTTGCCGGACGCGCCGTAGAACCGGTCGCGCGCGGCCGTGACGTGGGTGCGGCCCATTCCGTCACCGAGCAGGTAGATGACATTGCGGATCTCCCTCCCCTGGTCGCCGTGCTGGGGAGCCGAATTGGCGGTGGCCGCGGTAGCGGCGGCCAGGGCGCCCGTCAGGGCCAGAACGGTCAAGGTCTTGGCAGGTCTGCGTCGCATGATGCGGGAGGTCCCCCTCGGAAAGGAATGGCGCTGGCGGACCGACGCTAAGAGCGCGACATGAACACGGCGGTTTCCCCGGGTGACGTGGAGTCGAACAGCGCCGGGCCGAAAACAGCCCTTGTGGCCGATGGCAGACCCTTGCGAGGTCCCGCCCGGCCCGGCCCCCGGGCGCCCCGCGCTCGTTTTGACGCACGCTCCAGGCCGTCTCCGCACGTTCCAGGCCGTCTCCGCCCGGTCCGGGACGCCCGGTCGGCGCCGCCCCGGCGCGGCTGCGGGGCGGGGCCGGGCGCGGTGGTCAGGCTGGGTGGGGCGCAGACCCCCCACCGCACCGGAGGCACAGATGACCAGCCAGGCCGCAGCGTTCCCGACCGCCGACGCCCACGCGCTGCACGACGTACTGCGCGAGGTCGTCGCCGACGGCGCGACCCCGGGCGGGGTCGTCGTCTGCGGTACGGCGGCGGGGGAGCGTACGGTCCTGTCGGCCGGGGTGGTGTCCCCCTTCACCCACCCGAAGGCCCCCGACGAGCACACGCTGTACGACATCGCGTCCCTCACCAAGGTCACCGCCACCTGGCCGCTCGTCGGCCGGGCCGTGGCCGCGGGGCTGCTCGAACTGGACGCGCCGGTGCGGGAGTTCCTGCCGCCCATGGAGGCCGACGGCCACTGGCCCGGGGCCGCGGCCACCGTGCGCCGGCTGCTCTCGCACACCGCGGGCCTGCGCGTGGCCACCCGCCTCGACCTGTACGACCTGGCCGAGCGCCCCCTGCACGAGCTGATCTGCCGAGAGCCCCTGGAGACCCTTCCCGGCACCCACCGCTACATCAACCGGGGCTACATCCTGCTCGGCCTCGCCCTGGCCCGGGTCCACGGCAGGTCGCTGGACCGGCTCGCCGGCGACCTGTGGGCGGAGCTGGGCATGGGCGGTACCCGCTACGGCCCGGTCGCGCAGACCCCGCTGGTCGCGCCCACCGAGCACCGCGACGGCCACGACCGGCTGTGGGGCGCGGTCCACGACGGGAGCGCGGCCGTCATGGGCGATGTCGCCGGGCACGCCGGGGTGTTCGCCCCGGCCGCCGACCTCGCCCGCTACGCCGAGATCCTGCTGGCGGGGCCGCGCGGCCCGCTCGGCGAGTGGGTCCGGGACAGCCTCGAACCGGTGGCCGAGATCGAGCCCGGGCTGCGGCGGGGGCTGGGCTGGATCGTGTCCGGGGACGGGACGGCGTACCACCACGGTTTCACCGGGACGAGCCTCTGCTTCACCCCCGGCACCGGCCGCTACCTGGTCATCGCCACCAACGCCGTCCACAACGGCGCCGCCGGCCGCGCCCGCCTCGCCCCGCTGCGTGAGCGCGCCCTCAAGGCGCTCGCCGCACGCTGACCCGGCGGGCTCGGCGGGCTCCGCGGGATCTGCGGCTCTGCGGACCCGGCGGACCCGGCGGGCTCAGAGGGTGTTGAGCGACTCGGCGGCGGTGGCGCGGTACAGGCCCGCCTTCGGCTTGACGACGCTGCCCGGCTTGGCCAGCGGGAGGCTGGCGCCCTCCGCGTTCGGCATGTGCGCGGGGTCCGCCAGGACGTTGATCTCGTCGGCGACGGGGCCGGTGGCGCCCGAGGGGTCCAGGTTCACGGCGGCGTACGCGGTGGCGCCGGGCTTCACCGGGTACGCCGGGGCGCTTCGCCGGTGGTGTCGCCCGCACCCTTGCCGTCCGCGCCGCCCTTGCCGCCCGCCGCACCCGCGGTTCCCGCCTTCGCCGGGGTGAAGGCGCCGGGGCTCTGGCCGTCCGTGGCCGAGGGCCGCGCCGTCGTCGTAGCCCGAGGTCTCGGCCTCGCGCGCCGCCTCGTCCAGGCGGCGGATGCCCTCGTTGCGCGACCCGGACGCGGTCGAACTCGACGATCACGACGAGGGGACGGAGGACTAGCTGTTGCGGCTCACGAGGTCGTTGCCGATGGTTGACGCGGTGCTGCCTACCGCTGTGTCCATGTGGGTGTCCAAGTCCCGCTGTCAGGGCGGTCGGGCTGTGCGGAGCCGAGGTAGTTGCGGAGTGTGGTCAGTGCGGGGTGTGGGTTGTCGCGGCGCCAGATCAGTGAGTGCGGGTAGACGGGCGTCGGGCCGGTCACCGGGATGCGGCGCAGGCCGTGGTCGGCGGGCCAGACGAGGCGGGTCTGCTCGCCCATGAAGGTGGCCAGGGCCGGGGTGTCGGCGATGGTGTCGAGGAGCGCATCGGAGCCGAAGTTGGGGCCGGTCGCCTCGATGGTGAGGCCGAACTCGGCGACGAGGTCGTCGTAGTAGGCGGCCCACTCGGTACCGGGGACGATGCCGGGCATCCAGATCCGGTGCCCGGCGAGCTGAGCGACGGTCACCGACCGGGCGCCCGCCAGTGCGTGGGCGGGGCCGGTGAGGAGCTGGAGTGGCTCGTCGAGTACCCGGACGGACTCGATGTCCGCGGGAAGAGGCCGGCCGGGCGCGGCGACGGCGCGGAAGGACGCGTCGATCGCACCCGACCGAAGGGCGGCGACGGCCGTCTCGATGTCGAACAGCATCAGCACGTCGAGGTCGATCTCGGCGTGACCTCGGTGGAAGCCGCGCATCAGGCCCGACGCCGCGCCGCGCGAGTTGATCACGTCGACGCGCAGCGGGCGGCGGCCGGTGCGCACGGACGTGATCGCGCGCTCGGCGACGCGTAGCAACTCGCGCGCGTGGGGCAGGAACGCCTGCCCGTCGATGGTGAGCTCGGCACCGCGCGCGGTGCGGGTGAACAGCTGCACGCTGAGGTTGCGCTCCAGCGTGGCGATGCGCTTGGAGACGGCCTGCTGGGTGACCGCCAGCTCGGCGGCGGCCTCCTGGAACTGCCCCCCATCGGCGGCGGCGACGAAAGTCCGGACGGTGTCGATGTCCATGCCGACCCACCTTAGTGCACAACGTTTGGTTGTGAGTCGCTGGCAGATTGGTTGTTTGACCTGCTGCTGCGCTGCTGGCTTTGATCTCACTGGTCAACGTCGGTTTGTTCGAGTGGGACGTCAAGGGGTGCGCTGAGCATGGTGGACAGGCGACGGTTGGGCCGGCAGTTCGGGTGGCTGTGGGCGGCGTATGGGGTCAGCACGTTCGGCACGTGGCTCGCCTTCGACGCGTTCTCCCTGATCGCGATCCTCGTGCTGCAGGCCGGGCCGGCCGAGGTGTCGGTGCTGGCGGCCGCGGGGCTGGCGGTGGGGGCGGTGGTCGCGGTGCCGCTCGGGCCGTGGGTGGAGTTTCGTCGCAAGCGGCCGGTGATGGTCGCGATGGATCTGACCCGGTTCGTGGCACTGATGAGTGTCCCCGCCGCGTACGCACTCGGTTTGCTCAGTGTCGTCCAGCTCCTGGTCGTGTCCGTCGTCGTCGGTGCGGCCGACATCGCCTTCAACGCGGCCAGTGGCGCGTATCTGAAGGCGCTCGTGCGGCCGGAGGACCTGCTCGTCGCTAACGGGCGATTCGAGTCCACGACCTGGACCGCCACCGTGCTCGGACCGCCGGTCGGCACGGCCGCGATCGGGCTGTTCGGCCCGGCGATGACCGTGGTGGCCAATGCGGTCAGCTATCTGATCTCAGCCGCAGGGATCCGTGCGATCGGCGGCAGTGAGCCGCGTCCGGTGCGCACGGGTGCGCACCGGCCCCCGCACCCGCCCCGCGCCCAGGCCGAAGGGTGGCGGTACATCCTGACCCACCCGGCCCTGCGCCCTCTGTTCTTCAACACGGTCCTGGTCAACGGCCTGATCCTGGCAACCTCGCCGCTGCTCGCCGTCCTCATGCTCGGCGACCTCGGGTTCGCCCCCTGGCAGTACGGCCTGGCGTTCGGCCTGCCCTGCGTCGGCGGCATCATCGGCTCACGGCTGGCCCACCGATTCGTCTCACGGTTCGGACGGCACAAGGTCATGCTCACAGTCGGGACGCTGCGCGCGTGCTGGTCGCTCGGGCTGGCCTTCATCTGCCCTGGAGCGGCCGGGCTCGTGCTCGTCATCGCGGTCGAGTTCGGACTGATCACCTGCATGGGCGTGTTCAACCCGGTGTTCGCCACCTACCGGTTCGCTCACATGGAGACGGGCCGGATCGCCCGGACCCTGTCAGCGTGGTCGGTCACCAGCAAGCTGACTGTCGCGGCCATGACCGGGTTATGGGGCCTGATGGCCGGCATCACCGGCCCCCGCACCGCGATCGCCATCGCCGGTCTTCTCATGCTGCTCACCCCTTTCCTGCTTCCCCGGCAGGACCACGCGCCGCAGCACGAGGGAGATCTGATCCGGAGCACGACGTGACACACCGCAACTCGCCACCCGTCCGAAAGCAGGCTGTGGCCGGTCCACCGATGCGCGTCCCGTTCAATCACTGAGTTCCCACGAGCAACTCGGTGGTGCGCTGCCCGCACTGCCGGACGTCCGGATCGCAGCCGCAGCCGCAGCCGCAGCCGTCCTGCCGGCATTGCCCCTGCTCGACCTTCCGACTGAAACCCACTGGCCGGCATGAGCGCCCGTCAGCACCACCAGCAAGGAGAACACTCGCGTGAGCACCGCCCCCGCGCTCGACCCCACACGCACCGCCCTTCTCGTCATGGACTACCAGCCCGCGGTCCTGGCCCATCTGCCCGAGGGCTGGGACTGCGAAGCCCTGCTGTCACGCATGGAAGATGCCATCGCCGACATCCGCGCCACGGGCGGCACCATCGCCTACGTCCGCGTCGGCTTCACCGAGGCCGACTGGGACGCGGTCCCGGCCACCAACAAGTCCTTTGCCCCGCTGGCCCAGCACCGCCTCATGCACCACGAGGACCCATCCACCGCCGTCCACGAGCGCCTGGCGCCCCAGGACGGCGACATCGTGGTGCGCAAGATCCGCTACGGCGGCATGTCCACCACCGACCTCGACGAGCAGCTACGCGAGCGGGAGATCACCACTCTGGTCGTCTCCGGCTTCAGTACCAGCGGCGTCGTCCTGTCTACCGTCATCGACGCGGCCGACCGCGACTACCGGCTCTACGTCCTGTCCGACGGCGTCGCCGACCCTGACACCGAAGTCCACAGCATCCTGCTGCATCGCGTCTTCCCCTCGCGGGCCCACATCATCGACACCGCCGAACTGCACACCCTGGTCGGGGCCGACTGACTCGAACCGCCGAGCCAATCCCACCCACGGCCGCCGCACCCACACACTGTGTGGCGGCCGCCCGCCCCCCAGGCACCCGGCCCAGCAGCATCCCAGAGCTCTCACACATGGTCATCTGTGAGAGTTCTGCGAGAGCCCTCGGAACGATCACGTTTCCGCAGGTCGCCGTTCGCAAAAGTCCTCTCGAAACCTGCACGTTGTGCGAGACACTTCTGAGAGATTTCCCGCATGGATCTCACGCCCGATCGGGCCGCATTGGCGGTAGAACGTCACGACTGCCCGGACTGTGACGCGCCCGCTGGCAGCGCCTGCCGCACCCGGGGCGGGAAGACCGCCGCGAAGTACCACACCCCGCGCTTCGTCCTCGTTCCCGCGCTGCGCGAGGAACTGGAAGTTCTCGTCCCCACCGACCGGCACCCGGGCCGCGCGTGGAAGCAGGGCCCGGCGCTCGCCGTGGTGCCCGCGCCCCGCACCGAGCGTCCGGTCCGCATCGGGTACGCCAGGACGTCGACCGCGCGGCAGGAGCTGGCGAGCCAGCTCGAAGCCCTCCACCGCGCGGAGTGCCACAAGGTCTTCAAGGAGCAGATCAGCACCCGCGTCAAGGTCCGGCCCGAACTGGAGAAGGCGCTCGCCCTGGCCCACCAGTTCAAGGAGGCCGCCCCCGAGACGCCCGTCATCCTCACGGTGCACGAGCTCAAGCGTCTGGCCAGGAACGCGGCCGAACTGATGACGCTGTCCGCCGAGCTCCAGGCCGGCGGCATCCAGCTCGAACTCCTCACCGGACCGCTCACCGGGATCTACGATCCCAACGGCATGGGCGCCATGTTCTTCGCCGTGCTCGCCGTCGCCGGGCAGATCGAACGCAACTACATCCGGGAGAAGACCCTCGAAGGCCAGGTCATCGCCGCGTCCAAGGGCAACCACGGCGGCCGCCCGAAGGTCATCGACGACGACATGCTCACCTTCGCTGTCGCACTGAAGGACAAAGGCGTCCCCGTCCCCGAGATCGCGAAGAAGCTCACCATCAAGGTCGGGAAGAACACGGGCAAGTCCCCCTCGGTCGCCTCGCTCTACCGGGGGCTCGCGGAAGCCGAAGCCGCCGCGGTTGACGACGGCCTGCCGATGCGGCCCAAGCCCGCACGCATCCGCCAACCCGGAGAGCCGTTCACCACCGAGGAGATCGAGCTGCGCGAACGGCTCCAGTCCCAGCCTCACCCGAATGCCGAGCTGCGGTAGATCCGTCCTCGACCGGCATCAAGTCCTTGATCACCGGCTTAGCGTTAACCGCTGTACCGGTGTGCCCCAAGGCCGGAACAGGGCGGCGGCGCGGTTCGCCGACTCCGGGACGGCGCGCGGCGCGACGCCCAGCGCGGGCAGGAACTCGCGCAGCACGTCGATCGGCTCGGGTTCGCCCGTCTCGCTGAACCCGCGCAGGTCGGCGTGGAGGCGGCCGTCCGGGAACCGGTGGTGGTTCAGGTGCGCCCAGTGGACGGCGAGGGCGCTCTTGCCGACCCCGGCGGGGCCGGTGACCAGGCACACGGGGGCGGGGGTGGCGTCGGAGCGGGCGGCCCGCGTCAGCGCGGCCAGTTCCGCCTCGCGCCCGTGGAAACCGCGGGGCGCGCGGGGGAGCAGGTCGAGGGTCTTCGGGCGGCGGGCGGCCCGGGCGGGCGCGGCGGCGGGAGCGGCGACGGGCGCGGGCGCCGTGGGCTCGGGGTCGGGCACGGCCTCCGGACCGGGGGCGTCGAGCTGCCCGCGCAGGGCCACCGTGTAGGCGTCGCGCAGCTCGCGGCCCGGATCGACGCCGAGCTGCTCGGCGAGCAGGCGCCGGGTGTGGTGGAAGCAGTCGAGGGCCTCGGAGCGCCTGCCCGCCCGCTGGAGCGCGGTGATCAGGGCAGCGGCCAGCGATTCGCGCAGGGGGTGGGCACCCGCCTCGGCGCGCAGCACGGCGGCGGCCCGGGCGTGGGCGCCGAGCAGCCCGTAACCGGCGGCCAGTTGCTCCACCGCGGCGAGCCGCCGCTCCTCCAGCGCGTCCGCGGCCGCCTGCAACGGCGGGCTGGGGTGTACGCCGGTCAGCGCGGGCCCCTGCCACAGCGCGAGCGCCTCCTGGTACATGACCACGGAATCCCCGGCCGAACGCTGCGCGTGGGCCAGCGCGACCAGTTCCTCGAAGCGGTGCGCGTCGAGCAGCGACTCCGGAATGCGCAGGACGTACGCGGCGCCCTGCGTGGCCAGTTCGACGCCGTACATCCCCGCGTCCGCCGTATCGAGCAGGGTGCGGAGCCGGGACACGTGCCCCTGGATGACGCTGCGGGCCCGTACCGGCGGCTCGTCGTCCCAGAGCGCGGCGCCGAGTTGCCGCAGCGGCACGGGGTGGTTGGGGCGCAACAGCAGGGCGGCGAGCAGGCTCCGGCGTTTGACGGGGCCGAGCGGTAGATCACCGGCCTCGGTGGCGACGGACACCGATCCGAGCGGCCGGAATTCCACCTGCCGTACACCCCCGTAAGCCCACAAGCCCGTAAGCAAGGAGACGTCAGCCTATCGCCGGCCCCCGCCGCGCCCACGCCCAGGCGCCCCGACGGGTCGCGGCCCGCGCCCCGCCCGGTCGCAGTCCGGCCCCCGGCGGCCCGAAGGCGGGCGCCGGCCCGGGCCGAGTGGCCCGGGAGCCGGGGAGGGCGTTCCATCGAGGGGTGGGCGCCTCCCGGCGCTGTCCGGTGCTCGGGCGAGCACCCGGCGGATCCCGTCACACCTCATCGGCCCCGCCCCGGCCCGACCGGCAGGAGAACGCGATGACCGCCACCCCCGACGGCCCGCCCCGGGCCCGCGCCCGCCGCGGACGCGCCCGTACCGCCCTGGTGTGCGCCGCCGCCCTGCTCGGGGCAGCGCTGCCCACCGCCGCCCGGGCCGCCGGTCCGGGCCGCGCGCCGCAGCCGCGCACGGGTGCCTGCGCGGCCTCCCCCGCACCCGCGGGCGGCGAGGCGAAGCAGATCCTCGACATCGCGCGCCAGGCGCTGAAGGACCTGGACCTGAACGCCGTGGTGCTCCGGGTGAACCGCGACGGACGCGAGGTCGTCACCGGAGCCCTCGGGCAGTCCATGACGGACGTCCCCGCCACCGCCGACATGCACTTCCGGGCGGGCTCGGTGGCCATCGTCTACCTGGGCGTCGTACTCCTCCAGCTCGTCGACGAGGGCAAGGCGGGCCTGGACGACCCCGTCTCCCGCTGGGTGCGGGGGGTGCCGCACGGGGACCGGATCACCCTGCGGATGCTCGGCAGCTCCACCTCGGGGCTGCACGACTACGTCACCGACCCGAAGTTCATCGCGGCGCTCTACGCCGACCCCTTCCGCCAGTGGACCCCCGCCCAGCTGGAGGCGATCTCCACCGCGCACCCGCTCTGGTACCCGCCGGGCACCAACTGGAGCTACTCGCACGCCAACTTCGTGATCCTGGGCGCCGCCCTGGAGAAGATCAGCGGCACCCCGCTGGCCACGCTGCTCCAGCAGCGCGTCACCGGCCCGGCGGGGCTGGCCGACACCCGTAGCGAGACCACCCCGGTCATCCAGGAGCCCGTACTGCACGCCTTCGACGCGGAGCGCGGCACCTACGAGGAATCCACCTTCTGGAACCCCTCGTGGACCACGGCTCCCGGCGCCGTCCTCACCACCCACATCTGCGACCTGGCCCGTTCGGCGGAGGTCATCGGCACGGGGCAGCTCCTCCCGGCGAAGAGCTTCGCGACGCAACTCGACCCGGGAACGGTGGGGTTGGGCAAGGCCGTCGGAGACTGCTCCGCCACGGTCTGCCTCGTGATGAGCGCGGCCCGCCACTTCGGCCTCGGGGTGATCGTGGAGAACGGCTGGATCCTCACGAACCCGTCGTTCACCGGTTACGCCGCCGTCCAGGCCTACCTGCCCGCCGAGCACCTGGCCATCGCCGTCTCGACCACGACCGGCGCCAAGAGCCCCGCGGGCAACACCAGCCAGACCATCGCCCACCGCATCACCGCCGCCCTCACCCCGCGGCACGCCTTGAAGGGCTGACCGGCGGGCGAAGCGGCGGGCGGAACACGCCGGGGAACACGCCGGGGGACAGCCGGCCAAAGGCCCGTGCGGGACGGACGCGCACCGGCTAGCCTGGAGCCGTGTCTGTTCCCCGTACGTCTCGTCTCCGCTGGTGGCGCTCCCTCTAGGAGCGGCCACGGACACTGACGTACGTACCACCGGGCCGTCGATCGGACGGCCCGCGGCGCGCGTGCGCACTCGTACTCCCGGCTCGTACTGTCGGCGGCTCCTCCCCCTGAGGCAGGAGCCCGCAATCATGACCACGACCACGCCCCCCACCGCCACCACGCCCCCCACCGCCACCCCGCGCAACGCCGCCACCACGCACAACGCCGCCACCCCGCGCGACGCCGAGCTGGAGCGGCTGGTCCGCCAGGCCCCGCACCGCTTCCGGGTACTGACCGGAGACCGGCCCACCGGGCGCCTGCACCTGGGCCACTACTTCGGGACCCTCCAGGGCCGGGTCCGCCTCCAGGACGCGGGCGTGGACACGTTCGTCGTGGTGGCCGACTACCAGGTGCTGACCGACCGGGACGTCGCCGAACGGCTCACCGAGCACGTGGAGGACCTGGTCCTCGACTACCTGGCGGCGGGCATCGACCCCGAGCGCTCCACGGTCTTCGCGCACAGCGCCCTCCCCGCTCTGAACCAGCTGCTCCTGCCGTTCCTGTCGCTGGTCTCGGTGGCCGAGCTCGGCCGCAACCCCACGGTCAAGGACGAGATCGCGCACTCCCGGCAGGCCTCGGTCAGCGGGCTGATGTTCACGTACCCGGTGCACCAGGCCGCCGACATCCTGTTCTGCAAGGCGAACCTGGTGCCGGTGGGACAGGACCAGCTGCCGCACCTGGAGGTCACGCGGACCGTCGCCCGGCGCTTCAACGAACGCTACGGCCAGGGCGGGGCCGTCTTCCCGGAACCCGAGGCCCTGCTGTCGGCGGCGCCGCTGCTGCTGGGCACGGACGGTAAGAAGATGAGCAAGTCCCGCGGCAACGCCATCGCCCTCTCCGACACGGCGGACGAGACGGCCCGGCTGATCAAGGGCGCCAGGACCGACGCCGTACGCCGCATCACCTACGACCCGGCCACCCGCCCCGAGGTGTCCAGCCTGGTCCTGCTCGCCGCCCTGTGCCAGGGCCGCGCCCCGCACGAGGTCGCGGAGGAGACGGGCGACGGCGGCGCGGCCGCCCTGAAGCGAACCGTCACGGAGGCGGTCAACGAGCACTTCGCCCCGCTGCGCGCCCGCCGCGCGCAGTACGCGCAGGACCGGGCGTACGTCCGCCAGACCCTGCGCACCGGCAACGAGCGGGCGGCAGCCCTGGCCGAAGCCACCCTGACCGAGGTCCGCACCGCGATGGGAACCCTGTACTGACCACCGGCCGGCTGGTGGGGGCTCCTGCGACGACGTTCCCTAGCATGAACACATGGTTGCCAGTGATGCCCAGCATTCCGAGTCAGGACGGGAAGCAGTGTTTCGAGACGACACCGAAGTCGGCGGTCCTCCTTCCGCGCCAACGGCCGCGCCCGCGGCCGGAGGACACGAGGACTCCCACCCGCTCGCCGGCCTGGTCGAGCGAGCGGCCGAGCTGGTGGCGCCGGTCAAGCCGAAGCTACGGGGCTGGCTGCACGCCGGTATGGTCCCCGCGTCGCTGGCCGCGGGCATCGTCCTCATCTGCCTGGCCGGGACACCGCAGGCCGCCCTCGCCTGCACCGTGTACTCCGTCACCGCCTGGCTGCTGTTCGGGACGAGCGCGGTCTACCACCTCGGCACGTGGGGCCCGCTCGGCGAGGCCGTTCTGCGCCGCATCGACCACGCCAACATCTTCCTGATCATCGCAGGCACCTGCACCCCGCTCGCCGTGCTCCTGCTCTCCCCCGACCAGCGGTCCGTCCTCCTGTGGATCGTGTGGACGGGCGCGCTGGTGGGCATCGCCTTCCGTGTCCTGTGGGTCGGAGCTCCCCGCTGGCTGTACACCCCCTGCTACCTGGCCCTGGGCTGGGCGCCGGTGCGCTACCTGCCCGACTTCCTGCACAGCGGCGGCACGGCCGTACTCGCCTTGATCGTGACCGGCGGGCTCCTCTACAGCGCGGGCGCCGTCGTGTACGGCCTCCAGCGCCCCGACCCCTCACCCCGCTGGTTCGGCTACCACGAGGTGTTCCACGCCTTGACCGTGGCAGCCTTCACCGCGCACTACACCGCCATCCTCCTCGCCGCCCGCTGACCGGCTTCGGATCAGGGTGCGGCGGGCGGGCGGCGGAGCGAGACGTAGTAGTTGCCGACGGCGGACAGGTAGTCGTGGTCGGCTGTCTCGCTGTCGGTGGTGAACTGCGGTGCGGCTTTGATCTCTTCCTGCGTACCTGAGACCGTCACCGTTCGCTCTTCGGAGTCGATGACGGTGACGGCGCCGGCCGGGATCAGGACGCTCTTGCCGAACACCCACACACCGGTGTCGACCACCAAGTGCTGCATACCGGGCTGGTCCTGCTGGCGGTCCACGTGCCCGATGGCACCGTCAGCCGCCGCCACGGCGAACCCCACCAGCGACTGCCGGGGCGTGTAACCGCTGTCCTGCGCATACATCCACACACCGCTCACAGACCGTCTCCTCAACCTCGGCAACCGGACGCGGTGGCCCCTCGGCTCCACCGGTTCGTATCGTCCCATCCGCATGCCCCGGTGGCTGCCGCGCAACCGAGTCCGCTGCGGAATCCGGGCTCGCGCGCCATGCCGGCGGCCGGGCGGCGTCCCGTCCGCGCGTGCGGCGATGACGACAACGTTCCCCGAGCGAGCGGCCGGTGAGCGCTGTTCGGGTGAACCGGTCGGGCAGCACGGTCCGTACGGGCGTCACCGGGCAGCTGGCGCGCGGGTCCTCGGGCAGGGTTGGGGACGGTCGGCCCAGCCGGTCTCCCGGGATCCGTGCCGGACGCGGTCACGGGCCGCGACCCGCGAGGGGACGCCTTCGACGAGGCCATGGGGGCGGAGCGCGAGGCCCCGGGCGGGTCCGGGCGGGTCCGGGCGGGTCCGGGAAGAGCGTCACGGAGCAGTTCTCGCGGGGGGACCGGCTTCCCACGGTGTCGGAGCAGGAAGAGGAGCGGCCATGTCCCCGACCGACGAGCGGGATACAGGCACCCGTCAAGGGCGCGACGACGGCCAGTGGCCGGCGGAGATGGGCCTCGCGGTCACGCTCGCGGCAGCGGAATCCGCCTCCCCCGTCGAGTCGCTCGACGTCGTCGCACGGATGCTCAGGGACCGCTTGAACGCCGCTGCGGTCTCGTTCCTGATCGTCGACTTCACCGGGTCGTCCGTGGTGCGGCTCGGGGCGGCCGACAGCGTGGAGTCCGGCGGGCCCCCCGAGCGCGTCGCGCTGCCGGGCACCCTCTACGCGGACGTGTTGCGCACACAGCGGCCGGCCCTCCGGCGAGAGAGCGACAGCCTGGTCAGGGTCGTCGCGCCCGTCACCAACCGCGGCGACGCGATCGGCCTGCTGGAGCTCTTCCTGACGGGTCTGCCCGACGAGGACGTGATGCGGCAGATCGGTGCGACCGCGCACGCCCTGGCCTACATCGTCATCGCCAACCGGTCCTTCACCGACGTCTACCAGTGGGGCCGCCGTACGCGGCCCCTGAACCTGGCGGCCGAGATCCAGCACCGGCTCCTCCCCGCCTCGCTGGCATGCGAAGCGGCCCAGTTCACGGTCGCCGGAGCACTGGAGCCCGCGACGCACGTGGGCGGTGACACCTTCGACTACGTCGTCGACCGCGACACCATGCAGCTTTCCGTCACCGATGCCATGGGCCACGACGTGGAAGCCGCGCTCCTCGCCACCCTGGCCGTGGGCGCCCTCCGCCGGGCCAGACGGGCCGGCGCCGACCTCGAAGAGCAGGCCTTCGAGGCCAACCAGGCCGTCATCGACAACGGCAGGCGGGGCTTCGTCACCGGGCAGCTGCTGCGCGTCAGCCTGCTCGACGGGACCACCGAGTTCGTCAACGCGGGGCATCCCTGGCCGCTGCGCCTGAGACACGGAACGGTTGAGGAGATGGTTCCCGAGGTGGACCTCCCCTTCGGCATCCGGCTGCGCACCACCTACCGGGTGCAGCGGCTGGATCTGCGGCCGGGCGACCGGCTCGTGATGCTCACCGACGGCATGCTCGAGCGCCACGCCGTGGAGGTCGACCTGCCCTCCCTGATCGCGCGCACGGGCGATCTCCACCCCCGCGAGGCCTCCCGCGCCCTGGTCGCGGAGGTTCTGCGCGCTCACGGCGGACGCCTCCAGGACGACGCGACGGTCATGTGCCTGGACTGGCACGGCACCCACCAGGCGACGCGCAGCGCCGACGCCGGGGCCGACCTCACTGAGGCATCGGCGCCCGAGTAACGCTCCGTCCGGCGCCCGAGGCACGGCGCAGACGAGGACCTCCGAGGCATCCGGGGCGCTGCGAACGCCGCCCCTCAGTCCGTGCGGGGCGGGAGCGCGAGCCCGCCGACACCGACGGGCGCACTCACCTCAGGACACTCACCTCAGGCCGAGGCCGGCGGAGCGGATGATTCGGCGGTGCGGCGGTATTCGGTGTTGATGCGCTGGGCTTCTTCGAGCTGGTCTTCGAGGATGACGATGCGGCAGGCGGCCTCGATGGGGGTGCCTTGGTCGACGAGTTCGCGGGCGCGGGCGGCGATGCGCAGTTGGTAGCGGGAGTAGCGGCGGTGCCCGCCGTCGGAGCGGAGCGGGGTGATGAGGCGGGCCTCGCCGATGGCGCGGAGGAAGCCCTGGGTGGTTCCGAGCATGGCTGCGGCCCGGCCCATGGTGTAGGCGGGGTAGTCGTCGTCGTCGAGACGGCCGAACGAGTCGTCTGCTGTCATTGCACCTCTCTCATGGAACGCGTGGAGGGGCCCTGGTGCCGTACGGCACCAGGGCCCCGAAGGAACTACTACACCATCTACCGACCCTAGTACTGCGTCGGCCTGCTGTTTCCGCTGACCCGGCCGAGACGCTGCCGGGAGTGCGGGGATCGCGGTTGCTTGACCGGAGACCACCTCACTATCGATGTCCTGCGGTACCCGGGCTCAGACATCCGCCCGGGCGATCCTGATGGCGCTCGGCTCCTCCGTTCTTCCCTCGGCAATCAACTACTTACATACTGGGGACTGCGTACTGCTGGTGATGCGTACTGCTCAGTGGCCTGCGAAAGCGCCACTCTCCGGCAGCCAGCCCCGTCGCCCGTCCTGCGTCTGCTCTGGCTTAGAACCCCACTGCCGAACCTCCCGGTGCGCGCGCCCGCAGCCGACGCCTTCACCGAGGTGCCACTCCACTCAACTTCACTGCTGGGTACCGAGAACCGCACTTACTTCAGGTACTGCCACTGCGTAAACCGCGGTACTTCCTGTGGCGGCCCCTGATCACCGCGGGCCACCCGGTCCGGTCGTCAGTCCCGTCGCCGTCCTGCAACCGCCCTGGCTTCGACACTCCACCACCGCACCGTCATGCGAACTACAACCAGCTGTACTGCTTGTACTGCAACTGCTTGTACTGCTGCCCGGCAGTTCGTCTCTGCCAGGCCCTTCGGTCTCTCTGGGCTACGAGAGAAACCATAACCACACCACCGGCCAATGTCTACTCCGGCCATCTCAGATTTTCACGCTCACCCGGGAGAGCTAGACCATCGCTGCCGCCCCAGGATGTGCGGGACAGCCCGCACCGCACGTCAGGGGCCCGGGACGGCCGGTGCGGGCGGGACGGCCGGTGAATACAATCGGCTCTCATGTCGAAGCCTGACGAGCTGCTCGTTGACGTTGCCACCATGGTGGAGTCCGGGCAGAGCAATCAGATGTCCCTGACCGTGGTCGCCGGCGGTGCTGTCATCACCGGCCGGCTCGCTCCCGAAGCCGTGTGGAGGCAGCGGGTGTCGGAGGTCCTGACCGACTCGGCCCGCTTGGTCGAGTTCGCCGCCCTCTTCACCGCCACGACACGCGTGGAGGAACGGCCCACCCATCTGCACTTCCATGTGGCCCGGATCCTCCAGGGCACGGTGGGGATCCCGGAGACGGGTGGGATGTACCGCGTCTCGATCGCGGATGTCAGCGCCTGGACGATGGGCGACTTCAGCTACTCCGACCACTGACGCACCGCCGGAACGCAAACCCCCGGAACGCGGGAGGGCCCGACCGGCGCGTGCCGGTCGGGCCCTCCTTGCTCAGCGGGACGGTCGTCCCGCGGTGAGGCGGTTCAGCGGGCGAGGGCGAGGACGCCCAGGGCGCTGCCTTGCTCGTCGACGACGGGCAGGGCGGCGAGCTTGCGGTAGCGCATCGCGTGCTCGGCCTCGGCCAACGTGGTCATGGGCGAGGTGAACGGCCCCCGGTCGCCGAGGACGGCGCGCAGGCGGATCTGGTCCGTGTACGCGGCGCTGTCGCGGATGTCGGTGAGCTGGGCCCGGGTGACCAGCCCGCCGCACACGCCGTACTCGTCGCAGACGAGCAGACGATCCGCGCGCGCACTGGCCATGACGGCCAGGGCCACTGCGACCGTCATGTCGTCGCAGACCTGCGGACCGGCCTCCATCGCGTCGTCCACCGTCCGGTCCACCGGGTTGGCGTTCGCCGAGCGGGGCTGTGCCTGGACCAGCGTCACCATGTGCCTCCTGCAGTGATGGATCAGTCTCCGGATCACGTGGTTGTCAGGCCGCCGCGTCGAAGGCGGACTGCCGCACGCTCACGCGCCGGGCAGCCGCAGCGGGCCTGCGCCGCCCGCGGGACGCGGCAGTGCGCTTGGGCCGCTCCGAGACCGGTGCGGTGATGGTGACGGGGATGCCGGAGGGGGTCCGGGCGCCGGTGATCCGGTGGAGGGCCTCTTCCCCGGAGCGGACCTGGGTGGTCTGCGGGACGATCGCGGCGGCCTGCATGAGGCGGGTCATGTCACGCCGCTGGTTGGCGGTGACCAGGGTGACGACGCTGCCGGACTCGCCCGCGCGGGCGGTGCGGCCGCCGCGGTGGAGGTAGTCCTTGTGATCGGTCGGCGGGTCCACGTTGACGACCAGGTCGAGGCTGTCGACGTGAATGCCGCGCGCGGCGACGTTGGTGGCGACCAGGACGGTGACGTGCCCGGTCTTGAACTGGGTCAGGGTCCGGGTGCGCTGGGGCTGGGACTTCCCGCCGTGCAGCGCGGCGGCCCGTACGCCGTTGCTGAGCAGGTGCTCGGTCAGGCGGTCGACGGCGTGCTTGGTGTCGAGGAACATGATCACGCGGCCTTCGCGGGCGGCGATCTCCGTGGTCGTCCGCTGCTTGTCGGCGCCGTGGACGTGCAGGACGTGGTGTTCCATCGTGGTGACGGCGCCGGCCGAGGGGTCGACGGAGTGGACGACCGGGTCGGTGAGGTAGCGGCGGACCAGCAGGTCGACGTTGCGGTCCAGGGTGGCGGAGAACAGCATCCGCTGGCCCTCGGGACGTACCTGGTCGAGCAGGGCGGTGACCTGCGGCATGAAGCCCATGTCGGCCATCTGGTCGGCCTCGTCGAGGACCGTGATCGCGACCTGGTTCAACCGGCAGTCACCACGGTCGATGAGGTCCTTCAACCGGCCGGGCGTGGCCACGACGACCTCCGCGCCTCCGCGCAGCGCGCCGGCCTGCCTGCCGATCGGCATACCGCCGACGACGGTGGCCAGGCGCAGCTTGACGGCACGGGCGTAGGGGGTGAGGGCGTCGGTCACCTGCTGGGCCAGCTCGCGGGTGGGGACGAGGACGAGAGCGAGCGGCTGGCGGGGCTCGGCGCGCTGCCCGGCGGTGCGGGCCAGCATCGCCAGGCCGAACGCCAGGGTCTTGCCGGAGCCGGTGCGGCCGCGGCCGAGCACGTCCCGTCCGGCGAGGGTGTTGGGCAGCGTCGCGCCCTGGATCGGGAACGGCACCGATACGCCCTGCGTACCGAGAGCGGCCAGCAGCTCGGCCGGCATGGCGAGGTCCGCGAAGGCTTCGACGGCGGGCAGCGCGGGAGTGATCGTCTTCGGCAGGGCGAACTCGCCCTGGACGCCGCCGGGCCGACGGCCGTAACCGCCCGAGCGGCTCGCGCCCCCGGAGCGGCCGGCGCCCCCGGAACGGCTCGGGCCCCCGGAACGGCTCGCGGCGGACGAGCCGAAACGGCTTCCCCGCTCCGAGCCGGCGCCCGTGCCGAAAGCAGGACCGCCGGTGCGGCTGCGGGAGCGGGAGGAACGGTCGTTCTTACGTGTGGGGTTCATGTGGAACCTTCCTTGATATGGCACGTATCAAGGAATTCCCGCAGCGGAAAAGCGGCGCAAGGAATCGCAAGAACGAGCCGAATGTGAAAGCGGATGGCCCACAGGAAATCTGCGTGGGCGCAGGCGCTGGAATGAGGTGGCGTCCTCAGGACGCAAGAGCCGAATGGATCGGCTCGGGTGCGGATCCTGGTGGCCGCATCCCTTGAAGCTTCTTCCCGCGGGTGAAAACACCGCGGACAACGCGTGCAGCTGGGGCCCGCACCCCGAGGGGTGCGGGCCCCAGCTGCACCCTGTGCGTCAGCGTCAGGCGGGAACGATGTTCTCGGCCGTCGGGCCCTTCTGGCCCTGCGCGATGTCGAAGGTGACCTTCTGGCCTTCGAGCAGCTCGCGGAAGCCCTGGGCGGCGATGTTCGAGAAGTGGGCGAAGACGTCGTCACCGCCACCGTCCTGCTCGATGAAGCCGAAACCCTTTGCCGCGTTGAACCACTTCACGGTGCCAGCAGCCATGTCAGATCTCCTTTGGGGCAGTACACCAGCGTCCGCACTATGCGGACACCGTGTCGCCGCGATGATGCCCCGCCCGGATAATGACCCGGAAATATAAAGCGCTCCCAGAGCGGCGTGGAGGCCGATCGGAAGCGCTCGAAGTTTTTGGGTACCAAAACTGCAACCGAGATCGACAGTAGCACGCCGCAGTGGCGCGGGTGTGTTAAATATTATCCCCCTGGGCGTTGCGGTAAATACTCTCCCCGCAGGGTCCGTTAAACTCTCAGGCCGCCGGGACAGATATTTATCCACCCCGAGCGCAGCGTTGCGAAATTAAGGTCGGCGCCCGGTCAGCGGCGTCGAGCAGATCCGAGGGGTACCGTGAAACGACGGCGGCGTCGCGCCGGACAAGGGCCGCACCCGCATCGGTGGGGCCCGGGGGAGACCTGCGGCCGCACTCCCGAGACGGGCGGACCATGATGACCGACTCCGACACCCCCCGCCCCGCCCCGCTGCTTCTTCCGGACGCGATCCACCAGGCGGTGAGACCGGGTACGGCCGTGCTGCGGCTGGAGACCACGCAGTCCCGGACAGGGCTGCTCGACGGGGCGTGGTGGCCGCGCTCCAAAGACATCGCGGCCGAACTGCCCGCCCTGATCCGGGTCCTGGTCGAGTACCTCGGCCCCATCACGCGCGTCGGCCTCGACACCGAGGCCTGGAACGTGCTGCCGACCCGTCTGCTCATCGACGACCGCGTCGTGCACCTCGACTCCGACCCGGTGGGCGACGACACCGTTCTCCTCACCCGTGGCGACAACGACCACTTCGCCCTGCTGGTGGTACCGCCGGACACCACGCTCGATGCCGCCCGGACCGCGATGGCCCAGGCGGTCCGCGCCGACAACATCACCCAGGCCGCACAGATCCTCCTGGCCCCCGTGGGTGATCCCGGAACGGCCGAGCCGACAGCGGCACGGCGGCGGAGTCGCCGGCTCCGCTGACCCCGCATCCCAACGGCCCCGGCACGTGGACACGCTCCGGGGCCGCCCTTGCGGGTCGCACGCGCGGGAGTGGCCTGACCCGGCTACCAGACCGGTCCGCAGGCGTCCTTCCGGCCTGTCCGTCGCCCGGGTTCCAGGGAAATCACCTCGACGCATCGCGCCGGATCCGGGGCGTGGGCGCCAGGTCGTAAACCGGTGCTCGGGTACTGCTGGAGGATCTCGATGAGGAAATCCCGGGTGTTCTCAGGACTCAGCGCCTGCGCCTGAAGGCGCGCGTACATGTCGCCGTAGGTCTGTACATCGGAACGTTTCTCCACATACAGGTCGCTGCTGAAATTCTCCAGATACACCACGTCGGCCTCGGAGGCGCCGGCGAACTCCAGCATCGAGAACTGCCCGGAGATTCCCGGATGTGCTCCCGCGGAATGAGGGAGCAGTTGCACGGTGATGTCAGGGTGCGTGCTCATCCGCGTCAGATGCTCCAGCTGCGCGCGCATGACCCCGCGGCTGTCGACGGTGCGCCACAGCACCGACTCGTCGAGCACGGCCCACAAGCGCAGCGGGCGGTCCGAGGTGTCCGCGACCCGGTCCTGACGGCGCAGGCGTACCTGCAGGCGTGCGGCCGCCTGTTCGGCGGTGGGGATCGGGAGGGATGCCGCGATGAGCGCCCGGGCGTAGGCGGGGGTCTGCAGCAAGCCGGGGATCACGAGCGGGTCGTAGGAGCGGATCGAGGTGGCTTCGCCCTCCAGGCCGATGTAGGCGCCGTGGGGGATGTCGCCGTAGGCGTTCCACCAGCCCTCCTGGCGGGACTCCCTGGCCATCTCCATCAGCGAGTCGACGGTCTGCCGGTCCTCGATTTCGTAGAGCGCGCACAGGTCACGGACATCGCGTGGGCTGATGCGGCGGCGACCGTTCTCCAGCAGGCTGATCTTGGGCTGGGAAACCAGCAGATGCGCGGCCGCCTGTTGCATCTTCACCCCTCTGGCTTCGCGGAGGCGGCGCAGCTCCGCTCCGAGCCGACGTCTTCTGATGGTGGGATGGACGTACGCCGTCACGGAACTGCTACCTCCACTCGAGGGTTGCCCTGGTCAGCAGATTGTCGCGGTCCAAGGCGGATCGATCCCCTATCCGGCCCCGTTTCGGGAGCCCATTCGCGTCACGCTTCCACAGGACGGAGGCGCCTGCCGCCCCATGTCCCCCTTGCTGTTTCGCCTCCTCCTGACTGTCGTGCCATGGAGGAATTGACGCGGCGGATCGCGGTCGCCGCATTGTTGACGAGTTCTGCCGGATGCATTTATTCGGTCTTAATATTTTTGCCGACCCGCATGGCCGAATGTGCGAAATCACCCGAATGAATCGACATCCCGTTGTCCATTGCTGCGTAATATGCCAGCGAAAGAGACGGGGATTCCGCGCGCCGGGAGATTCCCCATACGCCACCACTCAGGAGTTGGCCCCTCGATGACGCCGAACAACTATTACGTGCCTCAATGGCGCAGAACACCGGCCTTGATCGCGTCGGTGCTCGCGGCTGCGGTCGCCGCTGCGGTGGTCGCGGTGACGCCGACGACCGCACATGCCATTGGCACGCCCGTACCGCTCGGTACCGCGGCCTCCTTCGCGATCCTGGCCGGGTCGACGATCACCAACACCGGCCCCTCGGTGGTCACCGGAGACATCGGTGTGCATCCCGGGTCGGCCATCACCGGGTTCCGCCCGCCGGCCTCGGAACCGGGGACGGTCAACGGGGTCCAGCACCGCGCGGACGTCGTGGCCCAGGGGGCCAAGGACGACCTCGTCGCGGCGTACGACCAGGCTGCCGGTCAAGTCGTGGACGGTGCCCTCTCGGCGGGAATCGCCAACATCACGCTGTCTCCGGGCGTCCACCACGCCGCGATCGGTCTCGGACTCACCGGAGACCTCACCCTGGACGCCGCGGGTGACCCCAACGCGGTGTGGGTGTTCCAGGTCCCCGAGTCCCTGACGACGGCCTCCGCCAGCCGCGTGCTTCTCACCAACGGCGCTTCGCCGTGCAATGTGTACTGGCAGATCGGAGCGTCGGCCACCCTCGGCAGCGGCTCCAAGTTCGTGGGCACGATCATGGCTCTGACCTCGATCACCGTCAATGATTCAGTGACCATCGACGGCCGGACGCTGGCCCGTAACGGCCAGGTGTCACTGATCAACGACGTGATCAACCGGGGGAACTGCGCCACCGGCACGTCCGGTGGGACGACGGGCGGTCTGGTCACGGGTGGTGCGGTCGCAGGCACGACCACGGGCGGCACCGGGACGGGTGGCACCACGACCGGTGGCACCGGCACCGGTGGTACCGCGGGCGGCCTGCTCGGCGGGGTGACGACCGGTGGTACCTCGGGCGGCCTGCTGGGTGGTGTCCTGACGGGTGGCGTCACCGGCGGCCTTCCCGGTGGTCTCATCGCGGGCACCACGGGCAGCACCACCGGTGGTGCCAACGGCGGCGCGACCGGCGGAATCCCCGGCTACCCCAAGCCCCCGAAGCCTCCGCACGACCACGAGAAGCCTCCGCGCGACCACGACCACGACCACGACCATGACCACGAGAAGCCTCCGCACGACCAGGACCACGAGGGCGGTGGCGGCGGGTACGGCCAGGCCGACGAGAAGGCGGCGTAGCCGGCGACGCGACATGAGGGCGCCGCTGCCGTGCGGCGCTCGCTGAAAGCGGCAGCCGAGCCGCGACAGGTGGAGGGATGCCGGGCGGCGGAGTGGCAGTCGAGCCGCCGCCCGGCATCGGTGAGAGCCCGGGAGATCAGGTGAGTGCAGTCGGTACGGAAGGGCCGCCGGGTGGGACCGCCCTGGGCGCGGCCGAGTCCGCGGATGTGAGGGAACCGGACCAGCGTGGCGCCTCGGGGGCGCCGCGGTGCCGGGGTGGGGAACCCGCCGAGGGGCCGGGCGGTTCAGAGCGGCCGGCCGTCCTTGTGAAGGCAGGACTCTCGGTTGTCGTGGCCCTGTGCGTGGCGACGGCCCTGATCCACGTCCTCCTCGTCTTTCTTCATG
This sequence comes from Streptomyces sp. G-G2, assembly GCF_030063135.1. Classification (GTDB taxonomy): domain Bacteria; phylum Actinomycetota; class Actinomycetes; order Streptomycetales; family Streptomycetaceae; genus Streptomyces. The sequence continues at coordinate 45,896 of NZ_JASISO010000019.1, forward strand.
TGGCGCCCCCGAACGCCGTCTCGCAGCAGTACAGCCGGCAGGTGAACGCATGGGTCTTCCCGCTGTTCGAGCAGAACTGGCGCCTCTTCGCACCCGATCCGGAGTCCGTCAACCGGCAGATCTCGGCGAGGGCGATGCGGACCGCCCCGGACGGCACCGCGCAGGTGAGTGACTGGTTCGATCTGTCCGGCGCGGACGGCTCCGCGGTCGAGCACAATCCGTTCCCCAGCCACACCTCGCAGAACATGCTGCGGCGGGCGTGGAGTTCGTACCTCGAGACGCACGGCGGCGACGACCAGGCGCGTACGGAACGGGCTCTGATGATGGAGACGTACCTGCGCAACATCGCGGCGGATCGCGTCGCCGCCCACCGCGGTGGCGCCTTCGACTCCATCCAGTTGCGGGTCGTCACCGTGCCCATCGGCCCGCCGGTCCCGGCGGGCACCCCCGGCCGGGCCGCGGCCGTCGCCGCGCCCCGGCCCGCCGACACCCGATATCTGCCCTGGTGGAAGGTGGCCTCGCATGGGCACTGAACAGACGGCCGCAGCTCATCGCACCGCGGCCGCAGGGGCACCCCCCGGTGCGCGGCAGTCAGGGCTCGACCGGATCGGGACGTCCTGCGCCGTCCTGACCGAGCGGCCGGTGTCCCTCTACGCCGCTGCCGTGCTGCGCATCGGGTACGGATTCCTCTACCTCGTCTTCCTCCTGCGCGAGTTCCCGTACCGGGACGAGATCTGGGGTCCGGGCGCACCGTGGACGCCGGACCTCGCGAGGCAGTTGTTCGACCAGACCGGCTGGCTGAGCGTCCTCACCCTGTTCGACAGCCGCGCGTACTTCGAGATCTGTTACGCGGCAGCTCTCGTCACGTCGGGACTGTTCATGGCCGGCTGGCGGACCAGAGCGGTCTCCGTACTGTTCGCCGTCGTGGTCGCCTCGTTCCACGCCAGGGCGATCTTCATGACGGACGGAGGGGACAACGTCACCCTCCTCATGGCGGTGTACCTCATGTTCACCGCATGCGGCCGCCACTGGTCCCTGGACGCGCGCAGGGCACGGCTCCGAGGGCCGGCCGGCATCCCGGCCGGCCGGCGGACGCGGCACTTCTCCCACGTCCGCCGGACTCTGACCACGGTGCTGCACAACTGCGGCATGTTCGTCATCGCCGCACAAGTCTGCTTCCTCTACGGATCCGCCGGGCTGTACAAGGTGCAGGGCGGCTCCTGGGGCAATGGGACGGCCCTGCACTACGTCCTGAACCTCGATCTGTTCCGCCCCTGGCCGGCCGTGTCCCTCATGGCCGACGCCCACCCGGTCCCGATGGCCGTCGCCGGCTACCTGACGGTGCTGCTTCAGGTGGCATTCCCCTTCGTCCTGTTCGGCCGGCTGAAGTACCCCGTCCTGACCGTGCTGCTGGGCATGCATCTGGGGATCGCCGTACTCCTGGGACTGCCGCTGTTCTCCGGGGCGATGATCATTGCGGACGCCGTCTTCCTGCCGGACCGCTTCTACCGGTCCCTGGGACGGTTGTGGCGGCGCGTGGCACGGCGGCCGGAGCCCACGGCGGCCCCGGGGCAGGCTGACCAGGAGCCCGTACCTGTGCCGCCGCAGCATCCCGGTCGGCCGAACACCCTCCCGGCGGCGACCCGGTCGGCCCGCGTCACGGCCGAGGCGCCGGTCTCCCGGCCGGTGCCGTGACAGTGCCGGCACGGCGGGGACATGGTGGGGGCGCGGTGGGGCGTCAGGGCTCGGGCTCATGGCGTTGCCCGCGTCACGCCGATGCGGGCAAGAAGGTACGTGGCCGGAGTTCGCCGGGAAGTCCCGCGCCCACGTGCGGCCCCGTGGCGGTAGTGTCCGCGGGCACGGCTAGCCTGACCTGCGCAGAGATGGGCACAATCTTGGGGGAATCCAGTGAGCGACGACCTGCTGCCTGAACCGGAACGGCTGCCGCTGACGCCCGATGAGCTGAGCAAGCGCAACCTGGGTCCCTTTGCGCCCTTCTACCAGGCGCCGGCCGCCGACAGCTACGCCGATCCCACCACTCCGCGCGATCTCCAGCCCGGGCCCTCCTTCTCTCAGCCGCAGTCGCCGTTCCTCCGCCCGCCGGTCAGTCCCACCGGACCCGGGCCCGGCGGCCAGCGGCTGGGCCAGCGCCTCAAGATCGCGCCGTCCATCCTCAACACGGCGGCGGACCGCGCGGACGAGATACACACCGCGTTCACCAAGCCCGCCGCCGCGCTGGAGGCGCCGGCGAGGACGGCGAGCACCACCATGGCGGGCTGGGAGTCCGCGTACGCCATCCAGGCCGCGCACCGGCAGTGGGAGCAGCAGGCCGGCACGGTGGCGGGCTGGCTGGCGCACATCGCCGAGAGCCTGCGGGCCGGGGCCCGGGACTACGACAAGACCGACGCCGCGATCGAGGATGCCTTTCGCGGGGTCCGCGTGCGCCGGTCGCTGATCGAGGATCTGTAATGGCTTCGTTCTACCGGGAGATCCTGGACACCGACCTCGGCCCGCTGCAGAAGCTGGCCGATCAGTGGCGCACCAGCCAGACGGGCATCAGCGGCCTGGGCAAGCGGGTCCAGGGCGAGATGCTCACCCCGCTGCGCGACAAGGGCTACTGGGAGGGCGCGGCCGCCCCGTACGCCTGGCGGATGATCGATGACATCCAGCGTCAGCTGGAGGACGCCACGAAGGTCGCGGCGGCCGTCCTCGGCGTTCTGGACGATGCCCTCGGCGAGCTGAAGTCCGCCAAGACGGACCTGCGGGCGGCGGTGACGCGGATCGGCGAACAGGGCATGCACGTGGACAGCAAGGGTGAGGTGTCGCCCTCCGTCGTGGGCGGCCAGTGCACGGTGGTCGAGAAGGGGTCCGTCGACGCGAAGGCCATCGAGGCGGCCCAGAAGGAAATCAACGACATCGTGCGGCGCGGCATCACCGCCGACCAGAACCTCGCCTTCAGCCTGATGTCCGACATCGGCCTCGGCCCGTGGTTCAACGGCAAGCCGCAGCACTCGAACATCGACACGACGAACCAGATCAGCCAGGAGGACTACGTGCTCCTGGACCACGCCATGCGCGGCCAGCCTCTCTATCCCAGCGGACCGAAGGACGACCCGTACGACCTCGGCCTCGCCTGGGTGACCGGCGTGGGCCCCCGCTCCCGGGATTATCACGACGGCGACGAGATGACCGAGCTCATCAAGTCCAGCGTGAGCATGGAGCAGCTGCGGGCGGACACCCTCGCCCAGTGGAACACGGACGGCCAGGGCGAGGGCAAGGTCAGCTACTCCATCTCGGACGGCGGCAAGGTGGGCGCCCTGAAGAAGCTCCTCGGCACCGACATACCGGCGATCGTCACCGGGGATTCGGACCACCTGGGCGAAGCCTTCATGGGCTCGTACTCCCTCAAGTACGACGTCAAGGGCCAGGACCCGGACGGCTCCCTCGTCGTCCAGTACACCCTCGACAACAAGACCAGCAACGAGTCCTTCCTCCATTTCGTCGGCTACTACGACTGGCTGAAGAAGACCAACAAAGAGGACGGCACCTTCTCCACCGTGAGCCAGACGATCACCTGGACCGAGCGCATCCCTGCGGGAACGAAGTAGCCGCCATGAACCAGCGCATACGCATCACGGCGGCCGGGGCGGCCCTGGCAGCCCTCTCCTGGTCCCTCACCGCCTGCGGCCTGGGCAGCGGAACCCTCGACCGCTGCGTCCCCGCGCCCGCCACCACTGCGAGTACCGCCGACCTGGAAGGCAGCTACGCGGGCTCACTCGCCGCCGAGGGCACCCGATTGACGCTGACCACCCGCCCCGGGGAGAGCGGTGGCACGCTGACCGTCGGGAACTGGCCTACCGGCGACTCCTTCCGCAAGGAGCTGGGCGCCTCCTTCAGTACCACCGGGACCTGGGAACTCGACCAGCCCTCCGCAGGCTCCCAGCACGCCCTGCTCCGCCTGCACTTCGATCCGCCGAAGCCCGATCTGCCCGCTCCTGACACGATCGACCTGCTGTCGATCGGCATCGACGCGAAGCGGACCTTCGTCTACGCCGACGACGACCCCGACACCTGCCCGGACTTCCGCCTCCAACTGCACTGAGGCGGGGCCCGCCGGGGGAAGGGTCATCCGGCACGTGCCGCATCAGAGCATCCCTGCGGAACCTCCTGGGCCACCCTTGATCGGCCGGACAAGTCCTGGGCAACACAACAGCCCCAGGTCGCTGACCTGGGGCTTCGTCGTGGAACGGATGACGGGAATCGAACCCGCGCTATAAGCGTGGGGAGCACCCGGCACGTGGGCTTCGTTGGGGTCGCGACCCGCGAAATGTGTCTTGCGAAGGTGATTCCGAGGGTTCCGGACCGTCCTCTGCCGACCGCTGTTCACCGCCCTGACTGGCACGTACCTGACTGGCACGTAGGGGGGTAGGCGCCGCTCAGAGTGCTTGGCCGGCTTGACCTGCCTGGCGGCCGAGGAACCTTTCGACCACCGTCGCCAGGGCCTCCGGACGTTCGTCCGGGGCGAAGTGACCGGCGTCGTCGAAGACCTGGAGCTCGGCGTTCGGATACCACTGCAGCCAGGTGGACCGCATGGTGTCGGGGCCCATCGCCGGGTCGTTGGCACCGGCCACGACAAGCACTGGCGTCGTGTTGCCCTTGACCAGCTCGTGGATGTCGGGGCCGCGCGTCCAGGATTCGAGGTACGAGCGCAGGGCCGCCCGCGAAGAGCGTTCCGAGCCGCTCACTCTGGCGTCCAGCCACGCATCGTCGTGCCGACCGCCGGTGGTGACGTCGAAGATCGTCCTGCGGTTGCCGGACTTCTCCACCGCCCCGGCGAACAGCTCCCACATCTCCCCTTCGAGCGGGAACCCGGATGCGGGTACCGGCGAGATGCCGATGATCGAGCGGATCCGCGAGGGGGCGTCCAGCAACATCCGCTGGGCCGCCTTGCCGCCCATGGAGTGACCGATGACCGAGAAGGTGTCCCAGCCGAGGTCGTCGGCCACGGCGAGGGCGTCCGCCGCGACCTCCTCCATCGTGTAAGTGCCGGGGGTGTCCATAGCCTCGCCGTACCCACGGCAGTCCACGAACGCGTAACTGAACGCGCCCCCGTCCAGGTGCTGCCGCAGATGACCGTAACTCGACCTGTCACCGAGCCAGTGGTGAAGTGCGAGGACCCGTTCGGGCCCGCTGCCTTGTACCTCGTACGGAATTACCTGTCCTGCTACTTGGTCTGTCACAACGTTGGGCTCTTCCCTCCGGGCCGGGCCCGGAATCCCGTCGACTTGAGACTTCGCCCCAACGGCGTACGGGGAGACCAGGCCAGATCAGTTCGTCCAGCTCCACGTCGTACGGATCAGGAAGGTCGCAGCAGGCAACAACCTCGATGCCCGACGTGGCGCAGGTGGGCTGGTTCGCCTACGAGGCTTCCGACCCGAGCGCCCGGATGAACGCAGGTGAACGCCCAAGAATGTCGGGCTGACCGACGACACGACGGATTCGGGCGGGTCGGCGGCACTGCGGCTTCCTGACGTTACGTCACTCACATAGACCATTTTTTCTTATTTGTGACTCATTGCTGTGAAATATGCGTGACTGCCCTCGCATGACGGCGTATCACTACGTCGGGCAGGGAGCCGCTCTCGAAGTCCCCGCTCAGAGGGAGTCTGCGCATCGGCGCAGGTAGGGGCTTGCGGCCCCGCGTAGTCATCGTCGCGGGCGCTCGGGAACCTCCTCCGGGAGGACTGAGGCCCGAAGCAACGAGAAAGGTCCTGCTGTGGCATTGGCTGGCATCCGGTCGGGTCCACCCGACAAAAGACCTCGACGCAATCTGTTCAAACGGGGAGCCCTTGTCCTGCTCCCCGCAGCGATCCTGGCGGCGACAAACCTCGTCCCGAACCTCGCTTACGCACTGGAAGCCCCCGTGGGACTGGGGACCGCCACCAATTACGCGGTCCTGGCCGGTTCGACGGTCACCAACACGGGCCCCACCATCATCAACGGAGATCTGGGGCTCCATCCGGGCGCATCGGTAACCGGCTTCCCGCCCGGCATCGTCAACGGAACGCAGCACGTCACCGACGCCGCCGCCGCTCAGGCGAAGTCCGACCTCGTCGTCGCCTACAACGACGCGGCAAGCCGGGGACCCGGCACCGCCACTTCGGCCGATATCGGCGGGCAAACGCTGGCGCCCGGCGTGTACACGGCCTCGTCGACTCTGAACATCACCGGAACAGTCACTCTCGACGGCCAGAACAACCCCAATGCCGTCTTCATCTTCCAGATCCCCTCGACCCTGATCACGGCTCCGGCGAGTGTCGTGGCTTTCATCAACGGGGCAAATGCCTGCAACGTGTTCTGGCAGGTGGGCAGCTCCGCCACCATCGACACGACCTCCCAGTTCAAGGGCAACATCCTGGCCCTGACGTCCATCACGCTGAACACCGGCGCCGTGATCGAAGGCCGCGCCCTGGCGCGCAATGGCGCGGTCACGCTGGACACCAACACCATCACGAGGGCGGCCTGCGCCGTTGGCCCGCCCGGGCCCCCCGGACCGACGGGCTCGCCTGGCCCGACCGGCCCGACCGGCCCGACCGGCTCGCCTGGCCCGACGGGTGCCCCTGGCCCGACCGGCGCTCCCGGCGCTGACGGCAGCCCCGGTGCCCCTGGCCCGACCGGCTCCCCCGGCCCTGCGGGCTCCCCCGGCCCTGCCGGTGCTCCCGGCCCTGCCGGTTCCCCCGGACCCGTCGGCTCCCCTGGCCCGACCGGCGCTCCCGGACCTGCCGGTGCTCCCGGCCCCGTCGGTTCCCCCGGACCTGTCGGCGCTCCCGGACCTGTCGGCGCTCCCGGCCCCGTCGGTTCCCCCGGACCCGTCGGCTCCCCCGGACCCGCTGGACCCGCCGGACCCGCTGGACCTGCCGGACCTGCCGGACCTGCCGGACCCAAGGGGCCTCGCGGCGACAAGGGTGAAAAGGGCGACTCGGGCGATCACGGTCACGGTCACGACCACGGTCACGACGACGAGGGAGACGAGGGCGACGAGGGCGACGAGGGCGAGCATGACCACGACCATGACCACGGCAAGCCCGGTCACGGTCACGATCACGGCAAGCCCGACCACGGCGACGACGGCTCCGACCAGGGCGAACTCTAGGGGCCCGACTTCCTGCCAGGCGGCTTCGACGATGCTCTGGGCCACGTCGGTCCCGGGCACACCGACAAGAACGTCAACTTCACCCCCGTAGGCGCCGCCACCGGCCTGCAGTCGAAGAAAACGACGCCGGCCCTCGCCGCGACCGACTCGAGCAGCGAGGTCAGCATCATGGCCGCCACTGCAGCCGCGCTGGCATGAGTCGCGAACTCGGCCTTCTTCGCCATGAGGCGGATCCGGCACGCACGGTGCGGCAACCCGACAGGACTAGCCCTTCGCAGACAAGGGCTGACGCTCGATCAGCCCCATAGGCAGTCCGGTCCGCCGCTCGGCAGCTGACCCCCTGGACACATCGTCCGGGGGCTCAGTGGCGCTCACGGGCTCGGCAGGGACAGCGTGCGAGCATCTGGCCACGATTCTGGGTCGGCGTACACCCTGATGGCTTCCTTGATGAAATGCCGGGTACCGTCCGGGCTCAGCGCCTGGGCCCGCAAGCGCGCATACATGTCGCTGTAGCGTCCCACGGCGGATCGTTTCTCCAGATAGAGGTCGCTGGTGAACCTCTCCAGATACACCACGCTCACGTCGGTGGTGTCGGCGAACTCGAGCAGCGAGAACTGCCCCGAGATGCCCGGATGCGCACCCGCATCGTGAGGGAGAACCTGCACGGTGATGTGCGGCTGGGCGCTGAGGTGGCTCAGATGGTCCAGCTGCTCGCGCATGACCCCGCGGCTGCCCACCACGCGCCACAGCGCCGATTCGTCCAGCACGGCCCACATGCGCAGCGGGTTCCCCGGGGCGCGCAGCCGGTCCTGGCGCCGCATCCGCACCTGGAGGCGGGTGGCGGCCTGCTCGGCAGTGGCGTGAGGGATCGTTCCTGCGATGATCGCCTGCGCATAGGCGGGGGTCTGCAGCAGGTCGGGGACCACCAGGGGCTCGTAGAACCGGATCGCGGCCGCTTCGGCCTCCAGGCCGATGTAGGCGCCGCGCGGGATGTCGCCGTAGGCGTTCCACCAGCCCGGCTGACCCGATTCCCTGGCCATCTGCATCAGATCGTCAACGCGTCGCTGATCCCGGACTCCGTACAGCTCGCAGAGATCTCGTACGTCGCGCGGCTTGATGAGGCGGCGGCCGTTCTCCAGCAGACTGATCTTGGGCTGGGAGATCAGCAGGCGTGCCGCCACTTGCTGCGTCGTCATACCGCTGACCTCCCGGAGCCGACGCAGCTCCGCCCCCAGTCGGCGCCTGCTGATGGCGGGATTGACGGTGACACCCACGGGGCGCGTACCTCCACTTCAAGAACCTTGCGCTGGCGAGCAGATTGCCACGGCCCGAGCAGCTGGATCCGCCTTGGCCCCGTGTCGTGCAGGGTGATCTCGGAGCGGGGCGACGGCAGCTGCCGCCCTGGGCTGTCCGCCGCGGGAGGTCGGCACGTCCATCCGGTGTCGCCGGCCCGAGGCAGCGTAGGGCGTGGATCGGTCATTGCAACCAGAAACGCGGAAGGCCCGGCCGGTTTCCCGGTCGGGGTCTTCAAGTGCCCAGTGAGGCAATGGCGGAGGATATGAGAGTCGAATGTGTGAGGGATTTCCTGGACGTATGACCGCTGTCCTGCGCGTACATCCACACTCCGCTCACAGCTCCTCGTCCTCGTCGTCGGCGACCGGGCATGGTGCCTCGGTGCACCACCCGTTCGCGTCTGCCCAGCCACATGCCCCGGTGCCCGCTGCGCAACCGAGTCCGCGGAGGATTCCGGGCGTGCGCGCCAGGGACCTCGCAGAAGCCTCGGCGCCCGAGTACCACTCCGTCCGGAGTCCAAGTTGCGGCGAGAAGGACGACGAGGCCGCAGTGGTGCGAACGTTGTCCACTGGGCCGGTGTGGCGGGAGCCGCGGGGGCATTCGGGTCCGGCTTGCGGTGCCGAAGGGTGGCGGCATGAGGAGAGGCCGAAGAGGCCAGGCGCCTGCCCACCCCCGTCACCTCGGGAAGGCTTCAAGATCGAGAGCCCGCCGATGCCGACGGACGCGATCACCTCAGGCCGAGGCCGATGGAGCGGATGATTCGGCGGTGCGGCGGTATTCGGTGTTGATGCGCTGGGCTTCTTCGAGCTGGTCTTCGAGGATGACGATGCGGCAGGCGGCCTCGATGGGGGTGCCCTGGTCGACGAGTTCGCGGGCGCGGGCGGCGATGCGCAGTTGGTAGCGGGAGTAGCGGCGGTGCCCGCCGTCGGAGCGGAGCGGGGTGATGAGGCGGGCCTCGCCCAGGGCGCGGAGGAAGCCCTGGGTGGTTCCGAGCATGGCTGCGGCCCGGCCCATGGTGTAGGCGGGGTAGTCGTCGTCGTCGAGACGGCCGAACGAATCATCCGCTGTCATCGCACCTCTTTCTGGAACGCGGGAGGGGCCCTGGTGCCTATGGCACCAGGGCCCCGAAGGAACTACTACACCATCCGCCGGCCCTGATACTGCGCCGGCCTTCTGTGTCCGCAGACCCGGGTCATACGTGATCGGGGTGCGGGGATCGCGGTTGCTTGACCGGAGACCACCTCACTAACGATGTCCTGCGGTACCCGGGCTTCTACCTGCCGACCCGGGCGATCCTGATGGCGCTAAGCTCCTCCGTTCTTCCCTCGGTGATCAATTACTTACCAAGCGGGGGACTGCGTAATGCTGGTGATGCTCACTGTTCTACTGCGCACCGCTTGTCGTGCTCGCGGCCTGACCTAGCGCCGCTTCGGCAGCCAGCCCCGTCGCCCATCGTGCGTCTGCTCTGGCTTGGAACCCCACTGCCGAACTTCCCGGTGCGCGCGCCCGCAGCCGACGCCTTCACCAAGGTGCTGCTCACTGACTCCGCTGCTGGTTACTGCTCGTGGTGGCCCCTGATCACCGCGGGCCACCCGGTCCGGTCGTCAGTCCCGTCGCCGTCCTGCAACCGCCCTGGCTTCGAAACTCCACCACCGCACCGTCCTGCGCACTGCAACTACGGGGAATGCGTGTACTGCTGCCCGGCAGTTCGTCTCTGCCAGGCCCTGCTGTCTCTCTGGCTACGAGAGAAACCATAGCCACGCCACCGCCCAATGTCTACTCCAGACAAGATAGATTTTTGAGTGCGTGTCTCTGAGGTAATCGCATCCTGTCGGGTTGAACAGCTATCGGCCAGGGCACAACGACCGGGCAGGCGAGGCCGGACACCAACAACAGACCAGGAGCGCGCGATGACCACCATGAGCGCCGAGCGCACAGTCCTTCGTCCTCTGGCCGCCGTCGCCGAGGCGCGCCAGGCCACCCGGTCCTTCCTCGGAGCCCTCGGGCAGCCGACCATCGATCCGGAATGCGCCGACACCGTGATCCTGGTCGTCTCCGAGCTCGTCACCAACGCCCTGCGTCACGGCGGCGGCGCTTACGCGCTTCGCCTGGCCGCGCACCCCGACACCGTTGAGGTTCGCGTCGAGGACTCCAGTCCCCACCCGCCGTTCATGCGTACGCCCGACCTCGTCGACGGTACCGGCGGGTTCGGCTGGCACATGGTCAACGACCTCGCCCACGCCACCGTCGTCACGCCCACGCCCGAAGGCGGAAAGACCGTACGCGCACTCCTCCCCCGCCGGACCCGCCAATAGCCTCGGCCCGCGGGGTACGCGGAGGGGCCCGACCGGCGTGCCGGTCGGGCCCTCTTCGCTGTTCGGGTGGCGGCGCGCGCCGGGCGCCCACCGGTCAGGCGGTCACGGGGGTGCCGAGCATGGTCGAGGCCCGCTGGAGGGGACTGAGTACGCGTGTGGCCACGGCGGTTCGGGGAAGGGTTCCGCGGCAGGTGAAGCCGAGCTGGGTCATGGCGCGGAGGACTTCGCCGGCGCTGAAGTCGCGGCGGTCCTGGCGGGTGATGACCTGGCCGACCTGCTTGAGGGGGTAGGTGCGGCGGCCGATGATCACGGACTCGCCGATGACCTGCTCGGGCTTGATGCCCTTCATGGACTCCAGGACGCCCGTCTTGGTCAGGTCGAACGGGAATCGGGCGATGACACAGCGCATGTTGCCTCACAGAGAGAAGAGGGGACGGTCCGGCCACGGTGAGGTGGTTCAGCGGGCGAGGGCGAGGATGCCCAGAGCGCTGCCTTGTTCATCGACGACGGGCAGGGCGGCGAGCTTGCGGTAGCGCATCGCGTGCTCGGCCTCGGCCATCGTGGTCATGGGCGAGGTGAACGGCCCGCGGTCGCCGAGGACATCGCGCAGACGGAGCCGGTCGGTGTACGCGGCGCTGTCGCGGATGGCGCTGAGCCGCTCCCGGGTGATCAGCCCGGTGCAGAGGCCGTCCTGGTCGCAGACGAGCAGATGGTCCGTGCGGGAACTCGCCGTGACGGCCAGGGCCACCTCGACGGTCATGTCGTCGCAGACCTGCGGACCGGCCGCCTTCATGGCGTCGTCCACCGTCCGGTGCGTGAGGTCGGCACGCGCGGAGCGGGGCTGCATCTGAACCAGCGTCAAAAGGTGCCTCCTGCAGAGATGGGTCAGTGCCCTGATCACCTGGCTTCTCAGGCCGCCGCATCGAAGGCGGACTGCCGCGCGCTCGCGCGCCGGACGGCCGAGGCGGGCCCGCGCCGGCCGCGGGAGGCCGTGCTGCGCTTGGGCCGCTCGGACACCGGTGCGGTGATGGTGACCGGGATGCCGGAGGGTGCCTGGGCGCCGGTGATGCGGTTCAGGGCCTCGTCGCCCGAGCGGACCTGGGTGGTCTGCGGCGTGATGCCCGCGGCCGTCATCAGGCGGGCCATCTCGCGGCGCTGGTTGGGGGTGACGAGGGTGACGACGCTGCCGGACTCGCCGGCGCGGGCGGTGCGGCCGCCGCGGTGCAGGTAGTCCTTGGGGTCGGTCGGCGGGTCGACGTTCACGACGAGGTCCAGGTTGTCGACGTGGATGCCGCGGGCCGCGACGTTGGTGGCGACCAGGACGGTGACGTGCCCGGTCTTGAACTGGGCCAGGGTCCGGGTGCGCTGCGGCTGGGACTTCCCGCCGTGCAGGGCCGCGGCGCGGACCCCGTTGTCGAGGAGGTCCTGGGTGAGGCGGTCGACGGCGTGCTTGGTGTCGAGGAACATGATCACGCGGCCTTCGCGGGCGGCGATCTCCGTGGTCGTCCGCTGCTTGTCGGCGCCGTGGACGTGCAGGACGTGGTGTTCCATCGTGGTGACGGCGCCGGCCGAGGGGTCGACGGAGTGGACGACCGGGTCGGTGAGGTAGCGGCGGACCAGCAGGTCGACGTTGCGGTCCAGGGTGGCGGAGAACAGCATCCGCTGGCCCTCGGGACGTACCTGGTCGAGCAGGGCGGTGACCTGCGGCATGAAGCCCATGTCGGCCATCTGGTCGGCCTCGTCGAGGACCGTGATCGCGACCTGGTTCAACCGGCAGTCACCGCGGTCGATGAGGTCCTTGAGGCGGCCGGGCGTGGCGACGACCACTTCGGCCCCGGCGCGCAGTGCAGCGGCCTGGCGGTAGATCGGCATGCCGCCGACCACGGTGGCCAGGCGCAGCTTGACCGCCCGGGCGTAGGGGGTGAGGGCGGCGGTGACCTGCTGGGCGAGCTCACGCGTCGGTACGAGGACCAGCGCGAGCGGCTGGCCCGACTCGGCGCTCTGGCCGGCGGTGCGGGCCAGCAGGGCGAGGCCGAAGGCGAGGGTCTTGCCGGAGCCGGTGCGGCCACGGCCGAGGACGTCGCGGCCCGCGAGGGTGTTGGGGAGCGTGGCGGCCTGGATCGGGAATGGCGTGGCCATCCCCTCTCGGGTGAGCGTGGCGAGCAGCTGGGCCGGCATGGCGAGGTCGGCGAAGGCCTCGACGGCGGGCAGCGCGGGGGTGATCGTCTTCGGCGGTGCGAACTCGCCCTGGATCGCGGCGGGCCGGCGGCCGTATCCGCCCGAGCGGCTCGGGCCACCGGAACGGCTCGGGGCTCCGGAACGGCTCGGGGCTCCGGAACGGCTCTCGGCCGACGAGCCGAAGCGGCTGCCCCGGCCCGAAGCAGCGCCGGTACCGAAAGCGGGGCCGCCGGTGCGGCTGCGGGTGCGGGAGGAGCGGTCGTTCGTACGTGTGGGGTTCATGCGGAACCTTCCTTGATACGGCACGTATCAAGGAATTCCCGCAGCGTAGGAGCGGCGCAGGGAATTGCGAGAACGGGCCGAATGGAATGCGAAAGCGGATCTGGCGGACAGAGAATCTGTACGGGCTCAGGCGCTGGAATAAGGTGGCGTCACGTGGACGCGACAACCAAAGCAATTGACTCGGGTGCAGCCCCGAGGGGGCCGGTCGGCCGAGTGTCTCAATGCTCACTACCGCGGGTGAACGCACCGCGGGAAATGCGTGCAGCTGGGGCCCGCACCCCGAGGGATGCGGGCCCCAGCTGCAGAATGCGTGTCAGCGCTTAGGCGGGAACGATGTTCTCGGCCGTCGGGCCCTTCTGGCCCTGCGCGATGTCGAAGGTGACCTTCTGGCCCTCGTTCAGCTCGCGGAAGCCCTGGGCGGCGATGTTCGAGTAGTGGGCGAACACGTCAGCGCCGCCACCGTCCTGCTCGATGAAGCCGAAACCCTTTTCCGCGTTGAACCACTTCACGGTACCAGCAGCCATGTCATATCTCCTTTGGGGCAATACATCGGCGTCTACACTCTGCGGACGCCGTGTCGCCGCGATGATGCCCCGCCCGGTAAATGACCGGGAAATACAAAGCGCTTCCAGAGGAACGAATTCCGGCTGAAGGCGCTTGAAGTTCTTGGGTACCAAAACTGCAACCGAGATCGACAGTAGCACGCTGCAGTGGCTTGTGTGCACTGAATATTTCCGTTGGCTGCGTTGCGGTAGAAACTCTCCCCACTGGATCCATTAAATTCTTAGGCCGCGGTGACAGATATTAATTCACCCCGAGCGCAGCGTTTTTTACGTGCTCGCCGCCGGCTCCGGCATGCGGTGGCGGGATCCCGCAAGGCAACGAACGGGACGTCGCTGTTGTGGAGGCGGTCGGGGCGTCCGGAGCGGGCTCGGCGAGGCGCCGCGCGCCCGCGCGAACTGGGCAGTGCGGTGGGGTGGGTGATCGTCCGGCTTGCAGGGTGCGAACGGGTAGATCCGAAGGGGCCTGCGTGGCGGGTCACGCGAATTACCGCTCGTGGTGCGAGACGGCATCGCGCTCCTGTGGCGCAAGCGGCCCGTGAAGATCCTTCTGGCCAGGACATTCAGGCGAGTTGGGGCACGCGGAGGGCACGGCGAGGGCCGAGAGGTCTCAGCAACGGAGAAGGCCCAGGTCGCTGACCTGGGCCTTCTTACAAGAGCGGATGACGGGAATCGAACCCGCGCTATAAGCTTGGGAATCACCCGGGGCTTGGGCCCTTATGGGCTGCTAACCTGCGAAAACGCGCCTTCCGGGGATACTGTCGGGGGCTCCGGACGGTCCCCTGTTGGCCGCTGTTTACCGCGCTGACTGGCACGTAATGGCACGCGCCGCCCAGAGTGCTGCGCGCTGATCGCCGACCTTTTTCCGCCCGTCAGCCTTGCTTGGTGAGCTCGCCGCTCAGTCCCGGCGCGGTCGCCTGCAGGCTGCCGCTGGTGTTCAGCCTGAGGGTCACTTGTACGGGCTGGCCGCTGCACAGGGCATCGGTACTGACCGACGACTCGGTGACCGTGATTGATTTGGCTGACGCAGAGACCAGGATGTCTGCGCCTGCGCACTGGACGCCGAGGACGGCGCTGGTACTCGTGGAATGCCCGATCGTCTCGCCCGTGTTGCCCTGCGTCAGCTCGATGCGGTACGTAACGGTCACTGCAGACGTCGTACCGCCCACGGCGCCCTGCCAGATCCCGAGGAAGGCAGCCGGGACGCCGACGGGCAGCTGCGCGGACTTTGGGGCGGTTTGTCCTTGCGGCTTGCCGGGGGAGTTCGAGTCCGCAGATGGCTGGGCCGGTGCCGCGCCCGTTCCCTGCGAATTCCCGTCCTCGTGGGCCTGCGAGCCGTGCGAAAGCCACAGCGTCAGCGCGGCGGTGGCTGCCACTGACACTGCGGCAACACTTGCCACCATCACACCATTCCGGCCTCGGCGGGGCGGTGTTCCCTGCGCCCAAGGCCCCTGCTGGGGATACGGCGGCATGCTCGGACCAGTCCGCGGGGTCGACGGTTGCGCCTGTGGTGACGCCTGAGGCATCGGTGGTGTCTGCGGCGGGGCCGAGGCTCCTACCTGAGTTGCCGGCTGATGCCGGGGCAACGGCTCAGACGGCGCCGGCCCCCACCTGGTGGACGGCACGCTGCCGTCTGACAGCGGTCGTGGTTCTGCGCCTGTCGGCGCGCCGACACCGCTTGCGCCCACGCCCGTATCGAGGTCCAGCAGCTCAACGGCCAGCTGTGCCAACGAGCCGGATATCGCAGCCGGCAGCCATCCGCCCTGGCCGAGCCGCAGGGTACCGGCCCCGCCGCTCTCAAGCCGCTTCCGCAACTGAGCCGGCGTCGGCCGGTCACCGGGCTCCTTGGCCAAGCAGTCGAGTACGAGGTCGCGCAGGTCTCCGTCGAGACCGCCGAGCTCCGGCTCCTCGTGGAGCACGCGGTACAACAGCACCGCCGCACTCGTGGCATCCCCGAACGGAGAGATGCCGGTCGCGGCAAAGGCCAGGACCGCGCCCAGTGAGAAGACGTCGCTGGGCGGCCCGGCCGGCCTCCCCTGCGCCTGCTCGGGCGACATGTAGCCGGGCGATCCGACCACGAAGCCGGTCTGAGTAAGCGTGGTGGCCGCATCCAGCGCCCGGGTGATGCCGAAGTCGATCAGACGCGGACCGTCCAGAGCCAGCAGCACATTCGATGGCTTGACATCCCGGTGCACCAGCCCCAGGCCGTGCACCGCCCCCAGAGCTTCGACGAGCCCGGCACCGAGAGTGCGGACGGACTGGGCCGACAGCGGCCCGAACTCCCCTACAGCCGCGCCGAGTGTGGGACCGGCGACGTAGCCGGTGGCCACCCAGGGGTGCTCACTCTCAGTGTCGGCGTCCAGAACCGGGGCCGTCCACTGACCGCCCACCAGGCGGGCTGCCGCAACTTCCTGACGGAATCGGGCCCGGAACTCGGCGTCGGCGGCGAACTCGCTGTGCACCACCTTGACGGCGACCGTCCGGCCACCGGCTGTCCGCCCGAGGTAGACCCGCCCCATCCCGCCCGCGCCGAGCCGACGCAGTAGCCGGTATTCACCGATTCTCTCAGGATCATCCGCCGCCAATGGCTCCATGCCGAGCACGCCCCCTAGCCGGTCTCCCTGACAGAACAAGACCGTACCGGGAGCACAGTTGGTTTGACGGTCAAATGATCTGACGTGCCAACTCCGCCGGTTGGATGGGGTGTCGGGCCGTCCAGCTGTCCGCCCTCCCCGTCGGCCCGCAGGCACGGCGACGGGATCTGGTGGGCGGGCCGGCACGCCCGGCGTGAAGCCGCTGCCGTGGACGACCCGGCGAGCGATCTTGCGATAGGCGTGCGTATCGCGGGCCGGGGTCAGTGGTGCGCACCTGGAGCCCAACCCTGTTGACCTGCAAGAATGCCGGTCTCAAGGCCGGTAGTCCGGGGGTCGGGATGGCCTCTGTCCGACCGGCCTGTGGCGCCGCCGACTCCCTGGGCTTGCACTCGTCCCGCACGGCGCTCTCTGTGATGTCCGTGACCGGATGCCGTGGACGCAAGCGATGACCGTTCAGGTGGCGGATCCCGTGTGTGCAGGGGGTGTGCGGCGGTGTGCGGCGAGGGCGAGGGCTGGGCCGATGGCCAGGAGGACGGCGAGGGCCGCGTAGCCGTAGATGAGGGTGGTCAAGGTGGCGATGGCGGCGACGAGTAGCGGGCCACCCGCATCGCCGAGTTCGCGCCCGAGTTCGGCGGCTCCCATGGTCTGGCCAAGGCGTTCTTGCGGGGAGGAGGAGGCCAGGATGGCGAAGCCCAGGGGAGTGATCAGGCCGGTGCCGGCGCCGATGAGTGCGGCGGCCGTCAGGACGCCGGCGAGACCGGGCAGCATGGCGCAGGCGAGCCCGGCGGCGGTGGTCAGCAGGCCGATGGTGATGCCGGTGGGTGCGGTGATGCGGCCGGTGTCCAGGGCGTGTCCGGCTTTGGGCTGGACGATGGCCGCGCACAGGGCCAGTACCGAGACGGCCGCGCCGGTGGCCACCGTGCCGAGTCCGGCTGCCCGCCCGGAGACGGGCAGGAAGCCGACGCCGACGGAGAGGGCCGCGGTCGCGCCCGCGAGGGCCGCGGTCGGCCGGAGGAACGCGGCGTCGGTCAGTCGACGCGCCAAGTCCGCCACGGTCTGCCGGGTGCGCGGCAGCGGAGATACGTGCGGTACGGCGAGTGCCGCCCATACAGCGACCGCGGCGGCGAGTACGGCCATGACGGTGAACAGCAGGCGCAGGCCGCCCGCCCAGACCAGGACTCCGCCGAGCAGCGGGCCCAGGGTGCAGCCGATGGACTTGTAGAAGCCGTAGCTGCCGAATGCCCGCCCGTGCTTGGCGGCCGGGTTGAGGCGGGCGACCAGAGCGGAGGCCGAGGGGGAGAAGGCGGAGGCGCCGGCGCCCTGGCCGAGGCGGGCCGCCCACAGCCAGCCGGGGCTGTCGGCGAGGGCGTACACGGCGGACGCCGCGGCGAAGGCGACCAGTCCGCCGAGCAGCACCGGGCGGGCGCCGATGCGGTCCGCGAGGGCGCCGAACACCGGCTTGAGCAGCACCTCGGCCCCGTCGTAGAGCGCGAGCAGCCCGCCCAGCACCATCAGCGAGGTCACCGCGTCCTCGGAGAATCCGCCGAGGTTGGCGGCGATGCCGTGGGCGCCGAAGGCGGTGGTGAAGGCGGCGGCGTACAGCGGCCACATCTGCCGCGCCGGCGCGGGGTGGGCGGCCGCGTTTTCGGTCATCGGCTCTCCTGCGTGTTCTTGGGCGGTGCGCGGAAGACCTGCTCCGCGCGCGGGCGCGGGCGCCATGGATCAGCCGCGTGACGCTGCGTGCTTGGCCATCTCCAGGAGGGCCTCCAGGTCGTGTGCGGCTTCGGCGGCGCACAGTCCGGTCGCCAGCAGCAGGCCGGCGGTCAGGGCGAGGGGGAGAACGCGGTTGTGCGGGGGAGGGGCCATGAGGGCCGCGACCCGCCTGGGTACGGGGCCCGGCCCGGCCTGGCCGAGGCCGAGGATGCCCAGGGCGGCGCGGGGAATCCGGGAGCGGGCACGGGTGTGCCTGGCGGCAAGGGCCGCCTTGCCCACGGTACGGGCGACCCGTCTCCGGTCGCCGGTGGCGGTGGCCGCGCTCTCGTCGGCCCATCGCTCGACGGTGTAGGTGATGGTGGCGGCGAGGGGCCGGAGCAGCGGGTTGGCTGCGGAGGCGAGCTGGGCGAAGGCCACGAACAGGTGGTGGTGGTGCCTCAGGTGGGCGCGTTCATGGGAGAGCAGGATTTCGTGTTCGGCGGGGTCGAGGGCGTCGAGCATCCCGGTGGAGACCACGATGCGCCCTGGACGTCCCGGGATGGCGTACGCCTCGGCGGCCGCGTCCTCGACCACGACCAGTTGGTCCCGGCCTGGCATGCACGCGGCTTCGGCGGCGGCTGCGGCCAGGGTCCGGACCCGTCGGCACAGCATCCAGGCCGCTGCGGCGACAGCAGCCGCGAGCAGGGCACCGGCCAGCAGGCCCACCGACAGGGAAGCAGGATCGTGGTCCTGGGCCACCTGTGCCGACCAGCGTCCGTTGGCGAGCCGGGCGAGCAGGGGGAAGCGGATCAGCCCGGTGATCGCGAGCATGCCCAGGACCAGGCTGCTCGCGGCGGCCAGCACCACCGCGCCGAAGGTCAGCAGCCAGCTGGCCAGGCGCGGGGGCAGCCGCTCGCCCAGCGGCCTGGCGGCCAGGGCGGCCACCAGCGGGAAGAGGAGTGGCAGGTAGACGGCGTAGCGCATCGGGGCGGCCTACTGCCCGGAGTCCAGCAGTCGGCGCAGCAGTTCCTCGTCGTCGCTGGAGAGGTCGTCGACGAAGCGGGTCAGTACGGCCTCGCGGTCCGGCCGACGGTCCAGCACCTGGCGCATCTCGCGGGCGGCGAGTCCGGATTCGTCGGCGACCGGGGCGTATGCGAACGCTCGCCCGCGCGGGCTGCGACGCAGCAGGCCCTTGGCGTAGAGACGCGACAGGGCGGTGACGACGGTGCTGTACGAGAGGCCGCCGCCGAGGACGTCCTTGACCTCGCGCGGGCTCAGCGCCTGCGGGGCGGCGTGCTGCAGCGCGCCGAGGACCTCGGCCTCCAGCTCGCCCTTGGCCCGGCCGCCCTTGGCTGCTGCGGATTCGTCTGGGGCGGTTTCGTCTGCGGCCATGGCCCTGGCCACCTCCTGCGCTATCTTCTACATTCGCGTAGAAGCTTCTACGTGGATGTAGAAGCTGTCTGCCTGCCCAGAGTCTGCCATGCCCACCCGCGTCCGGGCACTTCAGACAGCGAACACAGTCAGGCGGCGAACCCAGGAGGATGTCGCGTGAGCACAGCAACGGCGGCCCACACCCCGCAACACACCAGCGCGGCGGCCCGTGCCGAGGGCCTGACCAAGGCGTACGGCACCGGCGAGACCCGTGTCGTGGCACTGGACTCGGTCCAGGTATCGGTGGAGCGCGGGGAGTTCGCCGCGATCATGGGCCCGTCCGGCTCGGGCAAGTCGACGCTCATGCACTGCCTGGCCGGACTGGACACCCCGACCGGCGGGCAGATCTGGATCGGCGATACCGAGATCACCGGGCTGGCGGACAAGCACCTCACCCGGCTGCGCCGCGACCGGGTCGGCTTCGTCTTCCAGGCGTTCAACCTGCTCCCGACGCTCACCGCGCTGGAGAACGTCACCTTGCCGATGGACATCGCGGGCCGCCGGCCTGACGCCGCATGGCTGGACCAGGTCATCGACACCGTGGGGCTGCGCGACCGGCTGGGGCACCGGCCGGGTGAGCTGTCCGGCGGCCAGCAGCAGCGGGTGGCCTGCGCGCGAGCGCTTGCGAGCCGCCCGGAGATCATCTTCGCCGACGAGCCGACCGGCAACCTCGACTCCCGGGTCGGCGCCGAGGTCCTGGCCTTCCTGCGCCGCAGCGTCGACGACCTCGCCCAGACCATCGTGATGGTCACCCACGACGCGGTCGCCGCCTCCCACGCGGACCGCGTGGTCTTCCTCGCCGACGGCCGCATCGTCGACGAACTGGCGCAGCCGACCGCCGACTCGATCCTCGACCGGATGCGGCAGTTCGACGGCGCCGGACGCAGGAGCTGACCGACCATGATCAAGGCAAGCCTGCGCAACTTCCTCGCCCACAAGGGCCGCATGGCCCTCTCCACCCTCGCCGTCCTGCTCGGCGTGGCCTTCGTCTCCGGCACCCTCGTCTTCTCCGACACCATCAACGCCGCCTTCACGAGCCTGTCCGCCTCCACCGCGGCGGACGTGACGATCAAGCCGAAGCAGGCGTTCATCCCGGAGGTCGAGGACCGCGCACTGTCCGGCGAGACCCCCACACTTCCCGCGGACGTGGTGGCCAAGGTCGCCGCCGTCCCCGGCGTACGGGCCGCACACGGTCAGATCAGCCTGCAGAACCTCACCGTGGTCGACAAGGACAACAAGCCGGTCGGACCCACCACCGGCGCCCCCACCCTCGGCCAGAACTGGTACGACAACCCCCAGGTCCATCTCACCCAGGGCCACGCCCCCACCCAGGCCGGCGAGCTGGTCATCGACCAGGCCAGCGCCCAGCACAAGGGCATCCGCCTCGGCGACCCCCTGCACGTCCTGACCCCCGTCGGCTCCACCCCGGCCACCGTGGTCGGCATCGCCGCCTTGAGCACTGGACAGCGTCCAACGTCCTTGGCTGGTGTGACGATGGTCTACGTCGACACCGACACCGCCCAACGGCAACTGCTCGGCAAGCCCGGGGCCTTCACCACCGTCACCGTGGACGTCGCCCCCGGCACCTCCCACACCACCGCCCAGCGACGGATCCACGACGCGCTCGGAGACACGTACTCGATCGCCACCCAGGAGGAGCAGGCCCAGTCCGCCGCCCAGCAGATCAGCTCCTTCCTCGGCGTCGTCACGTACGCCCTGCTCGGGTTCGCCGGCCTCGCGGTGCTGGTCGGGATCTTCCTGATCCTCAACACCTTCTCCATGCTGGTCGCCCAGCGCACCCGCGAACTCGGCCTCCTGCGGGCCCTGGGCGCCGGGCGGGGCCAGGTCACCCGCTCCGTACTGACCGAGGCCCTGTTGCTCGGCGTCACCGGCTCCACCCTGGGCCTGGCCGCGGGCATCGGCCTGGCCGCCACCCTGAAGACACTGATCGGCGACTTCGGCGTCGACCTGTCCGCCACCCACCTCGTCATCAACCCGCTGACCCTGGCGGCCGCGTACGGCGTAGGCGTGCTCGTCACCCTGATCGCCGCCTACCTGCCCGCCCGCCGCGCCGCCAGGATCTCCCCGATGGCAGCCCTGCGCGAAGCCGCCGCGCCCCCGGTCACACCGCTCGGGCGCCGCACCGCCCTCGGCGGCGCGCTGCTGCTGGCCGGCCTCGGCGCCCTGGCTGCGGCCGCCACCCACCACGACACCCTCGTCACGGCCGCCGCCCTCCTGGGAACCGGCATCGCGGCTTCGCTGATCGCCCTGGTCGTCCTCGGCCCGGCACTCTCCCGCCTCGTCGTGCACGGCCTCGGAGCCCCGTACCCGAGGCTGTTCGGCGCGGTCGGGCGCATCAGCCGCCTCAACGCCGTACGCAACCCGCGGCGCACCGGCGCCACCGCCGCCGCCCTGATGATCAGCCTGTCCCTGGTCGGCGCGGTCGCCGTCCTGGCCGCCTCCCTCACCACCTCCATCAGCCGCGACGTCGACCGCACCCTCGGCGCCGACTATGTCCTGACCGGCAACGGCCAGCAGCCCATCGGCCACGAGATCGCCGACAAGGTCCGCACGCTCCCCGGTATCCAGGCCGTCACCCGCCAGCGCTACGCCCTCGCCCATGTGGGCGGGTTCCAGGTGGTGGTGGCCGGCGTGGACGCGGCCACGGTCGATCAGGCCGTCAAACCCCAGTACGTCACCGGCACCACCGCCGACGTCGCGGCCGGAAGGCTGATGGTCGACCAGACCACCGCCACCGCCGACCACCTCACGATCGGCTCCCCGGTCGAACTGCGCTTCCAGAACGGCAACATCGCAACCCTCCCGGTCGGGGCGATCAGCAAGCCCCCCGCCGGAGCCGGCAAGGACGGCGGCACCTTCGAGGTCTCCCTCGACACCCTCACCACGTACGCACCCGAGGCCCAGGACTTCACCCTCTACGTCAACAGCGCACCGGGCGCGGACAAGAAGCAGCTCCAGACCGCCCTCGACACGGCCATGGCCGGCTACCCCCAGGTGACCGTCCAGAGCCAGGCCGACTACAAGAACCAGATCACCGGCCAGGTCGACACCGTGCTCTACCTCGTCTACGCCCTGCTCGCCCTCGCGATCCTCATCGCGGTCCTCGGCGTCATCAATACGCTCGCCCTGTCCGTGATCGAACGGACCCGCGAGATCGGACTGCTGCGCGCCGTCGGCACCTCACGGCGCCAGATCGCCCGGATGATCCAACTCGAATCCGTACTCATCGCCCTCCACGGCGCCCTGCTCGGCCTCGGCCTCGGGCTCGCCTGGGGCATCGCCGGGCAGAAGGTCCTCACGCTGTACGGGATCACCACACTCAGCATCCCCTGGACGACCATCCTCGCCGTCCTGGCGGGATCCGCCCTGGCAGGCCTGGCCGCGGCCGTCCTGCCTGCGATGAAGGCGTCCCACACCAAGGTCCTGACCGCCATCGCCACCGCATAGCGCAATGCGCCGGCGGGGTGGTGCACCTGTCGAACGCGCATTGCCGGACTGGGACTTCGGCTCCGGTCCGGCATGCGAGAAGGCTGCCGAGAACCGCCAACAGGCGCACGTGGTGCAGAGGTGGCGCGTGGCACCTGAGGAGGTCTAGACAACGAAGAAGGCCCAGGTCGCTGACCTGGGCCTTCTTTAAAGAGCGGATGACGGGAATCGAACCCGCGCTATAAGCTTGGGAAGCTCATGTTCTACCATTAAACTACATCCGCACAGCGGGCCAATTGTCTGGTGCCGCATCGTTGCACACTCTACCCCATGATCGCTTGTCGGTGAATTCGGCCCGGTGGCGGGGTGGTGGGGGGGTCGGGAGGGTGGGGGTACGGGCTGCTGTGGGGCGGGAGTTGGGGCGTACCGTGGGGGTGCGGAGCGGCGACTGGAGTGGGTCTTGTTGATCCCCTAATGTGGCGATTCGTCGCAGTACAGCTGGTTGGGGAAAGGGACTCGATGGAGCACACCGTCGTCCGTTGTGCCGAAGGGCACGTATTCAGTACCGCTTCGTTCCCGATGCAGCAGCTCGGGGCGGCCCGGATCGGGCCCGGGCGGCTCATCCGGTGTCCGCGGTGCGCGCGGCTGCGGCACGCTGTGCCCGTGGGCTCGCTGAAGCGGTAGCGGACGGACGCGCGCGGGCGCACTCGATTGGGGGTGGCCCGCGCGCTCTGCGTATCCTCGGGGCGTGCTTCTCTCCGACAAAGACATCCGTGCCGAGATCGACAGCGGACGGGTTCGCATCGACCCGTTCGAGGATTCGATGGTGCAGCCCTCCAGCATCGACGTACGGCTCGACCGGTTCTTCCGGGTGTTCGAGAACCACCGTTACGCTCACATCGACCCCGCCACCGAGCAGCCGGATCTGACCCGGATGGTCGAACCCGACGGCGACGAGGCGTTCATCCTCCACCCGGGCGAGTTCGTCCTCGCCTCGACGTACGAGGTCATCTCGCTTCCGGACGACATCGCCTCCAGGCTGGAAGGCAAGTCCAGCCTGGGGCGCCTGGGGCTGGTGACGCACTCGACCGCCGGGTTCATCGACCCCGGGTTCTCGGGGCACGTCACGCTCGAACTGTCGAACCTCGCCACCCTGCCGATCAAGCTGTGGCCCGGGATGAAGATCGGGCAGCTGTGCCTGTTCCGGCTCAGCACGCCCGCCGAGTTCCCGTACGGGAGCGAGCGCTACGGCTCGCGCTACCAGGGGCAGCGCGGACCGACGGCCTCGCGGTCCTTCCAGAACTTCCACCGCACCCAGGTGAGGCACCAGGCATGAGCGAAGTACGCGAGAACCTCGACTACGAGCGGTTCGGCCGGGCCGTCCGCGAGCTGGCGCAGACCATCGCCGACGACGGCTACGAGCCCGACGTCATCCTGAGCATCGCCCGCGGCGGGGTGTTCGTGGCGGGCGGGCTGGCCTACGCGCTCGACTGCAAGAACATCCACCTCGTGAACGTGGAGTTCTACACCGGGGTGGGCACGACGCTGGAGATGCCGGTCATGCTGGCGCCGGTGCCCGAGGCGATCGACTTCACCAACAAGAAGGTGCTGATCGCCGACGACGTCGCCGACACCGGCAAGACGCTCAAGCTCGTGCACGACTTCTGCGTCGACCACGTCGCCGAGGTCCGCTCGGCGGTCATCTACGAGAAGTCCCACTCCCTCGTGAAGTGCGAGTACGTGTGGAAGAAGACCGACGAGTGGATCAACTTCCCCTGGTCGGTCGAGCCGCCCGTCGTGAAGCGGGAGGGTCAGGTTCTTGACGCCTGACCGACCCGCGGGTCGTTTCCGCATGACAGAGGGCCCGTACGCGCCGCGTACGGGCCCTCTGTCATGAACGGGAGCGGGGCTACAGGGTGCCCAGCTTGATGATCGACAGCAGGGCGATCAGCTGGATCGCGGACGCGCCGAGCGCCTTCTGCCACGGCAGGTCGTGGGACTTGCTGACCATCGAGGTGAACAGGGCGCCCGCCGCCACCCAGGTGGCCCAGCCGAGGACCTGGACCAGGAGGTTGTCCCCGCCCAGGAAAACGGCGAAGAGCAGCCGCGGGGCGTCCGTGATGGACATGACCAGCATCGACAGGCCGACCGTGGGCTGCCACGAGCCGTCGCCGCCGAGCTGGCGGGCCAGGGTGTGGGTGACCGCGCCGAGGATCAGGCCGCAGATGACGAAGGCCACGGCCGAGCTGAGGACGATCGGGACGGCGTTGGCGAGGGTCGCGTGGATGACGTCCTCGCGGGCCTTGTCGAAGCCGAAAACCGCGAGCAGGCCGTACAGGAACGTCACGATCAGCGCCGGACCCCATACGGGGTAGTCGCGCATCCGCAGGAAGGTCGGGCCGGGCTGCATGACGATGCCCCGGAGCAGCTCCTTCCACCTCAGCCGCGGACCCGTCGGCCCGGCCGGGGCCTGGGCCGCGCCCGCGTGATAGGTCGCGCCCTGGCTGTACGGGTCCTCGCCGTAGGCGAAGGCCTGCGTGTGCCCGGGGTTGTCCGCGTACGAACCTCCGCCGTAACCGCCCTGCCCGCCCTCTCCACCGGGGCCGCCGGGGCCGCCGGGGCCGCCGTGCCCGCCCGCGTACGGCGGGCCGCTCGGGGCGCCCGTGTGCGGGTCGTAGTACTCCGGCTCGCCGTGGCCCCCGGGTGACGGGAGCGGCCACTGCTGCTGCGGTGGCGGCGGCCCTGCCGGGGGATAGGACGGCTGACCGTACGGCGGCGCTTGCTGCTGCCCGTACGGCTGTTGCTGCTGCGGGGGTTGTTGCGGACCGCGGTTGTTGTTCCGGCCGCGTCCCATCCTGAATCCTGCCACGTGATCGAACGTACCTGGTCCGGCGGTCGGCGGTGTGCGGGCGGCCGGAACCGGGGGCCTTTGCGGCTGACCTGTGACATCCCCTAGGGGAACCCCCGAGGGCCAGCCCCCGGACCGATTTACACGGCTGTGGGGGACTCTGTGGGCTCTCGTTACGTTCCCTACCTCATACGCACATATGTCCTCCGTAGCTTCGGATGCGTCGCCACCACCGAGTTCACGAGGAAGAGCCGATCCATGCGTAGCACCCGTCGCAACACCCTCCGCGCCGCCGCCGTCACCGCTGGAGCGGCCGCCGTACTGGCCCTGCCCGTGGGCGCCGCCTTCGCCGACTCCCCGGCCACCCCGGACCCGCAGGTCCAGCCCGGGATCGTGCAGCCGGTCACCGACCCGACGCCGACGCCGGACCAGGGCAAGAACCCGGACCAGGGCAAGAACCCGGGCGAGGGCAAGGGCAAGGACGCGGACAGGGGCAAGGACGCGGACAGGGGCAAGGACGCGGACAAGGGGAGCGTGCGCGGGTTCGTCACCACGGTCAGGCTCGCCGACGGCTCGGTCGCCAAGGTCTACAAGATCAACGACAACCACGTCGAGGCCGACATATTCGACGGGTCCACCACGCTGGACACCCTCGTCAGCCGCAACGGCGAGGCCGCCTACGGCCAGAACAACGGCATGCGCGTGGTCCTCCAGCCGAGCGGCACCGTGACCTCCTGGATCGAGACCGCGCCGAAGCCCGACCCGAAGCCCGAGCCCAAGCCCGACCCGAAGAAGGGCCCGAAGAAGGACGGGACGAAGGACGAGGCCCGCAAGGAGACCTCCGTCGCGGTCACCATGGCCGACGGCCGGACCGCGCAGCTGATCGACGGCCCGCACGGCAAGCGCGTCGAGCTGTTCACGCCGAAGGGCCGCTTCCTCGGCGCCATCGACCTCAAGAACCCCGGCGCTGTCCACCACGGCTGGACGTACAAGCTGGTCCAGGACGGCAACCGGGTGAAGTTCGTCGTCATCGACGGCAAGAACGGCGGCAGCAGCTGGGTCTACGACTTCAGCGGCAAGCTCATCGAGAAGTACACCGCCGAGAAGCGCACCGAGAAGCGCGCCGACCAGCACACCGAGAAGAAGAAGGCCGACAAGCCGGTCGAGAAGCCCGTCCGCCACGAGGCCGACCGGGTCGTGCCCAAGGGCAGCGTCGAGGCGGGCGCCGAGGGCGTCGCCCAGAAGACCGGCGCGGGCGCCCCGGCCCTGGTCGCCGCGGGCGGTGGCATGGCCGCGGTCGGCGCCGCGGGCCTCGGCTTCGCGATGCTCCGCCGCAACCGCACCGGCCGGCGCTGACCCGAGCTGACCCCGTACGGAGATACGGAAGCGGCCGGCTCCCCTTTCCAGGGGTGCCGGCCGCTTCCGTGCCTGCCTCCTACTGAGCGGGTGCCGGCTCCGGCTCCGACTCCGGCTCCGCGGGCGTCCGTACCGAGTCCAGCAGCAGCTGCGCCACGTCGACGACCTGCACCGACTCCCTCGCCTGTCCGTCGTTCTTCTTGCCGTTGACCGAGTCGGTCAGCATGACCAGGCAGAACGGGCACGCGGTCGAGATGATGTCCGGGTTCAGGGACAGGGCCTCGTCGACGCGCTCGTTGTTGATGCGCTTGCCGATCCGCTCCTCCATCCACATCCGCGCGCCACCGGCGCCGCAGCAGAAGCCCCGCTCCTTGTGGCGGTGCATCTCCTGCTGGCGCAGGCCCGGGACGGCCGACATGATCTCGCGCGGCGGCGTGTAGACCTTGTTGTGGCGGCCCAGGTAGCAGGGGTCGTGGTACGTGATCAGGCCGTCCACCGGGGTCACCGGGGTGAGGCGGCCCTCGTCGATCAGGTGCTGGAGCAGCTGCGTGTGGTGGATGACCTCGTAGTCGCCGCCGAGCTGCGGGTACTCGTTCGCGATGGTGTTGAAGCAGTGCGGGCAGGTCGAGACGATCCGCTTCGCCGACTTCGGCTTCTTCGTCGCCGGGTCCTCGTCGTCCTCGCCGAAGGCCATGTTCAGCATGGCCACGTTCTCCTGGGCCAGCTGCTGGAACAGCGGCTCGTTGCCCAGGCGGCGCGGGGAGTCACCCGTGCACTTCTCGTCGCCGCCCATGATCGCGAACTTGACGCCAGCGATGTTCAGCAGCTCCGCGAAGGCCTTCGTGGTCTTCTTGGCCCGGTCCTCCAGGGCGCCCGCGCAGCCGACCCAGTACAGGTAGTCGTACTCCGAGAGGTCCTCCGCGTCCTTGCCGATGATCGGGACCTCGAAGTCGACCTCCTTCGTCCACTCGACGCGCTGCTTCTTGGCCAGCCCCCAGGGGTTGCCCTTCTTCTCCAGGTTCTTGAGCATCGTCCCGGCCTCGCTCGGGAACGCGCTCTCGATCATCACCTGGTAGCGCCGCATGTCGACGATGTGGTCGATGTGCTCGATGTCGACCGGGCACTGCTCCACGCACGCGCCGCAGCTGGTGCAGGACCACAGCACGTCCGGGTCGATGACGCCGTTCTCCTCGGCGGTGCCGATGAGCGGACGCTCCGCCTCCGCCAGCGCCGCCGCCGGTACGTTCGCCAGCTGCTCCGGTGTCGCCTTCTCATTGCCCTCGGCGTCCTTGCCGCCGCCCGCGAGCAGGTACGGGGCCTTGGCGTGCGCGTGGTCGCGCAGCGACATGATCAGGAGCTTCGGGGACAGGGGCTTGCCCGTGTTCCAGGCCGGGCACTGCGACTGGCAGCGGCCGCACTCGGTGCAGGTGGAGAAGTCGAGGATGCCCTTCCAGGAGAACTGCTCGACCTGGGAGACGCCGAAGACGTCGTCCTCGCCCGGGTCCTCGAAGTCGATGACCTTGCCACCGCTCGTCATCGGCTGGAGCGCGCCGAGGGCGGTGGATCCGTCGGCGTTCCGCTTGAACCAGATGTTCGGGAAGCCGAGGAAGCGGTGCCAGGCGACACCCATGTTGGTGTTCAGCGCGACCACGATCATCCAGATCAGCGAGGTGCCGATCTTGATCATCGCGGTGAAGTAGATGAGGGTCTGCAGCGTGCCGACCGAGAGGCCCTTGAAGGCCAGCACCAGCGGGTACGAGAGGAAGTACGCCGGCTCGTAGCTGTCGATGTGGTGGATCGCGCCCTCGAGGCCGCGCAGCGTCAGGATCGCGAGGCCGATGGTGAGGATGACGTACTCGACGAAGTACGCCTGCCAGGACTTCGAGCCCGCGAAGCGCGACTTGCGACCGGCCCGCGAGGGCAGGCTGAGCAGCCGGACGGCGATCAGCACGAGGATGCCGAGGATCGTCATCACGCCGATGAACTCGATGTACAGCTCGAACGGCAGGAACTCGCCGATGATCGGCAGCGTCCAGTCCGCCTGGAACAGCTGGCCGTAGGCCTGCGCCAGCGTCGGCGGCAGGGTCAGGAAGCCGATCGCCACGAACCAGTGGGCGAAGCCGACGATGCCCCAGCGGTTCATCCTGCTGTGGCCGAGGAACTCCCGGACCAGGGTGAGGGTTCGGGCCTTCGGGTCGTCGGTACGGCTGCCGGCCGGGACCGGCTGGCCGAGCCGGACGAACCGGTAGATCTGCGCCACGGCTCGGGCGAGCAGCGCGACGCCGACCACGGTCAGGACCAGCGACACGATGATCGCGGCGAGTTGCATGGAAAGGCTCCTCGGGCGGGCCAGGGCGGGCACTCGGGCACTTACTAAGCAGTAACTTAGTCAGTCAAGCCTTGAGGTTACCCATTCCCCGAGCCGCAATGTAGCCGAGCGCGCGGTGATCTGTGTCGCTCAGGCCACCCTTTGCGGTTCGTCCTTCCGTACGGGCCCCGGCGCGGGCTCCGCCGCGGCCCCGAGTCCGCTCGCGAGTCCGCCCGTACGCAGGGCCGCGCGCGGGGTCTGCGCGAGGATCGCCAGGTCCATCCCGAGCCAGTGGTTCTCCACGTAGTGACGGTCCAGCAGGTCCATCTCCTCCCAGGGCAGGTCCGAGCGCGCGCTGACCTGCCACAGGCCGGTCATCCCCGGGCGCACCAGCAGCCGTTCGGGGTGCTCCGCGCGGGCCAGGGGGCGCGGGCCGACCAGGGACATCTCGCCGCGGAGCACGTTCAGCAGCTGTGGGAGGCCGTCCAGGGCGTACCGGTCCAGGGCGGCGCCGACGCGGCCGCCGCCCTCCGTGCGGAAGCGCCAGGTGCGAAAGGGGCGGCCCGCGAGGCCGGCGCGGGTCTCGCGTACGAAGACGCCCGCGCGGGGGACGGCGTACAGGAGCGCGCAGAGCGCGGCCAGCGGTACGGCGAGCAGGGCCAGCAGGATCGTTGCGCCGAGGAGGTCGGCGACCCGCTTGGCGGGCGGGGCGGCGGGCAGCCGGAGTGGGGGACGCGGGGGGAGCGGCGGCATGGGGGCACCGTGCCGTACGCCTCCGGCGGGGGGTGGGGGGCGCGCTGCGGCAGGGCCGTCCGGGTCCCCCGCTCGGCCCTGCGGGCCGCCTGCCGGGGCTCCGCCCACGACCCCGCGACTCGATCGCCGGCGGGGCTGTCAGATGCTCCCCGCTGAGCGTAAGGGCAGGCTAAAAGTTGAGTGGGCTCGACTCATGTCTGTTGACGACGTGGGAGGGATGGGGCATCCTTGAGTCTGTTCCACTCAAGTCAGTGTTGCTGGAGGAATTAAAATGGCACGTGCGGTCGGCATCGACCTGGGCACCACCAACTCGGTCGTCAGCGTTCTAGAAGGCGGCGAGCCCACCGTCATCACCAACGCCGAGGGCGCCAGGACCACGCCGTCCGTCGTCGCCTTCGCCAAGAACGGCGAGGTCCTCGTCGGCGAAGTGGCCAAGCGCCAGGCGGTCACCAACGTCGACAGGACCATCCGGTCGGTCAAGCGCCACATGGGCACCGACTGGAAGATCAACCTGGACGGCAAGGACTTCAACCCGCAGCAGATGAGCGCCTTCATCCTGCAGAAGCTGAAGCGCGACGCCGAGGCCTACCTGGGTGAGAAGGTCACGGACGCGGTCATCACCGTCCCGGCCTACTTCAACGACTCCGAGCGTCAGGCGACGAAGGAAGCCGGTGAGATCGCGGGTCTGAACGTCCTGCGCATCGTCAACGAGCCGACCGCCGCCGCCCTGGCCTACGGTCTCGACAAGGACGACCAGACCATTCTCGTCTTCGACCTCGGCGGCGGCACCTTCGACGTGTCGCTCCTGGAGATCGGTGACGGCGTCGTCGAGGTCAAGGCCACCAACGGTGACAACCACCTCGGTGGCGACGACTGGGACCAGCGCGTCGTCGAGTACCTCGTGAAGCAGTTCCAGAACGGCCACGGCGTCGACCTCGCCAAGGACAAGATGGCCCTGCAGCGTCTGCGCGAGGCCGCCGAGAAGGCGAAGATCGAGCTGTCCTCCTCCACGGAGACCTCGATCAACCTGCCCTACATCACGGCGTCCGCCGAGGGCCCGCTGCACCTGGACGAGAAGCTCACGCGCGCCCAGTTCCAGCAGCTGACCGCGGACCTGCTGGAGCGCTGCAAGGCGCCGTTCAACAACGTCATCAAGGACGCGGGCATCAACCTGTCCGAGATCGACCACGTGGTCCTCGTCGGCGGCTCGACCCGTATGCCCGCCGTCGCCGAACTGGTCAAGGAACTGACCGGCGGCCAGGACGCCAACAAGGGCGTCAACCCGGACGAGGTCGTCGCCATCGGCGCGACCCTGCAGGCCGGTGTCCTCAAGGGTGAGGTCAAGGACGTACTGCTCCTCGACGTGACCCCGCTGTCCCTCGGTATCGAAACCAAGGGCGGCATCATGACCAAGCTGATCGAGCGCAACACCACGATCCCGACCAAGCGGTCCGAGATCTTCACGACGGCCGAGGACAACCAGCCGTCCGTGCAGATCCAGGTCTACCAGGGCGAGCGCGAGATCGCGGCGTACAACAAGAAGCTCGGCATGTTCGAGCTGACGGGCCTGCCCCCGGCCCCGCGTGGCGTCCCGCAGATCGAGGTCTCCTTCGACATCGACGCGAACGGCATCATGCACGTGACCGCGAAGGACCTCGGCACGGGCAAGGAGCAGAAGATGACCGTCACCGGCGGCTCCTCGCTCGGCAAGGACGAGGTCGACCGCATGCGCCAGGAGGCGGAGCAGTACGCGGACGAGGACCTGCGCCGCAAGGAGGCGGCCGAGTCCCGCAACCAGGGCGAGCAGCTCGTCTACCAGACGGAGAAGTTCGTCAAGGACAACGAGGACAAGGTCCCGGCCGACGTCAAGGCCGAGGTCGAGGCGTCCATCGCCGAGCTGAAGGAAAAGCTCAAGGGCGAGGACACCGCCGAGATCCGCACCGCGACCGAGAAGCTCGGCGCCGTCAGCCAGAAGCTCGGCCAGGCGATCTACGCCGACGCCCAGGGCGCCCAGGCCGCCGGTGGCGCGCCGACCGGTGACGCGGACCAGGCCAAGGCCGACGACGACGTCGTCGACGCCGAGATCGTCGACGACGAGAAGCCGAAGGGTGGCGCTGCCTGATGTCGGAGGAGACCCCGGGCTTCGACGAGAAGCCCGAAGTCCCCACCGGCGACACGGCGGACGACGCCGCTGCCGAGCCGAAGGCCGCCGACTCCTCCAAGGAGGAGAAGGCGGCCCCGGCCGGGGACGCAGGAGCAGCCGAGGACCTCGGCAAGGAAATCGCTCTGCTGGCCCAGCTGGACCAGGCCCGTACCGCGCTCGGTGAGCGCACCGCGGACCTCCAGCGGCTCCAGGCGGAGTACCAGAACTACCGTCGCCGGGTCGAGCGGGACCGGATCGCGGTCAAGGAGATCGCGGTCGCGTCCCTCCTGACCGAGCTGCTCCCGACGCTCGACGACATCGGCCGGGCGCGGGAACACGGCGAACTGCTCGGCGGGTTCAAGTCGGTGGCCGAGTCCCTGGAGACGGCCGCCGCCAAGATGGGCCTGCAGCAGTTCGGC
Organism: Streptomyces sp. G-G2; assembly: GCF_030063135.1. GTDB lineage: Bacteria > Actinomycetota > Actinomycetes > Streptomycetales > Streptomycetaceae > Streptomyces. Next base: position 78,668 of record NZ_JASISO010000019.1, read on the forward strand.
AAGGAGGGCGAGCCCTTCGACCCGACGATCCACGAGGCGCTGATGCACTCGTACGCGCCGGACGTCACCGAGGACACCTGCGTGGCGATCCTGCAGCCGGGGTACCGGATCGGCGAACGTACGATCCGTCCCGCGCGGGTCGCGGTGGCCGAGCCCCAGCCGGGCGCTGCCGCTCCGGCCAAGTCCGAGGACGCGGCGGAGCCGGGTACGGATTCGGACGGGCCCGACAAGGGCTGATGTCAGCACGTCACGAGAGGAGGGCCACCGGGGATGAGCACTAAGGACTTCGTCGAGAAGGACTACTACAAGGTCCTCGGTGTTCCGAAGGACGCCACCGAGGCCGAGATCAAGAAGGCGTACCGGAAGCTCGCCCGCGAGTTCCACCCGGACGCCAACAAGGGTGACTCCTCGGCCGAGGAGCGCTTCAAGGAGATCTCCGAGGCGCACGACATCCTCGGTGACCAGAAGAAGCGCAAGGAGTACGACGAGGCCCGCGCGCTGTTCGGGAACGGTGCGTACTTCAACCAGGGGGGCCGCGCCGGTCCTGGTGGCAGTGGCGGCTTCTCCAACTTCGACCTGGGTGACCTCTTCGGTGGCACCCAGGGCGCGGGCGGAGCGGGCGCCGGCGGCTTCGGCGGCGGCCTCGGCGACGTGTTCGGCGGCCTCTTCAACCGCGGTGGCGCGGGCGCGGGTGCGGGCACCCGCACCCAGCCGCGCCGCGGCCAGGACATCGAGTCCGAGGTCACCCTCTCCTTCACGGAGGCGGTGGACGGGGCCACGGTGCCGCTGCGGATGTCCTCCCAGGCTCCCTGCAAGGCGTGTTCGGGCACCGGCGACAAGAACGGCACCCCCCGGGTGTGCCCGACCTGTGTCGGCACCGGGCAGGTCTCGCGCGGCAGCGGCGGCGGGTTCTCGCTGACCGACCCCTGTGCGGACTGCAAGGGTCGCGGTCTGATCGCGGAGACCCCCTGCGACATCTGCAAGGGGAGCGGGAGGGCCCGTTCCTCGCGCACCATGCAGGTCCGGATCCCGGCGGGCGTCTCCGACGGCCAGCGGATCCGGCTGCGCGGCAAGGGCGCCCCGGGCGAGCGCGGCGGTCCGGGCGGCGACCTGTACGTCGTCGTCCACGTCGGCGGCCACCCGGTGTTCGGGCGCAAGGACGACAACCTCACGGTCACCGTGCCGGTCAGCTTCGCCGAGGCGACGCTGGGCGCCGACATCAAGGTGCCGACCCTGAACGGCCCCGCGGTGACGCTGAAGCTGCCGCCGGGCACCCCCAACGGGCGCACGATGCGCGCCCGCGGCAAGGGCGCGGTCCGCAAGGACGGCACCCGCGGCGATCTGCTGGTGACGGTCGAGGTGGCCGTCCCGACGGAGCTGTCGGACAAGGCACGCGAGGCGCTGGAGTCCTACCGGGACGCCACGGCCTCCGAGGACCCGCGCTCCACCCTGTTCGAGTCCGCGAAGGGAGCATGACATGGACGGCCGCCGACGCAATCCCTATCAGCTGACCGACGAGACCCCGGTCTACGTCATCTCGGTGGCCGCCCAGCTCTCGGGGCTGCATCCGCAGACCCTCCGCCAGTACGACCGCCTCGGTCTGGTCTCCCCGGACCGGACGGCCGGGCGCGGCAGGCGCTATTCGGCCCGGGACATCGAGCTGCTCCGCACGGTGCAGGCGCTGTCCCAGGACGAGGGCATCAACCTGGCGGGCATCAAGCGGATCATCGAGCTGGAGAACCAGGTCGCCGCGCTCCAGCAGCGCGTGGCCGAACTGTCCACAGCTGTGGACGGGGCGGCGGCGGTCCTGCGCCAGCGCGAGGCCCAGGTGCACGCGTCGTACCGGCGCGACCTGGTCCCGTACCAGCCGCCGCAGCCGGGCAACGCCCTGGTCGTGTGGCGGCCGAAGCGCCCGCTGGACTGACGGCGCCCGCGCCCGCGTCCCGTACGCAGGCACGCGGGCACGCACGCAGGCACGCCACGATGGCCCCGCCCGGATTCCGGGCGGGGCCATCGCGCGTCATACGAGGTGGTCGGGGTCCAGGTCGGGGTCCGGGCCCAGTTCGGCGATCAGTCCGCCGCCGCCCGGCAGGCTGCCGGGGCCGTCCAGGATCCCCGACTGGGCGATGAGGTAGCCGAGTTGGGCGCGGCTGCCGCTGCCCAGCACGGTGGCCAGCTTCGCGATGTGCGCGCGGGCCGTGCGTACGTTCATGCCGAGCCTGCGGGCGATCGCCTCGTCGACGTACCCCTCCACCAGAAGCTGCGCGATGGACCGCTGGACGCCCGAGATCCCCTCGGGGGTGTGCCGGTACGTCACTTCCTGGCGCAGGGGCACAGCGCGCCGCCAGAGCTGCTCGAACACCTTGATGAGGTACTCGACCAGGCCCGGGTGCCGCAGTTCCAGCGCCACCCGCCGGTCGTCGCTCGCCGGTATGAAGGCGACCGTGCGGTCGAAGATGATGAGGCGCTCTATCAGCTCCTCCAGCGTACGGATCTCCACCTTGCCCGCGGAGATCCGGTCCACGTAGGCCAGCGTGCCCTGGCTGTGCCGTGCGGTGTGCTGGTAGAGGGTCCGTATGCTGACCCCGCGGTCGATCAGGGGCGCGTCCCGCTCCAGCGCCTGGGTCAGCGCGAGCGAGGGCCGGGCGCCGCCCGGCTGGACCGTCAGCACTTCGGTGTGGCACTCGGCGGTCGCCAGGTTCAGGGCGGCGTTGATCCGCTCGAACCCCTCCAGCACGGTGATGGCGTGGGTATTGGCGGGACTCTGGGCACTGATGGTAAGGAACGGCTCGAAAGCGTCGGTGAGATCTACAGCGCTGCGACGGCGGTCCTGGATCTCACGTTCAATCGGGTGGAGCCGTTGGGCCAGTGCGACGGATGGGGGAACCGGACGCAGTTGATTCGCGTCGTCCGGATCGGGCTGCAGAAGAGCGAATTCAAGCAGGCAGGGGGCGTTTTCAACTTCTCCCCTCGCGATGCGGCCCGTGCTGAGCGCCGCCGCGTAGAGCCGTGCTCCCTCGTCACACAGAGACGTGACGGGGTGGGGATGTGTCTCGTTTGTGCCGCTTCTGGGCAAATCTCCACCCCCCAGGGTCCTGAACATGCAAGAACATGATGCATCGTCCCTGTGGCAGTGACGTGCCTGAATGAGCCATCGTCGGACACGCGGGGGAGAGGATTCCATCAAGTGAGGACGAAGCCGACCATGTACAAGAGAATGCTTCGCTCGGCGCTTGCCGTTGTTTTCTCCGCCGTTGCGGTTTTTGGTGCAATCAGCGCCGTCGACACTGACGCGGGGAGCGCTAGGGCCAGCTATGACACAGGCTGGACCAGTGCGCCGGCAGGATCAACGTTCGACACCGGCTGGACCGGCGGCCCGACCGCGGTGAAGGGCGACACGGGCTGGACCAACTCGTCCAACGGCGTGAAGGACGACACCGGCTGGACCGTGCTTCCTGAGACGACGGTGTCCTGATGACCCCCGACGACCGCGACTTCCGTCGCGAAATGGCTTCCGCGTACCGGTCCGGCTGGCAGTTCATCGACCTCGTCACGGCCATCCCCCACACTGGCGATTCGTTGATGGTCACCCTGTTCGGCCAGCCGATCGTCGTCGTGCGCGAGGAGGACGAGGACGTCCGTGCCTACCGCTGTCTGCGCCGCCCGCGGGGTGCGCCGCAGCCTGTCCGCTGCGAGGTGCGGTACGGAATGGTCTTCGTCAATCTGGATCAGCGCGACCACCAGCTCTTCGAACCCGATATCACCACCGCCACCCCCCGCAGTGCCTGAAGCGATTCCCCCGTCGTCGCAGATCGCTCAGGCGCTTCCCCCACACAACGGCGCCATCGTGAACCTGAACACGATGGCGCCGTTGTGCTGCGCCCGTCCAGTGCTTGAACCGGAAACCTCCCGGAAATGGCCCGAAAAAATCACTCGCGCCGTGTCACCTCGCCCGCTCAGGCGCGCCCCATCGCGCGGTCGAGCGTGATCTCCAGGACGACCCGGTCCGGATTGGGCGACGGGACGCGTCCGTACCGCTCCGCGTAACGCGCCACCGCGTCGGCGACCGACGCCTCGTCGTCGACGATCCGCCCGCGCCCTTCGAGGGTCGCCCAGCGGCGCCCCGCCATCTGGCACACCGCGACCCTGGCCCCCTCGGGCCCGGCCGCCGCGATGTTGCGGACCTTGCGGCTGTGCTTGTTGCAGATCACCCGGGCCACCCCGGCCTCCGGGTCGTAGGTCACGCCCACCGGCACGACGTGCGGCGTTCCGTCGGGGCGCGGGGTGGTCAGCGTGCAGATGTGCCGTTCCCGCCAGAAGGCGAGGTAGTCGGCCGTCGGGTTGAGTACGTCATGGGACATGCGCCGAAGCGTACGAGCTTGCCCTTGAGTGGAATAGACTCAACTTTGTGCACGCTTCCCATGGCAAAGAAGGAACGGAGAGGGGCTGTACGTGGACGCCGAGCTGACCAACAAGAGCCGGGCCGCCCTGAACGCCGCCACCAGCCGGGCGGTCAAGGACGGCCACGCCGACCTGACCCCCGCCCACCTGCTGCTGGCACTGCTCACGGGCGAGGACAACGAGAACGTCACCGATCTGCTCGCCGCCGCCGAAGCCGACCAGGCCGTCGTACGAGCGGGCGCCGAGCGCCTGCTCGCCGCGCTGCCCAGCGTCACCGGATCCACCGTCGCGCCCCCGCAGCCCAGCCGCGACCTGCTCGCCGTACTGGCCGAGGCCGACCGGGAGGCCGGGCGGCTCGGCGACGAGTACCTCTCCACCGAGCACCTCCTCATCGCCGTCGCCGCCAAGGGCGGCGCGGCGGGCGAGGTCCTTTCCGCGCAGGGCGCGACCGCGAAGAAGCTGCTGTCCGCATTCGAGACCTCAAGAGGAGGGCGGCGGGTGACCTCCCCCGACCCCGAGGGCCAGTACAAGGCCCTGGAGAAGTTCGGCACCGACTTCACGGCCGCGGCGCGTGAGGGCAAGCTCGACCCGGTGATCGGCCGGGACCAGGAGATCCGCCGCGTGGTGCAGGTGCTCTCGCGGCGTACGAAGAACAACCCGGTGCTGATCGGCGAGCCGGGCGTGGGCAAGACCGCCGTGGTCGAGGGGCTGGCCCAGCGGATCGTGAAGGGCGACGTACCGGAATCCCTGAAGAACAAGCGGCTGGTCTCGCTCGACCTCGGCGCGATGGTGGCCGGGGCGAAGTACCGCGGTGAGTTCGAGGAACGGCTCAAGACCGTCCTCGCGGAGATCAAGGCCAGCGACGGTCAGATCATCACCTTCATCGACGAGCTGCACACGGTCGTCGGCGCGGGCGCGGGCGGCGACTCCGCGATGGACGCGGGCAACATGCTCAAGCCGATGCTGGCCCGCGGCGAGCTGCGGATGGTCGGCGCCACGACCCTGGACGAGTACCGCGAGCGGATCGAGAAGGACCCGGCGCTGGAGCGCCGCTTCCAGCAGGTGCTGGTCGCGGAGCCGTCCGTCGAGGACACGATCGCGATCCTGCGCGGGCTCAAGGGGCGGTACGAGGCCCACCACAAGGTGGTCATCAACGACAGCGCGCTGGTGGCGGCCGCGACCCTGTCCGACCGGTACATCACCTCCCGCTTCCTCCCGGACAAGGCCATCGACCTGGTTGACGAGGCCGCGTCCCGGCTCCGCATGGAGATCGACTCCTCCCCGCTGGAGATCGACGAGCTCCAGCGCGCGGTGGACCGGCTGCGGATGGAGGAGCTGGCGCTGAAGAACGAGTCCGACCCGGCCTCGCTGGAGCGGCTGGAGCGGCTGCGCAGGGACCTCGCCGACAAGGACGAGGAGCTGCGCGGGCTGACCGCCCGCTGGGAGAAGGAGAAGCGGTCCCTGAACCGGGTCGGTGAGCTGAAGGAGCGCCTCGACGACCTGCGCGGGCAGGCGGAGCGCGCCCAGCGCGACGGTGACTTCGACTCGGCCTCCCAGCTGCTGTACGGGGAGATCCCGGCCCTGGAGCGGGAGCTGGCGGAAGCCACCGAGGCGGAGGCGGAGGTCTCGCTGGACACGATGGTCAAGGACGAGGTCGGCCCGGACGACATCGCGGACGTGGTGGGCGCGTGGACCGGCATCCCCGCGGGGCGCCTGCTGGAGGGTGAGACGCAGAAGCTGCTGCGGATGGAGGAGGAGCTCGGGCGGCGGCTGATCGGCCAGCAGGAGGCCGTAGGGGCCGTCTCGGACGCCGTACGCCGCACCCGCGCCGGGATCGCGGACCCGGACCGGCCGACGGGCTCGTTCCTGTTCCTGGGCCCGACGGGTGTGGGCAAGACCGAGCTGGCGAAGGCCCTGGCGGACTTCCTGTTCGACGACGAGCGGGCCATGATCCGCATCGACATGTCGGAGTACGGGGAGAAGCACAGCGTGGCCCGGCTGGTCGGGGCGCCCCCCGGGTACGTCGGGTACGAGGAGGGCGGCCAGCTCACCGAGGCCGTCCGCAGGCGCCCGTACAGCGTGGTGCTGCTCGACGAGGTGGAGAAGGCGCACCCGGAGGTCTTCGACGTCCTGCTCCAGGTCCTGGACGACGGGCGGCTCACGGACGGGCAGGGGCGGACGGTGGACTTCCGCAACACCATCCTGGTCCTGACCTCGAACCTGGGCAGCCAGCACCTGATGGATCCCTCGACCTCGGCGGAGGTGAAGAAGGAGCGGGTCCTGGACGCGGTCCGGGCGAGTTTCAAGCCGGAGTTCATCAACCGGCTCGACGACCTGGTGGTCTTCTCCGCGCTGGACCGGGCCGAGCTGGCGCACATCGCCGAGCTCCAGATCGGCCGCCTGGCCGCCCGGCTCGCGGAGCGCCGGCTGAGCCTGGACGTGACGCCGGAGGCGCTGGCCTGGCTGGCGGACAAGGGCAACGACCCGGCGTACGGCGCGCGCCCGCTGCGGCGGCTGATCCAGACGGCGATCGGTGACCGCCTGGCCCGGGAGATCCTGGCGGGCGAGGTCAAGGACGGCGACACGGTACGCGTGGACGTCGCGGGCGAGGACCTGCTGGTGGGCAAGGCCCTGTAGCGGTGCCGGCCTTCGGGCAGGCACCGCCGCGCATCCCCTTTAACCAGCTCTTATACGTGTCCGCCCGGAGCGGATCGTGGGTGCGGGGGTGGACACGGGGTGGGCGCGATGGGAGAGGATGAAGGTATCCGCACGAAGGGAAGTACACGGTGAGCATCGACCCGGCCTCGATTCCGAACTTCGGGGGTCAGCCCGAACCGCAGGCCACAGGACCGGCGGGCCCCGTCGTCCCCGACCAGGATCTGGTCAAGCAGCTCCTGGAGCAGATGGAGCTGAAGTACGTCGTCGACGACGAGGGTGACCTCGCGGCGCCGTGGGAGGACTTCCGCACGTACTTCATGTTCCGCGGTGAAGACGAGCAGCAGGTCTTCTCGGTGCGGACGTTCTACGACCGCCCGCACGCCATCGAGGAGAAGCACCAGCTCCTCGAGGCCATCGACGACTGGAACCGCCGCACCCTGTGGCCCAAGGTCTACAGCCACACCCACGACGACGGCTCGGTCCGTCTGATCGGTGAGGCGCAGATGCTGATCGGCACCGGCGTCTCGCTGGAGCACTTCGTGTCCTCCACGGTCAGCTGGGTCCGCGCGTCCATCGAGTTCGACAAGTGGCTCCTGGAGCAGTTCGGCCTGGAGAAGGACGTCGACTCGGCGGACAAGTCCGCCGACGCCGGCAAGTCCGAGAAGAAGGACAGCGCCGAGGGCGCCGAAGGCGCCGAAGGCGACGACGACTCCAAGAACTGAGTCGCCCCGCCGAACGCCTTAGAGCGGGACGTGCGAGATCAGCATCAGATACGTCCCGTAGAGGTACGAGAGCCCGGCCAGGGCCCCGGTCGCCACGACCGCGGTCCGCGGCCGGGCTCTCGCCATCGCGGCCGCGAGCGGCAGCAGCAGCGGGAACGCGGGCAGCAGGAACCGCGGCTTGGAGTCGAAGAACCCCGCCCCGCCGAGGGTGATCACCAGCAGGACGGCGGTGTACACGAGCAGCGGCAGCGGTGCCCGGTCCAGCGCCAGCAGCACCGCGAGGCCCACCGCCAGCGCCAGGACGGCCAGCGTCATCGCGGAGTTCGGCGAGCCCTGCCCGGTCAGCACCCGCGAGGCCGCGCGCACCGCCCCGGCCCCGAAGTCGAAGCGCGAGCCCCAGGCGTCCTGGACGGCGAAGTAGCCGCCCAGCGGATCGCGGCGCCGCCACCCCACGGCCAGCAGGTACGCCGCCCAGCCCGCCGGAGCCAGCAGCCCGGCCGCCCACACCTCGGCCCGGCGGTGTTCCCCGCGCGCCACCAGCGCGTACAGGGCGGTCACCGACACCGCCGCGGCCACCGCGATGCCGGTCGGCCGGGTCAGCCCGGCGAGTATCGCCAGGCCCGCCGCCCACAACCACCGCTCGCGCAGCAGCGCGTACAGCGACCAGGCGGCCAGCGCGGCCAGCAGCGACTCCGTGTACCCGGTGGTGAACACCACGGCGTGCGGCTGGACCCCCCACAGCGCCACCAGCAGCACCCCGGCCCGCTTCCCGGCGACCCGCTCGCCGACCCGGTACACCCCGACGGCGGCCGCGGCGGCCGCCGACCAGGCCACCAGGAGCCCGGCTCCGGCGGCCCCCACGGGCAGCAGGACGCACGTGAGCCGCATCAGCGAGGGGTAGAGCGGGAAGAAGGCCAGATCGCTCTGTACGGACCCGGTGGCGGGCCACGCCAGGCTGCGCCCGTAGCCGTGCTCGGTGATCGCGATGTACCAGCCGGAGTCCCAGGAGGTGCCGAGCACGGCGACCGGGTCCTTGCCCGCCCACCACGCCCCGAGGGCGATCAGGAGCACCCCGCCGCCGCGGACGACGGCGAACACCGCCAGCGCGGTCGCCCCGGCCGACAGGCCCGCCGTTCCCGGACGCGCCGAAGCCGTCACCGTGCGCGTGCCCGTACTCATGTCCCCCGGCTCTCCGGCTGCAGCCTGCGTACGCGTGCGTGTCAGTGCCCCTGCGTACGCTCGTCGGATGAGAGCTTCGGGCACGTTCAAGGTGGTCAGTTTCACCCCGGCACCGCTCGCCCCGGAACCCCCGGTGGAAACCGGGCTCCCGGTGGGCGTGGCCACCATGGAGAAACACTACGAGGGGGCCGGTCTGACCGGGACGTCGGCCACCCTCTTCAGCTACGCGTTCGACCAGGCGAAGAGCGTGGGCACGTACGTGGCGATGGAGTCCTTCGAGGGCGCGCTCGACGGCCGCGCGGGCACCTTCAACTTCGCGCACTCGGCGACCACCACCGGTGGTCCGTCCCGCGAGGCGGAGTTCTTCCTGATCGTCCCCGGCAGTGGCACCGCCGCCCTCGCCGGAATCACGGGCTCGGGCGGCCTGACGGTGGACCCGGACGGCACCCACCGGGTCTGGTTCGACTACGAGGTGGAGGACCAGGTGTAGGACCAGGTGCAGGGCGCGGCCCCCGGCGGCCGCGCCCGCTCCCCGTGGGGCGCGGCCCCGGTTCAGCGCCGGGAGAGGCGGCCGAGGCGGGTGGCGGCCTCCTGGAGGACGGCGTCCTTCTTGCAGAAGGCGAAGCGGACCTGGGTGGCGCCCGCGGACTTGTCGTCGTAGAAGACCTGGTTGGGGATGGCGACGACCCCGCACAGGGCGGGGAGCCGACGGCAGAAGTCCAGGCCGTCGCGCTCCCCGAAGCCGGCGATGTCGGTGGTGATGAAGTACGTGCCCGCCGGGGCGTAGACCTCGAAGCCCGCCGCCGTCAGGCCGGTGGAGAGGATGTCGCGCTTGCGGGCCATGTCGGCGCGGAAGCCGTCGTAGTAGCTGTCCGGCAGGTCCAGGGCCTCGGCGATCGCGTACTGGAACGGGCCCGAGGCGACGTACGTCAGGAACTGCTTGGCCGAGCGGACCGCGCCGACCAGCTCGGGCGGCGCCGTGACCCAGCCGACCTTCCAGCCCGTGAACGAGAAGGTCTTGCCCGCGGAGGAGATGGTGACCGTGCGCTCGCGCATGCCGGGCAGCGAGGCCAGCGGGGTGTGGGCGCCCTCGAACACCAGGTGCTCGTACACCTCGTCGGTGACCACGAGCAGGTCGTGTTCGACGGCGAGGGCGGCGATCTCGGCGAGTTCGGCCGGGGTCAGCACCGTGCCCGTGGGGTTGTGCGGGGTGTTCAGGAGCAGCAGCCGGGTGCGCGGGGTGACGGCGGCGCGCAGTTCGTCGAGGTCGAGGGCGAAGGCTCCGGCGTGCGGGCGCAGGGTCACCGGGACGCGGGTGGCGCCCGCCATGGCGATGCAGGCGGCGTAGGAGTCGTAGAAGGGTTCGAGGGCGATGACCTCGTCGCCCGGTTCGAGGAGGGCGAGGAGGGCGGCGGCGATGGCCTCCGTCGCACCGGCGGTGACCAGGATCTCGCTGTCGGGGTCGTAGGACAACCCGTAGAAGCGCTGCTGGTGGCGGGCGATCGCGGCGCGCAGTTCGGGGACGCCGGGACCGGGCGGGTACTGGTTGCCGCGGCCGGAGAGCACCGCGCGGGAGGCCGCCTCGGCGATCTCGGCCGGACCGTCGGTGTCGGGGAACCCCTGGCCGAGGTTGATCGATCCCGTGCTCGTCGCCAGGGCGGACATCTCCGCGAAGATCGTGGTGCCGAACGAGGCGAGACGGCGGTTCAGGAGGGGGCGGCTGCCGCCCGCGGGTGCGCTCATGGGGCCCATCCTTGGTCAACCTCTGGAGTTGCTCAAGTGTGCTTTGGCCGGAACGGGACGCGGGAATCACCCCGGCACGCGGGACGAGGGGATCCCGCGCCCCCGGGGGACCGGGCGTAACAGAAGGGGGTCGAGGACCATGTTCCTGGCCTTTTTCATCGGTGTGGCGGTATTGCTGATCGGTTTCTTCTGGTTCCTGGCGCGGGGCGGGGGCCGGGGCTCCTCCGGCTCGTCGTCCGGGTCCGGCAGCTGGTGGGTGGGGGACGGGGGGTCGGACGGGGGGTCGTCCTCGTCGCACTCCTCGCACCACTCCTCGCACTCGTCCTGCTCGTCGCACTCGTCGTGTTCGAGCAGTTCCTGCGGATCGTCCTCCTGCGGTGGCGGAGGGTGCGGCGGGAGCTGACCCTGGAGGTGGGTTAGGTGAGCGGTATATGCGCGCGGAAGGTGCCCGGCGGGAGTGCTTTGCGTCGGGTGGGTTTCCGTTGAAGCGCTGGTTGAACCGCTTGTAGGACCGCCTCGGGAGGCTCCTGGTTGAACACCTGAACTGTGTAGCCCCCGGGGGGATGTAAACCCCGTCAAGTTGGGTAAAAGCGCTGTGAGTGCCGTGCCTTTCATGATTCCCTCGGTTGAGTAGACCAGTCCTCGGACCTCGCTGGACTTCCTGTGGACCAGAGCCGGTGACCCCCCACCCGTTGATTACCGCTGGCGGGCTCCGGCCCCTCTCCCCTCGCGCGTTTGCGGAGCCGACTCATGCTCACGACCCTCCAGACCACTTACACCGACACGCGTGCCGCCGACCTCGCCTGGGCCCTGGGTCGGGAGCGGCTGCCCGCCCTGGCCGTACTGCACCTCGAACTGGCGAGCGCGAAAGTCGAGTTGCGCCTGCTCGGAGCCTCCCATCAGGTGCTGCTGGAGGAGGGTGACGTGCTCTGCTCGGAAACGGTCGCCTGCATGCCCGGCAGCAGCACCCCCCTGCCCCTCGGAGTGGCCAAACGGGTGGGTGACTGGGAGTACGAGTTCGCCGCACGGGTCGAGACCCTTTCGCAGGGGTCCTTCGCGGGACGGGCGCAGGAATTGCTCGCTCTGGTCGCGGATCACCCGAACGGGCTGGCCGGAACCTTCCCGGGCAGTCCGCACGCCTTCACCGCCCTGCTCGCGCAGCGCGACGAGGGGCAGGTGCGCTGGCGCACCTGGCACGCGTACCCGCAGGAAGGACAGCTGGTCGCGACCCGGACCCGGGTGGGCGTGCGGATGGCGGTGCCCGTGCTGTAGGCCGCCGGGGAGCGTGGGGGCGCCGGTGCGCCGGGCCCGCGCGGTCCGCCGGGGGCATGCGGCCGCCGACGCCCGCGGGGGTGTCCTCGTCGCCGTTCGCGGCTCGCGCCGGGCGGCCGCGCAGACCGGCGCACGATCGTTTCCTCATTGCCGCGCGGTTACGCCAACTGGCTGGAACGGTGCGCCACTTGCACCCATGTGGGTGACTGGGTGCGGGCAGGCCGTGACGTACGGTTCGCTTCATGATCGACCGTTCCGCCCCCGGCGGAGTGCTTCCGGCAGTGGCGCCGAGGGGCAGGGACACCGTCCCGGCCACCCTGCCCGTGCGGCCCCGGACCGGCCGGCTCCTCGTCCTGGCCACCGTCTTCGTCTGCGCCGCCTGCGGGCTCGTGTACGAACTGGAATTGCTCGCCCTCGGCTCCTACCTGATCGGTGACTCCGTCACCCAGGCGTCCGTGGTGCTCTCCGTCATGGTCTTCGCCATGGGCGTCGGCTCCCTGCTCGCCAAACGCCTGCGCGAGCGCCCCGCGCTCGGCTTCGGCGTCATCGAGGCGCTGCTCGCGCTGGTCGGCGGGCTCTCCGCCATGGCGCTGTACGCGAGCTTCGCCTGGTTCGGCGAGTCCAGACCGGCCCTCGTCGGCTTCTCCCTCGCCATCGGCGTGCTGATAGGAGCCGAGATCCCGCTGCTGATGACCCTCATCCAGCGGGTCCGGCGGCAGGACGCGGGCGGCGCCGTCGCCGACCTCTTCGCCGCCGACTACGTCGGCGCGCTCGTCGGCGGACTGGCCTTCCCGTTCCTGCTGCTGCCGATGCTCGGCCAGCTCACGGGCGCGATGCTCACCGGCACCGTCAACGCGGTCGCGGGCGGGACGCTCGTCCTGTGGCTGTTCCGCCGCGACCTGAGCCGCCGCGGCCGCTGGCTGCTGCTGGCCGCGAACGTGAGCGTCCTGCTCGTCCTCGCCGCGGCAACCGTGCTGGCCGGGGACTTCGAACGGGTGGCCCGGCGCGCCGTCTACGGCGACGAGGTCCGGGTCGCCGTACAGACCGACGTACAGGAACTGATCGTCACCGGGCCGCCCACCGGCTCCCCGCGCTCCCTGGACCTGTACCTCGACGGGCGGCTGCGGGTCAGCGGCTACGACGAGTACCGCTACCACGAGGCACTCGTGCACCCCGCGATGGCGGGTCCGCACACCCGGGTGCTCGTCCTCGGCGGCGGCGACGGACTGGCCGCGCGCGAGGTGCTGCGCTACCCGGACGTCGAGTCCCTCACCGTGGTCGAACTCGACCCCGGAGTGGTCCGGCTGGCCCGCACCGATCCGATGCTGTCCCAGCTCAACGACCACGTGTACGCCGACCCGCGGATCGGGGTCGTGACGGCGGACGCCTTCCACTGGCTGCGCGGACCCGCCGCGGCCGGAGGGTACGACGTCATCCTGTCCGACCTCCCCGACCCCGGGATCACCCCCAGCACCAAGCTGTACTCCCAGGAGTTCTACGGGCTGGCCGCGCGGGCGCTGCGGCCCGGCGGGCGGCTCGCGGTGCACGCGGGCCCGTTCACCAGCCGCCCCCGGACGTACTGGACCGTCGAGACCACCCTGCGCGCCGCGGGCCTGCGCACCGCGCCGTACAGCGCGGGCGGGCGGCTCACCGGGTTCGCGGCGGGCCCGGACCGCACCGCGGGCGGCGCGGCCACCCCGCCGCAGGACTGGGGCTTCGTCCTGTCCGCCCGGGAAGCGGTCCCGGAGCTGCGCGTCGAGCGCGACGCGCCGGTGCTGCGGTCCCTGTCCACCGGAGCCCTCCAGGACGCGGCCCGCGACGCCGAACGGGCCCGGATGCGCGGCCTGCCTCCCTCGACCCTCCCGCACCCGCGCTACGCCGACTCCTCGTAAGGCGCGCAGCAGGGCGCGGAGTAGGGCGCGAAACCCTCCGACGGGCCCGCGCCGTGAGTAGGCTCGGCGCCATGGAGCATCAGGTGTTCGTTCCGGTACCGACAGCCGACCTGCGAGGGGTGCTGCGGGACCCCGCCCGCCTGGCCCGGTGCGTGCCCGGCTTCCAGCAGGACGCCGACGAGGCCTCCGGCCCGCTGTCCGGGCGGCTGAAACTCCGGGTCGGCGGCAGCACCGTCACCTACCGGGGCGCGCTGACCGTCACCGAGCGGGACGAGGACGTCTTCGAGGCCGGGGCCGAGGGCGCGGAGGTCCGGGGCACCGGTTCCGTGAAGGTCACCCTCGCGCTGCGGCTGACCCCGCGGGACGGCGGCACCCTGCTGGACTTCACCGCCGGGGGCGGGGCCGACGGGCGCGCCGCGGCGTTCCCGGCCGGGGCGACGGTGACGGCGGTGCGCCGCCTGCTGGACCGGGCCTGCGCGAACCTGGCGACCACCATCACGGCACCGGCCGCCGTGGAGCCGGACGCGCCCGGGGGGCAGGACGCGCCCGGCGCGGAGCGAGGCGCCCCCGGGCAGCCGAACGGCGCGCCCGGGCAGCAGGACGCGCTCGGCGAGCAGGACGTACCCGGCGAGCAGGACGTAGCCGGTGAGCAGGACGCGTCCGGGGAGGACGGCCCCACCGGGCCCGAGATCATCGAGGTGAGCGCGAGCCTCTTCGACGCCGAGGTCCCCCCGCCTTCGCTGGACCCCTTCGCCGAACGGGAGTTCGGCGAGTTCGGTGACCTCGGGGACACCCCGCGCCCGCCCGCCGAGGCCGCCCACGCCCGGCGCACCATGATCGGCCGCAGCGCCGAGGAGGTCGACCACGCGCCCCCGCGCGGCCGTTACGCGCCCGTCCCCGCGCCCGAAGGCGGGGTCCAGGCCCTCAACTTGCGCTGGCTCGCCCCCGCCGCCGCCCTCGCCCTCGCCTCGGCGGTCGTCGTCGGCCGGGCCCTGCGCCGGCGCCGCTGACCGGCCGCTGACCCGCCGCGGATCGCAGGACGGCCCCTGGGCTCACGGGACAGCCCTTAGGGTCGGGGCATGAGTACGCGACTGAGCGCCGGTGGCGCCGAACTGACCGTCGACCAGGAGAACGGCTGCCGGATCAGCAGTCTGCGCGTCGACGGGCTGGAACTGCTGCGCCAGGGCGAGGACTTCGGCTCCTTCCCGATGGTCCCGTGGTGCGGCCGGCTGGGGGACGGCCGATTCCGGGACGGTGGCGTGCTCTACCAGATGCCCCTGAACCACCCGCCCCACGCCATCCACGGCTTCGGCCGGCACGCTGCCTGGATTCCCGCCGTGACCGGCGTGCCCGAAACGGAGGGCGTGGAGGAGGCGGCCTTCACCTACGACCTCGCCGAACCGTGGCCGTTCCAGGGCCGGGTGACCCAGACCTTCGCCCTCGGCGCGGAGTCCGTGACCCTGGCCATGGGCGTGGAGACGTACGGCGACTCCTTCCCGGCCCAGGTCGGCTGGCACCCCTGGTTCCGCCGCAACCTCGGGGTCGGGGAGGACGTACGGATCGCCTTCGAGCCCGCCTGGCAGGAGGAGCGCGGCGAGGACTACCTCCCCACCGGCCGCCGCGTCACCCCGCTGCCCGGCCCCTGGGACGACTGCTTCGGCATGCCGTACGGAGTCGACGTCACCCTCACCTGGCCCGGCGCCCTGGAGCTGCGGCTGACGAGCCGGGCCGAGTGGGTGGTCGTCTACGACCAGCCCGAGGACACCGTCTGCGTCGAGCCGCAGTCCGGCCCGCCCAACGGCCTGAACACCCAGCCCCGCCTGGTCACCCCCATCGACCCGCTGGAGCTGTCCACCACCTGGACGTGGCGCCGTCTCCAGGCGTCCGGCTCCCGGCCCGCCCTCTAAGCTCATGGGCATGAGTGACGTACGTGGTGAGCTGCTCCAGCAGATCAAGGACAAGGCCGTGGTGCACGGCAAGGTGACGCTTTCCTCCGGGCGGGAGGCGGACTACTACATCGATCTCCGCCGGATCACCCTCGACGGCGAGGCGGCCCCGCTGGTCGGCCAGGTCATGCTCGACCTCACCGCCGGCCTCGACTTCGACTGCGTGGGCGGTCTGACCCTGGGCGCCGACCCGGTGGCGACCTCGATGCTGCACGCCTCCGCCGCGCGCGGTCAGCGTCTGGACGCCTTCGTCGTGCGCAAGGCGCAGAAGGCCCACGGCATGCAGCGCCGCATCGAGGGCACCGAGGTGAAGGGCCGTCGCTGCCTGGTGGTCGAGGACACCTCGACCACCGGCGGCTCCCCGCTGACCGCCGTCGAGGCGGTCCGTGAGGCCGGTGGCGAGGTCGTGGCCGTCGCCACGATCGTGGACCGGGGCGCCGCCGACGCCATCGCCGCGGCCGGCCTGGACTACCTGACCGGCTACCGCCTCGGGGACCTCGGCCTCTCCTGACGCCTGACGCCGGTGCCGGGTGCGGGACGCCGGACGCCCGACGCCGGACGCCGGACGCCTGCCTCAGGTGCTCGATGTCGGGCCCCGGAGGACCGGCTCCCGCGGGAACGGGCCCGCCGGGAACTGGTGACTTAGGTCCCCGTCCCTCGCTGGAGAGGTCCTGACCTGCGTCTTTCCGGCCGGGCGGAGTGTTTCACGTGAAACACTCCGCCC
>NZ_JASISO010000019.1:95214-134598 GCF_030063135.1 Streptomyces sp. G-G2
CTTCGGCATGCCGTACGGAGTCGACGTCACCCTCACCTGGCCCGGCGCGGCAGGTCCCGGGCCGACGTCGAGGTGGAGTGTCGTGCGGAGTCTGGAAAGATAGCCCCGACGGCAACGTCGCCCCCAGGTCAGGGCCCGCAATAAGCACACTCCCCGCACATCCAAGGAGCGGACAGATGCCCATCGCAACCCCCGAGGTCTACAACGAGATGCTCGACCGGGCGAAGGCAGGCAAGTTTGCCTACCCGGCGATCAACGTGACCTCGACCCAGACCCTGCACGCTGCCCTGCGCGGCTTCGCGGAGGCCGAGAGCGACGGCATCATCCAGATCTCCACCGGTGGTGCGGAGTTCCTGGGTGGCCAGTACAACAAGGACATGGTCACCGGCGCGGTCGCCCTGGCCGAGTTCGCCCACATCGTGGCCGCGAAGTACGACATCACCGTCGCGCTGCACACGGACCACTGCCCCAAGGACAAGCTGGACGGTTACGTACGTCCGCTCCTGGAGGTCTCCGCCGAGCGCGTGGCCCGTGGCCTGAACCCGCTGTTCCAGTCGCACATGTGGGACGGCTCCGCCGAGACCCTCGCGGACAACCTGGCCATCGGCCAGGAACTGCTCGCCAAGGCCGCCGCCGCCAAGATCATCCTTGAGGTCGAGATCACCCCGACCGGTGGCGAGGAGGACGGCGTCAGCCACGAGATCAACGACGAGCTGTACACGACCGTCGATGACGCGCTGCGCACCGCCGAGGCCCTGGGCCTGGGCGAGAAGGGCCGCTACCTGCTGGCCGCCTCCTTCGGCAACGTCCACGGCGTCTACAAGCCGGGCAACGTCGTCCTGCGTCCCGAGCTGCTCAAGGACCTGCAGGCCGGTGTCGGCGAGAAGTACGGCACGTCCTCGCCGTTCGACTTCGTCTTCCACGGCGGCTCCGGCTCCACCGCCGAGGAGATCGCCACCGCGCTGGAGAACGGCGTCGTGAAGATGAACCTCGACACCGACACCCAGTACGCCTTCACCCGCCCGGTCGTGGAGCACATGTTCCGCAACTACGACGCGGTCCTGAAGGTCGACGGCGAGGTCGGCACCAAGTCGAAGTACGACCCCCGCACCTGGGGCAAGGCCGCCGAGGCGGGCATGGCCGTGCGCGTCACCGAGGCGTGCGCGAACCTGCGCTCGACCGGCACCAAGCTCAAGTAGTGCCCGCTGGTGCCCGCTAGTCGGGCACCCGCTGGACCCGACCTACCCGAAGGGCCCGGACCGCCGTCACGTTCACGGCGGGCCGGGCCCTTCGGCGCGGGTGCGCCGTCGCGGGTGCGCGCTCGCACTCGTCAGGGGGTCATCTCGAACGGCATGGCCCGCACCTGCCCGGTACCCACGACGGCGAGGAAGACCTCCTCGTCGTCCTGCGTCCCGGTGACCCGGACGGTGGCGGGGCCGGTCCGCACGGCGTGGATCCAGAGCGGCGTGCCGAACTCCGCGTACCGCTGGTAGGTGCTGACCACTGACACCGGCATGACAGCGGGCGCCGGGGTCAGGGCCACCGCGGCCTGGCGGGCCGCCTCCAGCAGCACCATCCCCGGCAGGTGGTCGCCGGGGTGGTCGAAGAGCACCGGGTGCCGGGTGTCGTACCGCAGCTGCCAGGTGACCCCGGTGTCGGCCGGGGAGGTGGCGGCGAGCACCACGTCGAAGGGCGAGAACCGGCCGACCTGAGCGGGCTGCAGGGGCGCCGAGGGCAGCGAGGGCAGGGGGCGGCGGCCCAACTGCTCGGCCCGCAGCCGCCGGTACACGGCCGGGGAGGTCACGGTGTAGCCGACGTCGCCGGTGGCGACCACGACACCTTCGTGCCGCATGACGACCTTGTACCGCAGCGCCTGGAGGTGCTTGCCGCGCATCCGGATCTCGGAGCAGGTGACTTCGAGGTCGAGGGAGGCCGGGGTGTCCCCGATGACGAGGTTCTCGGGCACCGTGGTGTAGTCGAGTCCCCAGAGCAGGAACTGGTGGCCGAGCGGTACGCCGAAGCCCTCGTGGGCGATGTAGGAACCCACCTGGCGGATGGTCTCGCAGACCATCATCGGGTCGTAGTGCGTACCCGCGATCGGGGTGAAGAAGCTGTGTCCGCGGGGGAGCTGGGCGGTCACGTGGAACCGGTCCTCGGCCGGGCGGCACATGCCCGTGAGGAAGACCTCGGCGACGGCCGCGCGGTGCACGAGCTCTCTGGGCACGGTGCTCGTCAGCCGCTGCTCCGGCCCGTCCGGGACCGGGCAGACGCAGCCGGGCACGGCGGAGAGCCCGTCGGCCGGCACGGAGGACAACTCGCCGAGCGGCCGCGCGGTCGGGCCGCAGGGCAACTCGCCGAGCGGCACGGCGGTCGGCACGGCGGTCGGTCCGGAGGGCGGCACGGCGGACGGCGCGGCGGGGAGTGCGGCGGAGGGCGCGGGGGAGGGAGGGGTGGCGAGGTCGCCCGTCGGTTCCAGGATCGTGATCATGAAGTCCCTCTAGATCATGGCCGGAAGTCGATCGGGCTTGCCATCGCCAAGTACGTACTTCCGGGTTTGGTTGACAGCCAGAGAATTACCCGATGATCACAGGTCTTGGGGGCCAGAAGTGACACACTCCACATGGCCGGATCTAGCGGAATTGATCAATCCACGCAAGGTTTTCGCAGTTCAGTGACGCGGGAACGATCTCTTTGTCACCCTCCGTCGAATTTCGGCCGGGCAAGTGAAACCGGACAGTAGTCCGGTATCTTTTCCCGCAGCAGCAACTGAACACCTCGGAGTATTTTTTTGGGGGCCGCCCGATGTGCCCGTGGCTGTAACTGTTCGGAGCGCGCCTGCCGCCCGCAGTGCCTGCCACCCCGTGCGGCCCCCGCCGTTGGGAGACACCGATGCCCGCCCGCCACGCCGTCCGCCCGCTGGGGCACTTGCGGCTCGCCGCCGTCAACATCGACGGTGTCCTGCTCAACGACACCTTCAGCCCGGTGATCCATCAGTTCATCACCAGCCGCGGCGGCACGTACGACGCGGACGTGGAGCGCTCGGTCTTCTCGCAGACCCGCACCGTCGCCGCCCGCGCGCTCGGCGCCGCGGCGGGCGTCGACTGGTCCCCGGAGAAGGTGCTGGAGGTCTACTTCGAGGAGCGCGCGGCCCACCTGGCCCGCCATCCCCTCGCGGTGCTGCCCGGCGCCGAGCAGCTGCTGCACCGGCTGCGGGCCCTCGGTCTGCGGACCGTCTGCTACGGCGGCCTGGACAAGGACCACTTCGACACCTACCTCGGCCGCTACGCGCACCTCTTCGACGAGCCGGGCTACGTCTGCACCAACGATTTCCGGCCAGGGATCCACGAGATCGCCGTCGACACCTTCGGCTTCGACTACGACCAGGTGGTCTTCATCGACGACGTCGCCCGGGTCTCGGAGGCGGCCCGGGAGCTGCGCGTGCCGTTCATCGGCCACCCGAGCCCCTTCAAGTACGGCTTCCAGGCGGGCTTGATGCGCGAGGCGGGCGTACGGCACCTGGTCGGCTCCCTGGAGGAGATCGACGAGGAACTCCTGCGCACCCTCGACCACGAGGCCGCCGCGGACCGGGCCTGGGCCGCCTGACCGGTCCGCACCGCGCGTCCGTCCGGGCATCGGCCGGGCGGCGCGCATCCACTGTGAACGAGAACCACGAAGGTCGCGAGGACCGCGGGAACCGCGCAGGACGCGATGACCGCGAAAAGGAGAAGGCAATGGCAGGGGAGCGGATGCTCGACGGCAAGGTCGCGTTGATCACGGGCGCCAGCAGCGGCATAGGCGCCGCCGCGGCCCGCGTGTTCGCCCGTGAGGGGGCCGCCCTGGTGCTGGCCGCGCGCCGCGAGGACCGGCTCAAGGAGCTGGCCGAGGAGTTGCGCGCCCAGGGCGCGCGCGTCGAGTACGCCGTCACCGACGTCACCCGTGCGGGGGACACCGCGGCGGCGGTCGATGTCGCGGTGCGCCGGTTCGGCCGGCTGGACTGCGCCTTCAACAACGCGGGTTGGGGGGTCGGCCGGACCCCGCTGCACGAGATGGGCGACGACCTGTACGAGCAGATCATGGAAGTGAACGTGCGCGGCACGTGGAACTGCCTGCGGGACGAGATCGCCGCCATGCTGAAGACCGGTGGCGGCGCGATCGTCAACAACAGCAGTGTCGGCGGCCTGCTGGCGACCCCGGTGGCCGCCCCGTACGTCGCCGCCAAGCACGCGGTGATCGGCTTCACCAAGGCCGCCGCCGCGGAGTACGCCGCCCAGGGCATCCGGGTCAACGCGGTGGCCCCGGGCACCACCCGGACCGAGGTGGTCGAGCAGTGGTTCGCCGCCGTACCCGGGGTCGAGGCGCAGCTCCACGCGGCAACGCCGCAGCCCCGTACGGCGGAACCCGCGGAAATAGCGGAGGCGGCCGTCTGGCTGTGCAGCGGGCGTGCCTCGTTCGTCACAGGGGTGACCATGCCTGTGGACGGCGGCTTCTCGATGGTGTGAAGCTGTACTCCGAAGTACGTACCCCGGGGCATGTAATACCGGTGGAACGGGGGCATGGAGAGGGACAGAACGACTGATGAGGACTGAACGACCCCAGGTGAAGCAGGACCGCGCCGTGCGGACGCGCCAGGCGATCCTGGAAGCGGCCGCGGTGGTCTTCGAGGACCGGGGCTACGACGCCGCGAAACTGACCGACATCGTCAAGATCGCCAGAGTCACCAAGGGCGCCCTGTACTTCCACTTCGATTCGAAGGAGGACCTGGCGCAGGCGGTCATCGAAGCGCAGGTGAACATCGAACCCGCCTACACCCCGCAGGAATTCAGGGCGCAGCAGTTCGTCGACATCGGCATGATCTTCTCGCACCGGCTCCAGCACGACGTGCTGATGCGCGGCAGCGCCCGGCTCACGCTGGAGCAGAACGGCCGTTCCCTGGACCGGACGGCGCCCTACCAGGGGTGGATCGACCTGCACACCGAGCTGATGACAGAGGCGAAAACCCGTGGTGAGCTGCTCTCGCACGTGGATCCGCTGCAGCCGTCCCGCCTGATCGTGGGATCGTTCGCCGGGCTCAACGTCATGTCGCAGATCCTCGGGCTCACCCTCGACGAGGAGGTGTCGGCGCTCTACACGAGCGTGATGCCGAGCCTCGTCGTGTCGGCCGTGGCGATCCGGCTCGACACCGCACCGGGCCGTGGCGGCCGGGCGCTGCACGGCCCCCAGGGGGCCCACCTGTGCGACTGCGCGGGGCTGCGGCGGTTCCCGGGCGGCGCGGCGCCGGGCGAGTCCGACCGGGGCCCGGAGGCGGGACGCCCGGCGGCCGGACGCCCGCGGGCGGGCGGTCCCGCGGCCGAGGTCGCCTGAGCGGGCGGCCCCGGGGGGCCGCTGCGCGAGCTTCTTCCACCGGCCTTCCCCGTCGTCGTCGACGGGGAAGGCCGGTTTCTTGTGCCCGGGGTCACGCCGTTGATGCGTCCAAGCCATTCCCTTAAAAAAAACTTCCGGGTATTATTTTTTCCCACAGGGTCGGATGGACGTCGTGTCGACCGTGTCGCGTCGTGCTCTGGGGAGGGATTCATGGACATCGAGGTACTCGGCGGGCTCCGTGCCCTGGAGAACGGTGTGCCGGTGGTCCCCGTGGCGCAGCCCGCCCGGCAGGTCTTCGCCGTACTCGCCGCCTACGCCGACCAGATGGTCCCCACCAGCGTCCTCACCGCAGAGCTCTCGGAGCTCTCGGAACACGGTTCGGCGGGCGGCCCGGCGGGCGGCCCGGTGGGTGATCCCGCGGGTGAACTGGCCCGCTCGGTCCTGCTGACCTCGGTGCGCCAGATCCGTGAACTGCTCGCCGGAGCTGCCGACTCCGCCGGGCGGCGCACCCCCGAGACCGTGCTGGTCTCGCTGCCCGGCGGATTCTTACTCGACACCGGGGGCGGCCGCAGCGACCAGCACGAGTTCGCCCGCGAGACCGGTGCGGGCTACCGGGCCATGGCGCGCGGGGAGTTCGCCGTGGCCGCCCGGCGACTGCGCGGCGCGCTGCGGCTGTGGCGTGGGCCCGCCTTCGAGGGGATCCATGCGGGGCCGAGGCTGGCCGCGCGGATCGCGGACCTGGAATCGACCCGGATCTCCGCACTGAGGCAGTGGGTGGAGGCCGAGCTGACGCTGGGCCGCCACCAGGAGTTCCGGGCCGAATTGCGTGCCGTCGTGGCTGGAAAGTCTCCCGAAACATACCGAATGCTCGCGGAATCACTCGGTTCGGATCTGGGGAGCGGTCCCGGCGACATCGGCCGGGCCCTGCGCCGGGTGCTGCTGGGCGGCCCCGGGCCGCTCGTTCGAGTGGCCGCCTGAGCTGGGGTTTCCGGAGCCTGTGCCGACAGCGCGTCGGCAGGGTGCCGACGCCGGTTCGGATATTTCGTACGCCGGAGTCTTTTTCTTTTCTCTCGTCAGAGCCATCATCATTCCGATGGGTATGTTTCTCTTCAGAAAGTGTCACCATGAACCACCTCAGCGCCGCCCGTGCCCTCCGTGCCCTCCGTGTCCGCCGTGCCGTCAGTACCCGCCCGTCCGCGGGTGACACGGGATGGGGGTGACCCCACCCCCGCTGATCGTGGTCGTGCACGCGGGCAGGGCGTGTGCACGGGCCTTCGTGGCGCGCGACGGCGCCGCGGAGGCCGGTGCGCGCAGCCTGCTGGTCGCGGCGGGGGAGCTGGACGAGGCGAAGTGGGAGCTGCTGGCCGAGGCCGACGGCATCCTCTTCGGCGCGCCGCTCCCGCTGCCGGAGGCGCTCGCGCGCGGCGGCTGGCGGGGGAAGCCCGCCGCCGGTTTCGTGAGCCCCGAGGTGTCCGCGGAGGGGGGTTCCGCGGGGCGGCTGCGGGAACTGGCCGCGGCGGCCGAGACCCTGGGTATGTGCTGGATCGGGCCGGAGGCCTCGCCGGCCCGGTTCACCGGGTCCGGGTTCCGGCCGTGCTCGCGTCCGGTCCCGCGCCAGGCCTCGCGTCCGGACCTGGGCGCGTCTTCCGTTCCGGGTGCCGTCTTCCGTTTCGGGGGGGACGTGGACGCGGCCCTGGACTCGGTGCGCCGACTGGGTGCCCGCATGGCACGCAGGGCCCGGCTGGCCAGGGCGGCGACGGCTTCGCTGCCCGGCGGCGGCCTGAGTTGACACACGGCCCGGCCCGGCCGTGTGCGGCGGGCTCCGGCGCCCCACACTCGCTGGATATGGGTGCTGCCTTTATCGAAGAGCCCGGCGCCGAGGGCGCCGTACGCCGCCTCGCGGCCGAGGGCGTGACTCCGTGGCTGGAGGGCGTACCGGGCGTCGGACCGGAGCGGGTGCGGGAGTTCGCGGAGCGCCTCGGGGTGGTGAACCTGCTGTACGGGGGCCCGCGCCGGGCGGCCGTCATCGGCCCGGTGTGCGACGTACTGCTCCCGCTGGGCGGCCTGGTGGCGGCGACACCGCCGGGCGGCGCGAGCCCGTACGACGCGGCGCGGGCGCTGGTGTCGGCGGTGGCCCGGCCCAATCTGATCGTCGTACTGCCCGCCTCGGGGGAGGGGTTGGCGGCCGGTACGCGACTGCTCGGCGAGGGCATCGGGGTCACCTTCGGCCCGATGACGGGCCCCAGGACGTACGAGGGGGTCCTGGGAGCCTGGCTGGGCGGTCTGGAGCGAGCCCGGGAGCGCGGCCTTGACCTGGCGGCGCTCCCGGTGTTCGCCTCGCTGTGCGTGCGCGACCTGGGCCCGCTGGCCGTACCGACGGCGCGGCTGCTGTACGAGCGGTACGACCGGACGCTCGGCGGACCGCGCTGGCGGGACCTGGCCGCGGCGGGCGCCCGCCCGCACCGGCTGATGTGGACGGCCCTCGGCGACCGCGCCGAGGCCCTGCCGGGACTGATCGGCTGGGGCACGGCGGCGGCCCTGACCCTGCGCGCCCTGCAGGGCCTGCCGACGCTGCGCGGTGACACCCTGAGCCCGGCGCCGCGCTGACCTGTAGTCACCCGCGCCCGCCCTGACCAGGGGCATCTCACTTGACCACGATCACGGCGGAACCTAGGTTCGGACGGCTTGATTCGTACCGCTAACGTCGGGGGACGGGAGAACGGGCGCATGAAACCAGCTGCTGTACCAGCGGGGCACGCCACCGGGGCCGAGGACACGGTGTCGGTACTCGCCGTGCTGGAGATGCTGGCCGGGGGCGCGCCCTCGGCCGACTTCGACGCGCTCCTGAGCGCGGGGCCGGGGGGCCGGGCGGGGCCCGCCCTGACCCGCGCCGTGGCCCTGGCCCACGTCATCCGTGGCCGCGCCGGACCCGGCGCCGTCTCACGACACCCCCACCCCACCCGGGCCCCCGGGGCGGAACCGGGCGCCGCCGGGCCCGCGGGAACGGCCCTCGTACGGGCGCGGGCAACGACCGCGGCACGGGCTGGGGCACCAGCCCATGACGCGGCCCCGGTCATGGCCGCGCACGCGTCCGACGGGCAGGCCGCCTTCGCCGCGGTCGTCGACACCGCGCACGACCTGACCTCCGCCTACGACCTCGACACCCTGCTCCGCGTGATCACGCGGCGCTGCCGCAGGCTGCTCGGGCTCGACCTGGTGTGCCTCGCCTTCACCCGGGCCGACGGGAGTGCGTACCCGCACCTCTCCGACGGCGGCGGCGCCGGTTACGACGCCGGGCTCCGGCTCGGTCCCGGCGAGGGCCTCGGCGCGCTCGTCCGCGAACGCCGCGCCCCCGTGTGGAGCGCGGACTACCTGAACGACGCCGCCTTCACGCACTCTCCCGGCGTGGACACCGTGATCCGCGCCGAGGGCGTGCGCGGGGTCGTCGCCGTCCCGCTCCGGCACAGCGACGGCATCCTCGGCGTGCTCTACGGCGCCGACCGGCGGGCGCGTTCCTTCACCGCCGCCGAGGTCGCCACCCTGGCGTCGCTGGCCGACCTGGCCGCCGTCGCCATCGAGAGGGCCCGGCTGCTGGAGCGGGCCCGCGCCGAGGCGTCCGAGCTGGAACGGTTCGGGTCCGCCGCCGACGCGACCCTGACCCGGGTGCGGTACCTGTGGGACTGCCACGGCCGCCTGGCCCGCCTCGTGCTGGACGGCGCGGGCCTGGACACCCTCGCCCGGACCACCGGGGACGCCCTGGACGGCGTACTCCAGATCCGCGACCCCGGCGGGCGCCCGCTGACCAGTGCCCGCGGGCCCGCCGGGCTGGACGAGGCCGCCGTCACCCGGGGCGCCCTGCACGCCTGTACCGCGCGCCGCCCGGTCCGGCTGCCCGGCGAGGTGTGGGTGGCCCCCGTCACCGCGGGCGCCGAGGACCTCGGGTTCCTGGTGCTGCACGCCGCCGAGCCCCTCACCGAGGAGGACGTTCGGCTGCTGGAGCTGGCGGCCCTGTCAGTGGCCTCCCTCATCCTGATCCAGCGGGGCACGGCCGCCGCCGAGGGCCCCGTGCACGACGAGCTGCTCCAGGAACTGCTGGACCGCCCGCACCACTCCTCCGACCCGCACCTGTGCGAACGCACCCGGCGCCTGGGCATCGACCTCGACGTGCCGCACGTGGTGGTCGTGGTCCGGCCGGAGGGCGGGGAGCTGGGCCGCGCCGTGGCCTGGGCGAGTTCGTACGCCTACCGGCTCGGCGGCCTCAAGGGCGTGCGGCGCGGCAGCATCGTGCTGCTGCTGCCCGGCGACGACCCCTCCGAGGCGGCCCGCCAGGTCTCGGCCGAGGTCACCCCGCTGCTCGGGCACCCGGTCTCCACGGGCGCGGCGGGCCCGGCGAAGGGCGCCGCCGCCGTGGCCGGTGTGTACGAGGAGGCCGCGCGCTGCCTGGACGCGCTGACCGCCCTCGACGGGGTCGGGGGCACCGCCTCCCTGCGCGAACTCGGCTTCCTGGGCCTGCTGCTGTCGGCGGACCACGACGTGGACGCCTTCATCGGCCAGGCCATCGGCCCGGTCCTGGAGTACGACGCGGCCCGCTTCACCGAGCTGACCCGCACCCTGGAGGCGTACTTCGAGTCGGGCGGCAGCCCCACGCACGCCGCCGAGGCCCTGCACGTCCACACCAACACGGTGTCGCGGCGGCTGGAGCGGATCGCCGAACTCCTCGGCGAGGGCTGGCAGAAGCCCGCCCAGGCGCTGGAGATCCAGATGGCGCTGCGGCTGCGCCGCACCCGCGAGGTCCTCGTCCGCACCCGGCCCCGGACGTAGGCCCCCGACGAAGGCCGCCGTGCGTGCGGGTCGCCGGGCCCTCAGCGCAGCCGGAGCGCCCCCGGAACCTGCCCTTCCGTGATCTCGGTCAGCCAGTCGAAGACCGTCGGCCCCTCCCCGCGCCGCGCGGCCGCCAGTTCGGTGGCGACCCGCTCGCGGTGCGTGGGGTGGCAGCGGCCCAGCCGCAGTTCGAGCTGCCGGGCCGTCTCGGCGTGCCCGAGCCGCTCCCGGGACAGCTCGTGGTCGTACCAGTCGATGCGGAAGTCGCCGTCGTCCGGCGTGCCGAAGCCGCCGCCCAGGCAGTCGTTGAAGGCGTCGAGATTGCCGCCGAAGTACCCGCCCGGGCCGCCCACCGCCTCGCCGATCTCCCGCCAGAAGTCCTCCAGCGTGTGGATCCGCCGCCCGTCCAGCGCGTACACCGCCGCGTCCAGCGCGGCCCGGGCGGCCTCCGCGAACCCATCGGCGTTGTCCAGCATCACGTTGTGCCCGCAGGCCGGGAGCGCCACGACGGACACCCCGGCCGCCTCCAGCTCCGCCGCCCCCGCGAGCGCGCCGTCCTCGGCCGGGTACAGGAAGGTGCGCGGGATCCGCAGCCCCACCAGCAACTCCCGCATCGTGGGCGTGGTCCCGGCCGCGAGGTGGACGGCGCTGCGGTGCAGGGCCGTCCGCCCGGCCAGCCGCATCGTGGACCACCAGTCCGGCCCGACGCGGTCGCGCACCTCGGCCCAGCCGCCCGCCAGGAAGTCCTCCTCCGAGTAGGAGGCGAGCCCGCTGCTCCCGGCCGGGACCGGCGCGCCCGGCGCGGGCGCCTCGATCGGGTCGAGGTTCGCGTCGACGAGGACCAGCCGGGAGACCAGCTCCGGATGGCGGTGGGCCAGCACGATCGCCACCGCGCCCCCCATGCTGTGCGCGATCAGTTCGGCCCCCCGGGCCCCCGCGGCGACGAGGGCGGCGGCCACCGCGTCGGCGTGCGCCTCCAGGGAGTACGGGAAGTCCTCGGGCCGGTCGCTGTGCCCGTGCCCCAGCAGGTCCAGCAGCAGCGAGCGCCGCCCGGCCAGCAGGGGGTGCGTGGCGCTCGCCGCGAAGTAGGCGGGCGAGGTGGCCCCGAGCCCGTGCAGGTACACGCGGGCCGGTTCCACCCCGGCCAGCTCGACCCACCGGATCCGGTCACCCGCCGCGGTGACGGCAGCGCTCAGCACCATGAACCCCCGTTGCTCTCGCGATCTGTGCGGCAGACCCCCTGCCCGTCCGTCAGACGGACGGACAGACGGACCCTAGCCTTTAGACGAGCTCCCGCCCGACCGGCATCCCGGTCTCGGAGAGGCAGCGCGCCGCGTGCGCCACCGACGCCATCGTCACGTGCCGGTGCCAGCCCGGCAGTGAGCGCCCCGCGAAGTCCCGCAGCCCGACCTCCTGCACGCTGCGCGCCGCGCTCGCCGACACCCGCCGCGCCTGCTTCGTCATCCGCAGCAGCACCGCCGGGGTCACCGGCACGGGGCGGGCCAGGTCCGTCACCCACAGCTGCGTGGGCGCGCTGCGCGCGTCGGTCCACTCGCCGAGCAGGGTCAGGTGGCGCCGCCGCGCGGGCGAGGGGTCCGGCATCATCACGCGCACCGCGGCCACCAGCGAGGTCCGCCGCTGCCCCGGGTACAGCGGGTCGGCCCATTCGACCGGGGTCCGCAGCGCCCGTACGTTCTGCAGCACGTCCCGCGCGGTCAGCGTGCCCGCGCCGTGCCCGGGCAGCGCCGGGTCGGTCACCAGCAGCCGGGTGGCGGGGGAGATCCGGGCCAGCACCGGCAGCTTCGCGTCGGCGAAACGGTTCATCGTGGAGCGGGTCCCGATCCCCGGGATGTCCAGCAGCACCGGCCGGTGCGGCACCCCGACCTGCCGTACGGCGTCCAGCACCCCGGTGACCGCGCACTCCTCGTACGTCTCCCCGGGCCGCTCGCCCGCGCCCGCGCCCGCGGCCGTGGCGCCCGCGTCGTCCGGGTGACCGGAGTGCTCCGGGTGGTCGGCGTGCTCGTCCTCCGGCAGGTACAGCCGCCACCCCACCGGGGTGACCACCTCGGCCGAGGTGAACCAGATCCCGAAGGCCTGCTGGCCCCGGAACATCTGCCCCCGGGTCGGGTCGTACTGCCGCCCGACCCCGACCGAGTGCTCCCCGCCCTTGGGGATCGCCATCGGCTGGGCCACCCACGCGCTGAGCGGGGAGGACTGCTCCAGGTACTGCGACAGCGCGGTCCGGATCGGCTGCCAGTCCCAGGTGGAACCGGCGATGAAGTGGTGCAGGCTCTGCTCGGCGGCGGCCCCGCCGACCTGCTGGGCGATGTTGCGGATCGACTTGCGGCCCGGGGTGGCGAGCAGCCCGCGTACGTACTGCAGGCCCTTCTCCCGCTGGTCCCGGCGCCGCATCGAGCCGAAGACCGCCTCGCAGAGGTCCGCGGCCGCCTCGTGGACCGCCTCGTGGGCGGTTCCGTGCGCGGCCTCGTACGCGGCTCCGCCGGGCTGCTCGCGCCCGCCGGGACCGAACCGGCTCCGCGGCCGGCTCTGGACATGACTCCTGTGGATGGTGGTGGTCGTCACGGTCTTCCCCCTAAGTCGACTGTCGACGTACCTCCCACGGTCCGGTGCGGCGCCCCGCGCGGGGGAGGTGGGCCGGGCACACACCTGGCCGCCGGGGTGGTGGGCCCCCCACCACCGGCCCGCGAGTACCGCAGACTGGGGCCATGTCGATTCACGAGAACCTGCTCGGCGGCCCTGCCCCGACCCACCTGCCCGACGACCCCGAGCCGCGCGAGGCCCTCGCGGCGGGCACCGACCCGGCCGAGGTGGCCGCGAAGTACCCGACCTCCTCACTCGCCTGGGCGCGCCTGGCGGACGACGCGTTCGAGGCGGGGCAGCCCGTCGCGTCGTACGCCTACGCCCGTACCGGCTACCACCGCGGCCTGGACTCCCTGCGCCGCTCCGGCTGGAAGGGCCACGGCCCGGTGCCGTGGGAGCACGAGCCGAACCGCGGCTTCCTGCGCGCCCTGCACGCCCTCGCGCGCGCCGCGCACGCGATCGGTGAGGACGCGGAGTACGAGCGCTGCGCGACCTTCCTGCGCGACTCGTCGGCGACGGCTGCCGACACCCTGGGCTGAGCCGCCTCCGTCCCGCGTGAGGTCCACGGGAACCGCCGGGGCGGGAGTGACGGTCGTCACTCTCCACTGGCGGGCCCCGTGGGGCCCCGGTTTATGATGCGAGCAGGGGACCGGAGCTCCACTCACCCAGCAGGAAGGGGCGGACCGCTACCCGGAAGTTCATATCGAGGAGACAGCGATGTCGGAATCCCTTGATGCCTCCGGAGTGGGCGGTTCGGAAACCCCGAACCTCGACTTCGCGGGCACGACCCCCTACGAGGACTACGTCCAGGCGGACGTCCTCACCCACCTCCAGCACCTGCGCTCCGACGACCCGGGCGAGATGGTCTTCCTGGTCACCACCCAGGTCATGGAGCTGTGGTTCACGGTCATCGTGCACGAGTGGGAGACGGCGGCCCGCGCCCTGCGCGAGGACGACGTACCCGTCGCGATGGATGCGCTGAAACGTTCACTCCGCGAGCTGGAAGCCCTCAACGCCTCCTGGCGGCCCCTCGCACAGCTCACCCCGGGCCAGTTCAACGCCTATCGCGGCGCGCTCGGCGAGGGCTCCGGCTTCCAGTCCGCGATGTACCGCCGGATGGAGTTCCTCCTCGGCGAGAAGTCCGCGTCGATGCTGGTCCCGCACCGCGGCGCGCCGCGCGTCCACGCCGAGCTGGAGAAGGCCCTGGCCGAGCCCAGCCTCTACGACGAGGTGCTGCGCCTGCTCTCCCGGCGCGGCCTGCGGATCCCGGCGTCGGTCCTCGGCCGCGACCTGACCCTGCGCTACGAGCCCTCCGCGGCGGTGGAGGAGGTCTGGACCGAGCTGTACGCCGCCCCGGACACGCACACCGACCTGCACCGCCTCGGCGAGGTCCTGACGGACGTCGCGGAACTGGTCTGGCGCTGGCGCAACGACCACCTGGTCGCCACCCGCCGCGCGATGGGCGCGAAGACGGGCACGGGCGGCTCGGCCGGCGTGACCTGGCTGGAGAAGCGCGCGACGAAGAACGTCTTCCCGGAACTCTGGACGGCCCGCAGCCATGTCTGAGACGCATCCGGCCCCGCCGGCGTTCGAGGCGCGCGGGTTCGGGGGCGGCGCCCCCGACAACGGCGCCGCACCGGACCTCTCCGCGCGGGCGGCCGCGCTGGACGCGGCCGACGACCTGGCCGAGCTCCGCGCGAGGTTCACCCTCCCCGAGGGCCTCGTCTACCTGGACGGAAACAGCCTCGGCGCCCTCCCGGCGACCGTCGCCGCCACGACGGCGGACGTCGTGACCCGCCAGTGGGGCGAACAGCTCATCCGCTCCTGGTCCGACGGCACCTGGTGGACCGCCCCCGAGCGGATCGGCGACCGGATCGCCCCCCTCATCGGCGCGGCCCCCGGCCAGACCGTCGTGGGCGACTCGACCAGCGTCAACCTCTTCAAGGCCCTGGTCGGCGCCGCCCGCCTCGCCGCCCCCGGCCGCACGAAGCTGCTCGTGGACGCCGCCACCTTCCCCACCGACGGCTACATCGCCGCCTCCGCCGCCCGGATGACCGGCCTGACCCTCGTCCCGGTGGACATCCCGGCGGACATTCCGGCGGACCCCGCCGACGCCGCCGGGGTGTTCGGCCCGGACACCGCCGTGGTCCTCCTCAACCACGTCGACTACCGCACCGGCCGCCTGCACGACCTCCCGGCCCTCACGGCGGCGGCCCGTGCGGCGGGCGCGGTCATCATCTGGGACCTGTGCCACAGCGCGGGCGCCCTCCCGGTGGACCTCGACGCGCACGGCGTCGACCTCGCCGTCGGCTGTACGTACAAGTACCTGAACGGCGGCCCGGGTTCCCCCGCGTTCCTCTACATCGCCGCCCGCCACCAGCGGGACTTCGACTCCCCGCTGCCCGGCTGGAACGGCCACGCGGAGCCCTTCGCGATGACCCCGGGCTACACCCCGGCCGAGGGCGCGGTCCGCGGCCGGGTCGGCACCCCGGACATCCTGTCCATGCTGGCCCTGGAGGCGGCGCTGGACGCGTGGGACGGCGTGACGGTCGAGTCCGTCCGCGCCAAGTCCCTCGCGCTGACCGACTTCTTCCTCGAATGCGTGGCGGCGTACGTGCCCGCGGGCGTGGTGGAGCCGGTCACTCCGGCCCCGCACGCGGAGCGCGGCAGCCAGGTCTCGCTGCGCACCGAGAACGCCTCCGCCGTGATGGGCGAGCTGATCGCGCGGGGGGTCGTGGGCGACTTCCGCGCCCCCGACGTGCTGCGCTTCGGCTTCACCCCGCTGTACGTCCGTTTCACCGATGTGGAGCGGGC
The DNA here is from genome assembly GCF_030063135.1 of Streptomyces sp. G-G2. Classification (GTDB taxonomy): domain Bacteria; phylum Actinomycetota; class Actinomycetes; order Streptomycetales; family Streptomycetaceae; genus Streptomyces. Next base: position 110,812 of record NZ_JASISO010000019.1, read on the forward strand.
CGCGCGGACGCTGGGTCACATCTTCGGGTGATGTAGGGGCGAAACGTCACGGCAAGGGGGCGGGCGGGGCTGCGGCCGTGCCCGCCCCCTCGCATGCGCCCCCGTACGCCCGGGGTGGCACGGAACGGCCGGTTCCAGCCTGATACGGTCCCGCTCTGCCCGGAACACATGTACCCGCAGGCTCCGCTGTCCCCGCTGTCCCACGCGTTACCGGAGGTTGAGCTGATGACGGACCCCGCAGTGGAACGTGACGCTGCCGAGGCCGCCTCGGCCTTCTCCCATCCCCCGGTCGCCCCCGACAGCACCGCCGCGTACGGGGAACACCCCGACCAGGTCATCGACTTCTACGCCCCCCGAGCCGAAGGCCCGGGCCCCGCGCCGCTGGTCGTCGTCCTGCACGGCGGCGCCTGGCGCGCCCCGTACGACCGCCGACACATCACTCCCTTCGCCGATTTCCTTGCCCGCCGGGGCTTCGCCGTCGCCAACGTCGAGTACCGGCGCGGCCGTTCCCTCCCGCACCAGGCCGCGTCCCCGCAGGGCGGGGAGGGCCCGGTCGCGGGCCGGTGGCCGGAAACCTTCGACGACGTCGCCGCCGCGATGGACGCCCTGCCCGCGCTGGTGGCGACCGCCCTCCCGGGCATCGACCCGCGCCGCATGGTCGTCACCGGCCACTCGGCGGGCGGCCACCTCGCCCTGTGGGCGGCGGCCCGTCACTGCCTGCCCGCCGACTCCCCCTGGCGGCTGCCTTCCCCGCCGCCACTGCGCGGCGTGGTGGCACTGGCCCCCATCGCGCACTTCGCGCAGGCGCAGGCGCGGGGTGTGTGCGGCGGGGCGGCGTCAGAACTGCTGGGCGGGCCTGAGCACTTCGCCGACCGCCTTCCGTACGCCGACCCGGCGGCCCTCCTCCCGACGGGCATCGCCACGGCGGTGGTCCAGGGCCGTGACGACGTCGTGGTCCCGCCCGAGGTGTCCGAGGCGTACGTCGACGCCGCCGCGCACGCGGGGGAGATGGTCGGCCTGACCATCCTGGACGGGGTCGGTCACTTCCCGCTGATCGATCCGGCGGCCGACGCCTGCGCGGTGGTCTCGGAGGAGATCGCGCAGCTGGCCTGGTAGAGGTCGGCGGCCCGGAGCAGCAACAGGGCGTGTACGAACCGGCCTTCCCCGCTGGGCGGACACCGCCAGGTCAGCGGCCAGGCCCCGTCGAGGGCGGGCACGGGCAGGTACGTCACCCCGACCGGCGCCGAGGTCAGCGAGGTGACCCCGGGTGGCCAGGGCCGCATCCGCCCGCCGCCGGGCGCGAGGAAGAAGTACACGGGCCGCCGCCCGTTGGCCTGCATGATGATCGGCCCGGGGTCACCGCCAGTGAGCGCGACGAGCAGGTCGGCGATCCCCCGCCCCATGTCGCCGTCCACACGTACAGCATCAAATTGCACTCCTGCCTTGCGCATTGCGATCCCGTGAGCCGGAAACCACCTGGGCGTACGGGAGTTGGGGGCGTCGAGGGAGTGACTTTCCGGTTCATGGGTCCAGCTTGATGGCTCCGGTCTAACGTTTTCTACGTCCCGGACTTGAGGGCTCGAAACTCTGGGATTGCGCCGCTGTGCGCTTGAGACCACTTGAGTTCGGGGTTGTTCACATTGCCGAAGGCAGAAGGCAGAAGGCAGAAGGCAGAAGGCAGCAAGGACAAGGACGACGAGCGGCCGACGTCGCAGCTCGTCGCCGAGATCGCCCGCATCATCCGGCTGGAGAAGGGTCTGACACAGGACGGCCTGGGGGAGCTGGTGCGGTACACGGGCTCGGCCATCAGCGCCATGGAGACGGGTGCCCAGCCGGTGAGCGATCAGATGCTGGAGCGCCTGGAGGAAGCGATCGGTGACGGCCGGGGCATCTTCGAGGTCGCGCGGCGGTACGTCTTGCTGGAGAAGTACCCGGTGCGGTTCCGGCACTTCTCGCGGATGGAGGCGAAGGCCTTCACCATCTCGTCGTACGAGACGCTGGTGGTCGACGGCCTCTTCCAGACGAAGGAGTACGCCCGCGCGCTGATCAATGGTGGCTATCCGCCGGTGCCCAAGGCGAAGGTCGACGAACTGGTCGAGGCTCGGATGGCCCGCAAGGCTCTCTTCGACCGCGATCCGACGGCGATGATCGAGCTGATCGTCGAAGAGTCGGTCCTCAGCCGCCCCTTCGGCAGCGAGGAGATCTTGCGCGGCCAGCTGTCGTCCCTCGCGCGGGACGCCCGGCGCGACAACGTCACGGTGCAGGTCCTGCCCAAGGACCAGGGGTTGAAGGGCACTTACGCCGGGGCGCGCGGTCCAATGAAACTCGTGGAGACCGAGGAGCACGACCATGTGGTCTACCTGGAAATCGAGGACGAGAGCATCCTCGTCAGCAACCGGGCCAAGGTGTCCAGGCTGGCCCAGCGATATGCGAAGATCCGCGCACAGGCCCTGAGCCCGGAGCAATCCCTGGGTCTCATCGAGTGGTGGGCGGGAGAACAGAAATGAGTACCAGAACTCTGCGGTGGTTCAAATCCAGCTACAGCGACGATGGCGGCGGTAACTGCGTCGAGGTGGCCTACACCTGGCACAAGTCGAGCTACAGCAACGACAGCGGTGGCGCTTGCGTCGAGGTGGCGGCGTGCCCGGACGCCATCCACGTCCGGGACTCCAAGAACCTCGGCCCCGCCGTGGCGGTCGCCACGCCCACCTGGGCCGAGTTCACGGCCTGGGCCACCCGGCGGGCGTCGTACGAGGCCTTGAAGCGGTAGCGGGACGCCGGGTCGTACGCCCTCTGACGTGCACCTGGGTCGATGTGGTCATATTTATGCGAAACACCCGAATGCGCATGCTCGGGAAACAAATGTCCTATCAGGTGGATATGCTCGCACTTCACCCCTCACAAGGAGTCCTAGTGCGCACACGCATGGTTACTGTTCTGGGCGCCCTCGCCTCCGCCGCCCTGCTCATGGTGGCGGTCCCCGGTTCCGCCCAGGCCGCCACCGGCACCCTCACCATCAACGGTGTGGACCACAAGGACCCGGTCGGCTGCTTCGACCTCACGCCCCCCGACTCGTCGGGTCCCCCCGCCGGCGGGAGCGCGACGCCGGACCCCATGGTGGTCAAGAACAACACGGACAAGGTCGTCAAGATCTGGGACACCTGGGAGTGCAACACCGACGGAAACGACCAGGTGGGGACCATCCAGCCGGGCGCTGAAGCCACGGTGGACGCGGACTCCAGCGTCTCGGTCGAGTAGGTCCGGTCAGTAGGGAGTCCGCACCCGGGTCGGGTAGTGGTCGGCGATCACCCGCCGCATCGCCCCGGCCCGGTCGGCGACCACCTCCCGCGCGGCGAAGTAGACGTTCCCGCGGACCTCGGGGAAGCGCCGGCCGTAGGCGAGGTGGCGGGAGAGTTCCGCGGGGTCCTGCCAGGCTTTGAACTGGGCCGGGTCGCCCGCCTTGTACAGGGCCTCACCGATGTACAGGTGGGTGTTGGTGCCGCGGCAGGTGTGCGCCCACCAGGACACGAGGCGGGCGTAGTCGGCGGTGTCGTTGCCGATGTGCCAGTAGATCATCGGGGCGATGTAGTCGAGCCACCCCCGCCGCACCCAGCCGCGGGTGTCCGCGTGGATGTCGTCGTAGGACTGGGTGCTGCCCCGGGTGTCGGATCCCCCGGGGTCGGTGCTCCGGTTGCGCCAGACGGCGAAGGGGCTGATCCCGAACCGCACGCGCCGCCCGTGCGGTGAACGGCCGCCCGTCCGGGCCCGGTTCAGCTCCTCGACCCGCCGCGCGGTCTCGCGCACCAGGCGGTCGATGTTGTCGCGCCGCCAGGCGGCCCGGTCGGGGAAGTCTCCGCCGTGGCGGGCGTAGGCGTCGTCGTCGTCGAAGGCCTGCCCGCGGATCGGGTACGGGTAGAAGTAGTCGTCGAAGTGGATCCCGTCCACGTCGTAGCGTGCGACCGCGTCGAGCATGGCGTCCTGGACGAAGCGGCGCACCTCGGGGAGCCCGGGGTTGTAGACCAGCACCTTGCCGTAGCGCACCACCCATTCGGGGTGCAGCCGGGCCGGGTGACCGGGCGCCAGCAGGGCCGGATCGGGGTTCGTGGCGATCCGGTACGGGTTGAACCAGGCGTGCAGCTCCAGTCCGCGTGCGTGGGCTTCGCGTACCGCGAAGTCCAGCGGGTCCCAGCCCGGATCGCGGCCCTGGACACCCGTCAGGCACGCCGACCACGGCTCGTACGGCGAGGGCCACAGCGCGTCCGCCTTCCCCCGGACCTGGAGGACGACCGCGTTCAGCCGTCGCTCCACCGCGATGTCCAGGAGGCCGGCCAGCTCCTGCCGCTGCTGGTCCGGGGTCAGCCCGGGGGATGGCCAGTCACGGTTGAAGGCGGTGGTCAGCCACATGCTGCGGAACTCCCGCCGCCCGCCCTGTGCCAGGTCGGGGACGCGCGAGGCGGGCACGGGCTCGGGTGCGGCGTACGCGGTGCCGCCGCCGAGGGGGAGGGCGCCGGCCGTCACCGCCATGGCCGCGGCCGCCGTGGTCAGGGTCCTGCGGGAGATCTGGCCCATGATCGCTTTCTGCTGGGGGTGGTCCGCTCTGGTCAGTGCGGAGCGAACAGGTCGCGCAGGGTGGTGAATCCGTACGCGTGGGACCTGAGGGTGTCGATGAGGGCGGGCAGGGCTGCGGCGTCGACGGCGGAGTGGTCCTCCGGGGTGGAACCGAGGTGCATCAGGACGATCGCGCCCGGGCGCAGGGCCTGGACGGTCCGGTCGATGACCGTCGTCGTGGTCGCGCCTCCGATGGCGCCCTTCCAGCCCGCGGTGTCCACCGTCCACTTGACCGGGACGTAACCGGCGGCGTTGACCTCGGCGATGCACGGCCGGGTGCGCAGTCCGAAGGGGAAGCGGAACAGGGGCTCGGACGGCCTGCCGATGGCCGTCTCGATCGCGTCGGCCGCCGACCGGATCTCCTCGGCGCGCCGCTCGGCGCTGATGGCGGGGAACGAGGGGTGGGTCATGGAGTGGTTGCCCACCGGGTAGCGGCGGGCGATGTGCCGGGCGAGGTGGGGGTTGTCCGCGGCGAAGATTCCGGTCATGAAGAACGTCGCCGGTACCCACTGGTCCCACAGCGTCCTCAAGATGGCCTCGGCGCCGGCCGCGTCGGAACCGCAGTCGAAGGTCAGCGCCACCTTCTGCTCGGTGGTGCGCAGCACCTTCACGTCCCGGCCCGCCAGCGGCCTGGTGATCGGCGGCCGGGGCGCGCCGCCGCGCGTCCGTCCGGTCCGTACGTCGGCCCCTGCGGGGTACCCGCTCGCGAGGCCGAGTGCGGTGGCCCCGGCGACGGCGGCGAGCCCCCGCAGCAGTTGCCGCCGTGCCGGGCGACCGCCCCGTGCGCTGCCGTCCGCTGTCGCGACCATATCCGTCCCGTTCTCTTGTCCGAGCCCTGCCGTCCGGGCCTTGACCTGCAACGTAGTGCGGCGCCGTACGGCAACTCGCGCCCGGAGCGGAACAGTCACACGGATGGATCAGTACGCCGCGCAGGGGTGGTGAAGCGGTAGCCGCCGTCGATCAGGTGCGGGAGGTAGGCGCGCAGGGCGGCGACGGTCTGCGTGCGGTCGGCGAGGCCCTGGTGCTCGGGGACGGCGGAGTGGCTGAGGAAGCCGTCGTGGTGCAGGACGATCGATCCGGTCGCGGCGCGGCTGAGGACCGTGTCGCAGATGCGGTCGACGCCGGGGTTCGTCCAGTCCGCGGAGTCGATGGACCAGGAGATGGGCCGGAGTCCGAGGTCCGCGCACACGTGCAGGGCGGCGGGGACGAAACGGCCGCCGGGCGCGCGGAAGAGCGTAGGGGGTCCGCCGGGGCCGGTCCGGGCGAGGACGTCGTTGGTGCGTTCGATCTCGTCCCGGACCTGCGCCGCGGTCAGGGTGCGCAGGGCGGGGTGGGACCAGGTGTGGTTGCCCAGCACGTGTCCCTCCTCGGCTACTTGGCGCACCACCCACGGATATTTCGCGGCGTTGACGCCCAGCATGAAGAACGTCGCGGTGACGCCGTACCGACGCAGGACCGCGAGGACCTGCGGGGTGTAGATCGGGCTGGGGCCGTCGTCGAAGGTGAGGGCCAGCGCCCTCTCGCCGTCCTGTACGAGCCTTTCCGGAACCGGTACCGGCCCGGTCGGGCCGGTGGCCGCGTCGGCCCGGGACGGGGTGCCCGGGGAGAGCAGGGACAATCCGGCCGCGATGACCCCCCGGCGTCCCGGCGGGGTGTTCTGGTGTCTGATCACCGTCTCAGCATCGGGCCGCCGGTCCCCGGAGCGGTCCACCTCGGCGAACGACACGCCCCCGCGCCCGTCGGTCCGGTGTGGCCAACGCTCCTAGGATGGCCGCGATATGAACCAGCGCACCCCTCGCCCGTGGCCGTGGCCGCCCAGGACCCGCGGCCGAGCGCTGATCGCGGTCGCCGTCGCCGTGGCGGCGACCGTCACGGCAGCCGCAGTGCCCGCGCCCGCGGATCCCCGGCCCGCGGTGCCCGTAAGGTCGTCGCCGGTGTTCCCGCCGACGTTCCCACCGGTGTTCCCGCCGGACACACGTCCCGCTCCCGCCTTGCCGGGAGACGTACTGGGCCGGGCGGTCCGTACGATGCCGACCGAACGGCAGGTGGTGGCGCTGACCTTCAACGCGGCTTGGGACGAGACGGGGGTGGACTCCGTCCTGAAGGTGCTGCGCGCGTACGACGCTCCGGCCACGTTCTTCCTGACCGGACAGTTCGCCGAGCGGCACCCGGCCGCGGCGCGGTCGATGGCGGCGGCCGGACACGGCATCGCCAGCCACAGCTACAGTCACCCGCACTTCGGCGAACTGACCTGGCAGGAACGGGAGCTCGAACTGCGGCTCGCGGACGTCGCCCTGCGCAGGGCGACCGGGGCGGCGCCCCTGCCGTTCTTCCGGTTCCCCTACGGCGAAACCACCCAGCGCCAGATCGACGAGGTCAACGCGCTGGGCTTCGCGGACATCGAATGGGCCGTCGACACCAACGGCTACAAAGGGACAGCGGGCCGGATGACCGTCCAGCGGGCCGTCCACCGCGCCCTGCGCGGGCTGGCGCCGGGCCGGATCATCCAGATGCACGTCGGCGACCCCGCCGGGCACGGCCCCATCCTCGACGCGCAGGCACTCCCGCTGATCATCGAGGCCGTCCGTGCCCGCGGGTACGAGGTCGTCGACCTGCGCACCCTCCTCGTCCCACCCGCCGTGCGGCCGTCTGCGAGCGCTTCCTCCCACCGGAACGGGTGATCGCGGGGCGGCGCGCCGGGCGGGTCCCCCACATGGCCGCACCGGACCGGCAGGGTCACCGCACGTGCACCCCCTTCTCCGGCGCGCCGCCCTGCTCGCGGCCTCGCTCACGCTCCTCGCCCCCACCCGCCCCGCCCAGCCGGTGGTGCTCCACGACCTCGGCTTCGATGCCTGCGCCGCGCCCCCGCTCAAGGCCATGCGGGCCTGGTACGGCACCTCCCCGTACAAGGCCGTCGGCATCTACGTCTCCGGCACCCAACGCCACTGCGCGCAGCCGGAGCTGACCGCCGAGTGGGTGCGGCGGGTGCGGGCAATGGGCTGGCGGCTGATCCCCGCGCACGTCGGGATGCAGGCGCCCTGCAACGACTACCCGCACAAGACCGAGCGCTTCGCCCCCGCCCGCGCCGCCGACCAGGGGCGGGCCCAGGCGCGGGAGGCGGTGAAGGCGCTCACCGCGCTGGGGATCGGCAAGGACAGCCCGGTCTACCTCGACATCGAGTCGTACGCCGTCAAGGACGCGGCCCCCGCGTGCGGCCGGGCCGTGGTCGACGCGGTGGTCGGCTGGACGCAGGAGCTGCGGCGGGCGGGCTACCGGGCCGGGTTCTACTCCAGCCTGGGCTCCGGCGTCCGTGACCTCGCGGAGGCCGCCCGCGCGGGCCGCTCCCCGCTCCCGGAGGCCCTCTGGTACGCCCGCTGGGACCGCAGGCCCGACACCGCCGACCAGGGCCCGCTGACCTTGGGGCGGTGGCCGAAGGACCAGCGGATCCACCAGTTCGAGGGCAACGTCAACGAGACCTGGGGCGGCGAGACCCTCACCATCGACCGCAACCGCCTGGACGGCCCCGTCGTCTCCTGATCCAGAGGGTCCGGGCGCTCGCCGGGCTCCGACGCGGGCGGGGGCGGGGCACGTGGCCAGGTGGGGACTGCTCGTCGAGCAGAACGTCGGCAGTGGCGGTCAGCACCGGATGTGGGCGGTCCAGGTGCTCGGCCACGTGGACGGCACCCGCGCCGAAGCCCTGGCGGAACTGCGCCGCCAGGCCGACACCTTCCGCCCCCAGCACCCCATGAAGGTCCGGCGCCGGGTCCTCTACCAGGACGGTGACGGCTTCCTCGCCGTCCTGGACGGCTCGTGGCAGATCTTCCACTGCCGCTTCACGCTGGCGGAACAGCTCTCCGACACCGGGGGCGGGTGATCCGGTCCGCGCGAGCCGAAGGGGCGGGCCGCCTCGCGACCCGCCCCCTGGGCGACGTACAGCTGCTCGGTTCCTACAGGAACGAGTTGATCTCGATCGTCTCGGTGCGGCCGGGGCCGACGCCGATCGCGGAGATCGGGGCGCCCGACATCTCCTCCAGGGCCTTGACGTACGCCTTGGCGTTCTTCGGCAGCTCGTCGAAGGTCTTGGCCTTGGTGATGTCCTCGGACCAGCCGGGGAAGTTCTCGTAGATCGGCTTCGCGTGGTGGAAGTCGGTCTGCGAGTAGGGCAGCTCCTCGACGCGCTTGCCGTCGATCTCGTACGCGACGCAGACCGGGATCTCTTCCCAGCCGGTCAGCACGTCGAGCTTGGTGAGGAAGAAGTCCGTCAGGCCGTTCACGCGGGTCGCGTAGCGGGCGATCGGGGCGTCGAACCAGCCGCAGCGGCGGTCACGGCCGGTGGTGACACCGCGCTCGCCGCCGATGCGGCGCAGCGCCTCGCCGTCCGCGTCGAACAGCTCGGTCGGGAACGGGCCCGCGCCGACGCGGGTCGTGTAGGCCTTGAGGATGCCGATGACGCGCGAGATCTTCGTCGGGCCGACACCCGCACCGGTGCAGGCGCCACCGGCCGTCGGGTTCGAGGACGTGACGAAGGGGTACGTGCCGTGGTCGACGTCGAGCAGGGTGCCCTGGCCGCCCTCGAACAGCACGACCTTGTCCTCGTCGAGCGCGTTGTTGATGATGAGGGTGGTGTCGGCGACGTAGGGCTTGATCAGCTCCGCGTATCCAAGCATTTCCTCGACGATCTGGGCGGCGTCGATCGCGCGGCGGTTGTACAGCTTCGCGAGGAGCTGGTTCTTGCCTTCCAGCGCGGCTTCGACCTTCTGGACGAGGATCGACTCGTCGTAGAGGTCCTGGACGCGGATGCCGATGCGGTTGATCTTGTCCGCGTACGTCGGGCCGATGCCACGGCCCGTCGTGCCGATCTTCCGCTTGCCGAGGAAGCGCTCGCCGACCTTGTCGAGGGTGACGTTGTACGGCGTGATGAGGTGCGCATTGCCGCTCAGGAGCAGCTTGGAGGTGTCGATGCCGCGCTCGTTCAGGCCGCGCAGCTCGGAGAGCAGGACGGCCGGGTCGACGACGACGCCGTTGCCGATCACCGGGGTGCATCCGGGGGACAGGATGCCGGAAGGGAGAAGGTGCAATGCGTACTTCTGGTCGCCTACGACGACCGTGTGGCCGGCGTTGTTGCCACCCTGGTAGCGCACTACATAGTCAACGGATCCACCGAGCAGGTCGGTGGCCTTTCCCTTGCCCTCGTCACCCCACTGAGCTCCGAGCAGCACAAGAGCGGGCACAGGCGTACACCTCTTCCGGATGGGGCATGTCCAAGGTCAGGGGGCGTACGACGATGTACACCGCAGGCTGAGCCGTCGGACCGGTGCCCCGGAATAGACGAAGGCCCTGGCGCAATAGCGCAAGGGCCTCTTGCACAAAGATGCTACCCGAGGAAGGACCGAGGTGTCGGCTCCAGAGCCCACCATGAGCCATGCGGGCGCGCCGGTAGGCGCCCTGCTCGTGCTCGTCGACCCGGTCGCCCGCCGCCTCGACGGCGAGTCCGTACGGATCGCGAAGGACGTTTTGTCGGCCGGGGCGGCGGCGAAGATCTGCCTCCCGGAGAGCCTTGAGGAGTTCGCGCGGGCCCTTGCCCGCCGGGGTCATCGGCAGCCCGTGATCGTCGGTGACGATCGGGCGCTGGTGCGGGCCGTGGGGCTGCTGCACCGGCGCCGGGAGCTGGCCGACTCCGCGCTCGCGCTGGTGCCCGTGGGCGCCGCCGGGTCACTGTCGCTGGCGCGGGCGCTGGGCGTGCCGGTGGGCGCCGTGGCGGGGGCGCGGGCGGTGCTGGACGGGGCCGTACGGGCGCGTGACCTGCTGGTTGATGACAGCGACGGGGTGGTGCTGGGGGGTGTGCGGATCCCGGGCGCGGGGGTGCCGGCGGCCGGTGTGCGAGGTGGTTTGCGGGGTGGAGCGGGGGTCGGATCCGGGGCCGGTCCGGGTGTCGCCGCGGGGGGTGCGGTGGCGTCGTACGCGCGGCCGGCCGCGCCCACGCTGTGGAGTGCGTGCCGGTCGCTGGTGCGGACCCTGGTGCGGCCGCCGGTGCACCGGGGCGCGGCTCCGGCGCAGCGGCTGCGGCTGCGGGTGGAGGCGGACGGAGTGCTGGTCAGCGATGTGGACCAGGCGGTGGCGGACGTGGCCGTGGCCGCGCGGGACGGCCAGGTCGAAGTCGTTGTCCGGATGCTGGACGCGGGGCCCGCGCTGGTCGCCCGAGGACTGTCGGTGACGGTGTCGGGGGCGGACTTCCGCTACCGCGCCGACCACGCCGACACGGGCCCGGTGCGGCGGCGGACGTGGACCGTGCGACCGGAGGCGTGGGGGCTGACCCTGCCGCGATGAGCACGGAGGGGGACCCCGGGCCGGGCGGCGGGCTGGATGCCGGTCCGGACGGCGGCCCGTATGCCGGGCTGGACGCGGGTCCGGACGGGGCGGGGCTGGTGGAGGCCCTGGGCGGGTGGCGGCGCGATGCGGCGCTGCTGTGCCTGCTGCCGGTGTTCTGGTGGCCCGCCGTGGCCGGGTGCGCGCTGGTCCGGCCGAGGGTGGCGGGGGCGCTGATGCTGGTGGTGCTGTTGAGCCCGGCGGTGCTCGGAATGCGGGAGCTGTACGTCGCCCGGCGGGCCCGGACCGCGCTGCGCGGCCCCGCCCGCTGGAGGCCGTATCGGATCACCGTACGGCGGTCCGGGATCGGGCCCCCCGTGCTGCTGCTCGGGGAGGGTCAGTGGGTGGTGGCGCCGGGGCTGCTCGGCCGCCGGCTCGTGCCCGCGCGGCCCTGGCCCCCGGGGTCGGCGCCGGAGACGGTGCTGTGGCTGGCGGAGGAGCCGGGGGGTCCGGGCGGCCCGGAAGCTGATCGCGGGCCCGGGCCCGGGCGCGTGGCGGGGGCGCGCTGTCTGGTGTGGGCGCCGGGGTCGGGGCGGCTGGGGCGGGTGCGGGTGCGGCGGGTGCGGGTGCGGCGCGGGGGCACGGCTTAGTGCTGTGGCCGGGAAGGTTTGCCGGGCGCCGCGACCCGGTGCACCTTTCCGGTCACGGCACTGGCGGGAGGCGCCTCAGGAGAGGTCGAGGGTCGCGCGGTGGGTGCGCCATCGGTCCAGGAGGCCCAGCATCTCGCCCTGGAGGAACTCGAAGAAGGCCGCGGTCTCGGCGATGCGGCTGCCCGCCGGGGTGTCGGGGCCGAGGCTGACCGCGCCGTCGCGCAGGGTCTTCTCCCACAGGGTCAGGATCTGGTCGCGGCGGGTGAAGGTCTCGTACCAGAGCTCGTTGTGCAGCACGTACCGGTCGCGCCGGGAGCCCGGCTCGCGCTCGCGGCTGACCATGTTGACCTGGGTGAGGTAGCCGACGGCGCCCGACACCGCGGCCGGGCTGATCTGCAGGGCCAGGCTCAGCTCGGCGGAGGTCAGCGCGCCGCCGTCGCTGGCCAGCAGCGCGGCGAAGACCCGGGAGGCCATGCGCTGCATGCCCGCCTCGGTCAGCTGGGCGGCGAACCGCTCCACGAAGCGGGAGACCGCTTCCTCGTCCCGGGCGGCGTCCGCCGCCGCTGTTGCTGTCGTCGTCGCGGTCGTCGCGGTCGTCGCTGGGGCCGCTGCCGCTGCCGCCGTTTCCATGTCCGTCACCCTTTCGACTTTACTTGATTTCCAAGCTTCACAAATTTGTGAAAGTAGCGTACGTTCGGAACCATGAAGAACGCCATCAGGGTCGCCGGACTCCACAAGTCGTTCGGCCGCACCCGCGCACTGGACGGACTCGACCTCTCGGTCGCCACCGGCGAGGTCCACGGCTTCCTCGGGCCCAACGGGTCCGGAAAGTCCACCACCATCCGGGTCCTGCTGGGGCTGCTGCGCGCGGACTCCGGCACCGCCGAACTCCTCGGCGGCGACCCCTGGGGGGACGCGGTCCGCCTGCACCGCCGCATCGCGTACGTGCCCGGCGATGTGACCCTGTGGCGCAACCTCTCCGGCGGCGAAGTCATAGACCTCTACGGGCGGCTGCGCGGCGGCCTCGACGAGGGCCGCCGGGCCGAGCTGATCGAGCGGTTCGAACTCGACCCGGCCAAGAAGGGGCGTACGTACTCCAAGGGCAACCGGCAGAAGGTCGCCCTCGTCGCCGCCTTCGCCGCCGACGCGGACCTGCTGATCCTGGACGAGCCCACCTCGGGCCTCGACCCGCTGATGGAAGAGGTCTTCCAGAGCTGCGTGGCCGAAGCGCGCGCCGCCGGGCGGACGGTCCTGCTCAGCTCGCACATCCTCAGCGAGGTCGAGTCCCTCTGCGACCGGGTCAGCATCATCCGCAACGGCCGGACCGTGGAGAGCGGCAGCCTCGCCGAACTGCGCCACCTCACCCGGACCTCGATCACCGCCGAACTGGCCGCCGCCCCCAACGGGATCGCGCACCTGCCCGGGGTGCACGACGTGGAGGTGCGGGGGCTCAGGATCCGGCTCCAGGCCGACACCGACAAGCTGGACGCGGTCCTGCGCGCCCTCGCGTCGTCCGGGGTCCGCTCGCTCACCTCGACCCCGCCGACCCTGGAGGAACTGTTCCTGCGCCACTATGCCGACGGCGACGCGGAGAAGGCCAGGGCCGTGCGATGAAGGGCCAACTGGCGGGAACGGGGACGCTGCTGAGGCTCGCCCTGCGCCGCGACCGGGTGATGGCGCCCGTGTGGATCCTGGTCATCGCGCTGACGGTGCTCAGCATGCCCCGCTCGCTGGAGGCGACGTACGGAACCGCCGCCGAACGGGCCCACGTGCTCACCACGATGAACGCCAACGGCTCGCTGCGCGCCCTGTACGGGCCGGTGTTCGGCGATTCGATCGGTGCGCTCGGCGTCTGGAAGGCCGGGGTCTTCGCGGGCCTGTTCGCCGCCGTGATGAGCCTGGTCATCGTGGTCCGGCACACCCGTGAGGAGGAGGAGAGCGGGCGTCAGGAGATGCTCTCCGCCGCCGTGGTGGGCAGTGGGGCCCCGCTGACCGCCGCGCTGCTCGCGGCCCTCGTCGCCAACGCGCTCGTCGCGGTCCTGGTGGCGGCCGGACTGGCGGGCCAGGAGGTCGGGGGCGGTGCGGGAGGTGCGGTGGCGCTCGCGGTGGCGATCGGCGCGACCGGGCTGGTCTTCGCCGCGATCGCCGCGATCGCCGCGCAGCTCACCGAGAGCGCGCGGCTCGCGAAGGGGCTCACGGGCGCGCTGCTCGGCGCCGCGTTCGTCCTGCGGGCCGCCGGGGACGCGGGCCGGGCCGACGGGGGATCGGCGCTGACCTGGGCCTCGCCGCTGGGCTGGCTGGAGAACGTACGCCCCTACGCGGGCGAACGCTGGTGGGTGCTCGGCCTCTTCGGCGCGGCCTGCGCCGCTCTGGTGGTCCTCGCCTCCGTCCTGGCCGGGCGCCGGGACCTGGGCATGAGCTTCCTCGCGGCCCGCCCCGGCCCGGCGCGGGGGCGGCTCGGCGGCGCCTCGGCGCTGGCGTGGCGGCTCCAGCGGGGGAGCGTGCTGGGATGGAGCGCCGGATACCTGGCGGCGGGCGCCGCCTTCGGCGCCATGACGGACGGCGTGGCCCAACTGGTCGGGGACAACGCGAAGACCCGCGAGATCATCGAGCGGATGGGCGGGCAGAGCGGCATCACCGACGCGTTCCTGGCGGGGATGGCCGGGATGCTGGGGATGGTGGCCGCGCTGTACATCGTGGCCTCGGTGCTGAGGCTCGGCGGCGAGGAGAACGGGCAGCGCGCCGAACCGCTCCTCGCGGGGGCCGTCGGGCGGCTCGGCTGGGCGGGCGGACACCTGGTGATCGCGTTCGGGGGCTCGGCGCTGATCCTCGCGCTGGGCGGGCTCGGGCTGGGCCTCGGGCACGGTCAGGACGTGGGGGCGGCGGTGGGGGCCTGCCTGGCGCAGCTCCCGGCGGTGTGGGTGGTCGGGGCGCTGGCGGTGCTGCTGCACGGGGCGCTGCCGAGGTTCGCCGTGGCCGCCTGGGCGGTGGCCGGGGCCGCGCTCGCCCTGGGCTGGGTCGGTCCGGCGCTGAACCTCCCGCAAGCCGCCCTCGACCTGTCGCCCTTCGCCCACCTGCCCCGGCTGCCGGGAGCCGGGGCCGTCGGCTGGGCCCCGCTGCTGACCCTGACCGCGCTGGCGGCCCTGCTGACGGTGACGGGCCTGGCCTCCCTGCGCCGCCGGGACATGGTCGCCTGAGTGCGGGGGCCGGGGGCGGCGGGAGTGAGGGCGGGCGCGGCCGGGGCGGTGCTGGGGGCGCGGGCGGGGCCGGGGCTGGGGGCGGGGTCTCAGAACTCGACGAGCAGCTCCCGCAGCCCCCGGATCACATACCCGTCCCGCCACCGCGGCTCGCGCACGAGCCGCAGGGGAGGGACGCCGGCGTCCAGCAACGCCCCGAAGGAGCAGGCGAGTTCCAGCCTGGCCAGCGGCGCGCCCAGGCAGTAGTGGATCCCGGCCCCCAAGGACAGGTGCGGATTGTCCGTCCGTACGAGGTCCAGCTCGTCGGGTCGCGCGAAGCGCGCCGGGTCGCGGTTGGCGGAGCCGAAGAGCAGCGCCACCTCGGCGCCGCGCGGGATGAGGGTGTCCCCGACCCGGATGTCTTCGAGCACCCAGCGTTCGAACAGCTGGAGCGGTGTGTCGTAGCGCATCAGTTCATCCACAGCTGTGGACAACTTTTCGGGATCGGCCCGAAGATCTTCGAGCGCGGCCGGATTCCGGAACAGGGCCCACCAGCCGTTGGCCGTGGAGTTCACGGTCGCCTCGTGTCCCGCGTTGAGCAGCAGGACACAGGTGGAGATCATCTCCTGTTCGCTGAGCCTGCCACCGTCCTCGTCGTCGTGCGCGGCGATCAGTGCGGAGATCAGGTCCGGCCCCGGGTCCTCGCGCCGCTCGGCGATCAGGCCGCGGAGGTACGCGCTGAACTCCAGGCTCGCCCGCACCGCCCGCGCGGCGCTCTCCGGGCCGGGCCGCAGCTCGTACATCCCGCAGATGTCCGCCGACCACGGCCGCAGCGGGCCCCGGTCCGCCTCCGGGATCCCGAGCAGCTCGGCGATCACCGCGACGGGCAGCGGCTCCGCGACGGCCGTGAGCAGATCCCCGCCCCCGGCCGCGACGAAGCGGGCGACCAGCTCCCGCGCCATCCGCTCCACGGCGGGAGCCAGCCGCTCCACGGTGCGCGGAGTGAACGCCTTCGCGACGAGCCGCCGCACCCGGGCGTGCGCGGGATCCTCCAGATCCAGCAGCGCGTTGCCGTTGAGGACATGGAACGGCTCGTGCTCCGGCGGCGGCGCGCTGCGCCCGAACTCCTCGTGGCTGAACCGGTGCAGGTACGTCCGTCCGAGCCTGCGGTCCCGCAGCAGCGCGCTCACATCGGCGTGGTGCGGGACCAGCCACTGCCCGGTCGCCTCGCACCACAGGGCCCGCCCCCGCTTCCGCAACTCGCGGTAGGCGGGATAGGGGTCGGCGACGAAGGCGGCGTCCCAGGGATCGAAATCCATCCCCGCACCCTACGCCGGAGTGACCAGCCGGGTCTCGTACGCGTACACGGCGGCCTGGGTGCGGTCCCGGAGGCCCAACTTGACCAGGATCCGGCTCACATGGGTCTTGATCGTGGATTCCGCGACCACCAGGCGGTCGGCTATCTCCACGTTGGACAGGCCCTGCGCGATGAGGATCAGTACCTCCGTCTCCCGCTCCGTCAGGTCCTCCACCGATCCCGGCGCCGTCGCCCGGGGGGTGTCCGCCAGCTTCGCGAACTCCACGATCAGCCGCTTGGTCACCGAGGGCGCCAGCAGCGCCTCCCCGGCCGCCACCACCCGCACCCCGTCGGCCAGTTCCCGGGCCGATGCGTCCTTGAGCAGGAACCCGGAGGCTCCGGCCCGCAGCGCCTGGTACACGTACTCGTCGAGGTCGAAGGTCGTCAGGACCAGCACCTTCGCGTCCGCGTCCGCCGCGACGATCTGCCGCGTCGCCTCCAGACCGTTCATCACCGGCATCCGGATGTCCATCAGCACCACGTCGGGCCGCAGCGCCGACACCTGCTCCACGGCCTCCTGGCCGTCGACCGCCTCGCCCACCACCTCGATCCCGGGCATCGCGTTGAGCAGGACGGAGAACCCCTCCCGGACCATCATCTGATCGTCCACGATCAGCACCCGGATCGTCATGCGGCGTCCTCGACGGGCCTGCTGCGCACCGGTATGAACACGGACACCTCGTACCCGCCGTCCGCGGTCTCCCCGGCGGTCATCTCACCCTCCAGCATGGCCACCCGCTCCCTCATTCCGGTGATGCCGTGTCCCGCGCCCGGCGAGGGACGCACGTCCCCGGTCGGCGCGCCATTGACGATCCGCACCCCCAGCCCGCCCAGCACGTACGAGACCTCGACCCCGGCCGCCGCTCCCGGAGCGTGGCGCAGGCTGTTGCTCAGCGCCTCCTGGATGATCCGGTACGCCGACAGCTCCACGCCCTGCGGCAGCTCCCGCACCGAGCCCGTCACCGTCTTGTCCACACCCAGCCCGGCCTCCCGCACATTGGCCAGCAGCCCCTCCAGCGAGGCCAGCGTCGGCTGCGGGGCGTCCGGGGCCTCATAGTCCGCGGACCGCACCACCCCCAGCACTCGCCGCAGTTCGGTGAGCGCCGCCACCGCGTTCTCCCGGATGGTGACGAACGCGGCCTCCAGCTCCGGCGGCGGGTTCTTCACCCGGTACGGGGCGGCCTCCGCCTGGATCGCGACCACCGACATGTGGTGGGCCACCACGTCGTGCAGTTCGCGCGCGATCGTCGTCCGCTCCTCCAGCAGCGTCCGCCGGTCCCGCTCCACCGCCGTGACCTCCTGCTGCGCCGTGACCTCCTGCTCGGCCGCCGCCCGGATGTGGCGCACGCTCACCACCAGCATCGCCAGCGCCGAGACGAGGACCATCGGCATGGTGTCCAGGGACTGGCCCCGGCTGAGCAGCACGGACAGGGCGACCCCGGACGCCGAGCTGACCGCCCACATCCAGGCCGCCGCCCGGGGGCCGGTCCGGATGGCCACGACCGTCAGCACGGTCAGATGCCCGAAGAAGGAACTCGGTGACCAGGGCCAGACCACCGAACCGGTCGCATTGAGCACGCCGAACACCGCGATGATCGCCATCTGTGTCCAGAAGGCGCCGATCGGCCGCACCAGCGTCATCAGCACCGGCACGGCGGACATCAGCCCGATCACCAGGGATCGGGAAGGAGATTCGTAGCCGCCGTGGCCCGCCGTGGTCAGCGCGATGAACGCCGCCAGCACCACCAGGGCATGGGGGGCGTAGGCGGCTTCGGGCCGTATCCGCTCGGGAAGGCGGCGGATCAGTGGGCCGTCCGTACGCATGGGCCGGAGCGGCTGGTAGGCGAAGGCATCCACGATCAGATCCTGGCGCAGGTTCCGCAGGAACCCCGACGCCAGCCGGATCTCAGGGGTCCGGGGGTCTGCCCCGGTGGTCGTCTCGGTCACTTGTGAACCGTAGGCCGCTACCCCCCTGGTCCGCGTCGCCGCATATGGGGATATCCCGGGGTCCCCCTCAAGTACTACCCGGGGGAGTCAGTAGCCCGTCGGACGGACCAGACCCGTCTCGTACGCGAAGACGGCGGCCTGTGTGCGGTCCCGCAGGCCCAGTTTCACCAGGATCCGGCTCACATGGGTCTTCACGGTCTGCTCGGCCACGATCAGGTGGGCCGCGATCTCCCCGTTGGACAGGCCCTGGGCGACCAGCGACAGCACTTCCGTCTCCCGCTCGGTCAGCTCCGCGATCCGCTCCCTGGACGGCGCCCGCGGCGCCCCCAGCCGGGAGAACTCGGTGATCAGCCGCTTGGTGATGTTCGGCGAGAGCAGTGCCTCGCCCGCCGCGACCACCCGGACCGCCTCGGCCAGCTGATCGGCGGAGGCGTCCTTGAGCATGAACCCGGAGGCCCCCGCGCGCAGCGCCTCATAGACGTACTCGTCCAGGTCGAAGGTGGTCAGCACCAGCACCTTGACGGTGGCGCCCGGCTGCCCCGTGATGGCCGCGGTCGCCTCGATCCCGCCCACCCCCGGCATCCGGATGTCCATCAGCACCACGTCCGGCGCGAGTTCGGCGACCCTCGCGATCGCGTCCGCGCCGTCGACGGCCTGCCCGACCACCTCTATGTCCGGCTGGGCGTTGAGCAGCACGGTGAAGCCCTGCCTGACCATCATCTGATCGTCGGCGATCATGACCCGGATCGGTGTGGTCATCAGTTTCTGCTTTCCTCGGGGACGGACCCGGACGGCGGATCCGTCGGGAGTATGACGCTCACCTCGTATCCACCGCCGGGCCGCGGACCGGCCGCCATCTCGCCACCCAGCATGCCCGCCCGCTCCCTCATCCCCAGCAGCCCGTGCCCCGCTCCGGGCGACGGCGAGGCGGAACGGGTCGGGGCGGTGTTGGCGACACACAGGTGCAGACTGCGCGGTCCGTACGCCAGACCCACCTCCACCCGGGAACCGGGGGCGTGGCGAAGACAGTTGCTCAGCGCCTCCTGCACCACCCGGTACGCGGTCAGCTCCACGCCCGGAGTCAGCGGCCGCGGCTCGCCCGCGATCTCCGTGCTGACCTCCAGCCCGGCCGCCCGCACATTGGCCACGAGCGCGTCGAGTTCGCCCAGCGTGGGCTGCGGATGATGTGGATTCGCCGGATCGCCGGGATCTTCCGAACGCAGCACGCCCAGCACCCTGCGCAGTTCGGTCAGGGCCTCCAGCGCATTGCCTCGGATCCCCGACAGGTTCTCCTTCAGCTCTTCGGAGGGATTCTCCGCGAGGTGCACGGCGACCTGGGCCTGAATGGAGATGACCGACATGTGGTGCGCCACCACGTCGTGCAGTTCGCGGGCGATCCGGCTGCGTTCCTCCAGCAGGGTGCGCTGGGCGCGCTCCGCCTCGGTGAGGGTTTCCTGCTCGACCAGCCTGCCCCGGGCCAGCCGCAGCGACCGCAGCAACTGCCCCACCAGACCGATGATGCCGAGGACCAGCGCCGCCTCGGCCACGCTGGACGTACCCGGCGGGGGCCGGAAGTTCAACTCGAGCAGCAGATCGAGCACGAGGGTGGTGACGATCACCGCCGCGGTCACCCGGGGCGGCTTGCGCAGCGCCACCAGCAGCACGACCGGCGCGAACGCGAACACCCCGGCCGGCAGCCACGGCCAGGGCTGGCCCAGGCTGATGTGCTCGTAGGTCTCCGACGCGATGCCCGCCGCCGCGGCCAGGGCGACCCACCACCCCGCGATCGGCCAGAACATGGCGAGCAGGATGGAGGCCGAGGTCAGTACGGTCAGCAGGAACCCGGCGGCCCCGTACACCCGGTAGTCGCCGCTCAGCTGGTTCTGGACGACGCCACCGAGGAACACGGCCAGGTACCCGAGCAGCACGTGCGGCAGCCAGGCCAGCCAGCGCGGCCGGGCCATCCGCGGCAGCGGGTCCCAGGACGAGGTGAGCAGATCCTCCGAGAGGGTCCGCAGCGCGCCCCGGATCCTCCCGGGGCGGCTGTCCGTGGTGTCGATCCGCGCTTTCACGAGGCTCACCCTAGGCACGCGTCACCACGGCCGCGGGAGCGGCTCCGGTGCGCACGACGTGGGAGGCGCCGGACGACCGCCGCTCGGGCCCGCCCTGCTCGTGCACCCGGAACGCGGCCCAGCAGACCAGCAGCATCGCCGCGAACACCGGAAGCCACATCAGCCGCGCCGCCAGCCAGGCCGGGGAGTCCGGCACCGTGTGCAGACCGGGCAGGTCGGTCCCGCTCAGCAGGCCCAGGGCGGTGACGGACATCATCGCGGTCTGGTGCCACAGGAACACCGTCATCGCGGACAGGTTGACCAGCGCCACCCCCGCCCAGGCCCCGGGCCCGCGCATGGCCCGCGCCAGGGGCTCCCGGACCAGCAGGGCCAGCCCGCACTGGGCCAGACCGAAGGTGACCACGGCCAGCGTCGGCGGGTTCAGGTTCGAGATCGAGGCCCCCGGAACGCCCACCATCGACGCCGGATACCCACCCCACACGACCAGGGCGGCCGTGCCCGCGACCCCGCCCGCCAGCGTCAGCGCCGCCGGGGTCCGCCGGGCGAACGCGCCCCGGGACCAGGCCGCCCCCAGGGTGTAGGGCACGAGCCAGCCCCCCAGCACATTGACCCAGCCGATCCAGCCGGGCCCGCCCAGGGCGAACCGCCACACGTCCACCACCGCGACGACGGCCAGCGGCCACAGCGGATTCAGCCGGGCCACCAGCGGAGTCAGCGCGGTCAGCCCCGCGAACACCAGCAGGAACCACAGCGGGGACAGCACCAGCTTCACCAGCCCCCGGACCGTGCCGTATTCGACCCCGGCCGCCAGCATCGCGACGGACGCGACCGTCCACAGCACGAGCACCGCCGCGACCGGTCGGAACAGCCGCCCGAGCCGGCGCCCGACCCACTCCCCGTACGCCGTCCCGCCCGCCCGGGCCGAGGCGTAGCCCCGGGCGCCCACATGGCCACCGACGAGGAAGAAGACGGCCAGGGTCTGGAAGACCCATGACATCGGGGCCAGCCACGGGGTGTACGACAGCGGACTGCTGGCGCTGAGTCCGCCCTTGGCGGTGTTCAGCGAGGTGACCAGCCAGTGCCCCAGGACCACCCCGAGGATCGCGACGGCACGCAGCGCGTCCACCGTGCGGTCCCGGTCGGCGGGGGTGGCGGCGTCGATGCGACCGGCCATCACGGCCCAGCGGGCGCGCGGATCACGCATGGGAGGCGTCCGAGGCGGTGGTGGCGCCGAGGACGATCCGGGCGAGGCCGTCCAGGGACGCCGTACCGGGCTTGAGGTAGTCGCTGTGTCCGGCGGACCCGGCGTCGAAGGCGCGGGCGCCGAAGGCCGGATCCACCGGGTCGGTACCGAAGCCGATCCCGCCGAGCCGCACGTGCGGCACCCGCGCGATCCAGTCCTCGCTGCCGCGCCCGGCCCAGACCCGGGCCGCGGTGGGCAGCCCGGCGGCGGTCTCGGCGCCGGTGCCCGGGCTGCCGAACAAGGCCATGTCGGTGACCGCCGGACCCGTCCGGGTCCGGGCGCAGACGACCGAGCCGTAGGAGTGGCAGAGCAGCGACTGCCGCGCCCCGCTCGCGCTCAGACGGCGCAACTCCGCCAGGAACGGCGCCAGTTTCCGGGCGCCGTCATCGGCGCGCGCGGTGGTGAGGACGGTGGTGCTGACCGTGCCGGGGGTGTCGTACCCGAGCCAGGCGACCACGGCGGAGCGCGGATGCTCGGCCTGGAGGCGCTGCCGCAGGGCGAGAGCCCCCGCACGGAACCTCTGGTAGGTGTCGAGGGTGGTGTCGGTCCCGGGGACGAGGACCGCGACCCGGTCCGCCGTCGCCAGATCGCCGAGCACCTCGACGGCCCGCCCCGTCCCCCTCCCGTCGAACGACAGGAAGTGGGCCGACCCGCCCGCCGCCATGGCCCGCAGCTTCGCGGCCCGCTGCGAGCGCCCCGCGTCATCGGCCATCCGGGCCGCCTCGGCCAGATTGGCGAGGTTGGCGGCGTACCGCTCGGAGGCACTCGCGCCGTCGGCGAACCGGACGGCCACCGGGGCGGGGGCATCGGGGGAGGCGGCCGCGGCCACGGGGAACACGACGGCCGTGGTGACCAGCGCGGCGAGCAGTGTGCGGCGCAGACGTGCGGGGCGGCTGTTGACACTGCGCGGCATGTCGTCTTCCTTCGGGCCAGAGGGGCGTTGTCTCTGGTACCGAAGTTAGAAATCGGGTCCTGTCGTCAGCGTCACGCCAGGGAGTGGGGTTTGCGCGTAGCTCTCGGGTATGACGTGGGTGACACGACTCGCCCGCGCACAGCGCCGGTACGCGGCCGCGGGCTCAACAGACCAGCTCAGCTCGCCGGTTCAGGCGGCAGGATCGACAGCAGCTGGGCCGGCGTGCGGCTCAGTCCGTCACCAGGGGTTCCACGTACCCGGCGCGCCAGCGCGGCGCAGGGTCCTGCCCGGGGCTGGTCCAGTACTCCCGTGCCCCGACGATCTCCCCGGAGCGCACCGTCCAGAGCGACACGGCCCGGTACACGACGTGTTCCTGCGGTATCTCGACCTCGGTGACCACGAAGTCCCCGTCGGCGAGTATGCGCAGGACCTCCACGGACCTCTCGTCCGTGTCACCGTCCCCGGCGCCGTCGCTGTTCACGGCGATGAAGTTGTCGCGGCCGACGATCCGCTCCCCGCTGACCGGCCATTCGATGACCGCGTCCCGGGCGATCAGCTCACCGACCCCGTCCCAGTCGCGGGCCCCGATCCGCTCCCACAGTTCTGCAACTACGTTCAACGGCTCCATGTGCCGCAGTGTGCGACGCCTGTGACCTGGGCAACAAGCTTTACTTGGAGGCTTATTGACTTCGACACAATCCCCGCCGGGCCGAGGGGATCCCGGCTGGATCAGACATCGCCCGCCCGGGCCGCCGCCGTCAGCACCGGGAAGGCGCTCGCGTCCGAATCGTGGAACAGCCGGTACCAGGCGTCCAGCACGTCCGGCTTGTACACCCCGAGCCGCGCGAAGACCTCGCGGGCGAAGGCGACCGGCTCGGTCGGACCCGCCGTGATCAGATCGCCGTCGGTGACCGCGTCCGCCTCCACGTACCGTCCGCCGCCCGCGTACCCCGTGGCCGCCAGGTAGCCCGCGGCGGCGCTGGTGTGCGCGCGGTCGTCGAGCAGGCCCTCGCGGGCGAGACCCGCCGTCGCCCCGCAGATCGCCGCGACCACGACCCCCGCGTCCAGGAACTCGCGGGCCTTGGCGGCGAAGGGGACGAGGTCGTCCCCCATGTCCCACGACCGCGCACCGGTGAGGATGAGCAGCGAGGAGTCCTCGGGCCGCAGCGCGTCGATACCCAGGTCGGGCTGGATGCGTACGCCGCCCATGGTGGTCACGGGCGTTCCGGCGGCCGGACCGACCGTACGGACCCGGTGGCCGCGCTGGGTCAGGTGCGCGGTGGTGTGCCCGGTCTCCCAGTCGGCGTACGTGTCGTAGACCGCGAGGTGGACCGGCTTGGACCCGGCCTCCCCGCGCCCCGGGTCGCCGTCCCCGTCCCCCGTACCGACTAGATGAATGAGTCCAAGGGATGACCTGCGGACATAGGACGAGGGCATCCAGAGTCTGTGTGTGAAGACCGACTTGGACACCCTCGCCACAGCACTCTATGCCCGGATCGACGACGAGTTGAAGGC
>NZ_JASISO010000001.1:0-11857 GCF_030063135.1 Streptomyces sp. G-G2
CGCCGCGTTGTCGGAACGCCCGATTACGTCCAGTAGGCGGGCGATCCTCCGCCTTGCGATGCACGGCACCAGATGCCGCGAGCCGCGCCCTTCGGGCGCCCGGCGCCACTTTCGAAACACGCCCTAGTGCCGCTCTAGTGCCGCGTCAGGCAAGGTTCGCCGCGTCGTCGAGTGGCGTCGTCCCGCGAGGCGTGCCGTTGCGGGCCGTCCCGGGGGGTCCCCTTCGCGCAGGATGGGGGCATGACCACGCGGACGCGGCACCTCCAGAGCGTAGAGACCCCGGCGGGCGAGGCCCGGATCACCTGGCACGGAACGGCGCGGCCCCGCCTCGTGCTCGCCGTGAGCCACGGCGCGGGCGGCGGGATCGAGGCCCGGGACCTGGTCGCGCTCGCCGCCGCCCTGCCGCCGCGCGGGATCTCCGTCGCCCTGGTGGAGCAGCCCTGGCGGGTGGCCGGGAAGAAGGTGGCCGCCGCGCCCAAGGCGCTGGACACGGGCTGGCGGGCCCTGTGGCCCGCGCTGGCGGAGCAGGGCCTTCCGGTGGTCGCCGGCGGGCGCAGCGCGGGGGCCAGGGTGGCCTGCCGGACCGCCGCCGGGCTGGGGGCCGCCGGGGTGCTCGCGCTGGCCTTCCCGCTGCACCCGCCGGGCAGGCCCGAGAAGACCCGGCTGGCGGAGCTGACCGGGGCGGGGCGGCCGACACTGGTGGTACAGGGCGGCCGGGACCCCTTCGGGAACCCCTCGGAATTCCCGGTTCCGGGCGCGGGGGACACGTACCGCCTGGTGGAAGTGGCATACGGCGATCACGGCTTCGCGGTCCCGAAACGGGCGGACACCACCCAGGAGGAGGCCCTCGCGGTGATCACCGGTTCGGTCGCGGACTGGCTCCTGGATCTGCCGCTCTGAGGCCCGTACGGAGGGCGGGCCGGGGGTGACCTGACACATTCCGGGCGGTGTGACGTACCTCCCGTCCGGTCCGTAGGCCGCCGTGGGGAAACTGCCCGGGCGCCGGGGAATGCCGGGCCCCGGCGGCGCTGTTGAGCGGGATGTCGGAACGTACGAGATCTCGCCGAGGGAGAGGGAGCGCATGACCCAGGTCATCAGTCAGAACCGTCCGCAGGCCGCCAGTGGCCTGGAGTGGACGGTGCTGCCCGGGTCCAGGCACGGCGCCCTTCGGGCGGCGGATGGCCGGGAAGGTCGACTATTCTCCGATTCGAGCGGGTCCGCTTTCGGAGCCGCCACGCAGTCGGAGGAGGTGGGTCCTGTCGCTGGGACCGACGAAGGCCACGCGGAGGAGACGACCCCGGAGCGCAACGCGCGTTTCGAGCGGGACGCCCTCGGCTACCTCGACCAGATGTATTCGGCCGCGCTGCGCATGACGCGCAATCCGGCCGACGCCGAGGACCTGGTCCAGGAGACGTATGCGAAGGCGTACGCGTCCTTCCACCAGTTCCGCGAGGGCACCAACCTCAAGGCGTGGCTCTATCGCATCCTGACGAACACCTTCATCAACTCCTACCGCAAGAAGCAGCGCGAACCCCAGCGCAGCGCCGCGGAGGAGATCGAGGACTGGCAGCTGGCGCGTGCCGAGTCGCACATGTCGACGGGACTGCGTTCCGCCGAGTCGCAGGCGCTCGACCACCTGCCCGATTCGGACGTGAAGGAAGCGCTCCAGGCCATTCCGGAGGAGTTCCGCATCGCGGTGTACCTCGCCGACGTAGAGGGCTTTGCGTACAAGGAGATCGCGGACATCATGGGTACGCCCATCGGTACGGTCATGTCGCGACTGCACCGTGGACGCCGCCAACTCCGCGGAATGCTGGAGGACTACGCCCGCGAGCGCGGGCTGGTTCCCGCGGGCGCGGGAGAGTCGAACGACCGGAAAGGCTCGGGCTCATGAGCTGCGGAGATCCGCACGAGACGGAGTGCTCTGAGGTCCTGGACCACTTGTACGAGTTCCTGGACCGCGAGATGCCCGACAGTGACTGCACGAAGTTCGAGACGCACTTCGGCGAGTGCAACCCCTGCCTGGAGAAGTACGGCCTGGAACAGGCCGTGAAGAAGCTGGTGAAGCGCTGCTGCGGGTCGGACGACGTGCCGCAGGACCTGCGCTCGAAGGTGATGGGCCGGATCGAACTGATCCGTTCCGGGCAGGCCGTACCCGATCACGACGTGACCGCGGGACCGGCGACTCCGGCCACCGGCTGACCGTCCTTCCGCCGTCTCCGGCCGTTCTCCCGCGGCCTCCGGCCGCCCGCCGGCCGTTCTTCCGCCGTCCGTCGGCCGCCTCGGCCGCCGGCTGTCGAACGGCCGCCCCCGGAAAGCGACTTCGTTCACCCGAAGGTGCTAATCCGGGGGTGCCCGGACGGCCCAACGCGGGAATGTGCCCCGCTGCGCGCGGGGCCCCACCTATTCTCCCCTTCCGGTACCGGTCCGCTCCGGTGCCCGGCCTTGACGCCACGGGGAGGAGAGCGCCATGCGGGCACTTCCGCCGGGGGCGCGCGTCTACATCCTCTGCGCAGTCCTCGCGGCCCTCGCCTGCGCCGCTCCCGCGCTGACCGGCCCCGGCACCCCCTGGGCGGCCGTCGCGACGCTCGGCGGCCTCTACCTCCTGTGCGAGCTGGTGAAGATCTGCCCGCGCCTCGGCGACCGGGTCCCCGAGGGGATCGGCTCCTTCTTCCCCGTCGTCCTCGCCGCGGTGTACCTGCTGCCGCCCTCCGCCGCCGCGCTGGTGGCGGCGCCCGGCGCGCTGGCCGGGACGGTCGTCCAGCGGCCCGTCCTGGTGCGCCGGGTGTGGCACGGGGCGCAGCAGGCGATCGGCGCCTGGGCCGCGGGGCAGGCGTACGGGCTGCTGGGCGGCCCGGGCGCACTCGGCGGAGCCGGGGGCTCCGTGCTCGGGCCGGTCGGCGGCGCGGATTCCGGCGGGATGGCGCGGTTCCCGTACGCCGTGCTTCCGGCGGCCGTCGCGGCCGTCGTCTTCTGCCTGGTGCTCACCGCCCTCGACGCCGGGGTCCTGGCCACCGCCGAACGGCGGACCGCCGCCGCCCGGCACGGGCTGCCGACCCTCTCCCAGGCCTCCTCCGGGGGGATTCCCGGCCTCGCCCCGCACTGCGTGCACGGCCTGGCGGGGCTGATGATGGCGGTCATGTGGCGCAGCCCCTACGGCCTGGCCGCCGCGCTGCTGGTGCTGCTCCCGATGTACATCTCCTGCTGGGTCTTCGCCCAGTACCACCGCGAACGCGCGGCGCACCGGGACACCATCCGGGCCCTCGTGCACGCGGTGGACATCAAGGACCGCTACACACGCGGTCACAGCGAGCGCGTCGGCCAGGCCTCCGCGATGATCGCCCGCGAACTGGGCATGGCCGGGGACCGCCTGGAGGTGGTCCGGATCGCCGGGATCCTGCACGACGTCGGCAAGATCGGCGTGCCCACCCGGCTGCTGCGCAAGGACGGCCCGCTGACCCCGGAGGAGCGGCGGACCATCGAACTCCACCCCGAGTACGGGCACGAGATGGTCCGCGGCATCGGCTTCCTCGGCGAGGCCCGGGCCGCGATCCTGCACCACCACGAGCGGGTGGACGGCTCCGGCTATCCGCACGGGCTGACCGGCGAGCAGATCCCGGTCCTGGCCCGGGTGGTGGCGGTCGCCGACGCCTTCGACGCGATGACCTCGACCCGCTCCTACAGCCGGGCCCGGCCGGTGCCGACCGCGCTGGGCGAGCTGGAGCGGTGCGCCGGGGCCCAGTTCGACCCGGACATGGTGCTCGCCCTGGTCCGCGCGATCGGCCGGCACGGCTGGCACCCCGTGGTCACCTCGGACGAGGACCTCCAGGTGATCCCGCGGACGGCCGGACCCCGGCAGACCCCGCCCCCGGCCCCCGGCTCCGGCCCGCCCGCGCCGGCCGCCCCCGGCCCCGCACCCGGCCCGCCCGTGCTGCCCGGGCTGCCCGCGCAGAGCGCCCAGGGCGGGGCGGCCCGTACGCGCACCGACGCGGGCGGCGGCGCCACCGGGCCCGGGGGCTCCGGATGAGGCCCGGGGGCGCCTGGGCCGTGCGCGCGGCGGCCGCGGCCCTGACCCTGCTCGCCCTCGGGCACACCCTGTGGCAGGGGGTCACCGAACCCGGGACCGCCCTCTGCTTCGGGATCCTCATCACCGTCGGGGAACTCGCCCGCCGCGATCTGCGCGCCCCCTCCTCGGACCCCCGGCACGAGGACCGCCACCCCGCGCCCCTGGGCTCCGCGGGCGCCCTCGCCTACGCCCTGCTCGGCCAGAACGCCGGGCAGCCCACGCACCACGGGGTGCTCCAGATCGTCGCCGTCGTCGTCGCGTCCGCCCTCGCCGGAACCGTCCCGCACGTCGCCAGGGGCCGCGGGCCCGCCGCCGACCACCTGGCCCGCCGGGTGCTCTCCGTCGGCTTCGCCGCCGCGTGCTTCCAGCCGCTCTACAACTCCGGCCGGCTGGAGGAGCGCGTCGGCCAGGGCCCGTATCTCGTGCTCTTCCTGCTCCTGCTGCTCGGCCTCACCGCCCTGTGCGACGCGGTGCTCGCCGCCGCGCTCGCCGGCCCGCGCACCGGATGGCCGTACGGGCCGCTGCTGCGCGCCGAACTGCGCGCCCTGCCCGGCATCGGCTCGGCGATCTGCGCGACCGGCGTGGTGATGGCGCTGGGGGTCGCGGTCGCCGGGCTGTGGGCGCTGCCCGTGTTCAGCGTGCCGCTGCTCCTCACCCAGATGTCCTTCCGCCGGATCGGCGCGGTCCGCACCACCTACCGGCAGACGATCACCTCCCTGGCCCGGGCCACCGAGATCGCCGGGTACACCCGCCCCGGGCACGCCCGCCGGGTCGCCGCCCTGAGCTGCGCCGTCGGCCGCGAGCTGGGGCTCTCGGACCGGGAGCTGACCGTGCTGGAGTACGCCGCGCTGATGCACGACATCGGGCAGCTGTCCCTGGTCGACCCGGTCCCGGCCGGGGCCACCGCCGCGCTGCCCGCCGCCGAGGCCCGCCGGATCGCCGGGCTGGGCGGCGAGGTCGCCCGCCGCAGCGGGGTGTCCGCCGCGGTCGCGGTGGTCGTCGAACGCCAGGCCGACCCCTACCGCGACCAGCCGGTCCTGGCGCGCATCGTGCGGACCGCCAACGCCTACGACGACCTGGTGGGCGGAACCCGTCACCCGGGCGGCTCCCTGGCCGCCCTGGAGCAGCTGCGCCTGGGCACCGGGCACGACCACCACCCCGAGGTCGTCGAGTGCCTCGCGCGGGTTCTGCGGCGCAGCGCGTCGAGGCGGGACGGTGCGCGCCTGGAGCGGCCGAAACGGGATGGGCGCGGGCGCGCAGGACGTGCCAGAGTTGTACCGGGCCGACCTGGATAACCCATGGGTAATGAGCGGCCGGATCCGTGGGCATGGTTGGATGCGAAGTGAGAGTGTCCGCAAGGCTGCACTGTTGCATCGTTGGACCGGCAGGCGGGAATCGTGAGGATCTTCGGGAAGGTACGGCATCGGCCCTCCGCCTCGTGGCGGCAGGCCACCGACCGCGCGTTCACGCTGATCGGCGACGGTCGGTACGAGGACGCGGGCGCGCTGCTCACCAGAGCCGCGGACCTGGAGCCCTGGCTGTCCGAGTCCTGGTTCAACCTCGCCCTGCTGCACAAGTTCCGGCACGACTGGGAGCAGGCGCGGTCCGCCGGGCTGCGCGCCGTGGCCCTGCTGGACCGCGAGTCCGGCGCCCCCGACTGGTGGAACGTGGGCATCGCCGCCACGGCCCTGCAGGACTGGCCGCTGGCCCGCCGGGCCTGGCAGGCGTACGGGCTCAAGGTGCCGGGCGAGGCCACCGGATCCGGTGAGCCCGTCGGCATGGAGCTGGGCAGCGCGGCCGTCCGGCTGTCGCCCGAGGGCGAGGCCGAGGTGGTGTGGGGCCGCAGGCTGGACCCGGCCCGGATGGAGGTCCTCTCGATCCCGCTGCCCTCCTCGGGGCGGCGCTGGGGCGAGGTGGTCCTGCACGACGGCGTGCCGCACGGCGAACGCGTGACCTCGGCCGGACCCTCGTACCCGGTGTTCGACGAGATCGAGCTGTGGGCGCCCTCACCGGTGCCGACCTGGGTGGTGCTGCTGGAGGCGGCCACCGAGGCCGACCGGGACGCCTTGGAGCAGCTGGCCTCCGACGCGGGCTTCGCCGCCGAGGACTGGTCCTCCTCGGTGCGGCTGCTGTGCCGGACCTGCTCGGAGAGCGCGATGCCGAGCGGTGAGGGCGACGGCGACCAGCTGGATCCGCACGACCACAGCGAGCCCGGTCACCCCGGCCCGCTGGGCCACCGTACGACCGGGTCCGGTTCGCTGTGGGTGCCCGAACGCGAGTGCGGGATCGCGGCGCCCCCCGGACTGGTGCGCGGACTGCTCGACGGATGGGTCGCGGACAGCCCGGACAGCCGTGAGTGGCGGGATCTCGAAGAAGTCTGCTGACAGTGGGCCGTAGGCTGTACCGGCACATCGGTGACTTACGGAAGGCGTACGGCGGACATGGCGCAGCAGGAGAACGAGGTCGTCGAGACCGGGAACGACGGATACGTCGTGGACACCGAGGACTGTGCGGAGCGTGAGCTGGCCCACCGCGAGCGCGGCACCGCCCGCCCCATCACCGTGGTCGGCAACCCGGTCCTGCACCGCGAGTGCAAGGACGTCACCGAGTTCGGCGACGAGCTGGCGCGGCTGATCGACGACATGTTCGCCAGCCAGAAGGCCGCCGAGGGCGTGGGCCTGGCCGCGAACCAGATCGGCGTGGACGCCAAGGTCTTCGTCTACGACTGCCCGGACGACGACGGCAACCGGCACACCGGCGTGGTGATCAACCCCAAGCTGGTCGAGCTGCCCGCCGCCTCACGGGTGCTGGACGACTCGAACGAGGGCTGCCTGTCGGTCCCCACGGCCTACGCCGCGCTCGCCCGCCCGGACCACGCCGAGGTCGAGGGACAGGACGCCCAGGGCAACCCGATCAAGGTGCGCGGCACCGGCTACTTCGCGCGCTGCCTCCAGCACGAGACCGACCACCTGTACGGGTACCTGTACATCGACCGGCTGTCCAAGCGCGACCGCAAGGACGCGCTGCGTCAGATGGAAGAGGGCACCCCGCGCTACGAGACGGTCCCCAACGCGTAGCACGGCCGTACGCCGTGCACGCAAGGCCCCGCTCCAGGACGAGGAGCGGGGCCTTGCGTGTGCGGGACCGGGTCGGCGTGCGGCCCGGATCAGGGTCGCGCGGGGCCGATGATCGTCCAGCCGGTGTCGGTGGCGGAGGCGGTGGCCGCCGTACCGCCGAGCATCAGGGCGGCGAACGCGACGGCCGCGAGCGTGCGGAGCGTACGAGACATGGGAACCCCTGTGGATGGCTGTGAGGTCCGGGCCGGGACGCCGTGCGGGCTGGTTCGGGCCGGGTGGCCCCCACCGTACGTCAGCGCGCATTGACGAACGGTGGAGGATCGAGCCAAACGACAGGCTGTTTCCAGCCGTACGGCGTGTTCCCGTCGGATCGTGTGCCTAGAAGTCCTCGTCCAGGTCGACGGTGCCTTCGACCGCGACCTGGTACGCCGACGGGCGGCGCTCGAAGAAGTTCGTCAGCTCCTGGACGCCCTGCAGCTCCATGAAGGAGAACGGGTTCTGCGAGCCGTACACCGGCGCGAACCCGAGACGGACCAGGCGCTGGTCCGCGACGCACTCCAGGTACTCGCGCATCGACTCGGTGTTCATGCCCGGCAGACCGTCACCGCACAGGTCACGGCCGAACTGCAGCTCCGCCTCGACGGCCTCCTTCAGCATGTCGACGACCTGCTGCTGGAGCGCGTCGTCGAACAGCTCCGGCTCCTCCTTGCGGACCGTGTCCACGACCTCGAAGGCGAAGTTCATGTGCATGGTCTCGTCGCGGAACACCCAGTTGGTGCCGGTCGCCAGACCGTGCAGCAGACCCCGCGAGCGGAACCAGTACACGTAGGCGAAGGCGCCGTAGAAGAACAGGCCCTCGATGCACGCCGCGAAGCAGATCAGGTTCAGCAGGAAGCGGCGGCGGTCGGCCTGCGTCTCCAGCCGGTCCAGCTTCTCGACCTCGTTGATCCACTTGAAGCAGAACTGCGCCTTCTCGCGGATCGAGGGGATCTCCTCGACCGCGTCGAAGGCCGCCGCGCGGTCGTCCGGGTTCGGGAGGTAGGTGTCGAGCAGCGTCAAGTAGAACTGGACGTGCACGGCCTCCTCGAACAGCTGGCGCGAGAGGTACAGGCGCGCCTCGGGCGAGTTGATGTGCTTGTACAGGGTCAGCACGAGGTTGTTCGAGACGATCGAATCACCCGTCGCGAAGAACGCGACCAGGCGGCCGATCATGTGCTGCTCACCGGGCGTCAGTTTCGCCAGGTCGGCGACGTCCGAGTGGAGGTCGACCTCCTCGACGGTCCAGGTGTTCTTGATCGCGTCCCGGTAGCGCTCGTAGAAGTCCGGGTAGCGCATGGGACGCAGGGTCAGTTCGAAGCCCGGGTCGAGCAGGTTCTTCTTGGCCGCGGCCTTCGTGGTGGTCGAGCTCATTACTGGCAGGCCTCGCAGGACTCGGGGTTCTCAAGGGAGCAGGCGAGCGCCTCGGCGTCGGCGTCGGCCTGCGGGAGCGCCACCGGGGTGGCGGCCTGCGCGGCGCGGGCGATCTTCGTCGCGGGGCGCGAACGCAGGTAGTACGTGGTCTTCAGGCCCTGCTTCCAGGCGTACGCGTACATCGAGGACAGCTTCCCGATGGTCGGCGTCTCCAGGAACAGGTTCAGCGACTGCGACTGGTCGAGGTACGGCGTACGGGCCGCCGCCATGTCGATCAGACCGCGCTGCGGGATCTCCCACGCCGTGCGGTACAGCTCGCGGACCTCGGCCGGGATCCAGCCGAAGCCCTGCACCGAGCCGCTGGCGTCGCGCAGCGCCTCGCGGGTCTGCGCGTCCCACACGCCGAGCTTCTTCAGCTCGGCCACGAGGTAGGCGTTGACCTGGAGGAACTCACCGCTGAGGGTCTCGCGCTTGAAGAGGTTGGAGACCTGCGGCTCGATGCACTCGTACACGCCCGCGATCGAGGCGATCGTGGCCGTCGGGGCGATCGCGAGGAGCAGCGAGTTGCGCATGCCGGTCTCGGCGATCCGGGCGCGCAGCGCGTTCCAGCGCTCCGGCCAGTGCTGCGTGGCGTCCGCGTAGTGGTCCGGGTGCAGCACGCCGCGCGCGGTGCGGGTCTGCGACCAGGCCGGGACCGGCCCGTGGCGCTCGGCCAGGTCCGCGGAGGCCTCGTACGCCGCGAGCATGATCCGCTCGGCGATCTTCGTCGACAGGGCCTTGGCCTCGGCGGAGTCGAAGGGCAGCCGCAGCTGGAAGAAGACGTCCTGGAGGCCCATCGCACCCAGGCCCACCGGCCGCCAGCGGGCGTTGGAGCGGCCCGCCTGCTCGGTCGGGTAGAAGTTGATGTCGACCACGCGGTCGAGGAAGGTCACGGCGGTGCGGACGGTCTCGTCCAGCCGCTCCCAGTCCATCACTTCCTGCCCGTCGCCGGCTCCTGCGAGCACGAACGCGCCGAGGTTGACCGAGCCGAGGTTGCAGACGGCGGTCTCGTCGTCGTCGGTGACCTCCAGGATCTCGGTGCACAGGTTCGAGGAGTGCACGACCCGGCCCGGCTCCGCGGTCTGGTTCGCCGTGCGGTTGGAGGCGTCCTTGAACGTCATCCAGCCCTGGCCGGTCTGCGCGAGGGTGCGCATCATCCGGCCGTAGAGGTCGCGGGCGGGCATGCTCTTGCGGGCCAGGCCCGACCCCTCGGCCGCGCGGTAGGCGGCGTCGAACTCGTCGCCCCACAGGTCGACCAGTTCGGGCACGTCGGCCGGGGAGAACAGCGACCAGTCGGCGTCGGCGTTCACGCGGCGCATGAACTCGTCCGGCACCCAGTGGGCGAGGTTCAGGTTGTGCGTACGGCGCTGGTCCTCACCGGTGTTGTCGCGCAGCTCCAGGAACTCCTCGATGTCCGCGTGCCAGGTCTCCAGGTAGACGGCGGCGGCGCCCTTGCGGCGGCCGCCCTGGTTCACGGCGGCGACGGACGCGTCCAGGGTCTTGAGGAACGGCACGATGCCGTTGGAGTGCCCGTTGGTGCCGCGGATCAGGGAACCGCGGGCGCGGATGCGGGAGTACGACAGGCCGATGCCGCCCGCGTGCTTCGACAGGCGCGCGACCTGGTGGTAGCGGTCGTAGATCGAGTCCAGCTCGTCGAGCGGGGAGTCCAGCAGGTAGCACGAGGACATCTGCGGGTGCCGGGTGCCGGAGTTGAAGAGCGTGGGGGAGGACGGCAGGTAGTCGAGGCGGCTCATCAGCCGGTAGAGCGAGGCCACTTCCTCGACGGCCGGGATGCCGTCGTTCTCGGCCAGACCGCAGGCCACGCGCAGCATGAAGTACTGCGGGGTCTCCACGACCTGACGGGTGATGGGGTGGCGCAGCAGGTAGCGGCTGTGCAGGGTGCGCAGGCCGAAGAAGCCGAAGCGGTCGTCGGCGCCCTCGGTGATCGCGTGTTCGACCAGCGCGTCCAGCCGGGCGGCGTGCGTCGTGACGAACTCGGCCGTACGGTCCGCGATCAGGCCCTCGCGGTGGCCGACCGCGACGGAGGCCGCGAAGGAGGTGGCTCCCTGGCCCGCGGCCTCGTCGGCGATGGTCAGCGTCAGCAGCCGGGCGGCGAGCCGGGAGTACGCCGGGTCCTCCGAGATCAGGCCCGCGGCCGCCTCGGTGGCCAGCCCGCGCAGCTCGGCCTCGTCGGCGACGGAGCTGCGGCCCCGCAGCGCGGCGGCGGCGACCCGGCCGGGGTCGGTGTCGGCCAGGTCGGCGGTGAGGTCGGTGAGGGTGCGCAGCAGCGCGGCGCCAGGACCCTCGGTGGCCTCGGGCTGGGCGGACTCGGCGCGCGGTGCGGCAGGCGCGATGGTCACGTGGGGGGCTCTCCCTCGCTCGGCTCCGGATGGCTCGGAGGCGGGGCGAGGTGGCTGCCGTGCGGGCGTACGGACGTGCGGACCCGGGCAGGGCAGGCACGCGGCACCACATGGCGTCCACCGGCCCAACCGCGAGGCCCGGACGTATCGGCGTCCGGGCCGGTCGGCCTGGGCGCACTGTCGGCAGGTCCTCGGACTTGCGGCAGCACCAATGGGTGATTGGGTGCAGTTCATACCGTTGCGGGACAGTTCCGGATTCGCACCGGATTCCCCTGCGGCGACAGCGAGCACGAGCATACATGTGGGGGCCGCCCGATGAACGACCCCCCACATGTTGTGTCGGCGCGGCTACAACTCCGCGCGATACGTGAGCAAAGGGACGGCCGGGACCGGGGCCCAGTCCCGCTCCGGGGTCCGGATGAATCCGAGCCGCTGGTAGATCCGGTGGGCCCCCAGCATGGCCGCCTGGGTGGACAGGACCAGGTGGGTGACCCCCTCCAGGGCCCGTGCGCGGGCCATGCAGGCCCGTACGAGCGCCTCGCCCGCGCCCCGCCCGCGCGCGTCGCGGGAGACCGCCAGCATCCGGAATTCCGCTTCGTGCGGCGCGGCGATATCGGCCAGTGGGCTGCCGGGTGCGGCGAAGGTCACTCCGCCGAGCACCCGCCCGTCGTGATCGGCGACGAGCACCTCCCCGTCGGCGGCCCGCCCCGCGACATCGCGCAGCACGGCCAGGTAGAACTCGTTGTGCTCGAAGCTCAACAGCCCGTCGTCGAGATAGGCCTGAGCCGTGAGGTCGCCCAGCTCGTCGTACTCGGCGGGCAGTGCCGCCCGGATGACTATGTCCATGGGACGAGTGTGCGACAGGGGGACGGAGAAGGCCGCCCCGGTTAACCCCCGCGGGGGAA
>NZ_JASISO010000001.1:11867-82966 GCF_030063135.1 Streptomyces sp. G-G2
GTGAGAGGCCCGCGCCTTGACCCGGGCGGGGGCAACCCCGGCGGCCTGCCGCTCGGTCGCGCCTCAGCAGCAGCGGAAGCCCTCGCGGGGGTCCGCCTCGCGGGAGTCGGTGCGGGCGCGCTCGAAGGCGCGGCGGGTCGGGACCTGGGCGTGCGGGTCGTGGGAGCGGGCGTGGGCGATGTAGCGGTCGTACGCCGCCTCGCCCGAGAACTCGCGCACGTAGAACCGGATCCGGCCCAGGGCCCGCCGTACGGCGCTCACGCCACCGGTTCCTTGACCCGGCCGCCGCCCGAGTCCAGTCCGGCGGCGGCGAGTTCCGCCTTCTCGGCGGCCGTCGGGATCAGTCCGGCCGGAGCGATGATCTTCGACTCGGACCACGGGACCTCGGAGAGCACGGCGGACTCCGGGTTCCGGACGGCCTTGAGGCAGGTGCGGGCCGCGTCCAGCAGGACGATGACGATCAGCAGCGCGAAGAGGACCGAGAGCACCCCGTCGACCGTGGCGTTGGTGACCACGGTGTGCATCTGGTCCATGGTCTTGGCGGGCTTGAGCACCTTGCCCGCGTCGATCCCGGCCACGTACTTGTCGCGCTGGGCGAAGAAGCCGATCGCCGGGTCGCTGGAGAAGATCTTCTGGTAGCTGGCGGTGAGCGTCACCGCCACGTCCCAGGCCAGCGGTGCGGCGGTCACCCAGGCCCACTTCAGCCGCCCCGACTTGACCAGCAGCGTGGTGCAGACCGCGAGGGCGACGGCGGCGAGCAGCTGGTTCGCGATGCCGAAGAGCGGGAAGAGCTGGTTGATTCCGCCCAGCGGGTCCTTCACGCCGACCCACAGGAAGTAGCCCCAGCCGCCGACGACGATCGCGCTCGCGATCCACACGCCGGGCTTCCAGCTGATGTCCTTGAAGGACTTGTGCACATTGCCCAGGGTGTCCTGGAGCATGAACCGGCCGACCCGGGTGCCCGCGTCGACCGTGGTCAGGATGAAGAGCGCCTCGAACATGATCGCGAAGTGGTACCAGAAGGCCTTCATCGCGGTGCCGCCGACCACGGACGAGAAGATCTCCGACATCCCGAGTGCGAAGGTCGGCGCGCCACCCGTGCGGGAGAGCAGGCTGGTCTCGCCGATGTCCTTCGCCGCCTGGGTCAGCGCGTCCGGGGTGATCGAGAAGCCGAGGCCGCTGATCGCCTGGGAGGCCTCCAGGGCGGTGGTGCCGATCCGGCCGCTGGGGGCGTTCACCGCGAAGAAGAGGCCCGGCTCGATGATGCAGGCCGCGATGACCGCCATGATCGCGACGAAGGACTCGGTCAGCATGGCGCCGTAGCCGATGACCCGGACCTGGGTCTCCTTCTGGATCATCTTCGGGGTGGTGCCCGAGGAGACCAGCGCGTGGAAGCCGGACAGCGCCCCGCACGCGATGGTGATGAAGACGAAGGGGAACATCGAACCGGCGAAGACCGGTCCGTCGCCGCGCGAGGCGAAGTCGGTGACCGAGGGCATCTTCAGGGTCGGCATGGCGATGACCACGCCCACGGCCATCAGCCCGATGGTGCCGACCTTCATGAAGGTGGAGAGGTAGTCGCGCGGGGCGAGCAGCATCCACACCGGCAGCACCGAGGCGAGGAAGCCGTACCCGATCATCCAGATGACCAGGGTCTCCTTGTCGAGGGTGAAGACGTCGGCGAAGGAGGAGTCGGCGACCCAGCCGCCCGCGACGATGGCGAGCAGCAGCAGCGCGACCCCGATGAGCGAGACCTCGGTGATCCGGCCGGGCCGCAGCACCCGCAGGTAGAAGCCCATGAAGAGGGCGATCGGGATGGTCATGCCGATGGAGAAGACGCCCCAGGGGGAGTCCGCCAGCGCGTTGACGATGACCAGGGCGAGTACCGCCAGCAGGATGATCATGATGACGAACACGGCGACCAGCGCGGCCGCGCCGCCGACCGGCCCGATCTCGTCCCGGGCCATCTGGCCGAGTGAACGGCCGTTGCGCCGGGTGGAGAAGAAGAGCGTCACCATGTCCTGGACGGCGCCGGCGAAGATCACGCCCGCGACGATCCAGATCGTGCCGGGCAGGTAGCCCATCTGGGAGGCGAGCACCGGGCCGACCAGCGGGCCCGCGCCCGCGACGGCGGCGAAGTGGTGGCCGAAGAGCACCCGGCGGTCGGTGGGGTGGAAGTCGACACCGTTGTTGAGGCGTTCGGCGGGGGTGGCGCGGGTCTTGTCCACCTTCAAGACGCGGTTCGCGATGAAGCGCGAGTAGAAGCGGTAGCCGATCGCGTACGAGCCCAGCGCGGCGGCGAGCAGCCAGGCGGCGGAGATCTCCTCGCCGCGGGAGAGGGCGAGCACGCCCCAGCCGACGGCGCCGACGAGGGCGACCGCGGCCCAGACGGCGATCGACTTGGGGGTGAGTCCCCCCACCCCCGACCGCCCGGCCGTTGCTTTGGGTTCAGCTTCCGGCATCATCCTCGTCCCCTCGTTGATCAGCTGCGTGAGCGCAGGGAATCTACGGGGACCGCCCGGTGAACGAAAGCCCCCGTCCGCATAGCGGTACGGAGTCAACTACGGTTCTGCGGACCGGTCGACGGTCTCGGGCGTCGAACGTATAACGATGGCCGCGGCCGTGGCTCGGGAACGCGCGACGGCGATGCGCGACGGTGACGTAAGGCGGCGATGCGCAGGGGTGAGGTAAGGCGGCGATGCGCAGCGGTGGGGTGCCACCGTGACGCTCAGCGGTGGGGTGCCACCGCGACGCGCGAGGGCGCGTGTGGTGCGAACGTGCACCGGGAACGCGCGAACGGTCGCCGCGTTCCCGGCCGTGATCAGACCGCGGGCCGCTTGAGGCGCGCGACGAACTTGTAGCGGTCGCCCCGGTACACCGAGCGCACCCACTCCACGGGCTCCCCCTCGGCGTCCAGGGAGTGCCGCGAGAGCATCAGCATCGGCAGCCCGACGTCGGTGCCCAGCAGCCCCGCCTCGCGCGGGGTCGCCAGCGAGGTCTCGATGGTCTCCTCCGCCTCCGCGAGCCGTACGTCGTACACCTCGGCGAGGGCGGTGTAGAGAGAGGTGTACTTGACCAGCGAGCGGCGCAGCGCGGGGAAGCGCTTGGCCGAAAGGTGCGTGGTCTCGATGGCCATCGGCTCGCCGCTCGCCAGGCGCAGCCGCTCGATGCGCAGGACCCGGCCGCCGGTGGTGATCTTGAGCAGTCCGGCGAGGGTGTCGTCGGCCGTCACGTAGCCGATGTCCAGGAGCTGGGACGTGGGTTCCAGGCCCTGCGCCCGCATGTCCTCCGTATAGGAGGAGAGTTGCAGGGGCTGGGAGACCTTGGGCTTGGCGACGAAAGTGCCCTTGCCCTGGATGCGCTCCAGGCGCCCCTCGACCACCAGCTCCTGCAGCGCCTGGCGGACGGTGGTCCGCGAGGTGTCGAACTCGGCCGCCAGGGTGCGCTCCGGGGGTACCGGGGTGCCGGGCGGCAGGGTTTCGGTCATGTCGAGCAAGTGCCGCTTGAGCCGGTAGTACTTGGGCACGCGCGCGGTGCGGGTGGCTGCCCCGCCTTCCGGCTCCGTGGTCGCCCCTTCGGTGGCCATCGCCGCCCGCCTTCCAGACTCCAGTTTCGCTGCCGTCACCGGCTCCTCCGATATGTGCGGTCACATCGTGACACGGGCCGCGGGGCTGGCCTCGCCCCCACCACAGGTGTCGGTCCGGTAACGGACCGAGCACCCGCTCATTAGACCCTTGACACCCCTAAAGGTCTAGGCCAAGCTCCCGTTACTGGTCTAAACCAATATGGATCAGATCCCGGCCCCACGTGCAGTACTTCGCGTATGTCACCGCGGCGGGCAAGGGAAGTGCAGGCAGGCATCCCTGAGGAGGGTGGCGTGAAGCGCAAGCTCATCGCGGCGGTTGGAGTCGCGGGCATGGTTATCGGCCTGGCGGCGTGCGGTGGCTCCGACAGTAAGGGGGGCACCGAGACCGACAAGGCTTCCGGTGCCAAGGAGCTGACCGTCTGGTTGACGGTTGACGCCCAGAACAACTGGCCGGAGCTGGTGAAGGCGGCCGACGACGCGATTGTCGCGAAGCACCCCGGCCTCACGATCAAGCACGAGTACTACGGCTGGCCGGACAAGAACGCCAAGCTGGACGCCGTACTGGCTACGGACAAGGCCCCGGACGTTGTCGAAATGGGCAACTCCGAGATGATCGGCTACACGTCGACCGGCGCCTTCGCCGAGCTCGACGCGTCGAAGTTCGAGAACTCCGGCACCTGGCTGGACGCCCTCAAGGAATCCGTCACCTACGACGGCAAGAACTACGGCGTCCCCTACTACGCCGGTGGCCGTGTCGGCACCTGGCGCAAGGACCTCGCCGCCGAGGTGGGCGTCACCGCCGCCCCGAAGAGCTGGGCCGACCTGACCGGCGCCCTGGACAAGATCCAGACCGCCAAGGGCGACAAGTTCAGCGCGCTGTACCAGCCTTCGCCGGACTGGTACGCCGCGATGTCCTTCGTCTACGACGCGAGCGGCAGCATCGCCAAGAAGGACGGCGACAAGTGGAAGGCGAACCTGTCTTCCCCCGAGTCGCTGAAGGGGCTCAAGCAGTACAAGGAGCTCCTCGACAAGTACATGCACGCGGACAAGACCAAGGACGAGTCGGACCGTCCGGTCGTCTTCGGCCAGGGCAACTCCGCCGCGATCTTCTCGGCCGGCTGGGAGGGCGCCGACGCCGCGAAGAACGACAAGGTGGGCGGGCTCAAGGACAAGATCGAGACCTTCGTGATGCCCGGCCCGAACGGCAAGGCCCTGCCGGTCTTCCTCGGTGGCTCGGACCTCGCGGTCCCGTCCAAGTCCAAGGCCAAGGACGTCGCGGCCGAGTGGATCGGCGTCTTCACCGGCGCCCAGGGCCAGAAGGGCCTGGTCGCCAAGGGCAACCTGCCCAACAACAAGACGGACCTCGCTCCGCTGAAGGCCGACCCGAAGACCCAGGTCTCGGCCACCGCCGCCGAGTCCTCCTGGTTCGTCCCGACCGCTCCCGGCTGGGGCCAGGTCGAGAAGGGCAAGCTCCTGCAGACGATGCTCGCGGAGATCGGTACCGGCAAGAAGACGGTCGAGGCCGCGGCGAAGGACGCCGACGCCGCGATCGACAAGGTCATCAACACCAAGTGACCTGAAGTGCAGGGCCCCGCCGGATCGGCGGGGCCCTGCTGGCCGTCAAGAGAGGGACCCCCGAGGAGCACGCGATGAGTGCCGCACAGACAACCACCGCCGACCTGCCGTCGGCGAAGCAGAAGCCTTCCACCGCGGTGAAGGCCGGGAACACGGGCGAGCCGGGGAAGACGGGCTCCCGCAAGGGTCCCGGATCCACTCCCTGGCTGCTGCTGGCCCCCTGCCTGCTGATCATCGCCCTGGTGATGGGGTACCCCCTCTTCAGGCTCGTCTCGCTCTCGTTCCAGAGCTTCGGCAAGTCCGAGCTGTGGGGCTTCAAGGAAGCCCGGTTCGTGGGCTTCGACAATTTCTCGAAGGTCCTCGGCGACGGGGTCTTCTGGACCGTGGTCCTGCGTACGGTGATCTTCGCGGCCGGGGCGGTCATTCTGACCATGGTCATCGGCATGCTGATCGCCCTGCTGCTCCAGAAGGTCTCCGGCTGGGTCAAGGCCCTCATCAACATCGCCCTGGTGGCGAGCTGGGGCATGCCGATCATCGTCGCCACCGCCGTCTTCAAGTGGCTGTTCGACGCCGGCTACGGCGTCCTCAACTACCTGTTGAGCAAGCTGCCCGGCGTGGACATGATCGGGCACAACTGGTTCGCCAGCGGCCCCGAGGGCCTCGCGGTGATCATGCTCCTGGTGGTCTGGGGCGCGGTGCCCTTCGTGGTCATCACCCTCAGCGCGGGCCTGACGCAGGTGCCCAAGGAGCTGGAGGAGGCCGCGCGCCTCGACGGCGCCGGCGCCTGGGGTGTCTTCCGGCACGTCACCCTGCCCATCCTGAAGCCGATCCTCGTCATGCTGACGACCCTCTCGGTGATCTGGGACATGGGTGTCTTCCCGCAGGTCTTCGTGATGCGCAACGGCAACCCCGAGGCCGAGTTCCAGCTGCTGACGACCTACTCCTACCAGCAGGCCTTCGTGGTCAACGACTACTCGGGCGGCTCCGCCATCGCCCTGGTGACCGTCCTGCTGCTGCTCGGAGTGGTCGCCGTCTACATGCGCCAGATGCTCAAGATCGGAGAGGTGGAATGACCGCCACCACCGCGCCGCCCGCCGCGACCCCGCCCGTCGCCCGCCGCGTCCCGAAGGCGAAGACGAGGAAGAAGTCCAAGCTCGGCTGGAACCTGTCCGGCCTGCTGGTCTTCGCCATCGTGGGCTTCCCGGTCTACTGGATGCTCAACACGGCCTTCAAGCCGGAGAAGGACGCGATCGACCCGCATCCGCGCTTCTTCCCGACCACCTTCACGCTGGAGAACTTCAAGCGCGCCCTGGAGATCTCCGACTTCTGGGGGCCGGTCGGCCGGAGCCTGATCGTCTCCTCGGTCGTGGTCGTCATCGGCATCGTGGTCGGCATGCTGGCGGCGCTGGCCATCTCCCGGTTCGCGTTCCGCGGCCGCAAGATCGTCATCGTCGGCATCCTGGCCGTCCAGATGATCCCGCTGGTCGCCATGATCATCCCGGTCTTCCTGCTGCTGAACGACCTCGGGCAGTACGACAAGCTCACCGGCCTGATCATCACCTACCTGACCTTCATCCTGCCCTTCACCGTCTGGACGTTGCGCGGCTTCATCGTCAACATCCCGAAGGAGCTGGAAGAAGCGGCCCTGGTCGACGGCTGCACCCCGACCGGCGCCTTCATCCGCGTGGTCTTCCCGCTGCTCGCCCCCGGCATGGTCGCCACCTCCGTCTACGGCTTCATCCAGGCGTGGAACGAGTACCTCTACGCCCTGATGCTGATGAGCCAGCAGAACCAGACGGCCACCGTCTGGCTCGGCAACTTCACCACCAAGCACGGCACCGAATTCGCGCCGATGATGGCGGGCTCCACCATGATGGCGCTCCCGATCGTCGTGCTGTTCCTCATCGTCCAGCGGAAGATGGCCGCGGGTCTCACCGCCGGCGCTGTGAAGGGATAACGGCCCCATGACTGTCCTCGCGCACCGCACCGATACGGTCACCCGCGACGCCCTCGCGGTCCTCCAGCCCGGCTTCGAAGGCACCACCGCCCCCGCGTGGCTGCTGCGCCGGGTCGGCGAAGGCCTCGCCTCCGTGGGCCTCTTCGGCCGCAACGTCGCCTCGGCCGAACAGCTCGCCGTGCTCACCGCCCAGCTGCGGGCCGAGCGGGACGACGTGCTCGTCGCCATCGACGAGGAAGGCGGCGACGTCACGCGCCTGGAGGTCCGGGGCGGCTCGTCCTTCCCCGGCAACCTCGCCCTCGGCGCCGTCGACGACACTAGGCTCACCCGCGACGTCGCCCGTGAACTGGGCCGCCGCCTCGCTGAATGCGGGGTGAACCTCAACTGGGCCCCGTCCGCTGACGTCAACTCCAACCCGGACAACCCGGTCATCGGCGTACGGTCCTTCGGCGCGGACACCCACCTCGCGGCCCGGCACACCGCCGCCTACGTCGAGGGGCTCCAGGCCTCCGGAGTCGCCGCCTGCACCAAGCACTTCCCCGGGCACGGCGACACCAACGTCGACTCCCACCACGCGATGCCCCGCATCGACGCGGACCTCGACACCCTCTACGCCCGCGAACTGGTCCCCTTCAAGGCAGCCGTCGCCGCCGGGACCAAGGCCGTGATGAGCGCGCACATCCTGGTGCCCGCGCTCGACCCCGACCGGCCCGCCACCCTGAGCCCGCAGATCCTCACCGGCCTGCTGCGCAAGGAACTCGGCTACGAGGGCCTGATCATCACCGACGGCATGGAGATGAACGCCATCGCCGGTACGTACGGCATCGAGCGCGGCACCGTGCTCGCCATCGCGGCGGGCGCCGACGCGATCTGTGTCGGCGGCGGCCTCGCCGACGAAGCGACCGTCCTCGGCCTGCGCGACGCCCTCGTCGACGCCGTGCGCGAGGGCACTCTCCCCGAGGAGCGGCTCGCCGACGCCGCCGCCCGGGTACGGGCCCTCGCCGGCTGGGCCCGGCAGGGCCGCGGGACCACCGCGCCGGGCGCGCCGCAGGAGGGGAGCGCGCCCGGCATCGGTCTCACGGCCGCCCGCCGCGCGCTGCGGGTGACCGGCACCCCGGTCCCCGTGGCCAGGCCCTACGTCGCCACCCTGGCCCCCGTCGCGAACAGCGCGGTGGGCGACGAGACCCCCTGGGGCCTGGCGGCGGCCCTGGCCGCGCTGGTCCCGGACACCGCCTCGGGGACCTTCCCGGAGGGCGCCGCGGCCGCGGAGATCCTGGCTGCCGCGGGCGCCCGTACGGTCGTCGCCGTGGTCCGCGACGCGCACCGCCACCCGTGGATGACCGCGGCCCTCGACGCGCTCGTCGCGGCCCGGCCCGACACGGTGGTCGTCGAGATGGGCCTGCCGCGGGCCCGCCCGCGCGGCGCCGTCCACATCGAGACGCACGGTGCGGCGCGGGTCTGCGGCCAGGCGGCGGCAGAGATCATCGCGGGGGCCTGACCAGCCCCGCGTGCGCGAAAGGCCGGGCACCCGTCACGGGGGAGCCCGGCCTTTCGCGTGTGCGGGACGATCCCCGGTGCTACAGGCCCTGCCAGGCGGGCTTGTCGGCGAAGGTGTGGCGGAAGTAGTCGGCCAGCTTCAGCTTCGAGGCGGCCGCCTCGTCGACGACGACGGTCGCGTGCCGGTGCAGTTGGAGCGCGGACGCCGGGACCAGGGCGGAGAGCGGGCCCTCGACGGTCTGCGCGACCGCGTCGGCCTTGCCCTCGCCGGTGGCCAGCAGGACCAGGTGGCGGGCGTCCAGGATGGTGCCGATGCCCTGGGTGATGACGTGGTGGGGGACC
Organism: Streptomyces sp. G-G2; assembly: GCF_030063135.1. Taxonomy (GTDB): domain Bacteria; phylum Actinomycetota; class Actinomycetes; order Streptomycetales; family Streptomycetaceae; genus Streptomyces. The sequence goes on from NZ_JASISO010000001.1 coordinate 20,825, forward strand.
TGGTCTATGTCGTTGTCGAAGAAGCGCGCGTTGTCGACGCGGGTCCGCTCCGTCAGCGTCTTGATCCGGGTGCGGGAGGCGAGGGAGGAACACGGCTCGTTGAAGCCGATGTGGCCGTCCGTGCCGATGCCGAGCAGCTGGAGGTCCACCCCGCCCGCCGCGGCGAGGGCCGCGTCGTACGCCTCGCACGCGCCCACGATGTCCTCGGCCGAGCCGTCGGGGCCCATGAAGGACGCCTCGGACAGGCCGAGCGGCTCGACGACCTCGCGCAGCACGACGGCGCGGTAGGACTCGGGGTGACCGGCGGGCAGCCCGACGTACTCGTCGAGCTGGCAGATGCGGGCGCGGGAGGCGTCGACCTCACCGGCCTTGACCTTCGCCGCGAGGGCTTCGTAGATGGGCAGCGGGGTGGAGCCGGTCGCCACTCCGAGCAGCGCGTCGGCCTTGCGGCGGACGAGGGCCGCCATGGCCTCCGCGATGAGGTCTCCGCCTGCCTTGGCGTCCGGGACGATGACAACTTCCACGCGGGGCCTGCCGATCTGAGAAGGTGCGTATGGTATAGACCAATCTAGCAGAGCTGCGCCTTGCTGCCCCTTCCATGGTGAGCGGTTTCCCCCGCCCCGTCCTGCGGAACCGGGCCCGTGGTGTCGTGCCCCCGGGGGGCGGATCCAGCCTGCCCGGCGTTTGAGGGCCCGCCGGAGGCGTCAGCAGCCTGCCCGGCGATTGAGGGCGGGGAGCGGGCCGGTGCGCCCGCCCGTGCCTCCGGCGGCGCCTCAAACGCCGGCGGGGCTGGATGTGGGCCGGTGGGGCGGGTGTGGGCTGGCGGGGCCGGAAGGGGGTCGTCGACGCTGCCGCGGGGGGGCGGGACGGAAGCCCTGGCGCGGTGATCCAGGGCGGGTCGCAGCGGTCGCGCGACGGCGCGATCCGGGCCGAACCGGAATCGATGGGCACGTGGCCGGGCCAGAGGCGGCGGGCGGCGTTCCGCGTGCGCGTTCCTCTGGGCCACGGTGCCGGGACAGGACCCTCAGCCCGTCCGGCACCGTAGCCCGGAGTACTTAACGGCCGGTCGGGTGTGCGGTGCCCGGCGGCCGGTGGGAGGTGCCGACGCGGTCAGGGCAGAACGCGCGGCTTACCTCGATCCGTCCTCCTGTGCGGGGAGGACGGAAGCTCTTCGGCAATTGTGGACTAGACCAATCTGTTCTGTCCATCCAATGGCGGGTACTGCGATCCCGTCACTTCCTCCAACATTACGCGGACTCCACCGCTCCTGGGTACTCCTGGGTAATCTCCACCGGGGAAGTCATGACCCGGGCCCGGGGTACCCTCGCTGACGTGCCCTCCATGAACGACCTCGTACGCCAGCACACCGCTCTCAGTGAAACCGACCTGGAGTGGCTCCATCTGCTGGTCTCGGAGTGGCAGCTGCTCTCCGACCTCTCCTTCGCGGACCTCGTGCTCTGGGTGCCCACGCTCGACGGCGCCCGCTACGTCTCGGTCGCCCAGATGCGCCCGAACACCGGCCCGACCTCCTACCAGGACGACATGGTCGGCCACCTGGTGCCGCGGGGCCGCCGCCCGCTGCTGGACGCCGCCCTCGACGAGGGCCGGATCGTGCGCGAGGGCGATCCCGAATGGCGCGAGGAGGTCCCGGTCCGCGTCGAGTCGATCCCGGTCCGCCGCGAGGGCCGGGTCCTGGGCGTGATCGCCCGGAACACCAACCTGCTCACTGTGCGTACACCGAGCCGTCTGGAGCTGACCTACCTCCAGTCCGCCTCCGACCTGGCCCAGATGATCGCGGCCGGGTCCTTCCCCTTCCCGGGGCAGCAGGTCGACATGGACGCCTCCCCCCGGGTCGGCGACGGCCTCATACGGCTCGACGCCGAGGGCGTGGTGACGTACGCGTCCCCCAACGCCCTCTCCGCCTACCACCGGCTCGGCCTCGCCTCCGACCTGGTCGGTCAGCATCTGGGCAACGCCACCGCCGAACTCGCCCCCTCCCGGGGTCCGGTGGACGAGGCCCTGGTCAAGCTCGCCAGCGGCTGGGCCCCGCGCGAGACCGAGGTCGAGGGCAGCACCGGAGTGATCCAGCTGCGCGCGATCCCGCTCAAGCCGAAGGGCACCCGGATCGGTTCGCTCGTGCTGTGCCGGGACGTCACCGAACTCCGTCGTCGCGAACGTGAATTGATCACGAAGGACGCGACCATCCGGGAGATCCACCACCGGGTGAAGAACAACCTCCAGACGGTGGCGGCACTGCTGCGCCTGCAGGCCCGCAGAATGGATTCCGCGCAGGGCCGCGAAGCCCTCAACGAGGCCGTCCGCCGGGTCGGTTCGATCGCGATCGTGCATGAGACGCTGTCTCAGAACCTGGACGAGCGGGTCGAGTTCGACGAGATCGCCGACCGGGTGATCGCGATGGTCGCCGAGATCTCGCCGGGCAACGTGGCCTGCCGCCGTACCGGCCGGTTCGGCATCCTGGACGCCGAGATCGCGACCCCGCTGTCGATGGTGCTGACCGAGATCCTGCAGAACGCCCTGGAACACGCCTTCGTCCAGGGCGTCCAGGGCGGGGGCGGCACGGTCGAGGTGTCCGCGACCCGCACCGGCAGCAGGCGCGACGACGCGCGACTGCTGATCACCGTGCTCGACGACGGCTGCGGGCTACCCGAGGGCTTCGACCCTCAGCGTGCGGGCAACCTCGGACTCCAGATCGTCCGCACCCTGGTCGAGGGTGAACTCGGCGGCACCTTCGACATGGTCGCGGGCGAGCCGCGCGGCACCAAGGTCGTCCTCGACGTACCGGTCAGCCCGCAGAAGTGACCCCGCGGGGGTAACCGTAAGTAACGGGAGCCGCCCGCCCCTTCGGGGGGGAGGCGCCCGGCACAGCACTGAGCCCCGGACCGAAGGTTCTCGGTCCGGGGCTCAAGAGCACGTTGCTGAGCGCTGGTTGGTGCGGGTACTACGCGCTGCGGCTCGAGGCTCGAAAGTCGAAATCAGGCGGTGGCGTTACGCGCCCGGTTGCGAGCGGCGCGGCGCTTCATTGCGCGGCGCTCGTCCTCGCTCAGACCGCCCCAGACGCCGGAGTCCTGACCGGACTCGAGCGCCCACTGCAGGCACTGCTCCATAACGGGGCAGCGGCGGCAGACGGCCTTGGCTTCCTCGATCTGCAGCAGCGCAGGACCGGTGTTGCCGATGGGGAAGAAGAGCTCGGGGTCTTCTTCGCGGCAAACGGCGTTGTGACGCCAGTCCATGGCTGCTCCATCTCCTTGTATTGCGGGCAGGTTGCTTGTGAATGTGAACGCTTTCACGAATCCCCTGATGGGGGAAGGGCCGACGCCCAGTTTCCTGGTGCGGTCCGTTTCGTGGAGGGGTTCTGGCGATCTGTGCGGGTGCCGGGTGCTGCGGGCTGTCCCGATCGCCATGTAGAGATTCGCAAACCTCGGACGGGGATACAACCCCTTCCGGAAAGTTTTTTTTGATTCGTCGGTGTCTAGTAGGTCACAGCCGTACTTCCTAGGGGTGGACCGACGTTAAAACGTTCGAGTGAAAGGACTTTCGCCCCTTCCACTCACACAATCACACGCAGTGCACGGCGTACGCCTGTGAACCGAACGCTGGTACGCAGACCAAGGTGGTCGCCGTCCATCTGGAAGGGGAGCGGAACCTTGGAATGCAAGGTGAAGTCGGTCAGATCGTGCAGAGACACCGCATGCTTTCCGCGCGGGCCCCGCTCAGGAGTCGAGGTCAGCAGCTGTGTCGCGTAGCGCCAGACCGACGGAGTTGACAAACGGTCGAGTGCGAGCACGTCAAGCGCGGTATCGAATGATGCCTCGGGAGACGCGTACAGCGGGCGATTTCCCAGATACGTCCAGGGTGACGTGTTGCACACTATCGACAGCACAAGATCCGTCACGGGATCCGCGCCGGGACGCTCCAGCGTCACCGTGCCGTGACGCCGGTTCGGTTCCTCGAAGAATTGGCGCAGGAGCTGTCGTACATACAGGGCATGAGTCGAACGCTTGCCGCGTTCCCGCTGCTGTTCCACCCGGCCGACCACACCCGCGTCGAAACCGAATCCGGCACAGAACGTGAACCAGCGCGCGGGCACCGATTCGTCCTCCGTGCCCGGCGCGCCCTCCGCCAGACCCAGGCCGACCGTCCGCTCGCGCCGCTCCCGCAGCGCGTCCAGCAGCGCGCCGGTCGCCTCGACCGCGTCGTTCGGCAGCCCCAGGGCGCGCGCGAAGACATTGGTGGACCCCCCCGGCACCACGGCCAGCAGGGGGAGGCGGTCCGGATCCGGCCCGTGGTGCAGCAGTCCGTTGACCACCTCGTTGACCGTGCCGTCGCCGCCCAGGGCGACCACGAGGTCGATGTCGTCGCTCTCGGCCGCCCGTCGTCCCAGGTCCCGGGCGTGGCCGCGGTACTCGGTGGTGATCGACTCCAGCTTCATCTCGCTGGCCAGGGCATGGGTCAGGACATCGCGCGTGCGCGCACTGGTGGTCGTCGCTGCTGGGTTGGCCACGAGAAGTGCACGCATGAGCAGCAGACTACCCACCCCCAGTAATGCTCACCGCACTGCCCGGTCTGGACCGCCAGGCCGGAGGCCCGGAGCGCGCGGCTACCCTGCTGGAGTGAGTACGAAGCAGACCCCCGCCGCCGGACCGTCCGCCACCACCCCGCCGGGCGCGCTGACCGCCGCCGCCGCGCTCACCGCGCTGGAGGGGCTGGCCCTGGCCGGGCTCGGCGTCTACATGCTGTTCGTGGGCGTCTTCGGCGACCCCGACTCCCCCCAGCAGGCCGAAACCGGCGGGATCACCCTGCTGGCACTCGCCGCGCTGCCGCTGATCGCGGCCCGCGGGCTGCGCCGGGGCCGCCGCTGGAGCCGCGGCCCGGCGCTGATCACCCAGCTGATGGCGCTGCCCGTGGCGTGGACGCTGTTCCACACCGGCGGCGCGATGATCGCCGCCGCGGTGGCGCTGGCGCTGGCCGCGGTGGCCGTCGTGGCGCTGCTGCTCAACCCGGCGACGACGGAGGCCCTGGGTATCGGGCCACGCGACGCCGGCTGAGCGGAGCCCCCTCCTCCTACTCCTCGACGAGGAGCTTCTCCCGCAGCTGGGCCAGGGTGCGGGCCAGTAGCCGGGAGACGTGCATCTGCGAGATGCCGACCTCCTGGGCGATCTGCGACTGGGTCATGTTCCCGAAGAACCGAAGCAGCAGGATCCGCTTCTCCCTCGGCGGCAGCCCCTCCAGCAGCGGCTTGAGCGACTCGCGGTACTCGACGCCTTCCAGCGCCTCGTCCTCGGAGCCCAGTGTGTCCGCGACCGCCGGGGACTCGTCGTCCGTGTCCGGCACGTCCAGCGAGAGCGTGCTGTAGGCGTTGGCGGACTCCAGACCCTCCAGCACCTCCTCCTCGGAGATCCCGAGGCGCTCCGCCAGTTCGTGCACCGTGGGCGAGCGCTGGTGCTGCTGCGACAGCTCCGCGGTGGCCGTGGTCAGCGCGAGGCGCAGCTCCTGGAGGCGCCGGGGGACCCGTACCGCCCAGCCCTTGTCGCGGAAGTGGCGCTTGATCTCGCCGACGACCGTGGGAGTGGCGTACGTCGAGAACTCGACCCCGCGGTCCGGGTCGAACCGGTCCACCGACTTGATCAGGCCGATCGTCGCCACCTGGGTCAGGTCGTCCAGCGGCTCGCCCCGGTTGCGGAACCGCCGCGCCAGGTGTTCGACCAGCGGCAGGTGCATCCGGACGAGCCGGTTGCGCAACTCCGCCCGTTCCGGGGAACCCTCCGGCAGGGTGCGGAGTTGGATGAAGAGGGCCCGGGCGGCGCTGCGGTCGCGCGGGTCGCGCGTGTCGCGGACCTCCCGAACCTCCTCGGGCTCGGCCACGATGTCGGCCGCGATGTCGGCCGCGATCTCCGCCATCGCGGCGTCGGCCAACGCGCCCTCGGCCAGCGCGCCGTCCACCGGCGCCCCGTCCGTCAGCGCGCCGTCCGCCGACGCGCCCCGCGCCACGGGGGTGACCGCCTCCGGGGCGGCCTCCCGTGGCTCGTGCCGCTGCGGCTCGTCCTGCTGGGTCTCGCTCATAGGGCCCGCCCGTCGCTCCGCCGAGTCCGAAAAGCCGTCTTCCGCATCCGCCTCGGCCGGGTGCGGGCGGGCGTCCTGCTGCTCCGGGATGCCGCCGTCGACCTCGTGCCGTACTCGGGGCCGTTCCCCGCCCCGCACCGGGGTCTCCCCGCCGCTCACGCCGGGCCTGGTCCCGCGCCGCGCTGTTTGTAGAGACTGATGCTGACCGTGCGGTCCTCCTCGACCGTGGCCTCGACCTTGCCGGCCAGCGCCGACAGCACCGTCCACGCGAACGTGTCGCGCTCGGGCGCACGTCCGTCCGTGGTCGGCGCCGAGACGGTCACCTCCAGTGAGCCTTCCACCAATCGGAAGACGCAGCTGAGGACGGATCCTGGCACGGCCTGCTGGAGCAGGATCGCGCAGGCTTCGTCCACCGCGATGCGGAGGTCCTCGATCTCGTCGAGGGTGAAGTCCAAACGTGCCGCGAGTCCGGCCGTGGCCGTACGCAGCACCGACAGGTAGGCACCCGCAGCCGGCAGCCGGACTTCCACGAAGTCCTGGGTCCCGGGCTCGCCTGCGATCTGGGACACCCTCACCTCCAAGGTGGTACGAGCTGTGTTCGCCGGTGACGCTATCGCGATCCGGGTGATTGTGTCGCGGCACCCCTCGCGGACCGACAGCAGTGCACCCTCGGAGCACCCGTACCTACGGCCAGTGACTGATGGTAGGTCAACAGGTACACACAGTGGCTAGGGGTCTGCGGGCCCAAATCGGGGGAACCGGCGGAGGGTTGACCTACCCCACCTCAGACGATCGAACCGTCGGCGAAGCACCATCGCCAGGACTCGCCCGGTTCGAAGCTCCGCATCACGGAATGACCGGTCGACTCGTAGTGTGCCGTCGCGTGCCGGTGGGGTGAGGAATCGCAGCACGCCACGTACCCACACACCAGACACAGCCGCAACTGCACCGGGTGGCTGCCCAGCACCTCGCATTCCGGGCAGGTCAGGGCATGTGGGACCGGCTCGGGGCGCGGCAGTTCGGGAACATGCGTGCACTCGCTCATGATGGCCAGCGTACGACGACGGCGCGGGTGCGGGACGACTGAGAATGGATCTTCGATGGAGGTATTGCCGCTGGTGGCACTGGTGGCGGGTAGCGCCGCCATCGCCGGGCTGTCCCGCCGGACGCCGATTCCGGCGCCCCTGCTCCTGGTCGCGGCCGGGCTGATCGCCGCCTACGTCCCGGGCGTGCCGTCGTACGCCCTGGACCCGCACATCGTGCTGCCCCTGCTGCTCCCGCCGCTCCTGCACACCGCGGCCGTGGACAGCTCGTACCTGGACCTGCGGGCGAACTTCCGGCCGGTCGCGCTGCTCTCGGTGGGGTACGTGCTCTTCGCGACCCTCGCCGTGGGCTACGCCGCCTACCTGGTGGTGCCGGGCCTGTCGCTGCCCGTGGCGCTGGTGCTCGGCGCGGTGATCGCCCCGCCCGACGCGGTGGCGGCCACGGCGATCGCCCGCAAACTCGGGCTGCCGAGCCGGATCACGACCATCCTCCAGGGCGAGTCCCTGGTGAACGACGCCACCGCGATCACCGCCTACAAGGTGGCCCTGGCCGCTGCCGTCGGCGTCGGCGCGGGCTGGACGGAGGGCGTGACCGAGTTCCTGCTGGCCTCGGTGGGCGGGGTCGGGGTCGGCCTGGTGCTGATGGTGCCGATCCACCACCTGCGCAAGCGGCTGCGGGAGCCGCTGCTGCAGAACACCCTGTCGCTGCTGATCCCGTTCGTCGCCTACGCGGCGGCCGAGCGGGTGCACGCGTCCGGGGTGCTGGCCGTGGTGGTCGTCGCCCTCTACCTCGGGCACCGCAACTGGCAGGTCGACTTCGCCACCCGGCTCCAGGAGGAGGCGGTGTGGAAGGTGGTGGCCTTCGTGCTGGAGTCGGTGGTGTTCGCGCTGATCGGCCTCCAGCTGCCGGTGGTCCTCAAGGGGCTGGCGGAGTACGAGGGCCTGGACGCGGCCTGGTACGCGCTCGCCGTGTTCCTGGCGGTGGTCCTCGCACGGTTCGCCTGGGTCTTCCCGGCCACCTTCCTGCCCCGGGTGCTCTCGGAACGCATCCGCGGCCGGGAACCGGACACGAACTGGAAGGCTCCGGTGGTCGTGGGGTGGGCCGGGATGCGCGGGGTGGTGTCGCTGGCCATCGCGTTCTCGGTGCCGGTTCCGGTGCCGCACCGGAACCTGATCCTCTTCCTGACCTTCACGACCGTGATCGGCACGCTGGTGGTGCAGGGGCTGACCCTGCCCCCGCTGATCCGGCTGCTGAAACTGCCGTCGCGTGACACGCACGCGGAGACCCTGGCCGAGGCGCAGGCCCAGAGCGAGGCCTCGCGGGCGGCGGAGGAGCGGCTGGCCGAGCTGCTGGCCGCGCCGGAGAACGCGCTGCCGCCGCCGCTGGCCGAACGGCTGCGGACGGTGCTGGAGCGGCGCCGCAACGCGATCTGGGAGCGCCTCGGCGAGGTCAACGCGGTGACGGGGGAGTCGGCGGACGACGTCTACCGGCGCCTCTCGCGCGAGATGATCGCGGCCGAGCGGGAGGTCTTCGTCTCCCTGCGCGACGCCCGGCGCATCGACGACGAGATGCTGCGGGCGCTGCTGCGGCGCCTGGACCTGGAGGAGGCGGCGGCCTACCGCGAGGACGCGCCTTAGGTGTTTTGCCCCGGGAGGGCGTGCCCTGCCCCCCCGCGCGGGGGAGACGGATGGCCCCGGGGGCTGACGCGCGGCGGCGCGCCCGCCGCGAGTCTCGGGGCATGACGGTTGACGCGCCGGGTGCGCTGAGTGCGGGACTGCTGGTGGCGGCGCTGGCCGTGCTGGCGGTGACGGTGTCCGGGCGGGTCCCGGCCGGGCGGCGGCCGCCGCTGTGGGTGGCGTGCGGGCTGTTCGCGGCGGCGGGGTGCACCCTGCTGATGGACGTGGTCGGGCTGCTCTTCGGGCAGGGGGTCGACAGTTGGTTCGGCGCCGCCGTGCATGCGCTCGGGCTGGCGGGGGCCGTACGGACCGCGGTGGCCGCGGGCCGGGAGCCTGGCCGGGAGCGGGCCGCCGTCCCCGTCCGGCCCGGGCGGTGGACCGGGTACGTGGGAGTGGTGAGCTTCCTGCCGTACATCGCGATGAAGCTCCACTGGGCGCTCGGCGGCACCTTCGCGGGGGTCCGCGGCGACGAGGTGCTGGCCGCCTCCGAGCGCAACGGCGCCTCGGGGCTGTGGCTCACGCTGGAGTGGTGGGGCCTGGACGGCACCGTGCTGCTGGCCCTGGCCGGGATCCTGCTGCTGTTCTGCCTGCTCCGGCCGTGGGGGCCGCGGCTGCCGCGGTGGCTGGTGCTGACCCCGGCCCTGATCGGGGCGGGGACGCTGGTGCCGTACGGGCTGCTGGGGCTCGGCTACCTGGTACTGGCCCAGGCGGGGGTGGTCACCGTGCGCACGGGGGACTTCCACTCGACCGGCGCCGTGCTGCTGGTGGGGTGGATCGGGTTCGCCGCCTTCGCGGGCTACGGGGTTGCCCTGCTCTCGGCGACCCGCTGGTACTGGCGGCGTACGCGACCCGGCGCGGGGGCGGGCGCGGTCAGACCGCCGCGGGGCGCCCGGTGATCACCGCGGTCAGGGTGGTGCCGCGGGGGAAGGCGGCCGCCTCGGTGAGGGACGCCAGGGCCCAGAGCAGCTTGGCGACGTAGATCCGCTCGACCGGCAGCCCGTGCCGGTCCTCGAACCCGGTGGCGAAGGCCTCCAGGGCGGCGGGGATCCGGGCGTAGCCGCCGTGGTCGAAGCCCTCCGCCAGGGTCCACCGCCCGGCCGGGCCGCCGAAGGCCGCCTGCTGGAGGGAACGTATCTCCCCGGCCAGGAAGCCGCCCGCCAGCACCGGGACCCCCAGCGCCCGCTGCCCGGGCGCGAGACCCGCCGCGAGCCCGGCCAGGGTCCCGCCCGTACCGCAGGCCACCGCGGCGACGTCGCAGCGGCCCCGCAGTTCCCGGCCCAGTCCGGCGCAGCCGTGCAGGGCGAGGGCGTTGCTGCCGCCCTCGGGGACGACGTACGCGGCTCCGGCGCCCGCCGCCGCCAGCAGCCGGGCCAGCACCTCCGGTTCGGCCTTGCGTCGGTACTCGGCGCGGGTCACGAAGCGCAGCCGCATCCCGTCCGCCGCGCACCGGGCGAGCGAGTCGTTGAGCGGGCGGCCCGCCAGTTCGTCGCCGCGCACGATGCCGAGGGTGGGCAGGCCCAGCAGCCGCCCGGCCGTGGCGGTGGCCCGCAGGTGGTTCGAGTACGCCCCGCCGAAGGTGGCCAGCTCCGGGAAGCCCCCCTCGACCGCGGCCCGCAGGTTCGGCGCGAGCTTGCGCCACTTGTTGCCGGGCAGCTCGGGATGGACCAGGTCGTCGCGTTTGAGCAGCAGCCGGACGCCGTACCGGTCGAACCGCTCGTCGCGGATCTCTCGCAGCGGAGAGGGCGGCCGGGGCCGGAGCAGCGCGTCGGGGTTCGGGGAACGGTCCACCCGCCCATTGTGTCCGCCGGGGGCGCGTGGTGATCGGCCATGCCCCGCGCCCCCGGCGGTCACCTCAGGAGTCCGGCCTTCAGGAGTCCGCCTTCAGGCGTTCGGCGACGCGCTCGCGCATCGACGCCATGGTGAAGCCCTTCGGGTCGATCTTGCCGGGCTGCCATTCCAGGTGGCCGATCACCGAGCGCGCCGTCCAGCCGTGCGCCCGGCAGACGGCCGCCGCCGCGCGGGCGATGGCGTCGAGCTGAACCTCGGGCCACGGGTCGTCGCCGTCGCCGAGGTTCTCGCACTCGAAGCCGTAGAAGTGGCTGTTGCCGTCGGTGTTCGCGTGGTGGTCCGGCGGCAGGGCCTTCTCGGCCACGACCGCGGCCAGGACGTCCGCGTCGCCCGCGCCCGCGTGGTTGGCGCGGCCGTATCCGACGAGGTGGACCCTGCCGTCCTTGGTGATGACCCCGTGGCACAGCGGGCCGGGGAGTTCGCTGTAGCCGTCTCGGCAGATCGCCACGGTGCGGTCCGTGCCGTGGGTGACGGTGTGGTGGATCATCACCCCGTTGACCGGCCCCCAGGGGCCCTTGTGGTTGCGGTTGTGGGTGCGCCAGGACCCGACTTCGACGACGGTCAGCTCCTCGCCCCGTAGTGCCCCGAGGAACCGGTCCGCGGACATGGGTGCGGCCATGAACGCCTCCTTCGCGGTGCGCGGACGGTCACCTTCCGTGTCCGTCCCGTTACGCCACGGGTGTAGCGGAGGTGCTCCCGCGGCGGCTACGGCGCTCGTACGGTGTGCGAGCGCCGTGCGAGCGGATCCGGCCATTGGCCCCGGCCGCCCCTCGCACCCCTTGCGGCGCTCACGTCCCCCGCACCCCGTCCGTCACCCGGTTCACGCCGTGGCGAGCCACAGGTCCGGGCCGAACACCTCGTAGTGGATGTCGGCGGCCGCGACGCCCTTGGCGAGCAGCTGCTCGCGGGTCGCCCGCATGAAGGGCAGCGGTCCGCACAGGTAGGCCCGGGTGCCCGGGGCGAGCGGTACGTCGCTCAGGTCGACCCGGCCCGCGCGGTCACCGGCCTCGGGCGCCTCCTCGTACCAGAACAGGGCCTCGCAGTCGGCGAGCTTGCCCGCCAGCGCCCGGTGCTCGGTGCGCAGGGCGTGGTCGGCCGGGGAGCGGTCGGCGTGGACGACGGTGACCGGAGCCGTGTGACCGGTGTGGGCGAGGTGGTCCAGCATCGACAGCATCGGGGTGCAGCCGATGCCGGCCGAGGCGAGCAGGAGCGGTGCTCCGGAGTCCTGGAGGACCAGGTCGCCGTAGGGGACCGAGACGCGCAGCCGGTCGCCGGGGTGGACGTGGGCGTGCAGGTGGTTGGAGACCTCGCCGTCGGGGCCCTGGGCGGCCGGGCCGTGCACCCGCTTGACGGTGATCGCCAGCTGCGGTGAGCCGGGGGCGTTGGTGAGGCTGTACTGGCGGATCTGGCGGGCGCCGTCGGCGAGGGCGACCTGGACGGAGACGTACTGGCCGGGCTTGAACTCCGGGGCCGGGGCGCCGTCGGCGGGGGTCAGCCGGAAGGAGGCGCAGTCGGCGGTCTCCTCGGCCCGGCCGCTGACCGTCCACTCCCGCCACACGTCACCGGCGGCGACGCGCGCCCCGGCGTACAGGCGGTCCTCGAGGGCGGCGAGGGCGTTGGCCATCAGCCAGTAGACCTCGTCCCAGGCCTCGGCCACCTCGGGGGTGACGGCCTCGCCGAGCACCTCGGCGATGGCCGCGAAGAGATGGGTGCGGACCACCGGGTACTGCTCGCGGGTGACGCCGAGCGAGGCGTGCTTGTGGGCGATGCGGTGCAGCATCACGTCGGGGCGGGTGTCGGGGTGCGCGAGGAGGTGGGTCGCGAACGCGGCTATGGAGCCCGCGAGGGCCTGCTTCTGGAGACCCGCGGCCTGGTTGCCGCGGTTGAAGAGGTCGCGCAGCAGCTCCGGGTGGGCCTCGAACAGCTTCTCGTAGAACAGCTCCGTGATGTCGCCGATCGCCGCCCCGACGGCGGGCAGGGTGGCGCGGACGGTCGCGGTCGACTTCTCGGAAAGCACCTGGACACCTCGTGTTCGTCTGGTCGATCTGAATTGGCATCTGAAAGTCACATTTAAAGCCGTGCGGAGGTCCTGAGGTGACGCGCAATCATGTTCGAACGACCCTTTCGGAGTCGGCCCCGACGGCCGGACGGCCGCTCGATACCGGCCAGCGGCGCTACCGCTCCAGCGTCCGGGTCCCGACCCCGCCGATGCCCAGCAGGAGCGGGCCTGTCGGCGCCGCCACCAGGCTCTCCACCGTCAGCGGGTCCAGCGCGGCGAAGAACGCCTCCTGGGCCCGGCGCAGCGCGCCGCGCAGGACGCACGCGGAGCGCAGGGGGCACGGAGCCGCGCCGTCGCAGTCCACGACGTCGCCCGCGCCCTCCAGCTCGCGCACGAGCCCGCCGACGGACGCCGAGCGCCCGGCGGCGGTGAGCGTGAGCCCGCCGCCCCGGCCGCGCCGTGCCTCGACCAGCCCCAGGTGCTGCAACTTCGCGACCACCTTGGCCGTGTGGGTGTACGGAACCTCCATGGCGGCCGCCACCTCGCGGGTGGTGGGGAGGTCCGCCTCCTCGACGGCGAGGCGCATCAGGACGCGCAGTGCCAGGTCGGTGAATCGGGTGAGCCGCATGCCGTCACCCTAGGAAACTTGCATCTGATAGGCAAATTAACGGGCGGCACATTGGCAGGTGCGGGGAGGCGGGTCCGCGAGGTGGCCGGAACAGGTGGGTTCCGGGGACAGGGCGGGGCGCAGGGGAACTCAAGAGAGTGCCCATCCCCCGGAAGGAGTAGTCCCACCCTTTTGTGTAATGGTCCCACCACGCAACGTACTGGAAAGCTTCCGTCCCGCAGACCCATGGAGTGATCGAAAGGGAAATACATGTCGGTCCAGGCAGGTTCCGAGTCCGAGGCCCAGCCTCAGCCGCAGCGCAGTCTCGCGACAGCAGCCGCGCGGAACTTGGCAACCACCACCAAGTCCAAGCCGCAGATGCAGGAGATCAGCTCGCGCTGGCTGCTGAAGATGCTGCCGTGGGTCGCGGTGCAGGGCGGTACCTACCGGGTGAACCGCCGCCTCAGCTACTCCGTCGGCGACGGCCGAGTGGAGTTCATCAAGACCGGCACCCAGGTCCAGGTGATCCCGGCCGAGCTGGGCGAACTGCCCCTGCTGCGGGACTACGAGGACCTCGACGTCCTCACCGAACTCGCACAGCGCTGCCAGCAGATCGACTTCGAGGCCGGCCAGGAGCTGACCTCCTTCGGCAACACCTCCGACCAGGTGTTCCTGCTCGCCCACGGCCGCGTCGACCAGATCGGCCCGGGCCCCTACGGCGAGGACGCGGTCCTGCGCACCGTCGCCGACGGCGCCTACTTCGGCGAGGGCGCCCTCACCGACGAGGAGGCGATCTGGGAGTACACCGCCCGCGCCGCCACCTCCGGCACCGCCCTGGTCCTCTCCCGCCAGGACTTCCAGCTGCTGGCCGACCGGGTGGACTCGCTGCGGGCGCACGTGGAGCGCGTACGCTCCCAGCCCGCGCACGACACCAACAAGCACGGCGAGGCCGCCATCGACCTCTCCGCGGGCCACAGCGGCGAGGCCGTCCTGCCCGGCACCTTCGTGGACTACGAGGCCCGGCCCCGCGAGTACGAACTCAGCATCGCCCAGACCGTCCTGCGCGTGCACACCCGCGTCGCGGACCTCTACAACCAGCCGATGAACCAGACCGAGGAGCAGCTGCGGCTCACGGTCGAGGCGCTGCGCGAGCGCCAGGAATTCGAAATGCTCAACAACACCGACTTCGGCCTGCTCCACAACGCCGAGTACGACCAGCGCATCCAGCCGCACGACGGCGCGCCCAGCCCCGACGACATGGACCAGCTGCTCAGCATGCGGCGGGGGTCCAACATGTTCCTCGCGCACCCCAAGGCCATCGCCGCCTTCGGCCGCGAGTGCAACAAGCGCGGCCTGTACCCGGAGTCGGTCGACGTCGGCGGGCACCGGCTGCCGTCCTGGCGCGGGGTGCCGATCTTCCCGAGCAGCAAGATCCCGGTCAGTGACGCCCGTACGACCTCCATCCTCTGCATGCGTACCGGTGAGGACAACGCGGGTGTGATCGGCCTGCACCAGCCCGGGATCCCGGACGAGATCGAGCCGAGCCTGTCGGTCCGCTTCATGGGGATCAGCGAGCAGGCGATCATCTCCTACCTGGTCACGGCGTACTTCTCGGCCGCCGTGCTGGTGCCCGACGCGCTCGGTGTGCTGGAGAACGTCGAGATCGGGCGCTGGCGCTGAGCGGGCGCCCGGGGGAGGCGGCGGGATGACGGCCACCGAGGAGAGGCCGGTCGGCGCGGGAGTGCCGACCGGCGGCGGGGGACCGGCGGCCGTCGACGGGCTGCCGACCGCCGGAGGACCGTGCGCGCAGGACGGGCCGTCCGCCGGGGACGGGCACGGGGAGGGCGACGGGCCGGCCGCCGGGGACGGGCAGGAGGCCGCGGTTCTGCTGGCCCGCACCAGGGAAACGGTCGACCCGCGCCTGCGCCGCACCGTCGAGAGCCTGCCCGGCTCGATGCGGCGCGTGGCGATGTACCACTTCGGCTGGGAGCGGGCCGACGGGAGCCCGGCCGAGGGCCAGCCGGGGAAGGCCATCCGGCCCGCCCTGGTCCTCGCCTCCGCCGAGGCCCTCGGCGGCCGCGCCGAGGACGCCGTACCCGCGGCGGTCGCGGTGGAACTGGCGCACAACTTCACCCTGCTGCACGACGACGTGATCGACGAGGATGCGCGCAGGCGCGGCAGAGCCACGGCGTGGACCGTGTTCGGGATACCGGACGCGATCATCTCCGGGGACGCGATGATGGCGCTGGCGCTCCAGCAGCTCGCGCAGGACCCGCACCCCGCCTCGGCCCGGGCCTCGGCCCGGCTCGCGGCCTGTGTCATCGAACTCTGCGGGGGACAGCAGGCGGACATCGCCTTCGAGCGGCGCGATCACGTCGCGCTCGACGAGTGCCTCGACATGGCTATGGCCAAGACCGGCGCGCTGCTGGGGTGCGCGTGCGCGCTCGGCGCGCTGTACGCCGGGGCCGGGCCCGAGGAGGTCGACGCGATGGACGCGTTCGGCCGGGAGGCGGGACTGGCCTTCCAGTTGATCGACGACCTGATCGGCATCTGGGGGGATCCGGAGCACACCGGCAAGCCCGCGGGCGCCGACCTGCACGCCCGCAAGAAGTCCCTGCCGGTCGTCGCCGCCCTCACCTCGGGCAGCGCGGCGGGCGCGGAACTGGCCGCGCTGTACGCGGGCCCGATGGACGCCGACGACGTACGGCGCGCCGCGGACGCGGTGGACCGCGCGGGCGGGCGGGACTGGGCGCAGGCCCATGCCGCCGACCGGATGGGCCGGGCCGTGCAGCAGCTGGCGCGGGCCGTGCCGGATCCCGGGGCGGTGGGCGGGCTGCTGGCCCTCGCCGAGTTCGTGACGCGCAGGACGCGGTGACGGGACTGACGCGCGGGACGCGTTGACGGGCGTGACGCGCGGGACGCGTTGACGGGACGGATGTCCGGGAGGCCGGTTCCGGTACCGCATGGTGCCGGAACCGGTCTTTCCGCATGTCCGGGGCCAACTTTAGGATCACGCACAGCCGTTGACGAGGGTCGGCGCGTGATGAAAGGTGAGGCCGATGGGTGCGGAGACGATCATGGAGATACGTTCCGGCGGGCCGGCGGACCGGGACGCGGTGGCCCGCCTGCTCGACGTGGCGTTCTTCGACGACCCGGTGAGCGGCTGGGTCTTCCCCGATCCGGAACACCGGCGCGCCGTCCACGGCACGTTCCTCGGGGTCTTCGTGGACGTCGCCCTCGCCGAGGGCCGGATCGACCTCGCGGCGGACGGCTCGGCGGCGGCGCTGTGGCTGCGGATCCCGGCCGGTGAGCCGGAGGGCGAGGACGAGATCCCGGCCCGGATGCGGGAGGCCGCCGACCCGGGCAACGAGCGCTGCGAGCTGGTCGGACGGCTCACCGGCGAGGTGCACCCCACGTCCGAGGAGCACGAGTACCTGCTGATGATCGCCGTCGCGCCGGACCGGCAGGGCGAGGGCCTCGGCAGCGAGCTGATCCGGCCGGTGCTGGAGCGCTGCGACCGGGACGGCGTACCGGCGTACCTGGAGGCGAGCAGCGAGCGCAGCATGCGCCTCTACGAGCGGATGGGCTGGGAGTTCACGGGGACGCCGGTCCAGCTGCCGGAGGGGCCGCTGATGTGGCCCATGTGGCGCAAGCCGCGCTGAGCGGGGCCGCGCGGCCGCACGACGCACGGCCGCGTCGGGTAAGGCCGCGACCGCATCACCTGGGAGCCCGGTTTCAAGGCGGGCGTCACCAGCCCGTACGGCCACATGCGCGAGCGGTACGCCGTCTCCCGCTCCCTCGCGGCCCCGCCGGACCCGCGGGTGCGGCTGCTCGGTGGGGACCTGGTGGCGCAGGTGCGCGAACTCAAGTCCCGGGACGGCATGGACATCCGGCTGTGCGGCGGCGCCGACCTCGCCGGGCAGCTCGCGGACGAGATCGACGAGTACGTCGTGAAGACCTGCCCCGTCGTCGTCGGCACCGGAATGCCCATGTCGCGGGCGGGCTTCGGGGTGCGCCGGCTGGAGCTGACCGGCGTCAAGGCCCTCGGCGGGGGCCGGGTCGTCACCTCGTACTCCGTCACCCGCTAGCGGCGTACGGGCGGCGTACGGGCGGCGTACGGCACGCGGGCGCGCGCACGGCACGCCGGAACGGCCCGGATCCCTGGCGGGGACCCGGGCCGTTCCCGTGGGGGCGTGGGGCCGGATCAGCCCTTGGTGTCCAGGCCCGCGGCGATGCCGTTGGCCCACAGCTGGTTCACGCGGGAGCGCTCGGCCGAGTTCGGGTTGGTGTTCTGGCAGGAGGTGCCGGGACCGCCGCCCGACATCAGCTCGCTGCACGGGCCCGAGTAGTGGTCCGGCAGGCCGAGCACGTGCCCGGTCTCGTGGGCGGTGACGCGGGTGGAGTTGTACTGCTGGTTCTGCGCGTAGTCGAGGAAGATGTACCCCCGGCCGTGCCCGTCGGTGCTGGCGTACGAGCCGCGCGAGTCGTTGCCCTCGTAGTACGCGAAGTTCCCGCCCGAGGACACCTCCTGCAGCTTGACGTTGGCCACCGAGGAGTTCCAGATCTGCGTGGAGCGGGATATCTGGCTGCGGAAGCTGGGCGCGCTGAGGGTGTTGTAGGTGACCGTGACGGCCCGCAGACCGGGGTTGGCGGCGCGCTGCTCGGCGACCGAGCGCTGGACGGCCTCGAAGAAGGCCCGGTTGGCGTTGGCGTTCTCCTGCGAACGCTCGTAGGCGGAGAACGTGGCGGGGCTGCCGGTGGGGGCGGCGGCCGGGGCGGCGCTGGCGCTGGCGGCGGGCAGGACACCGAGGGCGGTGGCGAGTCCGAGTCCGATGACGGAAGCGAGCGCGGTCCTGCGGGAGTGGCGCATGTGGGGGCTCCTGCTCATCCGGTGCGGGGGGTGGGGATGGTCGTTCGGTACCGGAGTCTGCGGGAGCCGGAGCGGGCTGGGGATGATGTCAGAGGCCGATAGCGCGGGGCTATCGGCAGGTTTTCGGAACGGCAACTTCCGTGAGAATGGCGGGATTCGGGGGGCTATCAGTGGCTGGTGCGCTCCACGAGGACCGCCCTACTCTCGGGTCATGGAGCTCGAGGTGAGGCACTTGCGCGCGCTGTGCGCCATCGCCGACGCCGGCAGCCTGCACAAGGCCGCCCGGCAGCTCGGGGTGAGCCAGCCCTCGCTGACGACCCAACTGCGCCGGATCGAACGGGCCCTGGACGGTGAGCTGTTCCTGCGGGAACGTACCGGCTGCCGGCCCACGCCCTTCGGCCGGACCGTACTCGGCCGGGCACGGCCGCTGCTGGAGGACATGGCGGCCCTGGTGGCCGAGGCGCGGGCGCTCGCGCACGGGCCCCGGCTGCGCATCGGCTCCACCGCCAGCCGCGCGCTGCCTGGCTGGCTGCGTCGGCTGCACCGGCGGCTGCCGGACACCGAGACCTCGCTGGTGGTCGACGTATCGGCCAACGCGCTGCTGCGGATGGTGGCGTCGGGGCAGCTCGACGTGGCCTTCGTGCACGAGGTGGAGGGGTTCCCCCTACGGGTGCCGCCGGGGCTGGAGGTGCGCGTGCTGATGGAGCGCGAACCGCAGTTCGTCTCCATGGCGCGGGACCATCCGGCGGCGCGCAAACCGGTGGTGGAGCTGCGGGAGTTCGCCGCCGACCGGTGGACCGTGGACCCGTCGGTGGACGGCGAGTGGGACGGGCTGCGGCGGGTCCTGGCGGGCGCGGGGCTACGGCCCGCCGTGCTCCACGCCGACTATCACACCGCCGCCTCGCTGATCGTCTCCGGCGAGGCCGTCGCGCCCTGCCAGCCGACCGCGGGGCCGCGCGAGGACATGGCGATCCGGCCGCTGTACGGCGACCCGCTCGCGGTACGGCTGCTCCTGGCGACCGGGCCGGGGGCGGGCACGGAGGTCTACGACGACCTGCGCGCCGCCTACCGCGAGGCGGCCCTCGGTACCCCGCCGTACCGCGCCTGGCTCCACCACCACGCCAGCCCCCTGCTGGAGGCGGACGCGGCCTGACCCGACGGGACCGCGGCGGCCGGGCCCTGCGTCGGCGGGCCCTGCGTCGGCGGGGCTTAGGCCGGGCCCGCCTCCCGCGGCCGGTCGGCGGGCTCGCCGGGGGACAGCCCGGCGGGTGGCGACAGGCCGGCCCGGGCCGGCGGGGCGATCGGCCCGAACAGCCGGGTCCCGTCGTCGGCGGCCTCGTCGGGGCGGGTGAGGTGCTGCAGTTCCTCCAGGTCGAGTACGGGGTCCGGGCCGAGGCGGACGGCGAGGGTCCGCGGGGCGCCCGGGCCGCCGTGCGGGGTCCCGTCCGCGGCCCATCCGTACGCGACGGACCTCCGCAGCCCCGACGCGAGCGCGAAAACCGGTCCCGCCCGGCTCCCACCGCAGGCCCGCCACCGGCCAGGTCGCGCCGACGCCGGCGCCGAGGTGCCGGGCCGCAGGAGGAGCGGAGTCGCTTGACTTCCGGCAACCGCGATATATCGTGTTAACGAGAAGACGCGATATGTTGCGTCACGCCGAACCCCGGCACCCACGCGCTCCGCCCGAGGAGGATCAGCACCATGGCACACCAGACGACCTGGTCCATCGCCGAACCCCAGCAGCTCACCTTCGAGGAGCCGGTCACCGAGCTCCGCGTCCGCGTCGTGGGCGGGACGGTGAACGTCGTCGCCGCCGAGGGTCCCGCGAAGCTGGAGGTCGGCGAGGTGTCCGGACCGCCGCTGCACGTGGTGCAGGAGGGCGGCACCCTCACCATTTCCTACGAGGACCTGCCCTGGAACGGTTCCCAGAACCTGCGCAAGTGGTTCGAGAGCAAGCCGTGGAAGGCCTGGACCGGCTCGGGTTCCGCCTCCGGCGAGGGCGCGGGCGAGGGCGGCGGCGGGGGCCGCAAGGCCTGGGAGCGCAGCGCCGTCATCTCGCTGACGCTCCCCGCCGCCAGCCACGTCCAGGTCGCGACGGTCAGCGCCACCGCCTTCGTCTCCGGCATCGCGGGCGGCACCGATGTCAACGGCGTGTCCGGTGACGCCACCCTCGTGGGGCTGTCCGGGACCGTCAAGGCCAACACCGTCTCCGGCGCCGTGGAGGCCCAGGCCCTGCGCGGGAGCCTCGGCTTCCACTCCCTTTCCGGCGGCCTGACGGTGGTCGACGGCGCGGGCGGCAGCGTACGCGCGGACTCGGTCAGCGGGGACATGCTCCTCGACCTCGACCCGGATCCGGCCGCCCCGCAGCCCGTGGACATCGCGCTCAACTCGGTCTCCGGCCAGGTCGCGATCCGCCTTCCGCACCCCACCGACGCCCGGGTGGAGGCCAACACCGCCACCGGCGGGGTCTCCAACGCCTTCGAGGACCTGCGGATCTCCGGCCAGCTGGGCGCCAAGCGGATCACCGGGACCCTCGGCGCCGGTACCGGCACGCTGCGCGCCACCACCGTCTCCGGCTCGATCGCGCTGCTGCGCCGCGAGCCCGCCGACACCGACGCCTCCTCCGCCCCCCTCGAACTCGACAAGAAGGTGCTCTGACATGCCGCCCGTCTTCGCCCACGGCCGCCTCCGGCTCTACCTCCTGAAGCTGCTCGACGAGGCCCCGCGGCACGGCTACGAGGTGATCCGCCTCCTGGAGGAGCGCTTCCAGGGGCTGTACGCGCCCTCCGCGGGCACCGTGTACCCGAGGCTGGCCAAGCTGGAGGCCGAGGGGCTGGTCACGCACGCCACCGAGGGCGGGCGCAAGGTGTACTCGATCACCGAGGCGGGCCGGGCCGAACTGGCCGACCGCAGCGGTGAACTGGCGGACCTGGAGCTGGAGATCCGTGACTCGGTCTCCGAACTGGCCGCCGAGATGCGCGACGACGTCCGGGGCGCCGCGGGCGACCTGCGGCGCGAGATGCGGGCCGCGGCCGCCGCCTCCGCGTCCGACACCCCGCTGGAGGACGAGACCTGGCGGCTGGCCAAGGAGGAACTGCGCCGGGCCCGCCAGGAGTGGAAGGAACAGGCCCGCCGGGCCAAGGACGAGAGCCGCCGGGCCCGCGAGGAGGCCCAGCAGGCGCGCCGCCAGGCGAAGGAGGCCCAGGACCGGGCGCGCGAGGAGGTCCAGCGGATCGCCGGCCAGCTGCAGGAGCAGTTCGCGAAGTCCGGGGTCCGCGAGGGGCTCTCGGAGTTCACCGACAGGATCGGCAGCCTGGCGGGGGTCTGGCTGGGCTCCGCCGCCACCCACGACGGGGCCGGGGCGCGGGCCGCCGAGTCCGGTTGGGCGCAGGACCTGGGCCCCACGGAGGACCCGGCCCGGGACTTGGACCGGCTGCTCGACCGCTTCCGCGACGAGGTGCGCGACGCGGCTCGCGATCACGGTCTGAGCGCGGCCCAGCTGAAGGAGATCCGCGCCGACCTCGCCACGGCCGCGTCCCGCATCACCACCACGGTCCGCGTCCCCCGCTGACGCGGGCGGCTGACGCGGAGCCGGGCGCGGAGCCCGGCCGGGACCCGGACGCGCCGCCCGGCTCCGGGCCTCACCGCCCCCGGGCCTCATCGCCTCCGGTCCTCACCGCCCCCGGTCCTCACCGCCCCGGGGCGGCTCCGGCCGGAGCTCGGCGCGTGGTTCAGGCGGCGGGCGGGACGGCCGCTTCCGTACGGGCGTAGGTGACGCCGTGGGCGGTCAGGACGTCGGCCACCGGGCCCGGGGCGGAGAGCAGCGCCAGCAGGAGGTGGGTCCGGGTGATGCTCTTGTCCCGGCGGCCCACGGCGATGCGGAGCGCGTGCTCCAGGGTCTTCTTCGCACCCGGGCCGAAGCGGACGTGACCGCCGCCCTCTCCCAGGGCCGAGCGCAGACGGCCCCCGCGCGTCCCGCCGCCCGCGGCGGCCAGCGCACCCTCGCCGTGGGTCTCCTCGACCCGGGCGATGATCTCGGAGAGGTCGATGCCCAGGCCCGCCAGGGCCTCCTCGTCGGCCTTCGACATGCCGCCCCGGCGCCGCGCCTCGGCCAGGGAGGCCGCGACCGAGGCGCGGTCCACGCCCAGCGGGTCGAGGGCGCCCAGTTCCAGCAGGGCGAGCAGCAGGTGTTCCTCGGTGACCCGGGCGGCCCCGGTGCTCCGGGCCTGCGTGACCGCGCCCGAGACCGTGTCCCGCGCCTCGGCCGTGAACCTCTCGAACATCAGAGCCTCCCGTGCTTCTTGTGTACGGCCTGCCTGCTGACACCCAGCTCGGCCGCGATGTCCTGCCAGGACCAGCCCTGGAGGCGGGCACCGCGCACCTGTACGGCCTCCAGCTGCTCCAGCAGCCTGCGGAGGGCGGCCACGGCACGCAGGCCTACCCGCGGGTCACGGTCGCCGGCCCGCTCGGCGAGATCGGTTGCTTCCGTCATGCTGTCAATTTAGGTTGACGGGGGAGGCGTGTCAACCCGAGTTGACGTCGAGGGCGTGGTCCGGATCCGGCGGCGCCCCCCGCGTCCGGACCCGGCGGCACCCGCGTCGGACCGCCAGGGGCAGCCGCAGGGGCCGCCGGTGGTCGTCAGACCGTCAGGACCACCTTCCCGAACAGGTCGCCCGACTCCAGTTTCTCGAAGCCCTCCCGCGCCCGGTCCAGCGGCAGCACCTCGTCGATGACCGGGCGGACGCCCGTGGCCGCGCAGAACGACAGCAGGTCCTCCAGCTCGTCCTTCGTCCCCATCGTCGAGCCGACCACCTTCAGCTCCAGGAAGAAGATCCGGGTCAGCTCCGCGTGCGCGGGCCGGTCACCGCTCGTCGCGCCCGAGATGACCAGAGTGCCGCCGGGCCGCAGGGACTTCACCGAGTGCGACCAGGTCGCGGCGCCCACCGTCTCGATCACCGCGTCCACCCGGCGGGGCAGCCGTGCGCCCGGCTCGTACGCCTCCAGCGCGCCCAGTTCCACCGCGCGCGCGCGCTTCGCCGCGTCCCGGCTGGTCGCGAACATCCGCAGCCCGGCCGCCTTGCCGAGCACGATCGCGGCGGTGGCCACCCCGCCGCCCGCGCCCTGTACGAGGACCGAATCCCCGGGCCGCACACCGGCGTTGGTGAACAGCATCCGGTAGGCGGTGAGCCAGGCCGTCGGCAGGCAGGCGGCCTCCTCGAAGGACAGTTCGGCGGGCTTGCGCAGGACGTTCCAGGCCGGGACGGTGACCTGCTCGGCGAAGGTGCCCTGATAGCGCTCCGTCAGGATCGAGCGCGGCTCGTCGGGTCCCACCCCGTGGCCGCTCTGGCCGATGACGGAGTGCAGGACGACCTCGTTGCCGTCCTGGTCGGTCCCGGCCGCGTCGCAGCCCAGGATCATCGGGAGTTTCTCCTCGCCGAGGCCGACTCCGCGCAGCGACCACAGGTCGTGGTGGTTGAGGGAGGCGGCTTTGACGTTCACGGTCACCCAGCCGGGCCGGGCCTCGGGCGCCGGGCGCTCGCCCAGCTCGAGGCCGCTCAGCGGCTGGTCACGGTCGATTCGGGCGGCGTAGGCAGCGAACATGCGGCCAGACGCTACCGTCCAGTAGGTCGCCGCCGCCAGGGTTCCCGGGGTGCGCGGCCTGTCTTTCGGATCACGTCGGCCGTAGCCCGAAGCTCCCGAACGGAACCCTAGGTCCTCACTCAACTACCCGCTTGAGCAGTGCTCTTGCGTGTATCCGGCACTGATCCGGAACGTCATTCACTGGCCAGAAACCACGGTACGATTCAGGCCAGGCAACCGCATGACACCCCTCCCGGCACGGGGGCCAGGAGGGCTGAACGCAGAGCTGAACACAGAGGGGCGGGGGGGGGGGGGGGAACGCGACCGGGCCCCTCTGTGCGCGGACCGTGCGGTCCGGTCCGATCACCAGGGTGATCAGGCGGCCTTGGTCTCCCAGAAGATCTTGTCGATCTCCGCGATGAGCTCAAGGGCCTTCTGGCCGGTCGCCGGGTCGTTCGACGCCTTGGCGGCCGAGAGGGCCTTCAGGGTGTCGTTGACCAGGGTGTGCAGCTGCGGGTACTTCTCGAAGTGCGGCGGCTTGAAGTAGTCGCTCCACAGCACCGAAACGTGGTGCTTCGCGAGCTCCGCGCGCTGCTCCTTGATGGTGATGGCGCGCGCGCGGAAGTCCGCGTCGTCGTTGGCCTGGTACTTCTCCTGCACGGCCTTGACGGACTCGGCCTCGATGCGGGCCTGGGCAGGGTCGTAGACGCCGCACGGCAGGTCGCAGTGGGCGCTGACCTTCACCTTGGGGGCGAAGAAGCGGGAAAGCATTGGAGTGGGTCCTCCTCGTGATCGTCTTCTCAAGGGGGAGATTACTCCGTGAGAAAGCGGATTTCGCGGGCGCCCCCGTGGGCTTAGGACAAAAGTCCAGCGTCACGATGGTGTCGGTGAGCGAATGTACGGACGAACGCGGGAAGGTGTCGCATGCACGTGCCGATCGGAATCGTCGAGGTGGAGGGGCCCTCGATGGCCCCCACCCTGAACGCGCGCGACCGGGCGCTCATCCACTACGGGGGCCGGGTGCGCCCCGGTGACGTCGTGGTCCTGCGCCATCCGCTCCAGCAGGACCTGCTCGTCGTCAAGCGCGCCGCCGAACGCCGCCCGGGCGGCTGGTGGGTGCTCGGGGACAACGGCTTCAACGACAGCGGGGACAGCGAGGACTACGGGACGGTCCCCGACGAGCTGGTGCTGGGCGTCGCCCGGCTGCGGCTGCGCCCGCCGGAGCCCGGTCAGACCTCGCTGGCGGCCCGGGCCGCGTGGCTGGCCGCCGCGGTGCGTCCGCTCTTCGCCGACCCCTCCGCCTCCACGCGCTTGCGGGCCCGGTAGGCGGCCACGTTGGCGCGGGTGGCGCAGCGGTCCGAGCAGTAGCGCCGGGACCGGTTGGTGGAGGTGTCGAGGTAGGCGTTGCGGCACGGCGGCGCCTGGCACAGGCCCAGCCGGTCGGCGCCGTACTCGGTGAGGTGGAAGGCGAGGCCCATCGAGGCGATCGCGGCGTAGCCCGCCGAGGCGTTGGAGGGGTGGTCGGCGAGGTGCATGTGCCAGTGCGGCTCGCCGTCCGGTCCGGGCGTTTCGTGCCCGGAGATCTGCGGGCTCACCGGGAACTCCATCAGCAGCGAGTTCAGCAGGTCCACCGCGAGGACCCGGTCGCCGGAGTCGGCCGCCTCGAAGATCGAGCGCAGCCTGCCGCGCACGTTGCGGAAGCGGGTGACGTCCGCGTCGGTGACCCGGCGGGCGTCCTGGAGGCTGGCGCCGAACAGGGCTCGGGCGGTCTCCGCCGACGTCAGCGAGTCCTTGCCGCGGGACGGCTCCTCGGTGTTCACCAGACGCACGGCGTAGTCCGAGTAATGGGCCAGTTCCACTTGTAGTCCTTACGGCTGCGGATTAGTGTGCGGGTGTGCCGTTCGGGTAACGGCTGATGCACCTTCGAGGGTATTACGTGTGGAGGCGTTCGGGATGACGGATGTGGCGACCGGTACGGACTGGCAGGCATGGCAGGACAGCTGGGACCGCCAGCAGGAGTGGTACATGCCCGACCGGGAGGAGCGCTTCCGGGTCATGCTGGACATGGTCGAGGCGACCGTGGGCACGGCCCCCCGGATCCTCGACCTGGCCTGCGGTACGGGAAGTATCACGGACCGGGTCCTCAAACGGTTCCCGGACGCCACCAGTACGGGCGTCGACCTCGACCCCGCCCTGCTGGCCATCGCCCAGGGGTACTTCGCGGGCGACCGGCGGGTCGGCTTCGTCACCGCGGACCTCAAGGATCCCGACTGGACCGCGAAGCTCCCGTACGACACCTACGACGCGGTCCTGACCGCCACTGCCCTGCACTGGCTGCACAGCCCGCGGCTGGCCGTGCTGTACGGACAGCTCGCACCCCTGGTGCGCCCCGGCGGGGTCTTCATGAACGCCGACCACATGCCCGACCCGTCCAGCCCCCTCATCGGCGCCGCCGAGCGCGCCCACCGGCACGCGGGCATGGACCGGGCCCGCGCCGAGGGCGTCCTCGACTGGGCCGAATGGTGGGCCCTGGCCGCCGCCGACCCGGTCCTCGCCGAGCCGACGAAGAAGCGGTACGAGATCTACGGCGAACACGCCGACGGGGACACCCCGGACGACGCCTGGCACGCCCGCACCCTGCGCGGGGCGGGCTTCACGGAGGCCCGTACGGTCTGGCGCTCCCCGTCCGACGCCCTGGTCCTCGGCCTGAGGTAGACCGGGACGACGGCGGGACGTCTCCGACGCGGCACTAGGACCAGCGGAGGGGATCCAAATGCTCCGGAGGTCCACCGCACGCTGAGGTCCGCCGCACATGGCGGAAGGGGCGGTACGGGAATCCCGTACCGCCCCTTCCGTGTGCTCGCGCGGCTACAGCACCTTCGACAGGAACGCCTTCGTCCGGTCGTGCTGCGGGTTGCCGAGGACGTCGCGCGGGTTGCCGGACTCGACGACCACACCGCCGTCCATGAAGACCAGGCTGTCGCCGACCTCGCGGGCGAAGCCCATCTCGTGCGTGACCACGATCATGGTCATGCCCGATTCGGCCAGGTCGCGCATGACGTCGAGGACGTCACCGACCAGCTCCGGGTCGAGCGCCGAGGTGGGCTCGTCGAAGAGCATCAGCTTCGGCTCCATGGCCAGCGCGCGGGCGATCGCCACGCGCTGCTGCTGGCCGCCGGAGAGCTGCGAGGGGTAGTTGCCGCCCTTGTCGCCCAGGCCGACCCGGTCGAGCAGCCGGACGGCGCGCTCGCGCGCCACCGCCTTGCTCTCGCCCTTGACCATGACCGGGGCTTCCATGACGTTCTCGACGGCCGTCATGTGGGGGAACAGGTTGAAGCGCTGGAAGACCATGCCGATGTCCCGGCGCTGGGCCGCGACCTCGCTGTCCTTCAGCTCGTAGAGCTTGTCGCCCTTCTGGCGGTACCCGACCAGCTCACCGTCGACCGAGAGACGGCCGGAGTTGATGCGCTCGAGGTGGTTGATGCACCGCAGGAAGGTGGACTTGCCGGAGCCGGACGGGCCGACCAGGCAGAACACCTCGCGCGGGGCCACCTCCAGGTCGATGCCGCGCAGGATGTGAGCGGCGCCGTACGACTTGTGGACGGCCTCGGCCTTGACCATCGGCTGGGCGGTCACTTCGCCACCTCCGTACGGCGGAACATGTTCAGGTTGTTGCGCAGGCGCTGGAACGGCGTGGGCGGCAGCGAGCGCAGCGAGCCACGGGCGTAACGGCGCTCAAGGTAGTACTGCCCGACGCTGAACACGCTGGTCAGGGCCAGGTACCAGATGGAGGCCACGAACAGCATCTCCATGACGGCGCCCGCCGTGGACCCGATGTTCGACGAGGCGCGCAGCAGTTCGGTGTACTGCACCGCCGAGACCAGGGACGAGGTCTTCAGCATGTTGATGAACTCGTTGCCGGTCGGCGGGATGATCACCCGCATCGCCTGCGGCAGGACCACGCGGCGCATCGTCTGCAGCTGGGTCATGCCGAGCGCGTGCGAGGCCTCGCTCTGGCCCTCGTCGACCGACTGGATGCCCGCCCGGACGATCTCCGCCATGTACGCGCCCTCGTTCAGGCCGAGGCCCAGGAGCGCGACCATGAACGGGGTCATCAGGTCGACGGTCTCGTTCTTGTAGATCGGACCGAGGTTCACGTACTGGAAGATCAGCGAGAGGTTGAACCACACCAGGAGCTGTACGTACACCGGGGTGCCGCGGAAGAACCAGATGTAGAGCCAGGCGACGGAGTTCGTCACCGGGTTCTTGGAGAGACGCATCACCGCGAAGAGGATGCCGAGCACGAGGCCCAGCGCCATGGAGGTGACGCTGATCACGACCGTGTTGCCGAGGCCGCTGATGATCGAGGGGTCGAAGACCTTGTCTCCGACGGTCTTCCAGACGACGTTGCCCTGCGAGAAGGCGTACACCAGCCACAGCAGCAGCGCGATGACGACCGCACCGCTGACATAGCGGCCGTAGTGCCGCACCGGAATGGCCTTGATGGCCTCGTAGGGGGTGCCCGAGGCGCCGGGTCCGGCCGGCGGGGTTGCGGCCGGACCCTTTTCGATCTTGTCAGTCACGATGACTGCCCTTGCCCTTCAGTGGAGCTTCGGTTCACTGACCGGCGTTGACAGTGGCCTGCTTGACGGCGCTTTCCTTGACGTTCCACTTCTCCAGGACCTTGCCGTAGGAGCCGTCCTTGATGATGGCGTCGAGGGCTTCCTTGAGCGCGTCGCGCAGCTGGGTGTTGTCCTTCGAGACGCCGATGCCGAAGACGCCGACGTCGCTCTGCGAACCGGCGACCTCGAAGGTGGCGCCGCCGTCGGTGGTCTTCGCGATGTACGCGGCGACCGGGTAGTCGTTCAGGTCGGCGACCGCGCCGCCGGACTTCACACGGGTCTGCGCCTCGGCGTCGGTGTCGAAGGCCTGGATGGTGAGCTTCTTGTCACCGCACTTGTCGGCCTGCGCCTTGAAGGTGTCCTCGTAGATCGTGCCGCGCTGGACGGCGACGGTCTTGCCGCACAGGTCGTCGAGGGACTTGATCGCCTGCGGGTTGCCCTTCTTGACCAGCAGGGAGACGCCGGAGCTGAAGTAGTCGACGAAGTCGACACCCTTGCCGATCTTGTTGCCCTTGTCGTCCAGGCCGTCCTGGCGCTTCTTGTTGTCGGTGATCGACGACATGATCGCGTCCTGGCGGCCGGTGTAGACCGAGGTGATCAGACCGTCGAAGGTGCCCGAGGCGAACTCGAACTTCACGCCGAGCTGCTTGCTCAGCGCCTCGGCGATGTCGGGGTCGACGCCGGTGACCTTGCCGCCGTCGGTGAACTCCATGGGCGCGTAGGAAGCGTCCGTGCCGACCTTGATCACGCCCGCGTCCTGGATCTTCTTCGGGAGCTTGGAGAACAGCGGGGCGCTGCTCGTCTTCGTTCCCGTGTCGGAGCCCTTGTCGGTCTGGTCGCCGCAACCGGTGAGGATCAGGGCGCCGGCGACCGCGATCGCGCCGACCGCGGCGAACCGGGACCGGGCGGCGGTCGTACGACAGGTGGTGCTTGCGGTCATGAGCTGGTTCCTCCGACGGGGGTGGAAAGGATCCGGTGGCGGTCCGGCACGCACCTTCGAGTGTCGCGACCTTGTGTGATTACGGCATCTTGCCATTCGGACTGACGCATTCAGGATGCCCATCAGGTCAAAATCGCATAACGGGCGCCACCGGGAACCCCACATCACTGCGGGTACGGGGCATCGCGGCAGGACTATGGCCCGTACGGGGGCCCTCTTGCCGGAGTTTTTACGGGCCGTCTCGGCCACTGGACACAGACTGTTGGACTTTTCGCCGAAACCCGGACAAGAGGCCTATGGTCGAGCAGGAATCGACTCGTCTGGGTGAGCGTTCTTCGGGTAGAACAGATCCTTACACCCCTCATCCGGGGCTCAGGGCGCGCGTGCGGCGCGCCCGCGCGTACGAACCTCCCCTTCGCGGAGACGGTCCAACCGTCGACGCGGAGTACGGACGCGGTGCCCGCCCACCCCTTAACAAGGAGTGGTCACCCTCAACGATTCAAAGACTTAAGGGGTCAAGAAAGTGGCAGCGGAGATCGTCAATCCTCGCAGCGACAGCGTCACGGACAACAACCCGGATGCGGTGTTCGCGCTCCACCGGGGCGGAAAGATGGCCATCGTGGCCACCGTGCCCGTCCGCGACAAGGACGACCTGTCCCTCGCATACACGCCCGGCGTGGCCAAGGTGTGCACCGCCATCGCCGAGCAGCCCGACCTGGTCAACGAGTACACCTGGAAGTCCAACGTGGTCGCCGTCGTCACCGACGGTACGGCCGTGCTCGGACTCGGTGACATCGGGCCGGAAGCCTCCCTCCCCGTGATGGAGGGCAAGGCCATCCTCTTCAAGCAGTTCGGCGGTGTCGACGCGGTTCCGATCGCGCTCGCCACCAAGGACACGGACGAGATCATCGAGACCATCGTCCGGCTCGCCCCCTCCTTCGGCGGGGTGAACCTGGAGGACATCTCGGCGCCCCGCTGCTTCGAGATCGAGCGCCGCCTCCAGGAGCGCGTGGACATTCCGGTCTTCCACGACGACCAGCACGGCACGGCCATCGTCACGCTGGCCGCGCTGCGCAACTCCGCCAAGCTCACCGGACGCACCCTCGCGGACCTGCGCGCCGTGATCTCGGGCGCGGGCGCGGCGGGCATCGCCATCGCCAAGATCCTGGTGGACGCGGGCATCGGCGACGTCTGCGTCACCGACCGCAAGGGTGTCGTCTCCGCGGACCGCTCCGATCTGACGGACGTCAAGGCGGAGATCGCGGGCCTGACCAACAAGACCGGTCGGACCGGTTCCCTGGAGGACGCCCTCGCCGGCGCGGACGTCTTCATCGGCGTCTCCGGCGGTACGGTCCCCGAGCCCGCGGTGGCGACGATGGCGAAGGACTGCTTCGTCTTCGCGATGGCCAACCCGAACCCGGAGGTCCACCCCGACGTCGCGCACAAGTACGCGGCGGTCGTGGCCACGGGCCGCTCGGACTTCCCGAACCAGATCAACAACGTGCTGGCCTTCCCCGGCATCTTCGCGGGCGCCCTCAAGGTCCGGGCCTCCCGGATCACCGAGAACATGAAGATCGCCGCCGCCGACGCCATCGCCGGTGTCGTCGGTGACGAGCTGGCCGCCGACTACGTGATCCCGTCGCCGTTCGACGAGCGCGTGGCCGAGGCCGTCACCGCCGCGGTCGCCGCGGCGGCCCGCGCGGACGGTGTGGCGCGCCTCGCCTGACCCGCCCCGCCGAACACGTGAGCCCGCCGAGCACGTGACCACACGACGAAGGCCCCGCCGGAACGATCCGGCGGGGCCTTCGTCGTCGTACCCCGTGACCCGATACGGAGTACGGGGACCGCCCGGCGAGGAGTTCCGGGCCCGCCGGCAAGGAGTACGGGGACTACTCGTCCTCGTCGTCCTCGTCGTCGAGCCGCGCCAGCCAGGTGGCCAGCCGCTCGACCGGGACCTCGAAGTCCGGGTTCAGGTCCACGAAGGTGCGGAGCTGCTCGGCGAGCCACTCGAAGGTGACCTCCTGCGCGCCGCGCCGCTTCTCCAGCTCCTCGATGCCGCGATCGGTGAAGTACACAACAGGCTCCGTGCGTGGAAGGGGGTGTTTCCCGGCCAGGATAATCCGCTGTGTCCGGACACCTCCCGCCGGGCAGCGGGCGGGGCTAGCCTGGACGTCTTCAACACGCTTGGCGAGGGCGCCCTGTCGGCCCCCGGCGGGGCGGGGTTTCACCGGACCGGGGGGCGGGGGATGGCGGACGGGCGCTCGGACGGCTCCGCGCGCGCCTTCGAGCTCCTTGAGCCCCTCCTCCAGGCCGCGACCGTACGCGTCCACGCCCCGCCGAACGGGTATGAGCGTCCTGGGACCGGGGCCACCTGGGGCAGCGGGTTCTTCATCGCCCCCGGCTGGGTCCTGACGTGCGCGCACGTGGTGGGCGAAGGGGGTGCCGGGATGCGGCTGACGGGCCGGGAGGTCGGCATCACCTTTTCCTCCGGCGGCGACGGCGCCACCGGGACCGTCGCCGGGCGCGTGGAATGCGTCATGCCCGAACGGCTGGAGCAGCGGCGGGCCGCCGGGCCCGGGCTGTGGGAGCTGCCCGACCTGGCCCTCGTCCGGGTCCTGGCACCCGTCTCGCACGCCTGCGTTTGGCTCACCGACCGGGCCCGGCCCCGCTTCGACGAGGTCGCCTACTTCGGCTGCACCGAGGACCTGGGCGCCCCCGAGATCACCGGACGCACCACCCGGCTGCGCGGCACCGCGGGCAACGGGGCCGCCATCCGGCTCGGCTCGGACGACGACATCGAGCACGGGATGTCCGGCGGACCGGTCGTGGACCTGGCCCGCGGCGAGGTCGTCGGCGTGGTCAAGGCCCGGGGCCGGGGAGGCGGCGGGCTCGCCGTCTCCGTCGTCCAGCTGCGGACCCTGCCGATGGCCGCCAAGAGCCGGATCGGCCTCTACCGCCGGGTCATGCAGGGCCACGACCTGCACCACTACGACCAGCACCTCAGCGACGTGGACAACCGCCGGACCTGGACCGACGTCCACGACGAACTCCCGCGCACCGACCCCGACCCCTTCGGCGGGCGCCAGCGGCTCTCGCCCGGCGAGCGCACCACCCTGTGCGGGCTGCTGGCCGAGCTGCCGCCGCCCGGCTCCTCGGAAGCCGTACGGCAGCTCGTCGAGGCCGCCCGCGGCGAGGAACCCGACCCGGGCCCGCTCGCCCCGCTGAGCTGGCGCGACGGCCTCGGGCTGCTCTACGACCCGCCCGGCGGGGTCAGCGAGGCCGCCGCCATGCTCCGCTACGCCACCGACGTCAGCGTCGCCGAGCACCGCGAGCCGCCCGCCCCCGGCGCCGACGAGGAACTGTGGGACTGGGTGCGGGCCACCGCCGAGCGGCTCTGGCGGCCGCTGCGCCGCGAGCTGGGAGAGCGCCACGAGCGGGGCCTGGCCGAACGCGAGGCCGACCGGGAGGGGCGCAGGCTGGCCGCGGCCGGACTGCCGGTACCGCTCGGGCCCGCCCGGACGCCCGAAGTGCTGCCACCGGGCCCCTCGGTGCTGCTGGAGGTGTGGGCGCACGGCTGGGAGGACGTCTACGACTGGCGGGTGTCGGTGCTCCTGGGCACGGACCACGTGAGCCCGGTCGACGCCGGGGAGCGGGCCACCCGGCCCGCGCTGCCCGACGTCCTGCGGGCCCCGCTCGCCGAGGCCTTCCGGCGCTGCGACACGCACGAGGCGGCCGCACTGCTGGAGGTGGCCGTCGCGCCCGAGCTGTTCACCCTGCCCGTCGACCAGTGGGTGGTCTCGGAGGGGGTCCCGCTGGGTACCCAGCGGCCCCTGGTCTTCCGCCACCCGGGCGGGTCCGGGAGGGCCGGAGCCGACGACGACGGCGAGGCCGACGAGGAGGAGGCCGGGCACCGCAGGGCGGACCGCTGGGCACGGGTCATGGCCGGGCCGCTCCTGGACGAACGGGCCGACTGCGACCGGGGCCGCAAGCGCACCCCCAGCTACGCCTGGTTCGACGGACAGCCCGACAACATCGTGCCCGTGCACTGCCGGGCCGCCGACCTCGACCCCACCCTCGGCTCCCTGCACAGCGCGCAGCGCGCCGGGTACGGGGTGGTGCTGTGCCGAAGACCCCCGGCGGACCCCACCGTCACGTGCGCGCCCTTCCACCGCGCGCTGCGGGAGGAACTCGCGGACGCGCGGCACGCCGGGGTGCTGGCACTGCGCCTGCAGTCCCTGCGCGGGCGGGCGCACGGGCGCGACCCCGACGCCTACTGGGCCGACGGGCTCGGGCTGGTCTGGGACGACCCCGGGCGCCCGCTGCCCGACGACGAGCCGTTGCAGGGGGATCTGTGAGCGTCCACGTACGCCGGAAGCGTCCGAACGAAGGGCGGGAGCGTCCGCATGAATGACGAGTGGCTCATCTACCGGGGCGTCGGCGAGCCCCACGACGGGATCGACGCGCTGCCCGACCCGCCGCCCTGGCGGGACTTCGACGGCGGGCCCCCCGCCGACCCCGGCGAGGCGGCCGCCGTCGCCGACAGCGCGGCCACCCGGCGGCTCGGCGCGCACCGGCACGCCGCCGAACTGCACCGGCCCGAACCGGAGGAACTCGAAGCCATCAACGCCGCGCTCTACCTGCGGCGGCCCCTGCTCGTCACCGGCTATCCCGGCACCGGCAAGTCCACGCTCGCCCACGCCGTCGCGCACGAGCTGAAACTCGGCCGTGTCCTGCGCTGGCCCGTGGTCTCGCGCACCGTGCTCCAGGAGGGCCTCTACCGCTACGACGCCCTCGCCCGGCTCCAGGACGTACAGATCTCCGCGAGCGGCGGCGAGCCCGGCGGGGCCCCGGGGATCGGCAAGTACATCCGGCTCGGGCCGCTCGGCACCGCGCTGCTGCCCACCGAGCGCCCCCGGGTCCTGCTCATCGACGAGCTGGACAAGAGCGACATCGACCTGCCCAACGACCTGCTCAACGTCCTGGAGGAGGGCGAGTTCGCGCTGCCCGAACTGGAGCGGGTCGCCGACCGCGAACCCGAGGTGCGGGTCCTCACCGACGACGGCGCGAAGGCCACCGTCCGCGACGGCCGGGTGCGCTGCCGGGCCTTCCCCTTCATCATCCTGACCAGCAACGGCGAACGGGACTTCCCCGCCGCCCTGCTGCGCCGCTGCATCCAGCTCAAGCTCGGCCAGCCCGGCGAGAAGCGCCTGGCCACCATGGTCCGGGCGCACCTGGGCGAGGAGGCGGCCGCGCTCGGCGCCGACCTCATCCGGGAGTTCCTCAGCCGCTCCCAGACCGAACTCGTCGCCGCCGACCAGCTCCTCAACGCCATCTACCTCACCCACTACGCGGCGCCGCCCACCCGGGAAGACCTCGCGGACCTCATCATCCAGCGGCTCGACCGTTCGAGGTGAGCGCCCGTGACCGCCGCCGACCCCGGTCCACCGCCCGCCGTCCGTGAGCTGGCCGCGCTGCTGCGCGCCGCCGGACTCGACCCGTCCGCCGGGGAGATCGCCGACGCGCTCTGGCTGGCCGGGCGCACCAGAGCGGCCGCGCGGGCCGCGGACGGGGCGTTACGGGCGCCAGTGGACCCGTCCGCCGGGCCGGGACCGGACCGGACCGAGCGGACGGACGGCGGACGGCGGGCGGCGGCCCCGCCGGACCCCGGGCCCCCGCGCCCGGCGGCCCCCGGGGAGGAACCGGTCG
The DNA here is from genome assembly GCF_030063135.1 of Streptomyces sp. G-G2. GTDB lineage: Bacteria > Actinomycetota > Actinomycetes > Streptomycetales > Streptomycetaceae > Streptomyces. The sequence continues at coordinate 55,795 of NZ_JASISO010000001.1, forward strand.
ACCTGGTCGTCCCCCGGCGGCCGGGCGGCCCCGGCGGCGCCCGGCAGCCGACCGGCGCGCACGCCGATCCGGAACCGGGCCCGGAGGGCGTAGGCGGTTTCCCGGTCCGGGTCCCCACGGCCACCGCGCTGCCCCGGATCCTGGACATCCAGCGGGCCCTGCGCGCCCTCCAGCGCCGTCGGCCGCCCGCGCCCCGGGCCCGTACCGTGCTGGACGAGACCGCGACCGCCGAGGCCAGCGCCCGCGCGCTCGGCCTGGTCGTCCCGGTGCTGCGGGCCGAGACCCGGCGCGAGAACACGATGCGGCTGGTCCTGGACGCGTCCCCCTCGATGGCGGTGTGGCAGGACATGTTCGACGAGCTGCGCGCGGTCTGCGAGCGGCTCGGGGCCTTCCGGGACGTCCAGGTGCACTACCTGCACCGGCTCGCCGACGGCACCCCGGCGGTCGGGAGCGGACCCGAACCGGGCGGCCGGACCCGGTCCGCCGACCAGCTCCGGGACCCGACCGGGCGCGGGCTGACCATGGTGGTCTCCGACTGCACCGGCCCGCTGTGGCGCGAGGGCGCGGCGCAGCGGCTGCTGTACCGGTGGGCGCAGTGCACGCCCTGCGTGGTGGTGCAGCCGCTGCCGCAGCGGCTGTGGAGCCGCAGCTGGCTGCCCACCGAGCGCGGCACCCTGGCGCGCGGCGGGGGCGACGAGCGGCACCTGGAGTTCCGCTCCGACCGGCCACCGCGGCCCGGGCGGCCCACCGGCGGGCTCACCGTGCCCGTACTGCCGCCCAGCGCCCGCGCGCTCGGGGCCTGGGCCCGGCTGGTGGCCGGGCTGGGCAGCGGGCCGGTCCCGGCCGAGGTGGGGCGCGTACTGGCCGACCATCCCGCCGCGCCCGTACCGCTGCCGAGGGCCGCGCGGCCGCCGCGCGAACTGGTGCGCCGCTTCCGGTCCTCGGCCTCGCCGCGCGCCGTGCAGCTCGCCGTGTACCTGTCGGCGACCCCGCTCACGCTGCCCGTGATGCGGCTGGTGCAGCGCACGATGCTGCCCGACTCGGAGCCCTCCGACCTGGCGGAGGTGCTGCTCAGCGGGCTGCTGCGGCGCAGCGGACCGGCGCCGGGGCAGTGGTACGAGTTCGTGCCGGGGGTGCAGGACGTGCTCCTCGGGCCGCTGGGGCGCGACGACGCCGCGCTGGTGCTCAAGCACTGCTCGGAGTACGTGATGGCGCACTTCGGGAGGGGCGTGCGCAACTTCCCCGCGCTCGCGGTCGCCCAGCTCACCGGGGTCCCCGCGGCCGGGGCGGCGGAACAGGACACGGGGGCCGGGGAGGAGCCGGGGCGGCTGTCCGCCGCGCGGCTGCCGCAGGCCTTCGCGCAGGTCTCCGCCAAGGTCGTACGGCGCTACCTCCCCGGACCGCCGGACGCGCCGCCCGGACCCCTGGAGCCCGCCCCCGGAACGGGCGCCGCCGCGCCCTCCCGGACCTGGGCCGTGCGCACCGCCCGGATCCGGCTCGCGGCCTACGACCGCGACCACGAGGGCGGGCGGCGCGGGCTGTACGAGGCCGTCGCGGTGCTGCGCCGGGCGGCGTCGGCCCCCGCCGGGCCCGCGGACCCGCCCGGCGAGGCCGAGTTCGAGCTGGCCGGGGCGCTGCTGCGGCTCTGGGGGGTGCAGCGGGATCCGGAACTGCTGACCGAGGCCGAGCGCACGGCCCGCGCGGTGAGCGCCCTGCCCGGCATGGTGCGGGCCCGCGCCCTGCTGGGCCGGGTGCTGTACGAGCGGGCCGTGGCCGCCCTGCCCGGATCCAGGCCGGAGGCGGAGGAGCTGCTGACCGCCGCCGAGCGGGAGTTCGCGGCGGTCGGCGCGGTGCCCGAGCTGGAACGCGAGCTGCTCCTGGACTGCGCGATCCGGCGGGCCCGGACCCTGATGCGGCTGTGCGAACTGCGCGACGATCCGGCGGCTCTGCGGGACGCGCTGACCGCCCTGGAGGTCTTCGCGGGCGCCGAACGGGCCGCCGGGAGCAAGCCCGACGGGGGACTCCAACTGGCCCTGGGCCGGGTGCTGCTGGCCCTGGCGGACCGTGAGGAGGACCCGGCCGGGCGGATCCCGCTCGCCGAGCGCGCCGCCGCCCGGCTCGCGGCGGGCCTCGCCTCCCTGACCGCCCCGGCCGCCGGCGCGGACCTGGGCGCGGAGCCCGCCCCGGGCGCCGGAGCAGGTCAGGGCGCGGGTTCCGCCGCGGGCGCGGGGGAGCGGGGCTGGGTCCGGGTGGAGCTGGCGCGGGCCCTGCGGTACCTGCCCGAGCGGCTCGACGAGGCCCCCGGGGTGCTGGAGCGGGCGCTCGCGGAGGCCACCGGGGAGCCGGAGCTGCGGCTCGCGGCGCTGGTGTGCCTGGCCAGGGTGCACCGCGCCCGGAACGCGCGGGACGGCGGCCCGGCCGGCCTGGACGCGGCCGCCGAGGCCTACGGGCGGGCCCGGCGGCTGATCCCCCGGGACGGGGACGCCTACGGGGAACTGCTGCCCGAGTGGGGCGACGTACTCCTGGAACGGGCCCGGGGGGCGGACGGGCGGCGGTTCGTGTCCACCGCGGTGCGCGTGCTGCGCGACAGCCGCGCCGCCGTCCCGCAGTCCGACCCCCGCGCGGCCCACCGGCTGCTGCGGCTGGCGACCGGGCTGCGGCTGCGCCACTCCTACGAGGGCGACCTGGTGGACCTGCGCGAGGCGGAGTACCTGCTGGAGCTGGCCGTCCGGCACGGCCGCGGCCCCCTGGCGCAGGCGCACGCCTGGCGCGAGCACGGCGACGTACAGCAGGAGATCCACGCCCACACCCGGGCCCCCGACCGGCTCGACCGCGCGGCCGACTCCTACCGGCGGGCCTGGCGGGCCGCGATGGAAACGGACGGGGCCGGGCGGACGGACGCCGCCGTCCAGCTGGCCGCCCGGGTCCAGGAACTGCGCGGCGAGGTGCTGGAGCGCCTCGCCCGGCCGCGCGCCGCGCTGGACGCCTTCCGGGCGGCCCTGGAGCTGTGGCAGCGGCTGCCGGAAGCCGACACCGACCGGCGTACGGCGGTGCGCGCGCGGGTGCGTGCGCTGGAGGCGTCCCTCTGACGCGCACCGGAGCGCCCTCCTGTGCCTGTTTCCGTTCCCCGGGCGCAGGGAAAGGGCAGTGAACCCATCGAACACACGACGGAACGCATGACGCGACAGGGGGGCAGCACAACCATGGTGACAAAGCATCAGGAACTGGTCGCACACCGCTGTCCGGCGCAGTTGCCGGACCTCTCCGGGCTCGATCTGGCCGCACTGCGGGGCATCGACCACCCGGTGCTGGCCGATGTGCTCGAGGGCATGGTGGAGCGCGTCACGCACCCGGCGGAGATACTGAACGCCTTCGATTCCGGCGTCGACTGAGCGGACCCGCCGGGGCTCGCCGGATCCGGCCCGAACCGGATGAAACCACGCCGGAGTTGACCACTTTCCGCCGTTAGCCGCACACATCCACCGGGCAGGGATGGACCGTCCGCAGCGGGAGGAACCGTCGAATGAGGCACACGACCACGCGCGACGCCGTGCTGCCCGCGCACCGCGTCCACGCGCCCTGGCCCTACACCGGGCTCGACGTCCCCGCCCTCCGGGCGGCCGGTCACCGGTCGTACCCCTTACGGCAGTTCGTCCTCAAGACCCGCAGTCGCTGCAACCTCGCCTGCACCTACTGCTACGTCTACTCGATGGCCGACGAGGGCTGGCGCGCCCAGCCCGCCGTGATGTCCGCCGCCACCGCGGCCCGCGCCGCCGACCGGATCGCCGAGCACGCCGCCGCCCACGCCCTGACCCGCGTCGACCTCGTCCTGCACGGCGGGGAGCCGCTGCTGACCCCGCCCGCCGGACTCGCCGCACCCGTCCAGGCGGTACGGGCGGCCCTCGCCCGACGCTCCCCGGGCACCCGGGTCACCGCCACCGTGCAGACCAACGCCACCCTGCTCACCCCGGGCCGCCTCGACGCGCTGGCCGCCGCCGGGATCCGGGTCGGCGTCAGCCTCGACGGGGGTCTCCCGGCGCACAACGCCCGGCGCGTGGACCATGCCGGGCGCCCCGGCTTCAGCGCCGCCGCGCGGGGCCTGCGGCTGCTGGCCCAGCACCCCGGGAGCTACGCCGGGGTGCTCTGCGTGGTGGACACCGCCCAGGACCCGGTGGAGACCTACGAATCCCTGCTGGCCTTCGCGCCGCCCACCCTCGCCCTGCTGCTGCCCCTGGCCAACTGGGCCGAACCGCCGCCCGGTTCGGCCCCCGGCACCACCCCGTACGCCGACTGGCTGACCGCCGTCTTCGAACGCTGGTGGCACGACGGGGTGCGGCGCACCCGGATCCGGCTCTTCGAGGAGATCATCGCCCTGCTGCTCGGGCTGCCCGCCGCCAACGAATCCCTGGGCCTGGCCCCGGTCACCACCGCCGTCATCGAGACCGACGGCAGCATCGAACAGGCCGACTCCCTCAAGTCCGCCTACGAGGGTGCCGCCGCCACCGGCATGACCCTGGACACGCACAGCTTCGACGAACTCCTCGACCACCCCGGGCTGGCCGCCCGCCAGCTCGGCCGGGCCGCGCTGGCCGGGGGCTGCCGCTCCTGCGAACTCGTCGAGGTCTGCGGCGGCGGTCACTACCCGCACCGCTACCGGCCCGGCCAGGGCTTCCAGCACCCCTCCGTGTACTGCGAGGACCTCCAGGTGCTCATCCGGCACATCGCGGCGGCCCTGCACCACGCCGCCACCGCCGCGCCCCGCGCCGCCGCGGCCCCCGCCCCCGTGCCCGCCCCGCGTACGGACGTCCACGGGCAGGGCCCCGAGCGGGCCGCCTCATGACCCGCCCCGTCCCGCTGCCGGGCCCCCGCTCCAGCTCCGGCCCGGAGCCCGCTACCGCACCCGCGCCCGGATCCGGCCCCGCGCCCGTGCCCGGCCCCCGCTCCGGGGCCGGCCCGCTGCCCGGCTTCGCCATCACCTCCCACCTGCTGCGCGCCCTGGCCTCCACCGAACCCGGAGCCGAGGGCGCCCGCCTGATCCGTGACATCCGCCGCTCCAAACGCCTGGTCCTGCTGCGCGCGGTCCTCGACGCGGCCCCCGGCGGCCCCGACGGGGAGACCGGCCGCCACTGGGCGCTCCTGGAGGAGGCCGAGCGGCGCGCCCCCGGCGCCGTGCGCGACGTACTGCACTACCCCGCCACCGGGACCTGGGCCGAGGAAACCCTGCGCCGCCTGCACGAACCCCACGGGCCCGCCCCCGACCTCGCCCACCTCGGGGCCCTCGCCGCGGCCGCGGCCCTGCGCGCCGGGCTCGACTTCAAACTCACCCTGCGCCCGCTCCACGGCCGCCTGGTGCTGCCCACCCTCGGCCTGCTGCGCCCCGCCCGCCCCGGGCCCGTCACCCTGACCCAGCGCTCCTGGGACCCCGCCGACCCCGCCGTCCTCGCCCTGCACACCCTGCCCGGCGGCGGGGTCGCCCTGGACGACCTCGATCCGTACCGGGCCCTGGGCCACCCGGTCTCCGTACGCCCCGCCCGCAGGCTTACCCCCAAGGGGCACAAGCGCTGGGACATCCAGTGGACCGGCGCCCTGACCCTGCTGGAGCGCTACGACTCCACCCGGGCCCACGAGGTCGGCGAACTGCTGCGCACCCTCGTCCCGCTGGCCGGGGGAGCCCGCTCCACCGGGGCCACCCTGCCCGCCGCCGCCGGATCCGTCCTGGTCCGCGGCCAGACCCCGCCCGCGCTCGCCGCCACCCTGGTCCACGAGGTGCAGCACGGGAAGCTCACCGCGCTCGCCGACATCCTCACCCTGCACACCGCCGACCGCACCCCCTGCTACTGGGCCCCCTGGCGGGCGGACCCCCGCCCGTTGGAGGGACTCCTGCACGGCGCGTACGCCCACCTGGCCCTCGCCGGGTACTGGCAGCGCGCCGCCCTCTACGGCGCCCGCGGCGCCTGGGCGCGGCACGCCCGCAGCCGGTCCCAACTGGCCGCCGTCCTCCCCGTACTCCAGGGTGCCCGCGAACTGACCGTGACCGGACGGGAGTTCATCGCCGGGATGACCGCCGCCGAACGCGCCATGGACGACCTGCCGCCCCCCGGCGACCAGCACGCCACCGCCCGCCGGGCCATCGACCACGAACGCCGCGCCTGGTGCGCGGACCACCCCGAACTCGCCGCATTCGCCGCGACCTGACACAGGCTGAGCACCCGTCACCTGCGGTACCTTTTCAACCCCGTCCACCGCCCGGATTCCAGGGAGACGGCCGCATGACCACCGGAACTCGGCAGGACCGCGAGAACGCGGCGCAGCCGCAGCGCTTCGTCATCAGCTTCGCGGGATTCAACCGCCCCTGGGCGGTGTGGATCGCCCACCGGCTGGAGGAACACGGACACCGCGTCGCCCTCCAGCGCTGGGACCCGAAGAACAGCAACGGACTGGCCGAGGCCCTCGACGACCTCGCGCGCGCCGGCGGCCGCGTCCTGGTCGTCCTCAGCGAGCGGTACTTCTCCGCGGGCACCCACACCGACGAGGAGTGGAACGCGGCGCTGCGCACCGTCACCGAGGCCCACCCCGACCGGTTCGCGGCGGTCTGCCTCACCGACGCCCCGCTGCCCAGCGCCGTCGCCGCGCTGGAGAAGACCGACCTGTGGGGCCTGGACGCCTACGAGGCCGAGTACCGGGTCCTGCGCAGGCTGGAGCTGCCCACCGAGCGGATCGGCACCGAGACCGGCCGCCGCGGCCCCCGCTTCCCCAACGACCCGCCCGAGATCTGGGGCCGGGTCCCGCGCCGCAACCCCCGCTTCACCGGCCGCAACGACGTCATCGGCAAACTCCGCGCCGCCCTCACCGAGGCCCCGCCCGGAGCGGCCACCGTCACCCTGCTCGGGCTCTCCGGCGTCGGCAAGACGCAGGTCGCCACCGAGTACGCCTACCGCTTCGCCTCCGAGTACGACGTGGTGTGGTGGGTGCCCGCCGAGGACCGGCCCACCCTGCGCGAACGGCTCGCCGACCTCGCGCCCGCCCTCGGCCTGCCGCGCGGCGCGGGCAGTTACGGCGAGCAGATCCGGGCCGTCCTCGAAGCGCTGCGCCGCGGCTCCCCGTTCAACCGCTGGCTGATGGTCTTCGACGGCTGCGACAACCCCGACGACCTCACCGACCTGCTGCCGGGCGGCGCGGGCGACGTCATCATCACCTCGCGCAACCGCGAATGGGGCAACCGGCACACCAGCCTCGTCGAAGTCCCCCTCTACGCCCGCCCCGAGTCCGTCACCTTCATCCGGCGCCGGGCCCGCCGCCTCACCGCCGACGAGGCCGACCTGCTCGCGGAGGCCCTGGAGGACTACCCGCTCGCCCTCGACCAGACCGCGGGCTGGCTCGCCGACTCCCCGCTGAGCGTGGGCGATTACCTCGCGCTGCTCCAGCGGCGGCTGGACACCCGGGAGGCGGTCGCCGTCTCCGAGGACTATCCGCTGCCCTTCCCGACCGCCCTCGCCATACTCCTCAACAACGTCCGGGAGAACTTCCCCGACGCCCTGGCCCTGCTGCGGCTGTTCGTGTTCTTCGCGCCCGGCCCGGTCCCGCTGCGGCTGCTGCGGGAGTTCCCCGCGGAGGATGTACCGGAACAGCTCGCCGGGCTGATCAACGACCAGATCCGGTGGAACGCGGCCCTCAACAAGCTCGTGCAGTTCTCCGTGGTCCGCCTGGAGTACTCCGACCTGCCCGTCGAAGAGGGCGGCGGCGGCCTGGAGACCGTCCAGCTGCACCGGATGGTCCACGGCATCGTCCGCGAGAACCTCGCCGAGGACGAGTCCGAACCGCTCTCCCGGGCCGTCCGCCAGGTACTCGCCGAGGCCGACCCCGGGCGGCCGTCCGACTCCCGGCTCTGGCCGAGGTACGCCGAACTCATCCCGCACCTCGACACCGCGGGCGTCCTCACCAGCACCAACCCCCGGATCCAGACCTTCCTGCTGCGCTGTCTGCGCTACCTGATCCTGGCCGGGGAGTACCGCACCTGCCTGCGCCTGTGCGAACAGACCGACCTGGCCTGGCGCTCCATGCTCGGCGACGACCACGACCGGGTGCGGGAGCTGAGCTACCAGTACGGCGGAGCGCTGCGCAACCTCGGGCTGTTCCGTCGCGCCGAGGTCCTCACCAAGGCCGTCGCCGACCGGCTCGTCTCCGAACGCGGCGACCGCGACCTCGAAACCCTGCGCGCCACCAGCGCGTACGGCGGGGTCCTGCTGTGCATCGCCAAGTTCGAACCGGCCCGCCAGCTCTTCGAGCACTGCCTGGCCACCTACCGCGAACTCCTGGGCGAGGACGACTCCACCACCCTCAACGCCCAGAACAACCTCGCCGCCACCTTCCGGCTGCTGGGCCGCTACCAGGAGGCGTACGACCTCGACCTCGACACCCTGCGACGGCGCGAGCGGGTGCTGCGCGCCCAGCACATCTCCACCCTCTCCTCCGGCATCGCCTGCGCCATGGGCCTGCGCCTGATGGGCCGCTACCGGGAGGCGCAGACCCGCCAGGAACAGGGCGTCAAGCTCAACAACCAGATCCTGGGCGTCAACCACCCGCAGACCCTGCGCGCCGAACACAACCTGGGCCTGTGCCTGCGCCGTTCGGGCGACATCCCCGGCGCGGGCACCCGGCTGCGGACCGTGTGGGAACGCGCCACCCGGGTCTTCGGGGCCGACTACCCGTGGACCCTGATGGTGGCCTCCGACTACGCCACCTACCTGCGTGAATACGGAGACGTCGAGGAGGCCCGCCGGATCTCCGAGGCGGTGGTGCGGGGCTACCAGTCCCAGCTGGGGCTGGCCCACCCGTACAGCATCGGTACGGTCGGCAACCTCGGGCTGGTGCTGCGGGCCCAGGGGGAGCGCGAGGAGGCGCTGAGCCTGTGCGAGCAGGCCCTGGTCGGGATGCGCAACGCGCTCGGGGAGCGGCACCCCTGGGCGCTGGGCAGCGCCCTCAACGCGGCGGGCTGCCGCAACATCACCGGGAGGCTCGACGACGCCGTCCAGCTGAGCCGGGACACGCTGCGCACGGCCGAGCAGGTGCTGGGGCCGGACCACCCGATGGCGCTGAGCGCGCAGATCGCGCTGGCCGCGGACCTGCGGGCGCTCCAGCACACGGACGAGTCCCGCAAGAACGAGGACGACGCGCTGAAGGGGCTGGCCCGGACGCTGGGCACGCAGCACGTCCACACCGTCTCGGCGCGCCAACGGGTCCGCCCGTACTGGGACTTCGAGCCCCAGCCGTAGGCCTGGCCGGCCGACCCGACCGGGCCTGGCTGAGCCACCTTCAGCAACGCCGGCGGCCTACCTTCAGCCTGCCCGGCGGAGCCGGGTTCCCCGGGGCTCCGCCCCAGACCCCGCGCCTCAAACGCCGGCGAGGCTGGGTCGGGACGGCGGGGAGGCTGGGTCGGGCCGGGGACACTGGAAGGCCCGGTCCCCGTTCGGCGGTTTCTAGGGGCCGGGCCTTCCAGTGTTCAGCTCAGCGCGGCGACTAGGCCTCGTAGACCTCGTTCATCAGCAGCTGCTGCTCCGCCTGGTGACGCTTGGCGGAGCCCACGGCCGGGGACGAGCCGTGCGGGCGCGAGACGCGGCGCAGGCGCTCGCCCGCCGGGACGTCGGCGCCGACGGCCAGGTCCAGGTGGTCGATCAGGTTCAGCGCGATGAACGGCCACGCGCCCTGGTTCGCCGGTTCCTCCTGGGCCCAGATGTACTTCGCCGCGTTCGGGTACTTGGCGATCTCGGCCTGGATCTCGGCGCCCGCCAGCGGGTACAGCCGCTCGATGCGGATGATCGCCGTGTCCGTGACGCCGCGCTTCTCCCGCTCGGCCTCAAGGTCGTAGTAGACCTTGCCCGCGCAGAAGACCACCTTGCGGACCGCGTTCGGGTCCACGGTGGAGTCACCGATGACCGGACGGAAGGAACCGGTCGTGAACTCCTCCGCCTTCGACGCCGCCGCCTTCAGACGCAGCATCGACTTCGGGGTGAAGACGATGAGCGGCTTGTGGTGCGGGTTGTGGACCTGCCAGCGCAGCAGGTGGAAGTAGTTCGACGGCAGGGTCGGCATCGCGACCGTCATGTTGTCCTGCGCGCACATCTGGAGGAAGCGCTCGGGACGCGCGGACGAGTGGTCCGGGCCCTGGCCCTCGTAACCGTGCGGGAGCAGGAGCGTGACGCCGGACGTCTGGCCCCACTTCTGCTCGGCCGAGGAGATGAACTCGTCGACGACGGTCTGCGCGCCGTTGACGAAGTCACCGAACTGGGCCTCCCAGAGGACCAGCGCGTCCGGGCGGGCCAGCGAGTAGCCGTACTCGAAGCCCATGGCCGCGTACTCGGAGAGCAGCGAGTCGTAGACGTTGTAGCGGGCCTGGTCGTCCGCGAGGTAGAGCAGCGGGGTGTAGTCCTCGCCGGTCTCCCGGTCGATCAGCACGGCGTGCCGCTGCCCGAAGGTGCCGCGGCGCGAGTCCTGCCCGGACAGCCGGACCGGGGTGCCCTCCATCAGCAGTGAGCCGAAGGCCAGGGTCTCGCCCATGCCCCAGTCGATGGTGCCCTCGTCGATCATCGACGCGCGGCGCTGCAGCTGCGGCAGCAGACGCGGGTGGACGGTGACGTTGTCCGGGATGTTGACCTGGGACTCCGCGATCCGCTTGACGACCTCCTGCGAGACCGCCGTGTCCACCTTGACGGGGAACTCCTGCGCGGTCTGCGTGGGCGGCACCGGGTTGCCCGCGGGCTGCGTGGCGGCCTCGCGGACCTCCGCGAAGACCTTCTCCAGCTGGCCCTGGAAGTCCTGGAGCGCCTGCTCGGCCTCTTCCAGCGTGATGTCGCCGCGACCGATGAGGGACTCGGTGTAGAGCTTGCGCACCGAGCGCTTCTTGTCGATCAGGTCGTACATCAGCGGCTGGGTGAAGGCCGGGTTGTCGGACTCGTTGTGGCCGCGACGGCGGTAGCAGATGAGGTCGATGACCACGTCCTTGTTGAACGCCTGACGGAACTCGAAGGCCAGGCGGCCGATACGGACCACCGCCTCCGGGTCGTCGCCGTTCACGTGGAAGATCGGCGCCTCGATCATGCGGGCCACGTCGGTCGCGTACATCGACGACCGCGAGGACTCCGGGGCGGCGGTGAAGCCGACCTGGTTGTTGATCACGACGTGGACGGTGCCGCCGGTGCGGTAGCCGCGCAGCTGCGACATGTTCAGCGTCTCGGCGACGACGCCCTGGCCCGCGAAGGCCGCGTCACCGTGCAGGGCGACGGGCAGGACGGTGAAGTCGGTGCCGCCCTTGTTGATGATGTCCTGCTTGGCGCGGACGACGCCCTCCAGGACCGGGTCCACCGCCTCCAGGTGCGAGGGGTTGGCGACGAGCGAGACCTTGATCTGCTCGCCGTCCAGGCCGGTGAAGGTGCCGTTGGCGCCCAGGTGGTACTTGACGTCGCCGGAGCCGTGCATCGACTTCGGGTCGAGGTTGCCCTCGAACTCGCGGAAGATCTGCGCGTACGACTTGCCCACGATGTTCGCGAGGACGTTCAGGCGGCCGCGGTGGGCCATGCCGATCGCGACCTCTTCGAGGCGGGCCTCGGCGGCCGAGTCGATGACGGCGTCGAGCAGCGGGATGACCGACTCGCCGCCCTCCAGGGAGAAGCGCTTCTGGCCGACGTACTTCGTCTGCAGGAAGGTCTCGAAGGCCTCGGCGGCGTTCAGGCGGCGCAGGATGCGCAGCTGCTCCTCGCGCTCCGGCTTGGTGTGCGGGCGCTCGATGCGGTCCTGGATCCAGCGGCGCTGCTTCGGGTCCTGGATGTGCATGAACTCGACGCCGGTGGTGCGGCAGTACGAGTCGCGCAGCACGCCGAGGATGTCGCGGAGCTTCATCATCGACTTGCCGGAGAAGCCGCCGACCGCGAACTCGCGCTCCAGGTCCCACAGGGTGAGGCCGTGCTCGGTGATGTCGAGGTCGGGGTGCTTGCGCTGCTTGTACTCCAGCGGGTCGGTGTCGGCCATGACGTGGCCGCGGACCCGGTAGGAGTGGATCAGCTCGAAGACGCGGGCGGCCTTCGTGACGTCGTCGTCGTGCGAGGCGTCGATGTCCCGGAGCCAGCGGACCGGCTCGTACGGGATGCGCAGCGCCTCGAAGACGTCGTCGTAGAAGCCGCTCTCGCCGAGCAGCATGTTCGCGACGACGCGCAGGAACTCGCCGGAGGCCGCGCCCTGGATGACCCGGTGGTCGTAGGTCGAGGTCAGGGTCATGACCTTGGAGATGGCCAGCTTGTTCAGGGTGTCCTGGGAGGTGCCCTGGAACTCGGCGGGGTAGTCCATGGAACCGACGCCCATGATGACCGACTGTCCGGGCATCAGGCGGGGCACGGAGTGGACGGTGCCCAGGCCGCCGGGGTTGGTCAGCGAGACGGTGACGCCGGTGAAGTCGTCCATCGTCAGCTTGCCGACACGGGCCCGGCGGACGATGTCCTCGTAGGCCTGCCAGAACTCGAAGAAGTTGAGGGTCTCGGCCTTCTTGATGCCCGCGACGACGAGCTGGCGGTCGCCGTTCGGCTTCACCAGGTCGATCGCCAGGCCGAAGTTGATGTGCTCCGGCTTGACCAGGGTCGGCTTGCCGTCCTTCTCCGCGAAGGAGTAGTTCATGGTCGGCATGGCCTTGATGGCCTGCACCATCGCGTAGCCGATGAGGTGGGTGAAGGAGATCTTCCCGCCCCGGGCCCGCTTCAGGTGGTTGTTGATGACGATGCGGTTGTCGAACAGCAGCTTCACCGGGACGGCGCGGACGGACGTGGCCGTCGGCACCTCCAGCGAGGCGTTCATGTTCTTGACCACGGCAGCGGCGGGGCCGCGGAGCGTCACCAGCTCGGGGCCCGCGGGGGCCTCGGTGGAGGGCGCGGCCTTCGGGGCTGCGGCGGGAGCGGCGGCGGCCGGAGCCGGTGCCTGAGGGGAGGGCGCGGCCGGCGCGGCGGAAATTCGCACGCCGGTAGGCGTTCCGGTGGAGCCGGTGCTCGCACCGGTCTGGGAGGTGACAGTCACAGCAGGGGCACCAGAGGGGGTGGCAGGAGCAGGGGCAGGAGCTGACACGGGCGTGGGCGCTGGCGCGGGAACCGGCGAGGCAGCCGGGGGCGCGGCGGGCGCCGCCCCCGTGGCGGCGTCGGCGGCCTGCGGGGCTGCGGCGGCGGGGGCGGCCTGTGCGGAGGCGCCGTCCGTCGTCGGGGACTTCCTGGGTTCTTCCGGCTTCACCGAGGCGACCGCGCCACCCGGCTTGTAGTCGGCGAAGAAGTCCCACCAGGCCCGGTCGACCGAATTCGGGTCCTGGAGGTACTGCTGATAGATCTCGTCGACGAGCCACTCATTGGCGCCGAAGCCCAAGGCAGGGGTCTTCCCGCTCTCTGCTGCTTCGGTCGTGGTGCTCGAGTTACTGGGGGACTGTGGCGACACGGCGGCAACCGCCCTCTTCCGCTTCACAAGGTATGGACAGCGGGAATAAAGGCTACGCCTCCCGGACCGTGTGATGCGGACCGGGCGGGACTTACGTCGCGCAGGTCACACCGAACGGCGGGTTTCGCCGGGTGAAATGGCGGGAAACAAACGCGGTTCGGGTAGCGCTCACCGCGGTTGCGGCCCCCTGGCGTCGCACCCCTGACGGACCCCGGGCACATGTGGCCGAGATCATGTCCTTCCCACTCGAACCCTACGTCAACAGCGCTGTCTACGAGCTGCCCGGAAGCGTGACGAGGATCCGGCAGCCCCGGGGGGATTCGGCCACTCCGATGTCCCCTCCGTGCAGGCCGACGGCCCAACGGGCGATCGCCAGGCCCAGTCCGGTACCGCCGTCGCCGCTGCGGGCACTGCCCCGGTTGAACCGCTCGAAGACCCTAAGCCGCTCCGACTCCGGTATCCCGGGTCCTTCGTCCTGCACCTCCAGGACCAGGCTCCCGGGCCCCTCGGCACGCCGCGCCCGTACCGTCACCCGCCCGTGGGGCGGGCTGTGCTTCACCGCGTTGTCGATCAGGTTCGCCACCACCTGGTGGAGCCGCTCCGCGTCCGCGTGGGCCGCCAGGTCGGAGGGGAAGACGTCCAGGTGCAGGTGCACGTCGTTGCGGGTGTGCCCGCCGGAGCCGGAGGCCAGTCCCGGGCGCCCGGCCGCCGCCAGGCCGGATTCCTTCAGTACCCCCGACAGGTACGGCCACACCTCGAAGCTGCGGGCCTTCAGCGGCACCGCCCCGTTGTCCACCCGGGACAGGTCCAGCAGGGTCTCCACCAGCCTGCCCAGGCGCTCCGTCTGCTTGAGCGCCGTGCGCATCGTCTCGGGGTCGGCGGCCGAGACCCCGTCCACCACGTTCTCCAGCACCGCGCGCAGGGCCGCGATGGGGGTGCGCAGCTCGTGGGAGACGTTCGCGACGAGTTCCTTGCGGTGGCGGTCCACCGCCTCCAGGTCGTCGGCCATCAGGTTGATCGTGGCCGCGAGATCGCCCAGCTCGTCGCGGCGGCCGGAGCCGCGCACCCGGCGGGTGAAGTCGCCGTGGGAGATCGCCTTGGCGACGGTGGTCATCTCGTCCAGCGGCGCCGTCAGGCTGTGCGCCACGAACTGGGTGATCAGCATGGAGGCGATCACCGAGAACACCGTGATGAATCGCACCTCGGTCGCCGTGCGCATGGCCACCATCAGCAGGCCCGTGGTGATGAAGACCGAGACCACCACGAGGGTGCCCAGCTTGGTCTTGATCGAGAACGGTGAGAACGGCCGCAGCCCCGGCCCCGGGAGCCGCCCGCTCACGGCTGCGCCGGGGTCTCCAGGGCGTACCCGACGCCGTGGACCGTACGGATCCGCTCGGCGCCGATCTTGCGGCGCAGCGCCTTGATGTGACTGTCGACGGTCCGGGTCCCGGAGGCGTCCGCCCAGTCCCACACCTCCGCCAGCAGCTGCTCCCGCGAGAGCACCGCGCGCGGGGTGCCCGCCAGGCAGACCAGCAGGTCGAACTCGGTGGGCGTCAGGTGGACGTCCTCCGTCTGGACCCGCACCCTGCGCTGCGCGTGGTCGATCTCCAGGTCGCCCAGCCGCAGCGTGGAGCCGCGCGGGGCGTGCGCGGCGATCGTCGCCCGCTCCACCCGGCGCAGCAGGACGTGGGCGCGGGCGGCCAGCTCGCGCATCGAGAACGGCTTGGTCATGTAATCGTCCGCGCCGACCCCCAGGCCGACCAGCAGGTCCGTCTCGTCGTCGCGCGCGGTGAGCATCAGCACCGGCACCGGCCGCTGGGCCTGGACACGGCGGCAGACCTCCAGGCCGTCGAAGCCGGGCAGCATCACGTCGAGGACGAGCAGCTCGGGCAGCCAGCTCTCGGCGGCCGCGACGGCCGCCGGTCCGTCGGCGGCGGTCTGCACCTGGAAGCCCTCGGCGCGCAGCCGGGCGGCGATCGCGTCGGCGATCGTGCGGTCGTCCTCGACGACGAGCACGCGCCGTTGCGCGCCGGGGGTGGCGGGCGACGGCGTGGCGCCGTTGTGGGTGGTGTGTGTCTGATCCATGTCCCGCCCCGGTAGTCCGACGGGGGACCCGTGAAGATCCCGCGTGATGGGGTGCAGCGTAGAGGAGCCGCCCGGCTGCGGCTATGACGGGTCGAGGGCGGGGCGGGCCGCGTCCGGGACACCTCGGGCAACCGGCACCTCTTCCGTCCGTACCGAGCTGAATCCGGCATTCCGTATGGCGTGTTCGAATGCGGCGGACGGCTGTGCGGGCCGTACGGCGAGCACCCCGCGGGGGGCGGGCGCTTCCAGCCCGTCGCGAGCGGGGCCGTCCCGGGCCTCGGTCGTCCCGGCCTCGGCCGGGGCGGCCGGTTTCAGCCCCGCCCGCGTCTGAGGCGCCCCCGCAGGCCGTCGTCCGGGGCCGGGTCCGCCGGCCCGGCCCGCCCCCACGGCTCACGTCACGCCGGATCGAAGGACGGCAGCGCGTCCAGGACCTTCGCCAGGGCGTCCGGGACCGACCCGTCGGAGGCGACCACCTCGCGGCCCCCGTGCACGAACCGGTAGGTGAACCCGTCGAACACCGTCGGCCCCCCGGACGGCGTCGGCTGGTGCACGAAGTCGGCCCGCCCGAGGGCGCCGCGCAGCTCGTCGAGGCGGGCGGGGGTCAGCTTCCCCGTGCCCGCGCGGTGCGCGGAACCGTCCAGAAGGGTCCACGAGCCGTCGTCCTGGACCTCCAGGGTGCTCGCGCGGCCCGCGAAACCGCCGGTGCGGGTGACGCGGAGCAGCTGCTGACCGGTGGGGGCAGGGGTCGGGACAGGGGCGGGGTCGGCGGTCGCGGCGGCGCCGGAACGGGTACCGTCCGGTCCGGCCGGGCCGTCCTTGCCGTCCTGGCCGGCCGGCCCGCAGCCGACCAGCGCCATCACCAGCGCCATCACCAGCGCCATCACCAGCGCCATCACCAGTGCCGGTGCCACTGCCAGTGCGGCCACCGTTCGGTACGTTCGCACACCCCACCTCCGCGAGGGCTCGGGACGCCCCCGAGTATGGAGGTCCCCCACCCGTACGTCGACCGCACGTCGGCCGCTCGTCACCCGGAGGCACGTCATCAGCCGCAGAACCGCGTGGCTCCGGCCGTGGCACTGGCTGCCGCCGCTGCTCGCGCTCGCCCTCGGCCTGTGGGGCCTGCGGCGCGGCGGCTCCATGTGGCGGGACGAGTCGGTGACGTACCAGGTGGCCCACCGGCCGCTCGGCGCGCTCACCGAGCTGCTCGGGCACGTCGACGCCGTGCACGGCGTGTACTACCTGCTGATGCACGGCGTGTTCGCGCTGTGGGACGGCGGCCTCTGGGCGCTGCGGCTGCCCTCGCTGGCCGCCACCGTCCTCGCCGCCGCCGGGGTGGCGGCGATCGCCCACCGGCTGGCGGGGGAGCGGGCGGCGCTGCTCGCGGGGGCGGCGTACGCCGTCGCGCCCCCGGTGCAGATGTACGCCCAGGAAGGGCGCTCCTACGCGCTGGTCGCGGCCGCCGTGATCTGGGCGACGTACCTGCTGGTGCGCGAGTGCTGGGCGGCGTACGCCGTGGTCCTCGCGCTCGGCTGCTGGCTGCACGAGTTCGCCGTGCTGGCGCTGCTCGCGCACGGCTTCGGGGCGTGGCGCTCGCGCGCCTGGCGCTGGTGCGCGGGAGCCGTGGGTGCGGCGCTGGTGCCGCTGGTGCTGGTGAGCGCGGGGCAGGCGCAGCAGCAGCTCGGCTGGCTCGGCCGCCCGAAGTGGACCGACTGGGCGGCGTACGCCGTGATCGCGGGCGCGGCGCTGCTGCTCGCCCGGGGGGTACCGCAGCGGGAGCTCGTCCGGGTCGCGCTGCCGCTGACGCTGGTGCCCCCGGGGCTGCTGCTGGCCGTCTCGCTGGTGCACCCGCTGTACGTCGACCGGTACGTCCTCTACGCCCTCGCCGGGCCGGCCCTGCTCGCGGGGGCCCGGCTGGCGGCGGGCGGCTGGGTGGCGTGGGGAGTGGCGGGGGCGCTGCTGGTGCCGTCCGGGTTCTGGGCCGAGTGGCTGCGCACGCCGGAGAGCCGCAAGGACGACGTCCTCGCCGTCGCGGCGGCCGTGCGGGCCGAGGCCCGGCCGGGGGACGCGGTGCTGTTCATGCCGTCGCGGCGGCGGGAGTGGCTGCTGTCCTCGCCCCGCGGGTACGGGGACCTGCGCGACATCGCCCTCGACCGGTCCCCGGCGGCCTCGGGCACCCTGTGGGGCACCGAACTCCCCGCCCCGGAGCTGCGCGCCCGGCTCCTCGCCGCCCCCCGGGTCCTGGTCCTCCTGGACCCGGCGGACCAGCCGGTCGACCCCTACCCGCTGGAGGCGTTGAAGCGCCAGACCCTGGCGGCGCACTTCGACCTGTGCCGGATCAGCCCCGTCCCCGGCGCCCGCCTGGCCGTCTTCGCCGCCCCGGGCACCTGCGACCAGGGCGTGTTCGGGAAGTAGCGCCGGGCGCCCGAAGGGCGTGGCCCGAGGCACCGTGCGCCGCGGGCCGGGCGCGACCTCTCACACACGGCCCGGGCCCGCGCGGGCGGGCGCCCCGGCCCGGCCGCAGTCAGCCCGTCGGCAGTCAGCCCGCCCGGCGATCGAGGGCCCGCCGGAGGCGCCGAAGAGCCGCAGGCCGGACGCGGCGCCCCGCCGGGCCTGTCCGTGCCAGGCCTGCCCGTGCCGGGCCTGCCCGCGCCGGGCCTGCCCGCGCCGGGCCCGCCCCGGCGGAGCCCCGGATTCGTCGGCTGCCGCTGGGAGGCCCCGGGGCGCCCCCGCCCGGCTGGGGCGGCGGCGCGGCGGTCCGGCAGGATGAGCGGGCCAGGGGAGCGTTCAGGAGGCGTACGGTGACGGATCGATTCTTCGCACAACCGCTCGTCGGGGTGGAGTGGCTCGCGGCGCGGCTCGGGGAGGACGGCCTCGTCGTGGTCGACGCCTCCGTCGGGGCCGATCGGGGCGCGGCCCGGCGGATCCCCGGGGCCCGGCCCTTCGATCTCGACGGGCCGCTCTCGGACCACACCGCCCCCGCGCCCCACACGATGCCCGGCCCCGAGGCCTTCGGCGCGGCCGTCCGCGCACTCGGCGTCGACGACACCAGCACCGTCGTCGTCTACGACGGAGCCGGTGTCCACTCCAGCGCCCGCGCCTGGTGGATGCTGCGCGCCATGGGCTTCGACCGGGCCGCCGTGCTCGACGGCGGGCTGCCCGCCTGGGAAGCGGCCGGGCTGCCCGTCGAGGCCGCGCCCGCCGCGTACGACGGGCCGCCCGGCACCTTCACCGGCCGCCCCCGCCCCGGGCTGATCGTCGATCGCGTCGCCGTCGGCGCGGCCCTCGCCGACCCGGAGCGCGCGGCCGTCCTGGACGCCCGTACCCGCGAACGCTTCGCCGGTACCGCCCCCGAACCCCGCCCCGGGCTGCGCGGCGGTCACATGCCCGGCGCGCTCAACCTCCCCTTCGGCGACCTCCAGCGCGACGGCGCGATGCTCCCCGGGGCCGAACTCCGCGCCGCCTTCCGCGAGCTGGCCGCCGACCGGGACCGGCTGTACGTCAGCTGCGGCTCGGGCGTCACCGCGTGCGTGCTCGCGCTGGGCGCCGTACTGGCCGGATACCCGGATCCGGCCGTGTACGACGGGTCCTGGAGCGAGTGGGGCATGCCGGGCGGCGCCCCGGTGGCCACGGGCCCCTGAACCGCCGGGCGGGGCGGCCGGGGTGGTGCTGGCCCCACCCCCGAACGGGTAGCAGCGCCATCGACCCGGGCGGCCCGGACGGTCAGACTCGGAGCATGACTCCACGCCGCCCGCTCGCCCTGCCGGTCACCGTCCTCGCCGTCCTCACCGCCGGGCTGCTCGTGTCCGGTTGCTCCCCCGACCTGCTGGCCGGAGGGGACCTGGCGGCCACGAAGACCGCGACGGCCGACGCGACGGTGACCGAGGCCGTCACCTCGGTCGAGGTACTGGGCTCCCGCAGGGGCTCCATCGAGGTGGTGGCGGGCGCGGGGCCCGGTGTGACGATCCACCGCACCGTCCACTACGCCGGGGACACCGAGCCGAAGCCCGGCCAGCGGCTCTCCGGGGGCGCGCTCACCTTCAGCGACGGCTGCGGGAACGGGCGGGCCTGCTACGTCGACTACCGGCTCGAGGTCCCCGCCACGGCCAAGGTACATCTGGGCAGCAGCAGCGGTGCGATCACGGTGACGGGCGTGGCGGAGGCCGACCTGTCCGCCAGTTCGGGTTCCGTGCGGGCCGAGCGGATCTCGGGGCCGCTGCGCGTCACGACCTCGTCCGGCGAGATCGCCGGCTCGGCCCTCGGCGGATCGAGCGCCGCGGTGACGTCCAGCTCGGGCGACGTCCGGCTCGACTTCACGGCGCCGCCCTCGTCGGTGACGGCCGACGCCAGCTCCGGTGCCGTCACCCTGCGGGTGCCGGGCGGCCCGTACCGGGTGGGGGGGACGACCAGCTCGGGCGTGCGCGAGGTCACGGTCCCGACCAGCCCGGACGCGACCCCCCGCCTGACCGTCCACACCAGCTCGGGTGACGTGCGGATCACGGCCTCCTGACCGACGGCTCCGGGGTGTTCGCCCGGGGCGAACGGGAGGTGGGGAACATTGGGCGGCGCTCCAGCATTGAGTCGGCATAGCTCAACTTCGCTGCCGGAGGGAAAATCATGGCTTCGACGTCCGTAACGCTCACCCTGCCTGTGCTGCCGCTTGACGACGAGGTCGTGCTGCCGGGGATGGTCGTTCCGCTGGACCTGTCCGACTCGGACGTGCGCGCCGCCGTGGAAGCCGCGCAGGCCGCCGCCGGGACGGGAACCGGCAAGCCCCGGGTGCTCCTCGTACCCCGCGTGGACGGCAGGTACGCCGGGACCGGTGTGCTCGGCACGGTCGAGCAGGTCGGGCGGCTGTCCGACGGGGATCCCGGGGCCCTGATCCGGGGCCGGGGGCGGGTCCGGATCGGGGCCGGCACCACCGGGCCCGGCGCCGCGCTCTGGGTCGAGGGCGAAACCGTCGACGAGCAGGTGCCCGAGCCGCTGCCCGGGGCCGTCGCCGAACTGGTCAAGGAGTACAAGGCGCTCGCCACCAGCTGGCTCAAGAAGCGCGGCGCCTGGCAGGTCGTGGACCGGGTGCAGCAGATCGAGGGAGTCTCCGCGCTCGCCGACAACTCGGGGTACTCGCCGTTCCTGACCCTGGAGCAGAAGCTCCAACTGCTGGAGACGGGCGACGCCGTCGCCCGGCTCAAACTCGCCGTGACGATGCTCAGCGACCACCTCGCCGAGCAGGACGTGGCCGAGTCCATCGCCAAGGACGTGCAGGAAGGCGTCGACAAGCAGCAGCGCGAGTTCCTGCTGCGGCGCCAGCTGGACGCCGTGCGCAAGGAACTGCGCGAGCTCAACGGAGAGAAGGACGGCGAGGAGTCCGACGACTACCGCGTCCGCGTCGAGGGCGCCGACCTGCCCGAGAAGGTCCGCGAGGCCGCCCTCAAGGAGGTCGAGAAGCTGGAGCGGGCGAGCGACCAGTCGCCCGAGGGCGCCTGGATCCGCACCTGGCTGGACACCGTGCTGGAACTGCCCTGGAACGAGCGGACCGAGGACGAGTACGACATCCAGGGCGCCCGCGCGATCCTCGACGCCGAGCACGCCGGGCTGAGCGACGTGAAGGACCGGATCACCGAGTACCTGGCCGTGCGCAAGCGCCGTTCCGAGCGGGGCATGGGCGTCATCGGCGGCCGCCGGGGCGGGGCCGTGCTGGCCCTCGTCGGGCCGCCCGGAGTCGGCAAGACCTCGCTCGGCGAGTCCATCGCGCACGCCATGGGCCGCACGTTCGTCCGGGTCGCGCTGGGCGGCGTACGGGACGAGGCGGAGGTGCGCGGACACCGCCGGACCTACGTCGGGGCGCTCCCCGGCCGGATCGTCCGGGCCATCAAGGAGGCCGGGTCGATGAACCCGGTGGTGCTCCTCGACGAGATCGACAAGGTGGGTTCCGACTACCGGGGCGACCCGGCGGCGGCCCTGCTGGAGGTCCTGGACCCGGCGCAGAACCACACCTTCCGGGACCACTACCTGGAGGTCGAACTCGACCTCAGCGACGTGGTCTTCCTGGCCACCGCCAATGTGCTGGAGGCGATCCCGGAGGCGCTGGCCGACCGGATGGAGCTGGTCCGCCTCGACGGCTACACCGAGGATGAGAAGGTCGTCATCGCCCGGGACCACCTGCTGCCCCGGCAGCTGGAGCGGGCCGGGCTGGAGGCCGAGGAGGTCACCCTCGGCGAGGACGCGCTGCGCAAGCTGGCGGGCGAGTACACCCGCGAGGCGGGCGTGCGCACCCTGGAGCGGTCCATCGCGCGGCTGCTCCGCAAGGTCGCCTCGCAGCACGAGCTGGGCCGGCGGGAACTGCCCTTCCGGATCGGCGCGGACGATCTGCGGAGCCTGATCGGGCGCCCGCACCACGTGCCGGAGGCCGGTCAGGACCCGGCCGAGCGGCGCACTGCCGTCCCCGGCGTGGCCACCGGCCTCGCCGTGACCGGGGCGGGCGGTGACGTGCTCTTCGTGGAGGCCTCGCTGGCCGACCCGGAGACCGGGGCCGCCGGGCTCACCCTCACCGGCCAGCTCGGTGACGTGATGAAGGAGTCGGCGCAGATCGCGCTCAGCTTCCTGCGCTCGCACGGCGCGGAGCTGGAGCTTCCGGTCGCCGACCTCAAGGATCGGGGCGTGCACATCCACTTCCCGGCGGGCGCGGTCCCCAAGGACGGCCCGAGCGCGGGCATCACGATGACCACGGCGCTCGCCTCGCTGCTGTCCGGGCGGCAGGTGCGCACGGACGTCGCGATGACGGGCGAGGTGTCGCTGACCGGACGGGTGCTGCCGATCGGCGGGGTCAAGCAGAAGCTGCTGGCCGCGCACCGGGCCGGGATCACCACCGTGATCATCCCGAAGCGGAACGAGGCGGACCTGGACGACGTACCGGCCGAGGTGCTGGAGCGGCTGGAGGTGCACCCGGTGACGGACGTGCGCCAGGTGCTGGAGCTGGCCCTGACCGCCGCCACCGAGCCGGTGGTCGTGGCCGCCTGACCCGCGCCCCCCGCGCGCCCCGCGCCCGGAACGTGCCCGGGGTCCCGCTTCGGCGGGGCCCCGGGCACGCGCGCGTGCTGCTGCTCGATACTGGACCGGTCCTTCACACCTTCGATGGGAGCGGTACGTGCACGGGAGCGAAGACCAGGAGTTCCTCGCCTTGGAGCGGGAGCTGTCCGTCTTCCTCCGGAGGGCCCGCGCCTCCTCCGGCGAGATGGCCCGCGAACTGCACCCCGAGCTGGAGCCCGCGGCGTACGGGCTGCTGGTCCGGCTGGAAGCGGCCGGGCGCCAGCGCGCCACCGACCTCGCCGGGTACTTCGGCGTCGGCAAGGCGACCATGAGCAGACAGCTGCGCGCGCTGGAGACCCTCGGCCTGGTGGCCCGCGAGCAGGACCCGGCGGACGGCCGGGCCTTCCTCGTCGGCCTCACCGACGAGGGCCGGCGGCGCTTCCTGCGGGTGCGCTACGCCCGGCGGGAGCAGTACATGCGCAAGCTCGCGAACTGGGACCGGGGCGAGATCGCGGAGCTGGCCCGGCTGCTCAACCAGCTGAACCAGGGCGCCGAATAGCGGGACGCGGGCCCGCGCGGGCAGGTGTGCGCGGGACGCGGGCCCGCGCGGACAGCTGGCGCCGGACCGCTCACAGCTCCGCGTAGGCCGCCGAGGCGTCGTCGTGCCGCTTGTAGCGCGCCCGTACGCCGTCCCGGGCCGGGGCCGACTCCAGCACGCGGACCCGGCCGATCAGGGCCTCCGCGCCCTCCTTGCGGAGCACGGCCAGGCAGTCGGTCCAGTCGCCCTCCTGGAAGGTGTCCGTCCAGCGGCTCGCCCCGTCCGTCAGGGCGGCCAGCGCCGTCACCCGCTCCCGCGGGGTGCGGCCGGTGACCGCGCGGGCGGCCACCGCCGGGTCGGCCGCCGCCGTGAAGAAGCCGCCCTCGGCGTCCGCGTTGCGCAGCGCGTCGGTGGCGGCCACCGAGCGCAGCACCTCGGGCGGCAGCCGGTCGAGCCGGTCGTCCAGGACCGCCGTCACCTCACCCTCCGGTGAGCACAGCAGGAGTACGGAGTCGGACAGGACGAGGTGTTCGACGTACTCCTGGTCCCAGCGGACCACGACCACCGTCGCCTGCGGGGTCCGGACGTGAGAAAGGTCACACGTGTCGCGGTGCGCGTCGGCGGTGGAACGGATCGCCTCCGCGAGGACCGCGTCGAGGGGCATGTCCCCGCGCGATCCGGACAGTTCGGTCAGCCGCCCGCCGAGCCGGGCCGCGAACCAGGGCACGCCGTGGCCGCAGCCGACGTCGCCGCCCGGCGGTGTGACCCCGTCGAGCGCGACCAGGACGCCGCCCCCGCCCGACGTGGGTATCGAGGCCGACAGCCAGTCCTCGTTGGGGCGTTCCGGATCGCCGGGGGCGGAAGAGAGGTCGATGCGCATGGGGACATTCTGCCCGGGATGTCCGGTGCGCCGGGGGACGGCCGGGGTGCGATCGCGGTGGGATCGGGTCGCGGGACGGTGAACGGACGGGGCCGCGCCGGGGCCCGTACCGGGCGCCGGAGGGCGCCGGGGGCGGCCGTCGGCACCGCCCGAATCGCCCGAATCCGGCGGAATCGCAGGGTCCGGGCGGCTGTGGGCGGGCATCCTGTCAAGCACCTATGGATCTTTCAACCGCCTGTCCAAGAAGCGGCCCTGACGGGGGGCCGTCCGAGTTGTTCGTCAACTCCTCCGTGTTGTTCACTCGTTCAAGTGGCCGGGTGAGCGATGTGCGGCTCTCTCCCAAACACACTGCGAAGGTCTGAAGCGGTACGAGGGGGCAGGGAGCGTTTACTTGTTGACCGGCCGGTACCTCGGCCACACGAGTAGACGAGCACGAGCACACGTACAGGATTGCGAGCACCGGTGCAGAAGAAGCCGTCTCGGAAGAACGGCACCACCGCCCCCCCTGCCGACGGCCACGCCACGGCGGGCCGCGCGGGCCGCACCGTACGGGTGCGCCGCAGGCTGGTCACGGGCGTCGCCGTCACCGGGCTCATCGTCCTCGCGGCCGGTGCCCCCGCGGTGGTCACCGCCGCCTCCGAACTGAACGACTCCCAGCGGCTGGTCACCCTCGCCGACCGGACGCAGCAGACGCTCACCCTCACGCACCTGCTCGCCGACGAGCGCGACGCCGTCACCGAGTACGTCGCCGGGGGCCGCTCCGCGGCGGGCGGCACGGGCGGCACGGGCAAGTCCGCCGTCCTGGACCGCGCCGCGGGCACCGACCGGCAGATCGGCGAACTCCGCGCCGACGCCGACGAACCGCTCGCCCTGGCCCTGGGCCGGATCCAGGAGGTGCGGACCGGGGCCGTCGGCGGCAAGGGCACCGCCCTCGCCGCCCACCAGGCCTACTCGGCCCTCCTCGCGGAACTGACCGCTCCGAGCGCCCAGCTCGCCGAGCGGACCCCGCCCCGGGCCACCGGCGCCCTCGCCACCACCCGCCCCCTCGCCCCGCTCGGCCAGGCCGTCGAACAGGCCTCGGCCACCCGTGGACTGCTGCTCGCCGCGCTGGCCGTCCCCCGCGGCGAGCAGCCCGCGAACCCCGCCGCCGTCGACGAACTGGCCACCGCGGCCCAGCGTTCACGGGTACGGGAACTCGCCGCCCTCGACGACTTCGCGCGGGCCGCGCGGCCCGACGTACGCCAGACCCTCGCCGCGACCGTCACCGGTCCCGAGGTGAAGAACGCCGACGACTACCTCAAGCGGCTCACCGACCGGCCCACCCTGACCGCCGCCGACCGCAAGCTCGACGGCGAGGCCGTGGGGGCCGCGCTCTCCGCCCGGATAGACCGGATGCGGTCCGTCGAATCCACCCTCGCGGGAGAACGCGCCAGCGCGCTGGCCGCGTTGCGTGACGACGACGTGACGGCGCTGGAGCGGACCATCGCCGTACTCGGCGCCCTGTTCCTCTTCGCCGTCGGTTTCGCGACCGCCGTCGCCCGCTCGCTCACCCGCCCGCTGTCCGTCCTGCGGCGCGGCGCCGCACGGCTGGCGACCGCGGAGGGCTCGGTGGAACCGGTGCGCTTCACGGGGCGCAACGACGAGTTCGCCGAGGTGGTCCGCCACCTCAACGCGGTGCGCGACCAGACCGTCTCCCTGCACACCCGGATCGCGGGCCTCGACGCCGACCGCCGCCGCCTCATCGGCCGCAACGAGGCGCTGAGCGGCGGCCGGAGCGCGCTGGAGGAGCAGCTCGCGAAGCTGCGGGCCGGGCTGGAGGAGCACCGGCGCGTCATGTCGACGACCTCCGTCTCGCTCTCGCTGCGCACCCTCGGGCTGGTCGAGCGGCAGCTCACGGTCATCGAGGAACTGGAGTCCAAGGAACAGGACCCCGACCAGCTCGCCACCCTCTTCAAGCTGGACCACCTGGCGACGGTGATGCGCCGCCACAACGAGAACCTGCTGGTCCTGGCGGGCCAGGAGCACGGGCCGGGGCACGCGAGCCCGGTCCCGCTGGTGGACGTCATGCGGGCCGCGGTGAGCGAGATCGAGCGCTACGAGCGGGTCGACCTGTCGGCGCTCCCCGGGTGCACGCAGGTGGCGGGGCACGCGGCGGACGACATCTCGCACGTGCTGGCGGAACTGCTGGAGAACGCGACGACCTTCTCGCCGCCGGACGCCAAGGTCAAGGTCTCCGGGTGGCTGCTGGACTCGGGCGACGCGGTGCTGTCCGTCATCGACGAGGGCATCGGGGTGAGCGGGGACCGGCTCGCCGCGCTGAACTCCCGGCTGTCCGAGCCGGAGGCGTACGACGAGGAGCCCGAGGCGGAACACGGCCTGGGCCTGGGGCTCTACGTGGCCGGGCGGCTCGCCGCGCGCCACGGGGTCACGGCCGAACTGCGCGCCTCGCGCGGCGGTGGCACCGAAGCAGTCGTGGTGGTCCCGGCCACCCTCCTCCCGGCGGCCGCGCCGGACTCCGCGGTGCACTCGCTCGCGGCGTCCCGGAACACCCCCTTCCTGGACCTCCCGGGCGCGGTGGCGGAAGCGAACGACAACCTCCTCCCGCCCCGCCCCCGCGGCCCCCTGCCCGAACCCCCGTCCGCCGTCCACCCGGAGTCCGCCGCCCCGGCCGACCCGGCCGAGACCCCGGCCCCGGCCGACCCGGCCGAGACCCCGGCCCCGGCCGACCCGGCCGAGGTCCCGGGCCCGGCCACCGGCCTGCCCGAGGGGCCGGCTCCGGCTGCCGCCGTCGCGGCGGGGGCCGGTGGCGAGCCCGCGCAGGTGACGGGGCTCGCCGAGGCGCTGGCCGGCGCACCGGGCCCGGCCCCCGAGGAACTGCCCGTACGGGCGGTTCCGGGGGAGCGGAACCCGGACCGGCCGCCGTCCCCGGACGAGGTGTTCACGGTGCCCGCGCCCGCCTCGGAGGCCGAGCGCACGCTGGAGATCGCACTGCCCGCGCCGCCGCCCACCGAAGGGGCCGCCTCCCGCCCGGACACGGGCCTGCCGAAGCGGGACCGCCCCTCGGGCCGCGCCCCCGGCGCCGCCGCCCCCGCCGCCGACCGGCCGCTGCCGAAGCGGAACCGGCCCACCGGCGACGACGGCGACGGCGAGGCGCCCGCCCGTCCGCTGCCGAAGCGGACGCCCGC
>NZ_JASISO010000001.1:82976-351560 GCF_030063135.1 Streptomyces sp. G-G2
CCCCTGACCCGGCGTTCCGTGCCGTCCGGGGGCGCCTCGAACGCCGGCGGGGCCCGCGGCCCGGGCGGAGCCCCGGGTCAGGCCGACGGCCCGGCCACCGCCGCCGGCAACGTCAGCACCCCCACCCCCCCCCCCCCCCCCCCCGCCCCCCCCCGCCCCCCGGCCGGAGCCCGCCGCGGCGGCGCCCGCCCACGCGCAGGCACCCGACGCCCACGGCGACTGGGTGCCCCGCCAGGGCAGCCACCCCGACGAGGCCGTCACCGACAAGGGCCTGCCCAAGCGGACCCCGCGCACCGTCGCGGCCCCCGCCCGGGGGGAGGCCGCCGACTCCGCGCGCCCCGAGCCCAAGCCGGTGGACGCGGAGGAACTCCGGCGCCGGCTCGGCGGTTTCTACCAGGGGGCCCGGGACGGGCGGCGCGTCGTAGAGGCCGAGCTCGCCGAGGGGCAGACCGATCCGGGGGACACCGCACAGGAGGCACGCACATGACCGCGCCCAGTACGTACGGACCGAGCACCCAGGCCCGCAACCTGCAGTGGCTGCTGACCGACCTGGTCGAGGAGGTACCCGGCATCGTGTCCGTCGCCGTCGTCTCCTCCGACGGCCTGCTCCTGCTCTCCTCCGAGACGGAGCCGGGGGCCGCACCGGCCGGGGAGGACGCGCAGGACCCGGCGCCCGCACCCCTGGCCCGGCTCAAGGGCCCCCGCGGCGCCTCGGCCGACCTGGCCACCATCGTGTCCGGGCTCGGCAGCCTGACCACCGGAGCCGCCCAGCTGATGGACGGCGGCTCCGTCAAGCAGACGATGGTGGCGATGGAGCACGGCTCCGTCTTCGTCACCGCCATCAGCGACGGCTCCCTGCTCGGCGTGCACGCCACGCCCGACTGCGACATGAGCGTCGTCGCCTACCACATGGCGCTCTTCGTCGGCCGCGCCGGCCACGTCCTGACCCCCGAAGTCCGCAGTGAGCTGCGCCAGTCGATGGAGAACACCCCGTGAGGAGTCCGGCCTCCGACCGGCTGCCGATACGCGGCGCCGACCGGCGCCCCGCGCGCGTCCGCCCGTACTCGCTGACGGGCGGGCGCACCCGCTTCGCGCACGTCCTGCTCGTCGAGTCATTCGTCGCCACCCTCGACCCGAGCGCCAAGGTCCCGGCGGCCCGGCCCGACCGGGTGCCCGAGATGCGGGCCATCGTCGAGCTGTGCCGCCGCATGCGCACGGTCGCCGAGATCGCCGCGCTGCTGAGGCTGCCGCTCGGGGTGGTCCGCGTACTCGTCAGCGACCTCGCCGACCAGGGAAGGATCCGCGTCTACGGGACGGGGCACGGCATCGGCCGCCCCGACCGCGCGCTGCTCGAAAGGGTGCTCAGTGGGCTCCGCCGTCTTTGACCCGTCCCCTCCCTCGGACCTTCCGAGTGCCGCGGACGAACCCGTCCAGCCCTGGCAGTACGACCGGTCCCGTGCCCCCGTCGCCGTCAAGGTGCTGGTCGCGGGCGGCTTCGGCGTGGGCAAGACCACCTTCGTATCGTCGGTTTCGGAGATCACTCCGCTGCGTACCGAGGCGCTGATGACCCAGGCGAGCGCGCCGACCGACGACCTGACCGGGACCCCGGACAAGAACACCACCACGGTGGCGATGGACTTCGGCCGGGTCACGCTCGACGACGACCTCGTGCTGTACGTGTACGGCACCCCCGGCCAGAAGCGCTTCTGGTTCATGTGGGACGACCTCGTCCGCGGGGCCATCGGCGGCATCGTGCTCGCCGACACCCGCCGCCTGCGCGACTGCTTCCCCGCCCTCGACTACTTCGAGAGCTGCGGACTGCCGTACGTCGTGGCCGTCAACCACTTCGAGGGCTCCGCCTCCTACGAGCCCGAGGACGTACGGGAGGCGCTGACCATCGCCGACCACGTACCGGTCGTGATCATGGACGCGCGCAGCCGGGCCACGGTCGTGGAATCCCTGCTGGCACTGGTCGGCCACGCCCTGGACGCCACCCCCGCATAGCGGCCCGCGGCGCACCGCCCGTACCGCCCCCGTACCGCCCCGCCCCGCCCGGAAAGAGACCGCCATGCGCAAGATACTGATCGTCGGAGCCGGGCAGTCCGGTCTCCAGCTCGCCCTCGGCCTCCTGTCGAAGGGGTACGAGGTCACCCTCATGTCCAACCGCACGCCGGACGAGATCCGGGGCGGCCGGGTCATGTCCACGCAGTGCATGTTCGACACGGCACTCCAGCACGAGCGCGATCTCCAGCTGGACTTCTGGGCGGACCGGGCCCCGAAGATCCAGGGCGTCGGCGTCTCGGTCGCCGCCCCCGACGGCGCCCGGGCGATCGACTGGCTGGGCCGCCTCAAGGGCTACGCGCAGTCCGTGGACCAGCGCGTGAAGATGGCGGGCTGGCTCGACACCTTCACCCAGCGCGGCGGGCAGCTGGTCATCCACGGCGCCTCGGTCGCCGACCTCGACTTCTTCTCCCGTACGTACGACCTCGTCCTCGTCGCGGCGGGCAAGGGCGAGCTGGTCTCGATGTTCGAGCGGGACGCGGCGCGTTCGCCGTACGACGCCCCGCAGCGGGCCCTCGCCGTCTCCTACGTGCACGGTCTGGGCCCCCGCCCCGAGCACCCGGACACCGAGGCCGTCCGCTGCAACCTGGTCCCGGGCGTCGGCGAGCTGTTCGTCATGCCCACCCTGACCACCTCGGGGCGCGCCGACATCCTGTTCTGGGAGGGCGTACCGGGCGGCCCGCTCGACGCCTTCGCCGGGATCAAGGACCCGGCGGAGCACCTCGCGCTCACGCGGGAACTGATGGAGAAGTTCACCCCCTGGGAGTACGCGCGGACGACCGAGGTGGAGCTGACGGACGCGGGCGCCACCCTGGCCGGGCGGTACGCGCCCGTGGTCCGCAAGCCCGTCGGGCGGCTGCCCGGCGGCGGCCTGGTGCTGGGCGTCGCGGACGTGGTCGTGGCGAACGACCCGATCACGGGCCAGGGTTCCAACTCGGCCGCCAAGTGCGCCGCGTCCTACCTGTCCTCGATCCTGATGCACGGGGACAACCCGTTCGACGAGGCGTGGATGAAGGCGACCTTCGACACGTACTGGTTCACCAGCGGCAAGCCGGTGACGCAGTGGACGAACGCGATGCTGGGCGTCCCGCCGGAGCACGTGCTGAACCTGATCGGCGCGGCCGGTCAGCTCCAGCCCGTGGCGGATCGTTTCGCCAATGGTTTCGACAACCCGGCCGACTTCGACGCGTACTTCTACGACCCCGAGGACGCGGCGGACTACCTCGCGGAGGTGGCGTCGGCCGCCGCCCCGGCCGCCCCCGTCGACGCTTCCGCGGGCGCCTCCTCGGCGGAGTAGCCGCTGTCGTCACCCGCCGTTCCCGTCGCGCTCTGCGGCAGGGGCGGCGGGCTGTACGACGCGAGCGCGACCCCGTCGGGATCCGGACGTACGGCCCCCAGCAGCGGGTTCGCGGCGATCGGTGAGACCTTCACCTCGGCCCCTGGGCGGGGCGCCTGGATCACCTTGCCGTTCCCGGCGTAGATGGCCACGTGGGTGGCCTTGGGGAAATAGACCACCAGGTCACCGGGCCGCAACTGGTCCAGCGGCACCTTCGGGAGCGACGCCCACTGCTCCTGGCTGGTGCGCGGGATCGCGCGCCCGGCGTGCGCCCAGGCCTGCGAGGTGAGCCCGGAGCAGTCGAAGGACGCGGGCCCCTCAGCGCCCCACACATAAGGTTTGCCGAGCTGCGCGCTCGCGTAGGTCAGCGCGGCGCCGCCCTCGGCGCTCGGCGTACGGGCCGCGGCGGCTCCCGGGCTGCCCATCCGCCCCGAACCCACCAGCGCCCGCTGCGCGTCCGCGGTCTGCGTCCGCTCCCGGTCGCCGAGCTGGGTCAGCTGCGTCGCGGTCAGCGAGGCCAGCAGCTTCTCGACCTCCTTGAGCCGCGCCGCGGCCTCGTCCTTGTGCCGCTTGCGCTCCGCGGTCAGGGCCTGCTGGGCGTCCAGGGCCTTGCGGGCCGCGGTCGCCAGGGCGCCCGCCCGCTGCTCGCCCCGCGCGAGCCCGGCCAGCGTCCGCGCCCGCCGGGCGCCCTCGCGGGCCGCCAGCATCCGCTCGTCCAGGGCGGCCTGCGGGTCCCCGGACATCAGCATCCGGGCGTACGGGGAGAACCCGCGCGCCCCCTGGTACTGCTCCCGGGCCAGCCGCCCGGCCAGCGCCTGCTGCGCGCCGACCTCCGTACGGGCCTTGCCGAGGTCACCGCTGAGCCGCCGCTCCTCCGCGCGCCGGGCCGTGAGGGCGGCCTCGGTGGCCTTGTACGCCTCGGTGGCCTCCTCGGCCTGCTGGTAGAGCCCCTGGAGCCGGGCGAGCAACGGCCCGACGGTCAACGCCCCTGGCGCCTGCGGAGCCTCGGGAGCCTCGGGCATCTCCGGAGTCTCGGGAGTCTCGGGTGCTTCGGGCGTCTCCGGAGCCCCGGGTGTCGCAGGGGCCTCCGCCGCCGCCGGGGCCCCGACGGCGCTCACGGGTCCGACCGGCGGCCCGACAAGCGGCGCGGCGACGGCGGTGGACAGCGGAACGGCCGCGACCAGGGTCGAGGCGATACAGGCGGCACGCAGGAGCCGACGTGACATGGGACCACTCCGGGGGAGCGAGGGCGTGGGGTGTGAGGCCGCGATCGTGCCACGCCCGGTATGACAAATCGCCCACCCGAGTCGGCCGCGTCCCACCTCTCACCCGTCCGGCGGGTACCCGGCGGACGGGCGCGCGCAGACGCCCTACCCCTCCAGCAACCGGGCCTTCGCCGCCGTGAACTCCTCCGGGGTCAGCAGCCCCTCCCGGGCCAGGGACGCCAGCCGGTCCAGGCGTCCCGCCAGGGCGGCGGCCGCGGGGGACAGGGGAGGGGCGGGCAGCCCGCGCGCGGGCTCGCCGCCCTCCCAGACGTACGCGCCGCGCGCCAGCAGCCCCCGCAGCAGCGGGCGGCCCGGGGGGCGTTCGGCGGGACGGGCCACCGCGTGCACCGGCCGGATGAACATCAGGCCACCCCCAGCCGGTCCGCGGGGATCCGGACCGACCCGGCGATCCGGCCGCCCGCGGCCCGTACGGCGATCGCCGCGTCCTCGGCCCACACGTGCTCGACCAGCACCAGCAGCGCGCAACTGCCCCGGTCCAGCAGGTCGGCGGCCTCCCGTACGTCCTCCGGGCCGATCAGCCGGGCCGCCTCGCGTCCGTTCAGCAGGCCGCTCAGTTCCTTGAACTCGTCGAACTCCGCGGCCAGTACCTCGCCCGCCGCCGTCTTCGTGGCCACGAGACCGTCGATCAGCCGGACGTTGCCGCTCTTGCGCAGCCCCATGACGGCCGCGACCGCGGGCACCCGCAGCTGCTCCTCCGGGAAGGCGAGGACGATGAACTCCACAGGCCCCATGACCCGACTCCTCGGCTCCCGGCCGTTCCTGACGACCACTGGCGACGATCGCTTCTGGCGACCACTTCTGACGACTCTTCGGCACACTATGACATAAAGGGACATAAGCTACCGACGCTTGCTACGTTGCCCCCATGACCGCTCTGACGGCACAGGTGACGGAACCCGCCCCGCCCCCCGGCGCGCCCCACGCCCGCCGTCGCGGAGTCGAGCTGACCCTCCTCCTGGGCGCCGTCCTGATCTCCGTCCTCGGCTACCTCTACGTAGGCCTCGCGACCGTCGGCCACCTCCCGCCGCAGGCCTCCCGGCACGCCGCCGGACTCGCCGTCGCCGCGCTGCTCGCGCACCTGGCCGTCCGCTTCCGCGCCCCCTACGCCGACCCGCTGCTCCTGCCCGTCGCCGTCCTGCTCAACGGCCTCGGCCTGGTCCTCATCCAGCGCCTCGACCTCACCACCCCCGCCCACCTCACGGCGGGCGACCAGCTGCTGTGGTCCGGGCTCGGCGTGGCGCTCTTCGTGGTCGTGGTGGGCGCCCTGCGGGACCACCGGGCACTCCAGCGGTACGCCTACCTCGCCGTCACCACCGCCCTCGTGCTGATGCTGGTCCCGGTCTTCTTCCCGGCCGTCAACGGCGCCCACATCTGGGTCCGGTTCGCCGGGCTGTCCTTCCAGCCGGGGGAGTTCGCCAAGATCCTGCTCGCCGTCTTCTTCGCTTCCTACCTGGCCGCGAACCGCACCGCCCTCGCGCTCACCGGCCGCCGGATCTGGAAGCTGCGGATGCTGCCCGGGCGGGTGCTGGGGCCGATCCTGGCGATCTGGCTGCTGAGCGTCGGCGTCCTGGTCCTGGAACGCGACCTCGGCACCTCACTGCTCTTCTTCGGGCTGTTCGTGATCATGCTGTTCACGGCCACCGGCCGGATCGGCTGGATCGCGATGGGACTGCTGCTGGCGGGTCTGGGGGCGTACGCCGTCGGGACGTTCGAACCGCACGTCCACGGCCGCGTGGAGGACTGGCTGAATCCTTTCGCCTCCATCGAGCAGGGCCGTGGACCCGGCCAGCTCGCCCAGTCCCTCTTCGCCTTCGGCGCGGGCGGGCTGCTGGGCGCCGGACTCGGCCACGGCCAGTCCTTCCTCATCGGCTTCGCCGCCAAGTCGGACTTCATCCTCGCCACCGCGGGCGAGGAACTGGGCCTCGCCGGGCTGCTGGCGATCCTCGTCCTCTACGCGCTGCTGGTCGCCCGCGGTTTCCACGCCGGGCTCGCCCTGCGCGACCCCTTCGGGCGGCTGCTCGCCACCGGGCTCGCCTCCATCGTGGCCCTCCAGGTCTTCGTCATCGCGGGCGGGGTCACCGGGCTGATCCCGCTCACCGGCATGGCCATGCCGTTCCTCGCCCAGGGCGGCTCCTCGGTGGTCACCAACTGGGTGATCGTGGCCCTGCTGGTCCGGCTCAGCGACAGCGCCCGAAAACCACGCCCCGAGGACGGGAACGGCGACGGGGGCGGGCCGGGGCGCGGCCGAGCCGGGTCCGGGAACGGCCGGGACGGGGGCGGGGCCGCGTGATCCGCTACATCCGCTGGTGCGGCTACTTCTGCGCGGCCCTCTTCCTCGCCCTCCTCGCGGGCGTGGCCCGGGTCCAGCTCTGGGACGCCCGCTCCCTCGCCGAGAACCCCGCGAACAAACGCCAGGTCATCGAGCGGTACGCGCAGCCGCGCGGGAACATCCTGGTCGACGGGCGGCCCGTCACCGGGTCCCGGGACAGCCGCCAGCTCCTGCGCTACGAACGGACGTACGCCAACGGCCCGCTGTACGCGCCCGTCACCGGCTACTCCTCGCAGACGTACGGCACCAGCCTCGTCGAGCACGCCGAGGACGCGGTCCTCGCCGGGACCGACCCCGGGCTGACCGCCTTCCCGCTCTGGCACGACCTGGCCCGGGGCCGTCCCGACGGCGGCAACGCGGTGCTCACCCTGCGGGCGGGCCCCCAGCTCGCCGCCTACGCCGGTCTCGGCGGCAAGCGCGGTGCGGTGGCCGCCGTCGAGCCCGCCACCGGGAAGATCCTGGCGCTGGTCAGCAGCCCCTCGTACGATCCGGGCGTACTCTCCGGCACGGGCGCGGCGGTCAAGAGCGCCTGGGCGAAGCTGAACGCCGATCCGGCCAAGCCGATGCTCAACCGGGCGCTGCGCGAGACCTATCCGCCCGGCTCCACCTTCAAGATCGTGACGGCGGCGGCAGCGCTGGACGCGGGGGTTGTCAAGGACGTGGACGCCCCGACGGAGACCCCCGACCCCTATCCGCTGCCCGGCACCTCCACCCTGCTGCCGAACGCGTCCGGCGGCTGCCTGGACGCCAGCATGGCGGAGGCCGTGCAGTTCTCCTGCAACACGGTCATGGCGAAGATCGGGGTCCAGGTCGGGCTGCGCGGGATGGTGGACGCCGCGCGCCGGTTCGGGTTCAACGACGCGGGACTGCGCGTACCGGCCTGGGTGTCGCCCTCGACCTTCGACACCGACATGAGCCAGGACCAGCTGGCCCTGTCGGCGATCGGCCAGTTCAACACCAAGGCGACGCCGTTGCAGATGGCGATGGTCGCGGCGGCCGTCGCCAACGGCGGGGAGATGCGCACCCCCTACCTGATCGACCGCACCACCCAGAGCGACGGCGACCAGATCCGGCGCGGCGAACCCGCCGGGAGCGGTGACCGGCGCGGCCCGGGCCGCGCCATGAGCCCGGCCACCGCGCAGCGGCTCCAGCAGCTGATGGTCAAGGTCGTCGAGGACGGCACCGGCAAGAACGCGGCGATCCCGGGCGCCCGGGTCGGCGGCAAGACGGGCACGGCGCAGCACGGGGTGGGCAACGCGGGCACTCCGTACGCCTGGTTCATCGCCTGGGCCCAGGACGAGAAGGCGGGCCGCCCGGCGGTGGCGGTGGCGGTGGTCGTGGAGGACGCGGCGGCGGACCGGGGCGACATCAGCGGCAACAGCGCCGCCGCGCCGATCGCCCGCGCGGTGATGCGGGCGGCGCTGGCGCCGTGAATCCCTGACGGGCGGGGCGCTGTCCCGCCGCCCGGAACCCGCGGCGGGCACGCGCCGGCGTCGGGGCGGGGCGGCCGCGCTCAGGCGCCGTCGGCGATCGCCGCCTCCACCTCCGCGACCCGCTGCCGCTCCTCCTGCGCGAACCGCTCGCGGTCCAGGGCCTCCGCGATCTCCTCGTCCTGGGCCATCAGCAGGTCCAGGTTGGAGTCGCCCATGTCGAAGACGCCCATGTCGAGGTAGGCCTTCTGGAGCCGTTCCCCCCACAGCCCGATGTCCTTCACGCACGGCACGATCCGGCTGAACAGCAGCTTGCGGAACAGGTGCAGGAACTCCGACTGCTCGCTCAGTTCGGCCGCCTCCGCCTTGGGGATGCCGAAGTTCTCCAGCACCTCCACCCCGCGCAGCCGGTCCCGCATCAGGTAGCAGCCCTCGATCACGAACTCCTCGCGCTCGCGCAGTTCGGCGTCCGTCAGCTGCTTGTAGTAGTCGCGCAGCGCCATCCGTCCGAAGGCCACGTGCCGTGCCTCGTCCTGCATGACGTAGGCGAGGATCTGCTTGGGCAGCGGCTTGTCCGTCGTGTCGCGGATCATGCCGAAGGCGGCGAGCGCGAGCCCTTCGATGAGTACCTGCATGCCCAGGTAGGGCATGTCCCAGCGGGAGTCGCGCAGGGTGTCGCCGAGCAGTCCCCGCAAGTTGTCGTTGACCGGGTAGAGCATGCCGATCTTCTCATGCAGGAAGCGGCTGTAGATCTCGGCGTGCCGGGCCTCGTCCATGGTCTGGGTGGCGGAGTAGAACTTCGCGTCCAGGTCCGGGACCGCCTCCACGATCCGCGCCGCGCAGACCATCGCGCCCTGCTCGCCGTGCAGGAACTGGCTGAACTGCCACGCGGTGTAGTGCCTGCGCAGGTCACCCTTGTCGCGCTCGCTCATCTTGGCCCAGTGCCGGGTGCCGTAGAGGGTCAGTACGTCGTCGGGCGTGCCCAGCGGGTCGTACGGTTCGACCTCCAGGTCCCAGGCGATCCGGGTGGCCCCGTCCCACTGCTTGTCCTTGCCCTTCTGGTAGAGCGCGAGGAGGCGGGCGCGCCCCTCGTCGTACTCCCAGCTGAAGCGGGCCGAGCCGGTGGCGGGAACCTGCCATACGGAGTCGCCCGGGTCCGTGGTGTAGAGCTGGTGTGTCGACATGGACGCCCCCTGGGTGCGCGTGGTGTGGACTGCCGGACGGGACTGGACAGTTGGCAGCGTCACACGTTGGTAGACAGCGGGTCAACAAGTCGCGCGCAGGGGATTGACGACCTTGCTGACAAGCAGTCTCATAAGAGGTGACCGCTGGTAACCCACCCGCGTGCTCCCTCTGAGAGGTGTCCGAGCCATGACGACCGTGACCGACCGGGCGGAGCTGCGCGACGCCCTCGGCCTGCTCAAGGACCGGGAACAAGTCGCCGAACGACTGCTCGAATCCTCGGCCAAGCACTCCTTCGACCCGGACGGGGAACTCGACTGGGACGCCCCGATGATCGAGGGCAAGTACTACTGGCCGCCCGAACTGCTCTCCCTCTACGACACCCCGCTGTGGAAGAAGATGGGCGAGGAGCAGCGCATCGAGCTCTCCCGGCACGAGGCCGCGTCCCTGGCCTCGCTGGGCATCTGGTTCGAGATCATCCTCATGCAGCTGCTCACCCGGCACATCTACGACAAGCCGCTGACCAGCAGTCATGTCCGCTACGCCCTCACCGAGATCGCGGACGAGTGCCGCCACTCGATGATGTTCGCCCGGATGATCAAGACGGGCGGCGCCCCCGAGTACCCCGTCTCCCGCTTCAACCACAACCTCGCGCGCGTCCTCAAGACCGTCTCCACCACCCCCGGATCCTTCGCCTGCACCCTCCTCGGCGAGGAGATCCTCGACTGGATGCAGCGCCTCACCTTCCCGGACGAGCGCGTCCAGCCGCTGGTGCGCGGGGTCACCCGGATCCACGTGATCGAGGAGGCCCGGCACGTCCGGTACGCCCGCGAGGAACTCCGCCGCCAGATGATGACCGCCCCCCGCTGGGAGCGCGAACTCACCCGGATCAGCTGCGGCGAGGCCGCCCGCGTCTTCTCCCTCGCCTTCGTCAACGGCCAGGTGTACGAGAACATGGGCCTCGACCGCCACGAGGCGACGGCCCAGGTGAAGGCGAGCGGCCACCGCCGCGAGGTCATGCAGGCCGGGGCCAAGCGGCTCACCGACTTCCTCGACGACATCGGCGTACTGCGCGGAGTCGGCCGGAAGCTGTGGCAGAGCTCGGGGCTGCTGGCCTGACGCCGTTCCCCGCCGCCGGTCCGGCCGGGTTCCCCGGCCGGGGCCGGGGCCGCCTGCCGTGGGGTTACCCTGCGGACATGACCCGGACCCCGCAGGCAGCACCGGCCCAGGCCCCGGCCCCGCGTGCCTACCGCCGCCTGAGCGTCGAGGAACGCCGGGCCCAGATCATCGAGGCGGCCCTGTCGCTGTTCGCGCACCGGGCCCCCGAGGAGATCTCCCTCGACGACGTCGCGGAGGCCGCCGGGGTCTCCCGCCCCCTGGTCTACCGGTACTTCCCCGGCGGCAAGCAGCAGCTCTACGAGGCCGCGCTGCGCTCGGCGGCCGACGTCCTCGGCCTGTGCTTCGCCGAAGCGCAGGCGGGACCGCTGACCCGGCGGCTGTCCCGGGCCCTGGACCGCTACCTCGCCTTCGTCGACGAGCACGACGCGGGCTTCAGCGCGCTGCTCCAGGGCGGCAGCGTGGTGGAGACCTCCCGTACGACGGCCACCGTGGACGGCATCCGCCGCACCGCGGCGGGCCAGATCCTCTACCACCTGAACGTATCCGAACCCGGGCCGCGGCTGCGGATGATGGTCCGCACCTGGATCACGGCGGTCGAGGCCGCGTCCCTGATCTGGCTGGACGAGGGCAAACAGCCGCCGGTGGGGGAGCTGCGGGACTGGCTGGTGGACCAGTTCATCGCCCTGCTGACCGCCACGGCCGCCACCGACCCGGAGACGGCGGCCGCGGCGCGGGCCGCGCTGGCCCTGGAGTCCGCGGACGGTCCGGTGGGCGTACTGGCCCGCCGGGTGGCGCCCGTGGTCTCCGAGGCGGCCCACCTGCTGTGACACTGGAAGGGTGAGAAGCGAACCGACCCCCTTCGAGGGCGGCCCGATGGACGGCCGAGTCCTGCCGATCCTGCTCGGCCCGACCGGCCACCCGCCGAAGTGGTACGAGATCCCCGTCCCCGACGCGGCGGGCGGCCCCCCGGTGGTCCTGCTGTACGAGCGCGTCCCGGCGGGCCACACCAA
Source organism: Streptomyces sp. G-G2 (assembly GCF_030063135.1). GTDB lineage: Bacteria > Actinomycetota > Actinomycetes > Streptomycetales > Streptomycetaceae > Streptomyces. The sequence goes on from NZ_JASISO010000001.1 coordinate 94,730, forward strand.
GCGGCTCCACCTCCAGAAGGGCTGGAAGTACGCCTACGAGCCCACGGGCACGAAGCCGAAACTCCGCTGGCCCTGGACCAAGCCCCCCCGCCCCACCCCCTGACCCGGCGTTCCGTGCCGTCCGGGGGCGCCTCGAACGCCGGCGGGGCCCGCGGCCCGGGCGGAGCCCCGGGTCAGGCCGACGGCCCGGCCACCGCCGCCGGCAACGTCAGCACCGCCACCGCCCCGCCGCCCCCTTCCGCCCCCGCGTTGCGGAACACCAGCGCCGCCCCCAGCACCTCCGCCTGCCCGACGGCGATCGTCAGCCCCAGCCCGTGCCCCTTGGCCCCGCCTGCGCCACCGCCACCGGCCGCCCCCGAACGGAACCGCTGCGGCCCGTGCGCCACCAGGTACTCCGGATACCCGTCCCCGTGGTCCCGTACCGTCACCACCGGCCCGTCCACCGTCAGCACCACCGGCTGCCGCCCGTGCTTGTGCGCGTTCGCGATCAGGTTCCCCAGCACCCGTTCCATCCGCCGCCGGTCCGTCTCGACGTACAGGTCACGTACGACCACCACCTCCGTCGCCGTCCCGGACGCCCGTACCGCCCGCCGCGCCACCGCCCCCAGCTGGTGCAGGTCCGTCTCCACCCGCTCGCTGCCCGAGTCCAGCCGGGAGATCTCCAGCAGGTCCTCCGTCAGCTGCCGCATCGTCCGTACCCGTTCCCGCACGAGCTCCGTCGGCCGCCCCTCCGGCAGCAGTTCGGAGGCGGCCTGCAGACCGGTCAGCGGAGTACGCAGCTCGTGCGCGACGTCCGCCGTGAACCGCTGCTCGCTCAGCAGCTTCGACTGAAGGCTCCCCGCCATCGTGTCGAGCGCCGCCGCCACCGTCGCCACCTCGTCCTGCCGCCGTGACGGATCCTTCGTCCGCGCGTCCCCGACCCGGGCGTCCAGGTCCCCCTGGGTGATCCGCCGGGCGACGGTCGCGGTCTGGTGCAGCCGACGGGTGATCCGGGTGACGGCGAAGGCGCCGACCAGCAGGGTCCCGCCGATGGCCAGCACCGAGGACCCGATGATCGCGTTGTCCAGGCCGCTGATCGTGCGCGCGCTCTGGCTGTAGTCGATGGCGGTGGCCAGCGCCCGCCCGTCGGCGGGCGCCGCCGCCCACATGATCGGGCGGCCGTCGTACTCGCTGACGATGGTGCCGCGGTGCCCGGAGACCGCCAGCTCGCGCAGCGAGTGCGGCAGGCCCGCCGGGTCGATGCCGGAGTCGGGCGGCAGGTTCTCGCCCGCCTCGTAGGACCGGGACGCGTCGTGCAGCTTGCCGAGCGCCTTCTCGCGGGCGGTGGACACCGTCTGCCGGGTCACCTCGACGTGCACGAGCGCGCCGACCATCGCGGCCAGCGAGCAGCACATCACCACGATGAAGCACGCCGACTTCCAGGTCAGGGTGGCGGTCCAGGCGGGCAGCCGCAGCCGCAGCCACGCGGGCAACCGGAGTCTCGGGGGGCGCCTCTTGACCGGGCCCGTCACGACAGGCCGCCGCCGTCGAGCCCGTCACTGACCCCGGCGCCCACGCCACCGCCCGCCCCGGCGCCCACGCCACCGCCCGCCCCGGCGCCCACGCCACCGCCCGCCCCGGCGCCCACACCACCGTTCACACCGCCGCCGCGCCGCGGCCGCAGCGGCTGGGGGCTCTGCCCGTCCCCGCGCGGCCGCTGCGGCACCCGGATGATCTGCTCCCGCGTCGGCAGCATGGTCCGCTGCTTCTCGTCCCAGGACCAGGCGGTGTTCAGCTCGTAGCCGGGATTGGCGCTCGGCACGTGCAGGACGACGTCCCGCCCGGCCAGCTCCACGCTGATCACGGATTCGGTGGTGGCCATGATCCGGTTGAGTCGGCCGTCCGCGTCGGCGGTGTAGACCCGTACGGACATCTGGTGTGCGGGCAGCTCGAAGCCGACGATCAGCTCGTCGACGTTGTTGCCGGTCAGATCGCGGTAGTACGGAGTGAGCACCGGGCACTTCGCGGGCTTCGAGGCCCCCGGCTCGGCGGCCTGCGCCCCGGTCGGGCACGCGAGGATCGCCGCGGCGGTCTCCGACGGCATGCCGTCGGGTCCGACGTCGGCGCCCTTGTGGTTCCCGACCTCGGCCTGGATGAGCGCGACGGGATCCACCTCGTGCACGTTCTGGTCCCGCACCGGGGGGATGCCCTTGACGTACTCGGGCGGCGCTCCGCCCGGGTCCGCGGGCGGGACGGTCGCGCCCTTGCGGTCGGGCCACAGGTGCACCGGACCGTTCGCGGTCGGCGTGGCGCCCGCGTTGGCCAGCCCGCCGGTGTCGTCGCAGCCGGTGGCCAGCGGGGTGGCCGCGAGGAGGGCGGCCGCACCGAGCAGCGAGGAGATCCGCACGGCGCGACGCGTACGGGAGCGGGCACCGGAACGGCTGGGGACGGCGGTACGGAACGTCTTCACGGACCCCTGCGTCCTCCTGTCCCCTGCGCGGACCGGTGCGGTGTGCGGTACGACGGGTGATCCTGTCCCGTCAACCTTATGCAGAGGTACGCCCTTTTTGCGCGGCCGTCCGGCCTGCGGACCCCACCGAAACCCCGGCGGGACCCGGTCAGACCGTGGTACGGCCCCTGCGCAGCATCGCGAAACCGAGCCCGGCGGCGCCGACCGCCGCCATGCCGCCGCCCGCGGCGATCAGCAGGACGCCGTCGTCGGGCCCGTCGGTGAGCGTACCGAGCCGCATCGCGACGGTGTTGTCCGAGGTCGCTTTCGCGGGGGAGGTGGCCGCCTCGGCGAAACCGGTCCGCCGGGCGGTCTTGTGCCCGTCGGCGGCGGAGGAGAGCGCGGCCGGCACGACGCCGTCCCCGGCGGCGGACCAGGAGGAGATCCGCCCGTCGGGCTGGAGCGCCAGGTGCATCCCGTCCGTGCGGCCGAGGCCCTGGACGCCGTCGTGACTGCTCAGGGAGGAGACCTTGGCCCCGCCGCGCATGATGTCGGCCTGGTACGCGCCCCCGGCGACCCGGTAGACCTGCGCGGTGGACACGCCGTCCGCGAGGGTCACGCTCTTGACCAGGATCCGCTGCGGCGCGACGGCCCGCGCGGACGCCCGCGCGGACGCCGCGGCGGGCAGCCCGTCGGCGAGGGCGGCGGCAGCGGGCAGCGCCAGGAGGCTTCCGGCGCAGGCGGTCACGGCGGTGGCGCGAACGATGGTGCGGCGGACGCTGCTCACGGGAATCCCTCTTGGTGGTGGCTGGTCAGGTGCTGGGGTGTCCAGGTGACATAAACGTAGGCGGCCGCCGTTGCGGTTCGACGGTGGCTTTGTAACAGCGAGGCGGCAGGGTTCCGGCGGAGTCGTTACACCACCAGGGGATTGCCGCGCGCGGCAACGCCTGCTCCCATGGACGGCGGGGGTGAGGGCGATGCGTGATCGTGAACGGGAACACGGCCTCGGACGGGGACTCAAGGTGCTGCCCGACCGCGGCAGGCTGTGGGTGAACCTGCCCGACGGGCGCAGCGTGGCCTGGTACGACCGGGAAGCGGGCCGGGTGAGCGTGCTCTCGGCGGTGCACCGGGACGCCGCGCTGGCGGTGTTACGTCCCTACCTGAGCGGCGCCTGGACCGTCGGGCCGCCCGCCGTGCCCAGCGCCGCGGACCTGGTCCGGCTGTCCCTCCACCCGGACGACGACCTGGCCCCGAACCGCCCCGGCGAGGCGCTGCTGGGCGAACTGGAACACGGCGCCGCCGGAGCCCGCACCCGGCACCGGCTGCGCCCCGACCTGCTGGCCCAGGAACGGGTGGGCGCCGAACTGGACGCCCTGGAAGGCGCGGGCTGGCGGGTGCTGCACGCCGTACCGCTGCCCGGCGCGGGGCGCGTCGACCACCTGCTGATCGGGCCGGGCGGGGTGTGGTGCGTGCGGACGGTCGCGGGGCGCCGCCAGCGGGTCCAGGTGGGCGACCTGCTCGTCACCGTCGGCCGGGCCGCACCCCGCCCGGACGTCCGCTGGGCCCGGCGGGCCGCCGAACGGGCCACCCACGCCCTGGTCACGGCGGTGACCCCGGCCCTGGCGGTGTCCGACGCGACCCGCCTGGACGTGGCCCCGAGCCTGCGCGACGTCGAGATCCTCGAACCGGGCACGGCCGCCGCCCGCCTCACCCGCGCCCCGGCCACCCTGAAGCCGTCGGACGTGGACACCCTCTACACCACCGCCCGCAACCTCCGCACGTGGACGGCGGTCTAGCGCCGGGCGCCGCGACCGCGCCGGTACGTCCCGTACGCGCCGTTTCCGGATCGTGCCGACTGGGCCCGCGCCCCGTCCCGAACCCGTCCCGAACCCGTCCCGAACCCGACCCGGGCCCGGCGGGGCGCCGCCGGGTCACCACGGCGGGCGCAGGCGCAGGACCTCCGGGGGTGGGTGGCGGCCCGAGGAGTGGCGGACCTCCGCCGTCAGCGGGGGGTCCAGCACCCGGTAGGGGACCTCGCCGAGCCCGATCGCGGTGACCGTGCCGCCGCCCGTCCCGGCCGGGGAGGGGCCGGCGGCCAGAGCAGCCGCCACCTCCGCCCGTACCGCGCTGCCCAGCGGGCTCGACACCATCGGTTCGTCCACCTCGGCCACCTCCGCCACGGCGTCCTCGACGCCCCCGGCACCGGGCCGCGGCTCCCCGCCTCCGCCTCCGTCCCCGTCCCCCGACAGGATCAGTACCAGCGCCACCGGCCGCCCCGCCGTCCCCGTGTACCCGATCACCGCCGCGTCCCGGGTCTCGGTGTGCCGCAGCTTGCGCCAGCCCCGCCGCCCCGTCGGGTAGGCCTGTTCCAGCCGCTTGATCACCAGGCCCTCGATCCCACTGGCGGGCAGCGTCTCGTACCAGGTCACCGCCAGCCCCGGGTCCGTGGTCATCGGCACCGGCTGCAGCGGCGGCCCCAGCGGGAGCAGCAGGTCGACCAGCAGCGCCCGCCGCCGCTCGTACGACCGCCCGCGCAGGTCCAGCCCGGCCAGTTCCAGGACGTCGAAGGCCGCGTACGACGCGGGCAGGGTCCGGGCCAGGGCCGCCGCCCGGGTGGCGGTCGCGGCGGCCCGGCGCTGGACGAGCGCGAAGTCCGTGCGGCCCTCGTGCCACACCACCACCTCCCCGTCGAGCGTGGTCCCGGTGGGCAACTCCCCTGCCGCGGCGACCAGATCGGGGAACGCCGCGGTCACCACGCGGCCCGACCGGGCCTGGAGCACCACGCCCTCGCCGGTCCGCCGGACCACCAGCCGGTGCCCGTCGAACTTCGGCTCGTAGGCCAGCCCCGCGCCCCGCGGCAGCTCCCGCACGGACGCGGCCAGCGCGACCCGGATCACGACGCACCCTCGGTACGGGCCCCGCCCCCCGGCAGTGAACCCGCCCGCCCGGGGTCGGTCAGCGGCGCGAACAGGTCCCCGTCCCGGGCCAGCCGCGCCACCACCTCGTCGGCGAGGAACACCATCGCGGCGGGGTCCCCCTCCTCCCGGCAGCCCGCCACCTCGGCCCACGACACCGGCGCCGACACCGTCGGCAACCGGCGCGCCCGCAAGGTGTAGGGCGCGGCCGTGGTCTTGGCGGCGGCGTTCTGGCTGTGGTCCACGAACACCTTCCCCGGCCGCAGCGCCTTCGCCATCCGGTGCACCACCAGCCCCGGAAGCTCGTTCTCCGCCTCCTGCGCGAGCGCCTTCGCGTACGCCGACACCTGCTCCGACGCCGTCGGCTCCAGCGCCACCGCCAGGTGCATCCCCTTGGAGCCGGAGGTCTTCGCGTACGCCTCCAGCCCGTCCGCCGCCAGCCGCTCCCGCAGCCACAGCGCGACGGCGCAGCACTCCACCGCGGTGGCCGTCGGCCCGGGGTCGAGGTCGAGGACCAGCCGGTCCGCCACCGCGGGCCGGTCGGTGGTCCACTGCGGAGTGTGGAACTCGACGACCAGGTTCGCGGCCCACATCAAGGTCGCCAGGTCGGCCACCACCACCTGCTCGGCACTCTGGTCCTCGGAGCGGGGCACCCGTACGGTCTTCACCCACCCGGGCGTGCCCGGCGGCGGATTCTTGGTGAAGAACAGCTGCCCGTCCGGCCCGTCCGGATAGCGCAGGAACGAGACCGGCCGGTCGTGGACGTGCGGCAGCAGGGCCTGCGCGACGGTGGCGTAGTAGTGCAGTACCTCGCCCTTGGTGAAGCCGCTCTCCGGATAGAGGACCTTCTCCAGATTGCTCAGCGCGAGGCGCCGCCCCTCCACCGATGTGATCGGCGTCATACCATGAGACTGCCACGAATCAGGAGGAACAGTGCGATCCATATGGAACGGGGCAATCTCCTTCGGCCTGGTCAGCATCCCGATCAAGCTGGTGAACGCCACCGAGAACCACTCGATCTCCTTCCGCCAGATCCACACCGCCGACGGCGGTCGCATCCGCTACCGCAAGGTGTGCGAGCTGGACGGTGAGGAGGTGTCCTCGGCCGAGATCGGCAAGGGGTACGAGGAGGCGGACGGATCGGTCATCCCGATCACGGACGAGGACCTGTCGACGCTGCCGCTGCCCACCGCCAAGACGATCGAGATCGTGACGTTCGTACCCGCCGCGCAGATCGATCCGCTCCAGATGGACGCCGCGTACTACCTCGCGGCGAACGGTGTCCCGGCCGCCAAGCCCTACACCCTCCTGCGCGAGGCGCTCAAGCGGAGCGACCGCGTGGCCATCGCCAAGTTCGCCCTGCGGGGGCGCGAGCGGCTCGGGATGCTGCGCGTGGTGGACGACGTCATCGCCATGCACGGACTGCTGTGGCCGGACGAGATCCGGGCCCCGGAGGGCGTCGCACCGGAGACCCGGGTGACGATCCGCGAAGCGGAACTCGACCTGGCGGACGCCCTGATGGCCACCCTGGGCGAGGTGGAGGAGGTGGCCTCGCTGCACGACGACTACCGCTCGGCCGTCGAGACCATGATCGCGGCGAAGTCGGAGTCGGGGGAAGGGGCGGCGCCGACGGAGGCCCCGGCTCCGAGCGGGGGTGCGCAGGTGATCGATCTGATGGCGGCCCTCGAAAAGAGCGTACGGGCGGCCAAGGCTTCCCGCGGCGAGAGCGGGAGCGGGAACGCGGGCGAGACGGCGGAGGTCACCCCGATCCGCCGCCCGGCGGCCCGCACGTCGGCCCCGAAGTCGGCGGCGGCCCCCAAGCCCGCCACGGGCAAGAAGTCGGTGGCGTCGACCACGAAGAAGACGGCGGCCAGGGCGACGAAGACGGCGAAGTCGACGGCGCGGACCGCCCAGCCCGCGAAGAGCGCGAAGAAGACACCCGCGAAGTCGACGTCGAAGACGGCTACGAAGGCGGCTGCGACGGCGGCGGCCAAGACGACGAAGTCGACGTCGAAGGCCTCCTCGAAGTCCGCGTCCTCGCCCACCCCGCGCAAGCGCACCTCGGCCTGATGGGCACGGCAACGGGGTGGAGGCCCGGCCGGGCCTCCACCCCGTCGTCGTGCGGCCGTCAGGTCGGCCGCACCGCGCCCCCCATCGGCGGACCCGCGGGCGGCTTGGCCGCCGGGCGGTGCCACGTCGTGTACTCGGCGTCCCGGGCCGCCTGTACGTCGTCGGGATGGCTGGCCGTGGTAGAGCCGAAGTTTCCGTACCCCTGCATGTCGTGCGGCCGGAGGCCACCGTCGGGAATTTCTACCGGTTCCCGCTCTTCGAGCAGCTCGTACACCGCTCCGCCTTCGGGCAGGTGCGGCTGGCTTTCGCGGGTGGGGGGCGCGGGCTCACGTGCCCGGACCCGCTTGCCCAGCCAGAACGAGCCGAGCAGGAATCCGACCACAGCGATTCCGACGACCAGGAACCACGCGATGTCGCTCAGGGTCGTGTCCATGCCTCATCTTTACCCCTGGCTCGATCACGGTATGCCCAGAACACTGCCAAATCTCCCTATTGTCACATTGAGGTAAGGAAAGAGACCGGGCGACAGGTCAGGAATTGATGGGGCCGTCGGTGTCCCGCAGCGCCCCCGCGGCCCGCACCGCGCTGCCGTGCGAGCCCAGTACGCCGAGGATCTCGGCGCAGATCGCCAGCGCCGTCTCGGCAGGCGTACGCGCCCCCAGGTCCAGCCCGATCGGCCCGTGCACCCGCGCCAGCTGCGCCTCGCCCACCCCGTCCGCGAGCAGCCCCTCGCGCCGCCGGGCCTGGGTCTTGCGGGAGCCGAGCGCGCCGACGTACGGGATCCCGTCCGCGAGCGCGGCCCGCAGCGTCGGGACGTCGAAGTCGGGCTCGTGGCTCAGCATCACCAGGCACGCGCCGTCGCGGCGGGCGGCCAGCGCCTCGCCCGCCTCGGCGGCGTTCGCGACCACCACGGCGTCCCAGTCCAGCAGCCGGGCCTGCCGCTCGATGATCCGGGCCAGCTCCCCGCCGCCACCGATCACCAGACAGGGAGCGGAGGGGCAGGCCTCGACCAGGACCAGCCCGGACTCCCCGTAGAGCGCGTCCCGCCCGGCCCGGTGCGTCCCCAGCAGCTCCGCCGCCCGCCGCTCGGCGTCGGTGCCGGGCGCGTCGAGCGCCCGTACGACCTCACTCACCGCCTGGTCGGCGCCCTCGCTGAGCCGCGTCACCAACGCCACCCCGGCCCCCCGCGCCAGCAGCTCCCACCACTCGCCCGGCACCGCCGACAGCGGTTGGAGCAGGATCTCCGCCTGCCCGCCGCAGGTCAGCCGGGCCTCGATGACCTCGGGCCCGTGCACGGAGACCTCGCACACCCGCGCACTCACCCCGGCCGGGACCGCTCCCGCCTCCGCGATCAGCTCGGCGTCGAACACCCCCCGGTACAGGGCCCCGACGCACTCCCCCCGGGGATCGACGAGCACCGCCCCACCGGCGTCCCGAGGTCCGAACCCCTGCTCGGTGATGGGCCGTGCGAGAAACCCGGCCCGCCCCTCCGAGATCCACTGCTGTGCGGTCTCCGCCAGCTCACGCATCTGTGCCACCCCGATCGCCGTCACCCTCACGATCCACAAAGCGCCAGGTCAGCGGCACAATGCGGCCTCCTCAAAGCGTAGCCACCCCACCGCGCCGCCCCCAACCCGCAAATCCGCCGATCCGAGCCCCACCCCACTCGTACGTCCCGCTAGTACGCGCTCGTCCCTCGTGCATCCCGCTCCTACGGCGCCTCCGGGACTTCGGCGTCCTGCGGTCCGGATCCCTGCGGTCCGGAGTCGTGGTGGACGTGCATGTCGCCGTTCGTGACGGCGTAGACGGTCCCGTGGTCCTTCGCCGTGTTGGTCTGGGACGGACCGGCCGGGCCGGGCGCCGGGTTGCCGAGCCCGACGTGGTTGCCGTTGCCGACGATGACGGGGCCGGACACGTCACCGCCGATCCGGATCTCGACCGGGTTGTCCGATGCGGCTGTCACCGTGGACGCTCCTTCGGGTGCGGGTGCGGGTGCGGGTGCGGGCGGGTGCGGTCGGGGGCGGGCGTACGGGCCGGCCCCCGCCCACGTCATGACGTGCGGACCAGCGTGGCCGTTTCACAGCTGTAGGCGCAGGCCGGCCCACCGGGTGTGGATCCCTTGACGACCGTCGCGGTGGACCCGTCGGAGGAGAGGGTGATCTTCATGGAGAGGCGCCCGATCACCCCCTGCCCGTCGCAGCTGCCGTCCGGGAGGTACCCGTAGGCGGTCTGCGTCCCGCTGTAACTGTCGCCGCTGCCCGTGAGTTCCACGTCGATGGGACCGCACTGCGTCGACACCCGCCCCGAGTACGAACCGGTCCCCGCGTCGGCGAAGTGGATGCTGGTGCCCTCGCCGTCCCGCCAGGTTCCGGCGAGCCCGGTGGCCGACGGCGGATCGTCCTGGAGCTGGTTGAGGGCGACCCCGCCGACGGCGATCGCCACGATGACGGCGATCAGGGTGGCGACGAGGCTCGCCATGGAGGTGCCGGCGGCCGCCGCGCCACCGGCGGCGGCAGCCGCCCCCGCGCCGCCCGCGCCCGCGGTCCCCATGGTCCCGACCGTCCCCGCGGTCCCCAGGTGCGCCCCTCCGGCGGCGCCCAGGTGCGCGGTGCCCGCCGTGCCCACGTGAGCGGTTCCGGCGGTTCCCACATGTGCCGTGCCCGCATGTGCCGCGCCCACATGTGCCGTGCCCGCGTGCGCGGTGCCGACATGGGCGGTTCCCACGTGGGCGGTTCCCGCATGGGCCCCACCCGTGGTGCCCAGGTGCGCGGTGCCCGCGTGAGCCCCGCCGGCCGTGCCGAGGTGTGCGCCGCCCGCCGTACCCGCGTGCGCCGTGCCGCCGTTCCCCGCCAGGTTCCCCATGTGGGCGGCCACGCTCTGGGCAGGTGTGGCGGCGGCCCCGCTGTGCGCGGCCGCGACGTGGGCCGAGGCCGTCGCCCCACTGGGCAGCAGCGGAGCCGTCGGCGCCACCGGGATCGCCGCGAACTGGTGGAGCTGCAGCGCGGCGGCCGCGCCGTGACTGTTGCTCAGCGCCTGCCACAGCATCAGCGCCTCGGCCGCGAGGGCCACGAACAGGACGCGCTGGCCGGTCAGCAGCGCCCGGATGGCTTCCTCATGGGTGAAGTACGCCTCGGCCTGCCGGTCACCCGTCGCCCGGGCCGAAACCCAGCCACGGCCCAGCAGTCGCCCCCACACACCGAACCGCAAGGAACGGGCCAGCGCCGGTGAGGCCGCCCGCGCCACCCGTACGGCGAGCTCCGGCCGCCCGTCCCGCTCGGCCAGCTCGGCCGCCAGCTCCAGGGCCCTGCCCAGCCCGGCGACCTGCGCGGGCGTCGTGTCCGCACGCTCCGCCCACTGGACGAAGTACTCGCACAGCCGCTCGGCCGGGAAGGGGCTCGGGCACTTCTGCCGTACCGCCGGACCGACATCCGTGGTGAACAGGTACCCGTGCTCCACGGCCACGACCAGCCCGAGACCGGCCAGGCGGTCGCAGACCCCCGCCGCGTCCGGTACGTCGGTCAGCGCGCCGATGTGCACCGGATCCAGCACCGCGCCGTACAGGGTCGCCATCAGGTGCAGCACGTTCAGCTCCGCCGTACCGAGCTGCTCCAGCAACTCCGGGAGGAGCGAGGCCACTTCACCCGGCAGGGGCAGCCGGGCCTCGCCCGCCGGACCGAGCCGGGCCAGCCCGGCCGCGCGCAGCAGCGGAAGGGGGAGGCCCGCCGCCGCCTGCCACAGGTCGGTCGCGCCACCGAGTTCGCCCTCCCGCAGCGGGCGCCGCAGCTCCCGGGCGAGCAGTTCCAGCCCCGCGGCCCGGTCCAGGCCCTTGATCTCCAGCGCGGTGCCGTCGTTCCACAGCGACCGGTCGGAGGCGGCGAAGACGAAGGTCGCGTCCGGGGCCGCGTCCGCGAGGTCCAGCAGCTGCCCGTAGGTCAGGTCGGCGTCGTCGAGGTAGACGGTCACCGGTATCCCCGCCATCAGCCGCCGCAGCTCGGCGCGCGACGGGGCGTAGCCCGGGGCCTCGTAACAGGCCTCGAACAGCTCTTGGGCCAGGTCCGCGACCTCGCGGTACGCCGCCGTCAGGAACACCACACCGGCCGGACCCGGCTCCAACTGGCGTGCCGCATGCCGGAGCAGCGTGCTCTTGCCGACGCCGGGCGGACCCCACAACTGGACCAGGCCGCCCGCCCGGACGGCGTCGGCGAGCGCGGCGCTCTCGCTGCTCCGGCCCACCGGCTCCGGCACCCGCCGCGGCAGCAGTTCGACCCGCTCACGGCGAACCGGCCGCGGCCGCTCCCGTTCCATGACCACCGTCACGGTCGACCCGTGCTGGGCGTCGACGACCATGTTGTGGTCGCCCACGATCACGGCTCCCGCGTTCCCCTCGACGCTGATCCGGTGACCGGCCCGTGGTCCGGCCGGCTGCCCCTCGTCCGTCTCTTCCATCGCCCCCGCCTTCCCGGCCGCGGAAACACGGCCGCGCTCTGGTTGGCCCGCTTACCGCCACGCTAGCGACGAGTCGGCGCGGCAATACCGTCATACGACTGTTTCCCGCACCGCTGCCCACCCGCGTCCGGCCGTCAGGTGAACGCGATGCTGTTCAGGAGGGCGAGGTTCTCGATCCGGATGCTGCGGTAGCCCGTGGAGACCACCCCCGTCTCGCGCAGTCCGCGCAGTGCCTTGTGCACGGTGGGTTCCGACGCGCCCGACAGCGTGGCGAGTTCGGGCTGGGTGATGGGCCAGCGGATCACGGCTCCGGCGCCGTCGCGTTCCCCGTAGGACAGGGCGATCTGATGCAGTACCCGGGCCAGCCGCGTGGCGGCTCCGCAACCGGTGAAGTCGACCCGGTGGTTGTTGGCCACGCGCAGTTTGGCCACGATCGACTCGTTCACCGCGTGCGCGATGCGGGCGTCCCGTCGCATGCAGTCGAGGAAGTCCTCCCGGGTCACCATCCGGGCGACGGCGGCTCCGCAGGTGGTGACCGTCGCCGACCTGGGCTGCCCGTCCACCGCGGCGAGTTCGCCGACCAGGTCCCCACCCATCCGGACGGCCAGCAGGGCGTCCCGGTGGTCCTGGGTGCGCGCGGTCGCCTTGACCACCCCGTCCAGCAGGACCAGTACGAAAGTGGTCCGCTCCGACTCGCGCATGAGCACCCGGTCGGCCGGGTAGCGGGCGCGCGCGCCGAGCGCCAGCAGGCGCTCCCGCGAGGCCCGGCCGAGGCCGCCGAGCAGGCTCGCCGACGGCCAGGCCCACTCCTCGCGCGGCCACCGCCCGCTCCGGCCCGGAACTCTGTCATCCATGCCGCCCCGCTCCCTTCGCGTCCCGGCGCCCGCGCGCGCCACTCAGTGTGCGTCCCGGGCGTACGGCGAGCACCGACCGTACGCCCGGCTGTCTTGAAACGTTCGGTGGATCCCGTATCACGACGGGATCTCCGCCGCGGGTCCGTGTCACCGTGGGGTACGCGCACGAGGGCGAGCGTAGGAACGAGAACGAGAACGAGAACGAGGCGCGCGAACGAGGCGCGAGAACGAGAACGAGCCACGAGAACGGGGGCGGACACTCGAACCACGTCATGCCACTACTCCCCAAGAGAGCCGTATGGACCACGAGTTGGAATACCGGGCCGTGCTGGCCGTCGACATCGAACGCTCTTCCGGCCGCGGCAACGTGGCGCTCCTGCGAATCCGCGAGGTGCTCGCGACGGCGCTGCGCGCCTCGTTCGAGGAGAGCGGGATCGACTGGAACGCCTGCCTGCGGGACGACCTCGGCGACGGCATGCGGGTGACCGCGCCGAGCGGCGTACGGAAGACCAGACTGCTGCACCCGTTGATCCACGAACTCTCGGTCCGCCTGCGCGCCCACAACCGCACGGCGGGCCCCGCGACGCAGGTCCGCGTCAGGGCCGCCCTGCACGCGGGCGACGTCTTCGTCGGCCGGGGCGGGGAGGTCACGGGACGGCCGCTCGAAGTCCTCGCCCGCCTACTGGACGCGCCCCCGGCCCGCGCGGCCCTGGCCGCGGCGCCGGAGACCGTGACGGCCTCGGTCCTCGTCTCCCAGCACTTCCACGAGGAGACGGTGCGGCACGGCTACCCGGGAATCGACCCGGACACCTTCCGCGAGGTCACCTTCACGGTGAAGGAACACACCGCGCGCGCCTGGCTCCATCTGCCGGGCCTCACCGCGGCAGTGACCCCGCTCCCGCTCCCGCAGGATCCCGCTGCGGCCTCGGAGCCCTCACACATGACCAACCGGGCGTCCGGCCACGGCGTCGTCTACGCGACCCAGAACGGCAGCCAGCACATCCACATCAACGGACAGAAGTGAAGGGGGACAGGTGGACGACATGACCGCACTGGCGGAAGCGGGAGCCGCCGCCCTGGTCACGGCGATGGCCACGGACCTGTGGCAGGACACGCGCACCGCCGCCATCGCCCTCTTCCGCCGCTCCGACCGCACCCGCGGGGCCGCGATCGAAGCCCAACTCGACGGCAACGAAGCCCTCGTCCGCGAGGCCGACACCCCGGACACGGCCCGCCGGGCCCTGCTGGACTACTGGACCCTGGAACTGGCGGCCCTCCTGCGCCGCCACCCCGCCGCCCACGCCCCCCTCACCCACCTGACCGCCACCGTCACCGCCTCCCTCCCCGAAGCCCAACGCCCCCTCACCCTCCACCAGACGAACACGGCCCACGACTCCGCCACGATCTACGCGGTCCAACACGGCACCCTCCCCATCCACCACCACCCGGAGGCCGGCGACATGTGACCCCGCCCCACGACGCACCCAGCGCCCACCACGGCCCTCCGGGCACACGCGGAACCCGTACACGGCGAATGTGCGTCCAGGGTTGCGGCTCGGCGCTCCCCGATCAGCTTGTCGACGTCCTGCCATGCCTGACCGGTGTCCTGGGCGAGCTGGTCCAGGCGTGTCTCCCACGCCTGACGGACCTCCAGGACCCGCGCCCGCGCGACCGTGGCCTTCCCCTCCGCCAGCCGCCACCCCCGCAACCCCCGCGTGGGCGCGATGACCTGGGTGCGGCCTACCGGCGGCGCCCACGCCCCGGCTTTCCTCCGCGCGCGGGCCGGCCCGTCGTGCCCGGTCGCCGTCCGGCGCGTGCCATAGGCGTGCGCGGCAGCCGGGCTGCGGCATCGCGCAGATCCTGGAGCGCGGCGTGGTCGGGGTGCGAGGCGGTCAGAGCGACGTCGAGGGCCTCGCGGAAGTCGGCTCCCTGCGCGCGGACGGCATCGGTGAAGCCGTCCGCGCCGGCGACCTCCAGGAACTGGAGCATGCCTTCCGCGACCATGACCAGGCTCTCCGCCTCGGTCAGGTCCTCGGGGGCGAGGAGGCCCCGGCTGACGAGAACACCGATGGCGAGCGGTGCCACCTGTGGGTCGCGGCGCAGGCGCAGGGCGAACCGGTCGCCTTCATCCTGTGGCAGCGCGGCGCATAGCGTTTCGAGCATGGCCTGTCCACGGGTGCGGTAGGGCGTGGTGCGGATGGCGTCCAGGAGGAGGGGGAGAGCGCGGTCGGGGCCGTCGTGGGACTGGACCCACCGGTCCAGTTCGAGGCGCGCCGAGTCAGTGTCGTAGTGCTCGGCGAGGATGCCCAGGAGGCCGGCGGCGGGCGCGTGGGCGAGTTCCCCGACGAGGGGGGCGTCGCGGCCCGCGTCGAGCAGGCGGCCGCGTACCGCCCAGGTGCCCAGGGCGGTCAGGCGGATCAGCTCCACGGGACCGTCGGACGGTTCGCCGGTGTCCGATGCGGCGTCAGGGCTCCGGCCGTCCGGGAGCGCGGCGCTTCCGGCGGCCCTGCCGGGAACCGGGGGCACGGCGCCCGCGGGGAGCGGGAACGACCGGTAGACGGGGTCCGCGAGGCCCACCGGCCTTTCGACGGCGCCGAGTTCCTCCAGCAGGTCCAGCACCACGCGCAGGTCGCGGTGCGCGTCGTCGAACCACATCCGGTCAGCGGCCCCGCCGAGCTGGAACCGGACCCGGTAGGCGTGGTCGACGGAGTCGCGCAGCCGGGGCCAGGGCATGGGGTGGGGCAGGCTGTAGAGGGTGTTGAGGACGTCGGGGAGGATGTCCTCGTAGGCGTCGAAGAGCATCGACTCGGCATGCCAGCCGCTCTTCGCACCGAGCAGCGGCCGCCGCATACCGAACACGGCGTCGAACGCGCGCCGCCACAGAGCGAGCGGGTCCTTCAGGTCACCAACGGCCTTCCCGACCGCGTACAGGCGGCCCTTGACGACCCGTACCAGGAGGGCCGCCCTGGCCAGTTCGAAGACCAGGCTCAGGCGCGGCAGGTCGTCGACGGAGCGCACGGCGGCGGGCGGGGTGTCCCCGGTGCCGAGCCGCTCGGCGAGCTCGCGTGCGTCAGCGGTCTTCAGCCGCCCGGTGGCCGTGAGGGGCCGGCCTTCCCTGCCCGCCCATTCTGTGAGCCCCTGAAGCATGCCGAGCAGCGTCACCCGCCCCGCCTCGGCCCTCAACGTCTCCGGTGGCGGGAGGGTGACGGGCAACTGCGGCTCGGCGCGCAGGGACCCCGGCGGTCCCTCGGTCATGTGCCGTGCGGCGATCGCCTGCAGTACGTCCTCGTCGTACGGGATGTCTCCGCGTCGGGCGCGTTCGGTGAAGCGGGCCAGCGCCGCGGGACTGCCCAGGTCGACGCCTTGTTCGGCCGCGAGAGTGGTCCAGAACTTCGCGAGCCCCCAGCGGGTCCGGTCGGCCATCGCCTGTGGATAGCCGGCCGCCGTGTCGTCGACGGCGCCGAGCAGGGTGTCCAGGTCCGTCCCGCGCGGGTCCGCCAGCCCGGTGGCCTCCAGGTAGCGCAGCAGCAGCCGCAGTGCCTCCGGCGCCTCGGGCAGTTCTTCGCCTGGCAGGACCGTGAGCGTTCGGGGCGCCCAGTCGAGCAGGAACGCCTGGACGTGCCGCGGCTCCCACAGCCCCAGCCGTCCGTCGACGGTGGCACCGTGCCGGTAGTCGAGCGCGACGGCCACGGCGAAGGCGTCCACCGCGTCCGAGCCCTGGACCTGTACGGCCCACCGCTCCAGCCGCCCGACGAACACGTCACGGGCTGTCTCGAATCCGTCGTCATCGGGCTCGTAGTGCATGCGCATGGGGACTGTCTGCTCCGTTCCGGGGGACCTGTCGGCTCCCGGACTACGCTACCGACCCCGCTCCTCACCCGTGGGCGGTTGGTGGTGACCGGCGGAGGCCCGCGCCCGTGGGCGGGCGCACCGTCACGCGGGTTCCTGCGCGGGGTGGGGGCGGGCGTCACGGACACGGCTCAGGCGCTGGTGTCCGGGGACGGAATGGCGGCCACCGCCACGTCGACGCCCTGCGCGCGCAGCGCGCGGGCCGCCTGCAGCAGGGACACCTGGGAGAAGGTGAACAGGTTCTTGGTCGTCAGGGCTTTGCCGCTCTTGAGCGAGATGGCGTAGACGACCTTCCGCGGGGTGAAGTCCTCGCCGAGCAGGTCCGCGGCCTCGTGGAGACACACATGAATCGTCTGAAGGACGTCAAGGCATCCCATCCCACCCTCACCCAAGAAGAGTTGGATCAAGAGTGCCAAGCCGCCGTCGATCGGGCTGAGGGCATCTGGAAGAGGATCTGTGGCGACGCCTCATGGGACGGCGAGGACGAGCGGAACCGACACCTCGCGGACCACCTTCACGAGGCGAGGCAGGAGGCCATCTCCGACCGCGCGGTGGGCTATGGGCGAACAGTTGATGGCGTTCGAATCATGGCTTGGCCATCAGAACAAGGGATGACCGTCGGCGACATTCCGACGCCGTCCGGTCTGGTCACATCTTGATGACGGTGACGCGTCCGCCGCATAGCGTAGTGAGGTCTTCGGGATCCGAAGTGAGGATCGTGGTCGGCCCCGCGGCGGCCAGGGCCGTGGCGGCGGGCATGGCGTCGATGGCGTACGTGTGGCCGTGCAGGCCGGCGTCGGCGAGGAGAGTGGCGGCGTGCCGGGCGATCGGCTCCGTGACCGGTTCGACGACGACCCGCGAGAGCGTCCACTCCAAGGCCGGGCGGTTGATGCGTGGGTGGACGGCCTCGACCAGGGTGGCAGCCGAAGTGATCACGCGTAGATCGTCGGCACGAGCCAAGGCGAGCCAGGCGGTGACCGTGCGGTCGTGAAGGACGGCTTTGGCGAGCCCCTCGCTGTCGGCGGGGCTTCAACACGGCCATGGAGTACGCGATCGAGTCGGGCTACCTGGACATGAACCCACTCGCGAACGACAAAGGCCCGGACTCGGTTGGACTGAGTTCGGGCATGTCCCATGACTTGGAAATGGTCCCGGATGCCCTGCAGTGCGAAGTGCCGGATCTTGATGACGGTGACCCGACCGCCGCGCAGCGCGGTAAGGGTGGCCGCGGATGTGATGGCCCGTAGGCATCGGCCCGGGCGAATGTATGAGTCACTCCTCGGATACTCTGTGTCACTGACCTTCGGGGCGGGCTGTCCGAGCTCCCAGGGGTGGATCCGCGGCGGCGCTCGTTGGTGAGTGTGGGGCTGAGGCGCAGGCGCGCGACGCCTTCCCCGCCGTCCCGGCGTCGCCGACGTAAACGTCAAAAGCGAGCTAGCATCTAAGTAAGATTCAATCTACGTAATATCGAATCTACGTTTAATGGATGCTGGGGATGTGGCGCTGATGGAGTTCAAGGGCAGGTCTGCTGACCTGGATCAGCTGGCGCGGCAGCTGGGCCTGGTAGCCGATGGTACGGGCGCCACCCGTGGTCAGGCTGTGATCGTGACGGGGCGGCGCCGGGTGGGCAAGTCTCGTCTGGTCCAGGAGTTCTGCGACCGTTCCGGGCTTCCGTACGTGGTCTTCCAGGCGACCCGGGGACGCAACGCCGTGGCCGAGCGGGCGGACTTCGCCGCGACGCTGGCGCATTCCGCTCTGCCCGGGGCCGAGCTGGTGGCCGGGCTGCAGGCCGCCGACTGGAACCAGGCACTGCGTTCCCTGGCGGTCGCGGTTCCGGACGATGCCCCGAGCATTGCGGTGGTCGACGAGGTGCCGTGGCTGGTGGAACAGGACGGGGAGTTCGAGGGGGCGCTGCAGACGGTCTGGGACCGGCACCTGTCCGCCAAGCCGGTCCTGTTGATCCTGGTCGGCAGTGACATGTCGGTGATGGAGGCGCTGCAGTCCTATGGCCGCCCGTTCTTCGGCCGGGCGGCCAAGATGACCGTACAGCCGCTGCATCTGGCCGATGTGCAGGCGATGACCGGTCTTGACGCGGCGGAAGCGGTGGACGCGCTGCTGATCACCGGAGGGTTCCCGGAGATCGTTCAGTCCTGGCGGCCGGGGATGGGCCGCAGAGACTTCCTGCGCGAGGCTGTGTCCAACCCGCTTGCGCCGCTGTTGGTGGCGGGCGAACTGTCGCTGCTGGGGGAGTTTCCCG
This sequence comes from Streptomyces sp. G-G2, assembly GCF_030063135.1. Lineage (GTDB taxonomy): Bacteria > Actinomycetota > Actinomycetes > Streptomycetales > Streptomycetaceae > Streptomyces. Next base: position 113,549 of record NZ_JASISO010000001.1, read on the forward strand.
AGGCGTCCCACTCGCGCGCGATCCTGGAAGCGGTCGGCAGTGGCGAGCGGACCTTCTCCACCATTGCCGCACAAGCCGGCGGTGCGGGCGTGCTGCCCTCGGGCACGCTGTCTCCGCTGTTGAGCACGCTGCTGGCCAAGCGGGTCCTGGCCGCTGACCTGCCCCTCTCGATCAAGGCGGACAGCAAGAACAAGCGCTATCGCATCGCCGATCCGTACCTCCGGTTCTGGCTGGCTTTCCTCCAGCGCGGGATCCCGCTCATCGAGCGCGGTCGCGGTGATCTGGCGCTGGAGCGCATCGAGCGGTCGTGGACGACCTGGCGGGGCCGGGCCGTCGAGCCGGTCGTCCGGGAATCGCTGCTGCGCCTGCTGCCCGATGAGAGGTGGCCGCAGGCGGAGGCGGTCGGGGGTTGGTGGAACCGGCAGAACAACCCGGAGATCGACCTGATCGGCGCCGACCGTGAACCCGTCGCGGGGCGGGTTCACTTCATCGGCTCGGTGAAGTGGCTGGAGGCGCAGCCGTTCGGCCGCCGTGAGTACGACGCCCTGGTGCGGGACATGCTCGCCGTGCCCGGCGCCGAGCCGGGCACGGCGCTGGTGGCGGTGTCCCGTTGCGGTGTTGAGGACGATCTGCCTCTTGCGGCGCACTGGGGTCCGGAAGACCTTGTTCGTGCCTGGCGGTAGTCAGGGAAACCGCCAGGGTGGTCATGGTGGTGTACCTACCTCGGGCGCCCGGTGGCAGTAGGCATCGACCGTCCGCTGAGAACCGTCTGGGCATCGAAGCCCCTACGAGCGGCGGCAAGGTGGTGGGCCCGGAGGCGGGAGCCCGTGCCGGTGCTGAGCACGGCGGTCCGAGTGGACGCGTCCGGTTCACCTCCGCGGGGTGACCGGACGGCGCTAGCCTGGCCAGGTGAACGCGCGTACCGCCCTCGCGAAATGGCTGGGCACCTTGGATCCCGAGCGGCTGACCGCTTTGCTGGAGGAGCGGGATCTGCCGCTCGCCGCCGAGTACCGACGGATCACCACCCTGCTCGACCTCGCCGAACACCTGCTCACCGACGAGTCGGTGGGCCAGGGCCTGCTGGCGGGCACCGCCGGAGAACTGGAGTTGCTCGCCTCCATCGCCGCCCTCGCCCTGGAGCGGCACGGCCCCGTGGCTGGTGGCGAGGCCGAGGACGGGCCCCGGTATCCCTGGCAACAGCGCAAGCCCGTTGCCGCGGTGGAGCCGGCGGACCGACTGGTGCCCGAGCGGGACGTACTGGCCTGGTTCGAGCCGGGGGAGAAGCGGCGGCGGGCGGAGCACACGCTCGCCCGACTGCGGGAGCGCGCGCTGTTGCTCCCCGCGCCCAAGGGGAAACTGGCGCTGCCGCCGCTGCTGCATGTCCGGGCCACGGGGTTCGACGGCTACGGGCGCACCGCCACCCGGCTGCTGACCTACGCCTACAACGCCCCCGAGGTCAAACGGATCGCCGTGAACCTCTTCGGCGAGGGCGCGGCCCGTACCCGCGACCAGGCCCAGGAGCTGATCATCGCTCTGCTCGCCGATCCCGCCCGGGTGCGGGCACTGGTGGCGGACGCCCCGGTCCGGGCGCTGGAGCTGCTGGACCACCTGGTACCCGGCCCGCCGCTGCTGCGCACCCACTGCTTCGTCGGCCGCTATGGGGCGCAGTACGCGGGCCCGGACGCCAAGTACGTCTTCCGGGAGGGCGGCAGCGGCGACGAGGGCACCGACTGGCTGGCGGAGCGCGGACTGCTGGTCCCCATCGGTCTCGACCTGGTGGAGCTTCCGTACGAGGTCGCCCGTGCGCTCCGTGACGGGGGCGCGGCACCCAGCCCCCGGCTGGAACCGGAACCGTTCACCGCCACCGCGCCGCTGCCGTCCGGCTGGGAGGGTGAGGGCGGCACGGCCGCCGCGGCGGCCGCCTGGCGGGCCGAACTGGTCCTGCGGGCGCTGGCCGCCCAGCCGGTCGCGATCCGCAAGGCGGGCGGGATCGCCGTACGGGACACCCGGCGGCTGGCCAAGGCGGCCGGGGCCGATGAGGCCGACACCCGGCTGTGGCTGGACCTCGCGGTCAACGCCGGCCTGGCCGCGCCTCAGGACGACGAACCGGCCCCCGCTCCCCGCGGCCGCCGGAACTCCAAGGGCCCCAAGCCCCCCGCCCGGCTGCTGCCGAGCGACCGCTATGACGCGTGGGCGGCCGCCCCCGCAGCGGGCAAGCTGCTGCCGCTGCTGGCCGCCTGGGCTGTGGTCCCCGCAGTGCTCAGCCACTGGCCGGACCCCGACGAGACCCCGGTCGCGCTCGTCAGCCCGCAGGACGAGGACGCCGTGACCCTGCGCACCGGGGTCCTACGAGCGCTCGCCGTCCTCCCCGACGGACACGGGTTGACCGGGGACGCGCGGGGATACACCGAACTGCTGTCCCTGGCCGCGTGGTTCCAGCCCGCCCTGCGAGGCCACCTGGCCGCAGACGGCGCCGGGGAGCTGACCGGACTGGACGGAGTGCTCGACCGCCTGGCGGCCACGCTGACAGAGGCGGCCCTGCTCGGCGTGGTCGCTCACGGCGCGCTCACCCCCGCCGGGCGGGCCCTGTGCCGACTGCTGGAGGCGGGAGCCGCCCACCACTACCCGGCAGTGCCCGGCGCGGGCACGGACCCGTCCGCCCGCGGCTCCGAGGGCCTGGGCGAGGACCTGTCCCTGCGCCCTGCCCTGGCGCGGGCGGTGACCGCGCTGCGCGAGGACCTGTACGCGGCGCTGCCCGAGCCCAGCGAGAGGGCCCGGTTCCAGAGCGACCTGACCGCCACCGTCACCGGTGCGCCCGCGCCCGCCCTCGCAGACCTGCTCTCCGCTGTCGGCGACATCGAGTCCGAAGGGCACGCCGTGGTCTGGCGGATCACCGCGGCCTCCGTACGCCGGGCCCTGGACGCCGGCTGGAGCGCGGACGAACTGCTCGACCGCCTCACCACCGCGAGCGAGCGCGGCACCCCGCTGCCACAACCGCTCGCCTACACGATCAAGGACACCGCCCGCACCCACGGACAACTCAAAGTCGTCCGCTCCGCCTGCTGCATCCGCTCGGACGACACCGCACTGATCGCCGAGGTGGCCCAGGCCCGCGGCCTGGCCAAACTCCGCTTGCGCCGGATCGCCCCCACGGTCCTGATCTCCACAGCACCCCCCGAGGAGACCCTCACCGCCCTGCGCGCCGCCGGCTACGCCCCCACTCAGGAAGCCGAGACCGGCACCACGCTCCTCGACCGCGCCCCCACCGACCGCGCACCGAACTTCTTGCCCACCCTGGACCAGGCTCACGCCCTGTACGGCGAACCGGTCCACGGTGTCCCGGCGAGCGCCCGTGCGCTGGCGGCCCGGCTCCTCAGCACACCTGGGTGACGAACACCTGCCAAGCGCCGGGCCCGAACCCGATCACGGGCCCGGCGGGCCGCTTGCTGTCGCGGACGGGCACAATGCCGGGGACGCCGTCGGCGACCTCGACGCACTCGCCCTGGCCGCCGCTGTAACTGCTGCTGCGCCACGCCGCTTCGGTGAGGTCGGGTACGGGAGAGTGGGCCTGGTTCATGGTCTGTGCTCCTTGGCGATGTGGCGAATCAGCCCGAGCGATTCCGTGGGTGGCAACGCGGACGTACGGGCATCGTCGAAGAGCTCCCGGTACCGGGCGACCTCGGACTCCTGTTCCATCCAAATGTTGCCCGTCGGAGTCTCCGTCAGTACGAGGCTCTGCGCCGCGATCCGCGGAAAGCTCATCAGCAGGTATGGCCCGAACATACCGGAGTGCGCCCCACGCGAGAACGGCAGCACCTGGACAGTGATGTTGGGCTGTTCCGCCATGTCTGCCAAGTGTTCCAGCTGGTCACGCATCACGGTCGGGCCGCCCACCTGCTGGCGGAGCACGCCTTCGGCGAGGATGGCCCAGAGTTCGACTTTCCTCTCACCGGCGAGTCGTTCCTGCCGAGCCAGTCGCACCTGTACGAACTGGTCGACCTCCTCCGCGCTGTGCCACGCGCGTGAGGCGACGGTGACGGCCCGACCGTACTCGGCGGTCTGGAGCAGCCCCGGTACCAACTGGGCCTGGAAGGTCCTGATGCTGTCGCAGATGTCTTCCATCTCGATGTAGTCGCGGTAGGCGTCGGCGAGAACCGATCCGTACTGATGCCACCAGCCCTCTCGCCGACGGCGGTTGGCCCTTCGGGCCAGGGCGCCCAGGCGCTCGCGAGTTTCTGGGGCGCTCACGCCGTACGCGTCCATGAGTGCGACGAGATCAGGTGTCCGAACCGGCACATGGCCGTTCTCGATCCGGCTGATCTTGCCGCCAGTGCAGTCGAGGGCCTTCGCCGCTGCGGCGGTGGTGAGACCCGCCGCCTCGCGCAGGCGGCGGAGTTCGTCGCCGAGTTGACGACCGAGGACAGTGGATGGCTTCACGTTCGGCATGGACAACTCCCTATCAGAGCAGCGCCCTTCGCGTCGGCGCTTTGCTCGTAGGAGTGAATGAGGCGATTCTGCTGCATTCAATATTGCACGAATCCCATGGAGTGCGGCACGCTCGTCGGGCCGGGGCCAACCCGGCCCCTGTCGACGTGACTTGATCGCCAGCCATCAACCTCAAGGGGCTGCTGTGACCGCACTGAACGAAGCCGCGTTCCGTCTCTCCCGCCACGCGCGCAGCGCGCCAAGGGCCCGCGCGGCACTGCACGCCGTACTCGTGGACTGGGGCGCGGGGGACGACATCCTCCACACCGCCGAACTCGTCCTCTCCGAGCTTGTGTCCAACGCGCTCCGCGCACCGGCGCCCAGTGACCGCCAGGTCCGCGTCCGCATCGCACACTCCTCGGCGGAAGGGCTGCTGCGCCTGGAGGTCAGCGACGCCGGCTCCGGCCGACCCGAGGTCAGGCGTCCAGAAACGGACGACGAGCACGGCCGTGGGCTGGCGGTAGTGGACGCGCTCAGCCACCGCTGGGGCGTCAGCGACCGCGCGGGCGGCATCGGCAAGACGGTCTGGTCCGAGCTGAAGGCCGCAGACCTCGTCCCCACCCCCTCAACGAGGGAGATCGCGGCGATCGCGGTCCGCCCCGGCCAGCACATCCGCATCTGGGGCACTTGGCGCGCGGTCCGCAGCGTGCGAACCGCCCACCACGCCACCGGCGGCCTGTCGGTCGTCCTCGTCCTGACCGAGGGCCCACCCCTGCACCTCCCCCCGGCGGAGCCAGTGGCGGTACGGGGGCTGCCGTAAGGTGAAACGCGCCGTGCGCGTGCCGAGGCCCCCGTACACCTGGGCCTCGCACTCACTTTCCGCAGGCAAGGAGGCGACACCGTGGCGGACCCCGCCCACCACCCCATCCCCGTGCGCCGTGGCCACCTGCGGGACGCCGCTGAGCGGATCGAACAGGCCACCGGACTGCGTGTGGAGATCATCGGGGGCACTCTCATGATGTCCCCGAGCCCGAGCGGCAAGCACGCCGGGACGGTCATCGACCTCCGCGACGCGATCCGACCCAGCCTCGCCGCCGCATATGAGGCGTACGAGAACGTGTCCGTTCCGATGCCCGACGATCCGGACGACTACGCGACTCCGGATCTGACCATCGGACCGCGCGCCTTCAAGGAGGACGACGCCTGGCTGCTGGACGCGGACGCGATCGCCCTCGCGGTGGAGGTCATCTCGCCGAACGAGCGGCTGAGGGGGATCAACGAGAAGACCGCGTGGTACGCGGCGGCACGCGTCCCCCGCCTCCTCCAGATCGATCCCCGCACCGGTACGTGGTCCCTGTTCACCCGCCCGTCAGAAGCCGAGTACAAGGGCGTCGTCCACGGAAAGTACGGCGAGCCCATCCCTCTCCCCGCCGACCTCGGCGGAGACCTGCCCACCTCCGGCCTCCCCATGTATGGCGATGGCAGGTCGCCGGGCTCTTGAGAAGCTCAGGGCACTACGGACACCAGTCCGCAGCGCCCGGAGGTTCAGCCCAGCACCTTGGCGATCGCGAGAGCGATCCGCTCGATCCAGTCGATCGCGTCGGTGACGTCCGCGTCAGAGATCGGCCGTCGCCGCTTCAGGTCGCCGTCCAGCAAGTCGGCGTCATGGGCGATCTTGTTGCGACGGTCGGTGATCGAGATGTACTGCTTCTTGAGGGTCTGGTCGGTCATCCCCGTGCGGCCGTGGTTCCACTCGTTGATTTGAACTGCGGCCTTGCCCCAGATGTTCTCCTCCGTGACCAGCTTCAGCGCCTCGCTGATCTTGCGCGGGTTCTGGAGGGAGGCATTCGCCCACTTCGTCTTGACGTGCTCTGATACGGCGTCGGCGAGCGTGGTCGTACCCCGTCGGACCTCCTCGACCTTCTCCAGCGGCAGCTCGAACTTGGTCAGCTGGTAGGGCATGCCGGGACTGTCTTCGGCGGCGAGGTCGGCCACCCGCCGGTACAGCTCCTCGTGGAACCAGTGGTCGATGGCACTGACCGCCTGCACCCAGGCGGCGCGGTAGAAGTCGCCGATGTCGAAGACGGGGGACTGGAAGGCCGCCAGGCTCTGGCCGGCGAGGACCATCTTCCGGGCGTACTCGATATTGGTCTTGAACGCCTGGAACTCGCGCGTCTGCGGCTGCGGAACGGCCATGGAATGCCCCCGTCTCGCTGATTGAACGAGATCAAGACTTCCGGCGGGACGGGGGCGGGTCAACTCACTTGCGGATTAAGCACCTTCCCCTGGCTGGATCTCGTCAGTGTCGGCCGAGATCTCGCCACCGAGCGCCTCCGCGATCGCGGCGAACTCGCTGAGCGCGGCCTGCAAGTCCTCCACGATCTCCTGCGCGATCACCTCGGGAGGCAGCAGGCTGTCGGCGTCGTCGAGCGCCGGGTCCTTCATCCAGGTGATGTCGAGGTTCACTTTGTCGCGGGCGATGAGTTCGTCGTACTCGAAGCACTTGAAGCGCTCGGTTTCGCGGTGTCGAAGAGGTGGCTGTGCGCGGCCTTGTTCCGGTCACGGCGCACCCGGTCGAAGTCGTCACGGATCTCGGGGACGAGGACCCCGGCACGCGTCAACGCCGTCAGCCGGTCGATCTGGCGGTCGCCCTCGACCCGCATGCCGATGCGGGTGATCAGCTCCTCCGCGAGGACCTCGCCGAACTGTCCTGCCTGCACCAGGGATGAGTTGGGGTGGGTGAACACCGTGGCCTCAGCTGAGGCGCCGTACAGAGAGAGCAGAGGCTGATGTTGGTAGAGGACCCCGAAGTTCGGTGATCCCTTCGCGAAATCGCGAAGCCTGTCGTCCACGGTGTTGTCCCCCCGAAAATCTGGTCTGCGGGTATCCACGGTGCGAAATACAAGAAGACCCTCCGAACAGCACTGACACTGTTTGGAGGGTCTCTCTGGCACTTCCTGCGAAGTGCCCCCGGCAGGATTCGAACCTGCGCACACGGCTCCGGAGGCCGTTGCTCTATCCCCTGAGCTACGGGGGCGTGTCATCCGCTGTGCGGCGACGGGTTGAACACTACCAGCATCCGCGGGGTGATCAGGAACCCGTTTGCGGGTCGTGGAGGGGCGGGTCGCCCGGAGGGGGTGGAAGTGGCAAAAACCCGGACGCGGGGGCTTAGGGCGACCTACTCTCGAGTTGTGTCAGGCACCTCGGGCCGGGTGCTTGTTGTCGACGACAACAAGGTCATCCGGCAGCTGATCAAGGTCAATCTCGAGCTGGAGGGCTTCGAGGTCGTGACCGCGAACGATGGTGCCGAGTGCCTGGACGTCGTCCACCGGGTGTGCCCCGATGTGATCACCCTCGATGTCGTCATGCCGCGCCTCGACGGGTTCGGGACCGTCGCCCGGCTGCGGGCCGATCCGCGGACGCGGACGCTGCCCGTCGCGATCGTCAGCGCCTGCACGCAGTACGAGGTGGAGTCCGGCACCGTCGCCGAGGTGGACGCGTTTCTCGCCAAGCCCTTCGAACCCGCCGAGCTGGTGCGCGTCGTGCGGCGGCTCGTCGAGCGCAAGCGCGGCGATGGTGGCGGGCGGGGCGTTCACATGGCGAAACCGGTTCGCGTCCGGGGGGACCTTCTCCCCTAGGGTGGGTCCCGTGACCCCCGCTGACCTCTCCCGTACCGTCGTGCGCGCCGTGCGCTGCGCCGTCGAGGACGGGGAGCTGGGCGCCGGGGCCGCCGTGCCCGAGCGGGTCGTCGTCGAGCGGACCCGGCCCGGGGGAGCGGGGGAGTACGCCAGCCCCGTCGCCCTCCAGCTGGCCAAGGCGAGCGGACGGCCTCCCGCCGAGGTCGCCGCCCTGCTGGCCCTGCGGCTGCGCGCGGTCGAAGGGATCGAGCGCGTGGAGATCACCGGTCCCGGGTTCCTGAACTTCACTCTGCGCCGCGGCGCCGACGACCTGGCCGAGCTGGTGCGGCGCCTGCGGATCCGCCAGCGGTACGGAGCCGACGCCCCCGACCCTGCCGACGCCCCCGGCCTAGACCTCCGCGCCCGCGCCGTGCGCGAAGCCGTCGTACGGATCCTGCGCGCCCATGACGGGAGCGGCGAGGGCGTGAGCGCCGCCGCCGAGCCGTCCCGCGTCGCGCCCGTGGCCCCCGCCGACGGGGATGTCGTACGCCGCTTCGGGCGCGACGCCGCCCGCTGGGCCATGCTCGCCACCGACCCCGAGCAGCCCCCCTTCTTCGACGGCGTCCTGCTCGTCCAGGGCGAGGCCAGCGAGTTCTTCCGCGTCCGGTACGCCGTCAGCCGCGCCCGGGCCCTGGCGCGCGGCGGGGCCCTGCTCGGGGTGCTGCCCGGCCCCCTGACGGACGTGACCGGCCTGAGCGACGGCCGCGCACCCGCGCTGCTGGCCGCGCTCGCCGACTATCCCCTCGCCCTCGAAGCCGCCGCGCACCACCGGGCGCCCGAGCGGCTCGCCCGCCACCTGGTCACGCTCGCCGACGCCCTCCTGGACTTCCAGTACGAGGTCCTGCCCATGGGGGACGAGAAACCCTCGGCCGCCCACCGTTCCCGGCTCGCAGTCGCCGAAGCCGCCGGGACGGTGCTGGCCGGTGGCCTGACCCTGCTCGGTGTCGATATTCCTGAAGTGGTTTAGAGGAGAAAGAGAAGCGTCATGAGCCGCTCCGCACATCCCGCCGGTCCCCGTCACGCCGACGTCATGCCCGAGGGGCACTACGCCCCTCCGGCCGCCGACCTCAACCTGCTCCCCGAGAAGGTGTGGTCCCGGACCGTCACCCGCGGCGGCGACGGTGTGGTCAGCGTCGGCGGGGTCGAAGTGACCCGGCTCGCCGAGGAGTTCGGCACTCCTGCCTACTTCCTCGACGAGGAGGACTTCCGGGCCCGCTGCCGCGCCTGGGCGACCGCCTTCGGGCCCGGCGCCGACGTCTTCTACGCCGGCAAGGCCTTCCTCTCCAAGGCCGTCGTGCGCTGGCTCAAGGAGGAGGGGCTCAACCTCGACGTGTGCTCCAGCGGTGAGCTGGCCACCGCGCTCGCCGCCGAGATGCCCGCCGCGCGGATCGCCTACCACGGCAACAACAAGTCCCTCCCCGAGATCCGCCGCGCCGTCGAGGCGGGGGTCGGGCGGATCGTCCTCGACTCCTTCCAGGAGATCGTCCGCGTCGCGCACGTCGCCGCCGAGCTGGGGGTCCGTCAGCGCGTGCAGATCCGCGTCACGGTCGGCGTCGAGGCACACACCCACGAGTTCATCGCGACCGCGCACGAGGACCAGAAGTTCGGCATCGCCGTCGCCGACGGACAGGCCGCGGAGGCCGTACGCCGCGCCCTCGGGCACGACAGCCTGGAGCTGATCGGGATCCACTCCCACATCGGCTCGCAGATCTTCGACATGGCCGGTTTCGAGGTGTCCGCCAAGCGCGTGGTGCAGCTGCTGGCCGCCGTACGCGACGAGCACGGCGTCGAGCTGCCCGAGATCGACCTCGGCGGCGGCCTCGGCATCGCCTACACGGACAGCGACGACCCGCGCGAGCCGCACGAGATCGCCAAGGCGCTGACCGAGATCGTCGGGCGCGAGTGCGAGAGCGCCGGACTGGCCGCGCCGCGGATCTCCGTCGAGCCGGGCCGCGCCATCGTCGGGCCCACCGCCTTCACGCTCTACGAGGTCGGCACGATCAAGCCGCTGGCCGGGCTGCGGACGTACGTCAGCGTCGACGGCGGGATGTCGGACAACATCCGCACCTCCCTCTACGACGCCGAATACAGCGTGGCACTGGTCTCGCGCAGCTCCGACGCCGAGCCCATGCTCTGCCGCGTCGTCGGCAAGCACTGCGAGAGCGGTGACATCGTGGTGCGGGACGCCTTCCTGCCCGCCGACCTGGCGCCCGGCGACCTCATCGCGGTGCCCGCCACCGGCGCGTACTGCCGTTCCATGGCGAGCAACTACAACCACGCGCTGCGTCCGCCGGTCGTCGCCGTGCGTGACGGAGCGGGCCGGGTGATCGTCCGACGTGACACAGAGGAAGATCTCCTGCGTCTCGACGTCGGATAATGAAATTGCCGTCTCACTCAATGGACCAAGGATGGAAACTCCTGTCCATTGAGTGAGACTGGTTCAAACCCCGCGCGCACGTCCGCGCGCCGGGGCTGGTCGAAGATCGATTCGTGGATCGAAAGGCTTGGGTCGAATGATGCGTACGCGTCCGCTGAAGGTGGCGCTGCTGGGCTGTGGAGTCGTCGGCTCAGAGGTGGCGCGCATCATGACGACGCACGCCGACGATCTGGCGGCGAGGATCGGCGCGCCGGTCGAGCTGGCCGGCGTCGCCGTGCGACGGCCCTCCAAGGTGCGCGAGGGCATTGATCCCGCGCTCATCACCACCGACGCGACCGCCCTGCTCAAACGGGGCGACATCGACGTCGCGATCGAGGTCATCGGCGGCATCGAGCCCGCCCGCACCCTGATCACCACCGCCTTCGAGCACGGCATCTCCGTGGTGTCGGCAAACAAGGCGCTCCTCGCCCAGGACGGCGCCGCCCTGCACGCCGCGGCCGACCAGCACGGGCGGGACCTCTACTACGAGGCCGCCGTGGCCGGCGCCATCCCGCTGGTCCGCCCGATGCGCGAGTCCCTCGCCGGCGACAAGATCAACCGCGTGATGGGCATCGTCAACGGCACGACGAACTTCATCCTCGACAAGATGGACTCCACCGGCGCCGGGTACCAGGAGGCGCTCGACGAGGCCACCGCCCTCGGGTACGCCGAGGCCGACCCGACCGCCGACGTCGAGGGCTACGACGCCGCCGCGAAGGCCGCGATCCTCGCGGGCATCGCCTTCCACACCCGGGTCCGCCTCGACGACGTCTACCGCGAGGGCATGACCGAGGTCAGCGCCGCGGACTTCGCCTCGGCCAAGCGGATGGGCTGCACCATCAAGCTGCTCGCCATCCTGGAGCGCGCCGCGGACGGCCAGTCCGTCACCGCCCGCGTCCACCCGGCGATGATCCCGCTCAGCCACCCCCTCGCCTCGGTCCGGGAGGCGTACAACGCCGTCTTCGTCGAGGCCGAGGCCGCCGGGCGTTTGATGTTCTACGGTCCCGGCGCGGGCGGCGCGCCGACCGCGTCCGCGGTCCTCGGCGACCTGGTGGCCGTCTGCCGCAACAAGCTCGCCGAGGTGACGGGGCCCGGCGAGTCGGCGTACACCCAGCTGCCGGTCAGCCCCATGGGCGACGTCGTCACGCGGTACCACATCAGCCTCGACGTGGCCGACAAGCCGGGCGTGCTCGCCCAGGTGGCGACCACGTTCGCAGAACACGGTGTCTCCATCGATACCGTTAGGCAGCAAGGACGTCCGGACGGGGTCGGCAACGAAGCCTCCCTCGTGGTCGTCACCCACCGCGCTCCCGACGCCGCCCTCTCCGGGACCGTCGAGGCGCTGCGGAAGCTGGACACCGTTCGCGGTGTCGCCAGCATCATGCGTGTTGAAGGGGAGTAAGGGACCCATGACCGACAACGGCACCCACCAGTGGCGCGGCATCATCGAGGAGTACCGGCACCGGCTTCCGGTGACGGCCGCCACCCCGGTGGTCACGCTCCGCGAGGGCGGTACGCCCCTCGTCCCCGCCCAGGTGCTCTCCGAGCGCACCGGCTGTGAAGTCCACCTCAAGGTCGAGGGTGCGAACCCGACCGGGTCCTTCAAGGACCGCGGTATGACCATGGCGATCTCCAAGGCCAAGGAGGAAGGCGCGAAGGCGGTCATCTGCGCCTCCACAGGCAACACCTCCGCCTCCGCCGCCGCCTACGCGGTGCGCGCGGGCATGGTCTGCGCCGTCCTCGTGCCGCAGGGCAAGATCGCCCTCGGCAAGATGGGTCAGGCGCTCATCCACGGCGCCAAGATCCTGCAGGTCGACGGCAACTTCGACGACTGCCTCTCGCTGGCCCGCGCGCTGGCCGACAACTACCCGGTCGCGCTGGTCAATTCCGTCAACCCGGTCCGCATCGAGGGCCAGAAGACGGCGGCGTTCGAGATCGTCGACGCGCTCGGCGACGCGCCCGACATCCACGTCCTCCCGGTGGGCAACGCGGGCAACATCACCGCGTACTGGAAGGGGTTCAAGGAGTACAAGGCCGACGGCCTCGCCTCCCGCACCCCCCGCGTCTGGGGCTTCCAGGCCTCCGGCTCCGCGCCCATCGTGCGCGGCGAGGTCGTCAAGGAGCCGCACACCATCGCCACCGCGATCCGGATCGGCAACCCGGCCTCCTGGGAGTACGCCCTCCAGGCCCGGGAGGAGTCCGGCGGCCTCATCGACGAGGTGACGGACCGCCAGATCCTGGCCGCCTACCGCCTGTTGGCCGCACAGGAGGGCGTCTTCGTCGAGCCCGCCTCGGCCGCGTCCGTCGCCGGTCTGCTCAAGGCCGCCGAGCTGGGCCTGGTCGACCCGGGGCAGAAGATCGTCTGCACCGTCACCGGCAACGGCCTCAAGGACCCCGACTGGGCGGTCGCCGGCGCTCCGCAGCCGGTCACCGTCCCGGTGGACGCCGAGGCCGCCGCCGTACGCCTCGGTCTGGTCTGACCCTCCGGGGGCCGGTCCCGCCACGCCGTCGCCGGATTCCTGGAATGCTCCCCGGAGCACTCCAGGAATCCGGCAACTCGGCCCGTACGACCACAAAAGCGTGACGGAACACCGCGACACGCATCGTGCGCCTCCTGTGCGCCCTATGTCGGAGGAGAACCTTCCTTCGATACGCTGTACTTACATCCGCCACCGCGCATATGACGCGGTGCTGCCCCAAGGGCCTTCGGGTGTCGTACGTTCTCCAGTACATTCACAGCGAAGATTCCCAGCTCGCAGATTCACGGCAAAGATCTCGCACAGTCACAAGGAGTGTCATCGAGCGTGGCCGGTCCAGCATTCCGCGCCGCCGCCGTACGGGTGCGCGTTCCCGCCAGCAGTGCCAACCTCGGCCCGGGCTTCGACGCCTTCGGACTGGCCCTGGGTCTGTACGACGACGTGGTCGTCCGCGTCGCCGACTCCGGCCTGAACGTCGACATCGCGGGTGAGGGCGCCGACAACCTGCCGCGCGACGAGAGCCACCTGCTCGTACGCTCCATGCGCACCGCCTTCGACCTGCTGGGCGGCCAGCCGCGCGGCCTCGAGGTGGTCTGCGCCAACCGCATCCCGCACGGCCGCGGCCTCGGCTCCTCCTCCGCCGCCATCTGCGCCGGCATCGTCGCCGCCCGCGCCGTGACCATAGGCGGAGAGGCACGCCTCGACGACACCGCGCTGCTGGAACTGGCCACCGAGATCGAGGGCCACCCCGACAACGTCGCCGCCTGCCTGCTCGGCGGCTTCACCCTGGCCTGGATGGACGGCGGCAGCGCCAAGGCCATCCGGATGGAGCCCTCGGATTCCATCGTTCCGGTGGTCTTCGTCCCCTCCAGGCCGGTACTGACCGAAACCGCGCGCGGCCTCCTGCCGCGCCACGTCCCGCACGTGGACGCCGCCGCCAACGCGGGCCGCGCGGCCCTGCTCGTCGAAGCCCTGACCAGGCGTCCCGAGTTGCTGCTCCCCGCCACCGAGGACCGGCTCCACCAGGAGTACCGCTCCCCGGCGATGCCCGAGAGCGTGGCACTGGTCAACAGGCTGCGGGCGGACGGCATCCCCGCGGTCATCTCCGGCGCCGGACCCACGGTCCTCGCGCTGGTCGACAACGACGCGGCCGACAAGGTCGCGCAGCTCGCGGGCGAAGGGTGGGCGGCCAACCGGCTCGCCCTCGACGCGGCGGGCGCGAGCGTACTTCCGCTGGGCAGCCAGGGCGGCTAGACGAAAGCCGCCAGGGGCGGGGCGGCCGGGCAGGCCGCCCCCGCGGACGGGCGCGATTGCCGGTGACTGAGAGGGGGAATGTCTGTTGGATCCGGTAGTGTTAGTCTCAAGTGCGCATCCGAAGCCGCCATGGCTCGGTGCTCAGTGTCCCCATTCGGGACCACCTTTCCTCCGGGAGCCTCCCCAACTGCTTTGATCACTGCCAAGCAGTTTCGAGCACGCTCCGGAATCGGCGTGACATTCCCACGCTTCCAGCTCTGGGGCTTCTCGCCGGAACCCATGCACGTTTCCCTCCGCCGCGGTATCTCTGCCGGCGGACCACCGCCCGGGCTGCGGTCCACGACCCATCAAGTCAAGGACCGCGATCGGACAGCACAACCGGTCGCCGAGCCAGACAGGCCGACGTCCGCTCCAGGGAAGGACCCTTCGTGAGCGACACCACCGATCTGATGGGCGCTGCCGACACCAGTGTCGACACCAGTGCCTCCGCCGCGGGCGCCGCACCCAAGCGTCGCCGCTCCGGCACCGGCCTCGAGGGCATGGTCCTGGCCGAGCTGCAGCAGGTCGCGTCGGGCCTCGGTATCAGGGGCACCGCGCGGATGCGCAAGAGCCAGCTGATCGAGGTCATCAAGGAGACGCAGGCCGGTGGCTCCGCCGCCAAGGCCAAGGCCTCCGCCCCCGCCGACGACGCCGAGGCCAAGCCGAAGCGTCGCGCCACCAGCAAGGCCCGCACGGGCGAGGCCGCCGCCGAGGCGCCCGCCGAGAAGCCCGCCGCGCAGGCCCAGATCGACATCCCCGGCCAGCCGGCCAGCGAGGACCAGCCCGTCGGCGAGCGTCGCCGCCGCCGCGCCACGGCCCCCTCCGGCAGCCCGGAGTCCGCGGCGCCCGCCGCGGCCGTGCAGGTCGAGCAGAAGCCCGACACCGCGACCGCGACCGCCACCGCGCAGCCCGACGTCAAGGCCGAGGCCGCGACCGCCGTTTCCGGTCAGGAGGCCACCGAGGGCCGCACCCGCCGGGACCGCCGTGACCGCGGCGAGCGCGGCGAGCGCGGCGAGCGGGGCGACCGTACGGAGCGCCAGCGCGACCGCCGTGACCGCGGCAAGGGCGACGACCAGGGCCAGAACCAGGGCCAGGGTCAGGGCGGCCAGGGTCAGGCCCAGAGCCAGGGCCAGGGTCAGCAGCAGGGCGGCCAGGGCCAGCAGCAGGGCGGCGCCGAGCGCGCCGACCGCGGCGACCGCGGCGACCGCCAGGACCGTCAGGGCCGCCAGGGCAACCGGGGTCAGGGCCAGGGCGGCCAGCAGCAGGGCGGCCAGGGTCAGGGCCAGAGCCAGGGCCGTCAGGACCGTCAGGACAACGGCCCGCAGGACGACTTCGACGAGGACGGCCGCCGCGGCCGCCGCGGCCGCTACCGCGACCGCCGGGGCCGTCGTGGGCGCGACGAGTTCACCCCGAACGAGCCGCAGGTCGCCGACGACGACGTACTGATTCCCGTCGCGGGCATCCTCGACATCCTCGACAACTACGCGTTCATCCGGACCTCGGGCTACCTGCCCGGCCCGAACGACGTGTACGTCTCCCTCGCCCAGGTCCGCAAGGCCGGTCTGCGCAAGGGTGACCACGTCACCGGCGCCGTGCGCCAGCCCAAGGACGGCGAGCGCCGCGAGAAGTTCAACGCGCTCGTGCGCCTGGACTCGTCCAACGGCATGGGGCCCGAATCGGGCCGCGGCCGCCCCGAGTTCCAGAAGCTGACCCCGCTGTACCCCCAGGACCGGCTCCGTCTGGAGACCGACCCGGGTGTGCTGACGACCCGCATCATCGACCTCGTCGCGCCGATCGGCAAGGGCCAGCGCGGTCTGATCGTGGCCCCGCCGAAGACCGGCAAGACCATGATCATGCAGGCCATCGCCAACGCGATCACGGTCAACAACCCCGAGTGCCACCTGATGGTCGTCCTGGTCGACGAGCGTCCGGAAGAGGTCACCGACATGCAGCGGTCGGTGAAGGGCGAGGTCATCTCCTCGACCTTCGACCGTCCGGCCGAGGACCACACCACCGTCGCCGAGCTGGCCATCGAGCGCGCCAAGCGTCTCGTCGAGCTGGGTCACGACGTGGTCGTCCTGCTGGACTCGATCACCCGTCTGGGACGCGCGTACAACCTCGCGGCCCCGGCCTCCGGCCGCATCCTGTCCGGTGGTGTCGACTCGACCGCGCTCTACCCGCCGAAGCGCTTCTTCGGTGCCGCGCGCAACATCGAGGACGGCGGCTCGCTGACCATCCTGGCCACCGCGCTGGTCGACACCGGCTCGCGCATGGACGAGGTGATCTTCGAGGAGTTCAAGGGCACCGGCAACATGGAGCTGAAGCTCGACCGCAAGCTCGCGGACAAGCGGATCTTCCCCGCCGTCGACGTCGACCCCTCGGGCACCCGCAAGGAGGAGATCCTCCTCAACAGCGAGGAACTCGCGATCGTCTGGAAGCTGCGCCGAGTGCTGCACGCGCTCGACTCGCAGCAGGCGATCGAGCTGCTGCTCGACAAGATGAAGCAGACCAAGTCGAACGCCGAGTTCCTGATGCAGATCGCGAAGACTACCCCGTCGGGCAAGAACGACGACTGATCTCCGCGCCGCGCACCAGCGACGACGCCCCGCCCCCGCCGGTCCTCCGGCGGGGGCGGCGGCGTTCCGCGGGTGCGACGTTCGCCACAGCCGGAGCGGTGCGCACCCGCACGGGCCTGGGCGGGGAACGCCGGGTAGCCCTTCCGTCACCCGCTGTCCATTGACGTACGTCCTCCGTACGTTCATCACTGAATGGTCACGTTGGCATGGAACCCTGGGATCCGCCCCGCCGTCTGACACTGAAGACAACGGGGATCAGGGGAGGCGTCCGGACCGGGCCGCCGGTACACCGGGACTGAGGAGAGCATGAGTCAGGACAGCAGGGCCAGCCGCAGGCGTGCCGCGAGGCCCAGCCGCCGCAAACCGCCGAGCGGCGGCCGTAAAGCCCTGCGCGTCACCGCGTGGACCGCGGCCGGCGTGCTGGTGCTGGGCGGAGCCGGACTGGGCTACTTCTACGTCAAGTACAACAGCAACCTGAAGAGCGTGGACATCGACGCCGCGCTCGGCAAGGACCGCCCGCAGAACGTGGACAACGGCTCGATGGACATCCTCGTCCTCGGCTCCGACTCGCGCCGCGGCGGCGACAACGCCCAGTACGGCGCCGACGACGGCGGCTCGGCACGCTCCGACACCGCGATGGTCGTCCACCTGTACGACGGCCACAAGCAGGCCAGTATCGTCTCGATCCCGCGCGACACCATGATCAACCGGCCGGCCTGCACGACGAGCGGCGGGAAGACCTCGAAGGCCACCTTCGAGCAGTTCAACGAGGCCTACACCGTCGGTGGGGCCGCCTGCGCGGTCACGACCGTCGAGAAGATGTCGGGGATCCGGATGGACCACTACATCGAGGTCGACTTCACCGGCTTCAAGAAGATCGTCGACAGTCTGGGCGGCGTCCCGCTGACCACCACCAAGCCGATCAAGGACGACAAAGGCAGCCACCTCGACCTCCCGGCCGGCTCCCACAAGCTCAACGGCGAACAGGCCCTCGGCCTCGTCCGTACCCGCAAGAGCGTCGGCGTCGGCAGCGACCTCGGCCGAATACAGCTCCAGCAGGCCTTCATCAAGGCGCTGATCAAGCAGGTCAAGAGCATCGGGGTGTTCGACAACCCCAAGCGGCTCCTGTCCGTCGCGGACACCGCCACCAAGGCGATCACCACCGACAAGGGCCTCGGCGACGTGAAGTCCCTCATGGGTTTCGCCTCGGGCCTCCAGGGCCTCGGGGCCGAGAACATGCACATGATCACCCTGCCGGTGATGGACTACCCCAAGGACAAGGACCGCGTCGTACCGCTGGAGCAGGAGTCCAAGCTCGTCTGGGACGCCCTGCGCGGAGACCAGCCGATACCCGCCGAGGCCCTGCAGAACTCCGCCAATGACCGGAGCGGCGCGGGTTCGATCGTCCAGTAGGAATACCCGGAGCCCCCTCCCCGTTATGTGAGGCGTCCTGAATTTTGACAGGCGGTCCGGTCCTGGCAGACTGGTCCGTCGGCCCCGGTTCACGCAGCGCGCAATTCGGCCCCTGCGACCCGGTGCCCTCCCGATCTAGGAGACACCTTGAAGAGCGACATCCACCCCCAGTACGTCGAGACCCAGGTCAGCTGCACCTGTGGCGCGTCGTTCACCACCCGTAGCACCCTGACCGAGGGCGCCATCCGCGCCGAGGTCTGCTCCGAGTGCCACCCGTTCTACACGGGCAAGCAGAAGATCCTCGACACCGGTGGCCGCGTGGCCCGCTTCGAGGCCCGCTTCGGCAAGGCTGCCGGCTCGAAGTAGCGAGCCCACGGCGCCGGTCAGCGGCCGCCCCCCAGTCCACTCGGGGGCGGCCGGACCGGCGCCTTTGTCGTCCTGGCCCCCTCGTGGGCGCCGTACAGCCCTCCCGCAGCCCGTTCGTACTTTTCACCCCAGGAGCCCCCGATGTTCGAGGCGGTCGAGGACCTGATCGGCGAGCACGCCGATCTTGAGAAGAAGCTCGCCGACCCGTCGGTCCACTCCGATCAGGCCAACGCGCGCAAGCTCAACAAGCGCTACGCGGAGCTGACGCCGATCGTGGCCACGTTCCGGGCGTGGAAGCAGACGGGCGAGGACATCGAGACGGCCAAGGAGTACGCCGCCATCGACCCCGACTTCGCCGCGGAGGCCAAGGAACTGAGCGCCCAGCGCGTCGAGCTGACCGAAAAGCTCCGCCTGCTGCTCGTTCCGCGCGACCCCAGCGACGACAAGGACGTGCTCCTGGAGGTCAAGGCGGGCGCGGGCGGCGACGAGTCCGCCCTGTTCGCCGGTGACCTGCTGCGCATGTACCTGCGCTACGCCGAGCGCGTCGGCTGGAAGACCGAGATCATCGACGCCACCGAGTCCGAGCTGGGCGGCTACAAGGACGTCCAGGTCTCCGTGCGCACCAAGGGCGGCAACGGCGCCACGGAGCCCGGCCAGGGCGTCTGGGCGCGGCTGAAGTACGAGGGCGGAGTGCACCGCGTACAGCGCGTGCCCGCCACCGAGTCGCAGGGCCGCATCCACACCTCCGCCGCCGGCGTGCTCGTCACCCCGGAGGCCGAGGAGGTCGAGGTCGAGGTCAACATGAACGACCTCCGCATCGACGTGTACCGCTCCTCGGGCCCCGGCGGCCAGTCCGTCAACACCACCGACTCCGCCGTGCGCATCACGCACGTGCCGACCGGTGTGGTCGCCTCCTGCCAGAACGAGAAGAGCCAGCTCCAGAACAAGGAGCAGGCCATGCGCATCCTGCGCTCGCGGCTCCTCGCCGCCGCCCAGGAGGCCGCCGAGCAGGAGGCCTCCGACGTGCGCCGCAGCCAGGTGCGCACCGTCGACCGGTCCGAGAAGATCCGTACGTACAACTTCCCGGAAAACCGGATCTCCGACCACCGGACCGGGTTCAAGGCGTACAACTTGGACCAGGTGCTCGACGGCGACCTCGATTCGGTCATCCAGGCCTGCGTCGACACCGACTCCGCCGCCAAGCTCGCGGCCGCGCAGTAAACCTGCCGCGCAGCAACCCTTCCGTCCGTCCCGCCCGTACGACAGCAGCCCGGAGGACCAGCGTGCAGCCACAATCTGGGGGGCGACCCCCAGGCCCTCGCAGTTTGCTGCTTGCCGAGGTGGCCCAGGCCACTCAGCGGCTGGCCGCCGCAGGCGTACCCTCTCCGCGCTTCGACGCGGAGGAACTCGCGGCCTTCGTGCACGGCGTCAAGCGCGGGGAGCTGCACCTGGTCAAGGACGTCGACTTCGACGCCCGCTACTGGGAGACCATCGCCCGCCGCGAGGCCCGCGAACCCCTCCAGCACATCACCGGACGCGCCTTCTTCCGCTACCTGGAGCTCCAGGTGGGACCGGGCGTCTTCGTACCGCGCCCGGAGACCGAGTCCGTCGTGGACTGGGCCATACAGGCCGTTCGGGCGATGGACGTGGTCGAGCCGCTGATCGTGGACCTCTGCACCGGCTCGGGCGCCATCGCGCTCGCCATGGCGCAGGAGGTGCCGCGCTCGCGCGTGCACGCGGTGGAGCTGTCCGAGGACGCCCTGCGGTGGACCCGCAAGAACGCCGACGGGTCCCGGGTCTCCGTCCACCAGGGCGACGCGCTCAGCGCGCTGCCGGAGCTGGACGGCCAGGTCGACCTGGTGATCTCCAATCCGCCGTACATCCCGCTCACCGAGTGGGAGTACGTCGCCCCCGAGGCCCGCGACCACGATCCGGAGATGGCGCTCTTCTCCGGCGAGGACGGCCTCGACACCATCCGCGGCATCGAACGCACCGCCCACCGGCTGCTGCGGCCCGGCGGGATCGTCGTCATCGAGCACGCCGACACCCAGGGCGGCCAGGTCCCGTGGATCTTCGCCGAGGAGCGGGGCTGGGCCGACGCCGCCGACCACCCCGACCTGAACAACCGCCCGCGCTTCGCGACCGCCCGCAAGGCCATGCCGTGATGAGCGCGACGCGCCCTGTGCACACCCCTGCCACGATCACCCCGCACGAGGAGGCCCCCTGATGGCCCGGCGATACGACTGCAACGACGCGACGGACCGTAAGACGGGCCTGCGTGAAGCCGCATCCGCCGTGCGCCGCGGAGAGCTCGTCGTGCTGCCCACGGACACGCTGTACGGCATCGGCGCGGACGCCTTCAGCGCGGAGGCCGTCGGCGACCTGCTGGCCGCCAAGGGCCGGGGCCGCAACATGCCCACCCCCGTGCTCATCGGCTCCCCGAACACCCTGCACGGCCTGGTCACGGACTTCACCGAGCAGGCCTGGGAGCTGGTCGACGCCTTCTGGCCCGGCGCCCTGACCCTGGTCGCCAAGCACCAGCCGTCGCTGGCCTGGGACCTCGGTGAGACCCGCGGCACGGTGGCCGTCCGCATGCCCCTGCACCCCGTCGCGATCGAGCTGCTGACCGAGGTCGGCCCGATGGCCGTCTCCTCGGCGAACCTGACCGGGCACCCGGCGCCGGAGGACTGCGACGCCGCCCGCGAGATGCTCGGCGACTCCGTGTCCGTGTACCTGGACGGCGGCCCCACCCCGGGCATCCAGCCGTCCTCGATCGTCGACGTCACCGGGAAGGTTCCCGTCCTGCTGCGCGAGGGGGCACTGACCGCGGACCAGCTGCGCGAGGTCGTACCCGACCTCGAGGTGGCTCCGTGAGCCCTCAGGGGCGTGGCATAGCAACGGCCGGGGGGGACGCCTTCCGCATACTCCACGTCAGCACCGGCAACGTCTGCCGCTCGCCCATCACCGAGCGGCTGACCCGCCACGCCCTGACCCACCGCCTCGGCGGGACGCCCGCGGGCGGCCTGATCGTCGAGAGCGCGGGCACCTGGGGGCACGAGGGCGCGCCCATGGAGGCCAACGCGGCGGCCGTCCTCGCGGACTTCGGCGCGGACGCGAGCGGGTTCATCGGGCGCGAGCTGCTGGACGAGCACGTGATACGCGCCGACCTGGTGCTCACCGCGACCCGCGACCACCGGGCGCAGGTCATCTCCATGGGGCACTCGGCCGGGCTGCGGACCTTCACCCTGAAGGAGTTCACCCGGCTGGTGCGGGCCATAGACCCCGCGACGCTGCCGCCGCTCGACGACGGCATGGCGGAGCGGGCGCGCGCGCTGGTGCGGGCCGCCGCGGCCCTGCGCGGCTGGCTGCTGGCCCCGTCGCCCGACGCGGACGAGGTGTACGACCCGTACGGCGCCCCGATCACCTTCTTCCGCTCCATCGGCGACGAGATCCAGCAGGCGCTGGACCCGGTCGTCGCGGCCCTGACGGGCGTCGACGGCCGACGCTGAGCGGCGCCCGAGCGGCCCGCGGGGCGGGATCCGCGGCGCGGGCCTACAGTGGCGGTATCCGGTCCATCCACCGCGTCGGAGCCGCGCCATGAGCGTCATCACCCAGCCGACGAACACCCTGCGCCGCCAGGATCCGCAGATGGCCGACGTGCTGGCCGGCGAGACGCGGCGGCAGGCCGAGACCCTCCAGCTGATCGCCGCCGAGAACTTCACCTCCGCCGCCGTCCTGGCGGCCCTCGGCTCCGCCCTCGCCAACAAGTACGCCGAGGGCTACCCCGGCGCCCGCCACCACGGTGGCTGCGAGTACGCCGACCAGGCCGAACGGGTCGCCGTCGAACGGGCCCGCGCACTGTTCGGCGCGGAGCACGCCAACGTCCAGCCGCATTCCGGCTCCGCCGCCGTGCTCGCCGCGTACGCCGCCCTGCTGCGGCCCGGCGACACCGTGCTGGCCATGGGGCTCGCGTACGGCGGACACCTGACCCACGGCTCCCCGGCGAACTTCTCCGGCCGCTGGTTCGACTTCGTCCCCTACGGCGTCGACGCCGTGACCGGCCTCATCGACTACCTCCAGGTGCAGGAGCTGGCCAGGACCCACCGGCCCAGGGCCATCGTCTGCGGCTCGATCTCCTACCCCCGCCACCCCGAGTACTCCGCCTTCCGCGAGATCGCCGACGAGGTCGGGGCCCACCTGATCGTGGACGCCGCCCACCCCATCGGGCTGGTCGCGGGCGGGGCCGCCCCGAGCCCCGTCCCGTACGCGGACGTCGTCTGCGCCACCACGCACAAGGTGCTGCGCGGCCCGCGCGGCGGGATGATCCTGTGCGGCGCGGAGTTCGCGGAGCGGATCGACCGGGCCGTCTTCCCCTTCACCCAGGGCGGCGCCCAGATGCACACCATCGCCGCCAAGGCCGTCGCCTTCGGCGAGGCCGCGACCCCCGCCTTCACCACCTACGCGCACCGGGTCGTCGCCAACGCCCGCGCCCTCGCCGAGGCCCTCGGCAGCAGGGGCTTCGCGGTCACCACCGGCGGCACCGACACCCACCTGATCACCGCGGATCCCGCCCCCCTCGGCGTGGACGGCCCGGCCGCCCGCGGCCGCCTGGCGGCGGCGGGAATGGTGCTGGACACCTGCGCCCTGCCGTACGGGGACCAGCGCGGCCTGCGCCTCGGTACCGCGGCGGTGACCACCCAGGGCATGGGGGAGCCCGAGATGGCCCGGATCGCGGCGCTGTTCACGGCGGCTCTGACGGGCGGGGACGCGGGCCGGATCAGGGCGGAAGCCGCCGAGCTGGCCCTCGGATTTCCCCCGTACGGGGAGTGACGAAGGCAAGTGGCGGCCCCCGCAACCGCTTCGGGGCGACCTCGCGTCCTCTTCCATGGGGACATCGCGGCTAATGTGTGGGGCTGAGATGGCCGGCGATACATCTGGGGCAGCCCGTGCGTGAATATCTGCTGACGCTCTGCGTCACGGCGGCGGTGACGTACCTGCTGACCGGGCCGGTACGGAAGTTCGCGATCGCGGTCGGCGCGATGCCGGCGATCCGCGCCCGCGACGTGCACCGCGAGCCCACACCGCGGCTCGGCGGCATCGCGATGTTCGGCGGACTGTGCGCGGGCCTGCTGGTCGCCGACCACCTGCCGAACCTCAACGGCGTCTTCGAGCTGTCGAACGAACCGCGGGCGCTGCTCTCCGGAGCGGCGCTGATCTGGCTGGTCGGCGTCCTCGACGACAAGTTCGAGATCGACGCCCTGATCAAGCTCGGCGCGCAGATGATCTCCGCCGGCGTGATGGTCATGCAGGGGCTGACGATCCTGTTCATCCCGGTCCCCGGAGTCGGCACGGTCTCGCTCACCCAGTGGCAGGGCAACCTGCTCACGGTCGCGCTCGTCGTGATCACCATCAACGCCGTGAACTTCGTGGACGGCCTCGACGGTCTCGCCGCCGGTCTGGTCTGCATCGCCGCCGCCGCGTTCTTCCTGTACTCCTACCGGATCTGGTACGGCTACGCGATCGAGGCGGCCGCGCCCGCGACCCTGTTCGCCGCGATCCTGATGGGCATGTGCATCGGCTTCCTGCCGCACAACATGCACCCGGCGCGCATCTTCATGGGCGACTCCGGGTCGATGCTGATCGGTCTCGTGCTGGCCGCCTCCGCCATCTCCATCACCGGCCAGGTGGACCCGGACGCGCTGGCGCTGTTCGCGGGTGGTGAGCGCAACGCGACGCACGCGATGCTGCCCGTCTTCATCCCGCTGCTGCTGCCGCTGACGATCATCGCGGTCCCGGTGGCGGACCTGGTGCTGGCGATCGTGCGGCGCACCTGGAACGGGCAGTCGCCGTTCGCCGCCGACCGCGGGCACCTGCACCACCGGCTGCTGGAGATCGGACATTCCCACAGCCGGGCCGTCCTGATCATGTACTTCTGGTCGGCGCTGATCGCCTTCGGCGCCGTGGCGTACTCGGTGAGCTCCGCCTCCATGTGGATCGTGCTGGCCATCGTCGCGCTGAGCGCGGTGGGGCTCGTACTGCTCCTGCTGCCGCGGTTCACCCCGCGGGCCCCGCGGTGGGCCGAGGGACTGGTGCCGCCGCGCTACCGGCATTCCGAGCGCGCGGCCGAGGCCGCGGCGGAGGCCGCGGTCCAGGACACCTCGGGCGAGGAGCCCGAGCCCGCACCGGACGGAGCGCCCAAGGTGGTCGCCGGGGTCTCCGGCGTCAACGGGGCGACCGCCGTAGGCCCTCGTTCGCGGCTCCGGTAATAGGACTGAACGCCCTATATCAGACAGAACAGTTGGCTGTCCTGCACACACGGGCGGGTTAGCTCTCATGTGTGACAGTGAGCACACCACCCAGGTAAAGCTCTCATCAAATAGTTTGTGATACCGTTCACTAAACCCGGCGACAGAGCCGAAGGACCGTAGTGCGACGGTCCATTGGCCCGAGGCTCTCTCTCGGACCGGGCTTACGCTCGTCTCGTACGAGTCCCGAAAACCCCCACCACCACGCGGAGCCATGCGCCATGCGGTCTGATGACGCCCGATCCCTTCTGCATACCGCGGTACCCACCGCTGCTGTCGGCGCGATTGCCGCCATCGTCAGCGGTGTTGTCGTGGGCGGCAAGGGAGCCGTCGGCGCCGTCGTCGCCACCCTGGTCGTTATTCTCTTCATGGGTATCGGCTCCGTCGTTCTGCAACGCACGGCGCGATCGATGCCCCACCTGTTCCAGATGATGGGTCTGGTCCTTTACACGACCCAGATTCTGTTGCTCTTCGTCTTCGTCGCCGTGTTCAGAGACACGACGCTGTTCCATCCCAAGGCATTCGCGATCACACTCGTCGCGGCGACCCTCGCTTGGATCGGCGCGCAGACCCGCGCGCACATGAAGGCCAAGATCCTTTACGTCGAGCCCGAAGCCTCCAAGGGCGGCAAGGGTGAGAAGCCCGAAAACACGGGGTCCTCGTCGTGAACGGTAGGGGCGGAATAAGTGCTCGTTCGAGATGCTGCTATCGTCCGGTGCCAACTGCGGCATCGCGGGCGCGGGCATCTGAGCTGACGCCTGCTCAATCGCGAGGCTCAATGCCTGCAAGCCGCCGCCCCCACATCCGTAAGACCAGTCCCGTGCCGAACCGCGGCTGTGCGCCGCGCCGACACAACGAGGTTGCCGTACCTATGCGCCACGCTGAAGGAGCCCGCGGTGAGTGCTGACCCGACGACGGTGCTCGCCTTCGAGACCGATTGCCACATCTTCGACGGCTGTGGCTTCCCGGCTCCTGGCCTGCACTCGTTCCTGTTCAAGCCGATTTTCGGCGACGCGGACAGCAGCGTCTATTTCAACAAGACGATGCTGCTCGCACTGCTCGGGACCGTCATCATCGTCGGTTTCTTCTGGGCCGCGTTCCGTAAGCCGAAGCTGGTTCCCGGAAAGCTCCAGATGATTGCCGAGGCTGGTTACGACTTCGTGCGCACCGGCATCGTCTACGAGACGATGGGCAAGAAGGAAGGCCAGAAGTACGTCCCCTTCATGGTCGCGACGTTCTTCTTCGTCTGGATGATGAACCTCTGGTCGATCATCCCGCTCGCCCAGTTCCCGGTGACCTCGGTCATCGCGTACCCGGCGGCCCTGGCTCTCCTCATCTACGTCATGTGGATGTCGGTCACCTTTAAGCGCCACGGTTTCATCGGTGGTCTGAAGAACCTCACGGGCTACGACAAGTCCCTCGGCGGGATCCTTCCGCTGGTGATGCTGATCGAGTTCTTCTCGAACGTGATCGTCCGCCCGTTCACCCACGCGGTCCGACTGTTCGCGAACATGTTCGCGGGTCACACCCTGCTGCTGCTCTTCACGATCGCCAGCTGGTACCTGCTGAACGGCATCGGCATCGCTTACGCGGGTGTCTCGTTCGTGATGGTCATCGTGATGACCGCCTTCGAGCTCTTCATCCAGGCAGTTCAGGCCTACGTCTTCGTGCTGCTGGCCTGCAGCTTCCTCCAGGGCGCCGTCGCCGAGCACCACTGACCGCCCACCCCCAAACCATCAGTCGTCCGGTGGCCAACCCCCACCGGTCCATGAAAGAGAAGGAAGAACCGGCATGTCCGCTCTCCAGACCCTCGCTGCTGGCGTCGAAATCAAGGGCAACCTCGGCTCCATCGGCTACGGCCTCGCGGCCATCGGCCCCGGCGTCGGCGTCGGCATCATCTTCGGCAACGGCACGCAGGCCCTGGCCCGCCAGCCCGAGGCCGCCGGCCTGATCCGCGCCAACCAGATCCTCGGCTTCGCCTTCTGTGAGGCGCTCGCCCTCATCGGTCTGGTCATGCCGTTCGTCTACCCGACGTCCTCCTGATCTCGGTAGCGAACAGACCCTTTAGACGGAAGGCACTGATGTGAACCCTCTGGTTCAGCTCGCGGCCGAAGAGGCGGAAAACCCCCTCATCCCGCCGATTCCCGAGCTTGTCATCGGCCTGATCGCCTTTGTCATCGTCTTCGGTTTCCTCGCGAAGAAGCTCCTCCCGAACATCAACAAGGTTCTGGAAGAGCGTCGCGAGGCCATCGAGGGTGGCATCGAGAAGGCCGACGCGGCCCAGACCGAGGCCCAGAGCGTGCTGGAGCAGTACAAGGCCCAGCTCGCCGAAGCCCGGCACGAGGCCGCGCGCCTGCGCCAGGAGGCACAGGAGCAGGGCGCCTCGCTCATCGCAGAAATGCGTGCCGAGGGCCAGCGGCAGCGTGAGGAGATCATCGCTGCCGGTCACGCCCAGATCGAGGCCGACCGCAAGGCCGCGTCTCACGCGCTGCGTCAGGACGTGGGCAAGCTCGCCACCGACCTGGCCGGCAAGCTCGTCGGCGAGTCCCTCGAGGACCACGCCCGGCAGAGCCGCACCATCGACCGTTTCCTCGGCGAGCTCGAGGAGAAGGCCGAGGCGGCCCGATGAACGGAGCGAGCCGCGAGGCACTGGCCGCCGCACGCGAGCGTCTCGACGCGCTGACGGACAACACGTCCGTCGACGCGGCGAAGCTCGGCGGCGAGCTGGCTGCCGTCACCGCGCTGCTCGACCGTGAGGTCTCGCTGCGTCGGGTCCTCACCGACCCGTCGAAGGCCGGCGAGGCCAAGGCCGAGCTGGCCGGTCGCCTGCTGGGCGGCCAGGTGGGCGGGGAGACCCTCGACCTGGTGTCCGGCATGGTCCGGTCCCGCTGGTCGCGGTCGCGTGCCCTGGTGGACGCACTGGAGGAGCTGGCGGACACGTCCGACCTCACCGGTGCCCAGCAGGCGGGCGCGCTCGACGAGGTCGAGGACGAGGTGTTCCGGTTCGGCCGGATCGTCTCCTCGAGCACCGAGCTGCGCTCCGCGCTGACCGACCGCGCGGCCTCGGCCGCCGCCAAGAGCGAGCTGCTCCGCAGCCTGCTCGGCGGCAAGGCCAACCCGGTCACCGAGCGTCTGGTCGTACGCCTCGTCACGCACCCGCGTGGCCGCGGCCTGGAGGCGGGACTCGAGTCCCTCTCCAAGCTCGCAGCCGAGCGCCGCAGCCGCATGGTCGCCACGGTGACCACGGCGGTTCCGCTCAGCGACGTGCAGAAGCAGCGCCTCGGCGGGGTGCTGGCGAAGATCTACGGCCGCCAGATGCACCTGAACCTCGACGTGGACCCCGCGGTCCTCGGCGGGATCGTGGTGCGGGTCGGCGACGAGGTCATCGACGGCACCATCGCGGACCGCCTCAGTGAGGCGTCCCGCCGCATGGCCGGCTGACCGGCCACCCACCACATACAGCATGTCCAGCGGCCCGGTTGGGCCGTGCAGAACTTGCAGAAGATTCCTGGGGGTCGCCCCCAGACCCCTAAGAAGCTTCAGGCCCAACAAGGAGAGCAGGGAACCCAGATGGCGGAGCTCACGATCCGGCCGGAGGAGATCCGGGACGCACTGGAGACTTTTGTCCAGTCGTACCAGCCGGACGCGGCCTCGCGCGAGGAGGTCGGAACGGTCAGCGTTGCCGGCGACGGCATCGCGAAGGTGGAGGGTCTGCCCTCCGCCATGGCGAACGAACTGCTGAAGTTCGAGGACGGAACCCTTGGTCTCGCCCTCAACCTCGACGAGCGCGAGATCGGTGCGGTCGTCCTCGGCGAGTTCAGCGGTATCGAGGAGGGCCAGCCGGTGCAGCGCACCGGTGAGGTGCTCTCCGTCGGCGTCGGCGAGGGTTACCTCGGCCGCGTTGTCGACCCGCTCGGCAACCCGATCGACGGTCTCGGCGAGATCGCGACCGAGGGCCGCCGCGCCCTCGAACTGCAGGCCCCCGGCGTCATGGTCCGCAAGTCGGTCCACGAGCCGATGCAGACCGGCTACAAGGCCATCGACGCGATGGTGCCGATCGGCCGCGGCCAGCGTCAGCTGGTCATCGGTGACCGTCAGACCGGCAAGACCGCTCTGGCCGTCGACACGATCATCAACCAGCGTGACAACTGGCGCTCCGGCGACGTGAACAAGCAGGTCCGCTGCATCTACGTCGCCATCGGCCAGAAGGGCTCGACCATCGCGTCCGTTCGCGGCGCCCTGGAAGAGGCCGGCGCGCTCGAGTACACGACGATCGTCGCCGCCCCGGCGTCCGACCCGGCCGGCTTCAAGTACCTGGCGCCGTACACCGGCTCGGCCATCGGCCAGCACTGGATGTACGCCGGCAAGCACGTCCTGATCATCTTCGACGACCTGTCGAAGCAGGCCGACGCCTACCGCGCCGTGTCGCTGCTGCTGCGCCGCCCGCCGGGCCGTGAGGCCTACCCGGGCGACGTCTTCTACTTGCACTCGCGTCTGCTCGAGCGCTGCGCGAAGCTCTCCGACGAGATGGGCGCCGGTTCGATGACCGGTCTGCCGATCGTCGAGACCAAGGCGAACGACGTGTCGGCGTTCATCCCGACCAACGTCATCTCCATCACCGACGGTCAGTGCTTCCTTGAGTCCGACCTGTTCAACGCGGGCCAGCGCCCGGCGCTGAACGTCGGTATCTCGGTCTCCCGCGTCGGTGGTTCGGCCCAGCACAAGGCCATGCGCCAGGTGTCCGGCCGTCTGCGTCTGGACCTGGCCCAGTACCGCGAGCTGGAGGCGTTCGCCGCCTTCGGTTCCGACCTGGACGCCGCGTCGAAGGCTTCGCTGGAGCGCGGCAAGCGTCTGGTCGAGCTGCTGAAGCAGGGCCAGTACCAGCCGATGCCCGTCGAGGAGCAGGTCGTCTCCGTCTGGGCCGGTACCACCGGCAAGATGGACGACGTCCCGGTCAACGACATCCGTCGCTTCGAGACGGAGCTGCTGGAGCACCTGCGCCGCGAGCGCAAGGACCTCCTCACCTCCATCGCCGAGGGCGCGAAGATGTCGAACGACACCCTCACCTCGATCGGTGACGCCATCGCCAACTTCAAGCGGCAGTTCGAGACCTCGGACGGCAAGCTGCTGGGCGAGGACGCACCGGCCGTCAACGTCTCCAAGTGACGACGGAAGGGACCTGACTCATGGGAGCGCAGCTCCGGGTCTACAAGCGTCGCATCCGTGCCGTCACGGCGACCAAGAAGATCACCAAGGCGATGGAGATGATCGCCGCCTCGCGCATCGTCAAGGCGCAGCGCAAGGTGGCGGCATCGATGCCGTACGCGACCGAGCTCACCCGTGCGGTGACCGCGGTGGCGACCGGCTCGAACACCAAGCACGCCCTGACCACCGAGGTCGAGGCGCCGGTGCGGGCCGCGATCGTGCTCATCACGAGCGACCGCGGTCTGGCCGGCGGCTACTCCTCGAACTCCCTCAAGCAGGCGGAGCGGCTCACCGAGCGGCTGCGCGGCGAGGGCAAGGAGGTCGACACGTACATCGTCGGCCGCAAGGGTGTCGCCTACTACGGGTTCCGTGAGCGCAAGGTCGCGGACTCGTGGACCGGCTTCACCGACAGCCCGGCCTACGCCGACGCCAAGCGCGTCGCGGCGCCGCTGATCGAGGCCATCCAGACGGACACGGCCGAGGGCGGCGTCGACGAGCTGCACATCGTCTACACGGAGTTCGTGTCGATGATGACGCAGAGCGCGGTGGACGGCCGGATGCTGCCGCTCAGCCTCGACCAGGCGTCGCAGGAGACCAGCGCGAAGGGCGAGATCCTTCCGCTGTTCGACTTCGAGCCGTCGGCGGAGGACGTCCTCGACGCCCTGCTGCCGCGCTACGTCGAGAGCCGTATCTACAACGCACTGCTGCAGTCGGCCGCTTCCGAGCACGCCGCCCGCCGCCGCGCGATGAAGTCGGCGACCGACAACGCCGGGGATCTCATCAAGAGCCTCTCCCGGCTTGCCAACGCGGCCCGCCAGGCCGAAATCACCCAGGAAATCAGCGAGATCGTCGGTGGCGCCAGCGCCATGGCAGACGCGACCGCGGGGAGTGACAAGTAATGACGACCACTGTTGAGACGGCCGCCGCCACGGGCCGCGTCGCCCGGGTCATCGGCCCGGTCGTCGACGTGGAGTTCCCCGTCGACGCGATGCCCGAGATCTACAACGCCCTCAAGGTCCAGGTCGCCGACCCGGCCGAGAACGGCAAGCTCAAGACGCTGACCCTGGAAGTCGCCCAGCACCTGGGTGACGGCGTGGTCCGCACCATCTCGATGCAGCCCACCGACGGTCTGGTCCGCCAGGCCCCGGTGACCAACACGGGCGAGGGCATCACCGTCCCCGTCGGTGACTTCACCAAGGGCAAGGTGTTCAACACCCTCGGTGAGGTGCTGAACTACCCGGAGACCAACTCCGAGGTCACCGAGCGCTGGCCGATCCACCGCAAGGCGCCCCGCTTCGACGAGCTCGAGTCGAAGACCGAGATGTTCGAGACCGGCGTCAAGGTCATCGACCTTCTCACCCCGTACGTCAAGGGTGGAAAGATCGGTCTGTTCGGTGGTGCCGGTGTCGGCAAGACCGTTCTGATCCAGGAAATGATCTACCGCGTGGCCAACAACCACGACGGTGTGTCGGTCTTCGCCGGCGTCGGTGAGCGTACCCGTGAGGGCAACGACCTCATCGAGGAAATGGCCGAGTCGGGCGTCATCGACAAGACGGCGCTTGTCTTCGGCCAGATGGACGAGCCCCCGGGCACCCGTCTGCGGGTGGCGCTGGCCGGTCTGACCATGGCGGAGTACTTCCGCGATGTGCAGAAGCAGGACGTGCTCTTCTTCATCGACAACATCTTCCGTTACACCCAGGCGGGTTCCGAGGTCTCCACGCTGCTCGGCCGTATGCCGTCCGCCGTGGGTTACCAGCCGAACCTGGCTGACGAGATGGGTCTGCTGCAGGAGCGCATCACCTCGACCCGCGGTCACTCGATCACCTCGATGCAGGCGATCTACGTCCCCGCGGACGACCTGACCGACCCGGCTCCGGCCACCACCTTCGCCCACCTCGACGCGACGACGGTTCTTTCCCGTCCGATCTCCGAGAAGGGCATCTACCCGGCCGTGGACCCGCTGGACTCGACGTCCCGCATCCTCGACCCGCGGTACATCGCGGCGGACCACTACGCCACCGCGATGCGCGTCAAGGGGATCCTGCAGAAGTACAAGGACCTCCAGGACATCATCGCGATCCTCGGTATCGACGAGCTGGGCGAGGAGGACAAGCTCGTTGTCCACCGTGCCCGTCGTGTCGAGCGCTTCCTGTCGCAGAACACCCACGTCGCCAAGCAGTTCACCGGCGTGGACGGTTCGGACGTTCCGCTGGAGGAGTCGATCACCGCGTTCAACGCGATCTGCGACGGCGACTACGACCACTTCCCCGAGCAGGCGTTCTTCCTGTGCGGTGGCATTGAGGACCTCAAGGCCAACGCCAAGGAGCTGGGCGTCTCCTGAA
The DNA here is from genome assembly GCF_030063135.1 of Streptomyces sp. G-G2. Classification (GTDB taxonomy): domain Bacteria; phylum Actinomycetota; class Actinomycetes; order Streptomycetales; family Streptomycetaceae; genus Streptomyces. The sequence goes on from NZ_JASISO010000001.1 coordinate 146,044, forward strand.
GCCGGGCTCCTCGTGAGCACAGCTGATTGACGGAGAGGGGCGGGTGCGTCCTGTCCCTCTCCCCACGCCCATTAGAATTTGACCCAACACCCGGCTTTCCCGCCGGGTGGTGACCCGAGGAGCCACCTTGGCTGCTGAGCTGCACGTCGAGCTGGTCGCGGCGGACCGTAGTGTCTGGTCCGGCGAGGCCACCCTGGTTGTTGCCCGCACCACGTCCGGCGACATCGGCGTCATGCCCGGTCACCAGCCGCTTCTCGGAGTGCTGGAATCGGGCCCGGTGACCATCCGCACCAGCGACGGCAACACCGTTGTCGCCGCGGTGCACGGCGGTTTCATCTCGTTCGCGGACAACAAGTTGTCCCTGCTGGCCGAGATCGCCGAGCTTGCCGACGAGATTGACGTCGAGCGGGCGGAGCGGGCACTGGAGCGCGCGAAGTCGGAGGCCGATGGCCTTTCCGAGCGTCGCGCCGATGTCCGGCTGCGCGCGGTGACGGGGCACTGACCCCAGTACCGCAAGAGTGTGATTCCTCAGCCGCGGCCCGTTCCGGAATTTTCCGGACCGGGTCGCGGCTGAGGCGATGCGGGTCCGTTTTTGGTTTTCCGAATTCGATGAGCGAGGAGGTCGGTGAAGATGCTCCTCGCTCTGCTTGTGAGCGGCGTGGTCGTAGCCCTGGTGGTGATCGGGCTGTTTGTGTTCGGGCTGCGCCGGAGGCTCATCCAGCGGTCCGGCGGCACCTTCGACTGCAGCGTGCGCTGGGGCGTGTCCGACGCCCCGGACGTCTCCGGCAAGGGCTGGGTGTACGGGGTCGCGCGCTACGGCGGTGACCGGATCGAGTGGTTCCGGGTGTTCTCGTACTCGCCCCGGCCGCGCCGGATCCTGGAGCGTTCCGCCATCGAGGTGCTGTCCCGCCGCGCCCCGGAGGGCGAGGAGGAGCTGGCCCTGCTCTCCGACGCCATCGTGCTCGGCGCCCGCCACCGCGAGGACCGCCTGGAGCTGGCGATGAGCGAGGACGCGCTGACCGGGTTCCTCGCGTGGCTGGAGGCGGCGCCTCCGGGCCAGCGGGTGAACGTGGCGTAGCGGCGGTACGCGGCATGCGCCGGGTACGCGGTGCACGCGAGGAAGCCGGGGAACGGGGGGCGGACCCCGGTCCCCGGCTTCTTCCGTGCGCTCTGCCCGGGCCATGTACGTCGGGCCCGGTATGTCGGGCCCGGTATGTCGGGCCCGTGACGTCAGGCCCGCGGCTTCGGGCCCGCTACTTCAGGCCGCTGTCGATCGCGGTGAGCAGTTCACCGTTGCTGGTGTCGCCGCTGAACTCCCAGAAGAACGCGCCGCGCAGGCCCTGGTTCTTCACGTAGCTCATCTTCCCGGCGATGGTGGCGGGGGTGTCGTAGCTCCACCAGTTGCTGCCGCACTTGGCGTAGGCGGTGCCGGCGATGGTGCCGGTGACCGGGCAGGTGTTCTTGAGGACCTTGTAGTCCTCGATGCCCTGCTCGTAGGCGCCGGGCGCCGGGCCGGTGGCGGCGCCGCCGGGGGCGTCCTGGGTGACGCCGGTCCAGCCGCGTCCGTAGAACCCGATGCCGAGGTTGAGCTTGTTGGCCGGGATGCCCTTGGACTTGTACTTCTGGATGGCGGCGTCGCTGTTGAACCCGGCGATCGGGATGCCGTTGTACGAGGTGAGCGGGGAGTGCGGGGCGGTCGGGCCCTTGGCGTCCCAGGCGCCGAAGAAGTCGTAGGTCATCACGTTGTACCAGTCGACGTACGGGGCGGCCGCGCCGTAGTCGGCGAGGTCCAGCTTGCCGCCGGCCGAGCCGTCGGCCGTGACGGCCGCGGTGACCAGGTTGTTCGCGCCGAACTTGGCGCGCAGAGCGGACAGCACGTTCTTCAGGGCCGCGGCGCCGCTGGTGTCGCAGGACAGGCCGCAGGCGTTCGGGTACTCCCAGTCGACGTCGATGCCGTCGAACACGTCGGCCCAGCGCGGGTCCTCGACCAGGCTGTAGCAGGAGTCGGCGAAGGCGGCGGGGTTGGCCGCGGCCTGGCCGAAGCCGCCGGACCAGGTCCAGCCGCCGAAGGACCACAGGATCTTGATGTTCGGGTACTTCTTCTTCAGCTCGCGCAGCTGGTTGAAGTTGCCCGCGACGGGCTGGTCCCAGGTGTCGGCGACGCCGGAGACGCTGCTGGCCGCGTCGTAGGTCTTCTGGTAGTCGGCGTAGGCGTCACCGATCTGGCACTTGCCGCCGGTGACGTTGCCGAAGGCGTAGTTGATGTGGGTCAGCTTGCTGGCGGACCCGGAGGTGACGATGTTCTTCACCTGGTAGTTGCGCTGGTAGATGCCCCAGTCGGTGAAGTACCCGAGCTGGACCTTGGAGCCGCCGGGGCCCGGGCCGGGGCCCGTGTCCCCGCCCGTGGTGGTGACCGTCACGGTGCCCGAGGAGGGGCCGGTCTGGTCGATGGTGTCGCGGGCGGTGACGCTGTAGCCGTACGTCGTCCCCTTGGTGAGGCCCGAGTCGGTGTAGCTGGTGCCCGTCACGGTCGCGATCTTGGCGGAGCCGCGGTAGACGTCGTAGTTCTTGACGCCCTTGTCATCGGTGGCCGGGGTCCAGCTCAGGCCGACCGAGGTGTCGCTCACCGGGCCGGCCGTGGGGGTGCCGGGGGCGGTGGGGGGAGCGTCGGCCGGGGGAGTGGTGCCGCCGTCGCAGGAGCCGCCGTTGATCTTGCAGCCGCCGGGAGCGCCCGCGCCCGCGCCGTTGAAGCCGAAGCTGACGCTGGCGCCGGGGGCGAGGGTGCCGTTCCAGCCGACGTTCTTGCCGGTCCAATGGGTGCCGGAGCTGGTGACGGTGGCGTCCCAGGCCGAGGTGACCGAGGTGCCGGAGGGGTAGTCCCACTCCACTGTCCAGCTGCTGAGGGAGGTGGTGCCGGTGTTCTTCACCGTCCACTTGCCCTCGAAGCCGGAGCCCCAGTCGGAGACCTTGGTGTAGGTCGCCGTGGCGGCGGTGGCCGCCTGGGCGGTGCTCGCGAGGCCGACCAGCCCGGCGAGGGGAAGGGCGAGGACGGCCACGATCGCGGCCACTCTCCGCAGCAGCCGGACGCGGGGTGGGGGTGCCGGTCGTGACGCGTGTGCTGTGCTCAAGGGTGCTCCTCCGAAGGTCCGCCGGAGTCGCTGGCGTCGACTCCCGGCATGGGGGTGGGACCTGCGCCGCCCGTGAGCACGCCTTGTCAGGGCACGCTCACCACAGTGTTGCGGCGACCATAGAAAGGTCTGGACCAACCGTCAAGAGGTCCAGACCTCCGCTCCAGCTCCGCACAAGAAGTCAGTGCGTGATGCCCAACTCCTGTGCCAGGACTGCCGCTTGGACCCGGCTGCGCAACTCCAGCTTCCCCAGGAGCCTGCTGACATGCGTCTTCACCGTGGCCTCCGCCATGGTCAGGCGCACCGCGATCTCCGCGTTCGACAGTCCCTCGCCCAGACACCCGAGCACCTCCCGTTCCCTGCGGGTCAGCGAAGCCAGCGCCGCGGCCGTCTCCGGTGGCGCGGGCGGGCGTACCACCGTCGGCGCCGCGAACTCCGCGATCAGCCGCCGGGTCACCGCGGGCGAGATCAGGCCCTCTCCGCGCGCGACCGTACGCACCGCCCCGATCAGGTCCCGCGCCTCCGCGCTCTTCAGCAAGAACCCCGCCGCGCCCGCCCGCAGCGCCCCGAAGACGTACTCGTCCAGGTCGAAGGTGGTCAGCACGAGGACGTCCGCCAGCGCCTCGGTGACCACCTGGCGCGTGGCCGAGACCCCGTCGAGGAGAGGCATCTGCACGTCCATCAGCACCACGTCCGGCCGCAGCTCCCGGGCGAGGCGGACCGCCTCCACCCCGTCCGCCGCCTCCCCGACCACCTCGACGTCCCGCGCGCTGCGCAGGATCAGCACCAGCCCCGCGCGCACCGCGCCCTGGTCCTCGGCCACCACGACCCGGATGGGGTCCGCACTCATCGCTCCGCCGCCTTCTCCTCGGCGGGCAGCTCGGCCCGCACCCGCCACACCGTGTCCCGGGCGCCCGCCGTGAAGGCGCCGCCCAGCAGTTCCGTCCGTTCCCGCATCCCCACCAGCCCTGCCCCGGAGCCGGGGGCCCGCGGACCCGCTCCGGGCCGCCCGGGCCCGTACGGCGAGTCCACGCCCACCACCAGCAGGGGGCCGGAGCGCTCGACGCGGACCGTGACCGTGCCGGCGGAGGCGTGCTTGACGGCGTTCGTCAGGGACTCCTGGACGATCCGGTACGCCGCCAGCTCCACCGGTGCGGGCAGCGGCCCGCCCGCGTCCCCGGGCGCCCGCCCGTCCAGCAGGACGAACTCCAGCCCGGTCGCCGACCCCGTCACCCCGGCCTGCTCGACCAGGGCCGTCAGCCCGTCCAGCGAAGGGGTCGCGGCCGCTTCCGTCCCGGCCCCCGCGTCCCGCAGCAGTCCGATCAGCCGACGCATTTCGGCCAGCCCCTGCACGCTGTTCTCGCGGATCACCCCGAGCGCCTCGCGGCTGGTCGCGGGGGAGTCGATGGACAGCGCCGCGGTGGAGTGGATGGCGATCGCCGACAGGTGGTTGGCGACCATGTCGTGCAGCTCGCGGGCCATCCGCGCGCGTTCGGCGGTCACGGCCTGGCTGCGGTCCATCTCGGCCAGCAGTGCGGTCTGCTCGGCCCGCAGCCGCGCCGCCACCGCCGCCTCGCGGTGATTGCGCAGGGTGGCCCCGGTGAGCGCGGGAGCGAAGCAGACGAGGCCGGTGAGCGCGCCGATGAGCAGGGCCTGCGGGGTGCGCAACCAGGCCACGGCGGTGATGGTCGCGGCCACCGTGATCAGGCCCGTGGTGACCGGGAGCCGCCGGGCCATGGCGGGCTTCCCGTAGACCACGGCGGCGTACATCAGGTCCGTGAAGATCAGCACGGTGGCCAGATTTCCCACCGTGAACTGGTCGGCGACGATCCCGGCCGTGCCGACGGCGAGGGCAGCGCGGGGCGCGGAGCGGCGCAGCAGTTCCATCGCGCCCAGGGACACCAACGGCACCAGCGCCGCCCACGCGGGCAGGAGGTGGCGGGTGGCGTTGCTGTGGACGCCGAGCGCCCACAGCAGCAGGCCCGCGAACACGCTGACGACGGCGAGGAGCACGTCGTCGCGGTGCGGGCGGGGCGGGCGCGGAGTCACGGTCCCATCCAACACGGCGGCGCGGGCCCCCACCTCGGCGCGGCGGCGGAGATCCACTACACCGAAGGATGCAGTCGGGGTTCGTCACCGCCGACGACGCAACGGACCCCGGCGGCCCGGACGCCTGGAGGGGTGCCGAGGAAGCGTAGGAGGAGGATCCCGTACTCGTCACCCCTGATCATCACCCGCGAGGCCGGTTTCTGGGTGCTGCCGGCCGGTGGCCTGGCCGCGCTGCTGGAGGCCGTGATCCGCTACGACGGCGATCCGGCCGCCACCGGCCCGCTGCGCGACTGGCAGGCCGTGGCCCTGCGGGTGCTCGCGATCCACGCGGTCATCGCCGCGACGTACTCGCTCTGGCCCCACAAGGCCCCCGTCCCGGCAGCCTCCGCGTCCAAGGCCGGCCGTTCGGCGTCCTAGCGCTCGCCGCCCGGCACCCACAGCACGTCCCCGGCTTCCTTGTTGGCCGTGCGCGCCAGGATGAACAGCAGGTCGGAGAGCCGGTTGAGGTAGGTCGCGGTCAGCGGGTTCATCGACTCGCCGTGCGCCTCCAGGGCCGCCCAGGTGGACCGCTCGGCGCGCCGGACCACCGTGCACGCCTGGTGCAGCAGGGCCGCGCCGGGGGTACCGCCGGGCAGGATGAAGCTGCGCAGCTTCTCCAGCTCCTCGTTGTAGGTGTCGCAGTCCGCCTCCAGCTTGTCGACGTAGAACTGCTCCACCCGGAGCGGCGGGTACTTCGGGTCCTCCACCACCGGGGTGCACAGGTCGGCGCCCACGTCGAACAGGTCGTTCTGCACCCGGACCAGCACCGCGACGAGGTCCTCGGCGAGCGCGCCGAGGGCGATCGCCGCCCCGATGGCCGCGTTGGCCTCGTTGGCATCGGCGTACGCGGAGATCCGCAGGTCGGTCTTGGCGGTCCGGCTCATGTCGCCCAGAGCGGTCGTGCCCTGGTCACCGGTACGGGTGTAGATGCGCGTGAGGTTCACCATGCCGTCAGCCTAGTGCCGCGTCAGGCAGTGTGTGCCCGTCGAGGAGCGGCGTCCGGCGCGTGCTCCGGGCGGGTCGGCCGGAAGCCCTTGTACTGGACGTACGTGGGCTTTCGGCCGGTGCGGCGAGAGTGCGTGCGGGGCGTCGTGACGGGGCGAACGTTGCCTGACGCGGCACTAGGCCGTGCCGTCGAAGTCCCGTCCGGCCGGTGGCTCCGCGGGCGGGGGACGCTCCTTCGACGACACTCCCGAGGCGGGCCAACTGCGCGCCCCCGGCGCCGTGCTGAGCCGTCCCGGTGTGATGTCCGTCATCTGAGACGTGACGCGTGTTACTTCCCGGTCATCGGACCCGCCGCGGGCGCTACTCTCCGCCGGAGAGGCTTATGAGACTGGGTCGTACGGAAGAACGTGGGGTGTGAAGTGGCTGGGAAGCTCGCCGTCATCGGTGCCGGACTCATGGGTTCGGGGATCGCACAGGTTTCCGCGCAAGCGGGCTGGGACGTCGTCCTGCGTGACGTCACGGACGCCGCGCTGACCCGCGGGACCGACGGGATCAAGGCTTCGTACGACCGGTTCGTCTCCAAGGGCAAGCTGACGGCCGAGGACGCCGAGGCCGCGTTCGGCCGGATCCGCACGACCACCGACCTCGACGCGGTCGCCGACGCCGACATCGTCGTCGAGGCCGTCTTCGAGAAGCTGGAGGTCAAGCACGAGATCTTCCGCGCCCTCGACAAGCTCGTGCGTGACGACGCGATCCTCGCTTCCAACACCTCCGCCATCCCGATCACCAAGATCGCGGCCGTGACGGAGCGTCCGGAGCGGGTCGTGGGAGCCCACTTCTTCTCGCCCGTCCCGATGATGCAGCTGTGCGAGCTGGTGCGCGGCTACAAGACGAGCGACGAGACCCTCGCCACCACGCGTGCCTTCGCCGAGTCCGTCGGCAAGACCTGCATCGTCGTCAACCGCGACGTCGCCGGGTTCGTGACGACCCGTCTGATCTCGGCGCTCGTCGTCGAGGCCGCCAAGCTGTACGAATCGGGCGTGGCCTCGGCCGAGGACATCGACATCGCCTGCAAGCTGGGCTTCGGGCACGCCATGGGCCCCCTGGCCACGGCCGACCTGACGGGCGTGGACATCCTGCTCCACGCCACCAGCAACATCTACACCGAGACCCAGGACGAGAAGTTCGCCCCGCCGGAGCTGATGCGCCGGATGGTGGACGCGGGTGACATCGGCCGCAAGAGCGGGCAGGGCTTCTACAAGCACTGAGCCCGAAGGCGACACCGTTCGAATGCCATCACCCGTCGGGGTGAATTAGGTATCGGTTCGCTCACAGTCGGCAACTTCCGCCCCTCCGGGGCAGTCAGTTGTAGTGAGAGTTGCCGACCACGGACCAGTCGGGCCATACGTACGCAGGACCGCCGGGAGTACACATGCACATCAGGGGCGACCACGCCGAACTCGCAGTCGGGGGCCGCCTCGACGTGCGCAGCGCGGCGGACGCCCGTACCGCCTTCCACACCGCCCTCGACGACGGCGTCGGAGACCTCGTGCTCGACCTGACCGGTCTCGACTCCTGGGACGCGACCGGGCTCGGCGTCATCATGGGCGCCCACCGCAGGGCGGGCCGGACCGGACGGCGTCTCGTGCTGCGCGGAGTACCGCCGCAGATGCAGCGGCTGCTCGTGGCCACCCGGCTGCACCGGATCCTCGCGATCGAGGGCGGCCTGGAAGCGGAATCGCTTCCTCGGGTCTGACGCCGGTTCTGAAGCGGGGTCCGGGACCGGTCGTGACGGTCCGGGCATGTGGTAACAGGACGGGACGAAACATAACGGTCCGGTCGTGATGCCACCCCTGTGGTTCCAGGACGGCCGGTCACGGTCTAGGGTTCGGGCGAAACCGGACCAGTAGCGGCAGCGGCGTGTGCGAAGGCCGGGCGGGACGACGGCGCACGACGCGATCGGGGGACTTGGTCATGGACCGCACTCAGGGGCAGCCCGCTTCGGCCGAAGGGACGGGCGCCCTCAGCGGCGCCACCAGCCCGGCTACGACCGGAACCGGAGCCTCCGGTGCCCCCACCGCGGGCGGCCTCCCGGCCGGACCCGCGCGGGTCGTCGGGCTCACGGTCGGCGGGTACCTCCTCACCGTCAACCCCGTCGACGGCAGCGAGATCGAGGCCCGCCGCCCCGTCCCGGAAGCGGAAGCCGACGGCCGTACGGAATCCGCGCGTCCGGGCCGCCGCGACGCGGCCTCCCGCGCCGCCAGGGACGCCGCCGCGCGCCCTCCCGTACCTCCCGGCCCCCCGCCGGTCGTCCTGCCCCTGCTGGAGCGCGAGGAAGAGCGTGAGCGCCTCGCCCGGCTGCTCGGACGCGGACGTTCCATACGGCTCGCCGGGCCCTCCGGATCCGGCCGCACCGCACTCCTCGACGCCCTCGCCGGGGACTGCGCGGACCTCGCGCCCGACGGGGTCGTCCGGCTCTGCGGACACCGGCAGACCCCCACCGAGCTGCTGTACGCGCTGTACTCGACCGTCTACGCCCCCTCCGAGAGCCACCCCGACCGGCCCGCCCGCGCCGAACTCCTGCGCTGGGTCGGTCAGATCGGGGCCGTCGTCCTCCTCGACGACCTCGACTTCGGCGGCGCCGCGCTGGAGGAACTGCTGCGCGCCACCCCCGAGTGCGCCTGGCTGCTGGCCGCGACCCCCGACACCCCCCCGCCCTCGGACCACTCCCACCTGGAGGAGGTCTTCCTCGGCGGGCTGGGCCGGGCCGCGTGCGCGGAACTCCTGGAACTCGCCGTCGGGCGGCCGTTGACCGAGCTGGAGACCGCCTGGGCGGGGGACCTGCGCTTCGCCTCCGAGGGGCTCGCGCTGCGCTTCGTCCAGGCGGGCGGCCTGCTGCGCCAGCGCGACGAGCTGAACCGGGCCGCAGAGGACGGCGACGAGGAGCCCGGGGTCTTCGAGGAGCGTCCCCGGGACACCGCGCTCGTCCCGCTGCCGACACTCGCCGAGGGCGCGGCCCCCGCCGAACTGCTGGCCTCACGGGTCAGCGAGTCGGCGCGCGCGGCCCTGCGCTTCGCCTGCGCCCTGGACGGGGAGGCGCCGCACCCCGCGCACCTGCCCGCGCTGGTGGGGGACACCCACGCGGACGCGGCAGTCGCGGAGCTGCTGACCTGCGGGCTGCTGACGGCGGCCGGGACCCGCTACCGGCTGGCCGCCGGGGTGGCCCGCCAGCTCGCCGAATCCGGCTTCGGGGCCTCCGGCGAGGCCCTGACCGCCGCGCGGCACTACGCCTGGTGGACCGGCCACGCCTCGGTGACCCCGGAGCGGGTGGCGGCGGAGGCCGACGCGGTACTCGCCGCCCTGGCGGGCGCCGATGTGGTGGCGGGCGTGCTCCTGGCCCGTACGGCGGCCCCCGCGTTCGCGGCCTCGCTGCACTGGGGGGCCTGGGAGCGGGTGCTGCGGGCCGGGGCGGAAGCGGCCCGGACGGCGGGAGAGGTCGCGGAACAGGCGTACTTCCACCACGAACTCGGTGTCCTCGCGCTCTGCGGCGACCGCCTGGGCCGGGCCCGCGCCGAACTGGAGACCTCCAACGGGCTGCGCGGCGCCCTCGCCGACAAGCGCGGCACGGTCGCGGGCCGCAGGGCCCTGGCCCTGGTGACCGACCGGGAGGCGGCGGACCTGCGGCCCTCGCCCCCGCTGAGGCTGGAGCCGCCCGCCCCGCCCGGGTCGGAGGCGCAGACCCAGGTGTTCCCCCTGGTGCGCGTCGCGCCGGTGCCCGTGGTGCCCCCGGCGGCCGTCTTCGAGGAGACCTTCCCGCTGAACCCGAAGCAGCCGACCGAGCCCATGACCGTACGCGTGCCCGTGACCTCGCCGGCGCCCGCGCCGGGCCCGCGGTGGCACCGGCGGCCCGCGGCCCTGGCGGCGGCGGGCGTCCTGGCGGTGCTGGCCATCGGTACGGCGGTGAGCTTCGCGATCACCGCGGGCGATGGCCCGGCCCCGGAGCGGGCCGGTACCCCCGCGACCCCGCACGCGTCCGCGCCGGACACCAGCGGGAACGATCCTGCACCGGCTCCCGCGGACCCCGGCCCGTCCTCCCCGGCGTCCGCGTCCGCGTCGGGATCCACCGGCCGGACCCCCTCGCCGGGCACCTCGGGGCCGGTGGCGTCCTCGTCGGCCCCGGTCCCGGGCGGTGGCGGCCCCTCCCGCAAGCCCGGCTCCAGGCCGCCGTCGCCCCCGGCCCCCTCGCCGGCGTCGTCGTCGCCGTCCACGTCGCCGTCGTCGCAGCCGACGCCGACGCCCAGTCCGTCGTCCAGCACCCCGCCCCCCGCCCCGGGCGGGGCCACCACCCAGCTCTCCCCGCCCGCCGCCACGCCCTGAGGCGCCCCCCGAGCGCGCGAACGCCCCCTGCCGCCAACGGCGGCAGGGGGCGTTCCGGAACGGCCCCGAGCGCGGCTCAGAAGAGCCGCAGTTTGTCGTCCTCGATGCCGCGCATCGCGTTGTAGTCGAGGATCACGCACTCCATGCCGCGGTCCGTCGCCAGGACGCGCGCCTGCGGCTTGATCTCCTGCGCCGCGTAGACGCCGCGGACCGGTGCGAGGTGCGGGTCGCGGTTGAGGAGTTCGAGGTAGCGGGTCAGCTGTTCCACGCCGTCGATCTCGCCGCGGCGCTTGATCTCCACGGCCACCGTGGCACCCGAGGAGTCCCGGCACAGGATGTCGACCGGCCCGATCGCCGTCATGTACTCGCGGCGGATCAGCGTGAACCCGTCACCGAGGGTCTCGATCCGGTCGGCCAGGAGCTCCTGGAGGTGCGCTTCCACGCCGTCCTTGATCAGGCCCGGGTCGACGCCCAGCTCGTGGGAGGAGTCGTGGAGGACTTCCTCCATCGTGATGATGAGCTTCTCGCCCGCCTTGTTGACGACGGTCCAGACACCCGCGTCGTCCCCGGTCCCCTCCTTGAGGGTGCAGGGCGGGGACATCCAGTTGAGCGGTTTGTACGCCCGGTCGTCCGCGTGGATCGAGACACTGCCGTCGGACTTCACGAGGATCAGACGGGGTGCCGAGGGCAGATGGGCGGTGAGCCGGCCCGCGTAGTCGACGGAGCAGCGGGCAATGACGAGACGCATGGTCGGCAACGCTACTCGACCGACCCGCCTCCACGCGATTCGCCCCCGAAAGCCCCGTTCGCGGATGGCGCGTTGTATGCGCATTCTCCTGGTGCGGTACCCACCGGGCGCCTACCGTGGTGAGCGGGAGGTCGCCGTGCGTGCACGCTGCGTCGCGGTCTCCCTTCCCTGCCCGTAAGACTCCGGTCACCAAACGGCCGGGGTCGCGAGAGGAGAACCCATGTCGCTCGACGTCTCACCGGCCCTACTTGAACAGGCCGAGCGAGGCGAGGTCGACGAAGCCGCTTTCGTCGACTGCGTCCGGACCTCCCTGCCTTTCGCCTGGGAGATGATCAGTTCGTTGGTGGCCCAGCTGAAGGTTGACGGCGGCGAGTTCGCCGACAACCAGACGCCGCCGCCGAACGAGCAGGCGCGCGGCCAGCTGCTGCGCGCACTCGCGAGTGATGCGATACGTGGTGCGCTGCAGCGGCACTTCGGGGTGCGCCTGGCATTCCAGAACTGTCACCGTGTAGCGGTGTTCCCCCTGGATTCCTCCGTGGATGACCGGCTGGCCAAGTTCACTTCGATCAGGGGCCAGCTGCTCAACCAGTCGCCGGAACTGCGGGACTGCTAGTGACTTAGTACTTCGCTGCCGCTCCGTATCGCGGGAGGTGCGACTGATACCGGAGCGGCAGCCGTAGTCAAGGCCGCGCCAGGCACGGCCCCCTGGCGGCGAGGCGCACCGCCCTGGCCTCGCACGGCTCAGCGGAGCAGCGGCAGTACCTCGGTGCCCAGGCGCTTCACGTTCTCCTCCGTGCCCGCGAGATCACCGGATCCCTCCGCCAGCAGGGCGAAGCGGTTGATGCCCGTCCGTCCGGACGTGGCCGCCAGCCGGTCCGCCGCCAGCTCCGGGGTCCCCACGGGGTGCAGCTCGCACAGCAGCTCCGTGTACGCCACGGGGTCCCGCATCGCGCGGACCCGGCCGTCCACCGTCACGTGCGCGTCCAGCCCCTGTTTGAGCCACCCCGGCATCGCCTTCAGCAGCGTCTCGCGCGCGTCCGCCGTCCGGTCGGCCAGCTGGCAGATCCCGGCCGACACGTGCCCCGCCGCCTCCACGGCCTCTCGGGCGTGCCCGGCGGCCAGCGCCTCCCGCCGCCACAGCGCGACCATCGCCGCCTTGTCCTCGTCCCCGCAGTGCATGCCGAGCAGCATCGGCAGCAGCCGCTCGGCGGCGAGCCGGACCGACGCGGGGGAGGTGCACGCGACGATCACTTCCGGTCCCGTTCCGTGCCCGTCCAGGGACTCCGCGGGACGCGGTACGACGGCCACCTCGCGGAACCCGTACCGCTGCCCGGGACCCCCGTCGGCGCCCACGCGCGGCTCGGTCAGCCACCGCCGCAGCAGGTCCAGGGCCTCCGGGAACCCCCGTTCGTACGCCTCCAGGCCGCCCCCGAACACCTCCAGGTCCACCCAGGGCCCGCCCCGGCCCACCCCGAGGGTGAACCTGCCGCCCGAGGTGAGGTGCAGCAGGGCCGCCTGCTCGCCGAGGGCCACCGGGTGGACGTTGGGCAGCACGCTCACCGCCGTCCCCACCCGCAGCCGCCGGGTCCGCCCGAGCAGCAGGGCCGCCAGGGTCACCGCCGACGGGCACACCCCGTAGGGGACGAAGTGGTGCTCGGCCAGCCAGACCGAGTCCAGCCCGGCCTCCTCGGCCACCTCGGCGGTCCGTACCGCCCGGTGCAGGGCCTCTCCCGGCCCCTGGCCGGGGAACTGGGCCCCCAGTACAAACGCTCCTACGCGCATCGCCTTCTCCTCCTCGCGGCTGACGCGGCCTCCCCAGGTGGACCGGCTTCGTTGAACACCGTCTGTCGGCAACAACGTCTGACACGTGCCAAAGGCACGGCCTGACAGGAAGGTTATTGGGATTGTCGGGGAATCGTCTTCAGTCACCCTGATGCCACCCTGCGGGTACCGGGGCTCGCTGCGCGTAGTCTGGGAGAAAGTCCTGCCCGTCCGCTGATCCGTGAGGTATACGTGTCACCGCGCCACAACCGCCCTCGCGGCGGCGAGAACCCAGTCGGCCGAACGGACTCGGACGCGGCCCGCGGCTCGGGGCTGGAGCGGTACGGCCTGGAGCGGACCGAGGAGTACCAGGGCGAGGTGTGGAACGTCCGGCACGTCGCGGGCGCGAGCGCCAGGGGCAAGCGCTACCGCTGCCCCGGCTGCGACCAGGAGATCCTCTCCGGCACCCCGCACCTGGTGGCCTGGCCCGAGTACGGCGGCGTGGACGACCGCAGGCACTGGCACAAGGCCTGCTGGAACGCGAAGGACCGCCGCACCTCGCGGGTGCAGCGGTCGCGTAACGCTCCCAAGTACTGACCGGGACCGGTGCGGACCGGGACCGGTACGGACCGGACCCGCCTCGGGCCCTCACACGTCGCGGCGGCCGACCACCACGTACGACCCGGCCACGGCGGCTCCCGTCAGCAGCACGAGCAGCCCCAACTGGGCCATCTTGCTGGGCAGGTCACCCATCCCGCTGTTGCTCGGCATGCCGAAGAGCTCCATCAGGGCCACCGGCGCGTTGTACTCCAGGACCGCCCGCCCCAGCGGCTGCGACGCCTCCCAGATGCTGAGCATGCCCCCTATCACCGGCGGCAGCGTGACGATTCCGAGCATGACCGCGATCGCTCCCGCCGAGTGCCGCACCAGCGCCCCGACGGCGAGTGAGAGCACCCCGAGCAGGGTCACGTAGGAGCTCGCCAGCAGCGCCGAGCCCCAGTCGGAATTGCTGTGCGCACCGGCCGCGGGGCCGCCGTGCACGATGGCCGTGGTGATCCCGACCAGGAAGATCGAGCCCGCGACCGTGAGGAAGGCGACCGCGCCGAAGACGAGGTACTTGGCGGTGAGCACCCGGTGCCGGTCGGGGGCGGCGCCGAAGGTGGTCCGGATCAGCCCGGTGCCGTACTCGGAGGTGATCGTCAGGACCCCGAGCACGATCACCGCGAGCTGGCCGGCCAGCAGACCGAACAGCGCGGGTCCGGTGAACGGCATGCGCTCGTAGTTCACGTCGGAGGTCTGGACGATGACGCCCAGCCCGATGCCGACGACGGTCACCACCAGCGAGCCGATGGTCCACAGGGTGGAGCGCACCGAGATCAGCTTGGTCCACTCCGAGGCCACCGCGTGACCCAGGTGCGGACGCGGGGTCGGCAGCGGGGCCGTGGTGCCCGTCGCGCCCGGCCGGGGCGTACGCGTCGGCGGGCCCGCGGGGGTGCTCGTCGGCGGGGTCATCGGGGATCCTCAGGAGTGGTCTCGGTCTTGGTCCGAGCAGCGCCGGCCAGGTCGCCGGGGCTGCTCGGCATCAGGAAGGACGGCGCGGGCGCGCCGCCCTCCGCCGGGGGCGGAGGCGCGTACCAGCCCTCCGTGGGGACGACGGGGACCTGCGCGGCCTCCTCCTCCCAGACCGGCACGCTCGGCGGCTCCGGCTCGAACAGCTCGGCCCGCGGGTCGTCGGTGGAGGTGTACTCGACCGAAGTGTGGGTCATCCGCATGTAGGCCTCTTCCAGCGAGGCCTTGTGCGGGGACAGCTCCCACAGCCGTACGCCGCTCCCGTGCGCGAGGTCGGAGATGCGCGGCAGCTCCAGCCCGGTCACCCGCAGGGCGCCGTCCGGTTCCTTGAGCACCCGGGCGCCCGCACGGGCCAGTGTCTGCGCGAACGCGTCCCGGGCGCGGGCGGTGCTCGCCGCGCCTGCCGGTGTGGCCGCGATGTCTGCTGTGTCTGCTGTGTCCGTAGTGTCCGCGGTGCGCACCCGAGCGAATCCGGCCGAGTTGTGCGCGATGAACTCCTGCACGCCCATGGCGGCCAGCAGCCGCCCGCGCCCGATCACGATCAGCTGGTCGGCGGTCACCGCCATCTCGCTCATCAGGTGCGAGGAGACGAGGACGGTCCGGCCCTCGGCGGCCAGCTGCTTCATCAGGTTGCGGACCCACAGGATGCCCTCGGGGTCCAGGCCGTTGACGGGCTCGTCGAAGAGCAGCACCTGCGGGTCGCCGAGCAGCGCCGCCGCGATGCCGAGCCGCTGGCCCATGCCGAGCGAGAAGCCCTTGGCCCGCTGGCGGGCCACGTCCTGGAGGCCGACCACGTTCAGCACCTCGTCCACGCGCTTCTCCGGGATCCCGGAGAGCTGGGCGAGGGCGAGCAGGTGGGTGCGGGCCCGGCGGCCGCCGTGGACGGCCTTGGCGTCCAGCAGGGCCCCGACGGTGCGCTGGGCGTTCGGCAGCTCGCGGAAGGGCCGGCCGTTGATCGTGACGCGGCCCGAGGTGGGCCGGTCCAGGCCGACGATCATGCGCATGGTGGTGGATTTCCCGGACCCGTTGGGTCCCAGGAATCCGGTCACGTGACCCGGCCTGACCTGGAAGGAGAGCTGGTCGACGGCGGTCTTGGCGCCGAAGCGCTTGGTCAGGCCGACTGCCTCGATCATTCCGTGTCCCTTGCCAGGCGGGGCGAGATTCGCCCGCGTAAGGCTTAAGAGGATATCGAGGCTCGTGCGGTTCCGTCGTGTCCCGATCCCTGAGATACCCCTGAGGCACCCCCGAGACGAGGTCCGGGGCCGTCCCCGAGAGGACGGCCCCGGCGGCCCGGATCCAGTGGATCAGGCGTCGCGGTTCTTGAGGATCACGCGTCGCGGTTCTTCAGGACGAGGTAACCGCCGAGTACGGCGGCCAGCACCCACAGCACCATGATGCCGAGGCCGCCCCAGGGACCGTAGGGCGGCGTCGCGCTGTCCATCGCGCCCGGCACCACCTGCATGATCTTGGAGCCGGCCTGGTCCGGGAAGTACTGCGCGATCTTGCGCGTCGCGCCGACTGCCCCGAGGATCGGCGAGACCAGGAAGAAGAACGGCATCAGGATGCCGAGCGAGAGCATCGAGCTGCGCAGCAGGGTGGCCACGCCCATCGAGAACAGGGCGGTCAGGGCCATGTAGAGCCCGGCGCCGACCACCGCGCGCAGGACGCCGGTCTCGCCGATGCCGATGCTGTGGCTGCCCAGGATGGCCTGGCCGAGGAAGAAGGACAGGAAGCTGGTCAGCAGGCCCACGATCAGCGCCAGCACGGTGGCGGCGGTGAGCTTGGCGAGCAGGAAGTTCGCCCGGCCCGGTACGGCGGCCAGCGAGGTGCGGATCATGCCCGTGCTGTATTCGCTGCCGACCACCAGCACACCGAAGACGATCATGGCGAGCTGGCCGAGGGTCATTCCGGCGAAGCTGGCCAGGGTCGGGTCGAAGGTGAGCTGTTCGCCCTGCTTCATGTCTTTGAAGGTCGCGTTGAAGACCGCGCACAGACCGGCGCTGACGCCGACCGTGACGACCAGGGCGGAGATCAGGGTCCAGATGGTGGAGGAGACCGTACGGATCTTGGTCCACTCGGACCTGAGGACGGCGGGGAAGGAAGCCATGGTCACTCGCCGCCCTTGTGCCGCGCGTCGAACCCGGCGCCCCAGGCGGGGACGTCGGCGGGCCGGGCCGGATTGCCGGCCGGGCCTCCGGGCCCGCCGGGCAGCCCGAGGGCTCCGGGCGCTCCGGGCGCTCCGGGCGCTCCGGGTGCTCCGGGTGCTCCGCCCGGCCCCGGCGGCCCGCCGGGACGACTGCCGGGCGCGTGGGCGTGGTACTCGACCGAGTCGGCCGTCATGCGCATGAACGCTTCTTCCAGTGAGGCCCGCTGCGGGCTCAGTTCGTGCAGCACGATCTGGTGCTGCGCGGCCAGCTCGCCCAGTTGCTCGGTGCTCATGCCGTCGATCTCCAGGCAGCCGGTGCCCGGGACGTCGATCGCCGCGATGCCCGCCTCGTGCAGGACGTCCTTGAGCCGCTCCTGCTGCGGGGAGCGCAGGCGGACGTAACTGCGCGAGTTCCGGTGGATGAAATCCGCCATCGAGGTGTCGGCGAGCAGCCTGCCCTGACCGATCACGATCAAATGCTCAGCGGTCACTGCCATTTCACTCATCAGATGGGAAGAAACGAAGATCGTCCTCCCCTCGGCGGCCAGACCCTTCATCAGATTGCGGATCCAGAGAATTCCCTCGGGGTCCAGACCATTGACGGGTTCGTCGAACATCAGGATCTCCGGATCACCGAGCAGTGCGGAGGCGATGCCGAGCCGCTGCCCCATGCCGAGTGAAAATCCTTTGGACTTCTTCTTCGCGACCGCCGACAGTCCGACCAGGTCGAGCACCTCGGAGACCCGGCGCTCCGGGATCCGGTTCGACTGGGCGAGGCACAGCAGGTTGTTGTAGGCGCTGCGGCCGCCGTTCATCGCTTTCGCGTCCAGCAGCGCACCGATGTATTTCAGCGGTTCCGGCAGATCCCGGTAGTGCTTGCCGTCGATCCGGACCGACCCGCTGGTCGGGTTGTCGAGGTCGAGCATCATGCGCATGGTCGTGGACTTCCCGGCCCCGTTGGGGCCGAGGAAGCCGGTCACCACCCCCGGTCTGACCTGGAAGCTGAGGTTGTCCACGGCGGTCTTCGCGCCGAATCGTTTGGTAAGGCCCTCAAGCTCGATCATGCGGCCACGCTAGAACGAGCCAGGGCCCTGCGCCACCTCAAAGAGGCGACACAGGGCCCTGGCCCACGGGGTTTCGCTACCGGCGAGTACCTTCTGTCAGGTTCAACCGGTTGGCGGTAGGGGTGCCGACGAGGTGTCAGCGGCTCTGCTGGGCCGGGACACCGCGGGTGACCGGCTCGTCGTCGATCGGGGAACTGGCCGCGGCCACCGCCGCGCCGGTCAGCGTCGCGAGCATCTCGCGGACGTTGGTCAGCTGCGCGTTGATGGAGTCGCGGCGGTTGGTGAGCGCCGCCAGCTCGCGCTCGGACTCGCTGCGGATGCGGTCGGCCTTGGCGTTGGCGTCGGCCACGATGTCCTCGGCCTGGCGCTGCGCGGTCTCCACGGTCTGGCGGGCGCGGCGCTCGGCGTCCGTACGGAGCTTCTCGGCCTCCAGGCGCAACTGCTCCGCGCGGTGCTCGATCTCCGCGAGGCGCTTCTCCGCCTTGGCCTGGCGGCCCGCCAGGTCGCGCTCGGACTGCTCGCGGCGCTTGGCCAGGTTGGTCTCGAAGTCCGCGGCGGCCTGGGCGGCCTTGGCGCGGGTCTCCTCGAAGAGCGCGTCGGCCTCCTCGCGCTTGGAGGCCGCGTCCTTCTGGGCCTCGGAGCGCAGGGTGGCGGAATCGCCCTTGGCCTTCTCGACGATGCGGACGCCCTCGTCCTCCGCCTTCGTCTTGCGGTCGACCGCGAACGACTCGGCGTCGTTGCGCACCTGCTGGGCGGCCGACTCGGCCAGCTCGCGGTGCTGCTCGGCCGCGCGGCGGGCCTCCTCGCGCAGGTCCTTCGCCTCCTCCTCGGCGAGCCGCAGGATCTTCTCGACCCGGGCGCCGAGACCGGCGTACGACGGCTCGGCGTCGTTGACCTGGGCTTGGGCGTTCTGCGTCTCGAGGTGGAGTTCCTCGATCCGCTTCTCCAAGGAGTTGATGCGGGACAGGGCGCTGTCACGGTCGGCGACGATCTTGGTAATGCGGTCGTCCACCTGACCGCGGTCGTAACCACGCCGCACGAGCTCGAAGCCGAAGGGTGAGGAAGTGTCGCTCATGGGGTTCCTGTCGAATGAGACCGATGAGGTGCTACGTGAGGTGTTAAGGGGAATCCTAGGCGCCGGAGCGGCGTGTCATCGAGTCAATCCACGTTTGATCTGCACAATGACACCCCTTTTGAGTGGCAAGGCGACAGAATGCTTGTCACCCGTTCGCTTGAACCTCCATGAGGAGCACACATCTTCAGCACCGGCTAGCCCTCTGACGTCTTACCACCCGAACGTGCGGAACCTGCCGACGCTCCCGCCTTCACTCCACCCGAGGCCGAACCGCCCCCGGGCTTTGCGCCACCCGAAGGTGCCTCGAATGATTCCAACGCCTCAAGTACGTCCTGGACACGGGAGATCTCCGCCTGAATGTCCTCGCGCCTGCGCACCAGGACCTCCAGCTCGCGGCGCCCCTCGTCCACCAGTTGAGCCGCCTCGGCCGTCGCCTCCGAGCGGATTCCCTCGGCCTCGCGGACCAGTTCGGCCTTCTTCTGCTCGGCCTCCTTGAGCAACTGCTCGGCCTTGCGGACCGCGGCGATCCGGACCTTGCCCGCCTCGCTGCTCGCGTCCGACACCAGCGCCTTGGCCTTCGCCTCGGCCTCCCGGCTCTGCTCGGTCGCCGCCTTCACCAGCTTGTCCACGCGCTCACCGGCCGACCGCATCTGCTCGGACGACTCCCGGCGGGCCCGCTCGTGCAGCTCCTCGACCTCGGCCTCGACCCGGCCGCGCAGCTCCTCCGCCCGCTCCCTTATGGCCGACGCGTCCGTGCGCGCGCCCACGAGCAGCTCGTCCGCGTCCGTACGGGCCTGCTCCACCACCGAGTTGCCCTCGACGGTCGCCTCCGAGGTGATCCGCGCGGCCTCCTTGCGGGCCGCGTCGACCATCGCGTCGGCCTGCTCCTCGGCCTGCGTGGTGGCGGCCAGCGCCGCCGCCTGCGCGTCCGACGCCAGCTTCTCCGCCTCCGAGGACGCCTCCGAGATGAGCCGGTCCACCTGCTCCGCGGCCTCGCTGCGGCGCTTGTTGGCCGCCTGCCGGGCCTCGTCCAGCAGACGCTCCGTCTCCGTACGGGCCTCCGTGCGCACCCGCTCCGCGTCGGTGGCCGCCTCCGCCTTGACCCGCTCCGCCTCGGCCCGGGTCCGGGTCGAGTGCTCCTGCGCCGACGCCAGGGCCTCGGACGCCTCGGTGCGCAGCCGTTCGGCCTCCACCGCTGCCTCGCCGACCGTGCGTTCGTTGTCCTTGCGGGTCAGCTCCGTGAGCTTCGCCGCCTCCGCCGAGGCCTCGCCGATGAGCCGGTCCGCCTGCTCGGCCGCCTCGGACCGCAGCCTGTTCGCCTCCGCGCGCGCATGGTCCAGGGTCTGCTCGGACTCCCGCTCGGCCGACGCCAGCGTCTCGGCCGCCGCCGCCGTGACCCGCTCCGCCTCCGCGGTGGCCTCGCCGATGATCCGGCCGCCGTCGGCGCGCGCCTCCTCCAGGGTCCGGGCCGCCTCGGCGGTGATCCGCTCCGCCTCCGCGGTGGCCTCGCCCACCAGGTGGTCCGCCTGCTCGGCCGCGGTGGTCCGCAGCTGCCCGGCCTCGGTGCGGGCCTCGTCCAGGAGGGCCGCCGCCTCGGCGCGCAGGGCGTCGGCCGCGACCGTCGCCTCGCCGACCGTGCGTTCGTTGGCCGCGTAGGTCTCCGCGGTGAGCCGCTCCGCCTCGGTGGCGGCTTCGCCGATCAGCCGGTCGGCCTGTGCGGCGGCCTCGGTGCGCAGCCGTCCTGCCTCGGTACGGGCCTCGTCCAGGGTGCCCGCCGCCTCGGCGCGGGTGGCGTCCGCCGCGGCCACGGCCTCGGCGGTGAGCCGGGCCGCCTCCGCGGTGGCCTCCTCGGCCGTCAGCGCGTTCGCCGCCAGGGTCCGCGCGGTGTGCGCCTCGGCCTGCTCGGTCGCCTCGGTGACGATCCGTACGCCCTCGGCGCGCGCGGACTCCAGGGACTCCGCCGCCTCGCCGCGGATCCGGTTCGCGTCGTCACGGGCGTCGGCGCGGGTCCGCGAGGCGTCCCGCTCGGACGCGGCCAGCGCGTCCGAGACCTCGGTGCGCACCCGCTGCGCGTATTCGGCGGTGTCCGCGCGCAGCTGCTCGGACTCGGCGATCGCGTCGCCCACGGTCCGCTCGGCCAGCGCCTTCGCCGCGTCCGTCTCGACCCGCGCCTCGCCGCGGATCCGGTTCGCGTCCTCGGTGGCCCGCTCCCGCTCCGCGTACGCGTCGGAGCGGACCCGGTCCGCCTCCTCCTGCGCCTCGGTCCTCGTGCGCTCCGCGGAGTGCTCCGCCGCGCTGCGCAGCCCGGCGACCTCTTCGTCGGCCTGCTCGTGCAGCCCGGCCACGGCGTCGCGCACCTGCCGCGCGGTGGCCTCGGCGGCCGAGACCACCTCGGACGCGCGCCGCTCGGCCTCCTCGGTCAGCCAGACCGCCTCGGCGGTGGCCTCCTCGGAGCGCTTGCGGGCCTGCGCGAGGAGTTCCTCGCTCTGCTCGCGGGCCTGCGCCCGCTCGCTCTCGGCCTCCGTACGGGCCGAGGTGAGGGTCTCCTCGGCCTCCCGGCGGCGCCGGGCGGCCTCCTCCTGCGCGGCGGCCAGCGCCTCGGCGGCCTCCGCGGCGACCCGCTCGGCCGCGGTCTTCGCCTCGGCGCGCAGCCGGTCCGCGGTCTCCTGGGCCTCGGTGCGCAGCCGCTCGGCCTCCGTCTCGGCCTCGGTGCGCAGCCGTACGCCGCTCTGCTCGGCCTCGGCGCGGGCGCGCCCGGCGTCCTGCGCGGCCTCGGTGCGCAGCCGCTCGGCCTCGGCCTCGGCCTGCGCCTGGAGGGTGCGGATCCGCTCCGCCGCCTCGGCGCGCAGCCGGTCGCTCTCCTCGGTGGTCTCGCGGCGGACGTTCTCCGCCGCCGCGCGGGCGTCGCGCAGCGTCTGCTCGGCGCCCGCGAGCCGCCCCTCGGCGTCCTCGTGCAGCCGGACCAGCTCGGTGTCCGCCTCGGCGCGCTTCGCGGACAGGGCCCGCTCGGTCTCCTCGCGGCGCGCGGCCACGGCCGCCTCCGCCTCGGCGTACAGGGCCTCGGCCCGCTCCTCGGCCTCGGCGCGCAGCCGCTCGGCCTCGGCGCGGGTGCGCTCCAGGGTCTCCTCGGCCTGCTTGCGCAGGGTGGTGGCGCGCTCGACGGCCTCGCCGCGCACCCGTTCGCTCTCGGCGGAGGCCCCGCCGCGCAGCTCGTCCGCGTCGGCCTTGGACTTGCCCAGCAGCTCCTCGGCGGTCCGGGCCGCCTCCTCGATCTGCTGGACGGCCTCGCGGCGGGCCTCGCCACGGATCCGCTCGCCCTCGGCGACGGCCTCGGCGCGCAGCTGCTCGGCCTCGCCGCGCAGCCGCCGGGCGTCCGCCTGCAGCTCGACCGTACGGGCGCGGTACTCCTCGGTGTCGTCCTTCGCCGCGCCCTTCAGCTCGTCGGCGGTGGCCGCGGCCATGGCGCGCAGCCGCTCGGCCTCGGCCTCCGCCTCGCCGCGGATCCGCTCGGCCTCCTCTGAGGCGGCCCGGGTGGTCGCGCGGGCGTCCTCGGACGCCTTGTCGAGTACGTCCTCGGCGGCGCGCGCCGCCTTCGCCAGCTGGGCGGCGGTGTCCTCGGCGGCGGCCGTACGGGCCTTGTCGCCGGCCTCGGTGGTCACCCGCTCGACCTCGCCGCGGGCGTCGGCCAGCAGCTGCTCGGCCTCGGCCTTGAGGACGTCGGCCTCCTTGGTGGCCTCGCCGACGAGCCGGGCGACCTGCTCCTTCGCGGTGCGGGTGCGCTGCTCGTTGACGGACTCCACCGACGCGAGCTGGCGGGAGGCGCTCTCCTTGGCCTCGCTCAGCAGCCGCTCGGCCTCGGCGCGGGCCTCGCGCAGCGCGCCGTCGGCGTCCTGCACCCGCTGCTCGGCCACCCGGCCGAGGTCCAGGGTCTGCTGCCGGGTCTGTTCCGCCTCGGCGGAGGTGGAGGTGCGCAGCCGCTCGGCGTGCTCGGTGGCCTCCTGGGCCTGCGCGGAGGCGGCGGTCAGCAGCCGCTCGGCCTCCTTGCGGGCACGCAGCAGGGTGGTCTCGGCCTCGGTGCGGGAGGCCTCGGCGTCGGCGGTGAGCCTGCGGCGGGCCTCCTCGGCGAGCCGGGCGGCCTCGGTGCGGGCCGCGTTCAGGGCCTGCTCGGCCTCGGCGCGGGACTCGTCCATGAGCCTGCGGGCCTGGGACTCCGTACGGGCGCGCAGCTGCTCGGCCCAGGCCACGTTCTCGTTGACGTGGGCCTCGACCGTCTGGCGACGCTCGTTCAGCTCCTGGTCCAGGCGCTGACGCCGGTTGACGGCCTCGCTGTGCAGCTCGGCCTGCAGGCGCGCCTGGTGCTCCGCGTGCTCCTGGAGGATGCGCTGGGTCTGCGCCCGGGCGTCGCGCAGTTCGCGCTCGGCGTCCGAACGCATCTGGTCGGCCTGGATCTGGGCATTGCGGAGCAGCTGCTCCGCCTGGTAACCCATGTCCGCGCCGTCGTAGGCGGGGCGGGACGCGAGACTGCGGCGCACCTCATGGAGCTTGGCGCGCAGCACCTCGACCTGGTACCCCAGGTCCTCGGCGTGCTGGACGGCCTTCCCGCGCTCCTTCTTCAGCCGCTCCATCTCGGCCTCGAAGCGCGAGAGATGGTCGACCTCGGCCTGATGGCTCTCCTGGCTTTCGTAGCCCCGCACAGCGCGGTCCCATCCGTCCCCTGGTCGCAAGCTCACTCCCAAATGAGCATCGTCCGCCCGCTGAACGACGCCCCCGGGGAATGGTGTCAGATGCCGGTACGAGACCCGCAGGCCCCGACCCCTCTGCGCCCCCAACCCCGGCCGAGCCACCCTCACTCTACCGGCCGGGGAATCGGGCGGTCAGTGCTCCGGGGTGGCGGTGACCAGTTCCGTCAGGACGCCGTGGCAGTCCTTGGGGTGCAGGAAGGTGATCCGGGAGTCCATGGACCCCCTGCGCGGCTCGTCGTAGAGGACGCGGACGCCCTTGCCGCGGATGGCCTCGGAGTCCGCGTCGACGTCGGCGGTGCCGAAGGCGATGTGGTGCACGCCCTCGCCGTTCTTGGCCAGCCACTTGCCGACCGCGGAGTCCTCGCGGGTGGGTTCCAGGAGCTGGATGTAGGAGGCGCCGCCGTCGGAGGTGCCGTTGATCTTCAGCATGGCCTCGCGGACACCCTGCTCCTCGTTGACCTCGGAGTGGAACACCTCGAATCCGTACGTGGCACGGTAGAACTCGACGGTCTTGTCCAGGTCGAAGCAGGCGATCCCGATGTGGTCGATTCTTGTCAGCATGGGACCAGTGCACTCCGGAGGAGGGCCGTCACGCAACGTGCCAGCGATCACACCCACTGCCCGGTGACGGGGCGGGTACCGCTCAGTACATTCGGGTAAACCCTCGTTCACTCCTCTCATCAAGGGGCTGTGCCTCATGTCCGGAACGAACAACACCACTTCAGTGATCGTCGCAGGGGCCCGCACGCCCATGGGGCGGCTGCTCGGCTCGCTGAAGTCCTTCTCGGGTGCCGACCTCGGTGGCTTCGCCATCAAGTCCGCGCTGGACCGGGCCGGAATCTCCGGTGACCAGGTGCAGTACGTGATCATGGGCCAGGTGCTCCAGGCGGGCGCGGGCCAGATCCCCGCGCGCCAGGCCGCGGTCAAGGCCGGCATCCCCATGAACGTGCCCGCGCTCACCATCAACAAGGTGTGCCTGTCGGGCCTGGACGCCATCGCGCTGGCCGACCAGCTGATCCGCGCCGGAGAGTTCGACATCGTGGTCGCGGGCGGCCAGGAGTCGATGACCAACGCCCCGCACCTGCTGCCGAAGTCCCGCGAGGGCTTCAAGTACGGCGCCATCGAAATGCTCGACGCGATGGCCTACGACGGTCTCACCGACGCCTTCGAGAACATCGCGATGGGCGAGTCCACGGAGAAGCACAACACCCGCCTCGGCATCGAGCGCGCCCCGCAGGACGCCTTCGCGGCCACCTCCCACCAGCGGGCCGCCGCCGCCCAGAAGAACGGGATCTTCGAGGCCGAGATCACCCCGGTCGAGATCCCGCAGCGCAAGGGCGACCCGGTCCTCTTCGCCCTGGACGAGGGCATCCGCGCGGAGACCACGGCGGAGTCCCTGGGCAAGCTGCGCCCCGCCTTCGCGAAGGACGGCACCATCACCGCCGGCACCTCCTCGCAGATCTCCGACGGCGCCGCCGCCGTGGTCGTGATGAGCAAGGCGAAGGCCGAGGAGCTCGGGCTGGAGTGGATCGCCGAGATCGGCGCCCACGGCAATGTGGCCGGACCCGACAACTCGCTCCAGTCGCAGCCCTCGAACGCGATCCAGCACGCCCTCAAGAAGGAGGGCCTGGAGGTCGCCGACCTCGACCTGATCGAGATCAACGAGGCGTTCGCGGCCGTCGCGGTGCAGTCAATGAAGGACCTCGGCGTGGACCCGGAACGGGTGAATGTCAACGGCGGCGCGATCGCCCTGGGCCACCCGATCGGCATGTCCGGCGCCCGTGTGGTGCTGCACCTGGCGCTGGAGCTCAAGCGGCGCGGCGGCGGGGTCGGCGCGGCCGCCCTCTGCGGCGGCGGCGGCCAGGGCGACGCGCTGATCGTGCGCGTGCCCGTTTCCGGTACCGGCTCGAAGGCGTAGGTGCTGATCGCATGACGACGGTGGACGTTCCCTCGCTGGTGGCCCAGGCCCGGGAGGGCAGGCCCCGGGCCGTGGCCCGGCTGATCTCCCTGGTCGAGGGGGCGTCCCCGCAGCTGCGCGAGGTGATGGCGGCCCTGGCCCCGCTCACGGGCGGCGCGTACGTGGTGGGTCTGACGGGCTCGCCCGGGGTGGGCAAGTCCACCTCGACCTCGGCGCTCGTATCGGCGTACCGGCGTGCGGGCAAGCGGGTCGGGGTGCTGGCCGTGGACCCCTCCTCGCCCTTCTCCGGCGGGGCGCTGCTCGGCGACCGGGTGCGGATGTCGGACCACGCCTCCGACCCGGGGGTCTACATCCGCTCGATGGCGACCCGGGGGCACCTGGGCGGCCTCGCGTGGTCCGCGCCGCAGGCGATCCGGGTGCTGGACGCGGCGGGCTGCGACGTGATCCTCGTGGAGACCGTCGGCGTGGGCCAGTCGGAGGTGGAGATCGCCTCCCAGGCGGACACCTCCGTGGTGCTGCTGGCCCCGGGCATGGGCGACGGGATCCAGGCCGCCAAGGCGGGCATCCTGGAGATCGGTGACGTGTACGTGGTCAACAAGGCCGACCGGGACGGCGCGGACGCCACGGCCCGTGAGCTGAACCACATGCTGGGCCTGGGGGAGTCCCGGGGCCCGGACAGCTGGCGGCCGCCGATCATCAAGACGGTGGCGGCCCGCGGCCAGGGCATCGACGAGGTCGTGGAGGCCCTGGAGAAGCACCGGGCGTGGATGGACGAGCACGGGGTGCTGGCGGAGCGGCGCACGGCGCGCGCCGCGCGCGAGATCGAGACGATCGCGATCACCGCGCTGCGGGCCCGGCTGGCCGACCTGCGCGGCGACGCCCGCCTCGACGCGCTGGCCGCGCGGGTGGCGGCGGGGGAGCTGGATCCGTACGCCGCCTCGGACACGCTGCTGGCGACGCTGACGGAGGCCTGATCCGGCGCTCTCCGGGCCGTTCCCCTGCGGGCCCCGCGGGTCGCACATAGACTGGCGAACGCCCGGAATGCCCCGACTCAGGGAGTGCGTCATGGCGAAGCGCGGCAACAAGAAGCGAGCCCGCAGGAAGAAGAAGGCGAATCACGGCAAGCGTCCCAACGCCTGACCGGACCGCCCGACCAGCGTGCGGAGAGCCGCGTCCCCGGAACACGGGGGGCGCGGCTCTCGCGTCGGGCGGCCGGGATGCGTCAGTTGTTGCCGCTGTCGTCGTTCTGGTTGTAGCCGTCGTTGGTCCCGCCGGAGTCCGAGTTCGACAGGGTGGCCTTGCCCGACGTGGGGTCGACGTGGACGTTCCGGGTGCCGCCGCCCGAGCCCTTGATCTCCACGTTCCAGTACGACGCCTGGCTGTTCCCGTTGTCGTTGTTGTCGTCGCTGTCCCAGCTCACCGACCAGACCTGGCCGGGATGGCCCGTGAGGGCGGCCTTCATCGCCTGGACGGCGGTGACCTTCGCGGCGATCAGGGGCTTGTACTCATTGCCGCTGTCGCTGTTGTCGTCCGTGTTCCGCTGGGTGACCTTGCCGCTGCCGGCGTCGATCTCCAGCTCCGCGTGGCGGCCGTTCTTGCCGATCACGCCGACGTGCCAGGTCGAGCCGTCCTTGTCGAGGGACTCGACGACGCCGGGGTAGTGCTTGAGCGCCGCGTCGGCCGCGGTCTGGGCCGATGTGTCGGCCGGTACCGCGGTGATCGCGGTACCGGATCTCGCCGCGTCGGCGGACGTCGAGGCGGCGGCGGCGACCGGACCGCCGGCCATCAGGACCACGGCCGCGGCGGACGAGACGAACAGATTGCGCTGCATGACTGACCTCCTTGCCGGAAAGACCCCCACACCATCCTGGGGGATACCGGCACGGACGGCGCGGCGGAGCCGCCCCCCGGCAGGGCCGCCGCGGTCCCGCTCAGGCCTTGCCGCGCTGGTCCCGCAGGTGGTCGGCGACGGGCCCCAGTGAGGCCCGCAGATCGGCCAGGCCCTGCGGGCTCAGCAGGTCGATGAAATGCTTGCGCACGGACGCGACGTGGTGCGGGGCGACCTTCCGCATCAGTTCCATGCCCGCCTCGGTCAGCACGGCGTACAGCCCGCGCCGGTCGGACTCGCAGTTGACGCGGATGACCAGCCCCGCGGCTTCCATGCGGGTGATCTGGTGCGAGAGCCTGCTCTTGGACTGGAGCGTCGAGGTGGCGAGGTCGCTCATCCGCATCCGCAGGTCCTCGGACTCCGAGAGGTTGACCAGGATCTCGTAGTCGTTGTTGGTGAGCCCGAAGGGCTGGAGATCCTTTTCCAGCTGGTGCATCAGCAGCCGGCTGACGTCCAGGTGGGTGCGCCAGGCGCACTGCTCGGCGTCGGTCAGCCAGGGGGTCCCCCCGGACGGACCCGGGGGGAGGGGCGCTGTCTCGGTCTCCATCGTCTCCATGAAAGAACTCTACCTAAGAAGTTGAATTGCGTATAAAAATGGGAGATACGCGGCCGGTCACAGGCCGAGGCGGCGCTGGAGATCACCCAGCTGCCCCGGCATCCGCGGCACACCCAGCTGTCCCAGCGGCCCCTGCGCCCCGTGCCCGGCGCCCGGGACGCCCGGCTCCGCGCCGACCACCCCCACCGCCTGCTCGGCCATCAGCAGCTCGGTGGACTGGAGCAGCACCGTGCCCGCCCCGACGAACTCGAACTGGTGCTCCTCGCCCGAGGTGCCGCCGATCCCGGTGAGCGAACGCAGCCCGCCCAGCACCCCGGTCATGTAACCGTGGTCGTAGTGGTGGCACGGCGAGGGGCAGTCCGCCCAGCCGACCAGCGCCTGCGGGTCCACCCGCAGCGGCGGCTCCATGAACACCACCGGCCCGTTGGACGCGGCCACGAACTTCCCGGTCCCGATCAGCGTCAGGAACCCCGGCACGATCGACTGCTTCAGGGCCAGCGTCGGCTGGTAGGCGAGCAGGTTGCCCGACCGGATCGTCAGGTTCCCGTTCTCCAGATCGAACGAGTTCACGTCGAAGGCCCGGTCGGCGAGCAGCATCTTGCCCTGCCCCTCGGCCACCACCCAGTCGCTCGCGTGCAGCGGCGAGTGGAAGCTCGTGCGCAGCAGCCGGTCGAAGCGGCCGTTGCCGATCCCGTTGAACTCGATCCGCCCGTAATAGGCGACCATCTTGCCCTTCTGCAGGAACCACTGGCTCCCCTTGAGCTCCACGCAGAAGGTGTAGGAGTTGACGTTGTCGTCGGACGGCAGGGTGTGCGGGTCGAAGACCGTCGGCCCGCCCGGGCCGCCCGGCACCGGTCCGTAGTTCACAGCTTGTCCTCCGAGGCCTGTACGTACACCGCGCCCTGCCCGGACAGCTCCAGCTGGAACGCCTCACCCGAACCGCGCCCCACCATGTCCCGCCAGCCGAGCGCGGTGGAGAGCTTGTTGCGCACGTCGCCGTGGTGGGCGACGTAGGCCTGCGGGTCCACGTGCACCGGGCGCTGCGGGCTGATCGGCAGCTCGATGACCCCGCCGTGCGCCATCACCGCGACCGCCCCGTGGCCCTTGAGGGTGGTGGTGAAGAGCCCCTGGCCGGTGACCTGGCCGCGCACCATTCCCATGACACCTCCCTGCGAGCCCATGAACATCGTGCCCTGCTGGAGGGTGCCGTCGAAGGCGAGCAGCCGGTCGGCCTCGACGTAGAGGGTCTCGCCGGTGAGATTGATGACCTGAATGTGATGGCCCCCGTGACCGAACATCACGGTCCCGCTGCCCTCGACCGTCATCAGCGGGGTCTGCTCGTTGGCGACCCGCCGGCCGATCATGCCCATGACGCCGCCCTGGCCGCCCGTGAGGTTCGGGGTGAAGGAGACCTCGCCGCGGTAGGCGAGCATCGCGCCGCGCTGGCTGTAGAGCTTCTGCCCGGGCGCGACCTGGGCTTCGATCATCTTCGAGTTGATCTCGCGGAACGGCATCAGAGGTCGCCCCCGATGGTGTTGCGCTCGCTGGGCTGCACGTAGACCAGGCCCTCGCCCTCGAAGCGGATCTGGAAGGACTCGCCCGAGCCCTCGCCGATCAGGGTGCGGAAGTTCACCCCGGACTGGAAGTGCTGCTGGAGGTCGCCGGTGTGCGCGATGTACGCGCCCGGGTCCACGGCGAGCGGGTACTGGCCGCTGACCCGCAGCACCACGGCCGGGCCGTCGGACATGATCGCCGCCTGCCCCGAGCCCTCGACGGTCGTGGTGAACAGGCCGTTGCCCGTCGCCCCGCCGCGCAGCCCGGTGAAGGTGGTGCCGGTGCGCAGACCGGCGTCGGCGCACAGGAGGTTGCTGGACTCGACGTAGAGCTTCTCGCCCCGGAGGTCGACCAGATTGATCTCACTCGCGCGGTCGGCGAAGAAGCAGGTGCCGTGTCCCTGCACCTCCATCACGGTCATCTGCTCACCGGTGAGCCGCCGCGTGACCATTCCGCGGAGGCCTTCGCCACCGCCGGTCATCTTCTTGAAGGCCATCTGGCCGTCGTACGCGACCATCGAGCCGTTCTTCGCTTTCACGGCGTCGCCGGTCAGGTCGACGGCGAGCACCTTGCTGCCTTGGAGTCGGAACTGAGCCACGGGAAGACGTTATCGGCAGCGGGCGGGTGCGAACAGAGCCCCATGGCCGATATCCGTCAAAGCCGGACCCGGAGAAAGATCACTCGGGGTGGCTGAGACACTGGAACGCACCCCCGGCCTCCATCCCGAAGGTTCCCTGTGGACATCAAGACCGCCTCCGCCCTGCACCGGCTGCGCCTCATCTCCGTACCCGAGGCGCTGTCGTTCCCGGCCCTGCTGATCTTCGGCTCGCTGCTGAGCCGGATCTCGGACATCGACTACCTGATGATGCCGCTGGGCATCCTGCACGGCATCCTCTTCGTGATCTACGCGGTCTTCCTGCTGGACGTGTGGAACAAGGCGAAGTGGCCGCTCAAGAAGGTCGCCCTGTTCTTCCTGTTCGCGCTGCTGCCCTTCGGCGGCCTCTTCGGCGACCGGATCCTCAAGCGGGACGAGGCCGACAGCGTGCTCGCCGCGCGGGCGCGCGAGGCGGCGCGCGCATGATCGTCGCGTTTTCCGTGACCCCGCTGGGAGTCGGTGAAGAGGTCGGCGAGTACGTCGCCGACGCGGTCCGCGTCGTGCGCGAATCCGGGCTGCCGAACCGCACCGACGCCATGTTCACCACCGTCGAGGGCGAGTGGGACCAGGTGATGGACGTCGTGAAGCGCGCGGTGGAGGCCGTCGAAGCGCGGGCGCCCCGGGTCTCCTTCATCCTCAAGGCCGATATCCGTCCCGGGGTCAGCGACGGCATGACCTCGAAGATCGAGACGGTGGAGCGGCACCTCGCCGAGGGCTGAGTCCCGCCGCGTGCCCGGGGCCGGTGGCCCCCCGGGGCGCGCGCTCGCCCGTACGGCCCTGCGGCCGGGAAGCGGGCAAGAACCGCTCGCTCGGCCGATTCCCGCTCGCCATGCCGGAGATTGTCCTTTTTCGTAGGGATATCAGTCTCAGGAACGAGCACAGGAGGGACCGTGCGGCCGGAAGGCTTCGACTACGAGACCCACAGCCGTCTCGCCGGTCCGTTCGCGGAGCCCGAACCCGGCCCGACCGGCGCCTACCGGGTGCGGTACCGCTCCCTGCTGGCGCGCGAGCCGCACCGAATACGGGCCGTCGCGCTCATGACGCTCGCGCCCGCGCTGTCCGCCGTGCTGCTCCTCTACCTCCTCTGGCCGACCCACCGGACCGTCCGCGAGGGCGGCGAGCGCTGGCTCGTCCGCCTCGACGCCGTGATGCTCGTGTCCATCGCGCTGATCATGTTCTTCATGCTGGTCAACGTGGTCGCCATCGCCCACGCCGCGATGGTCGCCCGCGACCCGGTCCCGGTGCCGGCCCGGCCCGGCACCCGGGTGGCGTTCCTGACCACCTACGTGCCCGGCAAGGAACCCCTGGCCATGGCCCGGGCCACCCTCCAGGGCGCGGTGCGCGTCCGGCACGACGGCCCGCTCGACATCTGGCTCCTCGACGAGGGTGACGACCCCGCCGCCAGGGAGCTGTGCGCGGAACTCGGCGTACGCCACTTCACCCGCAAGGGCATACCCGAGTGGAACACCCGCGAGGGCGCCCACCGGGCGAGGACCAAGCACGGCAACTACAACTCCTGGCTGGCCCGGCACGGCGGGGACTACGACTTCTTCGCCTCCGTCGATACTGACCACGTCCCGACGCCCAACTTCCTGGAGCGGATGCTCGGTTACTTCCGCGACCCGGACATCGCCTTCGTCGTCGGACCGCAGGTCTACGGGAACTACACCGGGTCCGTCACCAAGGCCGCCGAGTCCCAGCAGTACCTCTTCCACGCGCTGATCCAGCGCGCGGGCAACCGCTACGGCGCCCCCATGTTCGTCGGCACCAACAACGCCGTACGGATCACCGCCCTGCGCCAGGTCGGCGGGCTGTACGACTCCATCACCGAGGACATGGCCACCGGCTTCGAGCTGCACCGCCGCCGCAACCCCGCCACCGGGCGGTTCTGGCGTTCCGTCTACACCCCGGACGTCCTGGCCGTCGGCGAGGGCCCGGCCTCTTGGACCGACTTCTTCACCCAGCAGCTGCGCTGGTCGCGCGGGACCTACGAGACCCTCTTCCGGCAGTACTGGAAGAGCTTCTTCCGGATGCCCCCGGGGCGCTGGCTCAACTACACGCTGATGCTGCTCTACTACCCGATGACCGCCGTGAACTGGCTGCTCGGCGTCCTCAGCTGCGTCCTGTTCCTGTGGTTCGGCGCCTCCGGCACCCAGGTCTCCTCCGAGGTCTGGCTGATGCTCTACACCGACGCCGCCGCCCTCCAGGTCGGCCTCTACCTGTGGAACCGCCGCCACAACGTCTCGCCCCACGAACCCGAGGGCTCCGGCGGCCTGGCCGGGATGGCGATGTCCGCGATCTGCGCCCCCGTCTACCTGAAGTCCCTCTGCTCGGCGGTCCTGCGCACCCGGGGCCGCTTCGTCGTCACCCCCAAGGGTGGCGACGCCAGCCCGGACCGGCTGTCGACCTTCCGGATCCACCTCTTCTGGGCGCTCGTACTGATCGCCTCCCTCGCCGCCTCGGTCCGCTACGGCCACACCCACGCGGCGATGCGGACCTGGGCGGTGCTCGCCCTGTGCGTCACCTTCGCCCCGCTCGCCGTATGGAGCGCGGGCCTGCTGCGCGTGCGCCGCGAGCGGGCCCGCGCCGGGGCGGGGTCGCGCCGCCGGGCCGAGGACGCGGGCGCTGCGGCCGAGCCCGGGGAAGAACCGGAGCCCGCCTTCGCCACGACCACCGGAGGTAACTGACCCATGGCCTACCGCCCCTCGAAGAGGTTCAAGAAGACGGTCCTGGGCACGGGCGCGGCCTTCGTCCTGGTGGCGCTCAACGCCCCCGCCACCCTCTCCTTCGCCGGGGACACGTACCACGCGTACAAGATCTCCCAGTCCAGCTACAAGATCCAGTACGGCTCCTGGGACCTCATCGGCCTGCCCCGCCAGTACAGGATCAACGCGATGCACGCCGCGCTGCTGCGCACCGGCAAGGTGCTGCTGATCGCCGGATCCGGCAACAACCAGCGCAACTTCGACAAGGGCACCTTCGACACCGTCCTCTGGGACCCCTCGAACGACACCTTCAAGAAGATCCCCACCCCCGAGGACTTCTTCTGCTCCGGCCACGCCCAACTCCCCGACGGGCGGCTGCTGGTGGCGGGCGGAACCGCCCGCTACGAGGTGCTCGACGGCAAGGTCACCCGGGCGGGCGGCGGCATGCGGGTCAAGAACGAGAGCCCCGACCAGGCCGTCACCCTCAAGAAGGGCACCCGTTTCCGTTCCCCGTCCGGGGTCGAGTACGTCTCCCGCTTCGACGTCACCGTGCCGAAGGCGAAGCGCGAGTTCGAGGTCGGCTACGGGCAGGGCGGCCGGATGCGGCCCTGGCGCACCAAGATCACCGCCGCCGAGACGCGGGTCTTCGTGGAAGCCGTACGCGAGGGCCGCGAAGGACTCACCACCGAGGCCGCGCAGTACGAGGTCGTCGGCCTCAAGGGCAAGCGGGCCGACAACGTCTACGGACTCGCCGAGCGGCTCAGCACCGTCAAACAGGACTTCCAGGGGATCAAGTCGGCCTACGAGTTCGACCCCCGCGCCGAGAAGTACGTACCCGTCGACCCCATGAAGGACGCCCGCTGGTACCCGACTCTCGTCGGCCTCCAGGACGGCAGGGTGCTCGCCGTCTCCGGCCTCAACGACGTCGGCGACGTGGTCCCCGGAGACAACGAGGTCTACGACCCGCGGACGAAGAAGTGGGCCAAGGGTCCCTTCCACTACTTCCCCACCTACCCCGCCCTCTTCCTGACCCGGGGCGGCAAGCTCCTCTTCACCGGCTCCAACGCGGGCTACGGGCCCAAGGACAAGGGCCGCGCCCCCGGCCTGTGGGACCTGGCGAAGAACGAGTTCAAGAAGGTCGGCGGACTCACCGACCCCGACCAGCTGGAAACCTCCTCCTCCGTACTGCTGCCCCCCGCCCAGGACCAGAAGGTGATGGTGCTCGGCGGCGGCGGGGTGGGCGAGTCCAAGCTCTCCACCGGCCGCACCGCCGTGATCGACCTCAAGGAGGAGAACCCCGTCTTCCGCTCCACCGCCCGGCTGCCCCGGGGCACCCGCTACCTCAGCAGCGTCCTGCTCCCGGACGACTCGGTCTTCACCACCGGCGGCTCCACCGACTACCGGGGCCGGGGCGCCAGCGACATCCACAAGGCGCAGTTCTACTACCCGCGCACCGACACCTTCGTCGCCGCCGCCGACCCCGCCGTCGGCCGGAACTACCACTCCGAGGCGCTGCTGCTGCCCGACGGACGGGTGGCCACCTTCGGCTCCGACCCGCTCTTCGCGGACAAGGACAACACCAGGCTCGGCACGTTCGAACACCGGCTGGAGGTCTACAGCCCGCCCTACCTCCACCGGGACCCGGCGCTGCGGCCCGCCCTCGGCGCGGGGCCGGCGCAGGTCGCACCCGGAGGCCGGGCCACCTTCGGGGCGGCGGACCCGGGGCGGATCGTACGGGCCCGGCTGATGCGGCCCAGCGCGGTCACCCACTCCACCGACGTGGAGCAGCGCTCCGTCGAACTCGGCCTGAGCCGGACGAAGGACGCGGTCACCGTCGAGGTGCCGGGCGACCCCACGCTCGTACCGCCCGGCTGGTACATGCTGTTCGTGACCGACGCCGACGGGACCCCGTCGGTGGCCAAGTGGATCCAGGTCCAGGCGCCGAGTACGGCGACGCCCTCGACCGCGGAGTGAGCCCGGGCCCGGCCGCGGCTACTCCTTCGCGCGCCGGGCCAGCCCGAGGGCGTAGTCCGGCCACCAGCGGCCCGCCTCCGGGCCGCCCCGGCAGGGGCCGTCGGACTCCCCGGGCCGCTTGATCCACAGGTACGCGTCGATCAGCGGATCCCCGGTACGGTCGGTGGGCCGCGCGCCCAGCGCCCGGCCCGGGGGATTGCACCAGGCCTGCGGCCGGTTGCCGGGCAGCGGGCCGTCGCCGTTGCGGCTGGTGTCGTAGACGAAGTGCTTGCCCCTGGTGCCCTTGGACAGGGCGGCGCCGTACGACCGCCCCACCGCGTCCGGCTGGAAGTTGGACACATTGAGCGAGAAGCCGTCGGCGCGGTCGATGCCGGCCTTGTAGAGCGGCTCGACCAGTTTCATCGGATCCGGGATCCAGGCCGGATTGCCCGCGTCCAGATAGACCTTCGTGTTCTTGTTCCGCTTCAGCCGGTCGATGGCCTCCGACAGCAGCCGGTAGCGCTCGTCGTGGTGGTCGGCCTGGGTGCAGCCGTCCACGATGTGCGGGACGGCGTCCGGCTCCAGGATGACGATGGCCCTCGCGTCGCCGATGTTGTCGGCGAAGGCGCCGATCCAGCCGCGGTAGGCCGTCGCGTCCGGCGCCCCGCCCGCCGAGTGCTGGCCGCAGTCGCGGTACGGGATGTTGTAGGCCGTCAGGACCACCGTCCGCTTCGTCGCGCGGGCCCCGTCCACCGCCCGCCGGATCTCCGGACCCGGATCGTCCCCGGGCCCCCACAGCGCCATCGGCTGGTCCGAGATCCTGCGCAGCGCCTGGGCGTCGCTGTTGCGGCCCTGCGCCTCCCAGGCGGTGACCTGGCGGGCCGCGTCGCTGCGCGGATCCACCCAGAACGGCGAACCGGCGGCCTCCGCGTCGGCGGGGGCGGCCGCCTGGGTCCGGGCGGGCACGGTGTCCGACTCGGCCGAGGAGCAGGCGGCGGTGACCGCCAGCGGCAGCAGGGCGAGGGTGGTCAGGGTGGTGATGCGGCTGCGGCCTGGCATCCGGATTCCTCGGGACGGCGGGGCGGGCGGCGGACCGGGACATCGTGACATGACGGACAGTAGCCGGGGGTTCACGACACCGCCGGGGGCGCCCCCGTGGCCAGCGCGATCCCCAGCGGGGTGCGTTCGTAGAACACCTGGTGGCGGTGGCGGCGCGCTTCCAGCAGGCCCGCACCGCGCAAGGCCTTCAGGTGCGCCGACACGGAGGACGGCGCCAGGCCCAGCCGGTGGGCCAGCGCGGACGTCGTCGCCGGTTCGCGCAGCGCGCACAGTACGTCGGCCCGCGCCCGCCCCAGCAGCCGGGCCAGGGCCACCGGGGTCTCCTCCGCCGCCCGCGACCACAGCGCGCCGATCCCGCGCACCGGATAGATCACGGTCGGCTGCCAGGGGGCGTCGAAACCGCCGACCACCTCGGGCCAGACGAAGGCGCTCGGCATCAGCACCAGGCCCTGGCCGCCGAGGACGCGGTCGTGGTGGGAGCGGCGGGCGAGGGTGAGCGTGCCGTCGGACCAGCGGAGGTCCGGGTGCAGCCCGTCGAACAGCTCGGCCAGGCCGCCCGCGGCGAGGCGGCGCGAGTGGAAGAGGACGTCGGCCTCCAGGATGGCCCGCAGCCGGGGCCAGTGCGGGGCGACCAGAGCGTGCCAGGCCTGCTCGATGAGGTCGGCCAGCACCTGGACGGCGCGCTCGGGGTCGGCCAGCAGGGCCCGGCCGGTCTCGCTCTCCAGCGCGCCGGGGGTGCAGGCGAGGGAGGTGCGGATCTCCTCCCGGGCCGCGAGCGGATCCGCCGCGCGGACCCGGGCCAGCTCCTCCTCGAAGGTGACGGCGGGGCCGCGGGGGGCGGGGCTGAGGAAGTCCGGGTTGTGGCCGCGGCGGGGCATGAGCAGCCACAGGGGGCGCAGGTCGAGGTGGGCGGCGGCGTCGCGGATGCCGTGCAGCCAGGGCAGGTGGTAGCCCTGCCGGGCGGGCAGCTTGAGCGTACGGACGGCCTCGGCCGTCTCCCAGCGCGGCGAGATCGCGAACCGGCACCGCAACAGATCGGCGGGCCCGAACCGGTAGTGAAACGCCATGCGTCTCCCTGTCTCCTTCCGTACACCCCCTCCGGGGGCACCCCCTGCCCCGCCCGGGGGCGCGGTGCCGCGCGGCGGCAATCTCAGCCCCGCCGGCGTTTGAGGCGCCCCCGGAGGGCGGGGCGGCCTGCACCCGGCTACGGAGCCGGTGCCGCCGGGCGCCGCCCGGGCCCGCGCCTCAATCGCCGGCGGGGCTTGGGGTGGCCGCCCGGGTCCGCGCCCCAACGCCGGCGGGGCTGAAGACGGCCGCCCCCGGGGGGCGCCCCGGGAGATTCGGGTGGGGGCGAATCACTGGGGGGAACAGCGTAGCCCCGGCACGCTGCGACGCATGGCCTCCGCACTCCCCGCCCCCACCCCCGGCTACTCCGCCGCCTTCCGCGTCCGCGAGTTCCGGCCCGTCTTCGCCGCCCACCTCATGTCCGTCCTCGGCCTCGTCGTCGCCGAGATCTCGCTCACCGTCCTCGTCTTCCGCACCACCGGATCCCCCCTCCTCAGCGCGCTCACCTTCGCCCTCGGCTTCCTGCCCTACGTCCTCGGCGGCACCCTCCTCGCCGGGCTCGCCGACCGCAGGCCCGCCCGCCGGGTGCTCGTCGCGTGCGACCTCGTCTGCGCCGCCTGCGCCGCCGCGATGGTGCTGCCGGGGACCCCGCTCGCCGCGCTGTTCGTGCTGCGCTGCGCCATGGCCTTCGTCGCCCCCCTTTTCCAGGGCACCCGCAACGCCTCCCTCGCCGACATCCTCGGCGACGGCGACGCCTTCGTCCTCGGCCGTTCCCTGCTGCGGATGGTGGCCCAGAGCGCCCAGCTCATCGGCTTCGGCGTCGGCGGGATCCTGCTCACCGCCGTCTCCCCGCGCGGCGCGATAGCGATCACGGCCGTCACCTTCGTCGGCTCGGCCCTGCTGCTGCGCTTCGGCACCCGCGCCCGCCCGGCCCGGGCCGCGGGGGCCGCCCGTACCTCCCCGCCGGCCGCCGTACGCGCCGTCTTCGGCGAGCGCAGGCTCCGTGCGATCACCCTGATGTTCTGGCTGCCGCCGCTGTTCGTCGTCGTACCGGAGGCCCTGATGGCGCCGTACGCCGATCACATCGGGGCGAGCACCGCCGTGGTCGGCCTCCTCATGTGCGCCATGCCCGTCGGCACCATCGTCGGCGAACTGTGGGCGGGCTCCGCCCTCGGCCCCGCCACCCGCTCCCGCATCGTGGCCCCGCTGGCCGCCGTCGGTCTGCTCCCGCTGCTCGGGTACGCCGTCCAGCCCGGGGTGGCCCTCCTGCTGGGCCTGCTGGTGGCCGTCGGGCTGGCCAACGCCTACACCCTGGGCCTCGACCAGTGGTACGTGGACGCGGTCCCCGACGAGCTGCGCGGCCGGGCCATGACCCTGCTGAGCACCGGCCTGATGACCCTCCAGGGCGTCGGCATGGCCCTCGCCGGGCTCGCGGCCGAGTTCCTGCCGGTCCACGGGGTGGTCACCGCGTCGGGAGTGATCGGCACGGGCTGCGTGCTGTACCTCCTGACGGAGCTGCGCGCGACCGCCCCGCGGAGCGTCCGGGAGCCGGAGGAACCGAAGAGTGAGACGGCCCCCGCCGTCAAATGACCGGCGGGTAGGGTCTGGTCCGTGCCCAAGCCGCTCAGTCTCCCCTTCGACCCCATCGCGCGCGCCGACGAACTCTGGCAGCGGCGCTGGGGACCGGTGCCCTCGATGGCCGCGATCACCTCGATCATGCGGGCGCACCAGATCCTGCTCGGCGAGGTCGACGCGGTGGTGAAGCCGTACGGGCTGACCTTCGCGCGCTACGAGGCGCTGGTCCTGCTGACCTTCTCCAAGGCCGGTGAGCTGCCGATGTCGAAGATCGGCGAGCGGCTGATGGTGCACCCGACGTCGGTGACGAACACCGTGGACCGCCTGGTCCGCTCCGGTCTGGTCGACAAGCGCCCCAACCCGAACGACGGCCGCGGCACGCT
This sequence comes from Streptomyces sp. G-G2, assembly GCF_030063135.1. Taxonomy (GTDB): domain Bacteria; phylum Actinomycetota; class Actinomycetes; order Streptomycetales; family Streptomycetaceae; genus Streptomyces. Next base: position 184,998 of record NZ_JASISO010000001.1, read on the forward strand.
CGCCTCGATCACCGAGAAGGGGCGCGAGGTCGTCGAGGCGGCGACCCGGGACCTGATGACGGCGGAGTTCGGCCTGGGCGCCTACGACGCGGAGGAGTGCGCGGAGATCTTCGCGATGCTCCGCCCCCTGCGTGTGGCCGCCGCCGACTTCGACGAGAAGTAGGCCGGGCGTCGGGTCGGCGCGCTGCTCCCCGCCGCTGCGGGGGCGACCCCAAGAGGCTGCTCACCCGGTGCCGGGCGCTGGGCCGCTCCCCGCGTCCGCGGGGATTATTCGGGCGGTTACGCTCGTATCCATGAAACGAAGCGTGCTGACCCGCTACCGGGTGATGGCCTTTGCCACCGCAGTGATGCTGCTGGTGCTGTGCACCTGCATGATTTTCAAGTACGGCTTCGACAAGGGCGCGGACCTGACCTTCGTGGTCTCCCAGGCCCACGGCGTGCTCTTCATGATCTACCTGGTCTTCGCCTTCGACCTCGGCTCCAAGGCCAAGTGGCCCTTCGGAAAGCTGCTGTGGGTCATGCTCTCCGGCACCATCCCGCTCGCCGCGTTCTTCGTCGAGCGCAAGGTCCGCGCCGAGATCGAGCCCCTGGTCACCGGCGCCCCCGTGGCCGCCACCGCCAAGGCCTGAGCACCGCGCTCCAGAACTGGAGCCGCGCTCGAAGAACCCCACCCCGGGACGACTTCCCGGGGTTGGCCATCGACATTTACTAGGACGTCCTAGTAAATTCGACGCATGGACGCCAACGCCATCGAGCAAGGCCGCCTTCGCTGGCAGGCCCGTTACGACAAGGCCCGCAAGCGCGAGGCCGACTTCACCACGCTCTCCGGCGACGATGTCGAACCGGTGTACGGGCCCCGCCCCGGCGACACCTACGAGGGATTCGAGCGCATCGGCTGGCCCGGGGAGTACCCCTACACCCGGGGCCTGCACGCCACCGGCTACCGAGGCCGGACCTGGACGATCCGGCAGTTCGCCGGGTTCGGCAACGCCGAGCAGACCAACGAGCGCTACAAGATGATCCTGGCCGCGGGCGGCGGCGGCCTCTCGGTCGCCTTCGACATGCCCACCCTGATGGGCCGCGACTCCGACGACGCGCGCGCCCTCGGCGAGGTCGGGCACTGCGGGGTCGCCATCGACTCCGCCGCCGACATGGAGGTCCTCTTCAAGGACATTCCGCTCGGCGACGTCACCACCTCGATGACCATCAGCGGGCCCGCCGTGCCCGCCTTCTGCATGTACCTGGTCGCCGCCGAGCGCCAGGGCGTCGATCCGGCCGTGCTCAACGGCACGCTGCAGACCGACATCTTCAAGGAGTACATCGCCCAGAAGGAGTGGCTCTTCGAGCCCGAGCCGCACCTGCGCCTCATCGGTGACCTCATGGAGTACTGCGCCGAGGGCATCCCCGCCTACAAGCCGCTCTCCGTCTCCGGCTACCACATCCGCGAGGCCGGGGCGACGGCCGCGCAGGAGCTGGCGTACACCCTCGCCGACGGCTTCGGCTACGTCGAGCTCGGCCTCTCGCGCGGCATGGACGTGGACGTCTTCGCGCCCGGCCTGTCCTTCTTCTTCGACGCGCACCTCGACTTCTTCGAGGAGATCGCCAAATTCCGCGCCGCCCGCCGGATCTGGGCGCGCTGGATGAAGGAGGTGTACGGCGCGAAGTCCGACAAGTCGATGTGGCTGCGCTTCCACACCCAGACGGCCGGGGTCTCCCTGACCGCCCAGCAGCCGTACAACAACGTGGTGCGCACCGCCGTGGAGGCCCTCGCGGCGGTCCTCGGGGGCACCAACTCCCTGCACACCAACGCCCTCGACGAGACCCTCGCGCTGCCGAGCGAGCAGGCCGCCGAGATCGCGCTGCGCACGCAGCAGGTGCTGATGGAGGAGACCGGGGTGGCCAATGTGGCCGACCCGCTCGGCGGTGCCTGGTACGTCGAGCAGCTCACCGACCGGATCGAGGCCGAGGCCGAGAAGATCTTCGACCAGATCAAGGAGCGCGGGCTGCGGGCCCACCCGAACGGGCAGCACCCGATCGGGCCGGTCACGTCCGGGATCCTGCGCGGCATCGAGGACGGCTGGTTCACCGGGGAGATCGCCGAGTCGGCCTTCCAGTACCAGCGCTCGCTGGAGAAGGGCGACAAGCGGGTCGTCGGCGTCAATGTGCACCACGGCTCCGTCACCGGCGATCTGGAGATCATGCGGGTCAGCCACGAGGTGGAGACGGTCCAGGTCCGCGAACTGGCGGAGCGCAAGGGCCGCCGCGACGACGCGAAGGTACGGGCCGGGCTCGACGCGATGCTCGCGGCGGCGCGGGACGGGTCGAACATGGTCCCGGCCATGCTGGACGCCGTACGGGCCGAGGCGACGCTCGGCGAGATCTGCAACGTCCTGCGGGACGAGTGGGGCACGTACACGGAGCCGCCCGGCTTCTGACCGCACCGCACCGCTCAGCACAGCACGGGAGGGCCGGTCGACGGCGTGGCTACGGGCCGCCGGCCGGCCCTTCGGCGTTCCCGGCCGCCCGCGCCGCCGACGGCGGGGTCAGGGCGTCGCGGTCCCGGCGGCGCCCAGCAGGCCGTGCATCAGCAGGGCGCTGAAGGAGGCCGCCCAGACCTCGTCCACCGGCTCCGCGCTGACCAGGGCGCGGTGCACGACGGTGCCCGCGATGACGTCGAAGATCAGGTCAGTGGTGTGCCCGGCGGCGTGCGGGTCCTCCTCGTACGGAAGTTCCCCGCGGGCCTGGGCGCGGGCCCGGCCCAGTACGACGAGACGTTTCTGCCGGTCCACGATGGCCGACCGGATCCGGTCACGCAGCGCCTCGTCCCGGGTGGACTCGGCGACCACCGCCATGAGGGCCGTACGGGCCTCCGGACGCCGCAGCAGCTCCGCGAAGCTGAGGACGACGTACTCGATGTCGGCCTGGAGCGAGCCGCGGTCGGGGAGTTCGAGGGCGTCGAAGAGTTCCGCGACCGCGTCCACGACCAGTTCGTTCTTGCCCGCCCAGCGGCGGTAGAGGGTGGTCTTGGCGACCCCCGCGCGGGCCGAGACGTCGCCCATCGTGAGCTTCGACCAGCCCAGTTCCACCAGCGCGTCCCGGGTGGCGGCGAGGATCGCGGCGTCCGCCGCGGCGCTGCGGGGGCGGCCGGTGCGGCCTGGGCCGGAGACGGGGTTGCGCATGGACGGTGACCATACCGGTCAGTAGGGGAACCGCGACGGCCCCTCGCGGTGTGGTTCAGATCACGGGGCGGGAGGGGGCGTGGGGAGTTACGCTACGGCTCGTAGCGTAAGAGCGACAACCACGCGAAGCTACGGCGCCAGGTGGGGACCCGGCGCCAGTTTTACGACGTATTTCACGAGGCCTTTTCGTCGGCGCGCGCACACGGGGGAGGATGTACGCATGCAGCCCAGAAACATGTCCATGAGCGGCGTCGTCGACCTCGCCGCGGTGAAGGCGGCCGGCGAGGCCAAGGCGAAGGCCGAACAGGCGCGCGCGGCAGCGGCCCGGCAGGACGGCGGCGGCGGGTCCGCGCCCGCCGGTGCCGCGCCGCCGTCCGCGCTCGTCATCGATGTCGACGAGGCCGGTTTCGAACTCGACGTGCTCGAACTGTCCCACCAGGTACCGGTCGTCATCGACTTCTGGGCCGAGTGGTGCGAACCGTGCAAGCAGCTCAGCCCCGTGCTGGAGCGCCTGGTCACCGGGGCCGACGGCCGCCTCGTCCTGGCCAAGATCGACGTCGACGCCAACCAGATGCTGATGCAGCAGTTCGGCGTCCAGGGTATTCCCGCCGTGTTCGCGGTGGTCGCCGGGCAGGCGCTGCCGCTGTTCCAGGGTGCGGTGCCCGAGCAGCAGATCCGCGAGACCCTCGGCCAGCTGATCCAGGTCGCCGAGGAGCGCTACGGCCTCACCGGCATCGTGGTGGACCCGTCCGCGGCGGGCGCCCCCGCGGGTGGCTCCGCCGAGGTGGGCGAGGAGCCCGCCGGTCCGTACGACGCGCTGCTCGAAGCGGCCGTCGTGGCACTGGACGCGGGTGACCTGGGCGGAGCCGTCCAGGCGTACAAGAACGTCCTGGCCGACGACCCGGCCAACAGCGAGGCCAAGCTCGGGCTCGCGCAGGCCGAACTCCTCGCGCGGGTGCAGCACATGAACCCGCAGCAGGTGCGCGAGACGGCGGCCGCGAACCCGGCCGATCCGGCGGCGCAGATCGCCGCGGCCGACCTGGACCTGGTCGGCGGTCACGTCGAGGACGCCTTCGGGCGGCTGGTGGACGCGGTCCGCGTCACGGCGGGCGACGACCGGGACGCGGTACGGGTGCGGCTGCTGGAGCTGTTCGAGGTCATCGGGGCGGACGACCCCCGGGTCTCGGCGGCGCGCACGGCGCTCGCGCGGGTGCTCTTCTAGGGCCGCGGCCCCCGCTCGCTCGCATGCCGGTGGACCACCGGCGATTTGTTGACACCGAGGCAAACAGCGGTCGCATTTTACCAAAACTTGGTAATCGCGGCCGCTGTTACTCGCAGTAAGCCGAACCCCGTGAACTGTCCGGTTGGTTCGCTCTTCCACCGTTCTGTCGTGGCCATGGGTGACACCCTGTGTTGCTGCCCGACGGCGCGGTGTCGCACGCAGGTTATCCAGCCGTTACCCGCCAGTAACGAACCCCCTTGTGCCCTGGCCTGGAATGGACAACGATCGGCCACGCTCGGTCCATCCCGCAGCGCCGGTCAGCCGGACAGCGCGGATGGGTCCCCACCGGGCCGGCCGGTGGCAGTGGCACCGGCCGTGGGACAGGGGGGTCGCCGCCGTACCCGGTGGTGCCTGTCCCCGTCAGGTTGCGCGAACGCGTGGCCCAGTGGTTGTCGCTCGGGGGTGATCGCCGGTGTTCCTCTCGCGGCACAGCCGTGGCACGGTCGCCTGCGCTCCTTCCCGAGGACGTAGCACTTCTCCCATCCCAGGACGGGCAGGGCCCGGACCGGAGATGTACGTCCGATGAGGAGGACCAACATGATTTCCCAGGTTCGTGGTGGTACCAGATGGAAGCGCTTCGCTCTCGTCATGGTCCCGAGCATCGCGGCCACCGCCGCGGTGGGTGTGGGTCTGGCGCAGGGTGCTCTCGCGGCGTCCTTCAGCGTCTCGGGCCAGGACTTCAAGGTGTCGGCCGACGAGCTCGTCGGTGACAACCTGATCCAGTACGGCAGCGTGGCCAAGGGCAAGACCCTCGGCGACGACAAGAAGGACGCGTACCACCCGGTCACCATCTCCGGGTTCAGTCACGCCGAGATCACCAACATGTGCCAGTCCCTGGTCACCCCGGTGCCCGGTCTCGGCAACATCACCCTGCAGCTGCGGACGGGCAACAAGGGCCGTCCCGCCGTCGCGGAGAACATCTACCTCGATGTCGCCGAGCTGGACGCGGACGCCAAGTTCGAGCAGCTCGACATCGGTGTCGCGGCCGGTGACGCGAGCCACACCACCAAGGCGCAGCCCGGCACGCTGGCGGACGGAGCCCTCTTCTCGCAGCGCGCGAAGAAGGCCACGCTGACCAACGTCCGGCAGAAGGCATGGGCGACGACGGCGGGCACCTTCACGCTGCCGGACCTCAAGCTGCGCCTGCTCAGCGGCGACCAGCCGTGCTACCAGGACGCCAAGTAGTCCGTCCGGCGGCTTGAACCGGACGGGCGGGCGCGGTGGCCCCACCGCCGCCCCGTCCGCCCGTCCGGGCGCTCCACGTAGTTCTCCGTACGACCGTTTTCAGGGAGCTGTTGTCCATGTACCCCGAGGCCCCCGTATCCCCGGCAGACGACCACCCGCTCACGGTGCTCTGGTACCAGTTCCGCGCCTGGCGCGGCGCCCGGCCCTTCTGGGCGGGGCTGTTCACGCTGCTGGGCGGGATCCCGATCGCGTACTTCCCGTATGCGGATGTCCGGTTGGGCAACATCACGATCGCCATGGCGACGACGGCCGGGGCGGGCTCACTGATCATCGGTGTCCTGCTGGTCACGCTCGGGTTCGCCCTCTGGTTCCAGCAGACCATCCGGATCTTCGCCGGTGTCGCCACGATCCTGCTGGGTCTGGTGTCCCTGCCGGTGTCGAACATCGGAGGCTTCCTGCTGGGCTTCCTGTTCGCTCTGATCGGCGGCGGCCTCGCGCTGGCCTGGGTACCCGGTGTGCCCGTGGACACCGAGGTCAAGCTGCCCGCTCCCCGCGAGACGGACACGGACCACGCTTCCGAGACGACTGCCCACGCCGATGGCGGGAGGAACAGTGCGGGGTGACGATACGCAACGGGCCCTGGCCCCTGGCGGAGAGGCCCGTGAGAGAAAGGGCCCGCGCCACGCGGCGCCCAGGAAGTCGCTGCTGACCAAGCTCCAGATACCCGTCGGCAAGACGATGGCGCTGGCGGCCATGCCGACCGCCGTGTTCGTCGGGATGGGCATGGCGCCGAAGATGGCCCTGGCGGACGACAAGGAGATTCCGTTCGCGCCCGGACCGTGCGTCACGCGGTCCGACGAGCCCACCGAATCCCCTTCCCCGTCGGCCTCGGCCTCGGCCTCCACGCGTCCGTCCCCGAGTGCGTCGCCCAGTGCGTCTCCCTCGGCGGGCGTACCGGTGCTGCCCAAGCCCTCGGCCTCCTCCTCGGCGTCCAAGCCCGCGCCCAAGCCGGACGCGGCGCAGTCGGCGAAGCAGGGGATCCCGGCCGCCCAGCCGTCCGCGAGCGCTTCCCCGTCGGCGTCCGCGCCCCCGAACCCGCTGGACCCGCTGGGGCTGGGCGACAAGGTCAAGGACTTCTTCGACGAGCTGGGCAAGCCCCTCAGGGACACCGAGGTCCCGGCCGCCCCGGTGCCCGCGCCCAGTGCCCCCGCGGGCGGGAAGCAGACCCCCGACCCGGCGGCGGACCCGATCCGCGAGGCGGCGAACAAGGCGGGCGTCTCCGTCTCGGAGCTGCCGCAGGACGTCAAGGACACCGCGAAGACCCCGAAGGACGAGACGGGCAGGACCGACCAGGAGAAGGCCGAGGACGCCAAGGCGGCCGCGGACAAGGAGAAGGCCGACAAGGGCACGGCGGCGGACGGCAAGACGCTGGACGGGAAGACCCCGTTCCCCTGCCCGACGCTCGACGCCAAGGCCCTGGCCAACGCTCGGCTGGAGCCGGGCATCCCGCTCCTGCCGGACGAGCCCTGGTACCTCGACAGCTCCCTGCTGACCCTCTACGGCCTGGACTACGCGGGGATCGTCGAGGTGAAGACGGCGGGCGGTCACACCAAGAAGGTCCTCAAGTTCACCGCGGACTCGCTCGACATCAAGGACCTCTACCAGACGGTCGGAACGAGCGGGAACGTCGCCCACCTCAAGTCCCGTCCGGGCTCCACGTCCACGATCCGCGGCGGCACGGTGACGATGTACACCGAGAGCCTCAAGGGCAACCTCTTCGGGCTGATCCCGATCGAGTTCACCCCGAACACGCCGCCGCCGCTGAACGTCCCCTTCGCGTTCTTCACGAACGTCAAGGTCGTCCAGGCGGGGCAGTTCGGCGGCGACCTCACCGTCCCGGGCCTGCACAACTACATCGGCCCGCCGGAGTAGGCACCCCCGCCGGAGCAGGCACTCGCCCGGCTCCCGCGCCGACGCACCCGTCGGCCGTCCGCCGGTCACACGCCGAGGGCGGCGCCCCGGTCCTCTCACGGACCCGGGGCGCCGCCCTCGGCGTTTCGCCGCGCGGTGGCGCGGAACGCGACGGGATCAGACGCGGGCGTCCCCACCGAGGTGGTGGACGCGGACCATGTTGGTCGTGCCCGGGACACCGGGGGGCGAACCGGCCGTGATGATCATGGTGTCGCCCTGGTTGTAGCGCCCGAGCTTGAGCAGCTCGTCGTCCACCAGGTCGACCATCGCGTCCGTGTTGTCCACGCGCGGAACGACGTACGACTCGACGCCCCAGCTCAGCGAGAGCTGGTTGCGGGTGCTCTCGTCGGTGGTGAAGGCCAGGATCGGCTGGGCCGCGCGGTAGCGCGACAGGCGGCGGGCCGTGTCACCGGAGTGGGTGAAGGCGACCAGGGCCTTGCCGTCGAGGAAGTCCGCGATCTCGCAGGCCGCGCGGGCGACGGAGCCGCCCTGGGTGCGCGGCTTCTTGCCCGGCACCAGCGGCTGGAGGCCCTTGGAGAGCAGCTCCTCCTCGGCCGCCACGACGATCTTCGACATCGTCTTGACGGTCTCGATCGGGTAGGCGCCGACCGAGGACTCGGCCGACAGCATGACCGCGTCGGCGCCGTCGAGGATGGCGTTCGCGACGTCGGAGGCCTCGGCGCGGGTCGGCCGCGAGTTGGTGATCATCGACTCCATCATCTGGGTCGCGACGATCACCGGCTTGGCGTTGCGGCGGCACATTTCGATGAGCCGCTTCTGGACCATCGGGACCTTTTCGAGCGGGTACTCGACGGCCAGGTCACCACGGGCCACCATGACCGCGTCGAAGGCGTCGACGACGGCCTCCATGTTCGCGACCGCCTGCGGCTTCTCGACCTTGGCGATGACGGGGACCCGGCGGCCCTCCTCGTCCATGACCTTGTGGACGTCCTTGACGTCGTTGGCGTCACGGACGAAGGACAGGGCGACCATGTCGCAGCCCATCCGCAGGGCGAAGCGGAGGTCGTCCACGTCCTTCTCGGACAGGGCGGGGACGTTGACGGCGGTACCCGGCAGGTTGATGCCCTTGTGGTCCGAGATGACACCGCCCTCGATGACGATGGTCTTGACCTGCGGGCCCTCGACCGAGGTCACCCGCAGCTCGACGTTGCCGTCGTTGATCAGGATCTGGTCGCCCTTGGAGACGTCACCCGGCAGACCCTTGTAGGTGGTGCCGCAGATGGACTTGTCACCCGGGACGTCCTCGGTGGTGATGGTGAACTCGTCACCGCGCACCAGCTCGACGGGGCCCTCGGCGAAGGTTTCCAGACGGATCTTGGGACCCTGGAGGTCGGCGAGGACGCCGACCGCACGCCCGGTGTCCTCGGAGACCTGCCGGACGCGGTCGTACCGCTCCTGGTGTTCTGCCTGGGATCCGTGGCTGAAGTTGAATCGGGCCACGTTCATACCTGCCTCGATGAGCGCTTTCAGCTGCTCATACGAGTCGACGGCGGGGCCCAGCGTGCAGACAATTTTGGAACGGCGCATGGAGCGGATCCTATCGGTTTGTTTCGTAGTGGAATATTCCGTCTGGTGGAAAGTCCAAGTGAACTACTGGGTAACCAGCTCGTAGGCCTGGGTGGCGATCTCCAGTTCCTCGTCCGTGGGGACCACCGCGACCGCCACCCGCGCGTACTCCGCGGAGATCAGCCGCGGCTCCGGCGAGCGCGTCGCGTTGGCCTCCAGGTCCAGCGCGAGCCCCAGCTCGGCCAGACCGTCCACGGCAGCTTCCCGCACCTGGTGGGCGTTCTCGCCGACCCCGGCCGTGAACACCACGGCGTCCACCCGGCCGAGCACGGCCGAGTAGGCGCCGATGTACTTCTTCAGGCGGTGGACGTACGCCGCGAAGGCGACCGCGGCCGGCTCCTCGCCCTCGCCCGCGCGCCGCAGCACCTCCCGCATGTCGTTGTCCCCGCACATGCCCAGCAGACCGCTCTTCTTGTTCAGGAGCGAATCGATCTCATCCACCGAGAGGCCGCCCACCCGCGCCAGGTGGAAGACCACCGCCGGATCGAGGTCCCCGGAGCGGGTACCCATGATCAGACCCTCCAGCGGGGTCAGGCCCATGGAGGTCTCCACGCACACCCCGCCGCGCACGGCCGAGGCCGAGGCGCCGTTGCCCAGGTGCAGCACGATGACGTTCACGTCCTCGACGGCCTTGCCCAGCAGGGCGGCGGTCGCCCGGGACACGTACGCGTGGGAGGTGCCGTGGAACCCGTACCGCCGGATGGAGTACTTCTCGGCGGTCGCGGCGTCGATCGCGTACCGCGCCACGTGCTCCGGCATGGTCGAGTGGAAGGCGGTGTCGAAGACCGCGATCTGGGGGAGGTCGCCGCGCAGCCCGCGGGCCACCTCGATGCCGGTCACGTTCGCCGGGTTGTGCAGCGGCGCGAGCGGGATCAGGGCGCGGATCTCCGCGAGCACCTCGTCGTCGATGACGGTCGGCTGGGTGAACTTCGTCCCGCCGTGCACCACCCGGTGTCCGACGGCGGCCAGTTCGGGGGAGTCCAGGCCCATGCCGTCGGCGGCCAGCTCGGCCGCGACGGCCTCCAGGGCGGCCCGGTGGTCCGCGATCGGGCCGACGGTCTCGCGCTTGCCGCCCTCCGCGCCCGGCCCGGTGAGCGGCTCGTGCACCAGCCGGGAGATCTGCTCGCCGATGCGCTCGACCAGGCCCACGGCCAGGCGGGACCGGTCCGCCATGTCGAGCAGCTGGTACTTGACCGACGAGGAGCCGGAGTTGAGGACGAGTACGCGCGATGCGGTCACGGGTGCGGAACCTTCTCGTGTGGGGGAGCCGGGGGAGCTGGGGTGGTCGTACGGGGGGTCAGCCGGCGGCCGGCTTGGTCTGGGCCTGGATCGCGGTGATCGCCACGGTGGTGACGATGTCCTGGACCAGTGCCCCGCGCGAGAGGTCGTTGACCGGCTTGCGCAGGCCCTGCAGGACCGGGCCGACCGCGACGGCGCCCGCGGAGCGCTGCACGGCCTTGTAGGTGTTGTTGCCGGTGTTCAGGTCCGGGAAGATCAGTACGGTCGCCCGCCCGGCCACCTCGGAGCCCGGCAGCTTGGTCGCGGCCACGGACGGCTCGACGGCGGCGTCGTACTGGATCGGGCCCTCGACGGCCAGGCCGGGGCACCGCGCGCGGACGAGCTCGGTGGCCTTGCGGACCTTGTCGACGTCCGCGCCGGAGCCGGAGGTGCCGGTGGAGTACGAGAGCATCGCGATCCGCGGCTCGACGCCGAAGGCGGCGGCGGTGGCGGCCGACTGGACGGCGATGTCGGCGAGCTGCTCGGCGTTGGGGTCCGGGTTCACGGCGCAGTCGCCGTAGACGAGGACCTTGTCGGCCAGGCACATGAAGAAGACCGAGGAGACGATGGACGCCTCGGGCTTGGCGCTCCCGTCGCCCGCCGCCACCCCGCCTGACGCTCCCCCAGACTCCGTCCGGGGGGACCCCCTGCGCGCGGCTGCGTTGGTCTTGATGATCTCGAAGGCGGGGCGGATGGTCGCGGCGGTGGAGTGCACCGAACCGGAGACCATGCCGTCGGCCAGGCCCTCCTGGACCATCAGGGTCCCGAAGTAGTTGACGTCGGTGACCACGTCGTTGGCCAGCTCGACGGTCATGCCCTTGTGGGCGCGGGCCTTGGCGTAGTACTCGGCGAACCGTTCCCGCAGCGGGGAGGTGGCCGGGTCGATCAGCTGCGCGGCCGAGATGTCGATGCCGAGGTCGGCGGCCTTCTTCAGGATCGCCTGTTCGTTGCCCAGCAGGGTCAGGTCGCACACGCCCCGGCGCAGCACCACGTCGGCGGCGCGCAGCACCCGGTCCTCGGTGCCCTCGGGCAGCACCACCCGGCGCCGCTCGGCGCGGGCCTGCTCCAGCAGCTCGTGCTCGAACATCATCGGGGTGACCCGGGTGGAGCGGGCCACCGAGATCCGGTCGCGCAGCTCGGCGGTGTCCACGTGCCGCTCGAAGAGGCCGAGCGCGGTCTCCAGCTTGCGCGGGGTCGCGGAGTTCAGGCGGCTCTGCAGCGCGAAGAGTTCGGCGGCGATCGGGAAGCTGTTGCCCGCGACGGAGACCACCGGGGTGCCCGGCGCCAGCTTCGAGGCCAGGGTCAGGATGTCCTAGCCGGGGCGCTCGCCCAGGGTCAGCAGCACCCCGGCGATCGGCGGGGTGCCGGAGGTGTGCGCGGCGAGCGCGCCGATGACCAGGTCGGAGCGGTCCCCGGGGGTGACGACCAGGCAGCCCGGGGTCAGGGCGTTCAGGAAGTTCGGCAGCATCGCGCCGCCGAAGACGAAGTCCACGGCGTCGCGGGCCAGCCCGGCCTCGTCGCCGAGCAGCACCTCGCCCCCCAGCGCCCGGGTGATCTGGGCGACCGTGGGCGCGGCGAGGGTCTTGTCGTCCGGCAGGACGTAGCAGGGCACGGGCAGCCGGGCGGTCAGCCGCTCGGCTATCACCTCGCGGTCCTCGGCGGCCACCCGGTTGACGACCACGGCCACGACCTCGCAGCCGAGGCTCTCGTAGGCGCGGTAGGCGTTGCGGGTCTCGGCGCGCACCGATTCGGCGGTCTGCTTGGTGCCGCCCACGACGGGGACGACGACCGCGCCGAGTTCGTTGGCGAGGCGGGCGTTGAGCGCCAGTTCGTCGGGGAGGTTGGTGTCGGCGTAGTCGGTGCCGAGGACCAGCACGACCTCGTAGTCGCGGGCCGCCCGGTGGTAGCCGTCCACGAGCTGGGAGACCAGTTCGTCGGCGCCCTTCTCGGCGAGCAGTGCGGAGGCCTCGTGGTACTCCATGCCGAAGGCGGTGGAGGGGTCCTGGTCGAGCCTGTAGCGGGCTTTGAGGAGGTCGAAGAGCCGGTCGGGTCCGTCGTGCAGCAGGGGGCGGTAGACACCCACCCGGCCCGTCTGGCGGGTCAGCAGCTCCATGAGGCCGAGCTCGATGACCTGTCGGCCGTCCCCCCGGTCGATGCCGGTCACGTACACGCTGCGCGTCACGCGTGCTCTCCGTCCATGTTCGGTCATTTTACCCATTTAGTACGGGCTTGCCCTCTTGACAATACCTCTGCTGATGGATAGGGCACCCGCCAGGAAAAGGGCCCGTCCGTAAGGGTCCAAAGGCCTGACGGGGGGCACGGCTGGTAGCGCGCCCCGCTCGCGGCCCGTGGAACAATCGGACAGGCTTCATCAATACGCCCTTCATATGTACGACGGTCCGCCCGCACGCGGACCGTCAGGTACGACCAGGAGCAGGAGACACAGCACGATGCGTATCGGAGTTCTCACCGCAGGCGGCGACTGCCCGGGCCTGAACGCTGTCATCCGGTCGGTCGTACACCGTGCCGTGGTCGGACACGGCGACGAAGTCATCGGCTTCGAAGACGGCTTCAAGGGCCTCCTCGACGGTCATTACCGCCCCCTCGACATCAATGCCGTCAGTGGCATTCTGGCGCGCGGCGGAACGATTCTCGGCTCAGCCCGGATGGAGCGCGCCCGGCTGCACGAAGCCGCCGAGAACGCGGCGGAGCTGGCGCAGCGGTACGAGCTCGACGCGCTCATCCCGATCGGCGGCGAAGGCACCCTGACCGCCGCCCGGATGCTCTCGGACGCGGGCATGCCGGTGGTCGGCGTACCCAAGACCATCGACAACGACATCTCCTCCACGGACCGCACCTTCGGTTTCGACACCGCCGTCATGGTGGCCACCGAGGCGATCGACCGCCTCAAGACCACCGCCGAGTCCCACCAGCGCGTGATGGTCGTCGAGGTCATGGGCCGGCACGCGGGCTGGATCGCCCTGGAGTCCGGCATGGCCGGCGGCGCCCACGGGATCTGCCTGCCGGAGCGCCCCTTCGAGGTGGACGCCCTGGTGAAGATGGTGGAGGAGCGGTTCGCGCGCGGCAAGAAGTTCGCGGTCGTCTGTGTCGCCGAGGGCGCGCACCCGGCCGAGGGGTCCATGCCGTACGAGAAGGGCGCGATCGACCAGTACGGTCACGAGCGCTTCGCCGGGATCGGCAACCGCCTGGCCGTCGAGCTGGAGCGGCGCCTGGGCAAGGAGGCCCGCCCGGTCATTCTCGGCCACGTCCAGCGCGGCGGCACCCCGACGGCCTACGACCGCGTCCTCGCGACCCGTTTCGGCTGGCACGCGGTGGAGGCCGTCCACAACGGCGCCTTCGGCAACATGACCGCCCTGCGCGGCACCGAGATCGTGATGGCCCCGCTGGCCGAGGCCGTCACCGAGCTGAAGACCGTCCCGGACGACCGGATGTACGAGGCCGAGTCGGTCTTCTAGTGCCGCGTCGGGCAGTGTCTGCCCGTCAAGGGCGCGTGCCGGACGCCGCGACGCGGCGAACGTTGCCCGACGCGGCACCAGGAACGCGGCCCGCGGCCCCGGTCCTCCGGCCGGTCCCACGGGACCTGCGTCCCCGGTCCCGCCGCCGAAAGGCCCCGATCGAGTCCTCCTCCGGGGACCCGGCCGGGGCCTTTCGCGCGTGCAGGCCGCCGACGGGCGGCTCGTGGCTACCGGCCCTCTTGGACCAGGCCCCAGAAGCGGTCCACGATGTCCGCCAGGAACTCGCGCCCGGCGTCCCCGCTGCCCGCGTCCCCGCCCGCGCCGCCCCAGCTCAAGGTGGCCACCATCCGGGACTGGTAGTCCTGGTGCAGCAGCTCCAGGGCCCGCTCCAACTGGGGCTTGGCCACCGGGAGCAGCTTGGCCAGCGGTTTCACGTACGCCTGCCAGCGCGTCGTCACCGCGTTGCGCAGCAGCTCCGCCAGCTCGTCCTGCTTGCCGGTGGCGGTCACGAACTGGGCGGCCGTCAGCCCCAGGACCTGGGCGAGGGTGCTGGACTGGCGGTCGTTGCCCTTCCAGCGGCCGGTGTCCTCCATCTTCTGGTAGGCACCGGCCTCCAGCCCGATCCGCCGGGCCAGCTCCTCGGGCGCGACGCCGCGCGCGATGCGGTGCTCCCGCAGGGTGACGGGCTCGGCCAACAGCTCGGCGGGGGAACACCACAGCACGCCCGCGAGGGCGGTCAGTTCGGCCGAGTTCGGCGGGATCTCGCCCCGCTCCCAGGCCATGACGGTCTCGGGAGCGACGAGCAGTCCGTACTGGGCGCGCAGGCCGTAGGCGACGTGGCCGGGCGCCATGCCCAGGGCAGCCCGCAGGCGGCGGGCGGCGGGGGCATTGAAAGGGGGGCTGGAGTGCACGAGCCACACCGTAGGAGCCGAAAGGGGTTGGCGACTACAGACCGTTCAAACAAGCCCACAACTCGTAGGATCCTCCTACGATGTTCGGGTATTACGTCCGGTTTTTGGGCGACCGTCCGGTAATCGGATAGTGCGAAGGCCCAAAAACAGGGGTCTGGTTCAAGCCAAGCCTACGCGCCCTTCCGAAGTGAAACCCGTCACACCCCGTCACGTCTCATGAACCACTTCAGCCACACCGTCGTGAACCAGACGGGGGCCCTCGTACACGGGGGTGACGAGGGCCCCCGACACCCCTCCCTTGCCTTGACGTCGGCGTCAACCCTTACGGTCGGCCCATGCGAATCGGCGAACTGGCGGAGCGGGCCGGCACCACGACCCGGGCCCTGCGCTACTACGAGGACCGGGGGCTGCTGCCCGCCCGGCGGACCGGCAACGGGTACCGCACCTACGGCGAGGACGACCTGCGGCTGCTGCGCGAGATCCGGGTGCTCCAGGACTTCGGCTTCGAGCTGGAGGAGACCCGTCCCTTCGTGGACTGCCTGCGCGCCGGCCACCCGGCCGGGGACGCCTGTCCCGCCTCGCTCGCCGTCTACCGCCGCAAGCTCGCCGAGCTGGACGGGCTGATCGGCAGGCTCGCCGATGTGCGCGACCAGGTCGCGCGGCAGCTGGCGACCGCCGAGGAGGCCGCCGGTGAGGCGGCCGCCCCGCGCTGCGAGACCACCGCCGGAAACTGACGGCCCGCGGCGGCCGAGGACGGCCGCCGGTACCCGAACGAACAGGGGGAGAAGAAGATGCTGCACGCCCAGGGAGTGGACGAGGTGACCGACGCGACCTTCGCGGCGGAGGTGCTGGCCGAGCGCGGGCGCCCCGTGCTGGTCGAGTTCACCGCCGACTGGTGCGGGCCCTGCCGCCAGCTGGCGCCCGTCCTGTCCGCCATCGCCGCCGAGGAGTCCCACCGCCTGAAGGTGGTGCAGATCGACGCGGACAGCAACCCCGAGACCATGGTCACGTACGGGGTGCTGTCCATGCCCACCCTGCTCGTCCTGCGCGACGGCGAACCCGTCAAGACCCTCGTCGGAGCCCGCGCCAAGCGCAGGCTCCTCCAGGACCTGGAGGAGCACCTGGCACCGGCCCCTCAGGTCACGGCCTGAACCACACCGTCGACAGCGGCGGCAGCGTCAAGCGCAGACTCGCCGCCCACCCCTGCGCGGGCACCGGCTCCGGCCGCAGCGGCCGCAGGTGCCGCACGCCGCTGCCGCCGAACCGCTCCGCGTCCGTGTTGAGCACCTCCTGCCACACCGGTACCTCCTCGGGCACCCCGATCCGGTACCCGTGCCGCACCACCGGCGAGAAGTTCGAGACCGACAGCAGCTGCGAGCCGTCCACCGCGTAGCGCAGGAAGGCGAAGACGTTGTCCTCCGCCGCGTCCCCGGCCACCCAGGCGAACCCCTCCGGCACCGTGTCCCGCTCCCACAGCGCGGGCGCCGCCGCGTAGGCCCGGTTCAGCTCGCCCACCAGGCTGCGCACCCCGCGGTGGTCGTCGGCCGCGGCGTACGAGGAGTCCAGCAGCCACCAGTCCGGCCCGTGCGCCTCCGACCACTCGGCGCCCTGCGCGAACTCCTGCCCCATGAAGAGCAGTTGCTTGCCGGGATGGGCCCACATGAACCCCAGGTACGCCCGGTGGCAGGCCCGCTGCTGCCACCAGTCCCCGGGCATCTTCCCCACCAGTGAGCGCTTGCCGTGCACCACCTCGTCGTGCGAGATCGGCAGCACGTAGTTCTCGCTGTAGGCGTAGACCATCCCGAAGGTCATGTCGTGGTGGTGGTACTTGCGGTGCACCGGCTCGTGCGCGACGTAGCGCAGGGTGTCGTGCATCCAGCCCATGTTCCACTTCAGCCCGAAGCCCAGCCCGCCCGAGTCGGTCGGCCGGGTCACCCCCTCCCAGGCCGTGGACTCCTCGGCGATCGTCACCACGCCCGGGCAGCGCCGGTAGACCGTCGCGTTCATCTCCTGGAGCAGCGCCACCGCGTCCAGGTTCTCCCGTCCGCCGTGCTCGTTCGGCGTCCACTCGCCCTCGGCGCGCGAGTAGTCCAGGTAGAGCATCGAGGCCACCGCGTCCACGCGCAGCCCGTCGATGTGGAACTCCTGGCACCAGTACACGGCGTTCGCCACGAGGAAGTTGCGGACCTCCTTGCGCCCGTAGTCGAACTCCAGCGTCCCCCAGTCCGGGTGCGCCGCCCGCTGCGGGTCGTGGTGCTCGTACAGCGGCCGCCCGTCGAACTCCGCGAGCGCCCACTCGTCGCGCGGGAAGTGCGCGGGGACCCAGTCGACGATGACCCCGATCCCGGCCCGGTGCAGGGCATCGACCAGAGCGCGGAACTCGTCGGGCGTGCCCATCCGCGAGGTCGGCGCGTAGAAGCCGGTCACCTGGTAGCCCCAGGACCCGCCGAAGGGGTGCTCGGCGACCGGCATCAGCTCCACGTGGGTGAAGCCCAGCTCCTTCACGTACGCCGGGAGCTGCTCCGCCAGCTGCGGATAGCTCAGCCCGGGCCGCCAGGACGCCAGGTGCAGCTCGTACACCGAGAACGGCGCCTGGTGCGGGGGCCGCAGGCCCCGGGTCGCCATCCAGTCGGTGTCCTGCCAGGTGTAGTGCGAGGCCGTCACGATCGACGCGTTCGCGGGCGGTACCTCGGCCCGGCGCGCCATCGGGTCGGCGCGCACCGTGTGGCTGCCGTCCGGCCGCGTGATGTCGTACTTGTACAGGGTGCCCTCGCCCACGCCGGGCAGGAACAGCTCCCACACCCCGGTCCCGCCCAGCGAACGCATCGGGTAGGCGACCGCGTCCCAGTACGAGAAGTCACCGGTGACCCGGACCCCCTGGGCGTTCGGCGCCCACACCGTGAACCGGGTCCCGGCGACGCCCTGGTGCTCCATCGGCTCCGCGCCGAGCGCCGTCCACAGCTCCTCGTGCCGGCCCTCGCCGATCAGGTGCAGGTCCAGCTCGCCGAGCGCGGGCAGGAAGCGGTAGGGGTCGTGGACCTCCACCTCGTCGCTGTCGTAGGTCACCAGCAGCCGGTAGTCGGGCACCCCCGTGAGCGGCAGCAGCCCCGAGAACAGCCCGTCGCCCTCGTCGATCAGCTCGGCCCGCAGCCCCTTGGCGACGATGGTGACCGCCTTGGCGTACGGCCGCAGCGCGCGGAAGGCCACGCCGCCGCGCTGGGTCCGGGCGCCCAGCACCGCGTGCGGATCGTGGTGGCGGCCCTCCAGCAGCCGGGCCCGTTCGTCGGAGCCCAGCGGGGGCGCGGGCCGGACCCCGTGGGGCGGGGTGGCCCGCCGGGCCCGGGGGGCACGCGGTTTCTTCGCCGTTTCCGGAGTGCCGGCGGCGGTGGTCGGGCGGGACGTCGGCGACGGCTGTCGGGCGGCGCTCACGTGTGCGGCCTCCTAGGGGGCTGCTCGCGGGGGAGGGAGGAGAGCTGTTCGATGAGGGCGGAGGAGTCGGACGCGGGCGGCGGCAGGCGGTGCGCCGGGCGCTCGCGTTCGGACAGCCGCCGGACGGCGGCCATCGGGACGTGCAGCCAGTCGGGCCGGTGGCGGGACTCGTAACGGGCCTCGTACACCGCCTTGTCGGTCTCGTAGGCGCGCAGCAGGACGGGGTCCTCGCGCGGGTCGCGGCCGGTCGTACGGGCGTAGCCCTCGCAGAAGGCGGCCCGGCAGGCATCCGCCCACGAGGGGGCGAACGGCCGGTGGGAGCGTGCCGCGTAGTCGAAGGAGCGCAGTATTCCGGCGATGTCGCGCACCGCCGGTTCCGGGCGGCGGCGGTCCGCCAGCGACCGGGCGGGCTCGCCCTCGAAGTCGATCAACGACCAGCTGCCGTCGAGGGTGCGCAGCGTCTGGCCCAGATGCAGGTCCCCGTGGATGCGCTGGGCCGTGACCCCGGCGCCGCGCGAGGAGGCCAGCGCGTCGAAGGCGCCGCGCAGCCCCGCCTCGTACGGGCGCAGTGACGTCACCTCACGTGCGGTGGCGGCCAGCCGCGCGGTCATCCCGGCCGCGAGTCTGGCCGTCTGCTCGGGGCCCAGCGCGACGGTCGGCAGGGCGTCGGCGAGCGCGCTGTGGACCTCGGCCGTGGCCCGGCCCAGCGCGTGCGCCTCGGTGGTGAAGTCGGCGCCCGCGCCCAGGCGGCGCAGCGCGAGCTGCCAGCCGTCGTCGGAACCCCGCAGGTAGGGCTGCAGGACACCCAGGGTCAGCGGCTCGGTCCCGGGCAGTTCCGCCTCGTACCAGGCGACCGGGGCCGGGACCCGCGCGCAGCCCGCGGCGGCCAGCGCCCGGGGCAGCTCCAGGTCGGGGTTGACCCCGGGGCCGACCCGCCGGAACACCTTGAGGATGTACGAATCCCCGTAGATCAGAGAGGTGTTGGTCTGCTCCCCGGACAGCGGCCGGGGCGCGAGCCCGGCCGGGATCAGCGTGGCCGGGTCCCGGTCGAAGCGGAGCGGACCCAGCGTGCCGGGGGAGCGCAGCCGTTCCAGCAGCAGGGCCGCGAGCCGCGGGTCGCCGAGGCCCTCGTACACGGCCTGACCGGCGTACGGGCCGTCCTCGGCGCGGCCGATCAGCGCGGGCGCGAGCGCGGGCGGCAGCTCGGGGCGGACCCCGAGCAGCAGCTGGTAGCAGTCGCCGTCCACGTCGAGCAGGAGATGCAGCAGCCCCGGGGAGGAGCCGGGTGGGAGGAGTTCGGCCGCCGAGACC
The DNA here is from genome assembly GCF_030063135.1 of Streptomyces sp. G-G2. GTDB lineage: Bacteria > Actinomycetota > Actinomycetes > Streptomycetales > Streptomycetaceae > Streptomyces. The sequence continues at coordinate 204,607 of NZ_JASISO010000001.1, forward strand.
GGGCGCAGGACGCCGATCGCGCGTCCCTTGCCCGCGAACCAGCGCTGACGTGGCAGCCAGGCCCGCAGCAGTGGTTCGAGTGCGCCGAGCCGGTCCGCGGATCCCGTACGGCCGGGCGCCGGGCGGCCGGAACGGCCCGCCTGGCTCCGGGTGGATGCAGCCTCCGACATGGCATCGCGTCCTTTCCCCGGGGCCGTCAGACTGCGCAGAGTGTCCCGGATGGTGACTGTTCCTGTCCGGTCGTGTGTGCTGGTGTCGGGTCAGGATGATCCGTACAGGGCGGCGATTGACCCATTCGCCGCCCGCCGCGGTGCATTTGGTGAGGCCGTGCGTCGTTCGGTTCCCGAGGGCCGCTACGGCTCGGCCCGCAGCCGGAACCAGTAGAAGCCGTGCCCGGCCAGGGTCAGCAGGTACGGCCACTCGCCGATCGGCGGGAACCGCACGTCACCGGTGAGTTCCACCGGCACCCGCCCGTTGAACGACCGCAGGTCCAGCTCCGTCGGCTGTGCGAACCGGGAGAAGTTGTGCACGCACAGCACCAGGTCGTCCGGCTCTCCCGCCTGGGAGGGGGCCTCCCGCAGGAACGCCAGTACCGCCGGGTTGGACGACGGCAGTTCGGTGTACGAGCCGAGGCCGAAGGCGGGGTTCGCCTTGCGGATCTCGATCAGCCGCCGGGTCCAGTGCAGCAGGGACGAGGGCGTGGACATCGCGGCCTCGACGTTGGTCACCTGGTACCCGTAGACCGGGTCCATGATGACCGGCAGGTTGAGCCTGCCCGGATCGCACGAGGAGAAACCGGCGTTGCGGTCCGGGGTCCACTGCATCGGGGTGCGGACGCCGTCGCGGTCACCCAGCCAGATGTTGTCGCCCATGCCGATCTCGTCGCCGTAGTAGAGGATCGGCGAACCGGGCAGGGACAGCAGCAGGGCGGTGAACAGCTCGATCTGGTGCCGGTCGTTGTCGAGCAGCGGGGCCAGGCGCCGCCGGATGCCGATGTTGGCCCGCATCCGCGGGTCCTTGGCGTACTCGGCGTACATGTAGTCGCGCTCTTCGTCCGTGACCATTTCGAGGGTCAGCTCGTCGTGGTTGCGCAGGAAGATGCCCCACTGGCAGCGGGCCGGGATCTCGGGGGTCTTGGCGAGGATCTCGGAGACCGGGTAGCGCGATTCGCGCCGTACGGCCATGAAGATCCGCGGCATCACGGGGAAGTGGAAGGCCATGTGGCATTCGTCCCCGCCCTTGCTGTAGTCGCCGAAGTAGTCGACGACGTCCTCGGGCCACTGGTTGGCCTCGGCGAGCAGCACGGTGTCCGGGTAGTGCGCGTCGATCTCCGCCCGGACCCGCTTGAGCAGGGTGTGGGTGCGGGGGAGGTTCTCGCAGTTGGTGCCCTCCTCGGCGTACAGGTACGGGACCGCGTCCAGGCGGAACCCGTCGATGCCGAGGTCGAGCCAGAAGCGCAGGGCCGAGACGATCTCCTCCACCACGGCCGGGTTCTCGTAGTTGAGGTCCGGCTGGTGGGAGAAGAACCGGTGCCAGAAGTACTGCTTGCGCACCGGGTCGTAGGTCCAGTTCGAGGACTCCGTGTCGACGAAGATGATGCGGGCGTCCTGGTACTGCTTGTCGTTGTCGGCCCACATGTAGTAGTCGCCGTAGGGCCCGTCCGGGTCCTTGCGCGACTGCTGGAACCACTCGTGCTGGTCGCTCGTGTGGTTCATGACGAAGTCGATGATCACCCGCATGCCGCGCTGGTGCGCGGCGTCGACGAACTCCACGAAGTCGGCGAGGTCGCCGAACTCGGGCAGGACGGAGGTGTAGTCGGAGACGTCGTAGCCGCCGTCGCGCAGGGGCGAGGCGAAGAACGGGGGCAGCCACAGGCAGTCGACGCCGAGCCATTGGAGGTAGTCCAGCTTGGCGGTGAGCCCCTTGAGGTCCCCCACGCCGTCGCCGTTGCTGTCGTGGAAGGAGCGGACGAGGACCTCGTAGAACACCGCCCGCTTGAACCAGTCGGGATCGCGGTCCTTGGCGGGGGTGTCCTCGAAGAGGTCGTGGACGGGATCGTTGATCATCATGAGGTGGGTGACCCTCCGGTGAGCGGGGACGGTCGCAGAGCGGCAAGTACGTGCGCGGGCGTACGCCCCGGTTCCAGCCGCACGTAATTCGCCCTGCCCCAGTGATAGGTCTCGCCGGTGAGCTCGTCGCGCACCGCGAGGGACCCGTGCCAGTCGAGGCCGAGTACCGGCATGTCCAACGAGACCGTCGCCTCCTGGGTGTGGTGCGGGTCGAGGTTGACGACCACCAGTACGGAATGGGATCCGCTGTGCTTCGAGTAGGCGATCACCTGCTCGTTGTCGGTGGTGTGGAAATGAATGTCCCGCAGCTGCTGGAGCGCCGGATTGCGCCGCCGCAGCCGGTTGAGGGCGGTGATCAGCGGGGCGATGGTCCGGCCCTCGCGTTCGGCGGCGGCCCAGTCGCGCGGGCGCAGCTCGTACTTCTCGGAATCCAGGTACTCCTCGCTGCCCTCCTTCACCGGGGTGTTCTCGCACAGCTCGTAGCCCGCGTAGATCCCCCAGGTGGGCGAGAGGGTGGCGGCCAGCACCGCCCGGACCTCGAAGGCGGGACGGCCGCCGGTCTGCAAGTACTCGTGCAGGATGTCCGGCGTATTGACGAAGAAATTGGGCCGCATGCAGGAAGCCGATTCACCCGACAGCTCGGTGACGTATTCCGTGAGTTCCCGCTTCGTATTGCGCCAGGTGAAGTACGTGTACGACTGCTGGAACCCGATCGCGGCGAGCGCGCGCATCATGGCGGGCCGGGTGAACGCCTCCGCCAGGAAGATCACGTCGGGATCGCTCTTGTTGATGTCGGCGATCACCTTTTCCCAGAAGACCACCGGCTTGGTGTGCGGATTGTCGACGCGGAAGATGCGTACGCCGTGGTCCATCCAGTACCGCAGGATGCGCAGGGTCTCCTCGACGATTCCGCTCATGTCGGTGTCGAAGTGGACGGGATAGATGTCCTGGTATTTCTTCGGCGGGTTCTCGGCGTAGGCGACGGTCCCGTCCGCGCGGTGGCGGAACCACTCCGGGTGCTTCTCCACCCACGGGTGGTCCGGGGAGCACTGGAGCGCGAAGTCGAGGGCGATCTCCAGGCGCAGCTCCCGGGCCCGGGCGACGAAGCGGTCGAAGTCCTCGATCGTGCCCAGCCCGGGGTGGACGGCGTCGTGCCCGCCCTCGGTGGAGCCGATGGCCCAGGGCACGCCCGGATCCCAATCCCCCGCGGACAGCGTGTTGTTGGGGCCCTTGCGGTAGGTGCTCCCGATCGGGTGGATCGGGGGCAGGTACACCACGTCGAAGCCCATCGCGGCGACGGCCGGGAGCCGCTCGGCGGCGGTCTCGAAGGTGCCGCTGACCGGGGCCTCGCCGGGCACCAGCACCGCGCCCTCGGAGCGCGGGAACAGCTCGTACCAGGAGCCGAACAGGGCCCGCTTGCGCTGGACGAGCACGGCGAGCGGCTTCGAGGCGCTCACCAGCTCCCGGTAGGGCCTGCGGGCGAGCGCGGCGTCGGCCTCGGGGGTCAGGGCCGCTGCCAGCCGCAGTGCGGCCGGGCGCTCCTCGTCCCGCATGATGTCGGCGGCGGCCAGCACGGCCTCGCGGCCGCCCCGTTTGGGGATCTTCGCCGCGGCCCGCTCGTACAGCTCGGCGCCCTCCAGCAGCATCAGCCCGGCATCGATCCCGGCCGGAACCTTGATCGCCGCGTGCGCGCGCCAGGTCGCGACTGGATCGCTCCAGGCCTCGACGGTGTACGTCCACCTCCCCTCGGTGTCGGCGGACACCCTGGCCCCCCACCGGTCGGTGCCGGGCGCCAGCTCGTACAGCGGCACGGGCGCACGCGCCCGCCCGCTCGGATCTCGCAGCACCACATGAGCGGCGAGCGCGTCGTGCCCCTCGCGGAACACGGTGGCGGAGACTTCGAAGACCTCGTCCACGACCGCCTTGGCGGGTCTGGCGCCGCAGTCGACGGCAGGGCGGACGTCCAGCACGGGAATGCGACCGATCATGATGGGATCACCTGGGGGCAGTTCGCAGGGCTCGGTGACAACGGTCCAGCCGATGGCGTTCCGGCTGGTTGTGCACGCTCTGTTCGCTCTGTTTCTAGCCGCTCAGTGGACGGCTGGGCTGCGGGCATGGCCGCTCCTGTCCGCGTTCACTCGGGTGGCGGGAGGTCGGGCGGGGGCTGTGCCGTACGCGGTGCGCGCTGTTACCCGGGGAGCCCTGCCCACTCTTCGGCCGCCCAATCCGCACGCTCGGTCAACTACTCGTACGTAGGGGCGAGGAAGCGCCACCGTGTCCGCCCGTGGACCCTGATGCCCCGTCACGCCGCGCCCCGCACGGGAAATATGCCGCTCGGCGGACACCGGGCGGGGGTCGCGCTAGCCTTCCCGGGGTGATGCGCGGGTGCACAGCGTGGTGCGGCCGCTCCGATGCGTAAGCCCCTGCGAAGGTGGACACGTGAAGGCTATCCGTCGATTCACCGTGCGCCCTGTCCTGCCGGAACCCCTGCTGCCGCTGGCCGATCTCGCGCGCAACCTGCGCTGGTCGTGGCACGGGGAGACCCGCGAACTCTTCCAATCCGTCGACCCCGAGGGCTGGCTGGCCGCCGGAGGTGATCCCGTCCGGCTGCTCGGGGACGTGCCCGCGGCCCGGCTGGAGGAACTGGCCCGGGACCGCAGGTTCCTGCGACGCCTCCACGCGGTCTCCGCCGACCTCGACGACTACGTGAACGGCGACCGCTGGTACCAGGCCCAGGAGAGCGGAGCCGAGCTGCCCGCGGGCATCGCCTACTTCTCGCCGGAGTTCGGGATCACCGCCGCCCTGCCGCAGTACTCCGGTGGCCTCGGGATCCTGGCCGGTGACCACCTCAAGGCCGCCAGCGACCTCGGCGTCCCGCTCATCGGCGTCGGCCTGCTCTACCGGCACGGCTACTTCCGCCAGTCCCTCTCCCGGGACGGCTGGCAGCAGGAGCACTACCCGGTCCTCGACCCCAACGAGCTGCCCGTCTCCCTGCTGCGCGGCCCCGACGACACCCCCGCCCGGGTCACCCTGTCGCTGCCCGGCGGCCGCTCCCTGCACGCGCACATCTGGCGGGCCCGGGTCGGCCGGGTGCCGCTGCTGCTCCTCGACTCCGACGTCGAGGACAACGACGCCGTCGCCCGCGAGGTGACCGACCGGCTCTACGGCGGCGGCAGCGACCACCGGCTGCTCCAGGAGATGCTGCTGGGCATCGGCGGGGTGCGGGCGGTCCGGACGTACTGCGCGCTCACCGGCCACCCGGCCCCCGAGGTCTTCCACACCAACGAGGGGCACGCCGGTTTCCTGGGCCTCGAACGCATAAGGGAACTGGCGGGCGAGGGCCTGGCCTTCGACGCGGCCGTCGAGGCGGTCCGGGCGGGCACCGTGTTCACCACCCACACCCCCGTCCCCGCGGGCATCGACCGCTTCGAGCGCGGCCTGGTCGCCCGGCACTTCGCCGACGGCGGGGAGCTGGCCGGGGTACCCGTGGACCGGATCCTGGAACTGGGCGCGGAGAACTACCCGGGCGGCGACCCCGGGGTCTTCAACATGGCCGTCATGGGCCTGCGCCTGGCCCAGCGCGCCAACGGGGTCTCCACCCTGCACGGCGCCGTCAGCCGCGGCATGTTCGCCGGACTCTGGCCGGGATTCGACCCCGCCGACGTCCCCATCACCTCCGTCACCAACGGCGTGCACGCCCCCACGTGGGTGGCCCCCGAGGTGGTCCGGCTCGGCGCCCGCCAGATCGGCGCGGGCCGCACCGAGGACGCCCTGTCGGTCGGCGGATCCGAGCGCTGGGACGCCGTGGCCGACATCGGCGACCAGGACATCTGGGACCTGCGCCGGGTGCTGCGCGAGCAGCTCGTGCAGGAGGTCCGCGACCGGCTGCGCGCCTCCTGGCGCCAGCGCGGGGCCGGGGACGCCGAACTCGGCTGGGTGGACTCCGTACTCGATCCCGACGTGCTGACCATCGGGTTCGCCCGCCGCGTCCCCTCCTACAAGCGCCTCACGCTGATGCTGCGCGACCCGGACCGGCTGCGCCGTCTGCTGCTGGATCCGGACCGGCCCGTACAGATCGTCGTCGCGGGCAAGGCGCACCCGGCCGACGACGGCGGCAAGCGGCTCGTCCAGGAACTGGTGCGGTTCGCCGACGACCCCCGGGTGCGCCACCGGATCGTGTTCCTGCCCGACTACGGCATGGCCATGGCGCAGAAGCTCTACCCCGGCTGCGACGTGTGGCTGAACAACCCGCTGCGCCCGCTGGAGGCGTGCGGGACCAGCGGGATGAAGGCCGCGCTCAACGGCTGCCTCAACCTCTCCGTCCTGGACGGCTGGTGGGACGAATGGTTCGAGCCGGACTTCGGCTGGGCCATCCCGACCGCCGACGGCTACGGCACCGACGAGGACCGGCGCGACGACGTGGAGGCCAACGCCCTCTACGACCTGATCGAGCACCGGGTCGCCCCCCGGTTCTACGACCGGGCCGGGCGGGGCGCGCTGCCCGTGCGGTGGATCGAGATGGTCCGGCGCACCCTCGTCTCGCTGGGGCCGAAGGTGCTCGCGGGGCGCATGGTGCGGGAGTACGTGGAGCGGCTGTACGCCCCGGCCGCCCGCTCCCACCGCGCCCTCACCCCCGATGCGGCACGGGAACTCGCCGCCTGGAAGGGGCGGGTCCGGGCGGCCTGGCCGCGGGTCGCCGCCCTGCACGTGGAGGCCCTGGCCGCCGGGCCCGCGGGCCCGGTGGGCGGGACCGCCGAGCTCGGGGCCACCCTCACCCTGCGGGTCCAGGTCGCGCTGGACGCCCTCGGGCCCGACGAGGTCGAGGTGCAGGCCGTCGCCGGGCGGGTGGACGCGCAGGACGTCATCGGCGAGGCGCGGACCTTCCCGCTGAAACCCGCCGCCGGACCGGACCTGGAGGGCCGCTGGCAGTACGAGGGCCCGCTCGCGCTGGACCGTACGGGGCCCTTCGGCTACACGGTACGGATCCTGCCCGCCCACCCGCTGCTGGCCACCCCCGCCGAACTCGGCCTGGTGGCCGCTCCGGTGGACCCCGCGACCGGCGTCGGATCCGGGGTGGTCATGCGCTGAGGCGTGCGGCGGCCGTCAGGGACCGGCGGTCGGTGACCGGGCTTCAGGGGCCGGCCGTCAGGGGCCGGCCGTCAGTGACCGGCCGTCAGTGACCGGCCGTCAGGGGGCGGGCGGCGGATCCACCAGCCGCCCGTCCTCCACCAGCATCCCGGCCCGCTTGATGTTGCGCAGGGTGGGGATCACCTCGACCTGCTGCACCCCGGCCACCGCGCCGACGCGCTCGGTCAGGTACGTGTAGAGCGCGTCGGTGTCCCGGCACACCACCACCGCGAACAGGTTCGCCGCCCCGGTGACCGCGGCCGCGAACGGCACCTCCGGGTGGCCGCCGATCGCGGCCCCGGCCTCCGCGAGCCGGGCGGGCGGGACCGTGATCAGCAAGGTCGCCTCGGTCTGGTACCCGAACATGGCGGGTACGGTCTCCACGTCGAAGTAGACCGCGCCGAGGTCCCGCATCCGGTCGAGCCGGCGGCGGGCCGTGGACTCGGACAGCCCGCAGGCGCGGGCCAGCTCGGGGTAGCCGGCCCGGCCGTCCTGGCCCAGGACCGCCAGCATCGCCAGCTCCGCCTCGTCCAGGGCGTACCGCTCCGACGGCGGGCGCGCGGGCGCGCCCGGGGCGGCGGGCCGGGTCATCGCCTCGATCTGGCCGGGACGCAGCACCGCCAGCCCGGACCAGGCCTCGGGCCCGCCCATGAACGTACGCAGGATGGTCTGCGCGGTGATCCCGGTGACCCGCCGGGTGCTCGGCAGCTTGTCCAGCAGCAGCCCGTCGCGCTCCCGCCGGGTCCGGGCCTTGGTCATGCAGTGGATCTCGGTCCCGCCCGAGGCGAGCTTCACCCAGGCGATGTCCGGGCGCCGGGCCAGCGCCCCGGCCACCGCGAGCGCCGCGTCCGGGGCGCACTGCACCCGCAGCCAGGACTCGAACAGGCCGACCCGGCTGCCCAGCGGCAGCCCGACCACGCGCATCAGCCCGGTGGTGCGCAGCTTGCGGTAGCGCCGCACCACCGTCTGGTCGGAGACCTCCAGCACCTCGGCGAGATGACTGAAAGAGGCCCGTCCGTCGATCATCAGGGCCTGGATCAGCGCTTGGTCGAGCGGGTCGAGTTCCACCGGTTCCATGATTTCCATCATCCCAGAGCCACCGATGGGGGAAATCCGGCACCGGAGCACCGCTGGGTGGGGGATCGGGGGGCCGGGATGCGACCTTGAGGACACCGGGAGCCAGAGCCCCGGCCGCCGGACTTCCGCCCCTCGCGGCCCCGGATCCAGATCTGCCCAAGGAGTACCCCCATGCGGAAGTGGCTGCCGCTGACCGCGGTCTGCCTCGGCGCGTTCATGCTGCTGGTCGACGTCACGATCGTGACCGTCGCCCTGCCCGACATGGCCACCGGCATGTCCACCGGCTTCTCGGGGCTCCAGTGGGTGATGGACATCTACGCCCTCGCTCTCGCCGCGCTGCTGCTCGGCGCGGGCTCGCTCGCCGACCGGATCGGCCGCCGCCGCGTCTACCTCGGCGGCCTCGTGGTCTTCGCCGCCGCCTCGCTCGCCTGCGGGCTGGCGGACGGCCCGGGCGCGCTGATCGCCTTCCGCGCCGTGCAGGGCATCGGCGGCGCCGCGATGTTCGCCACCACCATGGCCCTGCTCAGCGCCACCTACCAGGGGCGCGACCGCGGGATCGCCTTCGGCGTGTGGGGCGCGGTCAACGGAGCCGCCGCCGCGGCCGGACCGATCATCGGCGGACTGCTCACCGAGCACTTCGGCTGGCGCTGGATCTTCTACATCAACCTGCCGGTCTGCGCCCTCGCCGTCCTCGTCACCCTCAAGGCCGTCGCCGAGTCCCGCAATCCGCACGCCAAGGGCCTGGACCTGCCCGGCATGGCCACCTTCACCCTCGGCGCCGGGGCCGTCACCTACGCCCTGATCCGGGTCGGCGAGAACGGCTGGATCTCCGCCACCACCCTCGGCCTGTTCGCGCTCGCCGTCCTCGCCTTCGCCGCCTTCGTCGTGGTGGAGCTGCGCACCGAGCACCCGATGCTGGACCTCACGCTCTTCCGCGGCCCCGTCTTCGTGGCCGTGATGGCCGCCGGGCTGCTGCTCTCCGGCGCGGCCTTCTCGTACCTGATGTACACCTCGCTGTGGCTCCAGTCCGCCGAGGGCATGAGGCCGGTGGGCGCCGGGCTGGTGCTGGTGCCCATGAGCCTGGCCGCCTTCGCGGTCTCCGCCGTGGCCGGACGGCTGCTGCACGGGCTCTCCCCCCGGCTGACCATCGGCGGCGGGCTGCTGCTGATCGGCGTCGGCGCGCTGCTCCAGGCCCTGACGCTGGACGCCGGTGACGGCTGGTCCGCGCTGGTCCCGGGGCTGGCGGTGACCGGTGTCGGCGTGGGCATGGCGACCCCGGCGCTGGCCGCCACCGCGATGGGCGCGGTGGCCCCGGCCCGCGCGGGCATGGCGGGCGGCGCGCTGAACACCGCGCGCCAGCTGGGTACGGCCCTGGGCATCGCGGTGCTCGGCGCGGTCTTCCACTCCGGCCTGGTCTCCGGACTCAGCGGTACGGCGGACGCGCGCGGCACGGCGGACGCACTGGCCTCCGGCGGGGCCGGGCGGCTGCTGGGCGCGGCTCCGGCGGGCGGGGCGCGCGAGGCGGTGGCGCACCTGGTGGACACCGCCTTCGCGAGCGGACTGCGGGAGACCTTCCTGGTGTCGGGCGCGATGGGACTGCTCGGCGCGGTCCTGGTGTTCGTCCTGGTACGGAGCACTCCGGCGCGGACCCCCGCGGCGGGGGCGGGCGCCGCGGTGATCGCCCAGGCGAGCGGGGAGCGTACGCCCGTACGACCCTGACGTCCGTCCGTACGACCCTGGGTGCGTCCGGGTCAACCGTCCGGCCCTGTCGGGTGAACCTTCGAACGTACTGAGCATGGCGACCCCTTCCGGTCGTCCCGTCCGCTCCTACGCTGCCCGCGGATGCCACCGGACCCGGTATCCGCGGACCCCGAGAAACGGACTCCTCATGCGTCTTCGCACCACCACCGCCGCTGCGTTCGTCGGCGCGCTGGCCCTCGTCCTGCCGATGGCGGGGCAGTCACTCGCCCAAGACAACGACGGGCGTCACCACACGCTCGGTGAGTTGCGCTACAAGATCGACGGTGACGGCGACTGGGAGGAGATCCATCCGCCGGAGAACGACACCTGCTACCGGCTGACCGGGACCGACGGGGACCAGGCCGCCTACCGCGTCGAGAACGACACGCACTCGCTGGCTGAGCTGTACGAGGACGAGAGCTGCGGCGGCCGGGTGCAGCGGACCCTGAACCCGTGGGATTCGGCGGGCGGCCTGGAGGTGCGCTCGGTCTACTTCAAGCCGTCCCGCCACCACGGTGACGACGACCGCCACCACGGGCGCCGCGACCGTGACGGTGACGGACGCCGCGACCGTGACGGTGGGGGGCGCCGCGAGCAGGGCGGCCGCGACGAGCAGAGCCGTCGGGACGAGGTCCCCTCGGAGTCGGGCGCGCCCGAACAGGCCGCTCCGGAGCAGAGCCGCCCCGACCAGGCCCCGGAGCAGGGACCGGCCCCCGACGAGGGCCAGGCCCCCGACGAGGGTCAGGCCCCGGACCAGAACCAGGCCCCCGAGCAGAACCAGGCCCCGGACCAGAACCAGGCCCCGGACCAGAACCAGGCCCCGGACCAGCAGCGCGACGAGCAGCAGGGCCGCCCCGAGCAGGGCATGGAGCCCGGCGCGGACGAGGGCGGCCGTCCCGACCGGGATCAGGGCGCCGAGGCACCCGACTTCCTCGACTCCGTGCTCCGCTCCGTCGGCTGATCGCCGGCTGAACCACTGACGGTGCGGGCGCCGGGGGCCAGCCAGGCCACCACGTCCGCCGCCGTATAGGGGGAGGCGTCCGGGGAGAGCTCCGGCAGGAACGACAGGTCCTTGCCGATCGTCACCAGCGGGGGCTCCTCCCGGCCGCCCGGGCGTCGCTGGGCCATGCCGATCGTGGCGAGCAGCCCGTTGCACAGGCACCGCCTGCCCTCGGCGTCGGCCGCCTCGCCGCCCTTGCGGACGTACGCCGCCACCGGCTCGGCCGCGCACCGGTACACCAGGCCGCGCGGGCCTCGTACGGTCGTGCGGAGGAAGCCCAGGTCGCAGACCCGGCGCCGGGCGGACGCGATCTCCGGATCGGAGACCGTGCCCGCCAGCTCCGCCACCTTGAAGGGGAAGGCGGTCGGGGAGGCGTCCGGGTCGTTGCGCACCACCAGGGCGCCGTCGCGGGCCCGGCCCAGTACCCGCTCCCGCAGGTGGCGGGCCATCCCCGACTCCTCGCACAGCGCGAAGGCGCTGCCGACCTGCACCCCGGCCGCGCCCCGGGCGCGCGCGGCGGCCAGCGCCCGCGGCGAGGCCTGGCCGCCCGCGAGCCAGAACGGCAGCCCCAGCGCGGCCATCCTGGCGAGATCGGGGTGGTCGCGCGGCCCGTAGACGGGCTCGCCGGACGCGTCCAGGGTCAGCGGCCCGCGCGGCGGGGCGCTGTGGCCGCCCGCCGAACTGGTCTCGATGACGAAGCCGTCGGGCCGGGTGGCCGCGTCCCGGGCGAGGTAGGCCGCGAGCACCGGCAGCGACACGATGGCCAGGACCCGCGGGCGGCGCAGCGGCCCCGGCAGGTGCCCGGCGAGCAGTGCGGCGGGGTCGAAGAGCAGGTCCAGGGGCTCCTCGTCGCCCTCGACCCGGATCCGGCTGACGACGGGCTCGCAGCGGGCGAGGCGGGTGGCGAGCGCGGGGATCTGGCCGGGTACCCCGGCGCCGACGCAGACGTAGTCGGCGCCCGCGAGGACCGCGCCGAACATCGCGGGCGCGGTCGCGAGCTGGATCTTCTCCAGGTAGTTGACGCCGACGAGGCCGTCGTGGCCCTCCTTGGCGAGCCACACCTCGACGAAGTTCCCCAGCACGGTGAGGATCTCGGCCTGGCCGCCCCCGGTGGCGCGCAGTCGCGGGGTGGTGCGCATCGGGGCGCCGTCCTCGGCCGGGCCGTCCGCGCGGAAGTAGCGGTCGAGCGCGGCCCGGGCCAGCTCGGGCACCGGGAAGGCGGCGAGCGCGCGGCGCGCGTGACCGCCGGGGTCGCCGGTCTGCAGGACCCGGGCCAGCACCACGTCCAGGGCGGTGCCGGACACCACGCCGAGCTGGCCCGTACGGGCCACCGCGCGGGCGAGGCGCCAGCCGGAGACGCCGACGCCCATGCCGCCCTGGATCAGCCAGGGATGGCCGGGCGCGGCGTGTGCGGGGGACTCGGCTTCGGCGTGGGGCTGCTGTGCTGTCGCGGGCATGTGCGTGCGTCCGTCCGTCCCGGTGCGGGTACCCGAACCTACGGTTGCGTAGGTTCGCTCCCGCTCAGTGTGGACCCGCCGGGGACGGCTGCCGGGCGCCGAAGGTCCCGCACCCGGGAGGCGCAGGTCCCGTGCGGCAACGGACGTACGGACATGGGACAGGGCCGCCCGGGGAGGTTTCCTCCCGGGCGGCCCCGTGTCAGGTCAACTGGTGTTCATCTGCCCCGGTGGGGGTCAGAAGGTGAGCTTCCAGCTGTTGATGTAGCCGGTGTCAGCGCTCGCGAGGTCCGCGACGCGCAGCTTCCAGACACCGTTGGCGACCTCGGAGGAGGCGTCCACGGTGAAGGACTGGACGATGTTGTCCGCGCTGCCACCCGTGCGGTTGCGCAGGTTGTAGACGGAGCCGTCGGGGGCGACCAGGTCGACCTTGAGGTCACCGACGTAGGTGTGGACGATGTTCACGTCCACCTTGAGGGTGCTCGGGGCGTTGCCCGAACGCGACACGGTGATCGGCGACTCGACCGTCGAGTTGTCGTTGATCGTGTAGTCGGCCGTGTTCTCGAAGACGTTCTGCTGCGAGGTGCCGACGGTCCAGGTGAAGGCCGCCGTCCCGGTCTTGCTGGCGGAGTCGGTCACCGTGACGGTCACGTTGGACGTGCCCGCGGTGGTGGCCGTACCCGAGATCAGACCGGTGGAGGCGTTGATCGACAGTCCGGCCGGGAGGCCGGTCGCCGCGTAGCTCAGCGCGCCCGGGTTGCTGCTGGTCGCCTGGACCTGCAGGTTCACCGCGGTGTTGATCTGGGTGTTCTGGTTGGCGATCGGAGTGACCGAGACACCGCTGGGGGCGGGACGCGATCCGACGGCGATGCCCGCCCAGGCGTTGGCCACGTTGTTCCACGTGGTCGAGCCGGAGCCGTACAGGTCCGCCGCGGCCTGGAGGGTCGCGGTGCGGGCGGCCGCGTAGTTGGTGTTCGACTTGAAGTAGCCGACCGTCAGGGCGCGGAACCAGATCTTCGCGGCGGCGTCGCGGCCTATCGCGGTGACCGGGAGGTTGTCCGAGGTGGGCGAGTTGTAGCTGACGCCGTTGATGACCTTGGCGCCGGAGCCCTCGGACATCAGGTAGAAGACGTGGTTGGCCGGACCCGACGAGTAGTGCACGTCGAGGCCGCCGAGGCCGGAGTACCACGAGTCCTTGGACCCGCCGTCCTTGCTCGGCTTGTCCATGTAGCGCAGCGGGGTGCCGTCGCCGTTGATGTCGATCTTCTCGCCGACGAGGTAGTCGCCGACGTCGTTGGCGTTGTTGGCGTTGAACTCGACGGCCGACGACATGATGTCGGAGGTCGCCTCGTTCAGGCCGCCGGGCTCACCGCTGTAGGTCATGTTGCCGGTGACCGAGGTGAGACCGTGGGTCATCTCGTGCGCGGCGACGTCGATCGAGGTCAGCGGGTGCGTGTTGCTGGTGCCGTCCCCGTACGTCATGCAGAAGCAGGAGTCGTCCCAGAAGGCGTTGACGTACGCGTTGCCGTAGTGGACCCGGCTGTAGGGGGCCACGCCGTCGTTGCGCAGGCCGTTGCGGCCGTGCACGTTCTTGTAGTAGTCCCACGTCAGCTGGGCGCCGTAGGCCGCGTCCGCACCGGCGGTCGCGCGGTTGGAGGCGGCGCCGTTGCCCCAGGTGTCGGAGGTGCTCGTGAAGAGCGTGCCGGTGCCGGAGCTGCCGCCGTTGAGGTCGTAGGTCTTGTGGCCGCCTCGACCGGCGTCGGTCAGCGTGTAGTTGCTGCCCGACTGCGAGGTGCCCAGGGTGACCTGGCCGCTGTACATGGTGTTGCCGATGCCCGACTCGATCTTCTGCCACTCGGTGATCTTCGCGCCGGTCTTGGCGTCGGTGATCACGTGCAGCTCGCTCGGGGTGCCGTCGCGCTGGACACCGCCGACGACCGTCTCGTAGGCGAGGACCGGGACGCCGTCGGCGGCCCAGACCACCTTCTTGGCGCCCTTGGCGGCCTTGACGTCCTTGCCGCCCGCAGCGGACGCGGCGGAGAACGCCGTGCCCTCGGCAGCGGTCGGGGTGACCGCGGCGGTGGTGTCGACCTTGATCTCAGCGTTGGTGGCCTTGGTGACGCTCTTGGTGACGCCGCCCTTGGCGTGGACGGTCAGGTCACCGCCGAGCACCGGCAGGCCGCCGTAGGTGCGCTCGTAGGTCGTGTGGGTGGTGCCGTCCGCGTCCTTCACGACGTCGCGGACGATCAGCTTCTCCTGGTCGCCGAGGCCGAGGGCCCTGGCAGCCTGCGCGGTGGTCGAGTTGGCCTCTGACAGGAGCGTCGCACGCTCCGAAGCCGTCAGCTGGTAAGCGGCCGCGCCCGGGTTGGGCTGAGCGGCGGTGCGGGCCTGCGACGCGGTGGCGTCGGCGGAGGCGGAACCGGTCTGAATGCCGACGGCCAGCAGGGCAGCTGCCGCAACAAGAGCTCCGGCCGCAGTGGCACGCCGGTGGGGGGTGGGACTCAACGCAGACTCCTTCTGCAAGGGGGTTCCGGACGGCTGGGTGGGCCTCCGGGCAGAACAGGCTGGTGCGCAGAACGGATCGAACAGTGCCAGCTGCGGGCGTGGATGTCAGGGGCGCGTCAAAAGGTTGGCCAGAAACGGTCCGTTGTCCGAAGAGACGCGTCCGCTATACGAACCGTTCACCAAAGCGCGCGCGGTAAGCGCGGGACATCCGGAACCCGGGATACCACCCGTTAACAAACGGGCAACGAGAGGCCTCGTTAACCCAAACGGCATTTACCGTACGGGTGTTTGTCGTACTGTTTCCCGGTGCGACAGATGTCCGTTGCCAGGGGAAGCCACGGACATGCGCCACCGTCATAGTCCACGTGCCAGGGGGGCCCATGAGGCATGTCTATTTTCCTGCGCAAAGAGTGGCCAGATCAGCTCAGGGGACAGCTGTGCCCGAGCGACGACTTGGTGACAAGGCCCGTTGGTACCTGCCCGCAGCGCTGACCGCGGACCTCGTCGGCGCGGCCGTGCCCGTCGGTCTGGTCTTCGAGGCCGCCGAGCAGGCCCGTCCCGTCTATTGCGCGCTCGGCGCCGCCTTCGCGTGGGTCGCCGTACAAGCCCTGCGGCGCCGTTATGCGTCCCGGCTGCTCGGAGAATCGCGCGGTGTGCTGTCCGTCCTGCACGACTGGCTGATTCTCATTGGTGTGCTCGCCGTGACCCGCGTGGTGACCGACGAGAGCACCCCCCGGATGGCCGCCCTCGGCGCCCTCCTGCCCGCCCTGCTCGTCACCGTCGCCTGCCACAAGCTCACCTACCGCCACCTCTCCGCCGCGCGGCGCGAGGCCCAGGCCGTCAGCCGGGTCCTGGTGATAGGGGAACCCAGCACCGCCGAGGACGTCATCGCCCACCTCGCCGCGCGCACCGACCATCCGTACGTGGTCGTGGGCGTCGTACCGGTCGGTCACGGCGCCCTCCTCGGGGGTATTCCGGTGGCGGCCCGGCTGGCCGCCGACATGCCCGCGATGCCCGGCGGCGACGCCGAGGCCGTGCTCGGAGCGGTCCGCAGCCACCACGCCGACCTGGTGCTCGTCGCACCCGGCGCGCGGATGGCGGGGGAGCGGGTGCGCCGGGTGGCCTGGGCCCTGCACGACGCGGGTCTCGAACTCGCCGTGTTCCCGGGACTGGTGGAGATATCCGTCAAGCGGCTGGAAACCCTGTCCGCGGGCGGGCTCGCCGTGCTGCGGATCGCGCCTCCGGTCAGCCGGGGCGTCCAGCCCGTGCTCAAGTCCGTACTGGACCGGACGGGCGCCGCGCTGGGACTGCTCCTGCTGTCCCCGCTCTTCCTCGGTCTGATCCTGGCGATCCGCTGCGGCTCTCCGGGGCCGGCCTTCTACAGCCAGCGCCGGATCGGTCGCGCCGGCGTCCCGTTCGTCATGTGGAAGTTCCGCACGATGGTGGTCGACGCCGATGCCCGCAAGGCCGAGCTGACCGGGGCCAACGAGAACGACGGACTGATGTTCAAGATGCGCCGCGACCCCCGGGTGACCCGGATCGGCCGATTGCTGCGCCGGACCTCGCTCGACGAACTCCCGCAGCTGGTCAACGTACTGGCCGGGGACATGTCGCTGGTCGGCCCGCGCCCGCCGCTGCCCGAGGAGGTGGCGAAGTACGACCAGGTCGAGGTGCGCCGACTCGCCGTGCGCCCCGGGATGACCGGGCTGTGGCAGATCAGCGGACGGTCCGACCTGTCCTGGGACGAAACGATTCAGCTCGATCTGCAGTACGTCGACAACTGGTCCTTCACCAGCGATGTCGACGTCGTCGCCCGTACGTTCCGCGCCGTCGTCGACGGCCGCGGAGCGTACTGAGGAGCCCTGCGGATGCGATCAGTTGCCTGCGGGGGAGTCCGTGAGGGAGTCCGCGCGGGAGTCCGTGAGGGAGTCCAGCCACCACCGGTAGGTGGACGTGATGCCCTCGCGCAGTCCGATGCCCGGCTTCCAGCCCAGCGACGTCAGCCGGGTCACGTCCAGCAGCTTGCGGGGGGTCCCGTCGGGCTTGGACGTGTCCCAGGCGAGCCGCCCCTGGAAGCCGGTCACTTCGGCGACCGTCTCGGCCAGCGCCCTGATGGTGAGGTCCTCACCGCAGCCGATGTTGACCGGCTCGTCCCCGTCGTAGGAGTCCAGCAGCACCGCGCAGGCCGCCGCCAGGTCGTCCACGTGCAGGAACTCCCTGCGCGGGGTGCCCGATCCCCACAGCACGACCTCGTCGCGGCCCTCGGCCGCGGCCTCGTGGAAGCGCCGGATCAGGGCGGGCAGCACGTGCGAGGACTCCAGGTCGAAGTTGTCGCCCGGACCGTAGAGGTTCGTCGGCATGGCCGAGATGTAGGAGGCCCCGTACTGCTTGCGGTACGACTGCACCTGGACGATGCCCGCGATCTTGGCCAGCGCGTACGCCTCGTTGGTCGGCTCCAGCGGGCCGGTCAGCAGCGCGTCCTCGCTGATCGGCTGCGGGGCCAGCTTCGGGTAGATGCAGGACGACCCGAGGAACAGCAGCCTGCCGACCCCGGCCCCGTGCGCACCGGCGATCACGGACAGCTGGATCTTGAGGTTGTCCTCCAGGAACTGCACCGGGTAGGTGCTGTTGGCCATGATGCCGCCGACCTTGGCGGCCGCCAGGACCACGGCGTCGGGGCGGACGTCCCGCAGGTACGCCGCGGTCGCCGCGGCGTCGCGCAGATCGAGGTCCGCCCGGCCCCGGGTGAGCACCTCGTGGCCGTCGGCGGCCAGTCGCCGGGCGACCGCCGAACCGACGAGACCGCGGTGTCCGGCGACGAAGACGCGGGCGTGCGGGGGCAGGAGCGGCAGCGAATTTGTCATACCGGCGATGATGCCAGTCCGGCACGACCCGGGGCGCCGGTACCCGCCACCCCCACCGGCACAATGTCCCGGGCCGCCCGGCCCGGACCGCGACAGCACGTCACAGCACACCGCACCGACAATCACACGACATCCAGGGGACCCACATGGGCAAGACCGCACTGATCACCGGAGTCACCGGGCAGGACGGCTCGTACCTCGCCGAGCTGCTGCTCTCCAAGGGCTACACAGTGCACGGGCTCGTGCGGCGGTCGTCCAGCTTCAACACCGAGCGCATCGACCACGTCTACCAGGACCCGCAGACCGCCAACCGGTCCTTCGTGCTGCACCACGCCGACCTCTCGGACGGCGTCGCCCTGGTGAACCTGCTGCGCGACATACGCCCCGACGAGGTCTACAACCTCGGCGCCCAGTCCCATGTCCGGGTCTCCTTCGACGCCCCGCTCTACACGGGCGACGTGACCGGCCTCGGCGCACTGCGGCTGCTGGAGGCGATCCGGGCCAGCGGCGTGGACACCCGTATCTACCAGGCCTCCTCCTCGGAGATGTACGGCGCCACCCCGCCCCCGCAGAACGAGGGGACCCCGTTCCACCCGCGCAGCCCGTACGGCGCCGCCAAGGTCTTCGCGTACTGGACGACGGTGAACTACCGCGAGGCCTACGGCATGTTCGCGGTCAACGGCATCCTCTTCAACCACGAGTCCCCGCGCCGCGGCGAGACCTTCGTGACCCGCAAGATCACCCGCGCGGTCGCCCGGATCAAGGCGGGCCTCCAGGAGAAGCTCTACCTCGGCAACCTGGACGCCGTACGCGACTGGGGCTACGCCCCGGAGTACGTCGACGCGATGTGGCGGATGCTTCAGCAGGACGAGGCGACCGACTACGTCGTGGCGACCGGGGTCGCCGCGACCGTCCGCGAGTTCGTGGAGGCCTCCTTCACGCACGCCGGTCTCGACTGGAACGAGCACGTGCGCTACGACCCCAAGTACGAGCGCCCCAGCGAGGTCGACGCCCTCATCGGCGACGCGAGCAAGGCGCACGAGCTGCTCGGCTGGAAGCCGACGGTGCTGGTCCAGGAACTGGCCCGGATCATGGTGGACGCCGACGTACGCCAGGTGCAGGACCAGTTGGCGGGCGCAACGGTCCGCATCGACCGCTGACGTGCTGTAACTCCGCGCCATTCCCCTACAGTTTGCCGTGTTCCGGTCATGCCCTTCAGGGGGTGACCGGGGCATACCTGCCGTATGTCTGTATCGCACCCTCCATCCTGAAGCCTGTTGATTCCAAGTTGGTAAGCAATGGGTCAAGAGAGGTGACCGGGCTTCAGGTGCGGCCTAGTCTGCGCCAGTACATATGGCTGTTCTGATAGTTCCAGCCATTCAAAACCGGGCGATGCCCTGGGGGGCCCATGCGTAGATCCAGAGGGCTGACTGCTGCCCTCGCCCTGTCACTGGTCGGTGCCGGCGCCGGAATAGGTCTGGTGCTCATGCCCCAGGCCTCCGCCATCACACAGCCTGTGGCATTCACCGCCGATGCCCTGCCGACCTGGCAGCCCAACGGCACCGTCTGGGCCATGGCCCAGACGAACGGCACCGTCTTCGCCGGTGGCACCTTCTCCACCGTCCGCCCGCCCGTGAGCGCGGGCAGTGGTTCCGAGCAGGAGGCGGTCAACTTCGTCGCGCTCGACGCCGCGACGGGCAACCCGACCGACTGCAAGCTCAGCTTCACCGTCGGCGACGGCACCGCGACGGTGCGCGCGCTCGTCGTCTCCAAGGACGGCAAGACCCTGTACGCGGCCGGCTACTTCGGCGCCGTGAACGGGACCCAGGTCGCCAGCCTCGCCGCGATCGACATCGCGACCTGCGCGCCCAAGCCCGCCTTCCACCCGAGCTTCCCCGCCACCGTGCGCGCGCTCGCGGTCACCGACGACACCCTGTACGCGGCCGGTGACTTCTCCACCGTCGAGGGCCAGACCCGCGAGCGGTTCGCCGCGGTCGACGCCACCTCCGGTGCACTGAAGGCCTTCACCGCGAACGCCGACGAGCCGGGCCGCGCGATCACGGTCACCCCGGACGGCCAGAACGTCCTCCTGGGCGGCGACTTCTTCTCGGTCAACGGGTCCAACACCCACGCGCTGGCCGTCGCGAACGCCACCACCGGCGCCGTGGTCAAGACGTACGGCACCATCCCGAGCAACTCGGTGGTCAAGTCGATCGCCACCGACGCGACCGGTTTCTACACGGGCAACGAGGGTTCGGGCGGCGGCGTCTTCGACGGCCGCATCGGTCTGAACCTCAGCGACTTCAACGAGAAGTGGCGCGACCGCTGCCTCGGCGCGACCCAGTTCGTCCTGCCCTACGACGGAGTCCTCTACAGCTCCTCGCACGCGCACGACTGCTCGCTCGTCGGCGAGTACCCGGACGGGCGCCGCCACCACCTGCTGGCCCAGCCCACCAACTACCAGGGCACACCCCCCGCCCCGGTCGACGGTTTCGTGGCCAGCCCCCGCAAGCTCGGCTGGTTCCCCGACACCAACGACGGCCTCGGCGAGGGCATCGGCCCGCGCGTCATGGCCGTCGCGGACAAGGGCGACACCAAGTACATGTGGGTCGGCGGTGAGTTCACCACCGTCAACGGCGAGGAGCAGCAGGCTCTGACCCGCTTCGCGTCCAACGGCGACGTCGGCGCGCCCACCACCCCGGTGGCCAGCGCCGCGAGCGTCAAGCCCGGCGAGGCCCAGGTCCGCTGGCGCACCAGTTACGACGAGGACGACAGCAAGCTGACGTACCGGATCTACCGGAACGGCTCGGCGAACCCGATCCAGACCATGACCGCCGACTCCCTGGAGTTCGAGCGGCCCCAGGCCTCCTGGGTCGACACCACCGTCAAGCCCGGCCAGTCCTACAGCTACCGGGTGACCGCGACCGACGAGGCGGGCAACACCAGCGCCCTGTCGCCGAACGTCTCGGTGACCGTCCCGACCTCCGTCCAGTCGTACCCGAACCAGGTCCGCGCCGACGGCGCCAACCTGTACTGGCGCTACGACGACACGGTCAGCCCGTACGTCGCCGACTCCTCGGACGGCGGCAACACCAGCGGCATCCAGCTGAACGCCCCCGCCCTGCGCCAGACCCCGGGCGCGGTCTCCGGCACCAGCACCGCGATGGGCTTCAACGGCACGAGCCAGCAGGTGTACAGCGACCACCGCCAGTCGGTGGGCAGCTCGTACTCCATCGAGACCTGGTTCAAGACCAACACCTACCGCGGCGGCAAGCTGGTCGGCTTCGGCAACAACACCGACCGCAGCAGCGGTACGTACGACAAGCAGATCTACATGACCAACACCGGTCGGCTGGTCTTCGGCATGTCGAACGGGTCGGCCCGGACCGTCTCCACCGGTCTGTTCGACACCTTCAACGACAACAAGTGGCACCACGTGGTCGGCACCCAGGGTCCCGGTGGCATGACCCTCTACGTCGACGGCCAGAACAAGGGGTCGCTGAACGTCTCCGCCTCCACCCCGTACAACGGCTACTGGCACGTCGGCGGTGACAACCTCTCCGGCTGGCCCAGCCGCCCGACGAGCAACTTCTTCGCCGGTCAGATCGACGAGACGGCCGTCTACCCGAAGGTGCTCACCCAGGCCCAGGTCAAGAGCCACTTCGACCTGGCGAAGGCGCCCACCGACACGGTCTCCAAGGTCTCCGCGTCCGAGGACACCTACATCAACCAGGGCGCGCCCAGCACCGCCTACGGCGCGTCCACCTCGCTCGCGGTGCGCGGTACCTCGGCCTACGAGACGTACCTGCGCTTCAACCTCCCGGCCGCCCCGGCCGGACAGGTCCTGAAGGCCGCCTCCCTCCAGCTCAAGACCAGCACCCAGACGGGCGCCGGCACCACCGACACCGTCAACGTGGTCCCGGTCACCGGTACCTGGAGCGGCGCGGCCACCACCTTCACCACCAAGCCCACCCTGGGCACGACCGTGCTCGGCTCGGTCGCGGGCGTCCCGGACGGTTCCGCCGTCCAGAACGTCGAGCTGGACACCACCGCGCTCACCGCGGTGCTGGGCGGCAGCTACAGCATGGCCCTGACCAGCGCGGGCACCGACCCGCTCTGGCTCTGGTCCGCCGAGTCGACCGCTACGGACGCCGTTCCGCAGCTCGTGCTCACCTTCGGCCCGAAGTAACCGCGGCCGGATGAACAGGGGTGCGGGGCCCGGCACACCGCCGGGCCCCGCACCCGTCTGCACGGCCCGTCCCACCACGGCCCGTCCCACCACGGCCCGTACCACCCAGCACCACGGGAGCCACCTGATGTACCGACGCTCCGCAGCGGCAGCGGTCCTGCTGGCCGCCGCCCTGACGCTGACCGCCTGCAGTTCGGACGCCGATCCCGAGACGGCGGGCGGCGGCAAGGCGAAGCCCCCGGCCTCCTCTTCCGTCCCGGACCCGGCGGACTCCGCGTCCGCCACCGCGCCCCCGGCGGCCAAGCCGACCGGCCCGGTGCTGCCGGACGCGAAGCTCACCCCGGCGACGGGCAGCTTCACGGACAAGGAGAAGAAGTACCTGAGCGGCCGCGTCCCGGAGAAGATGGACCCGGCCGCGGTGCTCCAGAACGGCCAGGAGTCCTGCCAGCGGGTGCAGCGCACCGCCAAGCACGACAAGGACGCGGCGATCGGCTCCATCATCGCGGGGGAGATCCCGGCGGCGAAGGACGCGATCCCGGCGCTCTGCCCCGATCAGCAGCCGGTGCTGACGGCCGCCCTGACGGGGTTCCCGGACGGCACGCGCACCTCGCCCGCGCCGGGCTCGTACCGCGCGCTGACGCAGAGCACCACGTGCACGTGGGAGGCGAAGGGCAAGGACGGCGGCGCCCTGGCCTCCGGCCCGGAGACCGCGCCCAAGGCGGGCGACAAGATCGTGGCGAAGGTCCCGGCGGGCACCGCGGAATTCGTCTCCGCCGGCTGCTACGCCTGGATCCCGGCCTAGTGCCGCGTCGGGCCGCCGGCGTGTGAGGCACCCCCGGAGGGTCCACGAGGTGCGTCGGGCCGGCGGGCTAGCGTGCTCGCAGGGCCCGTTCGTAGACCGACAGGACCGTGTCCAGGACCCCCTCCATGGAGAAGGACTCGGCGGCCAGCTTGCGGGCGGCCAGCGAAGCCGCCCCGTTCACCGCCGGGTCCAGCAGCTCCAGCACGGCCTCCGCGACTCCCTCCGGGCCGGGCGCCACGGCCCGGCCCGCGCCCGCCGCCGCGATGTCGCGGGCCAGGCCGTTGGAGTGGGTCACCACCACCGGTACGCCCACGGACAGGGCCTCCAGCACCGACATCGGGAACGGCTCGTCCACCGACGGCAGCACGTACACGTGCGCCTGTCGCAGCTCTGCCAGCACCTGCTCGCTGGTCAGCGCCCCGGGGATGGTCATCCGGCCGTCCAGCCGCATCGTCGTCATCCGGTGGAACACGGCCCCGTACTCACCCTCGTCGGGCCCCGCCACCACGTACCGCGCGTCCGGCACTTGCTCCGCGACCAGAGACGCCGCGTTCACGAAGTCCACCGGACGCTTGCGCTCCTGGAGCCGCGCCGAGTACAGGATCCGCGGCGGCCCCGACAGCTCGGGCCGCGCCTCCTGCGCCGGTACGCCGTTCACCAGGCGCACCGTGTTGCTCAGTCCGGCCCCGCCGGCCACCGCGTCCAGGGCCTCCCGCTCGTGCGGGGTCAGGTACAGCACCGCGTCGGCCCCGCGCAGCAGCCGGCGTACCGCCACCGCGTCCAGGACCTTCGCCAGCAGCTTCCCGCTCGGGTCGACCATGCCGTGGGTCTGGAGCACCAGCGGCTTGCCCGCCCGCAGCGCGGCCAGCGCGATCGGCAGGGTCACCAGGTCGCGGGCCAGGTGTACGTGGACCAGGTCGGCCCCGCGCACCAGCCGCCCGGCCGCCGCCAGCAGCGCGGGCGAGGTCATCCCGCTGAACCCCAGCGGCAGCAGCCGCTTCGCCGGATACAGCCGGGCCGGCACGCCCTCGACGTCCGTCGGCCAGGGCTCCTCGAAGCCCTCCCCGAGTGCCAGCAGCGACGCCTCGTGCCCGCGCTCCCGCAGCCCCTTGGCGAGGTTGAGGGCGACCCGGACCGGCCCCCCGAAGGCATGCGTGGGGGAGTGCAGGGTGACGGCGTGCAGAACTCTCACGGCTGGGATCTCACTTCGGTTCCTCGACCGGGCGGCGCGTGCCGTCCGCGGTCTGCAGCGTCAGTTCGGGCAGGTCCTTGTGGACGACGGCCCCCGCGCCCGCCACCGCGCAGCGCCCCACGGTCACCCCCGCCAGCACGGTCGCCCGCAGGGCCACCCACGCGCCGTCCTCGACGGTGATCGGGGCGTTGCGGTAACGGAAGTCGGCGGCGCGGTGGTCGTGCGAGCCGGTGCAGAGCAGGGCTTCCTGCGAGACGCACACGTGCGCGCCGATGGTCACCGGCTCCAGGTTCAGCAGCCAGGCGCCCTCGCCGATCCAGGTGTGGTCGCCGACCGTGAGTTTCCACGGCCACAGCACCCGCACCTTGTGCCGGATCAGTACGCCTTCGCCGATCTGTGCGCCGAAGGCGCGCAGCAGCGCGACCCGCAGCCGGGCCGGACAGAACCAGGCCATGAACACCGTGTTCATCACGGCGAACCAGAGCGCCTGCGTCAGCAGACCGCGCCCCTTGTCGTATCCGGCCAGCGTGAAGGCCGGGAGATCGCGCACCGAAGTACCCCCCACTCCATCCCCGTCGGGTCAGACTAGACTGCGCGCGGACCAGGCACAGGGGGCGGGGGCACAATGGCAACAAACGTACGCGGACCCATATCCGCGCCCGCCGCGCCCCCCGCCCCGCACCCGCACGAGGAGCCGGGCCGCTGGGGCCGGGTCACCACCCCGCGCACCCTGCTCTCCCGCGCGCTGTCGGTGCCCCTCGCCATCGGTTTCACCGTCTTCCTGCCGCTGTTCGTGGCCTCGCAGTCCGGTGCGGGCGCCCATGACGCGGCGTTCTGGCTCCAGTTGGCGCTCACCATGTACGCGGGCGCCCGGCTCTCCGCGATGGTCCTCACCAGCAGGCGCAAACTGCTCCAGGGCTCCTTCTGGCTCTTCGTCTACATGGCGATGGGGGTGGCCCCGCTCGCGCAGGCCGTCCTCGGGCAGGTCCCGACGCCCGTCGTCGGCCCCCGCTCCGACCTCACCGTGGCGATCGGGCTGGTACTGCTCGGCTGCACCGCCTTCGATGTGGGCGTCCTGCTCGCCCGGCACCGGCCGTCGGGGCGTGCGGGCGGCTCGCAGCGCGAACCCCGGCCGGTCATGACGCACCACCGGCGCCTGCAACTGCTCACGCTGCTCGCGTTCCTGTGCAGTGCGGCGTTCATCATGAAGCTCGGCGGCCCGGCGGTCTTCTTCAGCAGCCGCCAGGAGATCATCGCGGGCATCCAGGAAGCGGGCGTCTCCACCGACGGCCAGGCGGGGCAGGCCTTCCTGCGCGGCTTCGGCACGGTACCGGCGCTGCTCGCCCTGCTCTGCTACACCCGCTGGCTGGTCACTTCGGTGCACGCCCGCCGCAGGCCGTCCGTGATCGCGGTGTGGGCCGCGCTGGCGGCCCTCAACATCGTGGTCAACAACCCGATCTCGAACCCGCGGTACTGGTTCCTGACGGTCATGTTCGCGCTGCTGTTCACGGTCTTCCCGGTGAGCGCGGCGATGTACCGGGTCGCGCTGTCGATGGCCGTGGTGATCGCCCTGCTGGTCTTCCCCTTCGCGGACCGCTTCCGCTACGACGAGAAGAACTACAAGCCGGTCGAGACGACCTCGTTCCTGGAGCCGATGGCGCTCAAGGACTACGACCAGATCGGCATGTTCGCGAACACCATCACCTTCTCGAACTCCGGCCCGGGCCACTTCTACGGGCGCCAGCTGGCCGGATCCGTCTTCTTCGCGGTACCGCGCTCGGTGTGGCCCGGCAAGCCGAGGGACACGGGCGTGATGGTGGGCCAGTGGATGGGCACGGTCAACACCAACCTGTCCTCGCCGATCTGGGCCGAGCTGTGGCTGGACTTCGGGCCGCTGGGGATGGGGGCCGGGCTGCTGGCGATGGGGTACGCCGCCGCGCGGGTGGACCGGCGGTACGCGAAGCGGGCCACGCGGCGGGCGCCGCCGGGGAGCCTGATCTCGGTGGTGGTCCCGCTGGTCGCGGGCTACTCCTTCATCCTGCTGCGGGGGCCGCTGCTCCAGGCGTCGGGGCGGGTGGCGATCGCGGCCCTCTGCCTGGCCCTGATAGCCACCCACCGCCAGGACCGCAAAACCACCCTCCGCTAACGCCCCGCGGGTCAGCCCCGGCGCCCATGTCGGCCTCGCCGGCGTTTGAGGCGCCCCCGGAGGGTCCACGAGGTGCGCCCGGCGTCGGACCGGTAGGTGCGTGCCCGCGGCCCGTGCTGCCTTCGGCGGGCCCTCAAGCGGGCAGGCTGGAGTCGGCCGGGCCGGGGGGTGGTGGGCGCTCAGGCGGTCGGCAGGCCGGGGATGGCCGGGGCCGGGGTGGACGGGGCCGCCGGGCCCGCCGGGGCGGACAGGCGGGAGACCCGCAACCAGGCGGCCGCCGCCTTGAGGACCGAGCCGGCCGCCAGGCCCCAGGCGGCGCCCTGCGCCCCCCACCCGGCGTAGCCGACGAGCAGGAACACCACGGACAGCACCGAGAACACCACCTGCACCGAGAGCGTCGCCTTCGGCGCCAGCACCCGCAGGGTCAGCAGGGCGCAGGTCCCCAGCCCCATCGCCGAGTACTGCGCCCCCGTGGCCGGAAGCAGCGCCGCCGCCGAACCCCAGGTGTCGCCGAGCAGTTGACGGCCCAGCCGGTCGGGCAGCAGGTACAGGACGGCGGCCCACGCGGCGCCGAGCAGCGCCAGGCCCAGCCCGAGCGCGGCCGTCGTACGGACCACCCCCCGCTTGCCCCCGCGCCGCGCCAGCATCGGCGGCCCGAAGGCGTTCGCGGAGTTGAACAGCACGTTCAGCGGCCCGAAGAGCGTGGTCGCACCCCGCAGCGCACCGACCGCGAGCGGGGTCGCGAACACGCCGAGCCCGAGCACCGCCAGCTGGCTGGACCCGTTGCCCACGGCGAACTCGACCACGAAACGCTGCCCGAGGTGCCCCCGGCGCAGGTACGGCCGCAGATCGGCCCGCGCCCCCCGCACGTACGGCCGCAGCAGCACCAGGCCGAGCGCGAGCGCCGGGAGCGCCGAGACGCCCCACACCAGCACCAGCCGCCCCGGTGCGGCCCCCGACGGCTGGAGCAGTAGCGCGCTCACCACGCACAGAAGCCTCAACGCATCGGCGGCCAGGGCCCGTTCGGGCGCGTGCAGCGCCGAGAAGCAGTACCGCAGCCCGTCCTGGACCAGGACCAGCGGCAGGACCGCCCCCAGGGCCAGGAACGCCCAGCCGTTCGCCCCCGGGAGCAGCAGGCCGACCACGGCCAGTGCCACACCCACGATCAGCGAGGCGGCCCCGGTGAAGGCCACCGCCGACCGGCAGACCGCGCCGATCCGCTCGCCGCGCTCCAGGACGACGCTCTGGCCGACGTACGCCATGTTCAGCCCGAGCAGCACGCTGAAGGTCACGTAGACCATCGAGAAGGCGGCGAAGCCGGACGTGGTGGACAGCCGGGCGGCCAGCACCAGCACCAGGATGTTGGTGGCGCTGGCCGCGGCCTGGTCCAGCACCGAGGAGACCGCGGCGAGGCCGCGCCCGCTCACCTCTGGCCCGTGCGGACCGTGCGCAGGGCGACCGTTTCGCTGCCGTCACCGGGGATGTGCTGGTCCGGTTCGGCCGGTTCGGCCGACTCGGTACGGGCCGCCGGGGTGGTGGCGGGGGCGGGGGCCGCCGGGGGCGTCGCGGCCGCCGGGGTCGCCCCCTTGGACTTGGACGTGGACCGGCCGCGCTTGTCGCCCGGCAGCGGACCGTGCAGGACCGCGCCCAGCACGGTGCCGCCCGCGCCGCTGATCAGCTCGCGGATCCGGGACAGGTCGGTGCGGTGCACGGCGCGCGGGTCGCAGACGACGAGGACGCCGTCGACCCGGTCGACGAGGGCCAGCGCGTCGGCGTAGGACAGGACGGGCGGGGCGAGCACGACCACGGTGGAGTTGGGGGAGTCCGCCTCCGAGATCAGCCGGGTCGCGCGCGGGGTGGTGAGTGCGCGGGCGACGTTGCGCACCCGCTCGCCGGGGATCAGGTCGAAGGCGCCCGACTCACCGGCGTCCACGACGAGCTGGCGCCCGTCGGGCCAGTCGGACTCGGTGGGCCCGGGGTGTCCGCCCTGGGCCGGTCCGCCCGGCATCTGGCTCCAGCGGGGCCGCCCGCCCGCGTCGGTGGGCAGCTGGCTCGCGAGCAGCGGCGTCCGCAGGTCGGCCTCGATGAGCAGGACGTCCTTGCCGGTCTCGGCGAAGGAGGCGGCGAGGTTCACGGCCACGGCGGCGGCGGTCTCGCTGCTGCCGCGCGGGGCGACCACGAGCAGCCGCCGCCGGTCGGCGAAGCGGGAGTCGTAGGCGAGCCGGAAGGCCACCGACCGGTACTCCTCCGCGAGCCTCGGGTCGGCCTCACCGGCGGCGAGCAGCGGCCCGCCGCCCGTCTTGTCGCGGGGCAGGTTCCCGAGGACGGGGGCGCGCAGGGCGCGCGAGACGTCCCCGTCGGAGCGCGGCGCGGGGTCGAAGACGAGGCGGACCCAGGCGGCCAGCAGGCCGAGCGCGAGACCTACGGCCGCGCCGAGCGCGAGCGACATGACGATGCCGGGCCCGTCGGGCTGGGTGGGCACCGTCGCGGCGCTGGTGACCCGGCCGGGGGTCATGTCGAGGGCGTCGAGCTTGGCGATGTTCCCGTTGAGCTGGCCGACCTTGCTCTGCAGGTCGGTCCGGGAGGAGTACGCGGCGTCGCGCGCGCTGCCCGCGGGTATCTGGGCGATCTGCTTGACCAGGTCGTCGAGCTGCTTGGCGACCGGGTCGCGCTGGTCCTTGTAGCTCTTGACCATGGCGTCACGGGTGACGTCGAGGGCGTCGCGCCGCTTGAGCAGGTACGCCTCCGTCATCGCGTTGGCGCGCTTGGCGGCCTCGGTGGGCGAGCCGGAGGTGTAGGTGAAGCGCAGCACCATGGTCTGCGGCGGGTTGGTGACCTGGAGTCCGGAGCGCAGCGCGGCGAATCCGCTGTCCTTGACCCCGAGCTTCTTCGCGGCCTCGCCCGCGATGGAACTGCTGAGCGCGACCTGGCGTTCGGAGCCGATGTTGATCGCCTTGTCGGGGGCGATGCTCGGGTTGAACGGGTCGTCGGTCGGGGTGCGCAGGACCACGTCGGCGGTGGCGACGTAGGTGTCGGCCGTCGATATGCCGAGGTACACACCGCCCAGCAGGCCGATGCCGATGCCCACGCCGATCAGCCTGCGGTAGCGCAGGAGCTGACGGAACTGATCTCTGAGGAGATCGGGTTCGTCCTCGGCCGGGACCGCTGCCGGGCGGTTCGTCTCGATCACGGCCGGGGACCCCCAAGTGCTTCGTCTATCAGTGCGTCGATGCGGGCGAGGCCCGCTTCCCGGCTCAGGTGAGCCGCCACGTGGCGCGGACCGGCCGCGCCCAGCGCGTCCGCCCCCCGCGGATCCTCGGCCAGTGCGCGTACGGCCTTCAGCAGCGCGCCCGGGTCTTCCGGTGCGACGAGCACCCCGGCTCCCGAACGCTCCACCTCCTGGGCGGTGCCGCCCTCCGCCGCCACGGAGGCGATGACGGGCCTGCCCGCCGCGAAGTAGGAGGTGAGCTTGGACGGCACGCTCATGTCGAGTACGGCCGCGTGCTGCGTGACCGCGAGCACGTCCGCCGCCGCGAGGATATCGGGGAACTCGCCGTCGGCGGCAGGGGGGATGATGTCCAGGTTCGGTACGTCCGCCGACAGGTCGGCCAGCGCCCCCCGCTGGCTGCCGTCGCCCATGAGGACGAAGCGGACGGAGGGGTCCAGCCGGGCGGCGCCGACGAGGACTTCCAGGCCCTGCTTGAGGCCCATGTTCCCGGAGTGCAGCACCACGGTCTGACCGGGGGCCCAGCCCAGGTGGGCACGGGTCTCACCGCGCGGCTTGGTGGGGGCGGGCACGTGCGACCAGTTGGGCACGACGCGGATCCGCTTCGGGTCCACGCCCATGCCCACGACGCGGTCCACGAAGGTCTCGTGGATGACGCCGACCAGGGTGGCGCGCTTGAGGGCGTACGCCTCGGCCCTGGCGGCGATCACGGCGGCCTTGTCGCCGCCGCTGATCCCGCTCTGCGCGGCGGCGGCCCCCATCAGGTCCTGGACGACGGGGACGTACGGCACCTTCCAGCGGGCCGCGAGCCGGGCCGCGAGCACACCGCCCGCGAGGCTGGGCATCTGGGCGAGGACCGCGTCCGGCTTCGGCATCCGGGGCGGGGCCACGGCGCCGTGCAGCAGGATCGATCCTTCGAACAGGGCCCGGGTGACAGCGCTCTGGCGCGACGGGACGGTGTGCGCACGCCGGTGCACGGTCACCCCCGCGCGCTGCTCCGTGCGCCTGAGCGCCCCCTTGTACTCCGGTTCGAGAGACCAGGAGGGGTAGTGCGGCATACCCGCGAGAACATGGGTATCGTGGCCGATATTCGCCCAGTGCTCTGCGATTTGAGTGGCGTACGGGCCAATACCCGCGTGCTCGGGAGCGTAATTGGTGGAAACCAGCAGCAGGCGCCGGTGACCGGATATGGACACTGAACGTCCCCTTCCCCCCAGGTCGATGCGCTGCACACCCTAATCGTTCACCCGCACGGCGCGGAACGTGCACGCTATTGTCTGCTAATCCGCCGCGCCGGGGGGCGCGGCTTCTGGGGGGTAACAGATGACGGAGCAGGACATGTCCGAACTTGGCGCGCCCGCACGCAGGCCCTACCGGGTCGGCTACGCGCCGGGTGCCTACGATCTGTTCCACATCGGGCATCTCAACATCCTTCGGCACGCCCGTAGTCAGTGCGACTACCTGGTGGCCGGAGTGGTCTCCGACGAGATGGCGGAACTCGCCAAGGGGCGGCGCCCGATGATCCCGCTCGTCGAGCGGCTGGAAATCGTCCGCAGCGTGAAGTACGTCGACGCGGCTTTCGTCGAGACCGTCCCCGACAAGGTGGAGACGTGGAAGCAGGTCCGCTTCGACGTGATCTTCAAGGGCGACGACTGGCGCGGAACGCCCAAGGGCCGACGGCTGGAAGAGGACTTCGACGCCGTCGGCGTCGACGTCGTCTACTTCCCCTACACCGTGCACACGTCCAGCACCCAGCTGCGCCGGGCCCTGGACGCGCTCGCCGCCCCCCTGGGCGTACCGGCGGGTGTCCCGCTCACCGTCGAACTGCGCTGAGTTCCCGGAACCACTTCGCGAGGAACGCCAGCAGGAACAGCACGGCCACCGCACCCAGGCCCGCGTAGGCCCACCGGAACATCGCCCCGCCGCCCAGCAGCAGGAACACCAGGCAGAACACCCCGTAGTCCACCGGCAGCAGCGCGACCGCGCGCACGGTGGAGGGCGCGGCGGCGGGGCTCCCCGGAGCCGCCTTGGGCTTGAGCTTCTCCGTCAGCAGTCCGCCGAAGAAGGTCACCACGGCCGCGAACTGGAAGCCCAGCGGCACCAGCAGCCAGCCGTCACCGGCGGTCCCGTACTCCTCGGGGAACCGGTAGAAGGCGAGCAGCACACAGGTGTGCAGCGCCGTCAGCTTGGCGCAGTCCACGACGTGGTCGAGCCACTCGCCCGCCGCGCTGCCACCGCCCCGCAGCCGGGCCAGCTGCCCGTCGGCCGAGTCGAAGGCGAAGCCGACGGCGAGCGCCGCCCACACCGCGATCCCGAGCCCCCACGACGGCGCGACGAGCGCCACGGCGCCCACGGCGGCGAAGCTGAAGGCGGCGCTGACCAGCGTCACCTGGTTCGGGCTCAGGCCCAGCGCGTACGAACCCGCGGCCAGGTAGCGCCCGGCCGGCCGGTTCACGAAGCGGGAGTACAGGGACACCCCCTTCGCCGACTTCTGCGCCCCGCGCAACTCCCGTAGCGCGGTCCCGACACTCGCCATCCGCACAGCCCCTTCGACGTCCCCGTTGGAACGCGTGCGCAGCAGCACGCGTGTACGACGGGACATCATCGCAGGGCGGAGCGGAGCCGCCGCGGCCGTTGGCCGGAAAGCCCCCGGGGGCTTTCCGGAAACCCGGCGCGCGGCCCCCGCCCGCTCAGGCCACCACCCGCAGCAGCACCACCGACCGGGCCGGAACCGTCATCGGTCGGCCGCCCCGGTGCCGCGCCCCCGGCGCCGCCGCCTGCTCCTCCCGCGAGGTGTCCAGCACCACCTCGTACTCCTCCGCCCACGGCGCCCCCGGCAGCGACCACGCCACCGGCCGGTCCCCGGCGTGCAGCAGCGCGAGGAAGCTGTCGTCGGTGATCTGGCGCCCCCGCTCGTCCCGCCCCGGGATGTCCCGCCCCGACAGGTACAGACCCAGTGCGGCGGCGGGCGCGTACCAGTCCCGCTCGGTCATCTCCGCGCCGCCCGGGGTGAACCACGCCAAGTCCCGCAGCCCGTCCGTGCCCTCGGCCCGTCCCGAGAAGAACGCCCGCCGCCGCAGCACCGGATGCTCCTGACGCAGCCGCACCAGCCGGGCGGTCAGCGCGAACAGCTCCCGCCAGACCGGATCCTCCAGCAGCGACCAGTCCACCCACCCCGTCTCGTTGTCCTGGCAGTACGCGTTGTTGTTGCCGCCCTGGGTCCGGCCGAACTCGTCGCCCGCCACCAGCATCGGCACCCCCGTCGACAGCAGCAGCGTGGTCAGGAGGTTGCGCAGCTGGCGCCGCCGCAGCGCCGCGACCCGCGGATCCGTGCCCTCGGGCGGATCCCCCTCCACCCCGCCGTTCCACGACCGGTTGTCGTTCGTACCGTCCCGGCCGGCCTCGCCGTTCGCCTCGTTGTGCTTGCGCTCGTAGGACACCAGGTCGCGCAGGGTGAAACCGTCGTGCGCGGTCACGAAGTTCACCGAGGCGTACGGGCGCCGCCCGCCCCACGCGTACAGGTCGCTGGACCCCGACAGCCGGTACCCCAAATCCCGTACGTCGGGCAGCGCGCCGCGCCAGAAGTCCCGGACCGCGTCCCGGTAGCGGTCGTTCCACTCGGTCCACAACGGGGGGAACGCGCCCACCTGGTAGCCCCCCGAGCCCACGTCCCACGGCTCCGCGATCAGCTTCACCCGCCGCAGCACCGGATCCTGGGCGATCACCGCCAGGAACGGGGAGAGCATGTCCACGTCGTGCATCGAGCGGGCCAGCGCCGCCGCCAAGTCGAAGCGGAAGCCGTCCACCCCCATCTCGGTCACCCAGTAGCGCAGCGAATCGGTGATCAGCCGCAGCACGTGCGGGCGCCCCGCGTGCAGGGTGTTCCCGCAGCCGGTGTAGTCGGAGTAGCGCCGCTGGTCGTTCTGCAGCCGGTAGTAGCCGCGGTTGTCGATCCCGCGCAGGGACAGCGTGGGACCCAGCTCGCCCGCCTCCGCCGTGTGGTTGTAGACCACGTCGAGGATCACCTCGATCCCCGCCGCGTGCAGGGCCCGGACCATCCGCTTGAACTCGCCGACCTGCTGCCCGGTGGTGCCCGAGGCGGAGTACCCGGCGTGCGGGGCGAAGTAGCCGACCGAGTTGTAGCCCCAGTAGTTGCGCAGGCCCCGGCGCAGCAGGTGGTCCTCGTGCGCGAACTGGTGCACCGGCAAGAGCTCCACCGCCGTCACCCCCAGCGCGGTCAGGTGCTCGATCGCCGCCGGATGCGCCAGCCCCGCGTAGGTGCCGCGCAGTTCCTCGGGGATCCCCGGGTGGCGCATGGTGAACCCGCGCACGTGCAGCTCGTAGATGACCGAGTCCGCCCACGGCGTCTTGGGCCGCACGTCGTCGGCCCAGTCGTCGTCGTCGTGGACGACCACCCCCTTCGGCACGAAGGGCGCCGAGTCCCGGTCGTCGCGCACGGTGTCCGCGATGTACTGCTGCGGCCAGTCCCGGACGTGCCCGTACACCTCGGGCGGCAGGGTGAAGTCGCCGTCCACGGCCCGGGCGTACGGATCCAGCAGCAGCTTCGCCGGGTTGTAGCGGGCCCCCGTCCAGGGGTCCCAGCGCCCGTGCACCCGGAACCCGTACCGCTGCCCCGGGCGCACGCCCGGCACGAAACCGTGCCAGATCTCGTGCGTCAGCTCCGTCAGCGTGCACCGGGTCTCGGCGCCGCCCTCGTCGAACAGGCACAGCTCCACCGACTCCGCGCCCTGCGCCCAGAGCGCGAAGTTGGTGCCCGCGGGTCCGGCGCCGATGGTCCGGCCGGTCCGGTAGCGGGCCCCCAAGGGGTGCGAGGAGCCGGGCCACACCATCGGCGCCGGGCGGGTGGGCGCCCGTACCGGAGCCGCGGCGGGCTCCCTGACCTGCGTGTCCGCCCGGCCGTTCACCGGTCCTGCGGACCGGCCTCCGGACCCGACGTCGATCGTGCGCTGGGCGTGCGGAACGGATTCCACCGCCTCGTCCTCGGCTGCGCTCGTCACTGCACGCCTCCACGGCTCCTGGGTACCTGCGGGGGAGGGAAGGGGGCTCCGGCGTCCCTGCCGCAGCCCGTCCCCGTCCGGTCCTTCCCACTGTTCTGCCCGGAACCTGGGCCACACTCACGTTTCCCCTGGACGGCACGGTCGTTGGACGCACCGTGAGACTTGTGAAGAGGCGGGCACGGGCGGGCTTGGCCGCCATGGCGGCATGGGCGGCCCTGACGGGCGCAGCGGTCGGATGCACTGCGGGAGGGGGCTCTCCGGTGGAGATCCAGCTGCCCGGGAAGGCCCGGTCGCCCCAAGAAGCCATCCGGGTGACCCCGGAGGACAACGCCAAGGGAGTACCGGCCGAGGGGCCGCTGACCGTGCACGTGCCCGAGGGCCGTCTGGAGCGGGTCGTGGTCACCAAGGTGGAGGACGCGCAGGAGGAACAGGTACCGGGCTCCATCGACCCCGACGGCCTCAGCTGGCGCCCCGACGCGGCCGCCGGGCGGCTCGCGCTCGCCGCCAAGTACACGGTGGACGCGGTCGCCGTCGACGGCCACAACCGGCGCCAGGCCCGGCACACCAGCTTCACCACCTACGTCCCCGAGGAGCGGTTCATCGGCTACTTCAAACCCGAGAACCGCTCCACCGTCGGCATCGGGATGATCGTCTCCTTCAACTTCAACCGGCCCATCAAGAACCGCGCCGAAGTCGAACGGGCCATCAGCATCACCTCCGACCCGCCGGTGGAGGTCACCGGCCACTGGTTCGGCGACGAGCGGATCGACTTCCGGCCCAAGGAGTACTGGAAGCCCGCCACCGAGGTCACCGTCGACATGAAGCTCCGCGACATCGAGGGCGCCCCCGGCTCGTACGGGGTGCAGAGCAAGACCGTCCGCTTCACCGTCGGCCGCAGGCAGATCTCCACCGTGGACGCGGCCGCCCACACCATGGAGGTCCGCCGGGACGGAGCGCTGCTCTCCACGGTCCCGATCAGCGCCGGGGCACCCAAGAACACCACCTACAACGGCAAGATGGTGGTCAGCGAGATGTTCGACGTCACCCGGATGAACGGCCAGACCGTCGGCTTCGGCGGCGAGTACGACATCCCCGACGTCCCGCACGCCATGCGGCTCACCGCCTCCGGGACCTTCCTGCACGGGAACTACTGGGCCAGCCCCGACACCTTCGGCGCCACCAACACCAGCCACGGCTGCATCGGCCTGCGCGACAACAAGGGCGGCGGCTCGGACACCCCGGCGGGCTGGTTCTTCGACCGCACCCTCGTCGGGGACGTGGTCGAGATCGTGAACTCCCAGGACAAGACCGTCGCCGCCGACAACGGCCTCGGCGGCTGGAACCTCTCCTGGCCGGACTGGATCGCGGGCTCGTCGCTCGGATGAGCACGCCGATGACGGCCCGATCGAGTGATTGTCGGACCGTAATGCCGTAGCGCGGAGTGTCGGTCCGTCCGGCGCGCCGCAGCCTTCGCCCAGCCTGACCGTGCCGACAGCGCAGGCAGCGGCAGGCAACGGACGGAGCGTCATGTCAGCACGGAACTGGACCCTCGGGCTCGCGATCGGAGCCGTACTGGCCTCCGGGGCGCCCGTCGCCCTGGCGGCGGGCCCCGGAGGCGGGCCCGGGGGCACGGCCGGACGGACCGCCGCGCGGGCCGCCGCACCGCTGCCCGGCGGCCTCGGTCCCTGCGTCGGCGCCCTGTGCCCCAACCCGTTCCCGCAGATCGGCACCGGCGCCCCGGTCGGCCGCGACGAGGCCGTCAGCATCTTCGTCGGCGGTGACTTCGACGTCCGCGAGCGGGCGGCTGAGGCCGAGGGCAAGGTCGTCGTCATCGGCAGCTTCGACCAGGACAAGTCCGCCGCCGCCGGACAGGCGTACAACATCGGCGTCGTCGGCGCGGGCTCCCTGGTCCCGCCGCCGAACGGCTCCGACTTCCTCACCACCGGCAAGAACGTGAACATCGCCGCGGGCGAGCGGCTGATCTCGGACGGCGGCGTGGTCCGCCACGCGGGCACCGCCCCGGGCGCCGGGCGGGTCACCGGCCCACTGGCGAAGGACGCGGGCGCGGTCGCCCCGTACACGGAACTGCGCGACCAGCTCGACTTCGCCAGCAAGTGCTACGCCTCCAACGAGGCGGGCGGGGAACGCACCCCGACGGGCACGGCGCGCAACGTCGCCGGGACGGTCCTCTTCACCGGCGACAACACCTCGAAGCTCCAGGTCTTCAACGTCGACTTCGACCTGGTCAATGGCACCAACCGCGGAGCGGTCGGACTGCGCTTCGCGAACATCCCGGCGGACGCCACCGTGCTGGTCAACATGCTCGGCACCAGCCGCACCATCAACACCTTCAGCGGCAACATCGTCGACGGCACCGACAGCTTCAACGCCCTGCGCACCCGGCTGCTGTGGAACTTCCCGGACGCCACGACCGTGGACCTGAGGGGCAGCGGCCAGTTCCAGGGCAGCGTCCTGGTCGGCACGCGGACCTCGCGGACCACCGTCACCCTCCCGGGCATGAACGGCCGGTTCTTCACCACCGGCAGCCTCACCCACACCAGCCTCGAGGGTCTCGGCGGCGGTCAGGAATTCCACTCCTACCCCTTCAACGGCGACCTGCCGGGCTGCGGCACCCCGGTGGTCACCGGCAAGGTGTCCGTCCTCAAGCAGGACGCGGAGGGCAAGGCGCTCGCCGGGGCGAAGTTCGAGCTGTGGGAGGAGACCAACGGGACGAACGGCCTCCAGAGCGCGGGACCCGGCGCCGACACCAAGGTCACCGGCTCGGACTGCACCACGACCACCACCGGCCCGTGCGAGCAGACCGTCGGCGTCGGCACCTTCTACTGGCGCGAGACCGCCGCCCCCCACGGCTACGAGCTGCCCGCGAACCCGGTCGGCAAGGTCGTGCTGACCAAGGAGAACGCCACCGCGGGCGTCCGCGTGACGGCCGTGAACACCAGGACCCCGGTACCGCCCGCCACCGCCAAGGTGGTGCTGTGGAAGACCGACAAGTCCACCGGCGTCGCGCTGCCCGGCGCCCGCTTCGAGCTGTGGAAGGAGACCAACGGCAGGCCCCGGCTCCAGACCGCGGCCTCCGGCGGCACGGCCGCGGACACCAAGCTCCCCGGTGACTGCGTGACCGACGCCCAGGGCAGCTGCACCGTCGAGCTGCCGATCGGCGCGTCGTACTACTGGCGCGAGACCGGCACCCCCGAGGGGTACGAGCGTCCCGCCCAGCCCGTCACCGAGTTCGAGCTGGACGAGGACGACGTCGCGCAAGGCGTCGTCCTCAACGTCCCGAACCAGAAGAAGCCCGGGTTCGAGGGCGCGATCAAGGTCCTGAAACTGGACGCGAAGACCAACCGGCCGCTGCGCGGCGCGGTGTTCGAGGTCTGGAAGGAGACCAACAACACCAAGGGCCTCCAGCGGCGGGGCATCAACGCCGACGAGAAGGTCAAGGACGGCTGCGCCACCGACCGCCAGGGCGTCTGCACCTTCACCCCCCTCTCCGAGGGCTACTACTACCTGGTGGAGACGGCCGTCCCCGAGGGCTACAAGCTCCCGCTCGACGGGGTGACCGGACCGCTGCACCTGGACGAGCGCACCCCCGGCAAGCTGTACGTGCAGCGCCTGACCAACGAGCGCGACGACCAGGGCAAGGGCAAGGGCGGCCGGGAGCCGAGGAGCCCGCGCGGCTGAGCCCTCCGACCGGCTCGGCCCTCCGACCGGCTCGGCCCTCCGGCCGGATGAGCACGGCGCGGGTGCGCCGGTGGGGTGACCCCGTCACCGCATCGGCGCACCCGCGCGCGCCGTATCCCGGCGGCCCGGCTTAGCTGACAGCGGCGGCCCGGCAGGCGGGCCACCGCTCTCAGGAGGCGGCCATGGCGACAGGCGCGATACGCGGGGCGGTGGTGGTGGCGGTGGTGGCGGCCGCGGTACTGGCCCCGGCGGCCCGGGTCCCCGCCCCGGCCGAGGCGGCCCCGGCCCCCTGCACCGCCCGTACCGGCCCCTACCAGCGCGAGCTGGAGGAGTACCTGCACCGACCGGTCGACGGGGTCCAGTCGCCCGCCGACTGCGCCGCCATCCGCACCTTCCAGCAGGCCCAGGGCCTGCGGCGGTCCGACGGCTACCCGGACCTCGCGACCTACCGCACGATGGTCGCCGTACAGGCCCGCCCCAACCCCAACGCGGCCGGTCGCTGCCCGGTCCGCCCGCACCGGGTCACCTGCGTGGACATGGACCGCCAGCTGCTGTGGGTGCAGCGCGACCGGGAGGTCGTCTTCGCGCCCGTACCGATCCGCACCGGCCGCGACACCGAGGAGACCCGCCCCGGCTGGCACGAGGTCTACTGGCGCAGCGAGGACCACCACTCCACCCTCTACGAGAACTCGCCCATGCCGTACGCCCAGTTCTTCGACGAGGGCCAGGCCATCCACGGCCACGTGGGGGACCTCTACGACTACAGCGGGTCCGCCGGGTGCGTGAACCTCGCCGTGCCCGACGCGGCCCGCCTGTGGGACCTGCTCACCGAAGGGGACGCCGTGTACGTCTGGGGCGTGAAGCCCGGCACGGACGACTGACTCACCCCAGCTCACAGCCTCTTGGAACGGAACGGTGACACTTCCGTTCCCGTTCGTGATCCCCCCGTGTGATTACCTTTTCGACAGCGCGCGACTGCCCGTGCGCGGGGGACATGGGGAGAACAAGAGTGAACCTGCAGCCCATTGGCGGCCGCTTCCGCACCGGCCTGCCGGCCCTGCTGCTCGGAGCGGCCCTGCTGCTCACGACGGGGTGCGGTGCTTCGGGTGACAACGGCGGAGGCGGCGGCAGCGGCGGGGCCGACGGCAAGGGCGGCGCCGCGAGCGGCAGGACGACCGGCACCGAGGCCTCTCAGGCGATGGTCACCGTCAAGCCGGACGACGGCTCCAAGGAGGTCGCGACGAGCGGCGTCCTGAAGATAACCAGCACGGGCGGCAAGCTCACCACGGTGACGGTCGCCGACACCAAGGGCAACGC
Organism: Streptomyces sp. G-G2; assembly: GCF_030063135.1. Lineage (GTDB taxonomy): Bacteria > Actinomycetota > Actinomycetes > Streptomycetales > Streptomycetaceae > Streptomyces. Next base: position 244,032 of record NZ_JASISO010000001.1, read on the forward strand.
GGTCGAGGGGAAGCTGGCCGCCGACGGCGCCAGCTGGGAGCCCGCGCGCAACCTCGGGTCGGCCACCGAGTACAAGGTGCACGCCGTCGCCAAGGACGGCTCCGGACACGAGTCCGCGAAGGACACCACCTTCACGACGCTCACCCCGACGAACACCTTCGTCGGCCACTACGTGCCCGAGGACGGCGAGACCGTCGGCGTGGGCATGCCGGTGTCGATCAACTTCAGCCGCGGGATCACCAACCCCGAGGCCGTTGAGAAGGCCATCACCGTGACGGCCGTGCCGCCCGTACCCGTCGAGGGCCACTGGTTCGGCAACGACCGCCTCGACTTCCGCCCGGAGAAGTACTGGGCCGCGGGCACCAAGGTCACCGTCAAGCTCGCCCTGGACGGCGTCGAGGGCCGCCCGGGCGTCTACGGCAAGCAGACCCGTACGGTCTCCTTCACCGTCGGCCGCTCCCAGGTGACCACGGTCGACGCGAGCGCGCACCAGATGCAGGTGGTCCGCGACGGCCAGGTACTCAAGGACGTCCCCATCACGGCGGGCGGTCCCTCGACCACCACGTACAACGGTCAGATGGTCATCAGCGAGAAGTACAAGGTGACCCGGATGAACGGCGCCACCGTCGGCTTCGGCGGCGAGTACGACATATCCGACGTCCCGCACGCGATGCGGCTGTCGCAGTCCGGCACCTTCGTGCACGGCAACTACTGGGCCTCCTCGGACACCTTCGGCTCCGAGAACGTCAGCCACGGCTGCGTGGGTCTGCGGGACGCGCGCGGCGCCGGTGACGACGACATGCCCGCCGCCTGGTTCTTCAACGAGTCACTGATCGGCGACGTGGTGGTCGTGAAGAACTCCAAGGACAAGCAGATCGCCCCGGACAACGGCCTCAACGGCTGGAACTTGGACTGGGCGGAGTGGATCAAGTAGCCCTCCCGCGTACGTGAACCAGGTGGCCCGGTGCTGTGACCCACAGCACCGGGCCACCTGCCGTTAACCACCGCTAACCTTCCCCGTATGACCATCTCTCTGGAAGTCTCGGCAGGCGTCGGCATCATCCGCCTGGACCGTCCGCCCATGAACGCCCTGGACATCGCCGCCCAGGACCGCCTGCGCGAGCTGGCGATCGAGGCGACGGACCGGTCCGACGTGCGGGCGGTCGTCCTCTACGGCGGCGAGAAGGTCTTCGCCGCGGGCGCCGACATCAAGGAGATGCAGGTGATGGACCACGCTGCGATGGTCGCCCGGTCCCGCGCCCTGCAGGACTCCTTCACCGCCGTGGCCCGGATCCCCAAGCCCGTGGTCGCGGCCGTCACCGGCTACGCGCTGGGCGGTGGCTGCGAGCTGGCGCTCTGCGCGGACTACCGGATCGCCGCGGACAACGCCAAGCTCGGCCAGCCCGAGATCATGCTCGGGCTGATCCCGGGCGCGGGCGGCACCCAGCGGCTGTCCCGGCTGATCGGGCCGTCCAAGGCCAAGGACCTGATCTTCACCGGCCGGATGGTCAAGGCCGAAGAGGCCCTGACGCTCGGCCTGGTGGACCGGGTGGTACCGGCCGCCGAGGTGTACGACCAGGCGTACGCGTGGGCCGCCACGCTCGCCCAGGGGCCGGCGCTCGCGCTGCGGGCCGCCAAGGAGTGCGTGGACGCGGGGCTGGAGGCGGACATCGACACCGGGCTGACCATCGAACGCAACTGGTTCGCGGGGCTGTTCGCGACGGAGGACCGGGAGCGCGGAATGCGCAGCTTCGTCGAAGAGGGGCCGGGCAAGGCGAAGTTCCTCTGAGTCCGCAGGGCGCGCGGAAGGCTGTGGGGGCCGCGGAAGGCCGTGTCCTCCCTGCGGGTGGATTAGCCAGGCCTTAAGGGAACCTTAAGGCGCGAGGGAGATCCACTCTGGGTGATGATCTCTCACCGCTAAGTCACCGCAGCTCAGCATGGGTACAGCGAGCTTCCGATTGCCCTCGGCATATGACAAGACGCCCCCCGGAATGAAGTGTTCCGAGGGGGCGTTTTCGCGCGGAACCGCACCGGGGGGCGCCTTCGCCCTCCATGATGGATCCATGGCGGGCCTGGAGGGTGTGGAACAGCCGCGGCGGCGCGACAGCGTCTCCGCCGTACGACTGACGGCGGCTCTTGAGGATGAACAGGGCCTGAAGGTAATGGAGTTGTACGGCAGCCCGGCCGACGGGGAGGTGACCCTGCCGTCGCTCCCGGAGTCCGCGGGCGTCGCCCGCCGCCTCACCCAGTGCGTGGCCCTGCGGCTCTGGGGGCTGTCCCCGCAGATAGCGGAGCACGCCGTACTGCTCGTCTCCGAGCTGGTCGGCAACGCGGTCCGGCACACCGGCGCCCGTTCCTTCGGGCTCCGGATGCTGCGGCGGCGCGGCTGGATCCGGATCGAGGTCCGCGACCCCTCGCGCGGGCTCCCCTGTCTGATGCCGGTGCACGAGATGGACACCACGGGCCGCGGGCTGTTCCTGGTCGACAAGCTCTCCGACCGCTGGGGCGCCGACCTTTTACCGCGCGGCAAGACGACCTGGTTCGAGATGCGGGTCTCGGACCGCTAGGCCGGACCCGCCCGACAACGCAGAAGCCCCCTGTCGCCGTAGTGGGGCGCTTCGGGGGCTTCATGGGTGGGCCGAGGATCGAAGGGGGTGTGATCCTCGGCCGCTGACTTCGCTCGGGTCAAAGGGGAAGTCGTGGTTCCGACTATGGCAGACGGCGGCCTGAACATCAAAAGTCCCGATTGGGACATAAGTATTCAAATCATAAGAGTTTCTAGCTAAATCTTAGGTGAGATGGGCCACTCGCCTCGTAATCAGTGCATAGGTATCGACCAATGCGCGTAAATCGTTGACCGCATAGGGGGTAGACCCGGAGGTGGGTCACTTCGGGTGAACGTCCCTAATTGGGTCAATCGTTATCTTCAGCGCCAACCACCCCTTAAATGGGCAGGTGCTCTGTTATCCAGACCGTCGTACGGCCCTGCGCGCCGGAGCGGCGGCCGCCGCTGGGGCCCTCACCGCCGCCTGCGGGACGGGCCGTCACGCGGCCCCGCCCGCGACCTCGCCCCCCGCCACCCGCCCGGCCGCCGCTCCCGCCGCGGCCCCCTCCCCGCGCCGCTTCCCCGGGCAGCCCGTGGAGATCGCCCACGGGGCCCGGGACAGCCCCAAGGTGGCGCTCACCTTCCACGGCAACGGGGACCCCGCCATCGCCCGCGCGGTGCTCGCCGAGGCGGAGCGGGCGGGCGCGCGGGTGACCGTACTCGCCATCGGCACCTGGCTCGACGCCCACCCGGAACTGGCCCGCCGGATCCTGGACGGAGGCCACGAACTCGGCAACCACACCCAGCGCCACCTCGCCATCAACGACCTGCCCGAAGCGGAGGCACAGGCCGAGATCACCGGCTGCGCCACCCGACTCAAGCGGCTCACCGGATCCATCGGCACCTGGTTCCGGCCCTCCCAGACCCAGTACGCGACCCCGCTGGTGCGCACCCTGGCCCAGCGCGCGGGCTACCCGCACGTCCTCTCGTACGACGTGGACTCCCTCGACTTCACCTCACCCGGCGCCGCGGCCGTCATCCGCAACGTCACCGGGCCGATCCTCGGCGGATCGGTGGTGAGCCTGCACTTCGGCTACGCGGACACGGTCGCCGCGCTGCCGCCCCTCCTCGAAGACCTCGCGCGCCGCACGCTGCGCGCGGTGACCACCACGGAGCTGCTGACCCCATGAAGACCAACCGCCTTCCCCGGAAGGCCACCGTGCTGCTCGCCGCCCTGGTCCTCGCCGCCCTGGCGGGCTGCGGAGCGGCCGACAAGGGCACGCCCGAGGCGCTCGGCTCCGGCGGGCCCGCCCGGCCCGTGAAGGCCGTACCCGCCGTCCCGCCGGGACTGGCCGGGATGCCGCCCCTGCTCGCCGCCGACGACGTGTACGCGGCCGACCGGCCGAACCAGCTCTCGCCCGTGGTCAAGGACTTCCCGTCCCGCGTCTACGTGCCGAACACCAGCTCCAACACGGTGTCCGTCATCGACCCGGCGACGTACAAGGTCATCGAGACCATCCCGGTCGGCGCCCAGCCCCAGCACGTCGTCCCCTCCTGGGACATGAAGACCCTGTGGGTGAACAACAACCGCGGCCACTCGCTCACCCCGATCAACCCCGCCACGGGCAAGGCGGGCGAGCCCGTCGAGGTGCACGACCCGTACAACCTGTACTTCACCCCGAACGGCAAGTACGCCGTGGTCATGGCCTCGATGGACAAGGAACTGGTGTTCCGTGATCCGCACACCATGGACCGCGTCAAAACCGTCCCGGTGACCTGTTTCGGCGTCAATCACGCGGACTTCTCCGCGGACGGCCGCTACTTCATCGTCTCCTGCGAGTTCTCCGGCGAACTCCTCAAGGTCGACACCGAGAAGATGGAGGTCGTCGGACAGCAGAAACTGCCTTTCGAGGGCGCGATGCCGCAGGACGTGAAGGTCTCCCCGGACGGCAAGACCTTCTACGTCGCGGACATGATGGCGCACGGCGTGTGGGTGCTCAGCGGCGACGCGTTCGACACCCCCAAGCTGCTGCCCACCGGAAAGGGGTGCCACGGTCTGTACGTGAGCCGTGACTCCAAGGAGATGTACATCTCCAACCGCGGCGAGGGCAGCATCTCGGTCTTCAACTTCAAGGAGAACCGCCTCACCAAGAAGTGGGACCTGCCCGACGGGGGCAGCCCCGACATGGGCGGCGTCTCCGCCGACGGCAAGGTCTTGTGGCTCTCGGGCCGCTACAACTCCGAGGTCTACGCGATCGACACGGCCAGCGGCAAGGAGCTCGCCCGGATCCCCGTCGGCAGCGGCCCGCACGGCCTCGCCGTCTACCCGCAGCCCGGCCGCTACTCGCTCGGCCACACCGGCATCTTCCGCTAGTGCCGTGACCGGGAAGGTGTACCGGGTCGGCCACAGCTAGGGCCGTGACCGGGAAGGCGCACCGCCGCCCGCACGGCACATGACGGTGCCCCGGAGGTCCGCCGACCTCCGGGGCACCGTACGTACGCGGCGGACTACCAGGCGACCGGGAGCCGCTCCGGAAGCCGCTTGATGAACCCCGTGCGCCACACCAGGTTCTGCGCGGGCACCGCGAGCCGAAGCTCCGGCAGCCGCTCGACCAGGACGGCCAGCGCGATCTCGGCGTGCGCGCGGCCCAGCGCCGACGCGGGGCAGAAGTGCCGCCCCGCGCCGAAGGCCAGGTTCGCGTTCGCGCTCTCGCGCTCCAGGTTCAGCCGGTCCGGGTCCTCGAAGGCCTCCGGGTCGAAGTTCGCGCCCTCAAGGAGTACGAGGACCAGCTCGCCCTCCTTGACCAGCACGTCCCCGACCTGGACATCGGCCATCGCGAGCCGCGGCAGCCCGTCACCCACGGACAGGTTCCAGCGCAGCAGCTCGTCCACCGCCCCGCCCATGCGCTCGGGGTGGGCGCGCAGGTACCCGATCAGCTCGGGCCGCTGGAGCAGCGCGAGGATCGCGAGCACCAGGAAGGCCGAGGTGGAGACCGCGCCCGCGCCGAAGAGCGAGACGGCGACGGTGGCGAACATGTCGTCGGTCAGGTGCGCCGACTCGGGGTCGGCCTCCTTCAGCTCCGCGAACTTCCCGAGGAGCCCCGTACGCTCCTCGGGGGGCAGCGCCAGCTGCGCCCGCAGCGCGTCGGAGAAGTACCCGACGTCCTTGTACCAGTTGAGGGCCGAGTCGGCGAAGGGCTCGCGCGTGGTCATGAACGCGACGTCCAGCCCCGACATCAGCCGCCGCCAGTCCTCGAAGGGGACGCCCAGCACCTGGCAGTGCAGGGCGGCCGAGAAGGGGTCGGCGAACCCCGCCCGGAGGTCCGCCGGGCCGCCCTCGGCGACGAGCTGGTCGATCAGTTCCCCGGCCCGGGCGGCCAGCCAGTCCTGGAGCCCCTTCTGGCGCGGGTTGAGCGCCTTCATCACGGCGTTGCGCAGCCCGGCGCTGTTGATGTTGCCCATGTTGTTGACGACCTCGGGCGGGATCGTCAGCGCGTACTGCCGGGGGACTCCGGCGTTCGCGGTGTCCTTGAGGCTGAAGCGCTCGTCCTCCAGCACCTGCTTGGCCAGCGCGTAGCTGCTCACCAGCCAGGCGGGATCGCCCGTGAGCGTGCGGACCTTGGCGACCGGCGCCTTCTCGCGCAGCCAGGTGCACTCCTCGGGGAGCACGTCGCCGCGGCGGGAGAGGGGGAAGTCGAGAAGGGGCTCCGTGCCCTCAAGCTGCTCGACGCTCATCGACGGTCCTTTCGCATGGTGCTGTGTGCGGGGAGTGCGGGGAGTGCGGGGTGGTCGTGCCCGGAGTGCTCGGCGCGCTCTGGGCGGTGTGCGTGCCGGCCTCGGGCCGTACGACGGCGTACGCCTGGTTGCGGGTCGCGCGCAGGCCCCCGCCGCGTGCGTAGAGGACGTCGGTCAGCGGCATCTTGACGTGGTAGGCCGCGACGGAGGACGGCACTCCGAGAATGCTCGGGGTGTCGACGAAGAACGGCAGCTCCGCGGCCATGTACGCAAAGCAGACCTGCAATTGCTCATCGGTGATGGATTCTCCTTCGGCGAGCTTCGACCCGACGAAGTGGAGTGCCATGTCCTCGCACCCCTTGCGGAATTCGTCATCGGTGTCCAAGAAATGCAGCACGCGTCGGTGCAGTAGTTCGTAGACCGGGTTGCCCTGGAATTCGGAGAGTGCTCTCACCCGGATCTCGGCGTCGTGCGGACCTGATTCCGCGACGCCTTTCAGGATCCGCCGCCGGACCGCTTTGATCTCCTTCGCGGCACGCTTCCCGGCGTGCTCCCGGGTGTAGCCGAACGCGGCGAACATCGCGTCCACGTGGAGGTCTGCGTACACGAAGTCGACCTGCGCGAAGCGGGTCGTGGCCCACTGGGAGAGGCTGGAGACGCGTTCGGCGGTGAAGTAGCTGTTACCAGGACTTACGCCGATCAACACATGGTCGCCATCTTCCCAGATGTGGCGGCAAGTGCGGGTGAAGGGCAGAACTTCGAATGATGCGTCAACTGTGATCGTCACCTGTGTGATCGCCCTTGTTGCCGCTTGTCCCTGGGAGCCCTGCGCTCCTGGTGTGGCGGCAATGTCGGTACGTTATGCGCTGATCCCGGAGCGTGACAAGTGGGGGCTTGATTTGTTGGCCGGAATTATTGCTTCCGCCGTACTCCGGGGTAATCGCATTTCTATCGACCGCTCGACCGGGACCCCGGGCGGGCGGCCGCTCCGCGGGCGGCTACCCTGAGCCGGTCAACAAGCACCAAGAAGGGGTGGACCCATGGCGGACATCGAGAGCGCGCGGGCGACGTTCGGCCGCTTCGACGCGGACGGCGACGGCTTCGTCACGGCCGACGAGTACAGCGCGGCCATGAAGGCGATGGGCGACGCCTACGTCACCGGCGCGGTCGCCGACGCGATCGTCGCGAACAAGGACGCCAACGGCGACGGCCTGCTGAGCTTCGACGAGTTCTGGGCCTCCCTGAACAAGTAGCCCGCACCCGCCTCCGCCCCGCCTGTCGCGGGGCGGAGGCGGATCAGGCGTCCGCCTCCGGGCCCCCGGCCAGCCGGTCCACCTCGGCCACCGCCTCCTCCAGCCAGCGCAGCCAGAAGGTCTCCAAACCGAGCCCGCCGTGCAGCACCAGCCGCCGCAGCCGGTCCTCGTCGGCGTCCCGGCCCGGCGGGAAGTCCCGCTCGTCGATGGCCTGGTACTTCGCCAACTGCCGCTTGTGCAGCTCCAGATGGCGCCGCAGCTCCGGCCCCAGCCCGGCCGCCCCGACGACCCCGGCCGCCCGGACGCGCAGCAGCAGCGGATCCCGGATCGGTTTGGGGTCCTGGCTCTCCCCGACCCAGCGGGCCAGCTCGGCGCTCCCGGCGGGCAGCACCTCGTACTCCTTGCGCTGGCCCCGTACGGGCTGCTCGCTGGCCAGCGCCCGGATCAGCCCGCTCTCCTCCAGCCGCCCCAGCTCCCGGTAGATCTGCTGGTGCGTGGCGGACCAGAAGTACCCGATCGACTTGTCGAACCGCCGGGTCAGCTCCAGCCCCGACGAGGGCTTCTCCAGCAGCGCGGTGAGGATGGCATGCGGCAGCGACATGCGGCCATCCTAGGTTCGCGCGGGAGCGACCACCGCGAGCCCGTCCCCGTCCCCGCCCGCCGGGTCGCTCCACGCGGCCAGTGCCTGCGGGGTGGTGGGGCCCGGGGCGTGGGCCGACAGGAGGCCCCGGGCACGCAGGAACGACGTGACCGCGGGTGACCAGGCCGCGCGCAGGCCCGCCGCCGCCAGCAGGCCGGGGTCCGCGAGGAGGGTGTGCGCCGGGCCGAGGCGGATGCCGGCCGGGGTCAGGACCGCCGCGTCGTCGGCCCACCGTACGGCGAGGTCCACGTCGTGCGTGGCCATCACCACCGTGGTCCCGGCCGCCCGCAGGCCCGCCAGGGCGTCCAGCAGCCGTTCCTGGCCGTCCGGGTCGAGCCCGGCCGTCGGCTCGTCCAGGATCAGCACCCGGGGCGCCATCGCCACCGCGCCCGCGATCGCGGCGCGCTTGCGCTGGCCGTAGGACAGCAGGTGGGTCGGGCGGTCCCGCAGCGAGGTGATGTCCAGGGCGTCCAGCGCCGCGTCCACCCGGGCCCGTACCTCCCCGGTCGTCAGGCCCAGGTTCATCGGGCCGAAGGACACGTCCTGGGCCACGGAGGCGGCGAAGAGCTGGTCGTCGGGGTCCTGGACCACCAGTTGGACGGACGTCCGCAGCCGGGTCAGTCCGGCCCGGTCGTAGGCGACCCGTGCGCCGTCCAGGCGCAGTTCGCCCGAACCCGGGCGCAGGCCCCCGCTGAGCAGCCGCATCAGGGTGGTCTTGCCGCTGCCGTTGCGCCCCAGCAGGGCCAGGGCGCGGCCCGGTGCGATCCCGAAGTCCACGCCGGACAGCACCTCCGGGCCGTCCTCGTACGCGTAGCCCGCGCCGGTCAGTTCCACCAACGGGTTCACAGGTACAGCCCTTTCAGTACGAGGGTGGCGGTGATCAGCGCGGCCAGCAGGGTCCCGGACGCGGCCAGGAACCGCCACGACAGGGCGCTCTCCGGTACGAGCACCCGCAGCGTGCCGTCGTAGCCGCGCCCGGCCAGCCCGCTCTGCAGCCGGGACGCCCGGTCGAAGGCGCGGACGAAGGCGGTCGCGGCCAGCCCGGCCAGCGAACGCCAGGCCGCGGCCCGGCTGGTGTGGCCCAGCCGGGCGGCCTGGGCCCGGCGGATCTTCGCGAGGGAGTCCAGCAGCAGGAAGCCGATCCGGTACATCACCAGGGCCACGTCCACCACGGGCCCGGGCACCCCGGCCCGGACCAGCCGGGGCAGGACGTCCGAGACGGGGGTGGTGAAGGCGAAGAGCAGCACCCCGAGCGAGGCCGCCGAGGTCCGCAGCAGCAGCTCGGCCGCGTGCCGGGGCCCGTCGGGGGCCAGGGACACCGGCCCCGCCGGGCCGCCGACCGCGAAGAGCAGCGGGACCGCCCCGGTGAAACAGAACCCCAGCGGGATCCGGAACGCCCGCCACAGCTGCCGCCCGGCCACCCCGGCCGGGCCCAGCAGTACGGCGAGGGTGACGGCGGCGACCAGTGGTCCGCCGGGCCAGGGCGGCAGGCAGACCGCGCTCACCGTGAGGCCGAAGCCCAGCAGGGCCTTCTCCAGGGGGTGTCGGTGGCGCCAGCGGCTGCCGTGCGCCGCCGCGTCGATCGGCAGCACCGGCTACGCGTCCAGCCCGGCCCGGTCGGCGGCCCGCTCGGCGCGCTCGCCCTGGTCGCCCTGGTGGCCCTGGTGGGCGAGGGCGAGCGCCTCGGCGCCCTGGCGACGCCCGCGCCGCACCCCGAAGTAGTAGGCGAGGACGCCCGCGCCGAGCGCCGCCTGGAGGGCGAAGAGCGCCGACTCGATCTCCCCGGAGGGGGGCACGTACAGCGGGGTGAACCACGGCTCGTAATCCGGCTTCAGCTCGGTGATCGCCGTCTCCGCCTGCGCGTCGGCGCCCACGAACGGCTCCTCCTTGCCCTCGCCGAGCCCCAGCGCCACCGGCAGGACCGCCAGCGCCGCCACCAGGAGCAGCAGCAGGGTGTTGATCTTCGCGTTCCGCGTCATCCTGTCGCCCATCAGAGCGCCGCCTCCTGCTTCCCGGTGGTGCGGGCGGGGTTCGGCCGGGCCACGCCGAGGCGCACCAGGTCCGACGTGCTGGACTGCATCAGCAGCCGCATGACCAGGACGGTCAGCAGGCCCTCGCTCACGGCGAGCGGGATCTGGGTGACCGCGAAGATCCCCCCGAACTTCGCGAGCGAGCCGAGGATGCCGGACGCCGGGTCCGGGAAGGCCAGCGCGAGCTGCACGCTGGTCACGCAGTAGGTGATCAGGTCGGCGAAGAAGGCGCCGAAGAAGACGGACACCATGAGCGGGGCGTCGAACCGTTTGAGCAGCCGGTAGACGGCGTACCCGGCCCACGGGCCCGCGATCGCCATCGAGAAGACGTTCGCGCCGAGCGTGGTGAGCCCGCCGTGGGCCAGCAGCAGCGCCTGGAAGAGCAGGGTGATCGTGCCCAGCACCGCCATGATCGGCGGTCGGAACAGGATCGCGCCGAGCCCGGTCCCGGTGGGGTGCGAGCAACTGCCCGTCACGGAGGGGATCTTCAGGGCGGACAGGACGAAGGTGAACGCTCCGGAGGCCCCGAGTAGCAGCGTGCTCTCCGGGTTGGCCTTGACCTCGCGGGTCAGGGAGCGCACGCCGTGCAGGACGAAGGGGGCGGACGCGACGCCCCAGGCGGCCGCGTGCAAAGGGGGCAGGAACCCCTCGGCTATATGCATGTGTAGGGAGACCTCTCCAGCACCTCGTGGATGGAACAACGCACCCTGGTCGGTCTCCTGGCTCACGGGTGCTGATGCCGCGGCGCCGCCTTCCCGGCCCGTACGGTTTCCCGTCCGGTCCAGTGGCTTCCCGCAGGAGTGGCGCCGGACTTCCCGTTCACAGTGGCGAGGGCCGCACCGGTTTTGCACCGGTTTCCCGTTCACCAAGGCCCGCTGACCCTACCCGATGCCCTTGATCACTCCCGCTTCGCGCGGGCGGCCGGGCAAGCGGAAGGGCCGGGTCCGGCGCTCGGCCGGACCCAGCCCTTCCGCGCCGTCAGCAGACGTTCGGATGCGCGATGTCGACCACGTAGCGCTCCGGGTCGTGCAGCGTGGAGGTGGTGAACTGCGGTGCGGTGTCGAAGGCGGCGCCGAAGGAGACGTACCCCTCGTAGTCGCCGGTGAAGGCGAGGCCCTTGAGCTTGGGGAGGTGGAGCTGCTGCAGTGTGGGGCCGGTGTAGACGGAGTGCCCGGCCTCGTCGTGCGCGGCCGCCGGGTGCAGGCGGATCTCCAGGAAGTACGAGCCCGCGAGCGGGACCGGCTTGCCGGAGCCGTCGTAGACCAGCTCGGAGACGGGCGTGACGGTGACCCCGGGCACGGAGCCCTGGAGGTCGATGACGATCCGGTCGTACGTGCAGTGCCCGCCCCAGCGGGCATTGGTCACGAGCGGGGTCTGCGCGGCGGCTGCCGAGGCCGGGACGGCGAGACCGAATCCGGCGGTGAGAAGGACTCCGGTGGCGACGGCCACCAGACGGCGGCGGTGGATGGAACCGTGGATGGAGTCGCGGATGGCGGATATGACGCGGTGCGGCATGACGTCCCCCGATTCTTCGGATGTGGGGACAGTATGGTCATCGCGAAAGACACGCCAGGGGCCCGTACGGTTGCGCGCCCCGCCCCGCCCCGCCCCGCCCCGCCGTGCCCGACGCCGGGCGACGCCTGGGGGCCCCGGTTCGCGGGGTGCGGACCGGGCCCCCGAGGCGACTCTGGCGACAGCGGAAGGCGCCCCCCGGCCACAGGCCGCGGGGCGCTCCTCGGCTACGGGTCCTACCGGTTCAGCACTCGATGACGTTGACCGCGAGACCGCCGCGCGCGGTCTCCTTGTACTTCACCTTCATATCGGCGCCGGTCTCCTTCATGGTCTTGATGACCTTGTCCAGGGAGACCTTGTGGGTGCCGTCGCCGCGCATGGCCATCTTCGCGGCCGTGACGGCCTTCACGGCCGCCATGCCGTTGCGCTCGATGCACGGGATCTGCACCAGCCCGCCGACCGGGTCGCAGGTCAGCCCGAGGTTGTGCTCCATGCCGATCTCGGCCGCGTTCTCCACCTGCTCCGGGGTGCCGCCCAGTACCTCGGCGAGGGCGCCCGCCGCCATCGAGCAGGCCGAGCCCACCTCGCCCTGGCAGCCGACCTCCGCGCCGGAGATCGAGGCGTTCTCCTTGAAGAGCATGCCGATCGCGCCCGCCGAGAGGAGGAAGCGGACCACGCCGTCCTCGTCCGCGCCCGGAACGAAGTTCATGTAGTAGTGCAGGACCGCCGGGATGATGCCCGCGGCGCCGTTGGTGGGGGCGGTGACGACCCGGCCGCCCGCCGCGTTCTCCTCGTTCACGGCCATCGCGTACAGCGTCGCCCACTCCATGGCGTGCGCCTGCGGGTTCCCCTCGGCGCGCAGCTGGCGGGCGGTGCCGGCGGCGCGGCGCTTGACCCGCAGACCGCCCGGCAGGATGCCCTCGCGGGACATGCCGCGCGAGACGCAGGCCTGCATGACCCGCCAGATCTCCAGGAGGCCCTCACGGATCTCCTCCTCCGTGCGCCAGGCCTTCTCGTTCTCCAGCATCAGGGAGGAGATGGACAGGCCGTGCTCCTTCGCCAGGCGCAGCATCTCGTCACCGGAGCGGAAGGGGTACTTCAGCACGGTGTCGTCGAGCTTGATCCGGTCCTCGCCGACCGCGTCCTCGTCCACGACGAAGCCGCCGCCGACCGAATAGTAGGTCTTCTCCAGCAGCGGGGCGCCCGTCTCGTCGTACGCGAAGAGGGTCATGCCGTTCGCGTGGTACGGCAGCGAGCGGCGGCGGTGCAGGATCAGCTGGTTCGGCTCGTCGAAGGCGATCTCGTGGCCATCGCCTATTTCGGCGCCGAGCAGCCGAAGCCTGCCGGTCTGCCGGATCCGCTCGACCTCGGCGTCGGCGGTCTCCACGTTCACACTGCGGGGGGAGTGGCCCTCCAGGCCCAGCAGGACCGCCTTGGGGGTGCCGTGGCCGTGGCCGGTGGCGCCGAGCGAGCCGAACAGTTCGGCCCGTACCGAGGCGGTCTGGGCGAGGACACCGTCCTTCTTCAGCCGGTTCACGAACATGCGGGCCGCCCGCATCGGGCCGACCGTGTGGGAGGAGGACGGGCCGATGCCGATGGAGAAGAGGTCGAAGACGGAGATGGCCACGGTGGCGGACTCCCTTGTCTGCTCGTGGGGTGGGAGGGGGCAGGAGAGGTGGATTGTTCGGATTTTGTCCGACAGCCGAGCTTAACGCGGTGAGGTGAACGGATCGGCTGCCGGGCGGGTCACAGAAGGGTCAGGCATGCGACAGCTCAGGCTCCCCGGCCGGGCCGCTCGCCCCGGCCGGGGTGGCCTCCTGGGCCGGATCGGCGTCGAGGACCGGGCCGAGCACCGGGTCGAGCACCGGGTCGGGGCCCGGGAGCCCGTCCCGGTCGGCCTTGATCCCGGCCCGCACGGCCCAGTAGTAGACCGCCGCGGCCAGGCCCGCGACCAGGGCGATGTCCAGGCCGTCCGGGATCCGGCCGGTGCCGCCGAAGTCGGTGCTGCCCAGGTAGGACAGCAGGGACAGGCCGCCGAGGAAGACCACGATCCACCAGGCCGGGGCGAACTGGCGCAGCAGGTCCTTCTCGCCCTTGCGGGCCAGCACCACGGCCGCGATCGGGGCGGCGACCAGGGTGAGCGCGGTGACGATGCCGGTGTTCGGCCACTTCGACCAGTACAGGGCGCAGGCGGCGAAGACGAAGGTCAGCGGGCACAGCACGGAGGCCATCGGTAGCCGGAACGGCCGCCGCAGCCCCGGCTTGGTGACCCGGAAGACGCCCACCGCGACGGGGCCGATCAGGTAGGAGATGACCATGGCGGCCGAGATGACCGGGGCCAGGGTCTTCCAGCTGTGCCCGACGGTGACCAGCAGCAGGACCGAGAAACCGAGGTTCAGCCACATCGCGGGCCGGGCGGTGCCGTAGACGGGGTGGGTCCGCTTGAGCTTCTGTGGGAAGAAGCCGGTCTCGGAGAGGTTCTGGACCATGTACGCGGCCGAGGCCACGTTCGCGATGTTGGATCCGGCGGGCGAGATGAAGGCGCCGAACTGGAGCATCACCACGACCCAGTGGATCATCAGCAGCTTGGCGAGTTCGGCGAAGGGCGAGTTGAAGTTCACCCCGGACCAGCCACCCGCCTGCGCGAGGTGCTCGGGCGGTACGGCGCCCAGGAAGGCGGCCTGCAGGGCGAGGTAGATGACCAGGCCCAGCGAGAGCGCGCCGACGAGGGCGATCGGGATGGCGCGACCGGGGTTCTTGGCTGCCCCGCCGAGGTTGACCACGGCCTGGAAGCCGTTGAAGGCGAAGACCACGCCGGAGGTGGTGACGGCGGTCAGGACGGCGGACCAGCCGTTGGGGGCGAAGCCGCCGTGCGCGGTGAAGTTCTCGGTGTGGAACCCGGAGGCGACCAGGGCGATCACGGCGAGCACCGGGATGGCGAACTTGACCAGGGTCAGTCCGGCGTTGATCCGGGCCAGCAGCTGGACCGACCAGTAGCAGGACAGCCACAGCAGGACGGTCAGCCCGAGCGCCACCGGCATGCCGGAGGTGGTCAGCTGGTGGGACCGGACGTCGACCAGGCCCTTGGCCCAGCCGAAGCTCCACGAGGACATGTACTGGGTCGCGGCGATCGACTCGATCGGGATCAGCGAGGCGACCGCGATCCACACCGCCCAGCCGGTGACGAAGCCCAGGACCGGACCGTGCGAGAGGTGGCCGTAGCGGGCCATGCCGCCCGGGATCGGGTAGGCGGCGCCCACCTCGGCGTACGACATGGCGATCATGCCGATGAAGACCGCGCCGATCACCCAGGCGACGAGCGCCGCCGGACCGGCGACCTGGGCGGCCGTACCCGCTCCGAAGAGCCAGCCCGAGCCGAAGATCGAGCCTATGCCGATCATGATCAGCGCGAAGAGACCGAGTCCCTTCTTGTTCGCCGCGCTCATGTCCATGGTGGGAATCCGTCCTGACGGGGCTGCCCGGGCCGAGCTGATTGCCTTGATGCGCAGCCTATTTGCCGCGATTCGCCTGGTTCATAGGCAGAAGGGCACCCCCGCCCGGGGCCTTGGTCACGAAGAGGGCCCGGCCTTGTGGAAAACAAGGCCGGGCCCTCTCCCCGTGCTACAGCGACGGGTACAGCGGGAACTTCGCGGCCAGTGCGGACACGCGCGCCGAGAGGTCCTCGGCGTCGAACTCCGGCTTCAGCGCGGCGGCGATGATCTCGGCCACCTCGGTGAACTCCTCGGCGCCGAAGCCGCGGGTGGCCAGGGCGGGCGTACCGATCCGCAGGCCCGAGGTGACCATCGGCGGCCGCGGGTCGTTCGGGATGGCGTTCCGGTTGACCGTGATGCCGATCCCGTGCAGCCGGTCCTCGGCCTGCTGGCCGTCCAGCTCGGAGTCGCGCAGGTCGACCAGGACCAGGTGGACGTCCGTACCGCCGGACAGCACCGAGACGCCGACCTTGGTGACGTCGTCCTGGACCAGGCGCTCCGCGAGGATCTTCGCGCCTTCCAGGGTGCGCTCCTGGCGCTCCTTGAACTCGGGCGAGGCCGCGACCAGGAAGGAGACCGCCTTGGCCGCGATCACGTGCTCCAGCGGGCCGCCCTGCTGACCCGGGAAGACCGCCGAGTTGATCTTCTTGGCCAGTTCCTGCGTGGACAGGATCACGCCACCGCGCGGACCGCCGAGGGTCTTGTGCGTGGTGGTGGTGACGACGTGGGCGTGCGGCACCGGGTTGGGGTGCAGGCCCGCGGCGACCAGACCGGCGAAGTGCGCCATGTCGACCATCAGGTAGGCGCCGACCTCGTCCGCGATGCGGCGGAAGGCGGCGAAGTCCAGCTGGCGCGGGTAGGCGGACCAGCCCGCGACGATCATCTGCGGCTTGGACTCCTTGGCGAGGCGCTCGACCTCGGCCATGTCCACCCGGCCGGTCTCGTCGACGTGGTACGGAACCACGTTGTAGAGCTTGCCGGAGAAGTTGATCTTCATGCCGTGGGTCAGGTGACCGCCGTGGGCCAGGTTCAGACCCATGATCGTGTCGCCCGGCTTCAGCAGCGCGAACATCGCGGCCGCGTTGGCCTGCGCGCCCGAGTGCGGCTGCACGTTCGCGGCCTCGGCGCCGAACAGCGCCTTGATCCGGTCGATGGCGATCTGCTCGACCACGTCGACGTGCTCGCAGCCGCCGTAGTAGCGGCGGCCGGGGTAGCCCTCGGCGTACTTGTTGGTCAGGACCGAGCCCTGGGCCTCCATGACGGCGACCGGAGCGAAGTTCTCCGACGCGATCATTTCCAGGGTGGACTGCTGGCGCACGAGTTCGGCGTCGACGGCGGCGGCGACGTCCGGGTCGAGCTCGTGCAGAGGGGTGTTGAGAACAGACATCAGGATCCCCTGGGGTGTCAGTTGTCGGAGTGGGTGAGCGCGGCGTACTCCTCGGCGGAGAGCAGGTCGTCCGGCTCGTCCGTGATGCGCACCTTGAACAGCCAGCCACCCTCGAAGGGAGCGGTGTTGACGAGCGCCGGGTCGTCCACGACGTCCTGGTTCGCCTCGACGACCTCGCCCGTCACCGGGGCGTACAGGTCGCTGACCGACTTGGTCGACTCCAGCTCGCCGCAGGTCTCGCCCGCGGTCACGGTGTCGCCCACCTCGGGCAGCTGGGCGTAGACGACGTCACCGAGCGCGTTGGCCGCGAACTCCGTGATGCCGACCGTCGAGACGCCGTCCTCGGCGACCGACACCCACTCGTGCTCCTTGCTGTAACGCAGCTGCTGGGGGTTGCTCATGACCTGATTCTCCTGGATGCGGGGGAGTGCTGATGAACAGGGGTATGACGAGGTGAGACGTGCGCCGCGGTGTGCGGAGCGGGCTTCCCGGTGGCGGGAAACGTCACTTCTGGCGCTTGTAGAACGGCAGGGCCACGACCTCGTACGGCTCATGCGTACCGCGAATGTCCACGCCGACGCCGGAGGTGCCCGGTGCGGCGTGCGCCGCGTCGACGTACGCCATGGCGATCGGCTTGCCCAGCGTCGGGGACGGGGCACCCGAGGTGACCTCGCCGATGACCTGGCCGTCGGCCACGACCGGGAACCCGGCGCGCGGGACGCGGCGGCCCTCGGCGACCAGGCCGACCAGCTTGCGCGGGGCGGTGTTCGCGGCGCGCTCGGCGGCGGCCTCCAGGGCGGCGCGGCCCACGAAGTCGCCCTCCTTCTCGAACTTCACGACCCGGCCCAGACCCGCGTCGAACGGGGTCAGCGCGGTGGTCAGCTCGTGCCCGTACAGCGGCATGCCCGCCTCCAGGCGCAGCGTGTCGCGGCAGGACAGGCCGCACGGGATCAGGCCGACGCCCTCGCCCGCCTTGGTCAGCGCCTGCCACAGCTCCACGGCGTGCTCGGGGGAGACGAACAGCTCGAAGCCGTCCTCGCCGGTGTAGCCGGTGCGCGCGATCAGGGCGGGCACTCCGGCGACCGTGCCCGGCAGACCGGCGTAGTACTTCAGCCCGTCCAGGTCGGCGTCGGTGAGGGAGGCGAGGATGGCCGGGGACTCCGGACCCTGGACGGCGAGCAGCGCGTACGCGTCGCGGTCGTCGCGGACCTCGGCGTCGAACCCGGCGGCGCGCTCGGTGATCGCGTCGAGGACGACCTGGGCGTTGGAGGCGTTGGCGACGACCATGAACTCGCTCTCGCCGAGCCGGTAGACGATCAGGTCGTCCAGGATGCCGCCGTCCTCGCGGCAGATGTGCGTGTAGCGGGCGCGGCCGACACCGACGGTGGAGATGTTCCCGACGAGCGCGAAGTCGAGGACCTTGACGGCCTCGGGGCCGGTCAGGGTGATCTCGCCCATGTGCGACAGGTCGAAGAGACCGGCCCGGGTGCGTACGGCGTTGTGCTCGTCGCGCTCGCTGGCGTAGCGCAGCGGCATGTCCCAGCCCGCGAAGTCGGTCATCGTCGCACCGAGGGAACGGTGCAGCGCGTCAAGGGCGGTCAGGCGGGGGGCAGTGCTCATGGGTGTGGCTCCCAGGTCCCGGGGCATCGACAGGGCATCGACATGACATGACGAGGAGGATCCTCCCCATCTGTCATCGGAACCTGAGAGGTTCGCCGAGAGTTCCTCGACTTGCACCTTGGGTGGAGCGCGCACCGGCCAGGAGGCGGTACGGCTCGCTTTTCAGATCTGCCTCATCCACGCGGTACGGGGCCTGAGAGATTCAAGGGAGGGTCTTGCTCCTTCGGCGCCCGGGGTGCGGAGCAACTCCCGGGACTCTCCCGCGCGGATTCAAGCGGCCTTTATGCAATTGGGGTCCAGATGGCGCACATCATTGCACGGCCCGGCCCCGGATGGGCGTACGGGCCCCCGGTCCGGACCCGGTCCGGCGATCGTCCGGTGCCCGTCGGCGCCCTGGTCCACCCTGGTCCACCCTGGTCCGCCCTGGTCCGCCCTCCGGGACGGAGAGCACCGACCGGAACCATGTCCGCCGGATTACCGTCTCTTTACACTCAGTGGGCAAGGGTCCGGGTGACCCGATCCGGGGGAGGCGATCACTGTGCGCAGATTCGGCGCGGGGGCGGGAACGACGGCGGGAACGACGGCGACGGCGGCCGCGGGGGTGCCGGCGCAGCCGGGGTGCCGGCCGCGGGAGTCGGCCGCCCGCCCACCGGCCGTACGGGACCTGCGCGGCCGGGAGCGGGCGCGCGGCGGCCCGGCCCGGCTCGCCTTCGCCGAAGGGGACATCGTCGTGGTGTCCGGGCTGCCCGGCGGCGGCAAGAGCACCCTGATCAAGCGGGCCGTCGCGGGCGGCGGGATCGACTCCCAGGACGCCCGCGAGCGCTGGGAGCACCGGATGCCCCGGGCCCTGCCCTACGCCGCGTACCGCCCGCTGGTGCGCGCCGCGCACTACTGGGGGCTCTGGCGCGTCCTGCGCTCCGGGGACTCCGCGGTGGTCCACGACTGCGGTACGCAGAGCTGGGTACGGGCCCTGCTGGCCGGAGCCGCCCGGCGGCGCGGCCGGGCCCTGCACCTGGTGCTGCTCGACGCCACCGCCGAGGAGGCGCTGGCCGGGCAGGAGGCGCGGGGGCGCGGGGTCTCGGCGTACGCCTTCGCCCGCCACCGGGGCGCGGTCACCCGGCTGCTGCGCGAGGCCGAGTCGGGCCGCCTCCCGGCGGGCTGCGCCTCCGCGGTCCTGCTCGACCGGGCGGCGGCGGCCCGGGTGACCGGGATCGGCTTCGGCGCCGGGCCCGGGACGCATTAGCCTCGGCGTGACGGGTCCCACGGACCGACGGGACCGGCACGGAGATGGGGAGACACGGACCTATGCAGGGCAGCGGCTGGCCGGCCAACGAACTAGAGGCGGTCCTCGGCACGGCGATGGGCGATCCGCAGGCCGGGCCCCGGATCCTCGACACCCTGGCCCGCAGCCAGGTCTGGGTACCGCTGCCCGCGGGCGGCGGCCCCGGCTCGGCGGGCCTGAACCTGCCCACCATGGACATCGGCGGCGCCGCCTACGTGCCCGTCTACAGCTCCGAGGCGCAGTTCCTGGCCTGCGCGGGCACCGGCATGGACTTCGCCGTGGCCCCGGCCGTGGAGTTCGCGCGCGGCCTGCCGCCGCAGCTGGGCATCGCCGTGAACCCCGAGGGCGCCGTCGGCGTACCGCTGCCGCCGCCCGCCGTGGCCCTGCTCTGCCGGGCCGGGCGCACCGAACTGGACGGCGCGGCGACCGGCGGCCGGGTGCGGCTGTACGAACCGGACTGGCAGGACGACCCGGTGGACTTCCTGGCCGCCGCCGCCGAGGAGTTCCGGGCCGGCGCGGTGGTCGCCGCGGCCCGCCGCTGCCTGGCCAGCGTCGAGGGCGGGCCGCCCCAGCTGTACATCGGTGTCCAGCTGCTGGGATGGGAGCCCGAGAACCGGAATGCCCCCATGGAGGCGCTCGGCCGGGCCCTGGGCCGGGTCCAGCCGCCCTGGCCGGTGCAGTTGATCCTCCTCGACGCGGTGGAGGACCCGGTGGCCGATTGGATCCGTGAGCGCGTGCGCCCGTTCTACGCGCCGTAGTGCGGCTTAAGCTGTTCGCATTGCCCGGCCGCACGCGTGGCCCCGGGTACGCGTGGACGACGGGCGGACGAAGAGGGGTACCGGGTGAGTGCGTCAGGCACGGCCGCGGCCGGGCAGGTCGAGCACATGCTGCGCCAGGTGACTCCCGGGCGCTATGACAGCTACGAGCAGCTGCTCCACGGGCTCGCCGAGGGGCGCCTGTGGATGCTGCTGTGGCAGGGGCAGTCGGGCTCCCCGGACGCCCAGTACGGCGGCATGGAGGTCGAGGGGCTCGGTTACGCGCCCTGCGTGACCTCCCCGCAGGAGCTGGCCGCCAGCGGCTGGAACCGCGGGTACGAGGTGGTCACCGGCCGGGACGTGGCCCGCGCCCTCTACCCGGACCGCTGGGGGCTGTGGCTGAATCCGCACGCCCAGGGCGGTGGCATCGGCATCCCCTGGGCCGACCTGCGCCGGATCGCCACCGGCCTCGACCGGATGCCCGCGGGGCCGCTGCGGCTCTCCGAGCCCTCGATCGAGCTGCCGCAGTTCTACGGGCTGCTCACCCAGCACGCCCACCGGACCCCGGCCGTGCGCTCGCTGCGCCGCGCCTGGGTCCAGCCGGTGCTCGGGTCGCCGTACCTGGCCGTCGGCGTCGACCTCTACGACACCTCCGCGCCCGCGCTCGAATCGGTGCGCGAGATGATGCGCCAGTCGGTGGGGGCCGTGCCGGAGGGCGTACCGGTGTGCACGGTCGCCCTGGCCGACGAGCACGACCCGGTCGCGATGTGGCTGCGCGCGCAGGCGCGCCCCTTCTACGACCGCGAGGGCCAGGCCCCGGGGTACTGACCTGACCACCCGCTGGGACGCCCGTACCAGGCCGCATGGAACCACGTTCCGTGCGGCCTTTGGCTTGTCCTGATTTGCCCCGGGGTCCGTGTCCATATAGCGGATGAGAAGCGATGGTTGGGTGGGATGTCCGATTGCGTACCGAACGGACGGTCTTGCTCCGCTGAGAAGACCGTGCAGTCCGGATAGCGGGTAACGGCTCCTCACATCACGGTTGCGCATCCATTCATCTGCGGGTCTGGCGGGTGATCGAGCGCCCCATGAAGACTCCCCACCCAAGAGCCCGTCGGTCCTGCTGTTACCCGACTCGGCATCTGTATTTCACCCTGTACTTCACCCTGCACTTCCTGCGGTTCCTGCACCTCACGCACCACGCGGCACGCACCACTGATGCCGACGCACCGAAGACAAGCACTGAAGACAACGCACTGAAGCACATGCAGTTCCACGCTCTTCCACGCACTCCAGCGCGGTTTCCACGTACTCCGAGCGCCACTCCGCACCAACGCCGCCACAGCGGCGGGCATGGGCCGACCGACCCGTCGGCCGAGAGGGGTCCCCACCACGATGACGGCACCACTGCATGACACGAGCGCGGAGACTCCCGCTCCCGTGTCCGTAGCCGACGTCCCAGCCAAGGCCATCGAAGGCCGCTCACCCGGCCGCATCGCCTGGATGCGGCTCAAGCGCGACAAAGTCGCGCTCACGGGCGGCATCGTCGTGCTCCTCCTGATCCTGGTGGCGGTGTTCGCGCCGCAGATCGTGAGCCTGCTGGGCCACCCGCCCAACGAGTTCCACGAGGACCTGATCGACCCGAACCTGGGCACGCCGATCGGCTCCTACGGCGGCATGAGTTCCGACTTCCCGCTCGGGGTCGAACCCACCAACGGCCGCGACGTGTTCAGCCGGATCGTCTACGGCGCGCGCATCTCCCTGACCGTCGCCTTCCTGGCGGCCATCGTCTCCGTGGTCCTCGGCAGCCTGCTGGGCACGCTGGCGGGCTTCCTCGGCGGCTGGGTCGACGGAGTCATCAGCCGCGTCATGGACCTGCTGCTGGCCTTCCCGCAGCTGCTGTTCACCATCGCCCTGGTGTCCGTGGTCCCCAACTCCCTCTGGGGGTTCGAGGGTTCGGGCGTCCGTATGGGCGTCCTGGTCATGGTGATCGGGTTCTTCGGCTGGCCGTACATCGGCCGGATCGTGCGCGGCCAGACGATCTCGCTGCGTGAGCGCGAGTACGTCGAGGCCGCCCGCAGCCTCGGCGCGGGACGCGCGTACATCCTGTTCAAGGAACTGCTGCCGAACCTGGTCGCGCCGATCCTCGTCTACTCGACGCTGATCATTCCGACCAACATCCTGACGGAAGCGGCCCTGAGCTTCCTCGGCGCGGGCGTCAAACCGCCCACCGCGTCCTGGGGAAAGATGCTCTCCGACGCCGTCCCCATCTACCAGTTCGACCCCATGTACATGGTGGTCCCCGGTGTGACGATCTTCATCACCGTCCTGGCGTTCAACCTCTTCGGCGACGGGCTGCGCGATGCGCTCGACCCCAAGGGCAACTGATCCGAGTCCCCGGACTCATCCACTCATGTCATCCACTCATGGAGGTTCGACAAACGTGATCCGCAGAAAGCAGGCAATAGCGATCACCGCTGTGGTCGCAGCCCTGTCGCTGACCGCCGCGTGCGGTGGGGGCAAGAGCGATGACGGCGCGAAGGGCGGCTCCTCGACGGGCGCCTCCTTCGACGCCGCGACCAAGGGTGTCGTCAACGCGTCCGACAAGAAGGGCGGCGAGCTGAAGCTCTGGTCGCCCCAGGACGTCGACTACCTGGACCCGGCGCGCGCCTACTACGGCTTCGTCTGGAACATCCAGCGCCTGTACATCCGTCAGCTCCTGGCGTACGACAGCAAGCCGGGCAAGGACGGGACCAAGCTGGTCCCGGACCTCGCCGAGGCCCTGCCCGTGCTCAGCAACGACGGCAAGACGTACACGCTGAAGCTCAAGGACGGCGTGAAGTTCGAGGACGGTACGCCGATCACCTCGAAGGACATCAAGTACGGCGTCGAGCGCGTCTTCGCGCAGGACGTCCTCTCCGGCGGCCCGACGTACCTGATCGACCAGCTGGACCAGGGCCAGAAGTACCCCGGCCCGTACAAGGACACCGACCCCAACAAGGCGGGTCTCAAGTCGGTCCAGACGCCGGACGACAAGACGATCGTCTTCAACCTGGCGAGCGCCAACTCGGACTTCAGCTACCTGCTGGCCATGCCGTCCTCCTCGCCGGTCCCGGTGGCCAAGGACGAGGGCGCCAAGTACACCAACAAGCCCGTCTCCACGGGCCCGTACAAGATCGAGTCCTTCACCTCGGGCAAGGGCGCCACCCTCGTCCGCAACGAGAACTGGGACCCGAAGACCGACAAGATCCGCTCGGCCCTGCCGGACAAGGTCTCCTTCACGGTCACCACCAACCCGGACGACATGGACGCCCGCCTGCTCTCCGGCGACATCGACCTCGCCGTCGACGGCACCGGTGTCCAGCAGGCCGCCAAGAACAAGATCCTGCAGACCCCGGACCTGAAGAAGAACGCGGACAACCCCTTCACGGGCTACATCCGCTACATGGCCTTCCCGCAGACGGTCGCGCCGTTCGACAACATCGAGTGCCGCAAGGCCGTCATCTACGCGGCCGACCCGAAGTCGCTGCAGACCGCCCGCGGCGGCCCGACCAGCGGTGACCTCGGCGCGAACATGCTGCCGCCCGGCGTCCCCGGTGCCGACAAGTCCTACGACCCGTGGGGCCTGACCGCCGGTGCCCCGCAGGTCGACAAGGCCAAGGCCGCGCTCGCCGCCTGCGGCAAGCCCGAGGGCTTCAAGACCACGATCGCGGTCCGCAACAACCGCGCCCCCGAGGTCAAGACCGCCGAGTCGCTCCAGGCCGCACTGAAGGCCGTGAACATCGACGCCTCGATCGACCAGTACGACGGCAAGCTCTCCTCCTCCACGATCGGTTCGCCCGAGAACGTGAAGAAGAAGGGCTACGGCATCATCATCATGGGCTGGGGCGCCGACTACAACAGCGGCTCCGGCTTCCTGCAGCCGCTGGTGGACGGCTCGTTCATCCTGCCGAACGGCAACAACAACTACACCGAGCTGAACGACCCCGAGGTCAACGGGCTGTTCAAGAAGGCCGCCTCCGCCGCCACGCCGGAGGAAGCCGCGCCGCTCTACACGGAGATCAACAAGAAGATCATGGAGAAGGCGCTCTACCTTCCCATCAACTTCGACAAGGCGCTCATCTACCACAACCCGCGGTTGACGAACGTGTACTTCAACGACTCCATGGGCCGCATCGACCTCGCCACGCTGGGCGTCGTCAAGTAACAGTCGGCACGTGCCTTCACCGCACATGCGCTAGTCCGAAGGGCAGGTGAAGGCCGTTAGGCGGCGGCTGCCGTCCCCACAAGGGGCGGTGGCCGCCCGCCGGAGCGGCCGACTGCAGTGCTCGTCTACCTCATCAGGCGTCTGTTCAACGTCTTCGCCACGCTGCTGGTGGTCTCCTTGGTCACCTTCGGCATCTTCTTCGCGGTGCCGAAGATCACCGGGTCCGACCCCGCGCTCATGTACGCGGGACGCGAGACCAACGCGACCGCCCTGGCGGGCATCCGCGTGAAGATGGGCTTCGACAAGCCCATCTCCGAGCAGTACTTGCTCTTCCTCAAGGGAGTCGTGGCCGGTCGCGACTACGACTCCGGCGTGGAGAAGACGCACTGCCCCGCTCCGTGCTTCGGCTACTCCTTCAAGAGCGAGGCCCCGGTCTGGCAGCTGATGACCAGCCGCATGCCGGTCACCCTCTCGCTCGCCGCGGGAGCAGCCGTCATCTGGGTGCTCGCGGGTGTGGCCACCGGTGTGATCTCGGCGCTCAAACGCCGGACCGCCATCGACCGCACGGTCATGGTCGGCGCGCTCGCCGGTGTCTCGCTGCCCATCTTCTTCACCGGCATGGTCGCTCCGGCGATCTTCGTCTACGGCCTCGGCTGGCTGGACGTGTCCAACTACCGGCCGATCACCGAGGACCCGGTCGCCTGGCTCAACAGCATGATCCTGCCCTGGATCACCCTCGCCTTCCTCTTCGCCGCCACCTACGCCCGGATCACCCGCGCGACGATGCTCGAAGTCATGGGCGAGGACTACATCCGTACGGCCCGCGCCAAGGGCCTCACGGAGAGCGTGGTCATCCGCAAGCACGCTCTGCGCTCCACGCTCACCCCGATCGTCACGATGTTCGGCCTCGACCTCGGCGGACTCCTCGGCGGCGCGGTGCTCACCGAGACGACCTTCAACTTCCAGGGTCTGGGGACGGCGGCGGTCGCCGCCATCGGCCAGGGCGACCTCCCCGTGATCATGGGAATCACCCTGCTCGCCGCGCTCTTCGTGGTGATGGCCAACCTGATCGTGGACATGCTGTACGCCGTCATCGACCCGCGCGTGAGGCTGACGTGACCGAGAACCCTTCCCTCGTACCCCAGCAGGCCGGACCCTCGGATCCCGCCCGTGCCTTCCTCTCGGTTCGTGACCTCAAGGTCCACTTCCCGACCGACGACGGCCTGGTCAAGTCCGTCGACGGGCTCTCCTTCGACCTGGAGCGCGGCAAGACCCTCGGCATCGTGGGCGAGTCCGGCTCCGGCAAGTCGGTCACCTCGCTGGCCATCATGGGTCTGCACCGCACCGGCAACGCCCGCAGCCGCCCGCACATCTCCGGTGAGGTGCTGCTGGACGGCGAGGACCTGGTCCGGGCCAACGCCGACGACGTACGCAAGCTGCGCGGCCAGAAGATGGCGATGGTCTTCCAGGACCCGCTGTCCGCGATGCACCCGTACTACTCGGTCGGCAAGCAGATCATCGAGGCCTACCGGACCCACCAGGACGTCGACAAGAAGACGGCCCGCAAGCGCGCCGTCGAGATGCTGGACCGGGTCGGCATCCCCGAGCCGGACCAGCGCGTCGACTCCTACCCGCACGAGTTCTCCGGCGGCATGCGCCAGCGCGCGATGATCGCGATGTCCCTGGTCAACAACCCCGAACTGCTCATCGCGGACGAGCCGACGACCGCCCTGGACGTCACCGTCCAGGCGCAGATCCTCGACCTGATCCGCGATCTGCAGAAGGAGTTCGGCTCGGCCGTCATCATGATCACGCACGACCTCGGCGTGGTCGCGGAGATGGCCGACGAGATCCTCGTGATGTATGGCGGCCGCTGTGTCGAGCGGGGCACCGCGGAGCAGGTGTTCTACGAACCCCGGCACCCCTACACCTGGGGCCTGCTCGGGTCCATGCCGCGCATCGACCGCGACCAGACCGAGCGGCTCATCCCGGTCAAGGGCTCGCCGCCCAGCCTCATCAACATCCCCAGCGGCTGTGCCTTCCACCCGCGCTGCCCGTTCGCCGACGTACCCAAGGGCGGTATCACCCGCACCCAGCGGCCCGAGCTGGCCCTGACCAGTGCCGGTCACTGGTCCGCCTGCCACATGTCGCAGGAGGAGCGGACCCGGATCTGGACCGAAGAGATTGCGCCGAAGCTGTGACCGATACGACGGACATGAAGAAGACGGCGGACCGGGCGGCGGACCAGGCCGCGGGTGCGGCCGACGCGGCCGGGGAACCGCTGCTGAAGGTCACCGGCCTGGTCAAGCACTTCCCCATCCACAAGGGGCTGCTGCGCCGCGAGTCCGGGGCCGTGAGGGCCGTCGACGGCATCGACTTCGACGTCCGCCGCGGTGAGACCCTCGGCATCGTCGGCGAGTCCGGCTGCGGCAAGTCGACCATGGGGCGGCTGATCACCCGGCTGCTCGAACCGACGGGCGGCACGGTCGAGTTCGAGGGCCGGGACATCACGCACCTCGGCGTCGGGGCGATGCGGCCGCTGCGCCGCGACGTCCAGATGATCTTCCAGGACCCGTACGGCTCGCTGAACCCGCGCCACACGGTCGGCACCATCGTCAGCGCCCCCTTCAAGCTCCAGGGGGTCAGCCCGGAGGGCGGCCTCAAGAAGGAGGTCCAGCGGCTGCTCTCGCTGGTGGGCCTGAACCCGGAGCACTACAACCGCTACCCCCACGAGTTCTCCGGCGGCCAGCGCCAGCGCATCGGCATCGCCCGCGCGCTGGCCCTCAACCCGAAGCTGGTGGTGGCGGACGAGCCCGTCTCGGCCCTGGACGTCTCCATCCAGGCCCAGGTGGTGAACCTGCTGGACGACCTCCAGGAGGAGCTGGGGCTCACCTACGTGATCATCGCCCACGACCTGTCGGTCATCCGGCACGTCTCGGACCGCATCGCGGTGATGTACCTCGGGAAGATCGTCGAACTCACCGACCGGGACTCCCTGTACGCGGCCCCGATGCACCCGTACACCAAGGCCCTCCTCTCGGCCGTCCCGGTCCCGGACCCGCGCCGCCGGGGCGTCAAGAGCGGCCGCATCCTGCTCAAGGGCGACGTCCCGTCGCCGATCTCCCCGCCGAGCGGCTGCCGCTTCCACACGCGGTGCTGGAAGGCCACGGAGATCTGCGGCAAGCAGGAACCCCCTCTGGTAGCCCTGCAGCCGGGCCACCAGGTCGCCTGTCACCACCCGGAGAACGCCGACACTCCGGCGACGGCCGTATAACCCCGATCGCCGGCGAGGCCCCAGCCCGCCGGCGATCGAGGCGCGCTTTTCCAGCCCCTCCGGACACCCCCCCAGCCCCGCCGGCGTCTGAGGCGCGCTCTTCAGCCCCTCCTGGCATCCACAGCCCCGCCGGCGTTCGAGGCGCTCTTTCTCAGCCCCTCCGGCGATTGAGGAGCGGGGTCCGGGGCGGAGCCCCGACAGCGACCCGCCCGCCCGGCACCCCCCGGTGGCACGGCCCGCCGCCAGGCGCCCGGCACAATGGC
Organism: Streptomyces sp. G-G2; assembly: GCF_030063135.1. Classification (GTDB taxonomy): domain Bacteria; phylum Actinomycetota; class Actinomycetes; order Streptomycetales; family Streptomycetaceae; genus Streptomyces. The sequence goes on from NZ_JASISO010000001.1 coordinate 272,026, forward strand.
CCGGTGCCCCACGATCTCTTCCCGCCCGGTGTCCAGCACGCCCTGGACCTCGCGGGCATCTTCGTCTTCGCCACCGCGGGCGCCCTGCTCGCGGTCCGCAAGAACTTCGACGTCTTCGGCATCGCCGTCCTCGCCCTGGTCACCGCCCTCGGCGGCGGCCTCCTGCGCGACCTGGTCATCGGCGCTGTCCCCCCGGCCGCCTTCGGTGAACTGAGCTTCTTCGTCACCCCGCTGGTCGCCGCCGCGCTGGTCTTCTTCCTGCACCCCGAGGTGCAGCGGATCAACCAGGCCATCAACGTCTTCGACGCGGCGGGCCTCGGCCTGTTCTGCGTGACGGGCACGACGAAGGCGTACGAGTACGGCCTCGGGCTCACCGCGTCGGCCGCGCTCGGCCTCGCGACGGCGGTCGGCGGCGGCGTGCTGCGCGACGTCCTGGTCAACGAGGTCCCGTCGCTGCTGCGCGACCGCGAGATGTACGCCGTGCCCGCGGTCATCGGGGCCGCGCTGGTGGCCGTGTTCATCGGCCTCGGCATGCTGAGCGCCGTGACCAGTGGCATCGCGATCGTGACCACGTTCGTGCTGCGGCTGCTGGCGATGCGCTACCACTGGCGGGCGCCGCTGGCCTGGAACCGCCGCTCGGCGGTCCCCGAGGAGCCGTAATCACAAAAGCTACCGCTTAGTAGTTACTGGAGGTACCCTCACCCCATGTCACAAGCAGCAGCGGCCCAGGCCTCCGGCCCAGGCCTCCGGCGCGGCCTCCGGCAAGGCCTCCGGCCCGGCTTCCATCGGCGACAGCGAGTTCGACCGCGACACCGCCGTCACCGCGCGGGCGGAGGAGCCCGGGGTCTACGACGCCGAGCTCTCCGCCGGGTGGACGATCATCACCGCCGTCAACGGCGGCTACCTGCTCGCGCTGGTCGGCCGGGCCCTCTCGGCGGCCCTGCCGCACCCGGACCCCTTCACGGTGTCCGCCCACTACCTGACCTCTTCGGTCCCCGGGCCCGCCGTGATCCGCACCGAGGTGGTCCGGGTCGGGCGCACCCTCTCCACGGGCCAGGCCTCGCTGTTCCAGTACGACGAGAACGGCGCCGCGGTGGAACGCCTGCGCGTGCTCGCGTCCTACGGCGACCTCGCGGCGCTGCCGGACGACGTCCGTACGACGGCCACAGCGCCCGTGATGCCGGGGTACGCCGACTGCCTGGGCGCCGAGGCCGGTCCGGCCCCGATCCCCGGCAGCTCCGCCATCGTCGACCGGCTCCGGCTCCGGCTGGATCCGGTCACCGCGGGCTGGGCGGTGGGCGCGCCGTCCGGCAAGGGCGAGATGCGGGCCTGGTTCGAACTCGCCGACGGGCGGGACGCGGACCCGCTGTCCCTGCTGCTGGTCGTGGACGCGCTCCCGCCGACCTCCTTCGACCTGGGCCTGATCGGCTGGACCCCGACGGTGGAACTCACCACCCACGTACGCCGCCGCCCCGCGCCCGGCCCGCTGCGGGTCGCGATCACCACCCGGAACCTGGCCGGGGGCTTCCTGGAGGAGGACGCGGAGGTCTGGGACTCCGCGGACCATCTGGTGGCCCAGTCCCGCCAACTGGCCCGCGCCCCCCGGGCAGCCACTGCCTGACGCGCGGCCCGCGCGGCGCCGCGCCGGGCCCCGGCCCGTCGGCCCCGGACCCCGGACCGGGGCTCCGGAGCGGGGTTCGGCGGTACCCGTGGGGTTCGGGGGAGCCGGGGAATCGTAGAATCGGTGAATCATGGCCTACCTCGACCACGCCGCCACCACGCCGATGCTGCCGGAGGCCGCCGCGGCGATGACCGCGCAGTTCGCCGCGACGGGCAACGCCTCCTCCCTGCACGCCGCCGGCCGCCGTGCCCGCCGTACCGTCGAGGAGGCCCGCGAGGCCTTCGCCGAGGTACTCGGCGCGCGCCCGAGCGAGGTGGTCTTCACCGCGGGCGGCACGGAGGCCGACAACCTCGCCGTGAAGGGCCTGTACTGGGCCCGGCGCGACGCCGACCCCGCCCGTACCCGGATCCTCGCCAGCCCCGTCGAGCACCACGCCGTCCTCGACGCCGTGCACTGGCTCGCGGAGCACGAGGGCGCCCGCGTCGAGTACCTGCCCGTGGACCGCTACGGCCGCGTGCACCCCGACGCCTTCCGCGAGGCCGTCGCGCGCGACCCCGACGACATCGCCCTCGCCACCGTGATGTGGGCCAACAACGAGATCGGCACCGTCATGCCGGTCCGCGAACTGGCTTCGACGGCAAGGGAGTTCGGCGTCCCGATGCATTCCGATGCCGTCCAGGCCATCGGTCAGCTCGATGTGGGCTTCGCCGACAGCGGCCTCGCCGCCATGGCCGTCAGCGGCCACAAGATCGGCGGCCCCTACGGCATCGGCGCGCTGCTGCTGGGCCGCGACCAGAGCCCCGTACCCGTCCTGCACGGCGGTGGCCAGGAGCGCCACGTCCGCTCCGGGACCCTCGACGTGCCCGCCATCGCCGCCTTCGCGGTGGCCGCCGTACTGGCCGTGGAGCGTCGCGAGACCTTCGCCCGTGAGGTCGGCGCCCTGCGCGACGAGCTGGTCGCGGCCGTATGCTCCGCGGTGCCCGACGCGATCCTCGGCGGCGACCCGGACGACCGCCTCCCGGCCAACGCCCACTTCAGCTTCCCCGGCTGCGAGGGGGACTCCCTGCTGCTCCTGCTGGACGCCCAGGGCATCGAATGCTCCACCGGCTCAGCCTGCACCGCGGGCGTGGCCCAGCCCAGCCACGTACTGCTCGCCACCGGCACCGCCCCCGACCTGGCCCGCGGCACCCTGCGCTTCTCCCTCGGCCACACCTCCACGGCGCAGGACGTCGCCGCCGTGGCCGCCGCCATCGGCCCGGCCGTCGACCGGGCCCGCAGCGCCGGACTGAGCTGACCGAGCTGACCGGACCGAGCTGACCGGCCGGGGGCCGGCCGGACTCAGGCGAGCAGCGCGCCGACCATGCGCAGATAGCGGTCCCAGTCCCAATACGGGCCGGGATCCGTGTGGTCGGCGCCGGGCACCTCGGAGTGGCCGAGCAGATGCGTGCGGTCGGCGGGTATCCCGTACCGGCGGCAGACGTCGGCGGCCAGCCGCGCCGAGGCGGCGTACATCGCCTCCGTGAAGTCCTCTCGGCGCGTGACGAAACCCTCGTGCTCGATGCCGACGCTGCGCTCGTTCATGGCGCGGCTGCCCGCGTGGAAGGCCACGTCCAGCTCGCGGACCAGCTGCTCCACATGACCGTCCTGGCGGACTATGTAGTGCGCCGAGGCCTTGTGCCAAGGGTTCTGGAAGGCCTCCACCGACGAGGCGAAATCGCCCTGGGTCACATGGACCACGATCCGGTCGATGCGGTAGTCGTCGGGCCGGTCGGCCAGCCGCCAGTTCGCCGGCGACGCCGCCGTCCAGCTCGCGCCCGCGTGATCCAGCGCACCTTCCTGACGCGGTCTGCGCACCCCCGGCAGCAGCCACCAGGCCCGGGAAATCTCGTCCCGGCCCGCCACCGCACCGGCCGCGACCAGCCCCAGTCCCCCCAGCAGTACCGCCCTGCGCCCCTTGAGGCCCATCCGAACCACCCCCCGCACCCGATAACGCGCCGTGGCCCCGCGCGGTTCCCCGTACCCTGGACGGTGCTATGACTGAGAACCTGCCGAGCACCCGCCCCCTTCGCGTCCTGGCCGCCATGTCCGGCGGCGTGGACTCCGCCGTCGCCGCCGCCCGCGCTGCCGAAGCCGGGCACGAGGTGACCGGTGTCCACCTCGCGCTGTCCGCGAACCCGCAGTCCTTCCGCACCGGCGCCCGCGGCTGCTGCACCATCGAGGACTCCCGCGACGCCCGCCGCGCCGCCGACGTCATCGGCATCCCCTTCTACGTGTGGGACCTCGCCGAACGCTTCCGCGAGGACGTGGTCGAGGACTTCGTCGCCGAGTACGAGGCGGGCCGCACCCCGAACCCGTGCCTGCGCTGCAACGAGAAGATCAAGTTCGCCGCGCTCCTCGACAAGGCCCTCGCGCTCGGCTTCGACGCCGTCTGCACCGGCCACTACGCCACCGTCGTGCTGAACGAGGATGGCGGCCGCGAGCTGCACCGCGCCTCCGACATGGCCAAGGACCAGTCGTACGTACTCGGCGTCCTCGACGAGAAGCAGCTCGCCCACGCCCTCTTCCCGCTCGGTGACACCCTCACCACCAAGGAGGAGATCCGGGCCGAGGCCGAGGCCCGCGGACTGGCCGTCGCGAAGAAGCCCGACAGCCACGACATCTGCTTCATCGCCGACGGCGACACCCAGGGCTTCCTCGCGAACCGCCTCGGCAAGGCCGAGGGCGACATCGTCGACGAGTCCGGCGCCAAGATCGGCACCCACGAGGGCGCCTTCGGCTTCACCATCGGCCAGCGCAAGGGCCTGCGCATCGGCCACCCGGCCGCCGACGGCAAGCCGCGCTACGTCCTGGACATCTCCCCGGTGAACAACACCGTCACCGTCGGCCCCGTCGAGGCCCTCGACGTCGGCGCCCTCACCGCGATCCGCCCGCGCTGGTGCGGCTCCACGGCCGCCGCCCCGGGCACCTACACCGCGCAGCTGCGCGCCCACGGCGGCGAGAGCGAGGTCTTCGCCGAGATGGTCGACGGAGAGCTGCGGGTGCGTTTCGCGGAGCCGGTCCGCGGGGTGGCCCCCGGCCAGGCGATCGTGCTCTACGACGGCACCCGCGTCGTCGGCTCCGCCACCATCGCCACGACCACCCGGGCGAGCGCGACAATCACCTCCTAAGACCCTGCTTGGCAATGCTTGCGTCAACGGCCGTTGCCCGTCACTGGCGTATCCCTGCGGAGGGCTTTAGGCTCCCTGGTACGGGTTACCCGTACAAAAATACCTAAGGCGGCAATCCTCGATCCGCCTCTCTGGGAGGTCGGCCGTGCTGCTCAGCTTCCGGGTAGCCAACCACCGGTCCATTCGGGACGAACAAGAGCTCTCTCTTGCCGCTACAGAGCTCAATCAAGGAACTGGTCGGGACAGCGGAGCCCGCTCCGACGGCAAGCCGTTGTCGGTGCTGCCCGTCGTCGGTATTTTCGGCGCCAACGGGTCTGGCAAGTCGAACGTCCTCGCGGGTCTGCGCTTCATGCGCCACGCCGTGCTCGATTCCCTGGCGGCGTGGGACCGCGAGCCCGGGGTCCCCAGAGAGCCGTTCGAGCTCGCTGACGAGGCCAGGGACGAGACCAGCCTCTTCGAGGTCGAGCTGCTGCTCGGCCGAGGCGAGAAGGTCCGGTACACCTACGGGTTCGAAGTATCCGACGACCGCGTAGAGAGCGAGTGGCTGCACGCGTACCCGTCCGGCCGCCGCCAGGTGTGGTTCGACCGGGAGGCCGGTCGTCCCGACGAAGAGGGAGGTGAGTTCCGGTTCCCCGGGGCGGGCCTGACCGGACGCAAGGATCTCAAGGAGATGCTGGTCGCCACGACCCGGAGCAACGCTCTCTTCCTCACCGTGGGTGCAGCCCTAAACCATCCCCAGCTGTCAGCTGTCCACCGCTGGTTCCGGGACAACCTGTGGTTGGTGACGAGTCACAGCGATGTGGCCGAGCGGACGTCCTGGACACGAGACCAGTTGGCCGACCGAAGCGATCAGGAGGAGCTGCGAGAACGGCTCATCACGCTTCTTGCGGCCGCAGACCTGGGTATCACGGGCATCGAGACCGACCCCGATACGGGGGATGTGCGACTCCTGCACCGCGGAGCTGACGGAACCTCTCGACCGCTCGACTTCTGGAAGCAGGAATCGCTGGGTACGCATGCCTGGTTCGCGTTCCTCGGGCCTCTCCTGCACATGCTCAAGCATGGTGGAGTCCTCCTCGCGGACGAGCTCGACTCAAGCCTTCACCCGCTGCTCGCAGCGGAGGTCATCCGCCTCTATCACGACCGGGAAGCCAATCCCGATCTCGCGCAATTGATCTTCACTACGCACGATGCGACCCTGCTCGGTCCGTCGGTCGTCGAGCGCCCGCTCGACCGGGATCAGGTGTGGATCACGTTCAAGGAAAGCAGCGGGGAGTCCGCCCTGTACCCGCTGATCGCGGCTCGCAAGGCCCGCAACGACGAGAACCTGGAGCGCCGCTACCTGCACGGCCACTATGGCGGCATTCCGCGCCTCGCCACCGGTGAGATCGCCCGCCAGCTCACGATGCTGGAAGAGCGCTTGGGTGGTCGGCCGGACTCGGAGCGGAAAGCGACGACGACAGCGTGAGCAGATCACCGAGCGACAGCAAGCGAGTGCGCCGGCGCAGGAGCCAGGACGACGCGGCCACGCCCGTGCGCCGGGATCTCTCCGGGTACTCCGACCAGTCGCACCGCGTGGTCTACATCGCGGGCGAGGGGGAGAAGACCGAGTCCGACTACGTCGCACTCCTCAACAGGGAGTACGGCAAACGGGAGGGTTTCTTTCTCCGTTTCTGCAAAGCGGGGGAGGGCCTGCGCCCTGACGAGGTCGTCGACCGGGTCATCGCCGAGGCGTCGAGTCCCGCCGATGAGAAGTGGGCCCTCTTCGACCGGGACAGCGAGGACCATCGCGACGTCGTGATTCCGAAGGCTATGAGCAGGGCGCGAGAGGCAGGTGTGCAAGTCGGCTTCTCGCATCCCTCGTTCGAGTTGTGGCTCCTGCTCCACTTCCGGCCGTTCACCAGTCAGGAAGATGGCCGTAGCGATGCGATCAAGGACCTGTTGCGCAAGCACCCGAAGGCCAAGGGCTTCGAGGAGTACGACGAGCATGCCGGTGAGCGGGGCAAAGGCCTGGCCGGACAACGCGGCCAGTCGCTCGTGGGCACGGAGAAGGACGCCGTGCGCAATGCGCGCAAGCTGGTGGGTAACTGCTCACACGGCGGCTGCTCCGCGAAGAACGCCAACCACGACAAGATCCCCGGCCCGCGTACGGAGACGCACGACGAGTGGACGCAGCGCTCTGGCCACGCCGCAGGCTGTGACCCGCTCAAGCGCGATCCCTCCACCGACCTGTGGCGACTGCTCACCAGCCTCGGCATCGGGAAGGAAGAGTTGTAGAGCTTCGGGTGCCGGCGATCGGGTCGAGGGTTTCCGTCCGGAGCCCCTACCCGACTACGCTGCCTGAGTTCTCCCGAAACTCCCGTGGCATACGAAGGACCGGTGCGTGGCCAGGATCACACTGCCCCAGCTCGAGCGGCATCTCTTCTCGGCCGCCGACATTCTGCGCGGCCGGATGGACGCCTCGGAGTACCGGGACTACATCTTCGGAATGCTGTTCCTGAAGCGCTCCTCGGACGAGTTCCAGCCCGAATGGGACCGTGTCTACGCGGAGGCCCTGGACAAGACCGGCGAGCGGGCGAAGGCCCTGGCGCGGGCCGACGACCCGGACAAGTACCCCCGGATCTTCTACGTCCCGCCGAGGGCCCGCTGGTGGAAGGGCCCACACGAGGACCCGGAGCACCCCGACCACCCCGTCCCGGGGATCTCCATGCTCACCGACAAAGTGGGGGAGAATCTCGACCAGGCGCTGGTGGCCCTGCAAGGCAGCCACCCCCGACTGGCCGGGGTCGCCTCACACATCTCCTTCAACGAGATCGTCGGCACCAAGCCCCGCTTCACCAACTCCGAGCTGCGCTCCCTCATCCGGCACTTCAGCCTCTACCAGCTCCGCAACGAGGACTTCGAGTTCCCCGACATGCTGGGCGCGGCCTACGAGTACCTGCTCGGCCGGTTCGCCGACTCGGCCGGCCAGCGCGGCGGCGAGTTCTACACCCCGCGCGAAGTGGTCCGGATGATGGTCCGCCTCGTCGACCCGGAGGCCGGAGACAGCGTCTACGACCCCTGCGCGGGCTCGGGCGGCATGCTGATCGCGGCCCAGGAGCACGTGGAGGAGCACGGCGGTGCCCCCGGCGACCTGTCGATCAACGGCCAGGACAAGAACGGCCCTTCCTGGTCCATGGCCAGCATGAACATGGTCCTGCACGGCATCCGTGAGTTCGACCTCCAGCACGGCGACACCCTCGCGGACCCGCTCCACCTCACCGAGGCCGGGCGGCTGCGGACCTTCACCAAGGTCCTGTCCAACCCGCCCTTCTCCCTGAACTACGACGCCGAGCTGGTCGAAGCGGCCGACGAGAAGCACGGTCGCCGGATGAAGTGGGGCGCGACACCGGAGAACGGCAAGAAGGCCGACCTGATGTTCGTCCAGCACATGGTCACCGTGCTGGAGGCGCGGGGCGTGGCGGCCACGGTCATGCCGCACGGCGTGCTGTTCCGCAGCGGCAAGGAGCGGGACATCCGTATCGAGCTGCTGAACGACGATTGCATCGAGGCAGTGATCGGCCTCGGCCCGAACCTCTTCTACGGCACCGGAATCCCGGGCTGCATCCTTGTGCTGCGACCGCCACACCGGAAGCGGGACCGGCTGGATAAGCAAGGCAAGCTGGAGAGGAGGGAGAAGCAAGTCCTCTTCATCAACGCCGACCGGGAGTTCCGTGCGGCGCGCAACCAGAACGAGCTCGGTCCCGAGCACGTCGAGAAGCTGGTCACGGTCTTCAAGGGATGGCGGGAGGAGCCGGGCTATTCGCGCGTGGTGAGCGTGGAGGACTTGCTGGCCGCCGATGCGAACCTGAACATCCGCCGCTGGGTGGACAACTCCCCGCCCGCCGAGCCGCAAGACGTACGGGCACACCTGTACGGGGGCGTCCCGAAGGCCGAGATCGAGGCGAAGGCCGGCCTGTTCTCCGCGTACGGGGTCGATGCCTCGGGCCTCTTCGCGGACCGCGCGGGCGATGAGGAGTACGTCGACTTCCTCCCGGAAGGCCCGGACGCGACGGCTGAGCGCATTGGGGGTCTGGCGGCCCCCAAGGAAGCGCTTCTGCGCAAGGCGTACGAGGAGTGGTGGGCGAAGCAGCCCGCCCACTTCACGGCGCTGGGCGAGGACCGGCGGCTGATGGTGCTGCGCGAGCGGCTCGTGTCCGGCTTCACCGAGGCGGTCGGCGGGGCGGGCGTACTGGACGAGTACACGACCGCCGGCATCCTGGCGGACTGGTGGACGCTCACGCGCTACGACCTCAAGGCGCTGGCCGCCGGCGGGTACGAGCGAGTACTAGACGGCTGGGTCGACTCGGTCGAGACGATGGTCGAACCGGTCATGCCGGACGTGGAAGACGCCGATTCCGGCCCTGGACGCACGCGCGGCCGGGCGAAGACCTCGGTGACCGCCGCCGACCGGCGCCGTGCGCTGGACCAGCCGGTGGTCCGGGCGCTGATCCCGGAGTTCCTGGATGAGGTCGCCCGCGCGGACGCCGCCGTCGCGGTGGCGGACGCCGCGTACAAGACGGCACTGGAGAACCTGGCCGCGGCCCAGCCCCCGACTGCGGATGGGGATGCGGACGGGGAGGACGAGCCGGAGGAGCGCACCCCGGTGACCCCGGAGGAGCTGGCCCGCCTGGAGGAGGTGGTCACGCGTCGCCGCAAGGAGCGCACGGCGGCGTCGAAGAAGCGCTCGGCGCTGGACGCGTGCTTCCTGCCGAACCTGCGCGCGGCTGCCGAGGTGGCCAAGTCCTCGGAGGGCGGAGCGGAGCGGGTGGTCCTGGAGGTCCTGGACGCCGACCTGTCGGCTCGCCTGGAGGCGGCCGTCGCCTCGGGCCGCCGTGAACTGATCGCGGCCTTCCGCCGCTGGGCAGAGAAGTACGCGGTCTCGCTGGAGGCCCTGGAGGCGGACAGCGCGGGCGCGGCGGGGGAGTTCGGGGACTGGCTGAAGGAGCTGGGCTATGCGCGGTGAGGCGGGTGCGGGTCTTACGCAGGTCGAACTTGGCTCACTGTTGCGGGCCGTTGAGGCGGGCAAGAGTCCGATGGCCGACGATGTGCCGGCTGGCCATGGTGAGTGGGGTGTGCTCAAGGTCAGTGCAGTTCAGTCCGGCCAGTTTGTGGCGCGCGAGAACAAGGTCGTAAGCGATGCGTCGCTGATCCAGCCGAGGTACGAGGTGCGGCCCGGTGACCTGATCATGACGCGGGCCAATACCGAGGAATTGGTTGGGCTTGCCTGTGTCGCCGTGGCACCTCCGCAACGGCTCATGCTGAGCGACAAGACCCTCCGTCTTGTTGTGGACGAGTCCGTGGCCGACCCGGCGTTTCTGGCTCTCGTACTGGCGCAACCTTCTTTGCGCCAGCGGATCCGCTCCCTTGCCACGGGCACGAGCGGAAGCATGAAGAACATCGGACAGGCCCAGATCCGCCAATTGCCTGTGCCGGATGTTCCGCTCGATGAGCAACGCCGAATCGTGGCGGCCCACGAGGCGGTCGAGCGGCGTATCGCCGCTTTGGAGCGGGTCCGGGTCAAGTTTGAGGTAGCAGAGGCCGCGCTCTCTGCTGAAGTCCTCTCCAGCGGCGCGGGCAGCTGGCCGACCGTGTGCTTGGAGACCGTCGCGACCGTGGCCGCCGGTGTGACCCTTGGTTCCGAGCCCACAGGCGACGGGACGATTGAGTTGCCCTACCTCCGGGTGGCCAACGTGTTGGACGGAAGTATCGACACGACCGATGTGAAAACCGTCCGGATTCTGCGTTCCCAGTACGACCGGTACGCCCTGCGCGCCGGGGACCTGCTGCTCACGGAGGGGGGAGACCTCGACAAGCTCGGCCGCGGGGCGGTCTGGGACGGCAGGCTGGACCCGTGCCTGCACCAGAACCACGTTTTCCGCGTCCGCTGCGACGAGGAGATGTCCCCAGACTTCCTGGAGTTGTACACGTCCTCACCGGCGGGCCGCGCGTACTTCCAGAGCGTCGGCAAACAGACGACGAACCTGGCATCGATCAACTCGACGCAGGTCAAGGGTATGCCGCTTCCCCTCCCGCCGCGTGCGGAGCAGGACCGACTCCTCGGCCCGGTACGGGGGGTGCGAGCACGCATTGCCACGCTGGGAAAGCAGGTCGAGAAGCTGCGCGTGGTACAGCGGGGCATGACAGAGGACATGCTGACCGGCCGGGTGCGGATGCCGGGACACTGGCGGGCGTCCTGGTCAGCTAGGCCTACCGCCCAGCTCGGCGTTCCGTACGCCTGAGACGAACGCCGTCAGGGCGGCTCGGCCGAACGTGATCACTTGGTCCGGGAACACGCTGTCCCGGACGGCGACCTCGAGGTCGCCCCAAGTGGCGAGTTCCACGCATGCGTTGCCGGAAGCCTCGGAGTACGAGGACTTGAACCACTCCAACTCGGGCAAAGGTGGTACCTCTTACAGATTTCCGGAGATTTCCAGGATGAGATCCCTCGACTCACTGGGATTCAACGCCACCTGTTCGACCAAGTCCAGCCGCCGACGGAAGTTGGCCAGTTGCGTCGGTGAGTCGAAGAAGACCGCACCGATAGGGGAGTCCACCTCGACCGTGTCCAGGTGCGGGTTCGCGGCCGAGACGTACATCATCGTGTCACCAGCCATGGGAAAGCCTTCTGCGGTGAAGGGGATCACGAGCAGGCGGACATTGGGGCGTTCGCTCTCCTCAAGAAGGCGGCGCAACTGTTCTTTGGCGACTCGGCGTCCGCCGGTACGCATGCGGAGGGCGGCCTCATGGATCAGCCCCACGTACGGCACGCCCGGAGTCCCGGCGATAACGATGTGTCGAGCCAGGCGCTGGGCGATGCGCAACTCGACTTCCAACCGGGGCAACGCGGGAACGAAGAGGTCGAAGAGGGCGCGGGCGTGGTCCTCTGTCTGGAACAGGCCTGGGATGTGGGCTGTCTGGAGTGTCCTCAGACTGTGGGCGTGATGCTCCAGTTCCGCCACGTCCAGGAAGTCCGACGGAATCTTGCCCCGGTACTCGTCCCACCAGCCCTTCTTGCGCCCTCCGGTCATCGCGGCCAGAGAGTTGATGAGCTCGGGGTTGTCGCACTCGTAGATGCTCGCAATGCGGCGTAGACGTTCCTCGCTGATGCCGAATCGACCCGCTTCGATGTTGGAGATCATCGTGCGGTCCGCACCCAGACGCTCGGCAGCTGTCGGCGCGGAGATGCCGGCGGCATCGCGTAGGCGACGCAGCTCGGCACCGAATCGGCGCTGGCTGATGGTGGGGTAGTGCCTGGGTGCCATGGGTCAACTCCTCGCTCGCGCGCACAGTTTGCCTAAGCCTGAGTCCGGCCGTCCAGCAAAACTGAATACATGACCCGTTTTAGTGAAGTAGGTAGCACGGGTTTTAGTGATGACGCTAGCGTGTGAGGTAAGCCACAAGGCCCGCCCGCCCCGTGTCAGCGGAAGCGCACCGACAGCCCAACTCCCCCCAGGGGAAACGGCGTCGGCACAGCCACCGCCCCGCACGCACGGCGACCCCGGGTCGCCCTGGCCGACCGACACCGTCACGCCGCACATGGAGGTGCCCGCGTGAAACCGGAATCATAGACCACCCACGCCGACAGCGTCAGTCCCAGCCCCGCACCGCAGCCGATTCCCTTCGTCGGGCCCTGGGAGTACGAGCTCCACTTCCCGCGCGACCCCCGCGCCCCCGGGATCGCCCGTAGCACCCTCCGCGTCGTCCTCGCCACGCACGGGCTCGACGAACTCACCGACCGGGCCGAGTTGCTGGCCTCGGAGCTGGCCACCAACTCCGTCCGTTACACCAAGGGCCCCGCCTCCGTACGGCTGCGCTGGGCACACCCCGTACTGCGGATCAGCGTCTCCGACACCAGCCCGGTGTTTCCGCTGTCGCTCCGGCCGCCAGCGGGACAGGCTGACGAGCAGGGGCGGGGGCTGGCCATACTCGATCTGCTCGCCGATCACTGGGGCGGCTGCTGCCTGGACGAGGTTCTCTTCGGGGTCGGCGGGAAGACCATCTGGTTCGAACTGAAACTGGAGGAAGGCCCTCCGGCATCCCCGCCCCCGGCCGCCGCCTCCCTGGCGGCCTGACCCCCGGACCTGTCCGCGCCCGTAGGTAGAGTGGCTCCTACCCCTGTTCGCAGGGGTGGGGTGCGACGTATGGCTACGGGCGGGGAGACCGGGGATGGGTCAGCCGGAGTACGACGAGGTCGAGAAGCCGCTCATCGGTCAGTTGACCGCCATGGGGTGGCCGTATCTTCAGGGTGCGCCGCCCGGCGAGCCAGCGACTGATCCAGCCCTCTCAGGTCGCGACTGGTTCACGGAGGCCGTCTACGCGGAGCGGTTCCGCACGGCCGTCGCGCGGATCAACCCTCGCCCCGACGGAACCCCGTGGCTCACGCGGGTGCAGTTGGACCACCTCCTCGATCTGCTCCTCGGCACGGTCCCCGGCCAGGGCCTGGCGGGCCGGGGAGTGGCGGGGAACATCGACGTGACCCGGACGCTGCGGGAGGGCGTCAACGCGCGCCTTCTGCCCAGCTGGACCAAGGGTGATCCCGAGCATGTTCGGCTCGTGGACTGGGCGGGGGAGTTCGATGGCGGGGACGCCGGTACCGGTAACGACCTGCTGGCCGTCTCCCAGTTCCGGGTGGAACGCTCCGGCGCGGGCGCCGTCACCCCTGACGTCGTGCTGTTCGTCAACGGGCTGCCCTGGGTGGTGATCGAGTGCAAGGCGCCGCCGGTGGCCAAGGCGGACACGCGCTTCGCGCTCGACTGGGCCGTCGAGGACGTCATCGGTTACGCGGGCGCCGAGGCCCGGGAGCCCGTCGCCGAGTTCGTACGGTTCGCGCAGGTGCTCGTGGCCACTGATCGCGACCACGCGGAGATGGGGACGGTCAGCTCGGAGGAGGAGCACTTCGCGCCGTGGCGCACCGTGTTCCCCGCCCGACAGGAGACCGTAAGGGGGGAGGCCGGGGTACCCGAGGCCCGGGAGCTCACCGCTCAGGAGACCCTGGTCGGCGGGGTGCTGCGGCCGGCGCATCTGCTGACCCTCGTACGGGACTTCACCACCGAAGCGGGCCGTGGACCCCGTACCGTCAAGGTAATCGGCCGCTACCCGCAGTTCCGTGCCGTGCACAAGCTCGCCGCCAGCCTGCGGGCCAGGCGCAAGGCCCTGGCCGAGGGGCGGGACGTCGACCAGCGGGGCGGGGTGACCTGGCACACCCAGGGCTCCGGCAAGTCCCTCACCATGGCGTTCCTCGTCCGGCACCTGCGCAGCAGTCCCGACCTGGCGGGACACAAGGTCGTGGTGGTGACCGACCGGAGGGATCTGGAGAAGCAGATCCGCAAGAGTCTCGCCGCGGCAGACGAGAAGATCTACCGCGCGCAGGATGTCCGCCGCGCACGCCGATACCTCGGCATCGAAGTCCCCGACGTCGTCATGGTCATGCTCCAGAAGGCACGCCGGGACGACTCCGCCGATGACGGCCGGGACGAGGTGCTTGCCACGGACCCCGAGGGCCGGGACCGGGTCCACAACCGGGTGGCGAACGCGAGCTCCGACATCGTCGTGTTGATCGACGAAGCGCACCGGGGTCAGAGCGCCTGGCAGCACGCCCGGCTGCGCGCCATGCTGCCGAATGCCGCGATGGTCGGCTTCACCGGCACTCCGATCATCAGTCGGGCCCGGAAGACCACCCAGGAGATCTTCGGCGCGTACGCCGACACGTACACCCTGCGGGACGCCGAGCGGGACGGTGCGGTCGTTCCCGTGCGCTACGAGGCGCACGAGGCGAGCTTGGAAGTTGTCGAGAAGGCCGCACTCGACGCGGGGTTCGACGAGAAGGTCCCCAGCGACCCGGAGCAGCGGCGCCGGGTGCTTCGCAAGTTCGGACGTAGGAAAGAGGTCCTCGAATCACCGTCCGTGATCGCCGAGAAGGCTGATCACATGGTGCGGCACTGGGCGCGGACTGCCATGCCGGATGGGTTCGGCGCCCAGGTGGTAGCCGTGTCGCGGCGTGCCGCCGTCACCTACCGCGAGGCCCTGATGGAGGCCCTCCGCCGGTTGGTCGCCGAACTGGACAGGCTGAGTGGCGACACTCTGTACGACCCGGCGGCCTCCGCTGATGACGTCGATCTCCTGGGCCTGCTGCGGCACCGGAACCTTCTCGCCTCCATTGACGCCGCCGCGGTGATTTCCAAGTCACCGAAGGGAGGCAAGGCCAAGGATCCCAAGGAATGGGAGCCGTGGACCGGGCACACCACTCAGGCGAAGAACATCGAACAGTTCAAGCGCGGCGTGCCGGTCGTCGACCTGTTCGACCTGGGTCCCGATCCGTCGTGGACCGCTGCCACGCACGGGCAGCCGATGTCCGCGGCCCCTGCCGGCCCGAGTGGTTCGGCGGGTGACCCGTGGCACAAGGAACCGGCGCCCGCCCCGGCCGCTGGGGGACGGGGAGTCAAGGAGGCCGCCGACCGTCACCTGGGCTTCATCGTCGTGACCTCCATGCTGCTCACCGGGTTCGACGCCCCTGCGGAACAGGTGCTCTACCTGGACCGCCCCCTCTTCGGCGCAGGCCTGCTCCAGGCGATCGCCCGGACCAACCGCCCATACGCCAAGAAAGAATGGGGCCAGGTGGTCGACTATGTAGGCGTCGGGCCCGAACTGGCCAAGTCGATGGCTGACTACGAGCAGGCTCATCTGCGTGAGGTGCTCGGATACGAAGATGTGTCCTTTGACCACCTCGATCCCGAGCAGAAGGAAAAGCAGAAGGAAAAGCAGAAGGAAAAGCAGCCCACGAAGGACCGGATGTGGCTCCAGACCGACGCGGCGGCCGAAGCGCTCCTCGGTGACCTGCGTAAGAAGCTCGGTGACTTCCTGGCAAGCCTGGGAGTCGGCGAACTTGCCGAGGAGCCACAGCGTGAAGATCTGCTCGCCGCGCTGGACGACCCGCTGCTCAGGGGGGAGTTCGATGAGCTGGCCCGAAACTTCCTCAATGCCCTTAACGCGGTGCTGCCCCGTCCTGCCGCCCTCGACTACGAGCGGTTCGCCCGGCGCCTCGGGGAGGTGCAGTACCTCGCCCGGGTCCGTTACCTCGACGGGCGCGACCAGTTCAGCCCCCGCCGTTACGGGGCGAAGGTGCGCGCCCTCATCGCCGAACACCTCAGGGCCACCCGTATCACCGAGCGCATTCCGTCGGTGGAGCTCAGCGCACCGGACTTCATGGAGCGGGTCAATGCCAACAGCGACCCCCGGGCGAAGATCTCGTATCTGACCAGCCGGATTCACACGCACATCACCGCGCGGCTGGACTCGGGCGCCACCGGGTACGAGAAGTTCAGCGTCCGGCTGGAAGCCGTAGTGCAGCAGATGGGCCAAGACTTCGCGCAGGCGGCAGCAGCCCTGGCCAGCCTGGCTCAGGAGATCACGGACGAGGAAGGCGGGCGGGCGCAGGACTCGGGGTCCGGACTCGACCCGTGGACGGAGCAGCTGGTGTACAGCCTGCTGGCCGAGAAGCTGGTCGTGGTGGGCGGGACCCCGCTCTCGGAAGGGCTGGACCTTTTCCAGGCGGCACGCGAGGTCACGTGGAAGATTTCCGGCCTGGTCCGCTCTCCGAACTTCGCTACGCTCCCCGATGCCCGGGAGCGGGTCCGGAAGGTGCTGCGGATCTACCTGGAGGACGAGCTCGACCTGGACTGGGAAGTGACAGGGCCCGTGGCGAGCGGGTTGGTGAAGATCGCACTGCACTGGCACGGGGACTTCCTGCGCTACGAGCCACGGCGGGAGAGCTGAGGCTCCGCGTCCGGATTGTCCGGGCCGGGTGATAGGAATGCCCGGTGAGCACCTCCGTCCAGCTGGCGATCGCCTCGCTCCCCGTACCCGAGGAGTGGATCTGGCGCGTCGTGTCCCGGCCCCGGCGCCGGACGCTGGGTATCGAGGTCACACCGGACGGGGAAGTGGTCTTCGCCGTTCCGGCGGACGCGGAACCCAGGGCTGTGGCCGATGCGGTGCGTTCACGGCTTCCGCGACTCGCGGAAGAGGTCCGGCGCCGCCGCCTACGCCCGGCTGAGCCCGTCAAAGAGCTCGTGGGAGGCAGCAGCTTTGCCTACCTCGGACGCAGGTACCGGCTTCTGCCGGTACCCGTCGGGGAAGGTGCGGGCGTGCGCCTGCGGGCGGGGTGGCTGGAACTTCCCGGCCCTGATACGCCTGATGCGGGGGCGCGGGCCCTGGCAGGTTGGTACACCGAGCGGGGGCAGCGCTGGCTGGCCGCCCGGATGGCTCCCATCGCCCTGCGGATCGGTGTGCGCCCCACTCGGATCATCGTGGACGACCTGGGGACACGATGGGGCGCATGCCATCCGGGGGGCCTGATCACCGTTCACTGGGCAGTCATGCAATTGCCTGTGGACTTGATCGAGTTTGTCCTTGTCCATGAGCTCTGCCACATGAGAGAGCCGGGTCATGGTCCGGCCTTCCGGTGTGAGATGGGCCTGGCCCTGCCCGACTACGAAGCCCGCGAGGCGTGGTTCACGGAAGAGGAACCTTTTCTCTGGCGCGGAGCCGTCAGATAGCCGGGCCGGCTTCCGCCCCCTCAGGCGACCGTCAGGACGATCTTGCCGGTGGTCCGGCCCCGCTCGCCGATCTCGTGGGCCTTCGCGGCCTGCTCCAGCGGCAGGACCGTGTCGATCAGGGGCCGCAGCGCGCCCTCCTGCGCCAGGGCGGCGAGGGCGGTCAGGCCCTGGCGGTCCGGCTCCACCAGGAGCACGCTGACGGACACCCCGTCCGCGTCCACCGCCAGGTCCTCGCCGCCCGCGATCGTGACCAGGTGGCCGCCGGGCCGCAGGACCTTCAGCGAGCGCTTCCCGTAGTCGCCGCCGATGGTGTCCAGCACGACGTCGACGTCCCGGACCGCCTCCGCGAAGTCGGTGCTCCGGTAGTCGATCAGCTCGTCGGCGCCCAGTTCGCGCAGCAGGTCGTGCTTGGCGGCGCTGGCGGTGCCGATGACGTACGCGCCGCGCGCCTTGGCGATCTGGACCGCGAGGTGGCCCACCCCGCCCGCCGCGGCGTGGATCAGCACCCGCTGGCCCGGCCGGACGTCCGCGGTGTCCACCAGGGCCTGCCAGGCGGTGAGGGCGGCCAGCGGCAGCGCGGCCGCGGCCACGTGGTCGAGGGCCGCGGGCTTGCGCACGAAGTGCCGGGCGGGCGCGGTGACGTACTCGGCGTACGCACCCGCCTGCTTCGGGAAGTGCGGCATGCCGAACACCTCGTCGCCGGGCTCGAAGATCGTCACGCCCATGCCGACGGCCTCGACGGTGCCGGAGACGTCCCAGCCCACGATCGGGTTCGGGCCCCACGCGATGAGCATGCCGGTGGCCCGGGTCTTCCAGTCGACCGGGTTCACCCCGGCGGCGTGGACGCGGACCAAGACCTCGGTCGGGCCCGGCTCGGGGCGGTCGAGCGTGGTCTCGGTGAGGACCTCGGGTCCGCCCCACTGGTTGACGACGACGGCGCGCATGGATGTCTCCTCGGATCTGCTTCCTCCCGGTCTTCCGGGAGATGTCCCCAGCTTCCGGCCCGTGCGCCGCTCGTAGTGTTGGCCGTTTGGCCACCATGTGACAGGATCTGGCCATGCACCGTGTCGCCGTACTCGCCCTGGAGGGCGTCGCCCCGTTCGAGCTGGGAATGCCCTCGCGGGTGCTCGGCAACGCCCGCGACGCGCAGGGGCGGCTCCTGTACGAGACGGTCGTCTGTACGGCCGACGGGCAGCCCGTGACCAGCGACGCCGGGTTCACCGTGGGCGTCACGGCCGGATCCGAGGCCCTGGCGGCCGCGGACACCGTCGTCATCCCGCCCACGCACGCGATGGGCGGACTGCTCCACGGCGACCCGCTGCCGCCCGCGCTCCTGGCGGCCCTGGCCGTCATCCGGCCCGGCACCCGGCTGGTGTCGATCTGCACCGGCTCGCACATCCTCGCCGCGGCCGGACTGCTGGACGGGCGGCCCGCCACCACGCACTGGCACGAGGCGGACCAGTTCCGCCGCGCCTTCCCCCGGGTCGACCTCGACCCGAACGTCCTCTTCGTCGACGACGGCGACATCCTCACCTCCGCGGGCGTGGCCGCCGGGGTGGACCTCTGCCTGCACCTGATCCGCCGCGACCACGGCAGCGCCGTCGCCAACCAGGCCGCCCGGTACTGCGTGGTCCCGCCCTGGCGGGACGGCGGGCAGGCCCAGTACATCGACCGCCCGGTCCCCGAGGCCACCGTCGCCACCACCACGGCCACCCGCGCCTGGGCCCTGGAGCGCCTCGAGTCGCCCCTCGCGCTCGCCGAGCTGGCCGCGCACGCCCGGATGAGCCTGCGGACCTTCACCCGACGCTTCCGGGACGAGGTGGGACTCACTCCGGTGCAGTGGCTGACCGCCCAACGCCTCCAACTGGCGCGCCAGTTGCTGGAGTCCAGCGACCTGCCGGTGGACCTGGTGGCCCACCGGGCCGGCTTCGGCTCGGCCAACTCCCTTCGCCAGCACATGCGTACGGCTCTCGGGGTGTCGCCGATCGCCTACCGGCGCACCTTCCGCCCCACCGCGGCGGCATGACCCGTGGGGTAATCGACGGGGGCCGCCCGACGCGCCAGGATCGGATCAACAGCCGGTTCCGCCAAGGAAGACGAGGCCCGAAGATGACCGCGTACGCCATCGGCCACATACGACCCGAGACGATGAACGAGGACATCCTCCGGTACATCGAGGAGATCCAGGGCACCATGGACCCCTTCGGGGGCGAGTTCCTCGTCCACGGCAAGGACCACGAGGTCGTGGAGGGCTCCTTCCCCGGTGCCGTGATCGTCATCGGCTTCCCCGACCTCGAGCGGGCCCGCGCCTGGTACGCCTCGCCCGCCTACCAGGAACTGATCCCGCTGCGCACCCGGCACATCGCGGGCGAGGTCATCCTGGTCGAGGGCGTCGCCCCCGGCTACGACGCGAGGAGGACGGCGGCCGCCCTGCGCGAAGCGGCCGCCCTCTGACGGCCCGCCGCCCCGCGCCCCCACCCGCGAGCGCGGGGACCCGCGGGGACTGACCGGAGCGGGCCGGACGGGGTGCGAGCATGGGCGGTATGGCTACTCACCTCATCACCGGCGCCGGTTCCGGCATCGGCGCCGCCGTCGCGCGCCGCCTGCACGCCCGCGGCGACGACCTCATCCTCATCGCCCGGGACGCCGGCCGCGGCAAGGAGCTGACCGCGCTCTTCCCCGGCTCGCGCGCGCTCGTCGCCGACCTCGCCGACCCGGACCGGATCTCCTGGGCCTTCTCCCACCAGCCACTGCCCGACCGGCTGGACTCCCTGCTGCACATCGCCGGGATCGTCGACCTCGGCCCGGTCGGCGAACTGCGCCCCAAGACCTGGCACCAGCAGCTCAACCTGAACCTGATCGCCCCCGCCGAGCTGACCCGGCTGATGCTGCCCTCGCTGCGCGCCTCCCGCGGGCACGTCCTCTACGTGAACTCCGGCGCCGGTCTCACCGCGCACGCCGAGTGGGGCGCGTACGCCGCCTCCAAGCACGGCCTCAAGGCGCTCGCCGACGCGCTGCGCGCCGAGGAGAAGCCGAACGGGATCCGGGTCACCTCCGTCTACCCGGGACGCACCGCCACGCCCATGCAGGCCAAGGTCCGCTCCCAGGAGGGCGAGAGCTACGACCCGGGCGACTGGATCGACCCCGAGTCCGTGGCCACCACCATCCTGATGGCCATCGACCTCCCCCGCGACGCGGAGGTCAACGACCTCTCCGTGCGGCCCGGACGATGAGCGGAGCCGTCATGAACGCAGCCACCGGAGTCGGCTCGCTGCCCGGCGAGGCCGCCCGCGAGGCCGCCAAGACCGTCACCGGGTCCTTCGAGGAGTTCCCGTACCTCGCCGAGCTGCCCGCCCGCGGGCCCGGCGCCGACATGATCGGGCGTTCCCTGGGCCTGCTCGTCGACATGTACGCGCACGTCGAGCCCAGCGGCTGGCGCCTGAGCGACCGGCCCGGCCGGGACACCAAGCGGGCCCGGTCCTGGCTCGGCGAGGACCTCGACGCCCTGGAGGAGTTCACCCAGGGCTACCAGGGGAAGCTCAAGGTGCAGGTGGTCGGGCCGTGGACGCTGGCCGCCGCCCTCGAACTGCACGGCGGCGAGGCCGTGCTGCGGGACCCGGGCGCCTGCCGGGACCTCGGGGGATCGCTGGCCGAGGGGCTGCGCGCGCACCTGGCCGACGTACGCAGGCGGATCCCCGGCGCCGAGATCGTGCTCCAGGTCGACGAGCCCTCGCTGACCTCGGTCCTGCGCGGGGAAGTCCGTACCGCCAGTGAGTACCGCACCTACCGGGCCGTCGACCGGCAGGTCGTCGAAGGGGCGCTGCGCGACCTGTTCGCCGTGCACGAGGGGGAGGCCGTCGTGCACTCCTGCGCGCCCGACGTCCCCTTCGCGCTGCTGCGGCGGTCCGGGGTCGCGGGCGTGTCGTTCGATTTCTCCCTGCTCACCGAGCGCGATGACGACGTCATCGGAGAGGCCGTCGAGGGTGGCATGAAACTCTTCGCCGGAGTGGTGCCGGGCACCGACGGCCCGTTGTCGGACCCGGGCGGTAGCGTCATGGGTGTCAGGAAGCTTTGGCGCAGGCTGGGGCTGGCTCCGGGGACCCTCGCGGAGTCCGTCGTGGTCACTCCGTCGTGCGGTCTGGCGGGCGCCTCGCCCGCCTACGCCCGCGCGGCGATGGCGCACTGCGTCAGGGCGGCGAGGTCGCTCGCCGACAACCCTGAGTGATGTAGAGACGGGCCCACGGGAGGAAACGGCATGGCAGTCGAACAGAAGCACGGTGAGAGCGCGGCGGCGCCGGGCGAGGCACCGGCGGCGGTGCTGGAGCGGCACGCCCTGCTCGCCGAGCAGATCGAGGAGCACCGCTTCCGGTACTACGTGAACGACCAGCCGGTCGTCACCGACGCCGAGTTCGACGTCCTGCTGCGCTCGCTGGAGGCGCTGGAGGAGCAGTACCCGCAGCTGCGCACCCCGGACTCGCCCACCCAGAAGGTGGCCGGGGCGTACGTCACCGGCTTCGCCTCGGTCCAGCACCGCGAGCGCCTCCTCTCCCTCGACAACGCCTTCGACGACGAGGAACTCGCGGCCTGGGCCGAACGGGTGGCCCGGGACGTCAACACCTCCGACTACCACTACCTGTGCGAGCTGAAGGTCGACGGCCTCGCCGTCAACCTCACCTACGAGAACGGCAGGCTGACCCGCGCCGCCACCCGCGGCGACGGCCGCACCGGCGAGGACATCACGCCCAACGTCCGCACCATCGCCGAGATCCCCGACCGGCTGGCCGGGGACCGGATCCCGGCGCTCGTCGAGATCCGCGGCGAGGTCTTCTTCCCGATGGAGAAGTTCGAGGAGCTGAACGCCCGCCTGGTCGAGGCGGGCGACAAGCCCTTCGCCAACCCCCGCAACGCGGCGGCCGGTTCACTGCGCCAGAAGGACCCCAAGGTCACCGCCACCCGCCCGCTGCACATGGTGGTCCACGGCATCGGCGCCCGTGAGGGCCTCGAGATCGACCGCCTCTCGCACGCCTACGAACTGCTCCACGGCTGGGGCCTGCCCACCGCCGAGCACAACAAGGTGGTCGGCTCGCTCGCCGAAGTGCGCGCGTTCATCGCCCACTTCGGCGAACACCGGCACTCCGTGGCCCACGAGATCGACGGGGTCGTCGTCAAGCTCGACGAGATCCCGCTCCAGGGCCGGCTCGGCTCCACCGCCCGCGCCCCGCGCTGGGCGATCGCCTGGAAGTACGCGCCCGAAGAGGTCAACAGCAAGCTGATCGACATCAAGGTCGGCGTCGGACGGACCGGCCGGGTCACCCCGTACGCGCAGGTCGAGCCGGTGACGGTGGCCGGATCCGAGGTCGAGTTCGCCACCCTGCACAACCAGCAGGTGGTCAAGGCCAAGGGCGTCCTCATCGGGGACACCGTGGTGCTGCGCAAGGCGGGCGACGTCATCCCCGAGATCCTCGGCCCGGTGGTGGACCTGCGCGACGGCAGCGAGCGCGAGTTCGTGATGCCGGCCGACTGCCCCGAGTGCGGGACCCCGCTGCGCCCCATGAAGGAAGGCGACATCGACGTCCGGTGTCCCAACGCGCAGACCTGTCCCGCCCAGTTGCGCGAGCGGCTCTTCTACCTCGTCGGCCGCGAATGCCTCGACATCGAGAACTTCGGCAAGGTGGCCGCGGCCGCGCTCACCAGACCGCTGGAGCCCGCCGCCGCCCCGATGCTGGACGAGGGCGACCTCTTCGGCCTCACCATCGAGCAGCTGCTGCCCATCAAGGCGTACGTACTGGACGCCGACAGCGGACTGCCCAAGCGCGACCCGAAGACGGGCGAGGAGAAGATCGTCACGGTCTTCGCCAACCAGAAGGGCGAGCCCAAGAAGAACGCCCTGGCCCTGCTGGAGAACGTCGCTGCCGCCAAGGACCGTCCGCTCGCGCGGTTCATCAACGGGCTCTCCATCCGGCACGTCGGCCCGGTCGCGGCGGCCACGCTGGCCCGCGAGTTCCGTTCCATCGAGCGCATCGAAGCGGCGACGGAGGAGGAACTGGCCGCCACCGAGGGGGTCGGCGCGATCATCGCCGCCGCGCTCAAGGAATGGTTCTCCGTCGACTGGCACCAGGAGATCCTCGCCAAGTGGCGGGCCGCCGGGGTGCGGATGGAGGACGAGGTCTCCGCCGAGGAGGAGGGGCCGCGCCCACTGGCGGGCCTGACCGTCGTCGTCACCGGCACGCTGGCGGGGCACACCCGCGACGGCGCCAAGGACGCCCTGCAGAGCCGGGGCGCCAAGGTCACCGGGTCCGTCTCCAAGAAGACCTCCTTCGTGGTCGTCGGCGACAACCCGGGCTCCAAGTACGACAAGGCCGTCCAGCTGAAGCTCTCGATCCTGGACGACGCGGGCTTCGAGGTCCTCCTGGAACAGGGCCCCGACGCGGCGCGCGAGGCCGCGCTGCCGCTGGAGGAGCCCGCGGCGGGACCGGCGGAGCCGGCTCCGGACGCCGACGCCGCACCGGAGTAACGAAAGAGCGCAGGTCGAACA
The DNA here is from genome assembly GCF_030063135.1 of Streptomyces sp. G-G2. GTDB lineage: Bacteria > Actinomycetota > Actinomycetes > Streptomycetales > Streptomycetaceae > Streptomyces. The sequence continues at coordinate 295,942 of NZ_JASISO010000001.1, forward strand.
CCGGCGGAGCGCGGGGGGACGACGCACGCGAACGGATGCGGACGGATGCGTGGCGTGCGGCCGTACGGGCGGGCGCACGCGGGGCGCGCGCGGTGGTCGTGAACGGCCGGTACCGGCCTAGGCGCAGGGCTTTGACCTGTCGGATCATCAGAAGGGTTACCCCGAGGGCCTGGTCGGGTCTCACCCGTTCGGCGGATACCGTACTGATGAGGATGGCCGGGTCCCATTCGGGCAACCGCCGCCGACCGCTGCCCCTGGGGCCCCCTCGCGTCCTACTGTGGAGAGGTGCGCCTGTCGTGCACGGTTGCGGGACGTGAATCCAGCCGTGGTGGCATGACATCGGGGCCATCACGAGGCATCGGCATCGCCGGCTGTGAGAGGGACGGGCATGAAACCCATCGAAGGCGCCGACCCGCCACCGGATTCCGGCGGGGCGGGCGGGCAGCTGCCGTCGCTGCGCACCGACCGGGTGGCCCGCACCACCGGGCGGGGCGGCCGCGCGGGTCACGCGCGCCGGGACGCGCGGCCTTCGAGGGTCGAGCGGGCCGACCGGAGCGAACGCAAGGAGCTGACGGGCCGCGGCGGCCGGCCGAGCGGGACGGGCCGAGCGGAACAGCCAGTTCCGGCCGAGCGCGCGGCCCCCGCGGGCCGGTTCGGGATGCTGGGCGCCCGAACCCCCGAGACCCACCCCCTCGGCACCGGCGCCGGAGCGGGCCCCGACGCCCCCGTCCACGGTTGGCGCGCCGCACTGCCGTCCGCCGTCGTCGGCCTCTCCGTCGTCGTCCTCGTCGGCGGCGTCCTCAGCGCCCTGAACAACCGTCACGCCCTCTTCCCCGGCGGCGCCGCCGGCTGGGCGCTCGCCCTGCTCACCGGGATCATCGTCGGCCACCTCGTCGCGCTCGGCCGGGACCGCTGGTGGGGCGGCACCGGCTCCGGCGCCGCCCTCACCCTCGGCGTGCTCATCCTCTACGGCTGGATCCCGGCCGGGCTCGTCTCGCTCGCCGTGGTCTCCCTCGTCGGGGCCGCCCGCAGGCACCGCTGGCGCCAAGGGCTGCTGCACGGCTCCGCCGACATCCTCGGCATCGCCGCGGGGGCACTCGTACTCGCCGCCTTCGGGCACGCGCCCACCGTCGAGGTGCCCTGGCAGCCCACCGGATGGGGGCCCGGGGCGATCCCCGAGATCAGCCTCGTGGCCATCGCCTACCTGCTGGTCACCCGGGTCCTGCTGTGGCTGGCCCTGACCCCGCGCGACGGCGGGCTGCCCACGCTCGCGCGGACCGCCCTGATCCGGCAGGCGCTGGTCGCCGGCGCCCTCCTCGGCATCGCCCCGCTGATTTGCGTGGTCGCCGTCACCCTGCCGGTGCTGCTGCCGCTGTTCGCCGTACCGCTGATCGCCCTCGACTCCACCCTGTGGATCGCCCGGGCCCGCGCCGAGGAGCAGCTGCGCGACCCGCTCACCGGGCTGCCCAACCGGCAGTGGCTGCTGGAGCGCGCCCGGCGGGCCCTGGACGAGGCCGAACGCATCGGCACCCGCGCCGCCCTGGTCCTCATCGACCTCGACCGGTTCCGCGCCGTCAACGACACCCTCGGCCACCTCGCCGGTGACCGGCTGCTCCTCCAGATCGCCGACCGGCTCCGCGAGGCCCTGCCGAAGGACGCCGAGGTGGCCCGGCTCGGCGGCGACGAGTTCGCCGTCCTGCTGCCCGTCGCCGACTCCACCACCAGCGCCCAGCGGGTGGCCCGCGCCCTCGTCGCCGAACTCAGCTCCCCGCTGGACCTCGACGGGCTCACCCTGGTCCTGGAGGCCAGCGCGGGTCTCGCCGTCTTCCCCGACCACTCGCTCGACGCCGAAGGGCTGCTGCGGCGGGCCGACGTAGCGATGTACCAGGCGAAGCGCGACCGGACCGGGGTCGAGGTCTACGAGTCCAAGCGGGACAGCAACACCCCCGACCGGCTCGGCCTCCTCGGCGACCTGCGGCGCGCGCTGGACGCGGGCGAGGTGGAACTCCACTACCAGCCCAAGGTGCGCTTCGACGGGCACGTCGTTGGGCTGGAGGCGCTGGTGCGCTGGGTGCACCCCGAGCGGGGCCGGGTCTCGCCGGACGAGTTCATCGCCATCGCCGAGACCTCCGGGCTGATGCCGCACCTGACCGAGTACGTCCTGGAGACCGCGCTCGCCCAGGTCGCCCGCTGGCGGGCGCAGGGGCTGAAGGTGCCCGTCGCCGTCAACGTCTCACCGCGCGACGTGCACACGCCGGGCTTCGCGGGAGCGGTGGCCGCGCGGCTGGCCCGGCACGGGGTGCCCGCGAGCGGTCTCCAGCTGGAGATAACGGAACACGTGCTGCTGGAGGACCCGCAGCGGGCCGCCGACACCATGGCCGGGCTGACCGGGCACGGCGTGAAGATGTCACTCGACGACTTCGGGACCGGCTACTCCTCGCTCGTCCACCTGCGGCGGCTGCCGGTCAGCGAGCTGAAGATCGACCGGTCGTTCGTGGCCCGGCTGGCGGTGGACGCGCAGGACGCCGAGATCGTGCGGTGCACGGTGGACCTGGCGCACTCGCTCGGCCTGCTGGTCGTGGCCGAGGGCGTCGAGGACGACGAGACGTGGGAGCGCCTGCGGGACCTGGGCTGCGACGCGGTACAGGGGTGGCTGGTGGCCGCCGCGATGCCGCCGCAGGAGGCGACGGCGTGGCTGCTGGCGCGGGGCGAGCGCGGCTGGCGGCGCCCGGCCGACATCACGGCGGAACTCGCCGCCGCCGCGGCCGCCGCCGAAACCCCGACCCCGTAGCCGGGACCGCTCCGCAGGGCCGAGCGGCGCCGTGCCGCCGCCGGCGCCGCGTCGCGCACGACGGTGGCGGAAGGCGACCGCGCGGCGGTCGGCGGGGCCGAGGGAATGGGTTGCGTGGGTCGGGGGCCGGGCCCCATAGGATTGGGTCCGAAACCCGATAGCCGATACACCACCCCAGAGGATCGCTGCATGCCTGGCATCACGCGCGAGGAGGTCGCCCACCTCGCTCGGCTGGCACGTCTGGAGCTGAAAAGCGAAGAGCTCGACCACTTCGCCGGACAGCTCGACGACATCATCGGCGCGGTCGCCCGCGTTTCCGAGGTCGCCGACCAAGACGTTCCGCCGACCTCCCACCCGCTGCCGCTGACGAACGTCATGCGCGCGGACGAGGTCCGTCCGTCGCTCACCCCCGCGCAGGCGCTCTCCGGCGCCCCCGCACAGGAGCAGCAGCGTTTCAAGGTGCCGCAGATCCTGGGGGAGGACTAATCACCATGACGGACATCAACATCATCAAGCTCACGGCAGCCCAGACCGCCGAGAAGATCGCCTCCGGCGAGCTGACGGCCGTCCAGGTCACCGAGGCCCACCTCGCCCGCATCGAGGCCGTCGACGAGAAGGTCCACGCCTTCCTGCACGTCGACCGCGAGGGAGCCCTCGCCCAGGCCCGTGCCGTCGACGGCAAGCGGGAGCGCGGCGAGAAGCTCGGCCCGCTGGCGGGCGTACCGCTCGCGCTCAAGGACATCTTCACCACCGTCGGGGTTCCGACCACCGTCGGTTCGAAGATCCTCGAAGGCTGGATCCCGCCCTACGACGCCACCCTGACGCGCAGGCTGAAGGAAGCCGACGTCGTCATCCTCGGCAAGACCAACATGGACGAGTTCGCCATGGGGTCCTCCACCGAGAACAGCGCGTACGGTCCCACCGGCAACCCGTGGGACCTCACCCGCGTCCCCGGCGGCTCCGGCGGCGGCTCCGCGGCCGCCCTGGCCGCCTTCGAGGCCCCGCTCGCCATCGGCACGGACACCGGCGGTTCCATCCGCCAGCCCGCCGCCGTCACGGCGACCGTCGGCGTCAAGCCGACCTACGGCGCGGTCTCCCGCTACGGCATGGTGGCGTTCTCCTCTTCCCTCGACCAGGGCGGTCCCTGCGCCCGTACGGTCCTGGACGCGGCCCTGCTCCACGAGGTCATCGCCGGTCACGACCCGCTGGACTCCACCTCCATCGACGCGCCGGTCCCGCCGGTCGTCGAGGCGGCCCGCAACGGCTCCGTCGCCGGCATGCGCGTCGGCGTGGTCAAGCAGTTCGCCGGTGAGGGCTACCAGGCCGGTGTCGTCCAGCGCTTCAACGAGTCGGTGGAGCTCCTCAAGGAGCTGGGCGCCGAGATCGTCGAGCTGGACTGCCCGTCCTTCGACCTCGCGATGGCCGCGTACTACCTGATCGCCCCGTCCGAGGCCTCCTCGAACCTGGCCCGCTTCGACGCCATGCGCTACGGCCTGCGCGTCGGCGACGACGGCACCCGCTCCGCCGAGGACGTCACGGCCCTGACCCGCGAAGCCGGTTTCGGCGACGAGGTCAAGCGCCGCATCATCCTCGGTACGTACGCGCTCAGCTCCGGCTACTACGACGCGTACTACGGCTCGGCCCAGAAGGTCCGTACGCTCATCACGAAGGACTTCGAGAAGTCCTTCGAGCAGGTCGACGTGATCGTTTCCCCGACCACGCCGACGACCGCATTCGCCATCGGTGAGCGCACCGACGACCCGCTGGCGATGTACCTCGCGGACCTGTGCACCATCCCGACCAACCTGGCCGGCAACTCCGCCATGTCGCTCCCCTGCGGCCTGGCACCGGAGGACGGTCTCCCGGTCGGACTGCAGATCATCGCCCCCGCCATGAAGGACGACCGGCTGTACAAGGTCGGCGCGGCCGTCGAGGCCGCTTTCGTCGCGCGCTGGGGTCACCCGCTGCTGGAGGAGGCTCCGTCCCTGTGAGTGCACTGACCAAGGCCAAGGGCTTCAAGAAGTCCAAGTCCGGTACGTACCTGTCGATCGGTACGACCGCCTTCGGCGCGCTGAGCGTCGTCAAGCAGGCCCGGAAGGCCCGTACCGAGCACGACACGCTGAAGCTCGTCGACGCCGTCGTGTCCGCCGCCGCCATCATCACCGGCCTCGCGATCCTGTACCGCGAGCTGAAGCGCCTGGGCGACGACGACGTCCTGCTCGGCTGAGAGGGAAAGTTTCACCGTGACCGTCACCGAACTCCTGTCGTACGAGGACGCCCTCGCGTCGTACGACCCCGTCATGGGCCTCGAGGTCCACGTCGAGCTGGGCACCCGCACCAAGATGTTCTGCGGCTGCTCGACCGAGCTGGGCGCCGAGCCCAACTCGCAGACCTGCCCCACCTGCCTCGGCCTGCCCGGCGCGCTCCCGGTCGTCAACGAGATCGGCATCGAGTCGGCGATCAAGATCGGTCTCGCGCTGAACTGCGAGATCGCCGAGTGGTGCCGCTTCGCCCGGAAGAACTACTTCTATCCGGACATGCCGAAGAACTTCCAGACCTCGCAGTACGACGAGCCGATCGCCTTCAACGGCTTCCTCGACGTCCAGCTGGAAGACGGCGAGATCTTCCGCGTGGAGATCGAGCGCGCCCACATGGAGGAGGACACCGGCAAGTCGCTGCACGTCGGCGGCGCCACCGGCCGTATCCACGGCGCGTCCCACTCGCTGCTGGACTACAACCGCGCGGGCATCCCGCTCATCGAGATCGTCACCAAGCCGATCGAGGGAGCGGGCGAGCGCGCCCCCGAGGTCGCCAAGGCGTACGTCGCCGAGCTGCGCGAGGTCATCAAGGCGCTGGGCGTCTCCGAGGCCCGCATGGACAAGGGCCAGATGCGCTGCGACGTGAACCTGTCGCTGCGCCCCACCCCGGAGTCCGAGTTCGGCACCCGCAGCGAGACGAAGAACGTCAACTCGCTGCGCAGCGTCGAGCGCGCGGCCCGCTTCGAGATCCAGCGCCACGCGGCGGTGCTCTCGTCGGGCGGCTCGATCCTCCAGGAGACCCGTCACTTCCACGAGGAGGACGGCTCCACCACCTCCGGCCGCATCAAGGACAACGCCGAGGACTACCGGTACTTCCCGGAGCCCGACCTCGTCCCGATCGCCCCGGCCCGCGGCTGGGTCGAGGAACTGCGCGCCGGGCTCCCCGAGATGCCGCGCGTGCGCCGCAACCGGCTGCGCGAGGAGTGGGGGGTCACCGAGCACGACATGCAGTCGATCCTCAACGCGGGCGCGGTGGACTCCATCGTCGCCACCACCGAGGCGGGCGCCGACTCGGCGGCCGCGCGCAAGTGGTGGATGGGCGAGCTGGCCCGCAACGCCAACGAGCAGGGCGTCGTCGTCGACGAACTGCCGATCACCCCGGCGCAGGTCGCCCGGGTCGCGGCGCTCGTCGCGGGCGGCGAGCTGAACGACAAGCTCGCGCGCCAGGTCATCGAGGGCGTCCTCGCGGGCGAGGGCACCCCCGACGAGGTCGTCGAGAAGCGCGGCCTCAAGGTCGTCTCGGACGACGGCGCGCTCGGCGCGGCCGTCGACGAGGCCATCGCGGGCAACGCGGCCATCGCGGACAAGATCCGCGGCGGCAAGGTCGCGGCCGTCGGCGCGCTGGTCGGCGCGGTCATGAAGACCACGCGCGGCCAGGCGGACGCGGCGCGCGTCAAGGAACTGATCCTGGAGCGCCTGGGCGTCTCCGAGGGCTGATCCCGTCCGCGCCCCACGCGTTTCCCGGCCGCACCGCGCACCGGGCGATCGCGGCCGTCGCCGTCGCCGTCGCCGGCGCCCGTGCGGCGCGGACGCTACGGCCGCGGCGGGCGCGGGGCGTCGAGGAACGCGAGCCGGGCGGGCTTCGCGGGGAGGTACACCTCGGGCAGGTCGATCTCCGGGAGTTCGACCTCCGGGCCCAGCACGAAGCCGGTCCGCTCCAGGCGGGCGATGGCCTTCTCGTTGCGCGCGTCGGGCTCCCCGACGATCCGGCGGGTGCGGCCGTCGGCGAAGACGAACGCCAGGAACGCGGTCAGCAGGCCCGCGCTGAACCCGCGCTCGGCCCGACCCTCGGCGGGGCCGATCAGCAGGTGCACGCCGGTGTCCCCGGGCCGCACCTCGTAGCACTCGCCGACCCGGTCGGCGGCGCAGTCGTACGTCTGGAAGAGGGCCACCGGCACTCCGTCGCGGCGCACCAGGAAGGCGTGGTGGGTGTCGCGGCGGTCGACATCCTCGTAGATCTCCTGGACCAGCTCACGGCTGGCCCCGTTCATGCCCCAGAAGCGGGCGCGTTCCTGGCTGACCCAGCCGTGGACCAGCGCGGAGTCCGCGGCGGGGTCCAGGGGGGTGATGGTGACCGTGCCGAACCCGTCGATGCGCTGGGTGTGGACGGGCTGCCGGGAGGAGGCGGCGGGGGAGGTCATATCGATTCCTTGGAGAGCAGGGTCCAGTCGGTGACGACGGGTACGAGTTCGCCCCGGGCCCAGAGCGGGAGCTGGTCGAGGTGGTGCGCGGAGCCCGTGACCCCGTCCGCGCCCAGGGGGACCGCCCAGAGGCTGTCCTCGCGCCGGGCCAGGTCCCACACGTAACGGGCGGCCGAGGCGCGGGAGGTGAGGTCGGTGACCCCGGGGACGGAGGAGGTGGCGTTCACGCAGTCGTGGTCGCCGCCGAGCCCGGGCCACCGGGCCCCGGGGTCGTGCAGGGCCTGCCAGGGGGCGAGGCGGTGGACCTCGGACCAGGCGGTGGCGGGGGCGTCCGCGGTGGCCGTCTCCTCCAGCGCCGCGCGCAGGTGCGCGGCGCGGTCGAGCCCGGGCAGCAGACCGGTGGTGAGCAGGCCTTCGAGGGCGTAACCGACCTTCGGCAGGAGGTACTGCCAGGGGTGGAAGACCGACGGGCCGGTGGGGGCGCCGGCCAGCCCGGCGAGGACCGGGTCGGCGGCGATCCGGCGGACGACGGCCGTGCGCAGGGCCGCGAAGACGGTGGCGTCGGTGCTGTCGGCGGCCATGTGCCGGTCCCAGCCGAGCAGCCGCCCGCGCAGCTCCGCGGCCGCGGGGGAGAGGCCGGTCAGCGCGGGCAGCCGGTCCAGGAGCGCCGCGGCGGAGCCGAGGAAGGTGTCCCGGTGTACGTCGGCCATGTCCCCGGCGGACCAGTCGCCCGAGCCGCTCAGCAGCTCCCCGATCCGCTGGGCCCGGTGCGGGGGCGCGAACTCCACCCCCAGCGGGGAGGCGATCCCGCGGGCGTTGGCCATCACCGCGACCCCCCGCACGGGCTCGGCGGGCAGCGGGGCCCAGCCCCGCCAGGCGTACGCGGGCTCCCAGGCGGGCACCGGCCGCAGCCGGTTGTCGCGGTGGCGCAGCGGTACGGCGCCCGCGACCCGGTGCAGCAGGCCGCCCGCGGTGTCGGCGGCGTGCACCACGTTGACCGGCTCGGCCCAGCCGTCGACGGCGCGGTCGATGTCGGCGACGGAACGGGCGCGCAGCAGGGCCGGGAGCGCGGCGAAGCCGAGGTCCGCGCGGACCCGGGCCGGGTAGCGCAGGCTGATGCTCTGCTCAGGGGTGTCGATGATCACCGGGCCGCGCGCTGTCTCCAGGACCTCCACCTCGACCTCGGTGGCCGGAGCGCCGTCGGCGCCCGCGACGGTGAGCCTCTCGGTGTGCCGGGCGACGGCCTCGACGGCGCCGTCCGGGCCGAGGGCCTCGACCCGCTCCTGCCCGGGGCCGCCGACACGGGTGAGCCGCTCGACGTACAGGTCCTGGTAGTCGGCCATGGCGTTGGTGATGGCCCAGGCGGCGGTGCCGGTGTGGCCGAAGTGCGCCAGGCCCGGGACGCCGGGCACGGCCAGGCCGACCACGTCGAACTCCGGGCAGGCCAGCCGGATCTGCTGGTAGACCCCCGGGTCCTCGATGAAGCGGTGCGGATCGCCCGCGATGATCGCGGCGCCGGTGGAGGTGCGTTCGCCCGGCACCAGCCAGCCGTTGCTGCCCGCGGTGCCGGGGCCGTCGGTGGCGAACAGGGTGATCGCCCCGTCGCCGAGGGCCCGGGCGACCCGGGCGCGCCAGAGCTTGGTGGGGAACCCGGCGAACAGGACGTGGGTGGAGAGCCAGATCCCGAGGGGGACCCAGGGCTCCCAGGGGGTGGGGGCCAGTCCGGTACGGGCGAAGCGCTCGTCGCGGGCCGCGCCCGCCGCCAGGCCGTCGTTGACCCCGTCGACGTACGCCCGTACCCACGCGGCGGTCGCCGGATCGAGGGCCTCGAAGCAGCGCCGTGCGGTGTCGTCGAGCATGCACTGGCGGGCGAACCGGTCCCAGGGGACCTCGGCGGCGCCGAGGAAAGCGGCGGAGGACCCCTGCGAACGGCGCCGCTCGACCTCCAGCTGCCAGGCCCGGTCCCGGGCGGTGACGCTGCCCTGGGCGTAGGAGAGGCGCAGGGCGTCGGCCGCCCGGAGATGGGGGATGCCCCACGGGTCGCGGTAGCGGTCGTGGCCTGCGCGGCGGTCGTGGCCTGCGTGGTCGGCTGTGCCGTCCCTGCCGTCCCTGCCGTCCCTGCCGTTCTCTTCCTCCGGGCTCCGCGGGTCGGCGTTCTGTGGGCCCGAACTGGTCACGCTGGTCACACGGTTCCCCAAGTGCATTAGGTTAGGCTGGCCTAACTATAAGGGTGAAAGCGCGTAGGGGGGAAAGGGCGGGCATGGGCGTAGCCAAGGGCTGGGAGGGCGTGGTCCTCAAGCTGCTGCGGGGCAAGGACTTCACGTTCACGGTGACGGGGGCGGAGCAGGTCACCGACGCCTACCGACGGGTGCACCTGACGGACGGCGGACTGCTCGCCGCGGTGGGCGGGTCGCCGCACCCGACGATGTGGGTGCGCGTGTGGTTCGAGAGCGAGGGCAAGCCGCACCAGCGCGCCTACACACTGGTGGACCCGGACCCGGCGGCGGGCACCGTCACGCTGGAGTTCGCGCTGCACGACGGGGTCGCAAGCCGCTGGGCGAGGGCCGCCGCGCCGGGGGACACGATCGACGCGACCGTGCGGGGGACCGGCTTCACGGCCCCCGCTCCGGAGCCCGAGCGGCTGCTGGTGATCGGCGACTCGGCCTCGCTGCCCGCCGTGAACTCACTGCTGGACGCCTATCCGCGGACCCCCGCCACCATCTGGCTGGAGACGCAGCACGCCTCGGACGGCGACCTTCCGGTCCGCGTGGACGCGGCGCGCCATGAGCTGCGCCGCGTCGCACGCGGTGGATCGGCCCTGGTGGACGCGGTCAAGGAGCAACTGCCCGCGCTGATCGGCGATCCCGCGTCGGCCTAGGTGTGGCTGGCGTGCGATACGTCGACCACGCGGACGCTGACGTCGTACCTGCGCAAGGACCTGGCGCTGTCCAAGCCGCGGGTCAACGGGCTGGGGTACTGGCGGCCCGCGTAGCGCTGGTCGCCCGAGCGCGGGCTCAGGTGCCGGTGGCGCCGTCGATGGCCTCGCGGAGGAAGTCGGCGTGGCCGTTGTGACGGGCGTACTCGTGGATCATGTGGAGCATCACCAGGCGCAGCGAGACGTCCGCCTCCCACCTCGCGTTGTAGCCCGTCACGTCGAGGGACTCGGCCTCGGACTCGAAGCGGCGCGAGAAGGCGGTCTCCGCCTCCCACGCGGCGAAGGCCTCGGCGCGGGTGGAGGAGGAGGCGTCGTACGCCTCCTGGAAGTCGTGCGTGTCGGACCAGACGAGCGGCACGTCCTCGGCCGCCAGGACCCGGCGGAACCATTGGCGCTCCACCTCGGCCATGTGCCGTACCAGGCCCAGCAGGGTGAGGGTCGAGGGCGGCGAGGCGCGCAGCCGCAGCTGCTCGTCGGTGAGGCCCTCGCACTTCATGGCGAGGGTGGCGCGGTGGAAGTCGAGGAAGGAGCGGAGCGTTTCGCGCTCGTCACCGGTCAGCGGGGGTCCTGTGCGATCCATGGTCGTGATCCTGTCAAGCGGCCGCGTGGAGCGAAAGGCCCGGGCGCGGTTCCGCCCGCGGGCCCGGGGGCATCACCCTCCGGGCCCGAGGGGCCCGGGCCCGCGGCGCCCGCGGAGCGGGGCCCTACTTGCCGACCCATACGTACGGCACCGTGACGCCCAGCACCCCGAAGCCCAGCCGCTCCAGGATCGGCCGGCTCTCGCTCGACGCGTCCACCTGGAGGTACGGGATCCCCAACTCGGCCGCGGCGAGCGCCCGATGGGTCACCAGGGCCCGGTAGATGCCCTTGCCGCGCCACTCGGGAACCGTGCCGCCGCCCCACAGACCCGCGAAGGACGCGCCGGGGGTGATCTCCATCCGGGCCGAACTGACCGGCTGGCCGCCCGCCATCGCGACCACGGCCAGGATCGTCTCCGGGGCCCGGGTCACCTGGGTGACCAACGCGTGCCGTATGCGCGGCCGGTCCTGGCCGAAGGCCTGGGCGTGGACGTCCATCATCAGGTCCACGCCCTCGACGTCCGTCACGTTCACCAGGGTCACTCCCTCGGGTGCCCTCACCTCGCCCACGATGTCCGCGACCCGCGCCACCATCAGCGTCTCCGGCGGCTCCGGCACGAAACCGGCGGCGAGCAGCCGTTCACCGAGGTCCGCGGGGGCGTCGTAGTCGTACATCTTCCACTCGAACTCCGACACCCCGAGGCCGTCGAAGTACGCGATCTGGGCCGCGATCTGCGCGTCCGCGGTGCTCTCGTCCAGGTCCGAGTGGAGCACTCCGTTCCAGCCTCCTCCCCGCGAGACGCGTCGTACGACCGCCCCCGCGCGCTCCACCACGGACTGATCCCCCTCCGACTGGGCGCCCCGGCGGGCCTCGGCGTCGAAAAGGGCTCTCACTGCGTCAAGATCCATCGTCATTCACGCAGCTCAGCAGCCGACCGGTCACCAGCGCAAGTGCATTAGCCTCCGGACATGACCGATGGGACCGATCACAGCCGCCGCCGCACCGCCGAGAGCTCCGACGGGCTCGTCCACACCGGCAGGGCCGCTCCCGACGCCGCGGCCGACCGGGGCTGGCTCCTCGGCCACTTCAAGGACGCGGACGATCCGCGCCACAGCGCGGACGTGGAGATCAAGTGGGGCGTGCATCCCCGGGGTGACGAGCGCGCGCGGTGGGTGACCGGCGAGCAGCGCACCGCCCTCCAGGTCCTGATCAGCGGACGCTTCCGGCTGGAGTTCCCCGGGCGGACGGTGGTCCTCGCCGAGCAGGGGGACTACGTGCTCTGGGGGCGCGGAGTCGACCATTCCTGGTACGCGGAGGAGGACACGGTCGTCCTCACCGTGCGCTGGCCCTCCCTCCCGGGCTACCGGGCGGATCGGGTGGATCGGGCTGGCCAGGCGGATGGGGCGCCGGATGCGGCCGGCCAGCCGGACGAGCCGCCCGCCCCGTAAGCCCTCCGCCCCGTAAACCCCCGCGTCCTGTGACGACGCACACGAAGCGGGCCGACGACCACGAATCGCTGCGATCGTGGAGGTGTAGACCACCTCGGGCATAGGCGTTCTTTCCGACAAGCTGCTCCCCGGCGACCGGCAAGGATCCGATCCACCAGGGAGCACGTTCGTTGGCAGCAAGCGCCCGCTGGTGCATACGGCACCGGCTCGTCGCCGTACTGCTCTGGCCAAGAAGACGGCACCGCAGGAATCCGAAGGGATCCGCATGTTCTCGATAGACCTGGCCGACGACGCCCAGCTGTTCCCCCTGGAACCCCGGCACGCCGAGGAGTTCTTCGCCCACATCGACCGCGGCCGGGAGTTCATCGGCGAGCACATCGGCTTCGCCGACGCCGCCGCCGACCTGGAGTCGGCGCGCACCCTGCTGAACACCTATGCCCAGCGGACGGCCGTCGACGGCGGCAGGCTCTACGGCATCCGGGTCGACGGCGTCCTCGTCGGCGGCGTCCTCTACCGGATCTTCGAAGCGGACACGGGCAATTGTGAGATCGGCTGCTGGCTGGAGCCCGCCGCCGCCGGACGCGGTCTGGTCACCACGGCCTGCCGGATCCTGATCGACCACGCCTTCCACGACCGCGGCATGCACCGGGTGGAATGGCGCGCCTCCGCGCTCAACACCAAGAGCCTCGCCGTCGCCGAACGCCTGGGCCTGACCCGCGAAGGCGTCCTGCGCGAGAACTACCGGCACCGGGGCGCCCTGCGGAGCACCGAGATCTGGGCCGTCCTGGTCCACGAATGGCCCGCCGCGCCCACCGTCTGAGCCCTCCCCCGCGGGTGCGGCCGGGGACCGCGGCGGGTCCGGCCCGCCCGCCCCGGCCGACCGCGGTCCCCGGCCCGCCCGGAGCCGCGGCAGATCACGGCCGAGGCGCCGCGCGGCTCTCAGGAACCTCTCAGATAGGCCGCCTACCGTGCCCCGCATGGACACCACGAAGACCTCCGCCAAGAACGCGCCCGAGCCGGGCGCCACCGACCCCGCAGACGCCACCGCCCCGGCCCCGGCCGCAGACGACGCGGTCACCGACATCGCGGACCTGGTGGGCGAGCCGGAGGGCGAGGACGGGGAGGACTCCGGGGACCTGCTGGACCAGGAGACCGAGGAGCGGCCCACCGGTGTCCTCGCCGCCGCCGCCGCCATCGCGGGCGCCGGTCTCTCCCTGATCGCGCTCAGCGGCACCTGGGTCTCCCGGGTGATCTCCGAGCGCCAGGGCCTGATCGGCCAGATCGACTCCGTCAACGCCACCTCGACGGAACAGAAGATCAACGCGCTGTACAGCGACGGCTGGCACATGACCGCCCTCGTCAACGGCGTCTTCTCCACGATCGCCCTCCTCATCGGCATGTTCGTGCTGGTCGGCCCCGCCTTCGGCGCCCCCGGCCGGGTCAACCCGAACTGGGTCAAGGCCGTCTCCTGGGCCGCCGTCGCCCTCGGCCTCGTCGGCGTGCTGATCTTCGGCCTGATGTACTTCGACGTCCTCTTCCCGCTGCCCAAGGCCGCCGCCTAAGCGTCCGGCTGCCCCGCCTTAGGGCGGACCGCAGGACTCCGGGCCCCGCCTAAGGCCCTCGGGGCCGCCGAGATGCGGCATGCGCCCGATGTCCCCGTACCCCCTGGGACGAGATTCTTGGAACACACCGAACAAGGTGTCCGAGAAACGAAACCAGGGAGTACGAGATGTTCGTATACGAGATCAACAACACCCACCGCGAAGACCTCCTCCGCGAGGCCGCCGAGTACCGCCGGTCGCTGCAGGGCGCGGACCGCGCCACCCGCCGCGGCTTCTCCCTGCGCAAGACATCGGAGGGGACGGTGAGAGGGAACCGGAGCCGCTTCACCCCGGCCGCGTGACCCGCGCCGTTCAGCACGTGGTCTGACACGTGATGAGAAGCGCACCGATTTCCAGTGCCGGTGTCCAGGACCGCTGTGCGATGCTCGGCGGCGTGGAAACCAGATCTGTCAGCCCGGTGTTCGTCGGCCGCGCCGATGAACTGGCCGTACTCGTCGACGCGCTGAACCGCGCCGACGGGCAGGAACCCCAGGCACTCCTCATCGCGGGAGAGGCCGGAGTCGGCAAGACCCGCCTCACCGAGGAGTTCCTCTGCGCGGCGGACCGGCGGGGCGCCGTCGTGGCCGTCGGAGGCTGTGTGGAGATAGGGGCGGAGGGCCTTCCCTTCGCCCCCTTTTCCGCTGCCCTGCGCAGCCTGCGCCGCCAGCTCCCCGACGAGCTGATCGCCGCGGCCGCGGGCCAGGAGGACGAACTCGCCCGGATCCTGCCCGAACTCGGCGAGACCCCCCGGGGACCCCACGACGAGGAGAGCACCGCCCGGCTGTTCGAGCTCACGGTCCGCCTGCTGGAGCGGCTCGCCGCCGACCGCACCATCGTGCTCGTCCTGGAAGACCTGCACTGGTCGGACACCTCCACCCGGCACCTGCTGTCCTACCTCTTCCGCAGCCTCGCCGCCGGGCGCCTCGTGGTCGTCGCCACCTACCGCGCCGACGACGTGCACCGACGCCACCCGCTGCGCCCCTTCCTCGCCGAACTCGACCGCCTGCGCACCGTCCAGCGGATCGAACTCGCCCGCTTCAACCGCGCGGAAGTAAGCCGACAGCTCGCCGGGATCCTGGCCTCCCGACCCGAGGAAACCCTCGTCAGCTCCGTCTTCGACCGCTCCGACGGCAACGCCTTCTTCGTCGAGGAGCTCGTCGCCTCCCACGCGAGCGGCTGCCGCACCGGACTCACCGAGTCGCTGCGCGACCTGCTGCTCGTCCGCGTCGAGGTACTGCCCGAGGCCGCCCAGCGGGTGGTGCGCATCGTCGCGGAGGGCGGCTCCACCGTCGAGTACGACCTGCTCCTCGCCGTCACCCGGCTCACCGAGGACGAACTGCTCGAAGCACTGCGCGCGGCCGTCAGCGCCAACATCCTCCTCGCCACCCCCGACGGCGACGGCTACCGCTTCCGGCACTCCCTGGTCCGCGAGGCCGTCAGCGACGACCTGCTGCCCGGCGAGCGCTCCCGGGTCAACCGCCGCTACGCGCAGGCCATGGAGGCCGACGACAGCCTCGTCCGCGCCGGGGAGCGGACCATCCGGATCGCCAGCTACTGGTTCTACGCCAACGACGCGGCCAAAGCCCTCCCGGCGGTCCTCGCGGCCTCCGTCGCCGCCCGCCACCGGCACGCCTACTCCGAGCAGCTCAGCCTGCTCGACCGGGCCATCGACCTGTGGGAGAGCGCCCCGGAGGAAGTGCGCCAGGCGCTGCGCCCGGCGGACTACACCGAGGTGTACCCGCCGTGCGGCTGCGATCCCGAAACCACCCCGCTGCGCCGCCTCGACCTGCTGGCCGAGGCCACCGTCGCGGCCCGCTTCGGCGGTGAACGCGAACGAGCCCTGAAGATGACCAAAATGGCGCTGCGGATGCTGGAGGACGAGGAGGACCCGCTGCGCGCCGCCTGGTTCTGGACGGAACGCTCCAAGCTGATCTCCAGCCTGGGCCGCGGCGACGGCTGGACCGAACTCAGCACCGCCCAGGAACTCGTCCAGGGGCTGCCCCCGTCCCACGTGCACGCCGAAGTGCTCTCCCGGGCGGCGGGCTGGGGCATGCTGCACAACCCCGGCCTCGACAACATGGCCGCCGCCGAACGCGCCGTCGAATACGCGCGGATGGTCGGCGCCCAGGAAGTCGAGCTGCACGCGCGGATCACCCTGGGCTCCCTGCTCACCGACGCGGGAGACGTGGAGGGCGGCCTCGCCCTCATGTACGAGGTCAAGGACCGGGCCACCGAACTCGGCCTGGTCATGCTCGCCGGTCGTGCGCATATCAACCTCACCTCTCAACTGGAGAACATGGGCCGCTCACAGGACGCGGTGGAGCTGGCGGAGGAGGGACTCCAACTCGTCGGCGCCTCCCGCCTCCTGGACTCCGAAGCCTGGGTCTGCGGCAACATGGCGGAGAGCCTGTACAGCCTGGGCCGCTGGGAGGAGGCCGCCGCCGCGGCCAAGCGGACCCTGCGCGTCAGCCAGAGCGCCGCTCCCCGCGGCTCCGCCTCGGCACGCCTGTCCTACCTCGCCCTGGCCCGCGGCGAACTGACCGAGGCCGCCCACCAGCTCGCCGCCGCCCACGACCACTTCGGCACCCACGACACCCAGCCCCAGCACCGCATCCCGCTGTACCGCCTGGCGGTCGGCGTGGCCGCGGGGGAGGGCCGGATAGCCGACGTCCGCACGGAGGTCTCCGAGGCGACGGCCCACGGCTTCCCGCTCGGCCACCACCGCTACGCCTGGCCGCTGCTGCTCGCCGCGGCCTCCGCCGAAGCCGACGCCCGCGGCCTCCCGGCCGCCGCCGAGGGCCACGCCGCCGCCGTGGCGGCCCTGCGCACGGCGGCGCTCGCCCTGGCCGCCCCGGTGCCGGTGTGGGCCGCCCACGCCGACTTCGTCCGCGCCGAACTGCTGCGCGCCGAGGACGCCGACACCCCGGCCGGCTGGACCGCGCTGGAGGCCGCGATCCGGCCGCTGGACCGCCCGTACCTGCTGGCCCGGGCCCGCCACCGGCTCGCCGAGTCCCTGCTGGCCACGGGCGGCGACCGGGAACGCGCCGCCACCCTGGTCCGCGCGGCCCACACGACCGCCGAGCGCCTGGGCTCACGCCGACTCCGCGAGGACCTGGCCCTGCTCGCCCGGCGCGGCCGCCTCCAGCTCACCGCCCCCGACGAGGCCGCCGCCCCGGCTCCCGCCGGGCCGGACGCGGACCCGGCGGAGAGCCTGGGCCTGACCAGCCGCGAACGCGACGTACTGCGCCTGGTCGCGGCGGGCCGCACCAACCGTCAGATAGCCGAGGAACTCTTCATCTCCCCGAAGACGGCCAGCGTCCACGTCTCGAACATCCTGGCCAAGCTCGGCGTCGCGGGCCGCGGCGAGGCCGCCGCCCTCGCCCACCGGCTCCGCCTTTTCACCACGCTCCCCTCCTGACCCCTCCTGACCCCTGACCCGTGACCTCCCCCTCTCCACGGAGCGTCCGCCCCGCCGCCCGCCGTCCCGCCCGACAGTGGCGGACCGGCGGGACCGGGTCACCGGACGGTCAGGCGCAGGACCCGGTCGTCCCCGGCCTCCGGCGTCCCCCGTCCGTCCGTCTCGCTCGTGACCAGCAGCAGCTTGTCCCCGCCCAGCGCGATCACCGTCCGCAGCCGCCCGTACGTCCCCTGCAGGAAGGCCTCCGGCTCCGCCAGGGGTTTCGCACCGTCCAGCGGGATCCGCCAGAGCCTGGCCCCCTTCAGCCCGGCCATCCAGATCGACCCCTGGGCGAAGGCGATCCCGCTCGGTGAGGCGTCGTCGGTCTTCCACTGGGCCACCGGATCGATGAACCCGGGCTTGCCCGCCCTGCCCTCGGCCTCCGGCCAGCCGTAGTTCCCGCCGGGCTGGATCAGATTCAGCTCGTCCCAGGTGTCCTGGCCGAACTCCGAGGCCCACAGCCGGTTCTCCTTGTCCCAGGCGAGCCCCTGCACATTGCGGTGGCCGGAGGAGTAGACGACGGAATCCGCCTCGGGATTGCCGTGCACCGGCTGCCCGTCCGGGGTCATCCGCAGGATCTTGCCGCCGAGGGACTTCTTGTCCTGCGCGAGGCCGGTCTCCCCGGTCTCGCCCGTCCCCGCGTAGAGCATCTTGTCCGGGCCGAAGGCGATCCGGCCGCCGTTGTGCACGTGACCCTTCGGGATGCCCCGGAACACCGTGTCCGGGGCTCCCAGTTGCTGACCGGACTGTCTCTGCTCGTCATACCTGAGCCGGGCGATCCGGTTGTCGGACTCCGTCGTGAAGTACACGTAGACCAGCCGGTCCGAGGCGTAGGAGGGGGACAGGGCCAGACCGAGCAGCCCGCCCTCGCCGCCCGGAGCCACCCCGGAGACCTTGCCGATCTCCGTCAGCTCGCCCGTCGTCGCCTTGACCCGGGTGATGGTCCCCTTGTCCCGTGAGGCGACCAGCAGGTCCCCGTCCGGCAGCACGGCCACGCCCCACGGAGACTGGAGCCCCTTGGCCACCTCGCCGGACACCGTCACCGCCCCCTTCGCGGGGGGCAGCGAGGCCGACGCCCCGGGGGCGGGCGACCCTCCCCCCGCCTGGCTCGCCGACCCCTGCCCCGGTGGCGCGGAACCCGCCGACGGCCCTGATCCGGGCCCGCCCGCCGGGCCGCACCCCGCCATCAGGACCGCCCCGCACCCCGCCAGCGCCACGGCCGCCCACACACCCCGCCCGGCCCCTGCCCGCCCGGCCCCCGCACGTACGGCCCCCGCCCGGACCGTTCCTGCCCGGACCGCTTCTGCCCGCACCGCTCCTGCGCCCATCGTCCCGCTCCCTTCCACCGATACCGCGGACCCTGCCGACCCAGCCGGTCCTGTCGATCCTGCCCTTCACAGGTCTCAACAGCCCCGGCCGTTCGCGAAGTTCCGCCCCCTCGTACACCCGATCGAGTGGGGATGAACGGACCCCGGACGGGGAAGGGGGCCGGTTTCAGTCCCAGGCACCCACCGCCACCGGCAGCCCCGCGACCTCCGCCAGGTCCCGAGCCGTCAGCCGCACCTCCGCCGCCCCCGCGTTCTCCGCCGCCCAGCACGCCCGCTCGGCCCCCGGCACCGGCACCACCTGCGGCCCCTGCGCCAGCACCCACGCCAGCGCCACCTGGGCCACCGTCGCCGGGTCCCCGCCCGGCCCCTCGTGCCGCCGCGCTATCCGCCGCAGCCCCGCCAGCAGCACCTGGTTCGCCGCCATCGCGTCCGCCGTGAACCGCGGGTGCCGGGCCCGCGCGTCCGCCTCCTCGAACCCCTGCCCCGGCGTCAGCGTCCCGGTCAGGAACCCGCTGCCCACCGGCATCGCGGCCAGCAGCCCCACCCCCCGGGTCCGGCACCACGGCAGCAGCTGCCAGGCCGCCTGCGGCGACCACATGGACAGCTCCGCCTGCACCGCGCTCACCGGGAACACCTGCTGGGCCCGCTCCAGGTGCCGCAGGGTCACCGTGTACTCCCGGTCCCCGCCCCGCCCCGCCCCGCCCCGGGACCCGCGCCCGCGCCGAGCGCGCAGTACCCCAGGGCGCGCACCTTCCCCGCGCCCACCAGCTCCGCCATCGCCCCCCAGGTCTCCTCCACCGGAACGTCCGGGTCCACCCGGTGCAGCTGGTAGAGGTCTATGACATCGGTCCGCAGCCGCCGCAACGAGGCGTCGCAGGCCCGTCGCACGTACCCCGGCCGCCCGTCGGCCACCACGTGCTGGTCACCCGTCCGCAGCCCGACCTTCGCCGACACGAAAGCATCGGCCCGGCGCTCCCTGAGCACCCGCCCCACCAGCAGCTCGTTGGTGTAGGGCCCGTAGATGTCCGCCGTGTCCAGGAGGTTCGCGCCCAGATCGAGCGCCGTGTGCATCGTCCGCAGGGATTCGGCGCTCTGGCGCCCCGAGGCGGCGTACCCCCAGCTCATCGGCATGCACCCGAGCCCGATGGCGCCCACCGTCAATGCCGACGCCCCGATCGACCTGCGCTCCACTCCCACGTCCCCCTCCCGCTCCGGCACTCAAACTAACGGCTCGCTCCGGATCCCTTCGCATAGCCTCGCGATCATGACTTCAACGAACCCGGACGTCTGGCTGCCCTTCCCCGCCGAAGAGATCGAGGGGCTGCCCGCCTCCCTGCGCTACCGGCACTGGGACGGCGAGGAGGAGTTCCCGGCGGATCCCGCCGACTGCGTCTTCTACGTCACCCCCTACATGAAGTCCCCGGCCGTCACCCTGCGCCCGCTCGCGCACATGCCGCGGCTGCGCGCCGTACAGACCCTGACCGCGGGCATCGACCACGTCCTCGGCGGCCTCGCCGACCTGCCGCCCGGCGTCAGCCTCTGCAACGCGCGGGGCGTCCACGAGACCAGCACCGCCGAACTCGCGCTCACCCTCACCCTCGCCTCCCTGCGCGGGATCCCCGGCATGGTCCGCGGCCAGGACCGGGAGGAATGGCGCTTCGGGTTCTACGACGCCCTCGCCGACAAGTCCGTGCTCATCGTCGGCTACGGGTCCATCGGCGCCGCCATCGAGGACCGGCTCGCGGCCTTCGAGTGCGGCCCCGTCACCCGCGTCGCCCGCTCGGCTCGCACCACCGCGCGCGGCCCCGTGCACGCGCTCGCCGATCTCCCCGGGCTGCTGCCCCGGGCCGACGTGGTGATCCTTTCCACCCCGCTCACCGAGGACACCCGGGGCCTGGCCGGAGCGGAGTTCCTCGCGCGGATGAAGGACGGCGCCCTGCTGGTCAACGTCGCCCGCGGGCCGGTCGTCGACACCAAGTCCCTGCTCGCGGAGGTGGAGTCGGGGCGGCTGCGCGCCGCGCTCGACGTCACCGATCCCGAACCGCTGCCCCAGGGGCATCCGCTCTGGCATGCTCCGAATGTCCTGATCACCCCCCATGTCGGGGGCAGCAGCTCGGCGTTCGAGCCGCGGGCCAAGCGACTTCTGGCCCGCCAGCTCACCGCCTACGCCGCTGGAGAGCCCCTCGCCAATACGGTGTTGGTCACGGACTGAACGCGGCGCGCGCACCGTCCGTAGCCACTCGACCGCACCCCGTGGCGACAACTCCCGCATGGTGACGGAGAGTAGAGAAACTATGTCCCTGAGTGACCAAAGTGGTGTATCGTCCGGACCAAGGGGCTGCGCCGAAAACATCCGGCGCTGGGAGTGATCGGACACTTTGGGGGGCGACGGGCGATGTACGGCCAATGGACGAAGGATCCGGCGCGGCACAGCCGCCGGAAGCGACGACGCTACGCACCGGAACCAGCCACCGAGGCGGACCGGTGAGCGCCCCCGGAGCCCTCCTGGCCCGGACCCCGGCGGCCGGTGGGGGCAAGGGCCTGGCGGCGCAGCTCCTCCTCGCCGTGATCAGCGCCGGTTACGCCGTAGGCGCCGCCGTCGGCTGGGGTTCCAAGGAAGCCGCCGCGTTCATGGGCGACTTCGGCCTCAGCGCCGCCGGATTACTCGCCGCGGTCTCCTGCTACCACTACGCATGGACCATCGGCCGCCGAGAACGGCCCGCCTGGCTGCTGTTCGCGTTCTCCTCGCTCATGGCCGCCGTCGGCAACCTCGTCTGGGGCTGGTACGAGGTTCTCCTCGGCCAGGAGGTCCCGAAGCCCTCCGTCGCCGACTTCGCCTTCCTCTGCTTCGCCCCGTCCGCCATCGTCGGACTCCTCGTCCTCGCCAAGCGCCCCGTCAACCGGGCCGGCTGGGTCTGCCTCGCACTCGACTCCTGGCTCATCGCCGGATCGCTGCTCACCCTCTCGTGGAGCCTGGCCCTCGCGCACGCCGCCCGCACCGCCCAGTCCGGTGCTCCCGGCAGCGTCGCCCGCGCCGCACTGTCCCTGGCCTACCCGCTGCTGGACATCGCGCTCGTCTCGATAGTGCTGGTCCTGCACTTCCGGCGCTCCGTGACCAACCGCTCGGCCGTCAACACCGCCATCGCGGCCCTCGCCCTCACCGTCCTCAGCGACGCCCTCTTCACCTCGCCGCTGCTGAGCGCCCGCTACCAGTCCGGGCAACTGCTCGACGCGGGCTGGTTCGCCGGTTCCCTGCTCCTGGCGTACGCGCCCTGGGGCGCCCGGCGCATCCACCCCGAGCCCGAGCCCCCCCGGCGGGCCCCGGCCGTACGCCGTCCACGCGGCCGGAAGGCGCGCCGCGGGGGCGCCGCCCACCGCGGCACCGTGCGCGGCGGCAGCGAGCTGCTCTCCGCGCACGCGCGCGAGGTCCGGCCCGTCAGCCGCCCCATCACCGGCTCGCTGCCCGCGCTGACCCCGTACCTCGCCGCCGCCGTGTGCACCCTCGGCATCCTCTACAACGTGATCGAGGGCCGGAAGGTCGACCGCATGGTCGTCTTCACCGGATGCACCGTCGTCCTCGCCCTCGTCATCCGCCAGGGCATCATGCTCCTCGACAACATCGCCCTGACCCAGGAACTGGCCCAGAAGGAGAACCACTTCCGCTCCCTGGTCCAGGGCTCCAGCGACGTCATCATGATCGCCGCACCCACCGGCATGCTGCGCTACGTCAGCCCCGCCGCCGCCGGGGTCTACGGCCGCGAGGCCGAGGAGCTGATCGGCACCGAGCTGTCCCACCTGATCCATCCCGAGGACCTCGGCCGGGTGGTCCACGAGGTGCGCCGCTTCCTGGCGGCGCCCTCCGCCGAGGAGCCCACCACCCGCATCGAATGCCGCTTCAAGTCCGGCGGCGGCGAGTGGCTCAACGTGGAGTCCACCGTCAACCGCCACCAGGGCGGACTCATCCTCAACAGCCGGGACGTCACCGAACGGGTCCGTCTCCAGGCCCAGCTCCAGCACAGCGCCGAGCACGACCCGCTGACCGACCTGCCCAACCGGGCCCTGTTCACCCGCCGGGTCCGCCAGGCCCTCACCGGCCGCCGGGCGGGGGACCACAGCACCGCCGTGCTCTTCATCGACCTCGACGGCTTCAAAGCGGTCAACGACACCATCGGCCACCAGGCGGGCGACGAACTCCTCGCCGAGGCCGCCCACCGCCTGCAGGACTCCGTCCGCGCCGGGGACACCGCCGCCCGGCTCGGCGGCGACGAGTTCGCCGCGCTGATCCTCGGCGACGGCAGCCGGGACCGGTCCGCCCGCGAGTACCAGGTGCACGAGATCGCCGACCGGCTGCGCACCACCCTCTCCCAGCCCTACCGGATCGCGGGCACCGAGGTCCGGGTCGCCGCCAGCATCGGGGTGGCCTTCGCCGACCCCGGCATCACCCCTTCGGACCTGATGCGCAACGCGGATCTCGCGATGTACCGGGCCAAGGCGGGCGGCAAGAACCGGGTGGAGCTCTACGCCCCCCAGATGCAGGCCGAAGTGGTCCGCAAGGCCGAGCTGGCCGGTCGGCTGCGCACCGCGCTCCACGAAGGCGAGTTCGCCCTGCTCCACCAGCCCGTGGTGTCCCTGGTGAGCGGCGAGGTCACCGCCATCGCCGCCCAGGCCCGCTGGCGCTCGGCCCAGGGGATCCTCTTCACCCCCGCCGAATTCCTCCGGGTGGCCGAGTGCAGCGAGGGCGCCGCCGGACCGGGCGGACCCGCCGGACCGCCCCCGTCGGCCGTCCCGGACGCCACCCGGACCGCCGAGCTGGGCCGATGGCTGCTGGCGGAGGCGGTGGACCAGGCCGCCGAACGCCACCGGGCCGGACACGCCGTACCGGTGGCCGTGCGGATGACCGCCCAACGGCTGCTGGACAAGTCGATGCCCGGCGGCTCCGTGGAGTCCTCGCTGACCCGGCACGGGCTGCCCCCGGGTGCGCTGGTGATCGAACTGGCGGACAGCGACCCCAGAGTGCCCTTCGACGAGCTGGAGCGGCGCCTGACGGCCTTGCGGCGGCTCGGCGTGCGGATCGCCCTCGACGGTTTCGGCAGCGGTTACGCGGCCATCAGCGCCCTGCGGCGCCTCCCGGTCGACGTACTCAAACTCGACCGGGGCCTCGTCGAAGGCGTCGTCGAGTCACCCAGACTGCACAAGATCACCGCAGGTCTGTTGCGGATCGCAAACGATCTGGGCATGCAGTCGGTGGCCGCCGGGGTGGATCTCCCCGAGCAGGTCATGGCCCTGCGGGCGATGGGCTGCACCCATGGCCAGGGAATGGCCTTCTCGGGACCTCTCGACGAGTACCGGCTGCGCCGCGCGCTCGTGCGCGGTACGTTCCCTGTACCGGGAGGCGCCGCTCTGCCCGCCTTGGCCGGTGGGCCTCCCGGGGTTCCGATGGCCGTTCGTAGGGGCTCACATAATGAGACGCCCGTCCCACCCGCTTGACATCCACCTCCCGCCGGAGGGAGGGTCAGTGTCATGCGCACCCGAATTCTCGTACGTGGAAAGCGCGTCGGCTGAAGCAGGGTCACTCATGTCCCCGCTTACTGCACCCGACGCGCTCCCCTCGCTTGCCTCCCGGCACGAGGGGTTTTTTGTTGCACTGGCACATCCCGAACCCTCGCAAAAACCCTCAGCTTCGAGAAGAGAATGCCGATGACCGAGCAGGCCACCGGGGCCCACCATCCGCAGCCGCGGGCCCGTAACGGCGGATCCCACACCGCCGCAGTTGAGCACGTCACGGGTGCGCAGTCCCTCATCCGCTCTCTCGAAGAGGTGGGGTGCGACACCGTCTTCGGGATCCCGGGCGGCGCCATCCTCCCCGCGTACGACCCGATGATGGACAGCAAGAAGGTCCGTCACATCCTGGTCCGCCACGAGCAGGGCGCCGGGCACGCCGCCACCGGGTACGCGCAGGCCACCGGCAAGGTCGGCGTGTGCATGGCCACCTCCGGCCCGGGCGCCACCAACCTCGTCACCCCGATCGCCGACGCGCACATGGACTCCGTGCCGCTCGTCGCGATCACCGGGCAGGTCTCCTCCAAGGCGATCGGCACCGACGCCTTCCAGGAGGCGGACATCGTCGGCATCACCATGCCGATCACGAAGCACAACTTCCTGGTCACCAGGGCCGAGGACATCCCGCGGACGATCGCCGAGGCGTTCCACATCGCCTCCACCGGCCGCCCCGGCCCGGTCCTGGTCGACATCGCCAAGGACGCCCTCCAGTCGAAGACCACCTTTAGCTGGCCGCCCACCCAGAACCTCCCCGGCTACCGGCCGGTCACCAAGCCGCACGCCAAGCAGATCCGCGAGGCCGCCAAGCTCATCTGCCAGGCCAAGCGCCCGGTCCTGTACGTCGGCGGCGGCATCATGAAGTCCGGCGCGAGCGCCGAGCTGAAGGTCCTCGCCGAGCTGACCGGCGTCCCGGTCACCACCACCCTGATGGCGCTCGGCTCCTTCCCCGACAGCCACCCGCTGCACGTGGGCATGCCCGGTATGCACGGCGCCGTCACCGCGGTCACCGCCCTGCAGAAGTCGGACCTGCTGATCGCCCTCGGCACCCGCTTCGACGACCGCGTCACCGGCAAGCTGGACAGCTTCGCCCCCTTCGCGAAGGTCATCCACGCGGACATCGACCCGGCCGAGATCGGCAAGAACCGCGTCGTCGACGTCCCGATCGTGGGCGACGCCCGCGAGGTCATCGCCGACCTGGTCCAGGCCGTCCAGGCCGAGCACACCGAGGGCCACGCGGGCGACTACAGCGCCTGGTGGAAGGACCTCAACCGCTGGCGCGACACCTACCCGCTGGGCTACGACCTGCCCGAGGACGGCATGCTCTCGCCGCAGCAGGTCATCGAGCGGATCGGTCAGCTGGCGCCCAAGAGCACCATCTACGCCGCGGGCGTGGGCCAGCACCAGATGTGGGCCTCGCACTTCGTCAACTACGAGGAGCCCCGCACCTGGCTGAACTCCGGCGGCGCCGGAACCATGGGCTACGCGGTCCCGGCCGCGATGGGCGCCAAGGTCGGCATGCCGGAGCGCACGGTCTGGGCGATCGACGGCGACGGCTGCTTCCAGATGACCAATCAGGAACTGGTCACCTGCGCGCTGAACAACATCCCGATCAAGGTCGCGATCATCAACAACGGTGCGCTGGGCATGGTCCGCCAGTGGCAGACCCTGTTCTACAACCAGCGGTACTCCAACACCGTCCTGCACGCCGACGAGACCGGCCAGGGCACCGCGGTCGGCTCCCAGCTCGGCGAGTCCAGCGCCCCCCGCAAGGGCACCCGCGTCCCGGACTTCGTCAAGCTGGCCGAGGCCATGGGCTGCGTGGCGCTGCGCTGCGAGGACCCGGCCGACCTGGACAGGGTCATCGCCGAGGCCAACGCGATCAACGACCGTACCGTGGTCGTCGACTTCATCGTCCACGAGGACGCGATGGTGTGGCCCATGGTCGCCGCAGGCACCTCCAACGACGAGGTCCAGGCCGCCCGGGGCGTCCGTCCCGACTTCGGCGACAACGAAGACGACTGAGCGAAGAGCGAAAGAGAGAACGACACACATGTCCAAGCACACGCTCTCCGTCCTGGTCGAGAACACGCCCGGCATCCTCGCCCGGATCGCCGCGCTGTTCTCCCGCCGCGGGTTCAACATCGACTCGCTGGCGGTCGGCGTCACGGAGCACCCCGACATCTCCCGCATCACCATCGTCGTCAACGTCGAGGCCCTGCCGCTCGAACAGGTGACCAAGCAGCTCAACAAGCTGGTCAACGTCCTCAAGATCGTCGAGCTGGAGCAGCACAGCGCCATCGAGCGCGAGCTGGTCCTGGTCAAGGTCCGCGCCGACAACGAGACCCGCTCGCAGATCGTCGAGATCGTCCAGCTGTTCCGTGCCAAGACGGTCGACGTCTCCCCGGACGCCGTCACCGTCGAGGCGACCGGCGGCACCGACAAGCTCGGCGCGATGCTGAAGATGCTGGAACCCTTCGGCATCAAGGAACTCGTGCAGTCCGGCACGATCGCCATAGGGCGCGGCGGCCGGTCCATCACGGACCGCAGCCTGCGCGCACTCGACCGCAGCGCCTGACCCGGCCTCCCGGCCCTCGCCCCGCGCAACGCCCGCGTTCGTATGGCGAGACCAAGAAACTCTGATTCCGTTCCCCGCCGTACGGTGGGTGCAACACCAGCGCACCAAGGAGATATCCCAGTGGCCGAGCTGTTCTACGAGAACGACGCCGACCTGTCCATCATCCAGGGCCGCAAGGTCGCGGTCATTGGCTACGGCAGCCAGGGCCACGCCCACGCGCTGTCCCTGCGCGACTCCGGCGTCGACGTCCGCGTCGGTCTCCAGGAGGGCTCCAAGTCCAAGGCCAAGGCCGAGGAGCAGGGCCTGAAGGTCGTCTCCGTTGCCGAGGCCTCGGCCTGGGCCGACGTCATCATGATCCTCACCCCGGACCCGATCCAGGCCGAGGTGTACGAGGCGTCCATCAAGGACAACCTCAAGGCCGGTGACGCGCTCTTCTTCGGCCACGGCTTCAACATCCGCTACGGCTTCATCCAGCCGCCCGCGGACGTCGACGTCGCCCTGGTCGCCCCGAAGGGCCCGGGCCACCTGGTCCGCCGCCAGTACGAAGAGGGCCGCGGGGTTCCGTGTATCGCGGCGGTCGAGCAGGACGCGACCGGCAAGGCCTTCGAGCTGGCCCTGTCCTACGCGGCCGGCATCGGCGGCACCCGCGCCGGCGTCATCAAGACCACCTTCACCGAGGAGACCGAGACCGACCTGTTCGGTGAGCAGGCCGTTCTCTGCGGTGGCGCCTCCGCCCTGGTCAAGGCCGGTTTCGAGACCCTGACCGAGGCCGGTTACCAGCCCGAGATCGCGTACTTCGAGTGCCTCCACGAGCTGAAGCTCATCGTGGACCTCATGTACGAGGGCGGCCTGGAGAAGATGCGCTGGTCGGTCTCCGAGACCGCCGAGTGGGGTGACTACATCACCGGCCCGCGCATCATCACCGACGCCACCAAGGCCGAGATGAAGAAGGTCCTCGCCGAGATCCAGGACGGCACCTTCGCCAACAACTGGATGGCGGAGTACAAGGCCGGTCTGCCGAAGTACAACGAGTACAAGAAGGCCGACGAGGAGCACCTCCTCGAGACCACCGGCAAGAAGCTGCGCAAGCTGATGAGCTGGGTCGACGCCGAGGACAAGTAGTCCGCCCGCGGCGGGGCCGGGACGCGCTGTCCCGGCCCCGCCGCACACCCGGGCCCCGTTGGAAGACGGCTTCCTGCACACCGCCTTGTCCACCCCGGCCAACCACGGACGGGTGATCCTTCCGGACAGGCGGATTAGCGGTGCCGCAACGCCACTACACTGCTCAACACAACGCGTCAGGCCCACAGTGTCGTGCGTCTTCCACGCGGCTACCCCCTCCACGCCTGCGGCCGTCGGGACGGCCGTCCGCACTGGACTTGTGAGGACCCACGTGAGCTCGAAACCTGTCGTACTCATCGCCGAAGAGCTGTCGCCTGCCACCGTCGAGGCTCTCGGCCCCGATTTCGAGATCCGGCACTGCAACGGCGCCGACCGCGCGGAGCTGCTGCCCGCCATCGTCGACGCCGACGCGATCCTGGTGCGCTCCGCCACCAAGGTCGACGCCGAGGCCATCGCCGTGGCCAAGAAGCTGCGGGTCGTCGCCCGCGCGGGCGTCGGTCTGGACAACGTCGACGTCTCCGCCGCCACCAAGGCGGGTGTGATGGTCGTCAACGCGCCGACCTCCAACATCGTCACCGCCGCCGAGCTGGCCTGCGGCCTCCTCGTCGCCACGGCGCGCCACATCCCGCAGGCCAACACCGCCCTGAAGAACGGCGAGTGGAAGCGGAACAAGTACACCGGCGTCGAGCTGAGCGAGAAGACCCTCGGTGTCGTCGGCCTCGGCCGCATCGGTGTCCTGGTCGCCCAGCGCATGTCGGCCTTCGGCATGAAGATCGTCGCCTACGACCCCTACGTACAGCCCGCGCGCGCCGCCCAGATGGGCGTCAAGATGCTGGCGCTGGACGAGCTGCTGGAGGTCGCCGACTTCATCACCGTGCACCTGCCCAAGACCCCGGAGACCCTCGGTCTCATCGGGGACGAGGCCCTGCACAAGGTGAAGCCCTCGGTGCGCATCGTCAACGCCGCCCGCGGCGGGATCGTGGACGAGGCCGCGCTGTACTCGGCCATCAAGGAGGGCCGGGTCGCCGGAGCCGGTCTCGACGTGTACGCGAAGGAGCCCTGCACGGACTCCCCGCTCTTCGAGCTGGACCAGGTCGTCTGCACCCCGCACCTCGGCGCGTCCACGGACGAGGCCCAGGAGAAGGCCGGCGTCTCGGTCGCCAAGTCGGTGCGCCTCGCGCTCGCCGGTGAACTCGTCCCCGACGCGGTCAACGTGCAGGGCGGGGTCATCGCCGAGGACGTGCGTCCGGGCCTCCCGCTCGCCGAGAAGCTCGGCCGGATCTTCACGGCCCTCGCGGGCGAGGTCGCGGTCCGCCTCGACGTCGAGGTCTGCGGCGAGATCACCCAGCACGACGTGAAGGTGCTCGAACTCTCCGCGCTCAAGGGTGTGTTCGAGGACGTCGTCGACGAGACGGTCTCCTACGTCAACGCCCCGCTGTTCGCGCAGGAGCGCGGTGTCGAGGTACGTCTGACCACCTCGTCGGAGTCCCCGGACCACCGCAACGTGGTCACGGTGCGCGGCACCCTGTCGGACGGTCAGGAAGTCTCGGTCTCCGGCACCCTCGCCGGTCCCAAGCACCTGCAGAAGATCGTCGGCATCGGCGAGTACGACGTGGACCTGTCGCTCGCCGACCACATGGTCGTCCTGCGCTACACCGACCGCCCGGGCGTGGTCGGCGCGGTCGGCCGACTCCTCGGCGAGGCCGGTCTGAACATCGCGGGCATGCAGGTCGCCCGGGCCGAAGAGGGCGGCGAGGCGCTCGGCGTGCTCACCGTCGACGCCGAGGTCCCGGTGGAGGTCCTCGCGGCCATCGCCGAGGACATCGGCGCGGTCTCGGCCCGCTCGGTCAACCTCGGCTGACCGGCGCTGCCGTACGAGGGGAGGGCCCGGGGGAGTTCCCCCGGGCCCTCCCTGTCTGCCGGGGCGCGTGTGCCCGGACCCCCGCGTACGCCGGGCCCGTGTGCCGGGATCCCCGCGTGCGCGTGGGGCCGTGCCGCTCTCAGGCCCGTAGGCGGGACGCCTTGAGGGCCATGTGGAGCAGCAGCCGGTCCTCGCCCGCGTCCAGGTCCAGGCCGGTCAGTTTCTCCACCCGGGCCAGCCGGTAGTACAGGGTCTGCCGGTGGATGCCCAGGGCCGCCGCCGCCCGGCCGGCCTGGCCCGCGCAGTCCAGGAACACCTCCGCGGTGCGGGCCAGTTCCGCGTGGGCGGGGGTCAGCAGGGCGCGGGCCGCCGGGTCGTCGCGGGCCAGTTCCGGGGCCGCCGCCAGGGCCGCCAGCATCCGGTACGGGCCGATCCCGGACCACTGGGCCACCGGGCCGAGCAGGGGCTGGGCCGCCGCCGCGCGGGCCGCGGCCACCGCCTGCTCCCAGGCCCCCGGCAGCCCGGCCAGCCCGGTGCGGGGGAGCCCGATCCCGGCCGTCGCGCTCCCGGGGGCGGGGGCTGGGGCGGGGGCCGGGGTCGCGCCGGGGGACGCGCTGTCCGGCGTACGGGGCGACGTAGCGGCAGGTCCGGCTCCCGGTCCGGCCAGCAGCCGGGTCGCCGCCGTGACCGCGGGGGCCGCCAGGTCCGCCGACCGCAGCCGCACCAGCACCGCCAGGGAGGCCCCGGGCAGCTCCTCGACCCCCTCGTCCCCGGCGCCGCGGGGCACCACGCACACCGCCGCCGCCCCCGGGACCGAGGGCGGGGCCTGCCCGCTCCAGGGCGTCACGCACACCACCGCGTGCGGCCCGTCCGCGTCCGGCCCCAGGGCCACCCGCAGCGCGGCCACCGCCATGTCCCGCTGCCAGCCCCGCCCGGCGGTGACCACCGCGCGGAACTCGCGGGTCAGGTCGGCCCCCGCCTTCGCCTCCTCCGCCATCAGTACGCCGATCCGCTCGGCTACCTCCATGGCCGCGTCCAGCTGCTCCGGCCCGGGCCCCGGCTCGGCGTCCAGCAGCCACACGTAGCCCTGGGCGATCCCCCGGTAGCGCACGGGCAGGCAGATCCGGCCGCGGAAGACCCCGGCCTCCGGCGCCGCGGGAATCCGTACGGGCCGCGTCGCCCGGGTGATCCCGAACCCCTCGAACCAGGACCGTACGGCCGCCGTCGACTGGCGGGTCAGGATCGAGCGGGTCCGTACGGGGTCCATCGCGAGGTCGTCATCGCTGTCGTGCGCGCCGAAGGCGATGAGGCGGAAGTCCCGGTTCTCCAGCGTCGCCGGAGCGCCGAGCAGCGCCGAGATCTCGTCCACCAGGTCCTGGTAATCGCCCTTCACGCGGACATTCTCCCACTCCCCGAGCTGCCTTTCAGACATATGTATGAGATCGGGGCCACGGATGCGTGACAGCTGTCGATGGCAGAGGATCGAGGCGATCTCTAGGTTTCACGGTGGTCCTACTTGCGACTCTTTGAACTCCCGCCACCCGTTGGAGGTGCCCGTGCTGGGTCCCGCGATCCTTGCCGCTTCGCGCAGCGACAAGATGCGCCGCATCGTTTCCGCCGCCCCGGTGACCAAGCCGGTGGTGAACCGGTTCATCCCGGGCGAGACGGTCGACCAGGTCATCCCGATCGTCGTGGATCTCACGCGGAAGGGCCTTGAGGTCACCCTCGACGTGGTCGGCGAGGACATCACCACCGCCGAGCAGTCGCACGCCGCCCGCGACGCCTACCTCCAGCTGATCGAGCGCCTCGCCGCGCTGGGCCTGGGCGAGTCGGTCGAGATGTCGGTCAAGCTCTCCATGTTCGGGCAGTCGCTGGAGGGCGGCCACGAGCTGGCCCTCGCCAACGTCCGCCCGGTCGTCGAGGCCGCCGCCGCGATCGGCACCACCGTCACGCTCGACGCCGAGGACCACACCACCCTCGACTCGATGTTCGCCATCCACGAGGAGCTGCGCCGCGACTTCCCGCAGACCGGCTGCGTGATCCAGGCGTACCTCTTCCGCACCGAGGCCGACGCCCGCCGTCTGGCCGCCGCCGGCAGCCGCGTCCGGATCGTGAAGGGCGCCTACAAGGAGCCCGCCGAGGTCGCCTACCAGAACAAGGCCGAGACCGACAAGGCGTACGTCCGCGTCCTGAAGACGCTGATGGAGGGCTCCGGCTACCCGATGATCGGGTCCCACGACCCGCGCCTGATCGCCATCGCCCAGGAGCTGGCCCGCCAGGCGGGGCGCAAGCTCGACGAGTACGAGTTCCAGATGCTGTACGGCATCCGCAGCGACGAGCACCTGCGCCTCGCCGCGGAGGGCCACCGGATGCGTGTCTACACCGCGTACGGGACGGACTGGTACGGGTACTTCATGCGCCGCCTCGCGGAGAAGCCCGCCAACCTCCTCTTCTTCGTCCGCTCGATGATCACCAAGAACTAGCCCAGAACTAGCTCAAGGAGTTACCAGCCCCATGGATGCTGTGACCCAGGTCCCCGCGCCGGTCAACGAGC
This sequence comes from Streptomyces sp. G-G2, assembly GCF_030063135.1. GTDB lineage: Bacteria > Actinomycetota > Actinomycetes > Streptomycetales > Streptomycetaceae > Streptomyces. The sequence continues at coordinate 328,211 of NZ_JASISO010000001.1, forward strand.
CGGTCCACTCGTACGCCCCCGGCACCCCGGAGCGCGCGCGCCTCGAATTCCAGCTCAAGCAGCTGGCCGAGAACCCGATCGACCTGCCGATGACCATCAACGGCGAGAAGCGGATGGGCGGTGGCGACCGCTTCGACGTCGTCCAGCCGCACGACCACAAGTCGGCCATCGGTACGTACGCCAACGCCACGCGGGCCGACGCGCAGGACGCCGTCGACGCGGCCCTCGCCGCCGCTCCGGCCTGGCGCGCGATGGACTTCGACGACCGCGCCGCGATCATCCTGCGCGCCGCCGAGCTGCTGTCCGGCCCGTGGCGCGAGAAGCTGGCCGCTTCCACCATGCTCGGCCAGTCGAAGACCGCCCAGCAGGCCGAGATCGACACCCCGTGCGAGCTCGTCGACTTCTGGCGCTTCAACGTCCACTTCGCCCGCCAGATCCTGGCCGAGCAGCCGGGCGCGAACTCCGCCGGCGTGTGGAACCGCAGCGACCACCGCCCGCTCGAGGGCTTCGTCTACGCGATCACGCCGTTCAACTTCACGGCCATCGCCGGCAACCTGCCGACCGCCCCGGCCCTGATGGGCAACGTGGTCGTGTGGAAGCCGTCCCCGACGCAGACCCACTCCGCGGTCCTCCTCATGGAGCTGCTGGAGGCGGCCGGCCTGCCCAAGGGCGTCATCAACCTGGTGACGGGCGACGGCATCGCCGTCTCCGAGGTGGCGCTGACCCACCCCGAGCTGGCGGGCATCCACTTCACCGGTTCGACCAAGACCTTCCAGCACCTGTGGAAGACGGTCGGCACCAACATCGAGAAGTACAAGTCCTACCCGCGCCTGGTCGGCGAGACCGGCGGCAAGGACTTCGTCGTCGCGCACCCGTCGGCGGACCGCGGCATCCTGAAGACCGCCCTGACCCGCGGCTCCTTCGAGTTCCAGGGCCAGAAGTGCTCGGCGTCCTCGCGCGCCTACGTCCCGGCCTCGATCTGGAACGACGGCTTCAAGGAAGCCTTCGCCGCCGAGGTCGACGGCATCACCATGGGCGACGTCCGCGACCTGACGAACTTCATCGGCGCGGTCATCGACGAGCGCTCCTTCGCGAAGAACAAGGCCGCGATCGACCGGGCGAAGGCCGACCCGACCTGCGAGATCGTCGCGGGCGGCACGTACGACGACTCCGAGGGCTACTTCGTGCGCCCGACCGTCATCGCGTGCACCGACCCGGCGAACGAGGTCTTCACGACCGAGTACTTCGGCCCGATCCTCGCGATCCACGTCTACGAGGACGACGCCTTCGACGCGATGCTGGAGCAGATGGAGTCGGTGTCGGCGTACGCGCTGACCGGGGCCGTCATCGCCCAGGACCGCTACGCGGCGGCCGACGCGATGGAGAAGCTCCGCTTCGCCGCGGGCAACTTCTACATCAACGACAAGTCGACCGGCGCCGTCGTCGGCCAGCAGCCCTTCGGTGGCGGACGGGCGTCCGGCACCAACGACAAGGCGGGCGCGGCGACCAACCTGCAGCGCTGGACCTCGACCCGCTCCATCAAGGAGACCCTGGTGCCGCCGACCGAGTACGGCTACCCCCACATGGGCTGACCCACGCCCTCCTGAACCCCGCCCCCGCCCCGGTACCCCCAAGCCCGGAGCGGGGGCGGTCCCAGTTCCACCGCCGGTCACGGCACGAGTGCGGACGGTGGGCCGGGTCACCCCGATGGCCTCGGCGCGCATCAGGGGATCGCCGGGCTCAGACCTCGACCATGACCTGGTCCAGGGATTTGCGCAGGAGGTCCGGGACCTCGCAGTCGGGGGCGGGGTAGCCGACCGGGATGACCGCGAAGGCCTTCTCGTTCTCCGGGCGGCGCAGGACGTGGCCCAGGAAGCGCATCGGGCTCGGGGTGTGGACCAGGGCGGCCAGGCCGCTCAGGTGCAGGGCGGACAGCAGCATGCCCACCGCTATGCCGACCGACTCGTCGACGTAGTAGTGCTTGCGCTTGGCGCCGTCCGGGCCCAGCCAGTACCGCTGCTGGAAGACAACGATCAGGGCCGGGGCATCGGTGAGGTGGGTCTTGACGGCGTCGGTGCCCAGGGGGCGCAGGGCGGCGAGCCATTCGTCGCCGAGCCTGCCGTCGTAGGACACGAGTTCCTCCTGCTCGGCGGCGTCCCGGATCTGGCGGCGTACGTCGGGGTCCTTGACCAGGACGAAGGTCCACGGCTGCTGGTGCGCCCCGGACGGCGCGGTCGCGGCGCACGCGATCGCGTCCCGGACGGCCTGCTCCGGCACCGGGTCGGGGGAGAAGTGGCGTACGGTCCGCCGCTGGTCCATCCGCTCCCGCAACTCCGCGGCTCGCGCCAGGGATTCGGGGGCGGGCATCCGGTCGGGCCGGTAGGAGACGGGGCGATAGGGCTCGCCGTGGGTGGGGGTCCATTGCTGGGTCTGAGGCGACATGCGCCCGAGTCTGCCGATCACCGCCCCGGCCTGGCTAGCGCTGCGGCGCGCCCCCGGCGGAATCCGGCCGCGTGCCGCAGCCCTCCGTTGGTAGCGTCCGTGCATGGACATGTGGGACGCGACGGACGTACGGGCCCGGCTCGGCGCCCGGGCCCTGGTGCTCGCTCCGCCGCTGCCCGAGGCGGAGATCCGGGCCTTCGAGGGGGCGCACGGGATCCGGCTGCCCGCGGCGTACCGGGCCTTCGTCGCGGCGGTCGGCGACGGCCCCGCGGGGCCGCACCACGGGCTGCTGCCCCTCACCGCGCCCAGACCCGAGGCGGACGGGGAGTGGGCGGTGGACGACGAGTGGGAGCAGGACCGGCTCCCGGGCCGCCTCGCCGCGCCGTTCGAGCCCGCCGGGCGGGGCGGCCAGGGCACGCTGACCCTGGCCGAGGTGGGCTGCGGGGCGTTCTCCCGGCTGGTCCTGACCGGTCCGCGCGCGGGGGAGGTCTGGTGCTTCGACCCCGACTGGCACGGGTTCACCCCCGAGAGCCCGGACTTTCGCACCTGGTATGCGGCGTGGCTGGAGAAGGACGGGAGCACGGCATGAGCGACGGCACGGCCGCCACTGTGGGCACCGTCCTGCGGCACACCGCGCAGCTGACCGGCGGACGGCGGGCGGCGGTCCGGGAACTGCTCGACGGGGCCTTCGGCGGGGACTTCTCCGACCTCGACTTCGAGCACGCGCTCGGCGGAACGCACGCCCTGACGTACGAGGGGGACCGGCTGGTCGCGCACGGCAGCGTGGTCATGCGGCGGGTGGCGCACCGGGGCCGGTCCCTGCGGACCGGGTACGTCGAGGCCGTGGCCGTGCGGCCGGACCGGCGCCGGCGCGGTCTGGGCACGGCGGTCGTGGCCGCGCTGGAGCGGGTGATCGAGGGGGCCTACGTCCTGGGCGCGCTCTCGGCCTCCGCCGAGGGCGCCGCGCTGTACGCGGGGCGCGGCTGGCGGGCGTGGCCCGGTGAGATCGGGGTCCTCGGCCCCGGCGGCCCCGAGCGGCTCGCGCAGGAGGAGGGGTCGACGTACGTGTGGGTACCGGGCGGCGGGGTCCTCCCCGGTGAGGGCCCCGCCGGGCGGCTCGACTTCGACTGGCGCGAAGGCGACGTGCTCTAGTAGTGCCGCGTCAGCCGGTGATGCTGGGGGCGCCCGTCTCGATGTGGCCCGTGTACCGGCGCGACCAGGTGCCGTCGGAGTCCGCCAGGACGGTGAAGTCGTACCAGCCGTTGGCGTACGCCACCACGTTGAAGTAGTCCTCGCGGGAGGAGTTCGCGGGCACCGTGTAGGTCCAGGGACCGTCCGTGCGGTAGGCGTTGGAGCGGATCGTGAAGGTGACCGCCGCCGCGGAGGTGTTGGTCAGCTTGAAGTAGAGCGCGGTCTTGCCGGTGCCCGGCTCGGTCGCGAAGCGGGCCGCGACCTCGATCGCCTTGCCCGCCTTCGTGGTGTCGCCGGTGAAGCGGCGCAGGAAGCGGTTGGGGCCGACCATGGAGAGGTCGTACTTGCCGGAGCCGCTGCCGAGGCCGATGTTGAAGTAGTCGCTCGCGGTGGCGCCCGGGTCGACGGTGTACTCCCAGGACGCGGTGTCGCGGTACTGGTGGGGGCGGATCGAGAAGTGCGCCGCGCTCTTCGCCTGGGCGCCCTGGTTGGTCATCGAGAACCAGGCCAGGACCTTGCCCGCGGCGCCGAACTCGAACCGGTCGAGGTTGCCGTTGACCTGGTAGGGGAGGGCGCGCGCCGGGCGGGTGCCCGGCTCCTGGACCGGCAGCGCGTTGTCCTGCGGTGCCGGGTTGGTCAGCGGGGCGCAGGTCGACTGCCCGATCACCTTGCCGGTGGACGGGAGGCCGCCGGGGACCCCGTACACCGGGCGGGCGAAGTCGAAGACGCCGGTCAGGTCACCGGTCACCCTGCGGCGCCAGGCGCTGATGTTCGGGCAGGTGGCGGGCGTACCGAGGGCCGTCGTCCAGGTCTCCATGAAGCGGAGCACCGAGGTGTGGTCGAAGACCTCGGAGCTGACCCAGCCGCCGCGGGTCCAGGGCGACATCACGATCATCGGGACGCGGAAGCCGAGGCCGATGGGGGTGCCGTCGATGTACTCGCCAGGGGTGCCGGGCGGGGCTATGGGCGGCGGGACGTGGTCGAAGAAGCCGTCGTTCTCGTCGTAGTTGAGGAAGAGGACGGTCGAGTCGAAGACCTCGGGGCTGGCGGACAGTGCCCGGTAGACCAGGTCCACGAAGTGCGCGCCGTCGGCGGGCGGGGCGTACGGGTGCTCGGAGAACGCCTCGTTGGCCACGACCCACGAGACCTGCGGCAGGGTGCCCGCGACGACGTCGGCGCGGATGGCGGCGGCGATGTCGTCCGGGGTGGAGCCGGTGACCTTGGGCACCGAGCCCATGCCGCGGTCCCACAGCGGGTTGCCGGGGGCCGCGTCGGTGAACTTCTTGAAGTACGCGAGACCGTTGTCGCCGTAGTTGTCCTGGGCGTTCTGGTAGACCTTCCAGCTCATCCCGGCCCGCTGGAGGCCTTCCGCGTACGTCTCCCAGGTCAGCCCGGACTCGTCGCCGCCGTCCTTGCTGCCCGCGTCGACCTTGCCGCTCCACAGGAAGGTGCGGTTGGGGCCGGTGGCGCTCAGGGTGGAGCAGAAGTAGGCGTCGCAGATCGTGTAGTTGTCGGCGAGGCCGTAGTGGAAGGGGATGTCGCCGCGGTCGAGGTAGCCGAGGGTGCGGGTGTTGCCGACGCCGGTGACGAAGTTGTCCATCCGGCCCTTGTTCCAGGCCGCGTGCTGCGAGGACCAGCTGTGCGGCAGGTCGCCGTTGCACTGGGCGAGGGTCTCGCCGTCGACACCGCCCACCGCGGGGGTGGAGCTGAGCTTCCACGGGTACTGGCGGCCGCCCCAGTTGGGCTGGTTGAACATGCCCCAGCCGCCGGGGATGTTGCCCGCGGCGCGGTCGCCGAAGCCTCGGACGCCCTTCAGCTTGCCGAAGTAGTGGTCGAAGCTGCGGTTCTCCTGCATCAGGATCACCACGTGCTTCACATCGGTGATCGTGCCGGTCGCGGCGGCCGCGGCCGCCGAGGCCGTCGGCGGGGGCAGGGCAGCCCCCGCCATCAGCCCCGCGCCGATACCCACGAACCCTCTGCGGCTGATCGGTGTCACTGGCCACCCACTTCCAACTCCGGTGCCCTGTCGGCACGTCAGCCGCAAGAGTGGCGGCGCGCGGCCCAAAGGTCTACAGCCGTGCGGTAAGAGTTCGGTGAACTTCAGGTGGGGAGATTCAGCCATCGATCCTGACGAGCATCTTGCCCATATTGTCTCCTCGGAGCATGCCCAGGAAGGCCTCCACGGTCTGCTCGAAGCCCTGCACAACGGTGGTGTCGGTACCGATCCGGCCACTGCGGAGGTGCGGTACGAGGAAGTCCTCCAGCTCGTCCTGCAGATTGGTGTGATTTCGAACCAATACCCCTTCCAGGCGGAGCGACTTGTGTACGACCTCGAAGAGGTTGCGGGGCGCGGCGGGCGACCGGTCGCCGTTGTACATCGAGATCGCGCCCACCCAGGCGATCCGGCCGTACTCGCGCAGGACCTCGATGGCCCCCTCCAGGTGCTCGCCTCCCACGTTGTCGACGTACACGTCGATGCCGTCCGGGGCCGCCGCGGCGAGCTGCTCGCCGACCGGGCCGTCGTGGTAGTCGAAGGCCGCGTCGAAGCCCAGGGCCCCGGTCAGGTGGGCCACCTTGGCGGCGGAGCCCGCGCTGCCGATGATCCGGCGCGCGCCGAGCAGCCGGGCGATGTGCCCGGTGGCGGTGCCGACCCCGCCCGCGGCGGCCGAGACGAAGAGGTCCTCGCCGGCGCGCAGCCGGGCCGTGCGGGTCAGGGCGGCGTAGGCGGTCAGGCCGGTGCCGCCCAGGATGCTCAGGTAGGACTCCAGCGGGATGCCCTCGTGGCCGCGCAGGACCCGGGTGCCGGCCACGCCCCGGGTGACGAGTGCGTGCGTGCGCCAGCCCTCCCGGTGGAAGACCAGGTCGCCCTCGCGCAGCCCCGGGTCGCGGGAGGCGGTCACCCGGCCGACCGAGCGGCCCTCCAGCGGGGTGCCCAGCGCGAAGCCGTCGTCGCCGCCGTCCATCATCCCGCGGTGGTACGGGTCGACGGAGAGCAGCAGGTTCTCGACCAGGGCGGTTCCGGGGGTGGGGGAGGGGACGGGGGTACGGGCGAGGCGGAAGTCGGCGGCGGTGGGGAAGCCGGTGGGGCGGGCGCTCTGGTGGACGGCGTATGCGGTCTGCGTGGTCATGATCACGAGGCTAGGAAGGAATCCCGGGGTCGGGCAGGGGGTTGCGTTCATGGATGGTAGCCATCCATGAACGACGCTCATGGAACGAGGTGAGAGGCCCGTGGAGCTGCTGCCCCAGGAGCTTCGGGTACTGGTCGCGGTCGCCGCGGCGGGCGGGTTCTCGGCCGCCGCCGAGACCCTCGGACTGACCCAGTCCGCCGTCTCCCACTCCGTGCGCGGCAGTGAGGCCAAGCTCGGCGTGGTCCTCTTCGAGCGCGGGCGTACGGGCGCCAGGGCCACCCCCGCCGGAGAGCGCGCCGCCGCCCACGCGCGCCGCATCCTGCGGCTGTACGAGGTGATGGGCGCCGAGGCGCGCGGCGCCGGGCAGCGCACCGGAGCGGGAGGCGTCGCGCGGGACACCGTCGCGGGCCCGCTGCGCGTCACCGCCTTCCGCAGCGCCGCCCTGCACCTGCTGCCGCCCGCCCTGGAACGGCTGACCGCCCTGCACCCCGGCATCCGCCCCGAGGTCCGGGTGGTGCGCGAACTGGGCGCGGGCAGCGCCGGGGAGGTGGCCGCGGGCCGGGCCGACCTGGGCATCGCGACCCTGGGCGGGCCCGGCGAGGTACCGGCGGGGCTGCCCGGGCTGCTGACGGGGCTGCTCGTGGAGGAGGCGTACTCCCTGGTCCACCCGGCCGGGCACCCGAGCCCCCGGGAGCTGCCCCTGCTGGACTGGGACGAGAACTGCGGCTCCTGCACCCGGGACTGGTGGCGCGCCCAGGACTGGATCCCGGGCCCCACGGTCCGCGCGGAGGACGACGCGATGGTCCTGACCATGGTCGGCCGGGGGCTGGGCATGGCGATCCTGCCGGACCTCTCGCTGCGGGAGGCCACGGAGGCCGTGGAGATCACCGGTCTCGGCCCGCGCGGGCCGGTGCGGCGCGTGGGGTACGTCACCACGCCGGAATCCGCCGCAACCTTGGCCGTGAGGGCTCTGATCAGGGAACTCAGGGCCGAGAAGGCCTGAAATGGGGGCCGGGGCGGGCCCTGGGGAGGCCCTTCCGGGGGCTTCGCCGTCTCAGATAGTAGGAAGTCCGAGTAATCGCGGAGACATACGGGGCGAGCTGCCCTAGCTTGGTAGGAGCCGAACGTCTCGCTGATCCAGCGAATGGCGGTCGAGAGCGCGTGCCCCGAGACAGGCAACCCCTGTGGCGCGCAGCTCCCCGCCTCTTCCGGCGCCTTGGAGACCCCCTCTCTTCTCAAGGAGTCGAATCACCATGTCCGAGACCTCTGCCGTCCGCCGCGTCCGTCACGCCTCCCGCCCCGCCGACGCCGACCGCAAGAACGCCGCCGCAGCCCTCCAGCGGGCCCTCGACCGCCGCGACAACGGCGGCTCCACCGGCCACTGACCCGCCCCCACCTGCACGGGAGCATCCACCGCCCACGACACGTCCCGTCCACATACTGGACGGTACGTGTCGAGGGCTGGGACTGGGAGTACGGTTCCGACATGGCGACCAGCATCAATCTCGCAGTGATCCCCGGTGACGGAATCGGTCAGGAAGTCGTGGCTCAGGGCCTCAAGGTCCTCACCGCGGTCCTGCCCCAGGACGTGAAGCTGGAGACCAAGGAATACGACCTCGGAGCCCAGCGCTGGCACCGCACCGGTGAGACCCTCCCGGACGCGGACCTGGCGGCGCTGAAGCAGCACGACGCGATCCTGCTGGGCGCCATCGGCGACCCGTCGGTCCCGTCGGGCGTCCTGGAGCGCGGGCTGCTGCTCAAGCTCCGCTTCGCCTTCGACCACTTCATCAACCTGCGGCCGTCGAAGCTGTTCCCGAACACCGCCACCCCGCTGGCGGGCCGTCCGGACATCGACTTCATCGTCGTCCGCGAGGGCACCGAAGGCCCGTACACGGGCAACGGCGGTTCGCTGCGCACCGGTACGCCCGCCGAGGTGGCCACCGAGGTCAGCGTCAACACGGCCTACGGCGTGGAGCGCGTGGTGCGCGACGCCTACGACCGCGCCAACGCCCGCCCCCGCAAGAAGCTGACGCTGGTCCACAAGAACAACGTCCTCGTCTTCGCCGGCCACCTGTGGAAGAACATCTTCGACGCGGTCGGCACGGAATACCCCGAGGTCACCACCGACTACCTGCACGTCGACGCCGCGACGATCTTCTTCGTCACCCAGCCCGAGCGCTTCGACGTGATCGTCACGGACAACCTCTTCGGTGACATCCTCACCGACCTGGCCGCCGCCGTGACCGGCGGAATCGGCCTGGCCGCCTCCGGGAACATCAACCCGACCGGCGCCTTCCCGTCCATGTTCGAGCCGGTCCACGGCTCGGCCCCGGACATCGCGGGCACCGGCAAGGCCGACCCGACCGCGACGATCCTCTCCGTCGCCCTCCTCCTGCGCCACCTCGGTTACGAGGCCCAGGCCGCCCGCGTCGAGGAAGCGGTCCAGGCCGACCTGACCGGGCGCGACGGCACCTTCCGCTCCACGGACGAGATCGGCGACGCTCTCGCCGCACGAGTAGCCGGCTGACCCGGCAGCTCCACTTCCAGGAAGCCGCCGGGTCGCACACCGCACCCGGCGGCTTTTCCTGTACGGCCCCGGGTGCCACCATCTCCCCTGGGCCGCTGTCCCCTGTTCCTCCGAGGCCGCTCCGCGCGCGATAATCGAACGCGAGGCCGCGGAATACGGGGAAGCTCGGACGTCCTAGTACGCCGTGAGCGCGGTCCGCCCTACGAAACCGGTGTAAGGACAAGCACTCATGACGACACCCACGATCGAGCTGAAGCCCTCCTCGACCCCCCTGTCCGACGCGGAGCGCGAGGCGGTCCTGGCCAGCCCCGGCTTCGGCCGCCACTTCACCGATCACATGGTCACGATCAAGTGGACCGAAGGCCGCGGGTGGCACGACGCCGAGCTGGTCCCGTACGCGCCGCTGTCGATCGACCCCGCGAACATGACCCTGCACTACGCGCAGACCATCTTCGAGGGCCTCAAGGCGTACCAGCAGCCCGACGGCACCGTCTCCACCTTCCGCCCGCTGGCCAACGCGGAGCGGTTCCAGAAGTCGGCCCGCCGCATGGCGATGCCGGAGCTGCCCACCGACCTCTTCATCGCCGCCTGCGACGCGCTGATCAAGCAGGACCGCGCCTGGGTGCCGGACTCCGGTGAAGCCTCCCTGTACCTGCGCCCCTTCATGTTCGCCAGCGAGGTCGGCCTGGGCGTCCGCCCGGCCAACGAGTTCCTCTTCATGGTCATCGCCTCCCCGGCGGGCGCGTACTTCCCCCGCGGGGTCCAGCCGGTCTCCGTCTGGCTGTCCGAGGAGTACGTCCGCGCGGTCAAGGGCGGCACCGGCGCGGCCAAGACCGGCGGCAACTACGCGGCCTCCCTCGTGGCCCAGGCGCAGGCCGCCGAGCACGGCTGCGACCAGGTGGTCTGGCTGGACGCCGTCGAGCACCGCTGGATCGAGGAGATGGGCGGGATGAACCTGTACTTCGTGTACGCGGAGAAGGACGGAACGCAGCGCATCGTCACCCCGGAACTGACCGGCTCGCTGCTTCCCGGCATCACCCGCGACTCCCTCCTCACCATCGCCCGCGACCTCGGCTACACCGCCGAGGAGGGCCGGATCAGCACCGAGGACTGGAAGCGCGACAACGAGAACGGCACCCTGACCGAGGTCTTCGCCTGCGGCACCGCCGCCGTGATCACCCCGGTCGGCTCGGTCAAGTCCGAGCGCGCCGCCTGGGTCCAGGGCGACGGCGAGTCCGGCGAGGTCACCATGAAGCTCCGCAAGGCGCTGCTGGACCTCCAGACCGGCCGCTCCGCCGACACCCACGGCTGGATGCACCCGCTCGGCTAGTGCCGCGACGGGGCGAGCGTTGCCTGACGCGGCACCAGGAGCACCCGCTCCCGTACGTACGACGGCCCGCGCTCCCGGATCCGGGGGCGCGGGCCGTTCGTATTGCCGTCGGAGGATCAGGCGGTGACCGGCTCCTCGGCGGCGGTCGGCTCCTCGGCGGGGGCCGGGGTCCGCGCGTGCCCGGTGCGGGCGGTCAGCGCCGCGTAGACGAGGCCTCCGGCCAGCCCGGAGAAGATGAAGGAGCAGTCCACCCCGCCGGTCAGGGCGAGCAGGGGGCCCTCGTAGAACGGGGTGCTCACGGCGAGCAGACCGACACCCGCGCCGATCACCCAGGAGGCGGTGGCGCTCAGGTTCCAGCCGGCGCGGTACCAGTAGATTCCGCCCACCGCACGGCGGTTGAAGACCTGGAGCGCGTCGGCGTCGTACTGCCCCCGGCACCGGACGAAGCCGATCAGGGTGATCACGGCCCACGGGGTGCCGATCGCGGTCAGCACGAGCACGAAGGAGGTCATCGCGGACTGCACGTTCCACTCGAAGGAGCCGACGAAGACGAAGGCGGTGGCGACGGCGGCGGCGATCACGGTGGCCTTGGTCCGAGTGGCCTTGGGGATGATCGCGTCGAGGTCCAGGCCCATGGAGTACAGCATCAGCCCCGCGTTGCCCACCGAGCCGGCCGCGGCGGCGGCGAGCAGCGGGACCAGGTACCAGAAGGGCGACGCGGCCACGAGCGGCCCGGCGTAGTCGTCGGCGCCGGCCTTGGCGGCGAGCGCGGTGTAGGTGCCGAACAGCTGCGGTATCAGCAGGCCGATCAGCAGCCCGAAGCCGGTGGCCCAGAGCACCTTGCGGGGGCTGTGCCTGCGCGGGGAGACGTAGCGGGTGTAGTCGCCGAGCAGGGTGATGAAGGCGACGGGGCCGCTGAGTCCTGCGGCGACGGCGGCGAGCAGCCAGGTCGGCCAGAAGGAGCCGAGGAGGTACGAGGTCTCCGCCGCCGTGGTGGTGAAGTCGGGGGCGTAGGCGTAGAGGCCGATCGCCAGCAGGACCACCATGCCGATGGAGAGGATCTTGCTCATGCGCAGCAGGAGGCGGTAGCCGAAGACGGCCCCGACGACGGTGCACGCGGCGAGCACGCCGTACATCGCGGCCCGCGAGACGCCGGTGTCCGGCAGTCCGGTGAGCCGGGAGAGGGCGCCCACCATCACGTCGCCGCCGATCCACAGCGTCAGGGCGGTGTAGCCGAGCGAGAGCAGCAGGCCCACGATCGAGCCGACGAGACGGCCGCGGACACCGAACTGGGCGCCGCTGGAGGTGGAGAGGTTGGTCGCCGTGCGCAGCGAGACCAGCGCCAGCGGCGCGGTGACGGCGATTCCGGCGATGGTGCCGGTCACGATGGCGGTGACCGACGGCCACAGACCCAGTCCGAAGGACGGGGGCAGCCAGCCGAAGACGATCACACCGAGGCAGAGATTGGATCCGAGGAGGATCGAGATCAGGTCACGGGGACCGCTCGTTCGCTCCTCCTCCGGGATGGTGTCGACTCCGCGCTGTTCGATGGGCATGGGGGACTCCCTTGGCAGGGCGGGGGGGTGGCGATGCAATGTTTGAGCGACACTCAATGTGACCCAAGCCCTGCCCTCAGGTCAATGCTTCATTGCGGGGAAATGAAGAGTTAGAGTGATGCTCTAACCCATCGACTCAAAAGGTGGTGGATCGGCGTGCGGCTGACCCCTACGGAGCGAGACCGGCTGCTGCTCCGCAGCGCTGCGGAACTGGCCAGGGCCCGACGGGCCCGCGGACTCAAGCTCAATGTCCCGGAGGCCACCGCGCTCGTGGCGGACACGGTCTGCGAGGCCGCCCGCGACGGCAAGCGGCTGGCGGAGGCCATCGAGGAGGCCCGCTCCGTGCTGGGCCCCGATGACGTGCTGCCCGGCGTCAGCGACGTGGTCACCGAGGTGCACGTGGAGGCCGTCTTCGACGACGGATCCCGCCTCGCGGTGGTCTCGTCCCCGATCCGGGGCGCCGTCGGCCTGGGCGAGAACGCCCCGGGCGCGGTCGTGCCGGGCCCCGGAGCGCCCCAGCCGGAGCCCACCGTCCACCTGCACGTGCGCAACACCGCCTCCGTGCCGGTCAGCGTGACCTCCCACTTCCACTTCTTCGAGGCGAACCCGCGGCTGGACTTCGACCGCGCCGCCGCCTACGGCATGCGGCTGTGCGTCCCGGCGGGCTCCTCCGTCCGCTTCGACCCGGGCGGCGAGGCCGAGGTCGGCCTGGTCGCGATCGGCGGCGAGCGGATCGCCATCGGGTTCGCCGGGCTGGTGGACGGCCCGCTCGACGCCCCGGGCGCCAAGGCCGAGGCCCTGCGCCGCGCGGCCGCCTGCGGCTACCTCGGAACCGATGCCACGGACGGAGAGCAGGACCGATGAGCAAGCAGACCCCGCACAGCGACCACTGCGCCCCCGGCAGCCGTCACATCGACCCCCACGAGTACGCCTCCGTCTTCGGACCGCGCGCCGGCGACCGGGTCCGCCTCGGGGACTCCGGCCTGACCGTCCGCGTGGAGTACGACGCGCAGAAGCCCGGGGACGAGTTCCTCGCCGGGTTCGGCAAGACGGCCCGCGACGGCCTGCACCTGAAGGCCGCCGCCGTCCGCGACACCTGCGACGTGGTGATCAGCAACGTGCTGGTCATCGACGCGGTCCTCGGCATCCGCAAGGTCTCCATCGGCATCCGCGAGGGCCGTATCCACGCGATCGGCCGCGCGGGCAACCCGGACACCCTCGACGGGGTCGACGTGGTCGTCGGTACCGGCACCTCCATCGTCTCCGGCGAGGGCCTGATCGCCACCGCGGGCGCCGTGGACACCCATGTGCACCTGCTCTCGCCGCGGATCATGGAGGCCTCGCTCGCCGCGGGCGTCACCACGATCATCGGCCAGGAGTTCGGCCCGGTCTGGGGCGTCGGCGTCAACTCGCCGTGGGCGCTGAAGCACGCCTTCAACGCCTTCGACGCCTGGCCCGTCAACATCGGCTTCCTGGCCCGCGGTTCCTCCTCCGACCCGGCCCCGCTGATCGAGGCCCTCGCCGAGGGCGGCGCGTCCGGATTCAAGGTCCACGAGGACATGGGCGCCCACACCCGCGCCCTGGACACCGCCCTTCGGGTGGCCGAGGAGTACGACGTACAGGTCGCCCTGCACAGCGACGGCCTCAACGAGTGCCTCTCCGTCGAGGACACCCTTCGGGTCCTGGACGGCCGCACCATCCACGCCTTCCACATCGAGGGCTGCGGCGGCGGACACGTCCCCAACGTCCTCAAGATGGCCGGCGTACCCAACGTCATCGGCTCCTCCACCAACCCCACCCTCCCCTTCGGCCGGGACGCGGTCGCCGAGCACTACGGCATGATCGTCTCGGTCCACGACCTCAAGCCGGACCTCCCGGGCGACGCGGCCATGGCCCGCGACCGGATCCGCGCGGGCACGATGGGAGCCGAGGACGTCCTGCACGACCTGGGCGCCATCGGCATCACCTCCTCCGACGCCCAGGGCATGGGCCGCGCGGGCGAGACCATCCGCCGCACCTTCGCCATGGCCGCCAAGATGAAGGGCGAACTGGGCCCCCTGGACGGCGACGGCGAGGGCGACGACAACGCCCGCGTCCTGCGCTACATGGCCAAGCTCACCATCAACCCGGCCATCGCCCACGGCCTGTCGCACGAGATCGGCTCCATCGAGGTCGGCAAGCTCGCCGACATCGTGCTGTGGCGCCCGCAGTTCTTCGGCGCCAAGCCGCAGCTCGTCCTCAAATCGGGCTTCCCGGCCTACGGCGTCACCGGCGACCCCAACGCGGCCACCGACACCTGCGAACCCCTCGTGCTCGGACCGCAGTTCGGCTCGTACGGCGCCACCGCGGCCGACATCTCCGTCGCCTTCGTCGCGGCGGCCGCCGTCCAGAACGGCGACCAGATGCCCACCCGCCGGCGCCGGGTCGCCGTCCGCGGCACGCGCGGCATCGGTCCCAAGGACCTCCTCCTCAATTCCCGGGTGGGCGCGGTCGACGTGGACGCGCGCAGCGGACTGGTCAGCCTCGACGGTGACCCGCTGCGCTCGGAGGCGGCCGATTCGGTCTCCCTGAACCGCCTCTACTTCCTCTGACCCGCCCCGCCCTGCCCCGTCCCGCTCCGCCCTGACCCGCTCCGCCCTCCCCGCCTCGTCCCGCAGCCCGGAAGGACCCCGCGCCATGACCGCACAGCCCGCCTCCGACGGTTTCCGCATGCCCCCCGAGTGGGCTCCCCACGAGCGCACCTGGATGGCCTGGCCCAGCCCCAACCCGACCTTCACCAACGAGCGGGAGCTGGCCGAGGCCCGCGAGGCCTGGGGCGCCGTGGCCCGCGCCGTGCGCGGCTTCGAGCCTGTCACCCTGGTCGTCGCCCCCGGCGACGCCGACAGTGCCCGCGCCGTCGTCGGTGAGGACGTCGAGCTGGTGGAGCGCGAGCTGGACGATGCCTGGATGCGGGACATCGGGCCGACCTTCGTCACGAACGACGCGGGTGAACTGGCCGCTGTGGACTGGACCTTCAACGGCTGGGGAGCCCAGGAGTGGGCCCGCTGGGAGCACGACTCGAAGATCGCCCGCCACGTCTCCGACCTGGCGGGCACCCGGACGTACAGCACCGCCCTCGTCAACGAGGGCGGCGCGATCCACGTCGACGGCGAGGGTACGGTCCTGCTCACCGACACCGTCCAGCTCGGCGCGGGCCGCAACCCCGGCTGGACCCGCGAGCAGGTCGAGCGGGAGATCCACGCCCACCTCGGCACCACCAAGGCGATCTGGCTGCCCTACGGCCTCGCCGGTGACTACGGCACCTACGGCACCCAGGGCCACGTGGACATCGTCGCCGCGTTCGCCCGCCCCGGGGTGGTGCTGGTGCACGCCCAGCCCGACCCCGCGCACCCCGACCACGAGCGCTGCAAACTGATCGCGGCCCTGCTGCGGGGGCAGACCGACGCCAAGGGGCGGCGGCTGGAGGTCGTCGAGGTACCGGCGCCGACCGTGCTGGAAGAGGACGGGGAGTGGGTCGACTACTCCTACATCAACCACTACCTGTGCAACGGCGGCGTGGTGCTCTGCTCCTTCGACGACCCACGTGACGAGGAAGCCGCCGAGATCTTCCGCGGTCTGTTCCCCGAACGGACCGTGCGCCTGGTTGACGCGCGTACGATTTTCGCCGGGGGTGGCGGTATCCACTGCATCACCCAGCAGCAGCCGAAGGTGTGACCTGCGGCGGACGGTAAGGAGTGGCCCATGGCGGCCGGTGAGGTACGCGCCCGGAAGAACGCGCCCCCGCGCGAGGACGTGCTCGTCGCCGCCATGGCCACGATCGCCGAACGCGGTCTGGACGGCCTGACCATGGCCGGTCTGGGCCGCCAGGTCGGCATGAGCAGCGGTCACCTCCTCTACTACTTCCACAGCAAGGACGAACTCCTCCTGCAGACCCTGGAGTGGAGCGAGTCCGACCTCGGCGACCAGCGCCGGGGCCTGCTCTCGCGCCGCGGCCCGGCCCGCGAACGGCTCCAGGCGTACGTCGACCTGTACGTGCCCGTCGGCGCCCGGGACCCGCACTGGACCCTGTGGCTGGAGGTCTGGAACCGCTCGCAGAACGCGGGCCCCGAGGAGCGCGACCGGCAGGCCGCCATCGAGGGGGCGTGGCACCGCGACCTGGTGGCGCTGCTCGCCGAGGGCATCTCGCGCGGGGAGTTCCGCCGGGTGGACCCCGACCGGTTCGGGACCCGGCTGCGGTCCCTGCTGGACGGGTTCAGCATCCAGCTGGCGGTGGGCCTGCCCGGGACCGGGCGGCCCGACATCCTGGCGCACGTCGCGGAGTTCCTCGACGAGACCCTCGTGGTCCCCCGGCCGGCGGCAGCCTGAGACCGCCGCCCAGGACGGCCCGCGACCGGATCCTGAGACGGACCGCTCGCGGGGCGGGACGTGTGGCAGACTGCGGGCGTGCTTGCTCAGCCCATGATTATCGGCAGCAGCGCGCCGGTCCGCAGTGACCGCTGAGGCGTGGAAGAACTTCACGCAGGCGGCATCGTGCCCCAGACCCGCGCGCAGACCTCTCGCACCCCGCGAGAGGTTTTTTCGTTTCCCGGCTCCATTCCTGCCGGGAGCGGACCGCGCGCGATGATGGGGGCAAGTGGATCCCGGGCATCCGGAGCCACTCATCCGACAGGAGTCAGATCAGCATGACGACGACGACAGAGGCGACAGCGGCGAGCGCGGTCCTCGACGACAGCTTCCATGTCTTCGACACCACCCTGCGCGACGGAGCCCAGCGCGAGGGCATCAACCTCACGGTCGCGGACAAGCTGACGATCGCCCGGCACCTCGACGACTTCGGCGTGGGCTTCATCGAAGGCGGCTGGCCGGGCGCCAACCCGCGCGACACCGAGTTCTTCGCGCGCGCCCGCACCGAGATCGACTTCAAGCACGCCCAACTGGTCGCCTTCGGCGCGACCCGCCGCGCGGGCGGCGCCGCGGCCACGGACCCCCAGGTGCGCGCCCTGCTGGAGTCCGGCGCCCCGGTGATCACCCTGGTGGCCAAGTCCCACGACCGGCACGTCGAGCTGGCGCTGCGCACCACGCTGGACGAGAACCTCGAGATGGTCCGCGACACCGTCTCCTACCTGCGCGAGCAGGGCAGACGCGTATTCGTGGACTGCGAGCACTTCTTCGACGGCTACCGCGCCAACCCCGCCTACGCGAAGGCCGTCGTACGGGCCGCCCACGAGGCGGGCGCCGACGTGGTCGTCCTGTGCGACACCAACGGCGGCATGCTGCCCGCCCAGGTGACCGCCACCGTCGCCACCGTCCTCGCCGACACCGGGGCCCGCCTGGGCATCCACGCCCAGGACGACACCGGCTGCGCGGTCGCCAACACCCTCGCCGCCGTGGACGCGGGCGCCACGCACGTGCAGTGCACGGCCAACGGCTACGGCGAGCGCGTCGGCAACGCCAACCTCTTCCCGGTCGTGGCCGCACTGGAGATCAAGTACGGCCGTACGGTGCTCCCCGCGGGCGCGCTGGCCGAGATGACCCGGATCTCGCACGCCATCGCCGAGGTCGTCAACCTCACCCCCTCCACCCACCAGCCGTACGTCGGCGTCTCCGCCTTCGCGCACAAGGCGGGCCTGCACGCCTCCGCGATCAAGGTGGACCCGGACCTCTACCAGCACATCGACCCCGAGCGCGTCGGCAACACCATGCGGATGCTGGTCTCCGACATGGCCGGGCGCGCCTCGATCGAGCTGAAGGGCAAGGAGCTGGGCGTCGACCTCGGCGGGGACCGCGCGCTGATCTCCCGGGTGGTCGAGCGGGTCAAGGAGCGCGAGCTGGCGGGCTACACCTTCGAGGCCGCCGACGCCTCCTTCGAGCTGCTGCTGCGGGCCGAGGTCGAGGGCCGGGCGCGCAAGTACTTCCGTACGGAGTCCTGGCGCGCCATCGTCGAGGACCGCCCCGACGGCACGCACGCCAACGAGGCGACCGTGAAGCTGTGGGCCAAGGGCGAGCGCATCGTCGCCACGGCGGAGGGCAACGGCCCGGTCAACGCCCTGGACCGGGCCCTGCGGGTGGCGCTGGAGCGCTTCTACCCGCAGCTGGCCAAGTTCGAGCTGATCGACTACAAGGTCCGCATCCTGGAGGGCAAGCACGGTACGGACTCCACGACCCGCGTGCTGATCGCCACGACCGACGGCCACCGGGAGTGGTCCACGGTGGGTGTCGGCACCAATGTGATCGCGGCCTCCTGGCAGGCCCTGGAGGACGCCTTCACCTACGGCCTCCTGCGCGCGGGTGTCGAACCGGCCGAATAGCGGTCCCGCACGGCAGGCCGGGGGCCCGGCGGCGGGCCCCCGGCCTTATGTCCAGCTCACACGGGAAATGACCGGTTCAGGTACCGTCGGAGCCATGAGGACCAGGCTCGTTTCCGTACTCTCCGGTCTGCTGCTGGCCCTGTCCGCGACCGCCCTCGTGGCCGCGCCGCAGGCCCTGGCCGCCACCGGACCGGCCACCGTGGCGCAGGCCCTCAAGAAGGGCCCGGTCTACGTCGACCCGCGCGCCGAGGCGCAGTTGCCGAAGGACCAGGCGGACGCCCTGGCCAAGAAGATCAAGGACGCGGGCAAGCCGGTGTTCGTCGCGGTGCTTCCCGCGAGCGCCGAGTTCCCAGCCGACAGCGTGCTGCGCACGGTCCGTACGGAGACCGGGGTCACCGGGCTCTACGCGATCCGCCTCGGCGACGGCTTCAACGCCGCCGCCGATCGCACGGTGATGCCGGTCGGCGCCGTCCGCAACCTCACCGACGCCGTCAAGGCGGGTGGCGCGGTCGACGCGGGCACCCAGCTCAACAACTTCGTCGACCAGGCCCTCTCCCAGGCCAAGGGCCGCGCCCCGGCCTCCTGGGGCGCCTCCGGGTCGGACGACGGCGTCGGTTCCGGGGCCCTGATCGGCCTCGGCGCGGTGGCGCTGGTGGGCGGCGGCAGCGCGTACGCGCTGGTGCGCCGCAACCGGAAGAGGAAGGAAGAGGAGGAGCGCGAGGCGATCCGCAAGCTCTCGGTGGTCGTCGACGAGGACATCACGGCCTTCGGCGAGGAGCTGGACCGGCTGGACTTCCACCCCGGGGAGCCCGGCGCGGACGACGCCATGCGCAAGGACTACGAGCAGGGCCTGGACTCGTACGAGAAGGCCAAGCAGATCATGGCCGCGGTCCAGCACCCGGCGGAGGTGCGGGGCGTCACCCAGGCGCTGGAGGACGGCCGGTACGCGCTGGCCTCGCTCGACGCGCGCCGTCGGGGCGAGCCCGTCCCGGAGCGCCGTTCGCCCTGCTTCCTCGACCCGCGCCACGGTCCCAGTACCGAGGACGCCCCGTGGGCCCCGGCGGGCGGGGCTCCGCGCACCGTCCCGGTCTGCGCGGCGGACGCGGTGCGGCTGCGCGACGGCATGGACCCGGCGGTCCGCACGGTCGACACCGAGCACGGCCCGCGGCCGTACTACGACGCGGGCCCGGCGTACGGTCCCTGGGCGGGCGGGTACTTCGGCGGCGGGATGCTGCCCGGGCTGCTGATGGGCACGATGCTCGGCTCGATGATGATGTCCGGCCCGGCCTACGCCTCCGACATGGGCGGCGGCTTCGACGGCGGCGACGTCTCCGGGGCCGACTTCAACCCCTCCGACTTCGGCGGCGGCGACTTCGGTGGCGGCGGCGGTTTCGGCGACGGCGGCGGTTTCGGCGGCGGGGACTTCTAGTGCCGTGTCAGGCAGTGTCTGCCCGACGGGGCGAACGTTGCCCGACGCGGCACCAGTCCCGGCCGCCCGGGCCGCGGCCGTCGCTGCCCGCCCGCATCAGGCCTGCTTGATGGCGGAGACGTCGAAGGTCAGCTTGACCTTGTCGCTGACCATGACGCCCCCGGCCTCCAGGGCCGCGTTCCAGGTCAGACCCCAGTCGGAGCGCAGGATCTCGGCCGCGCCCTCGAAGCCCACGCGCTCGTTGCCGTAGACGTCGGTGGCCGATCCGTTGAACTCCAGGTCGATGGAGAGCGGGCGGGTGACGTCCTTGATGGTCAGCTCGCCGGTGACGCGGTACGTGTCGCCGCCGAGCTGGGCCGCCCCGGTGGAGCGGAAGGTCATCAGGGGGAAGGCCTCGGCGTCGAAGAAGTCGCCGGAGCGCAGGTGGCCGTCGCGGTCGCCGATGCCGGTGTCGACGGAGGCGATCTTCACGTCGATGGAGGCGGTGGAGCGCGAGGGGTCCGCGCCGTCGAGGTGCAGGGTGCCCTCGTGGTCGGCGAAGGTGCCGCGGACGTTGGTCACCATGGCGTGGCGGACGGTGAAGCCGATGCTGCTGTGGGCCGCGTCGATGACGTAGTCACCGGTGAGCGCGGCGAGCGCGGGGTCCACGTCGAGGGTGGCGACGGCGCCGCCTTCCGGGGCCTGCGCGCTCTGGTTGCGGCGGGTGAAGATACCCATGACTCACTCCTCGGTCGGCGGGCCCGGCGGGAGCCCATTGGTTTAACCTTCAACGAGAATGACGCTAGACTCATTCTGTTCAAATTTCAACTTCCATGACGGGTGTTGCGCAGGTTTGTGAGAACTCCACAAAGGACGAAGGTCCCAACTGGTGGAGTCCTCGCATGCCCGGTGCCTTCTGTCCGGGCCGTACAGCGGATCGGGCCGGAGACTGTGTGGAACCAACGGAGGGTTTTCGACGGCCGGGTTCGTAAGGTCAGTACATGACCGTTGTGGACCAGACTTCGAGCGAGCCGACGGACGCCCGCGGGCGCGTGGCCGAGCTGCACGCTCTGCGTGAGCAGGCGCGGCGCGGACCCAGTGACCGGGCGACCGAGGCGCAGCACGCCAAGGGCAAGCTGACCGCCCGCGAGCGGATCGCGCTCCTCCTCGACGAAGGGTCCTTCAAGGAGGTCGAGCAGCTCCGGCGCCACCGCGCGACCGGGTTCGGCCTGGAGGCCAAGAAGCCCTACACCGACGGTGTCATCACGGGCTGGGGCACGGTCGAGGGCCGGACGGTCTTCGTCTACGCGCACGACTTCCGCATCTTCGGCGGCGCGCTGGGCGAGGCCCACGCCACCAAGATCCACAAGATCATGGACATGGCCATCTCGGCCGGAGCCCCGCTGGTCTCGCTGAACGACGGCGCGGGCGCCCGTATCCAGGAGGGCGTCTCCGCGCTCGCCGGGTACGGCGGGATCTTCCAGCGCAACACCAAGGCCTCGGGCGTCATCCCGCAGATCTCGGTGATGCTCGGCCCGTGCGCGGGCGGGGCGGCGTACTCCCCGGCCCTGACCGACTTCGTCTTCATGGTCCGGGACACCTCGCAGATGTTCATCACCGGGCCCGACGTGGTCCGCGCGGTGACCGGCGAGGAGATCACCCAGAACGGCCTCGGCGGCGCGGACGTGCACGCCGAGACCTCGGGCGTCGCGCACTTCGCGTACGACGACGAGGAGACCTGCATCTCCGAGGTCCGCTACCTGATCTCGATGCTGCCCTCCAACAACCGGGAGAACCCCCCGGTCCACGAGAGCACCGACCCGGCCGACCGCCGCTCGGACGTCCTGCTCGACCTGGTCCCCGCCGACGGCAACCGCCCGTACGACATGCTCAAGGTCATCGAGGAACTCGTCGACGAGGGCGACGTCCTGGAGATCCACGAGCGCTGGGCCCGCAACATCATCTGCGCCCTGGCCCGGATGGACGGCCAGGTCGTCGGCATCGTCGCCAACCAGCCCGGCCACCTCGCCGGAGTCCTGGACATCCACGCCTCCGAGAAGGCCGCGCGGTTCGTCCAGCTCTGCGACGCCTTCAACATCCCGATCATCACCCTCCTGGACGTCCCCGGCTTCCTGCCCGGTGTCGACCAGGAGCACGGCGGGATCATCCGCCACGGCGCGAAGCTGCTGTACGCGTACTGCAACGCCACCGTCCCGCGGATCTCGCTGATCCTGCGCAAGGCCTACGGCGGCGCCTACATCGTCATGGACTCGCAGTCCATCGGCGCGGACATCACCTACGCCTGGCCGACGAACGAGATCGCCGTGATGGGCGCCGAGGGCGCCGCCAACGTCATCTTCCGCAAGCAGATCGCCGAGGCCGAGGACCCCGAGGCCATGCGCGCGCGCATGGTCAAGGAGTACAAGTCCGAGCTGATGCACCCGTACTACGCGGCCGAACGCGGCCTCGTCGACGACGTCATCGACCCCGCGGACACCCGCGAGGTCCTCGTCAGCGCCCTCGCGATGCTCCGCAACAAGCACGCCGACCTGCCGTCGCGCAAGCACGGCAACCCGCCTCAGTAGAAGCGAAGGAGACCTGCCACTCATGAGCCTCACCACCGACACCCTGCTGCGCGTCGAGAAGGGCCACGCCGAGCCCGAGGAGCTGGCCGCGATCACCGCGATCCTCCTCGCCCGCGCCGCCGCGACCCCCGAGGCCGGACCGGTCCACCGCATCGGCTCCGCCGCGGGCTGGCGCCGTCTGGAGCGCACCCCGGGCTTCCGCGCCCCGCACAGCTGGCAGGGCTAGCGGCACAGCACGTCCGGGCCCGCGCCGGTTCCAGCCACCCGGCGCTCCCGGTGGGCAGCACGTGAAAGGCCCCCGCACTCTTGCCTTGGGTTCTAGTGGTTGTCGCAACACCCCAGTTCAGGGGATGCGATGGACTTCCGGATCCGTGAGGTGCGGAGCCCTCAGGGGCGAAAGAAGCTCGCTGAGGAACGGGCTGGATACTTCCAGCTCATGCAGCAGGGCTTGAGCAACAAGGAAGCGTGCCGGATCGTCGGGATCAACCCGAAGACCGGCAGACGCTGGCGCAACGGACGCAATGCGTCCGGCGGGAACAAGGCGGCACCACCGATTCATGCGGTGGTGCCGCCGTCCGCGTCGTCGAGGTACTTGTGCGAAGCGGACCGGATCCACATCGCCGACCGGCTGCGGGAGAAGGCCACGGTCCGCGCCATCGCCGCCGAGCTGGGCCGCAGCCCCTCCACGGTCAGCCGGGAGATCCGCCGCAACCGCACCGACGGGACCCGCGGCACGTGGCACTACCGCCCGTATGCGGCCCAGGCCCGCGCGGACGCCCGCCGGCCCCGCCCCAAGACCCGCAAGATCCACGACATTCCCGAGCTGCGGGACGCCGTCCAGGCGATGCTGGACGAGAAGTGGAGCCCGGAGCAGA
>NZ_JASISO010000020.1 GCF_030063135.1 Streptomyces sp. G-G2
GGGGCGGAGCCCCCGCCCCCGGGCCGCGCCCGCCTAAGCCAGCGGCCCCTACACCCCCGCCCCCGCCCGGCAAGGGCTACCGCACCGGCAGCGTCACCTCGAACCGGCACCCTCCCGGCACGTTGCGGACCTCGGCCCGCCCCGCGTGCGCCTCCACGATCCCCCGCACGATCGCCAGCCCCAGCCCCGCCCCCGCCGGAGGCACCGGTCCCGCCCCCGCCGGGGGCGTCCGCGCGGCCGTCCCCCGCCACCCCGTGTCGAAGACCCTCGGCAGGTCCTCCGCCGCGATCCCCCCGCACCCGTCGGTGACGGACAGCACCACCCCGTCCCCCCGCCGCTCGGCGGCCACCGCCACCGTCCCGTCGGCCGGGGTGTGCCGGATCGCGTTGATCAGCAGGTTCGCCAGCACCCGGGTCATCTCCTTGCCGTCCACCTCCACCGGCACCCGTTCCACCGCGTCCCCCACCAGCCGCACCCCGTGCTCCCTGGCCAGCGGGTCCACCCCCGACAGCGCGTCGCCGATCAGGTCGTAGGCCGACATCCGGCTCGGGGTCAGGGACAGCGCGCCCGCGTGGATGCGGGAGAGTTCGAAGAGGTCGCCGACCATGGAGTTGAGCCGCTCCACCTCGGTACGGATCTGCCGGTGGTAGCGCGCCGGGTCGGCGGCCATGCCGTCCTCCAGCGCCTCGGACATGGCCCGCAGTCCGGCCAGCGGGGTCCGCAGGTCGTGCGAGATCCAGGCGACCAGTTCCCGCCGGGAGGTCTCCAGCGCCCGCTCGCGTTCCCGGGAGGCCGCGAGCTTCGCGCTCGTCGCGGCCAACTCCCGTGAGAGCCCGGCGAGTTCGGCGGTCGCCGGCGCGGCCGGCGCCGCGAAACTGCCGTCGTCACCGAAGTCGCGCGCGGCCAGGGACAGTTCACGGCTGCGGGCGACCACCCAGCGGCCCAGTATCAGCGCGGTGGCCAGCGAGACCACGGCGGCCATCGCGGCCACCAGGGTGACCACGCCCAGGTCGTGCCGGGACAGGAACATCGCCTGGGCGACCGCGAGCGTGCCGGCGAGCATGGCGGTGACGGTCACGGCGCCGACCACGGCCAGCGACACGGTCATCGACCGGTGGCGCACCAGCCGCAGCACGAGGGCGCCGAGCGCCCCGGCGCAGGCGGCCCCGCCGAGGGCGAAGAGCGCGATGAGCAGGATGTCCTTCATGCCGCCTCCTCCCGTCCGGCGTCGAAGCGGTAGCCGACTCCCCACACCGTCTGGATGAGCCGGGGACTGCCGGGATCGTCCTCGATCTTGGCCCGCAGCCGCCGCACGTGCACGGTGACGGTGGAGAGGTCCCCGAAGTCCCAGCCCCACACCTCCCGCATCAGGTCCTCCCGGCCGATGGCCCGCCCCGGGTACCGCAGGAAGTGGGCCAGCAGGTCGAACTCGCGCAAGGTGAGGGCCAGTTCACGGCCGTGCTTGGTGGCCCGGTGGGTGGTCGGGTCGAGCGCGAGACCGGCGCCCGCGAGTACCGGCGGCCCGACGGCGGGAGCGGCCGCGGGGGAACCCGCCGTGCCCGCCGCCCGGCTGCGGCGCAGCACGGAGGTGACGCGCAGGACGAGTTCGCGCGGGCTGAAGGGCTTGGTGACGTAGTCGTCCGCTCCCACCTCCAGCCCGGCGATCCGCTCGTCCTCGTCCCCGCGCGCGGTGAGCATGATGACGGGCACCGGTCCGGTGGCGCGCAGCCTGCGGCACACCTCCAGGCCGTCGATGCCGGGGAGCATCAGGTCCAGGACCACCAGGTCGGGCCAGGCCCGCCCGGCGCTCGCGAGGGCGGCGGGGCCGTCCGCGGCGTGTTCCACGACGAATCCGGCGCGGTGCAGGTAGCCGCTGACCACCTCGGCGACCGTGGGGTCGTCGTCCACGACGAGGATCCGGCCGCCCGGGTCGGCGGCGGCCCCGGAAGCGGACACGAGCCCGGACGCGGGCGCGGGCGCGGAGGGGTGTGGGGAGTCCATGCTCATGGGTCCAGCCTCCCACCCGCGCTCCGGCGACGGAGTGGAGCGGACCCCCGGCGGGGGTGACGTCCGCGTTTCGTAAGGAGTCGATGCCCCTTTCCGGGGCTCGTGATTCCTACGGTGAAACCTGTGACCGTAGACGTCGTACTTCCCTGTCTGAACGAGGCCGAGGCACTGCCCTGGGTACTCGCCCGCATCCCGTCCGGCTGGCGCGCGCTGGTCGTGGACAACGGCTCCACCGATGGTTCCGCCGAGATCGCCCGCGCGCTGGGCGCCACGGTGGTGTCCGAGTCCCGGCGCGGTTTCGGCGCCGCCTGCCACGCCGGTCTGCTGGCCGCCGAGGCGGACATCGTCTGTTTCTGCGACTGCGACGCCTCCCTCGATCCCGGACTGCTGACCGGGTTCGTGGCGGCCGTCGCCGCCGGTGAGGCGGACCTGGTGCTGGGGCGGCGCCGCGCGCGGGGGCTGCGCAGCTGGCCCGTGCACGCGCGGGCCGGGAACCTGGCGCTGGCCCGGCTGCTGCGCCGCCGTACCGGGCTCGCGCTGCGCGACCTGGGCCCGATGCGGGCCGGGTGGCGGGCCGGGCTGCTGGGACTGGAGCTGACCGACCGGCGCAGCGGCTACCCCCTGCAGATGGTGGTCCGCGCCGCCGACGCGGGCTGGCGGGTGCGGGAGGTGGACGTGCCGTACCTGCCGCGCGCGGGGAAGTCGAAGGTGACCGGGACCTGGCGGGGCACCTGGCAGGCGGTGCACGACATGAGCCGGGTACTGGCGGAGCCCGCGGGCGCCCCGGCCGCCGCTCCCGCGGGTGGCCCGGCCGAGGGCGGGGCCGCGGCGGGGGGTACCCGGTGACCACACTGCTGGTGATCGCGAAGGAGCCGCTGCCGGGCCGGGTGAAGACCCGGCTGACCCCGCCGTTCACGCCCGAGGAGGCGGCCGCCCTCGCGGAGGCCTCGCTCCGCGACACGCTCGCGGCGGTGGCGGCGACCCCGGCCGCGCGGCGGGTGCTGGTGCTGGAGGGGCGGCCGGGGCCCTGGCTGCCGACCGGTTTCGACGTGGTTGCGCAGTGCGCCGGAACCCTGGACGAGCGGCTCGCGGCGGCGTTCGCGGGCTGCGACGGACCCGCGCTGCTGATCGGGATGGACACGCCGCAGGTCACGCCCGAGCTGCTGGGCCGGGCGGCCGACCCGGCGGGCTGGGCGGCGTACGACGCCTGGTTCGGGCCGGCCGTCGACGGCGGGTTCTGGGCGCTGGGGCTGGCCGACCCGGATCCCGCGCTGCTGCGCGGCGTACCGATGTCGGTGCCCGGGACGGGCGCCGCGCAGTACGCGCGGCTGCGCGCGGCCGGGCTGCGGGTGGGGCGGCTGCCGGAGCTGCGGGACGTGGACAGCGCGCAGGACGCCCGGCTGGTGGCGGCGCAGGTGCCGGGGAGCCGGTTCGCGGCCCGGTTCGCGGCGCTGACGGCGCCAGCCGCGACGGCGCCGACGGCGGCCCGCTCGTGACGGCGCTGAGCGCGGTGGACACCGCGGGCGCGGCCGGTACGGGCGCCACGACGGCGGCGGCGTGGACCGCCGACCCCTACACCCGCGCCCTGCGCAGCGGCCGGGGCCCGCTGTTCCTGCGGCGCGGGGACGGCTGGCTGCTGCCGCTGGACGTGGAGCGCTGGTGCGAGGCCCCCGACCGGGCCGACTGGACGGTGCTGGACCGGTGCCGGGGCACGGTGCTGGACATCGGGTGCGGGCCGGGCAGGCTGGTCGCCGCGCTCGCCGGGCGGGGTCACCGGGCGCTGGGCATCGACGTGAGCCCGGAGGCGGTGGCCCGGACGACCCGCTCGGGCGGGGCCGCGCTGCACCGGTCGGTGTTCGAGCCGCTGCCCGGGGAGGGCCGTTGGGACACCGCGCTGCTCATCGACGGGAACATCGGGATCGGCGGGGATCCGGCCGCGCTGCTGGGGCGGATGGCCGGGGTGTGCGGGCCCGCCGGTTCGCTGATCGTCGAGTGCGTTCAGGGCGTGCCCGGGGAGGTCGACGAGCGGTGCGAGGTCCGGGTCGACGACGGCCGGGGCGGGCTCGGTACGCCGTTCCCGTGGGCCCGGGTCGGCGCCGGGGCGCTGGCCGGACACGCGGCGGCGGCGGGCTGGGTTCCGGCGGAGCGGTGGACGTCCGGCGCGCGGGTCTTCGTACGGCTCGCCCGGCTCGTCCGGCCGGGTCCGCAGGGGCCGAACCGGCCGCAAGTTACTTAGACGTATCTAGTGACTTAGCACGCAAGCAACAGTAGAACTTGTTCCCACTCGGCCCAGAGTGAGGAAGATCACATGAGTGATTCCACCATGCCCGACAAGGGATCCAAGGGGTTCTCGCGTCGTGGGTTCATCGCAGGAACAGGTTCTATTCTAGGGGCGATGGCAGTCGCTGGCCGCGCCAATGCGGCACAGATGCGCGGCGGGGCGGCGGCCGGCGCGGCCGGCGCGGCCGCCGGTCCCGCAGCCGCCCCGATCGCCGACGGGGCCCACGTTCCGGTCCTGGTGATCGGGACCGGGTACGGCGGTTCCGTCGCCGCGCTGCGCCTCGCCCAGGCGGGCGTCGACGTCCAGATGATCGAGATGGGCATGGCCTGGGACACCCCCGGGCCGGACGGCAAGATCTTCTGCAACACCCTCAACCCGGACCAGCGGTCGTACTGGCTGCGCAGCAGGACCAAGGCGCCGCTGAACTACTTCCTCGGCTTCCCCATCGACAGGGACATCCCGAAGTACACCGGCATCCTGGACGCCGAGGACTTCGCGGGCATCACCGTCTACCAGGGCCGCGGCGTCGGCGGCGGCTCGCTGGTCAACGGCGGCATGGCGGTCACGCCCAAGCGCGAGAACTTCGGCGCGGTCCTCCCGTCGGTGGACCCCGACGAGATGTACAGCACGTACTACCCCCGGGCCAACGCCGGGCTCGGCGTGGGTCTGATCGACCCGGCCTGGTTCGACACCGTGGACTGCTACCAGTTCGCCCGGGTCGGCCGCAAGCACGCCCAGCGCTCCAACTTCCCCTACGTCTTCGTGCCCGACGTGTATGACTGGGACTACATGAAGAAGGAGGCCGCGGGCACCGCCACCAAGTCGGCGCTGGACGGGGAGATCCTGTACGGCAACAACAACGGCAAGAAGTCCCTCCAGAAGACCTACATCGCGGCCGCCAGGGCCACCGGCAAGGTGTCGGTCTCCCCGCTCCACAAGGTCACCACCGTCTCCCCCTCGGGCGGTGGCGGCTACACGGTCGTCATCCAGCAGCTCGACACCACCGGCGGCACCGTCGCCACCAAGAGCGTGACCGCCGACAAGGTGTTCTTCGCGGCGGGCAGCGTCGGGACCAGCAAGCTGCTCGTCACGCTCAAGGCCACCGGCCTGCTGCCGAACCTCAACAACGAGATCGGCAAGGGCTGGGGCGACAACGGCAACGTCATGTGCGGCCGCGCCAACCACCTGTGGGACCCCACCGGCAAGCTCCAGGCCACGATCCCCTGCGGTGGCATCGACAACTGGGCGGCGGGCGGCGCCTTCGCCGAGGTGGCACCGCTGCCGACCGGCATCGAGACGTACGCCTCGTTCTATCTGTCCATCACCAAGAACCCGAACCGCGCGCAGTTCACCTACAACGCCTCCACGGGCGGCGTGGACCTGGACTGGCAGACGGCCTGGAAGCAGCCGGCCATCGACATGGCCAAGACCATCTTCGACAAGATCAACTCCAAGGAGGGGACGATCTACCGGACCGACCTCTTCGGCACCTACAAGATCTGGGGCGACCACCTGACCTACCACCCGCTCGGCGGCGCGATCCTGAACAAGGCCACCGACAACTACGGGCGGCTGCACGGGCACCCCGGGCTGTACGTCATCGACGGAGCGCTGATCCCCGGAAACACCAGCGTCAACCCGTTCGTGACGATCACCGCGCTCGCCGAGCGCAACATCGAGAAGATCATCGCCACGGACCTGTGACCTGGCGGGACGCGAGACGGAGGCGGGGCCGACCGGGTTCACCGGTCGGCCCCGCGCCTTTCCCTCGTCACTGGCCGGGCAGCACGCAGACGCTGTCGAGGCCGAGCACATGGTTGAGCCGTCCGAAGGCCAGCCAGGAACCGATGCTCATGCTCAGTTCGACGATCTCGACCTGGCTGTAGTGCGCCTTCATCCGGTCCCAGAAGTCCTCGTCCAGGCCGTGGTGGTCGAGGGTGTAGCGCTCCGCGTACTCGGCGGCCAGCCGGGCGCGCTCGTCGAAGGCGTCGGTCGTACGCCACTCGCTCACCGCGTCGGGGAAGGCGTCCTCGACCTTCTCGCCGTCGCGGTCGGTACGCCAGTCGAGGCAGAAGGCGCACCCGTTGATCTGCGCGACGCGCAGCCGGGCGGCCTCGAACTCCCTCAGTCCCAGGGTGGTGTGGGCGTAGACCGAGAGCGAGAAGTTCGCGGCGGCCATTCCGATGCCGGGGACCATGTCGCCCCAGACGTACTCGATGGGGTGCTGGCCTTCGGGGATGTCGATGTGCATGGCGTTCATGCCTGCTTCCTTCCGAGTCTTCCGACTGCCGGGCGCAGCGGTACGTCGAGCGCGTCGTAGAGGCCGGGTTCCGCGTCGGCCAGCCAGTCGATGGCCCCCACCAGGCGTCCCACGGCGGTGGCGTTGCCGCCCGCGGAGCGGTTGTCGCCCTCGTCGGTGGCCTCGATGGTGACCTCGATGCGGGGGCGGCCCTCGATGACGACGCGGTGCGCGCCGGCGCCGTCGGGCGGGCTGGGCCAGTCCGGGGCGCAGGAGGCGTGGATGCGGGTGACGTGCTCGATGACGATGCGGGGTTCGCCCTCGACGATGCCCTGGACCTCGAAGCGGATGGCGCCCTGGGTGCCCACTTCGAACTCGCCCATGGTGGGCGTCCGTACGGTGGTGTCGAGGGCGCGGCGGTCCGAGGTCTCGCGGATCTCGTCGAGTTCGACGCCGAGGGCGCGGGCCATCATCCGGATCTGGCCGCCCCAGACCATGGTGGGGACGGACGGCATGAGCATCATCGGCTCGAAGTCCATCGGCTGGCCCATGCCGACGAGGTGGCGGACGGAGTCCGGCTGGTCGTAGGTGGAGTAGTCGAAGATCTCCTGGCAGCGGATCACGTCCACGGTGGTACCGAGCCCGCTGATCAGCAGGGGCAGTACGTCGTTGCCCCAGCCGGGGTCCACGCCGGAGGCGAAGAGGGAGCCGCCGCCCTCGGCGACCGCGGCCACGATGGGGTCGCGGAACTCGGGCGGGGCGCTGCGGTGGTCGTAGAGCGGGTACAGGGCGGGGCTGACGACGACGGCCCCGGAGCGGACCGCCCTGGCGAGGTCCGCCAGGGCGTCGTCGGGGCGGATGTCGCCGGAGGCCGCGTAGACGACGGCCCGGTGTCCGGCGGCCAGGACGGACGCGATGTCGTCGGTCGCCGGAACCCCGAGTGCGTGGGTGAGCCCGGCGAGTTCGCCCGCGTCGCGGCCGACCTTGTCGGGGTTGTGGACGATCACTGCCGCGAGTTTCAGGGCCGGATGGGCCTCGACGGCGCGGATGGCCGCGCGGCCGACGTTGCCGGTGCCCCAGACAACCGTGGAAATCATGCGCGGAGGGTAGCGAGCGGGCCCGCAGGTTCCTAGTGCCACGGCCCCTGGAACTTGTGCCGCGTCAGGCACCAGAACCGGATTCAGTTGTGGTCAGGGGCGTCACGGGTGTCAGGGGTGTCCCGGGCGCGGGCGCGCCGCCGGGCGGCGAGGAACCCGGCGGCGGCCAGGGTGAGGAGGAGGACCGCGCCGAGCACGATCAGCAGGTTGCGCCCGTACGGCAGCGGCAGCGCGGACGGGTTGGGCGCGGCCCCGGGGCGCAGCAGCAGCGGGAGCGTGATCAGCGTCAGCGCTCCCCCGGTGAGCAGGGCGCCGCGTACGAGGCCACGCGCGGGTCCGGCGGCGAACGCGGCGGCGCCGAGCAGGCCCACCGCGAGGACGAGCGGGGCGATGAGCCCGTCGTGCAGGACGAGGCCGCCGCCGAGCCAGATCAGTACGCTCAACGGGTCGGGCAGGGCGACGACCTGGCGCAGCCCTACGGCGATCAGGAGCAGACCGAGCGCGCCGAGCAGCCACCTCCCGGGGGCGGTTGTCCGCCGCCGCGTGCCGGAGCGGGCCATCAGAGCACCTCCAGCAGGGTGACCCACTTGGTCTGGAGCACGCCGGGCCGGTTCGGCGCGATGATCCGGGCCGGGAAGCCGTGGTCGGGTGAGAGCGCCTCGCCGTTGAGGGTGAGCGCGAGCAGGGTCAGCGGGTCGCGGGCGTAGGCGCGGCCCATCTCCATCACCCGGTAGGCGCCGCTCTGTTCGAGCGAGGTGACGCGCACGGCGGCGCCCGGCGGGGCCCCGGCCCGGTCCAGCAGGTCCCGCATCCGTACGCCGCCCCACTGCGCGTCCACGCTCCATCCCTCGACGCAGGCGATCGGCAGGCTCGCGAACGTCTGCTGCAGCATCAGGAGTTGAGCGTGCGTCAGGCTGTACGGAACGGGCCCGCGCACCTCCAGCCGCCAGTCCCGCAGCATCACCGCGCTCACCCCCGCGGCGACCGCCGTCCGGTTCACCGGCAGCCCCTGGGGCCCGCGGTCGGGATGCCGGGGCGCGAGCAGGTCGAGGCTCTTGAGGGGGGTGAAGGCCTGGCCGACGGTGGTCAGGGTGACCACGCCGACCGCCGCGCCGAGGCCGATCATCAGCGCGCGCCGGTCGGGGCCGTCCTGCGGCGGGAGTTCGAGGGTTCCGGGCGAGCGACGGCCCCAATGCGCCCTGATCTCAGGGGTCTTGACGGCGATGTGCAGCAGGATCGACCCGGCCGCGACCCAGGCGACGGCGAAGTGCACGGGCACGAAGGAGAACGGCCACGGATACCACTCGGCGATGTTGAGCAGCCCGCTGAACAGTTCGAAGACAGCGGAGGCGACGAGCAGTGCGACCGAGAGCCGCTCCAGGCCGTGGCGCACCGACCGCAGTGGCGGCCAGACGAACAGCCGGGGATAGACCGTCCACAGCTTCACCAGCAGCAGCACGATCGCGGCGAGCCCGGTGCCGACGTGCAGGCCCTGGCTCAGCCGGTAGCCCCAGACCGGTCTGCTCGGCAGCGCGTCCGCCGCCCAGGACGGCGGATGCTGGAGGTAGTGGCTGATCAGCCCGGTCACGAAGCACACGGCGAAGGCCGCGCCGAGCCATCGGCCGACGGCGGTGGCGGTCCGGGCGTCGTGCAGCGCGCCGGAGAAGGAGGGGGGTCGGACGGTCGGCAGGGTGAGCCTGCGCCGGGTTCGTGCGCTCATGCCCCCATCAGAGCCGCACGGCCCGCCGCGCGGGGGGGTGCGACACCTTACGAAACGCGGACGCCGGGCCCGGTCGGTCCCGTCCGCGCGCACCCCGCTGCCAGGCTGTCCCCATGCCCAGCCCCCGCACGTCCGCCCGGCCCGCGAAGGCCCCGCCGCGCCTCCCGCCCGCCCCGCCCGCCCCGCCCGTCCTCGGCGTCCTCGGCGCCGTCGCCGCCCTCGCCGCTCTGGTGGCGACGCTGACGGGGACCGTCCGCAAGGACGGCTTCTTCACCGACCAGGCGGCCCTGACCTGGTGGTTCGCCGGTTCCTGGGCCTTCTTCGCGGTGGCCGTGGCGGCCCTGCGCGCGGCGCCGTCCCGGTACGTCGTCCCACTGGTCCTCTCCGGCGCGCTCGCGGTGGCCGCCACGGGGCTGGTCGCACCGCCGCGCACCAGCACCGACTCCTTCCGGTACGCGTGGGACGGCCGGGTGCAGGCCGCCGGGACCTCCCCCTACGACCACGCCCCGGCGGATCCCGCGCTCGCCCGGCTGCGCGACGACTGGCTCTTTCCGAGCGGCGCCGCCTGCGCCGGACCGGACCGGGCCGCGGTCTCCGAGGAGGTGTGCACCCGGATCAACCGCCCCCGCGTGCACACCATTTACCCCCCGGTCGCGGAAGGCTACTTCCTGCTGGTGCACGCGCTGTCCCCGCCCGGGGTGCGGCACAAGGCCCTCCAGGTCGGCGGGGCCCTGCTGGCGGTGGCCGTGACCGCCTTCCTGCTGCTGATCCTGCGCCGCCGGGGCGCCGATCCGCGGCGCGCCGCCTACTGGGCCTGGTGCCCGGCGGTGCCGGTGGAGGCGGTGAACAACGCGCACGCCGACGTCCTCGCGGTGCTCCTCGCGGTGGCCGCGCTGGGCGTGGTAGCCCGCCGCCGGGGGCTCGGGGGCGCGCTGTTCGGGCTGGCCGTCGCGGCGAAGCTGCTGCCCGCCGTGCTGCTGCCGGGCGCGCTGGCCGGCGTACGGCGGTGGCGCGACGCGGCGGCCCTGCTGCTGCCCGCCGCCGCGACGGTGGCCCTGACGTACCTGCCGTACGTCCTGGTGTCCGACTCCTCGGTCTTCGGCTACCTCGGCGGCTACGCCGAGGAGGAGGGGTACGAGGACCCGGCCGCCAAGGGCCGCTACGCCCTGCTGCGGCTGGTCCTGCCGGACTCCTGGTCCCTGCCCGCCGTGGCCGTCGTGCTGCTGGCGGTGATCGCGTACGTCTGGCGGCGCGGCGACCCGGAGCGTCCGTGGAGCGGTTCGCTGCTGGTCACCGGCGCCGCGTTCCTGCTGCTGACCCCGGGGTACTCCTGGTACGCGCTGCTGCTGATCGCTCTGGTGGCCCTGGACGGCCGCTGGGAATGGCTCCCGACCGCGCTGGCGGGCGCCGCGTCCTACGTCGCCTCCTCCCCGGCGGCGCTGGGCCCCGGCACCCCGACCGCGGCCTACGCCCTGGCGGCGGGCGCGGCCGTGGCGGGCGCGGCGGCCCGGTGGTGGGCGGGAGGCGGTCAGAGCCAGCCGTTGCGGCGGAAGCCCCGGTGGATGACGAAGCAGGCCGCGGCCATGACGAGCAGGACCCCGGGGTAGCCGTAGCGCCAGTGCAGCTCGGGCATGTGGTCGAAGTTCATGCCGTAGATCCCGCAGACCATGGTGGGGACGGCGAGGATCGCCGCCCACGCCGTGATCTTGCGCATGTCCTCGTTCTGGGCGACGGTCACCTGCGCCAGGTGGGCCTGCAGGATCGAGTCGAGCAGGGCGTCGTAGGAACTTATCTGGTCGGTGGCCCGGGACAGGTTGTCGGCGACGTCCCGGAAGTACGGGCGGACATCGGCGGGGACGGGCGGCATCGGCTCGGCGCCGAGGCGGTGCAGGGGGCGGCCGAGCGGGGCCACCGCCCGCCGCAGTTCGAGCAGTTCGCGCTTGAGCTGGTAGATCCGGCCCGCGTCGCCCTGGCCGCTGTACTCGCTGAAGACCGTGCTCTCGACGGAGTCGATGTCGCTCTGGACCGAGTCGGTGACGCAGAGGTAGTCCTCGACCACGTGGTCGGCCATCGCGTGCAGGACCGCCGCCGGGCCCTTCGCCAGCTGTTCGGGGTCACGCTCCAGGGCTTCGCGCAGCGGTCCGAGGGAGCCGTGGCCTCCGTGCCGGACGGTGATCACGAAGTCGGTGCCGACGAAGGCCACCAGCTCGCCCGTGTCGACGACCTCGCTGGTCTCGGTGAGCCGCTCGTGCTCGACGTAGCGGACCGTCTTGAGGACGGCGAAGAGGGTGTCGTCGTACCGCTGCACCTTCGGCCGGTGGTGTGCGTGCACGGCGTCCTCCACGGCGAGCGGGTGCAGCTCGAACAGTGTGGCGAGCCCGGTGAGTTCCTCGCTCTCCGGCTCGTGCAGGCCGATCCAGACGAAGCCCTCGCCGCTCTTGCGGACCCGGCGCAGCGCCTCCTCGGCGTCGGCGCAGTCCTCCTGCCGGACGCCGTCCCGGTAGACCACGCAGTTGACCACGGCGCTCCCGAGCGGAGACCTGGCCGGGTGGCTGAGGTCCACCGCCCGCCGGTAGCTCCGGCGCACGGCCTTGCGCAGGCTGCTGAACATCGACACGGTACGTACTCCTCTTCGGCGGATCGCCAGCCAGTGTGCCACCGACCAGCGTCGACCCTGGATGATCACCCGAGCCGGACCGCTCAGCGCGAGGGATTTTCCGTGCCGGGTACCAGTGCCGCCGCCGTGCGCCGGTTGGTTCACTGGGTGGCGTACGGCCGGGAGCCGGCGGCATCACCGCCCTCCCGCGCCGCGCGCCCCGCC
Organism: Streptomyces sp. G-G2; assembly: GCF_030063135.1. GTDB lineage: Bacteria > Actinomycetota > Actinomycetes > Streptomycetales > Streptomycetaceae > Streptomyces. The sequence goes on from NZ_JASISO010000020.1 coordinate 12,166, forward strand.
GACCGGGGCCGCGGGCGGCTCCGCGCCCCGGGCGAGCGGGGCTGAAGCCCCCGTGCGCCGATCGCGGTGTTCGATGCGCGGGGGCTCCGACACGCCGCGCCCGCCGGGCCGCTACCGTTGCGCCGCGTACGGCGTGACGGGTGAACCGAAGGAGACGGTCGTGGCGGCAGCACCGGAAGTGGGATCCGCGGTGGGTGACTTCACCCTGCCCGGCGGTGAACTGGTGGGTGACGTCTTCGAGCGTCGCGCTTACGCGCTGGGCGGGCGGCGCGGCGCGCCCGTGGTCCTCGCGTTCTACCCGGGTGACAACACGCCCGTGTGCACGAAGCAGCTGTGCTCCTACTCCAGCGGCTTCGAGGAGTTCACCGGCCTGGGCGCCACGGTGTGGGGCATCAGCCCGCAGGACGTCGACAGCCACGAGGGCTTCGCCCGGCAGCACGGACTGCGGATGCCGCTGCTCGCGGACACCGGGCGCGAGGTGGCGAAGGCGTTCGGGGTGAGCACGCCGGGGATCGGCGTGCGCCGGTCGGTCTTCCTGATCGCGCCGGACGGCACCCTGCGCTGGAAGCACGTCGCGCTGCTGGGCGTGACCTTCCAGAGCGTCTCGACGCTCGCCCAGCAGCTGGCGGCCTTCGCGTAGGCCGCAGGAGGCCGACCCGGGCCGCGTCGGGCGGGGTGGGCGGCCGGGGCTGCGGCCCGGTGCGGCCGGGCCGCCCGGGTGCCGTCAGGACCCGGCCGCGGTCCGCAGCCGCTGCGCGAGGGCGAGGAAGAGGAAGGCGTCCGGGGTGAGCCGCAGGTAGCCGACGGCCAGCGGGCCGCGGCGGCCGGTGGCCAGGACCTTGATGGAGCCGTCCGTCGCGTCGACGGCCTCGATCTGGGGCCACGGCGCCGAGGTGCGGCCGGAACCCACCTCCCGCGCCGTCAGCCAGAACGGCCCGAAGTCGAGGCGTTCCCCCGCGCGCGGCCGGTCGAGCGCCCCGGGCAGCTGGGCCGCGGTGACGTCCTGGCGCAGCCGGGGCCCCCATAGCTCCCCGCCCGCGAAGAGGCTGCCGACGGTGAGGTCGCGGCCCGCGGTGTCGGTGAGGCCGAAGGAGTAGGTGACGGAGAGCGTGCGGCCGTACTGCGTGCGGCGCACCACATTGTCCAGGACGGTCGTGTCGGCGTAGCGCACGGCCCGGATCCGTCCCCGCTGGAGTACGAGGAGCCCCTTCTCGTACAGCTCCAGGCGCGACGCGGTGTTGCGGCCCGAGCCGAAGGCGTGGCCGAGCAGGGACGCGAGGCAGATCAGCAGCACGGGCGCCAGGGCCAGGGCGAGCGCCGGGTACGACGAGGACACGGCGGCCACCATCGCGATCGACGTCAGCACCGCGAGGCCCCCGGCGGCCCGGGCGCGGCCGCTGTGCGCCGGCGCCGCCGACGGGTAGCTCGCGCGACGCGCTCCGAGCCCCTCGCGTACCGCGGTCTCCCGGAGTTCCCGGTCGACCTGGTCCTGGACGCTCCCGGTCTGGTCCATGGGTACCCCCACCCTCGTGTCGCTGCCCGCGTCGCCCCATCGTCGGCAGCCGCCGCTGAACACCGGCCCCGGCGCCGGCCGACGCCCGGCCGAACAGCCCGTGAACGGCCGCCGCCCTCCCCGGAGCGCTCACCCGGTTGCCGCACCCCTGTGACGGAAACCGGGCGGGCGGGCAGACATGTCGTCCCGGCCGAACCCGCCCCCGCCCGTGAGGAACCCCGATGCCCAGCGCTCCGCACGCCCTGCGCACAGAGAACAGTCCGTCACCTCGCCAGGGCGAGGTGACGGCGATGATCCTGGTGGTCGCCTGCGCGGCCCAGTTCATGACCGTCCTGGACGTGTCGATCGTGAACGTCGCCCTCCCGGACATGAAGGCCTCCCTCGGCCTGAGCCCGGCCGGACAGCAGTGGATCGTCAACGCCTACACCCTCGGCTTCGCCGGGCTGCTGCTCCTGGGCGGCCGGGCCGCCGACCTGGTCGGCGCCCGCCGCACCTTCCTCGTCGGCCTCGCCGTCTTCACCGCCGCCTCGCTCGCCTGCGGCCTCGCCACCAACGGCGGGGCGCTGATCGCCGCGCGGGCCGTCCAGGGCATCGGTGGCGCGGTCCTCGCCCCCGCCACCCTCACGCTGATCATGACCAACTACACCGAACCGCGCGCCCGCACGCGCGCCATGGGCGCCTGGGGCTCGGTCATCGCCGCGGGTGGCGCGGCGGGGGCGGTGATCGGCGGGGTGCTGACCGAGTACGCGGGCTGGCGCTGGGTCTTCTACGTCAACGTCCCCATCGGCGTCGCGATCTTCGCCGTCGCGCTCGCGCACGTACCCGTCGCGCACGCGCATGCCGCCCTCCCGCAGGCACCCGCCGGGCAGGGCGGCCGGGGCGGCCCGCGCCGCCTGGACCTGCCCGGCGCACTGGCCGTCACCGTCGGCCTGACCGCCCTCGTCTACGGGATCATCTCCACCGGGTCCAGCTCCTGGCGCTCTCCGCACGTCTGGGCCGCCCTCGCCGTCGGCGTGCTGCTCCTGGCCGCCTTCGCCGTCATCGAATCGAAGGCCGCCTCCCCGCTGGTACCGCTCTCCAGCCTGCGCCGCCCCGCCCTGGCCGTGGCCAACCTGGTCGTGGCCGGCCTGGGCGCCGCGATGTTCGCGATGTGGTTCCTGCTCTCCCTCTACATGCAGCAGGTCCTCGGCTACAGCGCGCTGCGGACCGGCCTGTGGTTCATGCCGGGATGCCTCGCGATCGTCATCGGCACCCGGACCTCCACACGCCTCATCCCCCGCACCGGCCCGCGCCCCCTCCTGGTAAGCGGCATGTCCCTGAGCACGGTCGGCTTCCTGTGGCTCTCGCGCATCGACGCGTACGGATCGTTCACCACCGACGTCATCGCGCCCTTCGTGCTCTGCACCCTGGGCCTCGGACTGGCCATGCTGCCGGTCACCGCGGCGGCCACCACCGGGATCCCCCCGCGCGAATCGGGCCTGGCCTCCGGGCTGGTCAACACCTCCCGCCAGGTCGGCGGCGCGCTCGGCATCGCGATCCTCGCCACCATCGCCTCCCGCACCGCCCGCGGACACGGGGGCGGTACGGCCCAGGCACTCACCGCGGGCTACGGAAACGCCTTCCTCTGCGCCGCCCTCTTCACCACCGGCGCCGCTTTCGCGTCCCTCTACCTCCCCGGCCGCCCCGACGCGGCGGCCGCCGCAGCCCCCACGGCCCCCGGCGGGCCCGGCCGACCGGCCTGACCGGTCGGCCCGGTCGGCCCGGTCGGCCCGGTCAGACTGTCGCCAGCTGCGGGACCAGCCGCAGCGCGTTGTCCCGGTAGACCCCGCGCAGTTGCTCCGGGGTGAAGGCCGGGTCGGCGTCGAGCGCGGGCAGCGCCTGGTCCAGCACCGTGTCCGGGGGCACGGCGGGCCAGTCGGTACCGAAGAGCACGCGGTCGGCGGGCACGTGGGCGAGGAGCGTCGCGGCCGGGGCCATCGGTCCCGCCGTGTCGTAGTAGAAGCGCCGCAGGTGGTCACGGACCGCGGCGGGCTCGACGGGCGGGTCGCAGAACCGTCCGAGGGCCTGCATCCGGTGGGCGATGTACGGCAGGAATCCGCCCGCGTGCGGCAGGATGACGGAGAGGTCCGGGAAGCGGTCCAGCGTCTTCCGGCTGATCATGTTCACGGCCGCCCGCGTGGTGTCGAGCAGGAAGTCGCACATGAAGTTCGGGATGCCCGGAACCGTCATCGCCCCGGGCCGACCGGGCGGGCCCCCCGGCAAATGGTGCGGATGCGTGTCCACCACGGCGGCGAACTCGTTCAGCTCGGCGAAGATGCGGTCGTAGGCGGGATCACCGAGGTAGACACCCCCGTAGTTCGCCGTCACGTTCACGCCGACGGCCCCGAGCTGCCCGAGTCCCCGGCGCACGGCCCAGGAGGACGCGTCGGGGTCGTCCAGGAACAGCGGGACGTAGAACGAGAAGCGGCCCGGATGCGCCTGCGCCACCTCCATCATCGAACGCAGGGTGATGCTGATGGCTTCGCGCAGCTGCGCCGACGAGCGGTAGCGCGCGGGCAGCATGGGCTTGAGCACGGCGGTCGCGATGCCCGCGCGGTCCATGAAGCGGACCGACTCGTCGGCGCCGAGGTGCGCCCAGCGCGGCAGCTGTTCCGGCGTGATCAGCCCGTGGTGTTCGGCCCACTCGCGCCATTCCGGTGCGCAGAAGTGATGGTGCATGTCGATCTTCTGCCCGGCCCGGTCAGCCGGCGCCGTCGGGGCTTGCGACCCCCCTGCTTCCAGGTGTCCTTCGAGGTCCAGGCCGGACGTACTCCCAGAATGCTGCATACCGATCCACCACCCGTCGCTCTGGTTGTCAGGTTGCGGAGACCACGGGCGCCAGGGCGAGGTCGCCCGTCGGCCGCGACGGCTCCAGGACGAGCCGCAGCCGTTCCAGGCCCCGGAACGCGGCCACGGGGCCCTTGAGCCGCGCCCCCTCGCTCTCCTGCGCGTCCGCCAGTTCCATCTCGGGGAACTCCCGGAGCAGGCAGCCGAGCGCGATCTCCAGTTCGAGCCGGGCCAGGGGCGCTCCGAGGCAGTAGTGCGTTCCGTGCCCGAAACCGAGGTGGGTGCCCTGGATCCCCTCGCGCGTCACATCCAGGACGTCGGGCGAGTCGAACTTCTCGTGGTCCCGGTTCGCGGAGGAGAGGGCGATCTGGACGAGGGCCCCCTTGGGGATGACGGTCCCGCGGATCTCGGCCTCCTCGGCCGCGTACCGGAAGGTCGAGGTCTCCACCGAGCCGTCGAACCGGACGAGTTCCTCGACCGCCCCGGGGATCAGCCGCGGATCCCGGCGCAGCAGCGCCAGTTGATCGGGGTGGAGCAGCAGGTCGAGGACGGAGTTGCCGATCTGGAACGCGGTGGTCTTGTGTCCCGCGAAGAACAGGACCCACAACGACGCGACCAGGTCAGCGTCGTCGAGAGCCTCCTCCCCCGTGATGAGGTCGCTGAGGAAGCAGTCCGACGGGTGGGCCCGGGCGTGCGAGACGAGCCGCCCCAGCCGGTCCTGCAGCCACTTCTCGGCGGTCTTCAGCTCCGCCTTCAGCCGGGGGTCGAACCGGGACCGCGTCACCACCGCGAACTGCGCCAGGATCTCCGGCCGGTCCTCCTCCGGGATCCCCATCAGCTCGCACAGGACCGCGACGGGCAGCGGGAAGGCGAAGGAGGACATCAGGTCCACCGTGTCGCTCGTACGGCATTCCCTCAGGAGGCCCTCGGCGATCTCGGTGATCCTCGGGCGCATGTCCTCCACCCGCCGGGGGGTGAAGGCGCTGCGCAGGACCCGGCGGAGCCGGGTGTGGCGCGGCGGATCCGCGAACAGCAGGTTGTCGTCCAAGGCGTCGAAGAAGCTGCCGAACACGGCGTGGTAGGTGTCCATCGCGCCGCGCATGTCCTTGCTGAAGCGCCGGTCCGACAGCGCGTCCCTGGCGTCGTCGTACCGGGTGATGAGGTACGTCTCGACCCCGTGCGGGGGTGTCAACCGGCAGACCGGCGCCTGCTCGCGCAGGGCGGCGTAGGCCGGGTAGGGGCACGTACGGTACTCCGGCGCGCCCGTGGACACGGCTGCTACGAGGTCGCGCAGCGCTTCGCCGCTGTCCGGTGCCGCCTTGTCCTGCGTCATGTTCCGCGTCCTTCGTGGTGTCGGTGCTGGGTGTGAGTGACGGTGTTGGGTGCGGGGTGTCGGGTGCTCGGTGTCGGTGTTCGGTGGACACACCGGTTCCCCCTGGAGGGGTGTCGCGAAACGGTCCTTGGTTCGTTCGGGTCGGTCGCGTCCGCCGGGGTCAGCCGTCTGGTTCGGCCGTGTGGCAGGCCGGGCGGCGGCGGGACATGCTGCTCGTGACCGACCGCCCGCCCGCCCGCCACCGAGGAGTCCGCGCATGGTCCGCAGTTCCGCCCTGACGCTCGCGGCAGCCGCCACCCTCGCCGTGGCGGCCGTCGCCGCGCCCCCCGCCTCCGCCACCCGCGCGGACCCGGGCCGGGCCCGGGCGGACCGCGCGCTCACCTACCGCGCGACCGCCCGGTACCAGCGGCACGACGCCGCCGTGAGGGCGGGCTACGTCCCCGACAGGTACTGCGTCCAGGACCCGGCGGGATCGGGCGCTCTCGGCTACCCGCACTTCCGCCACGCCTACGACAACTCCCTCGACCCGGCGAAGCCCGCCGCGCTGTTCTACGAGGACGACGGGCACGGCGGCAAACGCCTCCTCGGCGTCCAGTGGGTCGTCTACGACCGCGATCAGGACGTACGGACCGACGACGACCGCCCGACGCTGTTGGGCCAGCACTTCACGGGCCCGCATCGCGGCCACTTCCCCGGCCAGCCCGTCCACTACGCCCTGCACCTGTGGCTCTGGAAGGACAACCCCGACGGCGCGTTCCAGACCTACAACCCCGCGGTGACGTGCCGTCCCGGCACCACCCGCCCGAAGCCGTAGCCGCGGCCCGGGGACCCCGGTCCGATGACGCGGAAGGAGCCGCCGCCCCTCACCCCCGACGGGCACTACGTCGTCATCGACGGCCGCCGCTGGCGGGCCACCGACCCCGGCGTCCCCGCCGACGCGGGCTCCCGCTTGCGCGTGCACCTCATGGCGGCCCGCAGGGCGGTCGCCGCCGCGCGGCGGGCTCAGGACCCCGGGGCGGAACGCGCCGCCCGCGACCGGGTGCACCGGGCGAAGGTCGCCCTCGGGGAGCGCGGTACGCCGTGGTGGGAGCAGAGCGCCGAGGAACGCCACGCCCGCTGGGGGGACGGGCTGGCCGCGCTCGACGCGTGACCCGGACCCGCGGTCCGGAGGTACATCCCATCGCTGTTTCGCTCGGGGACGAGGGGTAGACGCCGTACATGAACGACATCAGACCCCTCGCCGTGGTGACCGGAGCGTCGAGCGGCATCGGGTTCGAACTGGCGCGGCAGCTGGCGGAGCGCGGGTTCGACCTCGTGATCAACGCGGAGGACGACGAGCGTCTCCAGGCATCGGCGCGCGACATCCGGCAGACCGGCGCCGCGGTGGAGACCGTCCGGGCGGACCTGCGCCGCTCCGAGGAGATCGAGCGCTTCTACGGCGCCGTCACCGCGCGGGGGCGGCCGGTGGCCGTCGCGGTGCTGAACCCGGGCGTGGGGCGCGGAGGGCCGTTCGTCGACACGGACCTCGCGGACGAGCTGGAGACCGTCGACCTCACCGTCCGCTCCACGGTGCACCTGGCCCAGCGCGTCCTGCGGGACATGGTGTCCGACGGCGCGGGCCACGTGCTGGTGACCTCCTCGATCGCCTCGACGGTGCCGGGTTCCTTCCAGGCCGTCTCCCACGCGTCGAAGTCCTTCGTGCAGACCTTCGCCCAGGCGCTGCGCGAGGAACTGAAGGACACGGGCGTGACCGTCACGTCGCTGGTGCCCGGCCCGACGGACACCGGCTTCTTCCGCCGCGCCGGCATGGAGGGCGCCGCGGTCGGCCGGCAGTACGAGGACGCCCCCGCCGACGTGGCCCGGCAGGGGCTGGACGCCCTCTTCGCGGGCAAGGACACGATCGTCGGCGGTTCCCTGAAGACGGGCGGTTCCCTGAAGACGAAGGTCCAGGGCCTGGCCGGCAAGGTGCTGCCCGACCGGGCCACGGCCCAGATCCACCGGAAGACGGCGGAGCCCGGCTCGGGTGACGCCCGGCCCGCCGAAGAGCGCTCGTGAGCGCGGCCGCGCCGGTCGCCCCGCTGGTCGTGTTCGCCAACTTCCTCTCGGACCTCGCGGTGGACCTCGACGAGGGCGAGGTGCTGGCGCAGTGGGCGCGGCAGGCGCCCCGCAAGGCGTGGCTGCTGCGGCCGGGGGACGTGCTGGTGACGCCCGTACCGCTGAGCGCCGAGTTCCGCCGCTACGTCGGCGCACTGACCGGGGTGGCGGCCGACCGGACGACGGTGCTGGAGGTGCCCCCGGCCGGGGCCGTTCCCCTGGCGCGGGCGGTGCGCGAGGCCGGGCTCGTCGAGCGGGTGCGGGAGCTCGTCGGCGGTACCGGCGCGGCCCTGCTGCCCACGGCCCTGGACGGGTCCGCGCTCGCCTTCGCGCGGGAGCTCGGGCTCACCGTGTACCCGTACCCCACGATCGACGCCGCGGCCGCCGCCCTGCGCACGACGATGCTGCTGAACACGAAGGCCGGGTTCCGTGCGGCGGCCGAGCGGGCGGGGATGCGGCTGCCCGCGGGGCGGGTGTGCCGACGCGCCGAGGTGGAGGGCGTCGTGCGCGAGCTGCTGGAACACCACGAGCGGGTGGTGGTCAAGCCCGACCGCTCCGCCGGGGGCCACGGACTGCGCTTCCTCGCCCGCGGCGACCTGGCGGGGGCCGAGCTGGTGCTGGACTCCGTCGGCGGCCCCGAGGGCACGTGGGTGGTGGAGGAGTGCGTGGACGTGGCCGCGTCGGTCAGCGTCCAGGTGGAGGTCGACGCCACGGAAGCGCGCGCCGTGTTCAGCGGGGCGATGCGCACGGCCCACGGCTCCTTCACCGGGTACGTCTCCCCGCTGCCCCCGTCCTGCGCCCATGTCGGCGAGGAGCTGGAGGAGTGGGGGACGCGGCTGGGCGACCACCTGGCCGGGGAGGGCTACCTCGGTCCGTTCGGACTGGACGCCCTGGTCGGCGCGGACGGCGTGGCCTACGCGAGCGAGAGCAACGTACGCCGTACCGCGACCACCACGCCCCACGCGATGGTCACCCGGCTGACGGCGGCGTCGGCCGTCACGCGTCCGGCGTGGGCGGTCGCGAAGGGACGGAGCGGCAGACCCTTCGGCTTCGAGGAGGCCGTCCACCGGCTGCGTGAACACCGCCTCGACTTCGACCCGGCGCTCGGTGAGGGGGTCGTGCTCTACTCGGACGCGCCGCCGGACGGTACGTCCTGGCGGTACGCGGTCATCGCCGCCCACGCGGAGGGTGTGCGGGAACGGGAGGAGCGGCTGGCGGCGGCCCTGGAGTTCGAACGACCCGCCTGAGTCACCCCCCTGGATGACTCCGCACGGACGGCGCGGGACCGGGGGGGCCGGGAAAGCGGCCTCCGGTCGCGCGCGTCGCCGGGCCGCGGGAAGGCGATCCGGAACTGCACGACAGCGCGGGTCAATTGGTACGGGCCGGTGACGGCTGGTCAGCCGGCGAGCGCCGCGGAGACCACCGACCGGGCCTCGTCCTGTACGCGGGCCAGGTGGTCGGGGCCCAGGAAGGACTCGGCGTAGATCTTGTAGACGTCCTCCGTGCCCGACGGGCGGGCCGCGAACCAGGCGTGGGCGGTGGTCACCTTGATGCCGCCGAGGGCCTCGCCGTTCCCGGGGGCCTTCGTGAGCACACCGGTGACCGGCTCGCCCGCCAGGGAGTCCGCCGTGACCTGCCGCGGGGACAGCCGGCCCAGTACGGCCTTCTCCTCGCGGGTGGCCGGGGCGTCGATCCGGGCGTAGGCGGGCTCGCCGAAGCGTTCGGTGAGCGCTGCGTACCGGCGGCTGGGGGTCTCGCCCGTCACCGCCAGGATCTCCGAGGCCAGCAGGGCGAGGACGATGCCGTCCTTGTCCGTGGTCCACACCGAGCCGTCGCGGCGCAGGAAGGAGGCGCCCGCCGATTCCTCGCCACCGAAACCGAGGGACCCGTCGCTCAGACCGTCCACGAACCACTTGAAGCCGACCGGCACTTCGACCAGGTCGCGCCCCAGGTCCGCGGCCACCTTGTCGATCATCGACGAGGAGACCAGGGTCTTGCCCACGCCCGCCCGCGCCGGCCACCGCGCGCGGTGGCGGTAGAGGTAGTCGACGGCGGCGGCGAGGTAGTGGTTGGGGTTCATCAGGCCCGCGTCCGGGGTGACGACGCCGTGCCGGTCGGCGTCGGCGTCGTTGCCCGTGGCGATCTGGAAGCGGCCCCGGCCCTCGATCAGCGAGGCCATCGCGTACGGCGAGGAGCAGTCCATCCGGATCTTCCCGTCCCAGTCCAGGCTCATGAACCGCCAGGTGGGATCGGTGTACGGGTTGACCACGGTCAGGTCGAGGCGGTGCTCCTCGGCGATGCGGCCCCAGTACGCCACGGACGCGCCGCCGAGCGGGTCGGCGCCGATGCGCACCCCGGCGGCGCGCACGGCGTCCATGTCGAGGACGGAGGGCAGGTCGCGCACGTACGTCCCGAGGAAGTCGTACCGTCCGGTGGTCGGCGCCGCGAGCGCCCGCGCGTACGTCAGCCTCCGTACGTCCTTCGAGCCCGCGACGATGATCTCGTTGGCGCGGTCCTGGATCCAGCCGGTCGCCGCGGACCCGGCGGGGCCGCCGTGGGGCGGGTTGTACTTGAACCCGCCGTCCCGGGGCGGGTTGTGCGAGGGGGTGACGACGACGCCGTCGGCCAGGGCGGTGGCGCGTCCGCGGTTGTGGGTGAGGACGGCGTGCGAGACCGCGGGCGTGGGGGTGTAGCCGTCGGCCGAGTCGATCAGCACGGTCACGCCGTTGGCGGCGAAGACCTCCAGGGCGGTGACCCGGGCGGGTTCCGACAGGGCGTGCGGGTCGACACCGAGGAACAGCGGTCCGTCGGTGCCCTGTTGGGCCCGGTACTCGGCGATCGCCTGGCTGGTCGCGGCGATGTGCTCCTCGTTGAAGGCCGTGGCCGTCGAGGATCCGCGGTGCCCCGAAGTTCCGAAGCTCACGCGCTGCGCCGGATCGGTGCAGTCCGGATGCAGGGCGTAGTAGGCGGTCACCAGTCGGGCCACATCGATCAGGTCGTCGGGCCGCGCCGGTCGGCCCGCGCGCTCATGGTTCCCCTGGGACATGTGTCGACTCCTCCGTGTGCCGGGCGGGAAGATCACTGCTACCGCGCATATTATATGGGTATTCTTTTACTCAATCGAAACACTTCTGAGCGTGTCCGAATCCCGCCGGAAGCGGGCCATCGGGGATAGCTTGGCGGTCGTCGAGATTCGTTACGCATGCAATGCGGAGGTATCACGATTGCCCCCAACCGACATGACATTCCAGGAGTGCGTAAAAGGTCGACGAAATGCCCGCAGCTTTTCCCCGCCCATCGTCGCCCTCTTCCTCATACTCTCGCTGGCCACCATGACGAGCCACGCCACACCGGCCCGGGCCTCCTCCACGTACGGCGCCAAGGCCGTCCAAATCGCCGCATCGAAGCAGGGCGCCCCCTACGCCTACGGGGCGGCGGGCCCCAAGATATTCGATTGTTCCGGCCTCACTCTCTACGCTTTCCGAAAGGCCGGCCGCAAGCTTCCCCGCACGGCCGAGCAGCAATACAAGAGCACCCGCCACATCCCGCGGACCGAGCGCACACCGGGAGACCTCGTCTTCTTCCCGTCCGGGGACACCATGGGCCACGTGGGCATTTACGCCGGTGACGACCGCATCTGGCACGCCCCCCGCCCGGGGACGCGCGTACGGCTGGAACGGATCTGGCGCGGGGACGCCCGCTACACGCGCGCCAACTGACGGCGGACCGCCTCACTCCGCTCGGAGGACACCGGCGGCATGCCATGCCCGCCGGTGTACGGAGTCGGCGGGCCAACGGAGACAGCGGGCCACCAGCCCGCCACCCCGGCGCGCGACCGGACCCCGAAAACGTTCAAGGGGCCGTTTCAGATTTCTCTGAAACGGCCCCTTGAACTACGACTCTTTCGAGTCGGGACGACAGGATTTGAACCTGCGACCCCTTGACCCCCAGTCAAGTGCGCTACCAAGCTGCGCCACGTCCCGCTGCCTCGCTGACCTGCGGCTTTTACCGCGATCGCTCGTGCACGAGAACGATACCGCACTTCCGGGGGTGGTCGCGCGCACCTTTCGGGCAGGGGCGGGGTTGACCTCAAGCGCGGTTGAGGTAGCACGGTGTGTGTATGACGCAACCGACCGCGGACGCGGAGTTCCGCCACCAGGACCTCGACCGGCTCATGGGGCTCATGACCGGGGACGAGAAGCACGGGCCCGCCGCCACCTCCACCCTCGACGTGCTGTGGGTGCTCTACGACCGGGTGCTGCGGGTCGCGCCCCGGACCGCCGGGGACCCCGGGCGGGACCGGTTCCTGCTCTCCAAGGGGCACGGGCCGATGGCGTACTACGCCGTCCTCGCCGCCAAGGGGTTCTTCCCCGTCGACTGGCTTCCCGGCTTCGGCGGGTACGAGTCCCCGCTCGGCCACCACCCCGACCGCACCCTCGTCCCCGGCGTGGAGATCGGCAGCGGCTCCCTGGGGCACGGCCTGCCGCTCGCCGTCGGCAGCGCGCTCGGGCTGACGGCGCAGGGGCTGACCGATCCCGCCGTATGGGTGCTGATCGGGGACGCCGAGCTGGACGAGGGGAGCAACCACGAGGCCCTGGCCTACGCGGGGGCGGCCGGCCTGGACCGGCTGCACACCGTGGTGATCGACAACGACTCCGCCAGCCACGGCTGGCCCGGCGGGATCGCCTCCCGCTTCGAGGCCGCGGGCTGGTCGACCGTGACGGTCGACGGGCGGGACCACGAGGCGCTGTACGCCGCTTTCACCGCGCACCACCCCGGGCGGCCGCACGCCGTGGTCGCCCGCGTCGAGACGAAGGGCTGAGGAACCGAATGGACACCGTGGCGGGGAACACCATGCGGGAGCGGTTCGTCAGCTTCACCACCCAGCGGCTCGACGAGGACCCGCGGCTGGCCGTGGTGCTCGCCGACATCACCACGGACGGGTTCCGTCCCGCCCGCGCGCGCCATCCGCACCGGGTGATCAATGTCGGGATCCGGGAGCAACTGCTCGTGGGCGTCGGCGGCGGGCTGGCGCTGACCGGGCTGCGTCCGGTGGTCCACTCCTTCGCGAGCTTCCTCGTGGAGCGGCCGTTCGAGCAGCTCAAGCTGGACTTCGGGCACCAGGGAGGGGGCGGGGTCCTGGTCAGCGCGAGCGCCTCGTACGACTGGCCCGCGGGCGGGTTCACCCACATGGCGCCGGGGGACGTGGCGCTGCTCGACACCCTCGACGGCTGGACCGTACACGTCCCCGGGCACCCCGACGAGGCCGAGGCGCTGCTGCGGCACGCCTACGCCGCCGGGGACGACAAGGTGTACGTCCGGCTCTCCGAGCAGTCGAACGCCGCCCCGCGCCCGGTCGACGGCGCCCGCTTCCTGACCGTCCGCGAGGGGCGTGCGGACGCGGGCGCGGTCGTGGCCGTGGGGCCGCTGCTGGACAACGTCCTCGCGGCCACCGAGGGGATGGACGTGACCGTGCTCTACGCGACGACCGTACGGCCCTTCGACGACGAGGCGCTCCGCGCGGCGGTGGGCTCCGGCGCGCGGTCCGGCGGGGGCGAGGTCGTTCTGGTGGAGCCGTACCTCGCCGGTACGTCGTCCAGCGCGGCCGGGGCAGCGCTGATCGAGGTCCCGCACCGGATCCTGGCCCTCGGCGTCGGCCGGGCGGAGCTGCGCAAGTTCGGCACGATGGACGAGCACACCGCCGCCCACGCCCTGGACCCCCGGGGCCTGCGCACCCGGATCACCGGCTTCCTCACCCCCCGCCCCTGACCGCGGCCCCGACCTGCGCTCCCGCTCCGGACCGCCGTCAGCGGCCCGGGTCGGGGGCGCCGGCTCCGGGCGGGCCTGGGCCAGGCGTTTCGGGGCCGCCTGGAGCCAGGAGTCGACCAGGATCGCGCGCAGCGCGGCGGGCCCCTCCACGGCCGCGAGGCGGACCCGCAGCCAGGCGTAGTCGTCGTCGCCCGTCGGTCCGGCCGGCCGATGGTGCGGTGATCCGGCGGGCCGACGGTGCGCCGGGCTCCGCAGCTCGGCCGTACGACCGACCGTAGGCCCCGGCACTGACAACCGCCCCCGGCTGCTGGCCCGCAGCCGCCCGGAGGGCGGCCGGCCTCAGCCCGCCCGGAGGGCGTCCTCGCGGGCGTGGAAGACGGTCACCAGTTCGGCGGCCAGGGCCTTGATCGTGGCCAGCCCCTCCAGACCCCACCGCCTCGGGACCACGTCCACCGCGCACACCGTCCCCAGGACCACCCCCCGCCGGTCGGTCAGCGGCGCGCCCAGGTAGGAGCGGATGCCGCTCTCGTCCACCACCGCGTTCCCGGCGAACCGCGCGAAGTCCCGTACGTCCTCCAGGACCAACGCCCGTCGCCGGACCACCACATGGGGGCAGTACCCCTGGTCCCGGGCGAGCACCCGCGCCGGATAGCCGGTCGTCGGCGCCGCGCCGCCATGGTGCAGTCCGGCGAAGAACTGCCGTTCCTCGCCGATGAAGTTGACTCCGGTGTACGGCGCGGCCAGCGTGTCCGCGACCCGCCGCGCGAAGGCGTCGAGTTCCGCGTCCACCCGCTCCCCCAGACCCAGTTCGCGCAGCCGCACGACCCGTGCGGGTGCCTCCCGGTCCACCGGTGTGAGCAGCAGGTGTCCGGTCGATTCGTAGTACGTCATGGTTCCCCCGACTCCGAAGCCTTGGCCGTGGTCAGCAGATGGTGGACGAGGACGGCGAGCACCCCCGTGCCGGACCCGGTGAGCCGTGCGTCGCAGCGCACGACGGGCACCTCCGGCGCGAGGCCCACCGCCTCGCGGATCTCGGCGGCCGGGTACCGGTGGCCGCCCTCGAACTCGTTGACGGCGACGATGAACCCGATCCCCCGCCGCTCGAAGAAGTCGACGGCCGCGAAACAGTCCGCGAGCCGCCGCGTATCGGCGAGGACCACGGCGCCGAGCGCGCCCGCGCACAGTTCCTCCCACAGGAACCAGAAGCGCTGCTGGCCGGGCGTGCCGAAGAGGTACAGCACCCGGTGCCCGTCGAGGGTGATCCGCCCGAAGTCCAGCGCCACCGTGGTCGTCGTCTTCGCGCCGGTCCCGTCGAGCGGGTCGACGCCCTCGCCCGGCCCGCTCAGCAGTTCCTCCGTGCTCAGCGGCTCGATCTCGCTCACCGCCCCGACGAAGGTGGTCTTGCCCGCGCCGAACCCGCCCGCGACCAGGATCTTCAGCGTCTCCGGCGGACCCGGCCCCTCCTGCGGCCCCGGTCCGTCCGGCAACCCCTGGCCGGGCCGGGACCCGGCGTCACAGCCTGCGGCGTAGGCCATCGAGCACCGCCCGCAGCAGGGACTGGTCGTCGGCCGCGATCCCCGGTACCCCCGGCGCGCCCGGGAAACGGGGCGCCAGTGCGGTGACGGCCCCGTGGTCCATCAGGTCGGAGAGCAGCACCTTGGTGACCACGGCGGGCAGCCGCAGCTGCCCGGCCACCTCGGCGACCGTGACGGCCACCGCGCCCGCGCACAGCCGCAGCGCGAGGGCGTGGTCCGGGCCGAGCGGGGCGCGCGGGCGCACCCCGGTGGCGCTCAGCAGAGACAGCAGGTCGAGCGCCGTTCCCGGGCGGGTCCGGCCGCCACTGGCGGTGTACGGGCGCATCACCCGCCCCGCCGTGCCGTCGACCCAGGGCGTGTCGCGCGCGGCCCCCGTGGCACGCCGCGTCATCGCTCCGGAGCGGCGGCCGGGCGCCGGGGCGGGACCGCCAGGTACGGACGTACGCTCTTGACCAGCATCGCCATCTCGTAGCCGAGCACTCCGGCGTCCGCCTCGCGGTCCGCGAGGACGGCCAGGCAGGTGCCCGAACCGGCGGCCGAGACGAAGACGAGCGCCGAGTCCAGCTCGACGACCACCTGCCGGACCTCGGCGCCGTCCGCGAACCGCGAACCGGCGCTGCGGCCCAGCGAGTAGAGACCGGACGCGAGCGCGGCCAGGTGGTCGGCGCTGTCGGCGTCCAGGCCGTGCACACACGTGGCGATTCCGTCGGAGCTGAGCAGCACGGCGCTGCGGGTGTACGGAACCCTTTGCACCAGGCCGCTCAACAGCCATTCCAGATCCGCGAGTTGAGTGATCGACGAGGCGGCTTCGGCGGTCATCGGGGGATTCTCCTCACTGAGGGACGGGGTACCCGGCATGGTCATGAGCGGTTCTCTGACTCGGCGAGGCCGAAGCCCCGCTGGAAGGCGGCCATCAGACCCGGGTCGTGCAGCGGCGGTTCGGCGTCCTCGGTACGGCCGCCCGCGCGGCGCGGCGCGGGCACCTCGCGCAACTGCGGCGCGAGGTGCTGCTGGGCCCGCCGCCGGGGCAGCGGCGGCCCGCTCTCGCCCCGCGCGGCCGGTACCAGGGATTGCGGAGGCAACACGGCGGTGATCAGCGCCGGTTCGGGAGCCGCCACCGCCTCCGGTTCGGGTGCGCGTTCCGGTTCCGGCTCGGGCACCATCGCCCGCGCCGGGCGCTCCGCCTCCGCCCCGGCCCACACGGGTACCTCGGCCCACACGGGTACGTCGGCCCACGCCGGGACCGCCGGTCCCGCGCCCGGCCCTGGACGCGGCGCCGTGGCAGTACGTACGGGCTCCAGCGGCGGCCCGGTGAACCCCGCGCCGGATCCCCACGAGGTGGCCCGCGAGCCACCCGCCACGTCGGCCGCGCCGGGCGCCTCCGCGCCCAACAGCTCCTGCGGCAGCACCAGTACGGCGAGCACCCCGCCGTAGATGTTGGACTTCAGCTCGACGGCGATGCCGTGCCTGCGGGCCAGGGCGGAGACCACGAACAGGCCGATCCGCCCGTCCGCCAGCAGCCGCCGGACGTTGATCTGGTCGGGGTCGCTCAACAGGGCGTTCATGCGGTGCTGTTCCTCGGCGGGCATGCCGAGGCCGCGGTCCTCCACCTCGACGGCGATCCCGGCGGTGACCCGCTCGGCGCGCAGCACCACATCGGTGTCGGGGGCGGAGAACACCGTCGCGTTCTCGACGAGTTCGGCCAGCAGGTGCACCACGTCGGCGACGGCGTGTCCGCGCACCGTGCCGCCCGCCGGGGGCACCACCTTGACCCGGGTGTACTGCTCGACCTCGGCCACCGACGAGCGCAGCACCTCGCTGAGGTCGATGGGGCGGGTCCACTGGCGCCGGGACGCGGCCCCGCCGAGCACCGCGAGGTTCTCGGCGTGGCGGCGGATCCTGGTCGCGAGGTGGTCGACGTGGAACAGTTCCTTGAGCAGGTCCGGGTCCTCGACGATGTCCTCCAGGTCGTCGAGCAGCGAGATCTCTCGGTGCACGAGCGACTGGAGCCGGCGGGCGAGGTTGACGAAGACCTCGACCTTCTGGTCGCTGTCGGAGGGGGCCGGGGGCGCGGCGAGCCGCACCAGCGTCGCGTGGGCCTGTTCCCGGGCGCCGCGCAACTCCTGGGAGAGCAGCCAGAATTCGTCCACGACCGCCGGGTCGGCGCCGGTCCCGGAGTCCGGCGGCCCGCTGCCGCGCGGCGGGCGGGGCGACGTATCGCCGCGTTCCAGCCGGTCGGCGACGGTCCGCAGTTCCTGGCGCCCGCGCACGCTGGAGCGGCGCAGCGCCTCGCAGCGGTCCCGTACGGCCTTGCCCGCGCGCTGGGCCCCGAGCAGGGCGGCGGCGAGGGCGCCGACGACGAGCAGGGCGCAGCCGGAGAGCACCGGCCACAGCCGTGCGTCGCGCGCGCCCGCGCCGCCGCCGAGCTGCAGGGTGAAGATCACGGCGGCGGCGCCGCTGAGCCCGGCGGCCAGGGTGGGAAGGACGGCGGCGCGGATCAACTGGGGCCGTATCTGGCGGCCCGGACCGGTGACGGCGTGTCTCGACGGGGAGTGGCGGGGGCGGGCGGCGCGGGGTCCGGACATCGGCGTCCTCGGTACGGTACGTGGGCCCGGGCCCCCGCGGTCGGCGGGACCCGGTGTTGATCACCGGGTACCCACGCTAGACCGCGTCCACGTTCCGTAGGCGGCCAGTTGGGGAACTTCACCGGGCGGGGTCCCGCTCCGGAAGGAGCGCTCGTACGGGCGCCCGAATACCCCTTCGGGCGCCGCCCCGGCGCCCCTTGCCGCCCGTGCGCCCCCTCCCGGCGCGCTGCCCCGCGTGCCGGGAGCCCGGCTCTCAGCTGCCCACGGCCTCCGACTCCTCGCGCGCGGCCGGTCCGGCCCCGGGCAGCGGGCGGGACGGCGCGACCGGCGCCGTATCCGGTGCGGGTACCGAGACGAACGGGCGCCACCACGGCTCGGCCGGGGCGTCCGCCGCACCCGGCTCGAACGGCTGGCCCGGCACCGGCAGGGCGATCGCCGCGCCCGCGAGCCCGGCGGCCGCGAGGGTCCCTTCGCCGGGCTCGTCCCACGGGTGCGGGGCGAGGTTGAAGGTGCCCCAGTGGATCGGCAGCATCGCGCCGTGCGGGGCGCCCCCCTGGAGGTCGAGGTGGGCGGCCATGCCCTCCTCCGGGGTCATGTGGATGTCGGGCCAGTACTCCGAGTAGGCGCCGATCTGGATCATCGTGGCGTCGAACGGTCCGTGCTGGGCGCCGATCTCCTTGAACCCGGGGAAGTATCCCGTGTCACCGCTGTGGAACACCCGGTGCTCGTCGCCCGCGACCACCCAGGAGGCCCACAACGTGTACTGCTGGTTGCGCAGGCCGCGCCCGCAGAAGTGGCGCGCCGGGGTCGCGGTCAGCGACAGCCCGGCGACCTTGGTGCTCTCGTTCCAGTCGAGCTCGCGCAGCCGGTCGGCGGGGACCCCCCAGTGCTCCAGGTGCGCGCCGACGCCGAGCGGGACCGCGAAGACGGTGTCCGTACCGGCCAGGGCCTTGATCGTCGGGAGGTCGAGGTGGTCGTAGTGGTCGTGCGAGATCACCACGACGTCGACCGGGCCCAGCGCGGCCAGCGGCACCGGCACGGGGTGGAGTCTCTTGGGCCCGGCGAAGGGGAAGGGGGAGCAGCGCTCACCCCACACCGGGTCGAACAGCACCCGGCGCCCGTCGATCTCGGCGAGCACGGTGGAGTGCCCCATCCACGTCAGCCGCAGGCCACTGGCCGGGGGCTTCGCCAGGTCGGCGAGGGTGGTGGGGTGGACCGGGACCGGCGCGCCGGGATTGCGCCGGACCCGCTGCTCCTTGTGGAAGTAGATCTTGGCGAACTCCAGCATCGAACCGGAGGGCCTGGTCCTGGCACCGACGGGATTCTGGAAGACGCCGTCGGCGAAGTTCGGCGAGCGGCGGATGCGCTCCAGCCGGGTGCCGGAAGGATCCGCGCCGAAGGCTTCGGGCCGCATGGCACGCAGCCGAGGACGCAAGGGACGGGAGCCGGGGCCGGAGCCGGTCAAGGCGCCTCCAGAGAGGAAGTGGGCAAGGCGGATCGTACGTTCTACCACCAACCCAACGCGCAGCGCTCCCGAAGGATTCCGCTTCGGCCCCCCGACCTCGCTACAGCGGCAGGAGATCCGGACGCTTGGCCTCCATGTGGTCCCCGGAGGACTCCCCGCGCAGCCGCCTGCCGATCCACGGCACGAGGTACTCCCGCGCCCACTGGACGTTGTCCCGGGTCACCTCGGCCGAGCCCCGGGGCTGCTGCGGCGGCCACGGCTGGTCCGGGTCGGCGGGCACCTCCAGCCCGAGCACCTGCGCGGCGCGCAGCGCGACCCGGGTGTGCCCCTCGGGCGACAGGTGCAGCCGGTCGTGGTCCCAAGCACGCCGGTCCTGTACGGACTTGAGCGACCAGAGGTCGAGCACCGGGCAGCCGTACCGGTCGGCGATGGACCGCACGTGCGCCGAGTACGTGGCCACCTTGCCCCGGATGTGCTTGAGCACCGGGACGCCACGGGTGTCGAAACCGGTGGTGATCATCACCTGGCCGACGGACCCGGCGAGGTCGGCGAGGGCCGCCTCGAACCGCTCCGCCACGTCGTCGGGGTCGCTCCCGGGCCGGATGATGTCGTTGCCCCCGGCGCAGAAGGTGACCAGATCGGGCGCCAGCTCCTTGGCGCGCGGAATCTGATCCGCCACGATCTGGTCCAGGAGCTTCCCCCGCACGGCCAGGTTCGCGTACCGGAACGCGTGCTCCTCGTGCTGATCCGCCAGGAGCACGGCGAGCCGGTCGGCCCAGCCGAGGAACGTCGGCCCCGGGCCCGGGTCCCCCACGCCCTCCGTGAAACTGTCCCCGATCGCCGCGTACGAGCCAATGCCCCGCGAGGCCGTCTTCATCGTCTTCGTCGTCTGCGCCGTCTTCGTCGTCTGCGCCGCTGCCGTCTTCGTCGTCGTCAATCTCGTCGCTGCCACGAGAGGACATACTTCACCCCCGGACACGACCTACGCCATCGTAGGCAGCCCTTCACGGACCGTGATCTATACCACCCGGTAGGTAAGGAATAAGTGAACGGTCCTGCGAGGGGCAGAGCAGTGGGACCGGCACCCCCTCGGGCCCCGGCCCCACCCGGCCTTCAGCCCCCGAGATCCGCGGGTTTCGCACGGCGCTGCATCTCGTCGTGGAGCAGACGCCCGATGAGTGCGCCGCCGAACACCACGACGCCGACGCCGACGAGCCAGGACTGGATGACGAGGACGGTGCCGAAGACGCCGTAGGTGACCGCGCTCGACGCGATCAGCGGGGAGAAGACGAGCCGGGAGAAGATCCGCAGCCCGAGCAGCCCCAGCATGGTGGCCACCGCCCCGGGGAACAGCGCGAGCCAGGGCACCCGGCCCGCGAGCAGCAGCCGCTGGGACCACCAGAAGAAGAGGGTGCCGATGAGGACCGTGACGAAGCCACGGGCCGGAGAGTCGCGCCAGGGCGGGGAGAACGCCGACAGGTACAAGGCCCCGATCAGGACGCCGAGCCACAGCACGTGCCGCCACCTGGCCCACCAGCGGGCCGGGGGCAGGTCCCAGACCGCCTCGTAACCGCTCTGCAGCGCGGTGGCGAAGGAGAGGCCGAAGACGGTGAGCAGGGCGAGACCGAAGGCCGTCGTGGTCCGCCACGCCTGGCCGGGCTGGGCGAAGAGCCGCTCGATCTCCAGCCTGGCGGTCGCCGACACGCCGAGTCCGTCCCCGAGCCACTCCGCGAAGCCCTGCCCACCGCCGGAGTCCGCCGCGGACACGACGATCAGCAGCGGCACCAGGGTCAGGAAGCCGAGCGCCGCGAATCCGAGCGCGCGCCGCAACAGCTCCACCGCCCGCACGTGCCCCCAGCGGCGCCCGGCCCGCGCACGGCGGACCGCGCTGCCCACCCGTCCGAGGGGCGACAGCTTCCAGAACCTCTCCGGCCTCGTCATCCGGCCGCTCCAGCCGCTCCGGCCGCCGCGGTTGCCACCGCAGGACTCGACGCCGAGGACTCCACGGCCGGAACTCCACGGTAGGCCCCCGCGCCCGCCCGCTCCACCGGTACGGCACGCCCCGGCCGAGCCGCGCTCCGCCGACGCCCTCCGGCCGCACTCGCAGAGGTCCCTCGCCGCCACCCGCGCCGTGGCGCTGCCGTGCCCCGTTGGGGCACCGCTGCTCCACGTCGTCACAGGGCGCCGCGCGTGGTTTTCGGGAAATCTTCACAGGGCGCGAGGGGCGGGGCGCCCCGCTTCCACCGCTCCTTGATATGCCGGTTATATCCCATTCGCTTGGCGTAGCTATGCCTGGATATGTCCCTCGGGTGCAGCCCACCGCGTGAATCTGTTACTCGATCTTGTGGAGAAGATGTGATGATCCAATAAAGGAATCGGAATGCCTGCTTCCGGAGTGGCCGCCCCGAATGCCGCGAGACGGCAACACGGTTGGGCGGGTGACTGGTTCACGTGCTTACATCGGCCCACCGCGGTGGTTTCCGGAAGGGTGGTTGATGCCGTCCGTGCCGTCGCGGGAGCGGACGGACCGTCATGTCACGCTCCGTCCAGGTCATTTGATAAACAGCCAGACCAATGAAGGGTGCGCACATCATGCGTAACGACATCGAGACCCGCGAGATCGCCGACACCGAGCTGGACGCCGTTTCCGGCGGTATCGGCATCTCCGGTGGCCTCCTCGGCGCCGCGACCAGCGACGTACACAACGTGCTGGGCGCGGTGACCTCCCTGGAGACCGTCCACGGCGCGCTGGCCGTGCCGGGCCAGGTCGCGGGCATCGCCGGCGTTCACGTCGGTGTCGCCGGTCTCTGACCGGGATGTCCCCAGCCCGCGAACCCCGGAATTCTGACGTTCCGGGTTTCGCGGGCTGCCCGCCGTACCCGCCAGGCCCCGCGGTCGGCGGGTTCAACCGTGCAATCCGGCACCCGTGTGACGAATGCCGTCGAAGGAATGGTTCGTGCAGTTCCGTCAAAAGGCGCTTTCCAAGCTGCAATCGCCTGAAGAACTCGATCTGCCCGTACGATTCGCGCGTCCACAGGGCAGGCTCGTGCTGGCTGTCACGGTCCTCGTCATGGTTGCCGCGAGCTTCTGGGCATTCACCGGATCCGTGTCCTCGAAATTGAGCGCACGCGGCATCCTCACTCATGCCGAGGGCAGTTACCGGCTGCAGAGCCCGTTCGCGGGACAAGTCACCGCAGTCCTCGCCCAGGAGGGCCGACTGCTGTCCCCGGGCGCGCCTCTGCTCCAGGTCAGCACGGTTCAGGGTGACCGCACCATACGCGTGGTCGCCGGAGGGCGGGTGACGACCCTGATCGCGAAGATCGGGTCGGTCCTCGCGACCGGCGCGGACGTGGCGACCGTGGAACGTGCGAAGAATCCGGACGACCCGCTGGTGGCCATGCTCTACATACCAGGCGGGAGCGGCGCGGCGATCCCGGTGGGCGCCTCGGTCGACCTGAGCGTCCAGACCGTACCCCAGCAGCAATTCGGCGTGCTGCGCGGCCGCGTCAAGGAAGTCGGCCGTGCGCCGCAGTCCCAGGCGCAGCTCGGTGGCTTCCTCGGCGACGACCGGCTCGCCGCGCAGTTCGCCCGGGAGGGCGATCCCGTAGCAGTGCTCGTACAGCTAGAGCGCTCCTCCGCGACCAGGTCCGGCTATCAGTGGTCCTCCGCGGACGGGCCCCCGTACGCCATCGACTCCACGACACCGGTCAGCGGAGCCGTCCACCTCCGCGCGCAGCGCCCCGTCGATTGGCTCCTGCCGTGACCGCGCCGCAGCATGCCCAGGACCAGAACACCAGGCGCCGCTCCTCGCGCGGCAGGCCCGCGTCCGCCCCCAAGGGCCGCACGCCCCGGACCGTACGTACCCCCACCGTGCTGCAGATGGAGGCGGTGGAGTGCGGCGCCGCCGCGCTGGCCATGGTGCTCGGCCACTACGGCCGCTTCGTCCCCCTGGAAGAGCTGCGCATCGCCTGCGGAGTCTCCCGTGACGGGTCCCGCGCCAGCAACCTCCTCAAGGCCGCGCGCGGTTACGGGCTGAAGGCCAAGGGCATGCAGATGGATCTGGCGGCGCTCGCCGGAGTGAGCCCACCAGCCATCCTCTTCTGGGAGTTCAACCACTACGTCGTCTACGAGGGCATGGGCCGCCGCTTCGGCCGCCGTGGCGTGTACATCAACGACCCGGGCAAGGGCCGGCGGTTCGTCCCCATGGAGGACTTCGACAGCAGCTTCACCGGCGTCGTACTCACCCTGCAGCCCGACGAGGGTTTCCGCCGCGCCGGCCGCAAGCCAGGTGTCATGGCCGCCATGCCGGCCCGCCTGCGCGGTACATCGGGCACGCTGCTCGCCGCCGTGATCTCCAGCCTCCTGCTGGTGCTCGTCGGCGCGACGGTGCCCGCGCTGAGCCGTACGTACATCGACATGTTCCTGATCGGTGACCAGACGTCCCTGCTGGGCGTGCTCTTCACATCGATGGCAGCCGCCCTGGTGCTCATCACCGCGCTCACCGCGCTACAGCAGGCCAATCTGCTGCGCGGGCGCATCATCTCCTCCACCCTGAGCAGCGCCCGCTTCCTGCGGCATCTGCTCAGACTTCCGGTCACCTTCTACTCCCAGCGCAACCCGGCGGACCTGGTCCAGCGCCTGCAGTCCAACGATGCGGTGGCCGAGACCCTGGCAAGGGACCTCACCGCCGCCGGGGTGGACGCGGTGGTCGTGGTCCTCTACGCGGTGCTGCTGTGGACGTACGACCCGCAGCTCACCGTCGTGGGGGTGCTGATCGCGCTGCTCAACATCGTGGCCATGCGGATCGTGATCCGGGTGAGGGCCACCGGCACTCAGAAGCTGCGTGCCGAAAGCGCCCGGCTCACCAACACCTCCTACAGCGGTCTCCAGCTCATCGAGACGATGAAGGCCACCGGAGGGGAGAACGGCTTCTTCCAACGCTGGGCCGGCCAGCACGCGGTCACTCTCGACGTGCAGCAGCGGCTCGGCGTCCCCAGCGCGTGGCTGGCGATCGTCGCGCCGTCGCTGGCCGCGCTCAACAGCGCGCTGATTCTGTGGATCGGCGGCCTGCGGGCGGTGGAGGGGCATCTCTCGGTCGGCCTGCTCGTCGCCTTCCAGGCGCTGGTGACCAGCTTCACCTCGCCGATCACCCGCCTCAACGGCGTCGCCGGACGGATCCAGGATTTCGCGGCCGACGTCGCCCGGCTCAAGGACGTCGAGAACTTTCCCGTCGACCCGCTCTACCAACGGCGCGAGCCCCGTGCCGGAACCCGCCGTCTCAGGGGCCAGGTGGAACTGGACGGCATCACCTTCGGTTACAGCCCCTTGGACGCCCCACTGCTCAAGGACTTCTCACTTTCGGTCGGCCCCGGGCAGCAGGTCGCGCTCGTCGGCGGCTCCGGCAGCGGCAAGTCCACCGTCTCCCGGCTGATGTCCGGCCTCTACGCACCCTGGGAGGGCTCCATCCGCATCGACGGGATGCGACTGGAGGACATCCCGCGCGGCGCGCTGGCGGCCTCCGTCTCCTTCGTCGACCAGGACGTCTTCCTCTTCGAGGGCACCGTCCGTGACAACGTGGCGCTGTGGGACCCCTCCATCCCGGACGAGGCCGTTGTCACCGCCCTCGAGGACGCCGCCGTGTACGACGTGATAGCCCGGCGCCCCGGCGGTATCCACAGCCGTGTCGAGCAGGACGGCCGCAACTTCTCCGGCGGCCAGCGCCAGCGCCTGGAGATCGCGCGGGCGCTGGTGCGCCGCCCGAGCGTCATGATCCTGGACGAGGTGACCAGCGCCCTGGACACGGTGACCGAGCAGGTCGTCATCGACAGCCTGCGCCGCCGCGGCTGCGCCTGCGTGGTCATCGCCCACAGGCTGAGCACGGTGCGCGACAGCGACGAGATCGTCGTGCTCGACCGGGGCACGGTCGTGGAACGCGGTCGGCACGAGTATCTGATCGCCGCGCAGGGCGCGTACGCCGCACTGGTCAAGGAGCACTGAGGTGACGTCCCCGCACCACGCCACGGTCACCGCCGCACAGCCGGGCCCGGTCCCGGCCCCCGACCCGGTCGTAGCGGCCCTGGGCGGACTCGGCTCGGAGGTCGACTGCGCAGACACGCGCGGCCTGTCCCTGGAGGGTCCGCTCGTGATGTGGCTCGTCGTGGACGGCGAACTGGATCTGTTCGCGGTCGACGTCGCGCAGCTGGGACACTGGCATTTCCTGGGTCGGCTGGAGGCGGGCACGCTGCTGCTCGGGCCGCCCGAGGGCCCCGAACACACCCTGCTGGGTCGGCCCCTGCACGGCTGCCGGCTGCGCCGCATCGAGCTGCACGAGCTGTACCGCCCCGAGTACGACGGGCCGTACGACGCGCAGTGGTACGACCAGGGTCGGTACGGCGCCCCCGCCGCGCCGCTGAGCCCCCTCGAGTACGCCTTCGCGCTCGGCATCGGCCGCGGCCTGCGCACGCTCTACCAGGCGCCGTTGGAGAGCCGGACCACCGCCCGCCAGGGCGGGGCGGACGACGACATCCTGTGGATGCGGATCCCCCCGGGCAGCATCCAGTACGGCGCCGCGTACGAGGGGTACGACACGGTCGGGGCGCTCCTCGTCGACGGGGCGATGTGGCAGGGCATGGTGGACCAGCAGTACCGGCTGCTGTACGCCCTGGACGACTGGATCGAGCAACTGGAGCGGGCCCACGAGGACCGCACGGCGGCCGGTATCGAGGCCGGCGAGGTTGCCCGCACCCAGGCGGACCGAGCGCTGCTCGCCTCCATCGGCCGCTCCCGCGGGAGTTCCCGTCGCGGCGCCGGCGACGACGCGACCTTCGCCGCCTGCCGCCTGGTCGCCGCCGAAGCGGGCATCACCCTGTCCGAGCCCGGCCCGGCCACCACCGCCGCGCAGACCGACCCCGTCGAACGCATCGCGCTCGCCTCGCGCATCCGCACACGCAGCGTCCGGCTCGGCGGCCGCTGGTGGCGGGAGGACAGCGGGCCCCTGGTGGGCCGGCGCGAGGAGGACGGGACACCGGTCGCGCTGCTGTGGCGGCGCGGTGGATACGAGGCCGTGGACCCCGCCACCGGCGCGCGGGAGCGTTTGGGAAAGGCCAATGAGGCAGCCTTCGAACCGCGCGCCGTCATGCTCTACCGCCCGCTGCCCGACGGGCGGCTCGGCTTGCTGAGGCTGCTGCGCTTCAGCGTGCGCGGCACCGGCAAGGAGCTGCGCAGCATCGCCTTGGGCGGGCTGGTCGCTGTCGTCCTGGGCGCCCTCGTACCCGTTGCCACCGGCAGGGTGCTCGGCGAGTACGTACCCCACGCCGAGGACAGCCTCATCGCGCAGACCGCTCTGGCGCTCATCGCGACCAGCGTTCTCTCGGCCGCGTTCATGCTGCTCCAGAACATCTCCATCCTCCGCATGGAGGGCCGTATCGAGGCCACCCTGCAGCCGGCCGTATGGGACCGCCTGCTGCGGCTGCCGACGAGGTTCTTCGCGGGTCGCTCCACCGGCGAACTGGCCGGCGCGGCCATGGGCATCAGCGCCATCCGGCGCGTGCTGGCCGGTATCGGCCCGGTGGCCGTACAGGCGAGCACCGTGGCCGCGATGAACCTCGTGCTGCTGCTCGTCTACAGCGTTCCGCTGGCGATGGCGGCGGTCGCCATGCTCCTCGTCATCGCCACGGTCTTCCTCGGCCTGGGGCTGTGGCAGCTGCGCTATCAGCGACAACTGATCAAGCTCGGCAACACACTCAACAACCAGGCGTTCCAGACGCTGCGAGGGCTGCCCAAGCTGCGCGTGGCGGCGGCCGAGAGCTTCGCCTACGCGGCCTGGGCAAGGGAGTTCGCCCGCACGCGCGAACTGCAGCAGCGCATCGGCCGGATCAAGAACGTCATCACGGTACTCAACGCGGTCTATCTGCCGCTGTGCACGCTCGTGATGTTCATGCTGTTGGCCGGACCTGCCCGCGGCAGCATGTCCGCCAGTGAGTTCCTCACCTTCAGCACCGCCGTGACGATGATGCTGGGCTCGGTCACCCAGCTGACCGGAGCGCTCATCTCGGCCGCCGCCGTGCAGCCGATGTTCGAGCAGATCAAGCCCCTCCTCGAGGAGACCCCCGAGGCATGCGGCTCCCGCACTCAGCCAGGCGCGCTCAGTGGCGCCATCGAGGCGAAGAAGCTGTCCTACCGGTACACCGACGACGGCCCGCTCGTACTCGACGACGTGTCGTTCCAGGTGCGGCCGGGCGAGTTCGTCGCGATCGTCGGGGCCAGCGGATGTGGCAAGTCGACACTGGTGCGACTGCTGATCGGCTTCGACAAGCCCCTCTCCGGCAGCGTGCTGTACGACGGCCAGGATCTGGCGGCGCTCGACCAGGCGGCCGTGCGTCGGCAGTGCGGCGTCGTCCTGCAGAGCGCACAGCCCTTCTCCGGCTCGATCCTCGACTGCATCTGCGGCGCCGAGACGTTTTCGCTCGAGGAGGCGTGGGAGGCTGCCGCGATGGCGGGCCTGGCCGAGGACGTCAAGGCCATGCCCATGGGCATGCACACCATGCTGTCCGACGGCGGCGGCAGCGTCTCGGGTGGCCAGCGCCAGCGGATGATGATCGCCCAGGCCCTCATCCGCAAGCCGCGCGTCCTTCTCCTGGACGAGGCCACCAGCGCGCTGGACAACGAAGCCCAGCGCGTGGTGATCGAGTCCACCCGCGCCCTGCGCTCCACCCGCATCGTGATCGCCCATCGGCTCTCCACGGTCATGGACGCGGACCGGGTCATCGTCATGTCGGAGGGGCGGGTCGTCCAGCAGGGGCCGCCGGCTGAACTCCTCGCGGATACGCGCGGCCCCTTCCGCGAACTGGTCCGCCGTCAGATCAGGTGACCGGGAGAGAGCTGACCGAAGTGGCGAATCATCGTAGGCTCCGGGCTGGCGCCCCGTATCGTCCTGGCGGATAGCACCGTCGGGCGCGGTCGACGTCCTGCGGCCTGGGAGGAGAGACGCAGGCGCGCCTCTGAACGGCGCCGAGTGCGGTGCTTCGAGGTGCCAAGGCCGCCGGGTGTCGGGAGGCCCGTGGTGTCCGTCGGCCGACGGGGTGGTGACGGGCCGCCAGTCGACGGTGCCGAAGCCGCTCGCAGGCCCGCCGCCTACAGGTCGGGGTGCGGCTACTCGTGGAACTCGTAGGGGGCGGGCAGTTCGGTCAGGAAAGCCGCACGCAGCAGCGGAACCTCCGGGCCGGGCACCCGCTCAAGGAGGGTGACGCCCGCCGCGCCCCGGTTGCCCTCGGGGAGCGGCGGGCGGTGGGGGATGACGGCCATCAGCCGGCGCGTAGGGGGCGCACTGTCGTCAGGCCCCGGGTGCACCGGCTGCGAACCCGGTGATGACGCCACCACTCGCGCCGTGGAACAGATCGCCACGCACGGGGCGGCAGATGTAGCGGACAGTGCGGTGCAGCGGCGATGTGGACTCCGACCGGTGACATCGCGGCGCCCCTACCACGTATTGGTGGAGAAGTAAGCTCTCCGTTTATTCGGATTGGCTGGATATGATCGGTACTCTCGCCCCACAGGGCCGCGTCGGCAGTTCCCTCATGCCCCTCCCCCGAGGCCGTGCCCGGCCGCCTGTGGGCCCGTCCCTGTTCCGCCGCTCCCGAGGACGAATGTCTCCGATGGAACTCGAAGGCCCACCGAGCCCGCCGCCCGTTCGGCGCCGCCACACCGTGCGCCTGCGTACGATGCTGGTCTGGCTGGCCGTCGTCCCGACCGTGGCGATGGGGGCTCAGGTGGCCGTGACCGCCCAGCGGTTGCTGGCCCAGTCGGAGCACCTGCGCACCGACGTGGAGGCCGGCGAGCGGATCGGCGTACCGCTGGTCGGGCTCATGAACGAGCTGCAGGCCGAGCGGACGATGACGGCGGCGCGGTGGGCGGGCACCCCCGTTACCGGCGACGACCTGCGCGAGGAGCGGGCAGCGACGGACCGTGCGGTGGCGGAGTTCCGGCGGCTCTCAGGAAGTAGCAGTAGCCGTAGCGGCGGTATACAGCATTCCGGGCAGGTCGACGGGCACATTGACGAGCTGAGCGGCAGGCTCGACCAGCTGATTGCGTACCGCAAGCGCGCGGACGCCCACAACGGTAGCGCCGAACAGGCAGTCGGCTACTACACCGGCGTGATCGGCTACATCATCCGCGTGTATCAGGATGAATTCAGCCATGTGGAGGACGTCGAACTCGCCCAGGAGAGCCGGCCCGTCGTCGCCTCGTTCTCTGCGGTCGAGATGGTCGCGCGCGAGGACGCGGCGCTCGCGCTGGCCGGGCCATCCAGGGAGCTGGCGTCCACCGGGTTCTCGGAGTTCTTCGACGCTGTCGGTACCCACCGGTACCTGTACGACACCTGGATCGTGCCGTACCTGCCGCCCGCGGAACAGGCGTCGTACGACAAGCTCACCAGTTCGGACGCCTGGCAGACCAAGCTCCGCATCGAGAGCGCGGTCGTCGCCGACCACCAGGACACCGCGTCCGGAGTGAAGCTGCCGCCCGAGGTCGCAGGCTGGCGTCCCGCGCACGACACGTTCGCGCCGCAGTTGGCCGCGCTCAGCGCGGAGCGGTCGCGGAGCGTGCTCGCGCACGCCGACGCGAAGGCCTCCGAGCTGGAGACCAAGGTCTACTGGCTGATCGGGGCCAGCGGCGGCGCCTTGCTGGTGGTCGCGGTGGTCGTCGTCCTCACCACGCGGTCGGCGCTGCGCCGGCTGAGTCGCCTGCACACCCGTACGGTCGCCATCGCCGAGGAGACACTGCCCGAGGTGGTGGCCCGACTCCAGCGCGGGCAGGCCGTCGACGCCGAGGCGTTGCCGTCCGTGGGCGGACACGAGGATGAGGTCGGACGGATCAGTGACGCGTTCGCCCGGGTCGTCGCCGTGTCCGTCGAAGGGCACCGGCAGCTCGCGGCCGAGCGGCACGGCTTCGGCCTGTTCGCCTCGGGCATCGCCTCGCGCACCGGAAACCTCGTCAGCCGCCAGCTGAGCCTGACCGAGGACCTCCAGGACACCTTCGGCCACGACGAGGCGCTCTTGGCCCAGTTGATGCGGTCCGACCAATTGACGGTGGGAATGCGGCGCCAGATCGAGAACCTGCTCATCCTCGCCGGTGGCGAGATCCCTGACCCGCACACCGAGCCCATGCGCGTTGCCGACCTGCTGCGCGAAGCCGCCGCGGAGGTCGAGGACTTCCGGCGGATCGAACGCCAGGCGCTGGACGAGACGAGCGTGCAGCCGCACGTCATCAGCCAGATCAGCCACCTGCTGGCAGAGCTGCTGGACAACGCGACCCGTTTCTCGCCCCCGCGGTCGAAGGTGGTCGTGCGCGCCGAACTGGTGGCGGACGGGCTGTTGGTCGAGATCGAGGACCGCGGACCGCGCATGGCGTCAGCCGGGTACGAGGAGATGAACCGGCGACTGCACACTGCGCCGCCTTACTCCGTCCTCGCGGAGAACGCGCACCGGCTGGGGCTCTTCGTGGTGGGCCACCTGGGGGAAAAGCTCCAGGCGCGGGTCACGCTGCGGCGCTCGGTGTACGGGGGGACGGCGGCCGTGGTGTTCCTGCCGAGCGAGCTGCTGGTGCCGACCGAACGGAAGACGGAGCGGATGCCAGTGCCCGCACCGGGACCGGTACCGGTACCGGCGGAGCCCGTGCCAGGGTCCGAGCGGGATCCGGAGCCGGCCGCCGTTCTCACTCCCGTGCGAGCACCCGTACCAGAGGTCCTGCCGGCTCCCGCCCCGATGCCCGTACGGCTACGGAGCGAGCGGGCGCTGCCCGCTCGCTCCGGACCCGGCGACGACGCGCGGCCGGCCCTGCCCGAGCGCGTCCCGCAGACCCACCTCACCCGGCAACTCCGTGGGCCCCGCGCCCCGGAGCCGGACGCCGGCCGGGACGCTGCGACACCCGAAGAGGTGGCCGACGCCTGGGCGGACTACGAAGAGGGGACCCATAAAGTGGAAGCAGAGCTCAGACAGGATCAGCCATGACGACGACAACCAACGACATGATCTACAGCGTCCTGGACAACAACCTGAGCAGGATTGCCGGCATCCAGGGAGCCGTGCTCCTGTCCAACGACGGGATCAAGCTCAGCGCCTACCTGCTGGAGCGGGACCAGGCGGAGCGCATCGCGGCCGCGTCCTCTGGGATCGCCGCCACGATGAAGGCGATATCCAGGGAGATCGGTGGCGGCCGGGTCATCCGCCAGCTCGTGGAGATGGACGACCGGTACCTCTGCGTCGTCGGGTGCGGGGAAGGCAGCACGCTCATCGTGGTGACCTCCCGCAAGGCACGGCTCGGGGAGCTGGGAGGCGAGGCAGTACGGACCGCCCAGGCGCTCGGCGAGTGGCTGGGCACCCCCGAGCGCACCCCGGCGCCGACGTCGACACCCGCGTCGACGTCGTAATGCCGGACGAGCCGCATCGCAGGAGCCTCCGCGGGACACGGCTGTACGCGTTGACCGACGGCCGTACGGCCGCCGCTCCGGCGACCGTCCTCACGATGGACACCACGATCGTGGCGGCGGTCGCCGAGAAAGACGCCCTCAGCGGCCTGCCCACCGAATGGCAGGTCATCCTCGCCATGTGCGCACCGCCGGGCGGACTGGCGGTCGCCGAGATCGCCGCACGGATGCACATGCGCCTCACTCCGATGACGCTTCTCCTCGGCGAACTCGCGGACCGCGGGCTGATCCACCATCGGCCGCCTCTGGAGGGGGCCGAGACCACGAATGTCCACCTGCTCATGAGAATCAGGGACAACCTTGCCCGGATATGACACCGATGACGCTCCTGTCCTCGCAGCGGCCCCTGTCAAGATCCTGATCGCCGGTGGATTCGGAGTCGGCAAGACGACTCTGGTCGAGGCGGTCTCCGAGATCGAGCCGCTGCGTACGGAGGAGCGCCTCACGAGCGCGGGAGTGGGCGTCGATGACCTCGACGGCATCGAGTCCAAGACACTCACCACCGTCGCGATGGACTTCGGCCGGATCACCCTCGCGGACGCCGGAGTCGTCCTCTACTTGTTCGGCACACCCGGCCAGGAGCGGTTCTGGTTCATGTGGGACGACCTGCTGAACGGGGCCCTGGGGGCACTCGTGCTCGTCGACACGCGGCGCCTGGACCGTGGCTTCCCGGCCATCGACTTCTTCGAGAGCCGGGGACTACCGTTCGTGGTCGGCGCGAACTGCTTCCACGGGGAGCAGCCGTACACCGCCGAGGAGATCGCCGCCGCGCTGCACCTGCGCGACCCCGCCACGCCGGTCCTCCTGCTCGACGCCCGCTCCCGTGCGGACGTCCGTGACTCCCTGCTGGCCCTTCTCGACGTGGTCATCGCCGAGGCGCGACCCGCGGCGAGCGCCTGATCGTGCATCAGGAGGGGCGCAGCGCGACGGCTCTCTGACGAGGCCTGCCCGGATCTGCGCCCCGGTGCCATGGAACTCCTGTGGATCGTCGACGCCTGCCCGGAGGCCGTCTACGCCCGGATCCGCGTACTCAGCATCGGTCCTGGTCGGGTCCCGCGGTCGCTGACCTCGGGCACCACAGCGGGGGGATGGTCCAGCGGCCTCCCGGCCGGCGCCGGACCGAGGCCGCGTCGTGGATCCTCGCCTTCACCTCCACTGCGTCGCCGGTACTGGGCGGTGTACGCCGGGCATACTGCACGAACCGCGCCGAGTCGTGGTTGCCTGATGGGCCCGACGGGCACGGCCCGGGCGCAGGGCCCATCGCGCGTGGCCCGATCGGCTCGCTGTATCTGCGACGACACCGGAGATCCGGGACCGCACCGTCGCCGGGAGAGCGAGGCCCCCTCGCGCCGCGAGTGGTACGGGGGCGCATACGGGCCCCGCGCCAGCACGTCCGACTTCGTCTGGCGAGGCCGGCCCTGGGACCCGCTCTGTCCGTACCCGGCGAGTCGGCGGCGGCGATCTCCCGGTCGGCGGGCTACCGCGGCCGGCCTCGGCCCGCGGTGGGGCGGAGCAGCCGCTGACATCGATATCAACATGGCCGTACCACTGGTTTCCGGGCCTTCGGATTCGAGCAGCGCGTGCAGGGGGGCGAGGTAGCCGAGCTGGAAGCGGCTCGTAGCCCCAGATGGCGCATGATGTCGGAGACGTGGCGCCGGCAGGTGCGCACCGAGATGCCCAGGGCCCGTGCGGTGGCCCGGTCGTCATCACCCTGGACCAGATGCCGGAGGATGGATCGTTTCGTCTGGTCCGGGCTGCGCACAAGCAGCGCTCCGCCCGTCGCGTCCTGGAGGGGGAGGACGAGCAAGGTGCGGTCGAAGATGAGGCATTGGGTCAGGCCGCCGGTTACCGTTCTGGCCTCGGCTCCCAGATCCGCCGCGTATCGCACGGTCACCGGGTCGAAGCGGGCCGAGTGCTGGTAGAGCGTGCGCAGGTGGACGCCGCGGGTCAGCAGATCCTGGTGCCGGTCGCGGGCGCGGCCCAGTTCGATGGCGGGCTGGGGGCCGCCCGGCTGGGCGCTGAGCACCTCCTGAGTGCAGGCGATGGCCTGCTGGTCGAGCATCTGGTGCACCTCGGCGGCCGACTCGATCCGTTCCAGCGGTGGCCCCTGGAGGGTGCGCTGCCGGGCGGCGTGGACGAGCGCGAGCTCCGCCAGTTGTCCGCGCATGCGCAACAGGTCGAGCTGGGCGCCTTGAACCCGGTCCTCCCAGCGTTTGAGCTGAGCGGCTGTCACGCTCAGACGTTCACGCCCTTCGAGCGCAGGTAGCCCAGCGGGTCGATGTCGGTGCCGTAGCCCGGGCCCGTCCGGATCTCGAAGTGCAGGTGCGGGCCGGTGACGTTGCCCGTGGCACCCGAGAGGCCGATGCTCTGGCCCGCCGAGACGCTCTGGCCGACCGAGACCGAGAGCTGCGACATGTGGCCGTACTGCGAGTACCGGCCGTCCGCGTGCCGGATGACGACCTCGTTGCCGTACGCGCCGCCCCATCCCGCGGAGACCACGGTGCCCGAGCCGACGGCGTGGACGGTGGTGCCGGTGCCCACGGCGAAGTCGACGCCCGTGTGGTAACCGCTGGACCACATGCTGCCGCTCGCCCGGTACTGGGTGGTGATGGAAGCGGTGACCGGGGCGACGAACCCGGAGGCCGCGACCGTGCCGGAGCCCGAGCCCGTGCCGGAGCCGGAACCGGAACCGGAACCCTGCGGGGCCTTGTCGGCCGCGCCCTCGCCGCTCGTACCCTGGTCGGCCGCGCTCCCGCCGCTCGCACCCTCGTCGCTCGCACTCTCGTCCGAGCCGCTGCCGTCCGCGGGCGAGGCCGGCGCCGGGGCGGCCTGTTCGGCGGGTGCCTCCGCCGGGGTCCCGGCCGGCGTCGGGGCCGCGGCCTCGGCCCGCGCGCCCAGGGTCAGCTTCAGCCCCGGGTGGATCAGCGACGGGTCGGAGCCGACGGCCTCGCGGTTGTCGGAGTAGATCCGCTGCCAGCCACCGCTCAGGTGCCGCTGCTCGGCGATCTTGGAGAGGTAGTCGCCCGGAACCACGGTGTACACCGAGGACGTCGTCAGCGGCGCCGCGGCCGGAGCCCGGAGCGCCACCGGGACCTGAACGGGCCGCGCCTGAACGGGGACGGCGGCGGGGGCCGCCTGGGCACCCGCGGCGCCGATCAGCGGCAGCGCGAGCGCCGCACCGCCGGTACCGGCGACGGCGAGGCCGCGGCTGAGCTGGCTGGACTTGGGACGGCGGTGCTTTCCCTGTGCGGGCATGGCGAATTCCTCTCCGTCGCCTGCGAGGTGAGCTGTCGGGTTCGGACTGGAGCTGTCCGGCCGTGCGTGCACGGCTTCACCCCGAGCCGTTCCGGATACCGAATGCGGAACGGCGGCTTACCTGGTTCCCCCGCTCCTGCCGGGCGCGTGGATCGTCGGGTGCGGTTTCGGATGGTGGCAGGATTAGGCGGTCCATCCGGGTCGTCGCGAAAGGTATTCCAGTCCGGCCGCACTGAACAAGCCATGAATTCCCCGAAGGAATGGACCGGGTGAGGGCCCGACGGAATTCCGGTCACCCTCCGTCGAATCGCCGACGACAACAGCCGCCCCCACAAGGCAATTCGGCTTTCGCGATCACACACTCACGGTCACCGTATGATCTGGCTCACGGGGCCGGGCCCGATCTCCTCGCCCCTTACGGCAAGTTGCGCTCAACCAGTGCAATTCGGACACGCCCGACGACGCGGAGGAGTTCCCGTGACCCAGCAGATACCCCAGGCCCCGTCCACGGAGCCGGAACTGACCGGAGTGCGCAACTTCCGTGACGTGGGCGGCCTCCCGACCACCGATGGACGGCGGGTCAGATCGGGACAGGTCTACCGAAGCGGACATCTCGCACATGCCACCGAAACCGACGCGGAATACCTCGCCTCGCTCGGGCTGCACACCATCTTCGACTTCCGCAACGCCGCCGACCACGCCCTCGAAGGCCCCGATGTCGACCTGCCCGGGGTCCGCAACCTCAACCTCCCGCTGTCCGACCCCGCGGACGGAACGGAGTTCTGGCGGATGGTCCGCGACGGCGACCTCGACCAGTTGCGCGAGGTCCTCGGCGACGGCAAGGGCGCCCGGCGGATGGCGAACTCCTACCGCGAGATCGTGCGCACCCGCACCGCCGAGCACCGCCAGGTCGTACGGGCCCTGGTCGAGGACGAGGTGCCGGTCCTGATGCACTGCGCGGCCGGGAAGGACCGGGCCGGGCTCTCCATCGCCGTGGTCCTGCTCGCGCTCGGCGTGGAGCGCGAGGCGATCGTGGCCGACTACCTGGAGTCCAACGCCCCGCACCGCCGCTACCGGGTGCGCCGCAGCGGCGCGTCCCCCGAGGCCCGCTCCCCCGAGGTGATGGAGCTGCTCGCGCCGCTCTTCGACGCCCGCGCCGCCTACCTGTACGCGGCCTTCGAGACCCTTGAGGAGATCTGGGGCAGCACCGACCGCTACCTCGCCGAGGGCCTCGGACTCACGCCCGAGACCCTCACGGCGCTGCGCGACCGCCTCCTCGACTGACGCGCCCGGCGCCCGGTCGGCCCCACCGCCCCACCGCCCGGCCGTCCGCCCGATCGAGCGGACGGGCGGACGGGCACCGGGGCCGGCCGGGTCAGCGGTTCGCCACGGCCTGCTTCACCAGGGTCCTGCCGAACTCCCACATCAGCCCGCCCCCGCCGTGGGCGTCGTCCATGACCTCGCGGAAGGCGCCCACGAAGCGGTCCACGTCCGCCTCGTTCACGATCAGCGGCGGAATGAGCTTGATCACCTCCAGGTGGTCACCGGAGACCTGGGTCAGGATCCGGTGCTTCTGGAGCAGCGGTACGACGACCATCTGCGCGAAGAGCCCCTTGCGGGCCGCCTGGAGCATGGTCCACCGGCTGCGCAGCCCGAGCGAGGACGGACGGCCGAACTCGATGCCGATCATCAGCCCCCGGCCGCGCACCTCGTGCAGCAGCTCGTACTCGTCCACCATCGCGGCGAGCCTGCCGCGCAGCAGGTCGCCCATGGCGCGGGCGTTGGCCACGACCGACTCGTCGTCGATCACGGAGAGCACGGCGAGCCCCGCCGCCATCGCCTGCGCGTTGGAGCCGAAGCTGGCCGAGTGCACGAGCACCCGGTCCATGGACGAGTAGACCTTCTTGAAGATCCAGTCCTTGCCGAGGGTCGCCCCGACGGGCACGTAACCGCCCGACAGCGCCTTGGCCACGCACACCAGGTCGGGTTCCACCCCGGGCTCGTGCTGGTACGCGTAGAAGTCCCCGGTCCGGCCGAGGCCGGTCTGCACCTCGTCGGCGATCAGGAGCGCCTTGTGCCGGTGCAGCAGGTCCTGCGCGGCCTTCAGGAACCCGGGCGGCGCCGCGTGCACGCCCTTGCCCTGGATCGGCTCCACCACGAAGGCCGCCACGTCGCCGTGCTTCAGCTCGCGCTCCAGGGCCGTGAGGTCCCCGAGCGCGATCTTCGTGTCGGGCAGCAGGGGTGCGAACCCGTCCCGGAAGCCGGCCTCCCCGTTCACCGACAAGGAGCCGGTGGTGAGCCCGTGGAAGGCGTGGTCGCAGTACAGGACCCTGGGGCGGCCCGTGGCGAAGCGGGCGAACTTCAGGGCGGTCTCCACGGCCTCGGTCCCGCTGCTGCCGAAGAAGACCCGGTCCAGGTGGGGGCTGTAGGACAGCAGCTTCTCCGCCAGCAGCCCGGGCAGCGGCTGGCAGTCGAAGCGGGTGAGGTCGGCGAGCCGCGCGTCGAGTACGTCGTGCAGCGCGCGCCGGACCACGGGGTGGTGGCGGCCCAGCCCCATCACCCCGAAGCCGGCGAGCATGTCGAGGTGGTCGTTGCCCTCGGCATCCCAGAAATGGGCGCCCTCGGCCCGCTCGTAGACCTTGTCGAAGCCGATGGTGTGGAGCATCCGGGGCAGCTGGTGGTTGAGGTGGCGGGCATGCAGCTCGTAGCGCTCGCCACCCCGCGCGGCCAGCAGGGAGCCCAGGTCGAAACCCTGGCCCGGACCCCCCGGGGCCGCCGTCATACCCGCTTCTCCCAGTTGCCCCCCACCGTCTCCCGGGCCGCCCGCAGGGTCTCCTTGAGCGATCCCATCGTGGCGAGGACGGCGGTCGGCTCGTAGCCGCAGTGCGCCATGCAGTTCGCACAGCGCGGGTCCTTTCCGCGGCCGTACTTGCTCCAGTCGGTGTCCTCGATCAGCTCCCGGTACGTGGGCACGTACCCGTCGCTCATCAGATAGCAGGGGCGCTGCCAGCCGAAGAGCGAGTAGTTGGGAATGGCCCAGGCGGTGCAGGGGAAATCGGCCTTGCCTTCCAGGAAGTCCAGGAAGAGCGGGGAGTGATTGAGGCGCCAGCGGTTCCGGTTGCCGCCCGAGAAGGCCTTCCGGAAGAGTTCCCGGGTCTGTTCCACGCCCAGGAAGTGCTCCTGGTCGGGAGCCTTTTCGTAGGCATAGGCGGGCGAGATCATCATTTCGTCGACCTGGAGGTCGTCATTGAGGTAGTTGAGGACCTCGATGATGGTCTGAGGGGTGTCGGTGTTGAAGAAGGTGGAGTTGGTGGTCACCCGGAACCCGCGCCGCTTGGCCTCCTTCATGGCGGCGACGGCCTCGTCGAAGACGCCTTCTTTGGCGACGGACTCGTCGTGGCGCTCGCGCAGGCCGTCGATGTGGACGGCGAAGGCGAAGTACGGCGAGGGGGTGAACTTGTCCATCTTCTTGCGCAGCAGCACGGCGTTGGTGCACAAGAAGACGTACTTGCGCTTGGCCACCAACTGGCGCACGATCTCGTCGATCTGAGGGTGCATCAGGGGCTCGCCGCCCGCGATGGACACCATGGGCGCGCCGGACTCCAGCACGGCGCCGACCGCCTGGGCCACGGGCATGCGCTGCTTGAGGACCCCGGCCGGGTGCTGGATCTTTCCGCACCCCTCGCACGCCAGGTTGCAGGCGTAGAGCGGTTCCAGCTCGACGATCAGCGGGAACTTCTCACGCTTGCGGAGCTTCTGTTCGAGAAGATACGTCCCGACCCTGATGGACTGTCGCAACGGCATTGCCATCTGGCTCACCTCCTGGGGAGCAGCGAAGAACGGTGCCATTCATAAAATGCGGGCAGTACCGCACGCAATACGCGGAAAGCTGATATTCCACCGCGCACGGTGCCGATACGGACGAGCTCATGCTCCGGAGCGTCCACGATCACCCGGACGGCCGCAACCGGACGCGGCCCGGCCGGGTCGCCCAGCTGCGCGGCGGTCCAGAGGGTGGCCGCCGATTCCATGTCGACCGCGATGGCGCCGGTGGCGCGCAGCCGCGCGCGCTCCTGGCCGCGGACGACGTGGTCGGAGCCGATCAGGGGGCCGGTGTGGACGGTCCGGCCGGGTACGGCCCGGGCCAGCGCCTCGGCGAGGCGCGCGGTACCGACACCGGTGACGGTGCCGCGCGGGTCCACGGTCTCGGTGGCGACGACGAGGTCACCCGGGTGCGTGCCGGGTACGAGTCCGGCACAGAACCCGGTGGCCAGGACGGCCGCCCCGCGCATCCGGGGGTCGGCCAGGGCGCGGATCACGGACCGCTCGGCGGCGCGCGGCCCCATCCCGGTGCGCAGGACGGCGTTCCCCTCGGGCGCGTCGCGGTGGCGGCGGCTGCGCAGGGCCACTTCCTCGATGCGCAGCGCGCAGGCGATGAGGAGGGGGCCCCGCGGCCCGGTCGCGGTCACCGGACCTCCTCCGCCGCGACCAGGGCGCGGACGGTACCTCCGGCGAACGGTTCGCCGTAGAGGTAGCGGCCGAGCGCGGTGAGCGGGAACACCTGCCGGTAGAGGTGGTAGTTGATGGAGAAGTCCCAGGGGAAGCCGGTGCCCGTGAAATAGGGCTCGTCCCAGGAGCCGTCCGGCCGCTGGGTCTCCACGAGGTAGGCGATCCCGCGCCGTACGGCGATGCTCTCGCGCTCACCGGCCGACAACAGGGCCATCAGCGCCCAGGCGGTCTGGGAGGCGGTGGAGGCGCCCCGTCCGGCCCAGGACGGGTCCTGGTAGGAGCGCTGGTCCTCGCCCCAGCCGCCGTCCTCGTTCTGCACGGTCTCCAGCCAGGCCACCGCACGCCGGATCGCGGGATGCGTGAGGGCCATTCCGGCGGCGGCGAGCGCGGGGACCACCGAGCCGGTGCCGTAGACGTAGTTGGTGCCCCAGCGGCCGAACCAGGCGCCGCTGGGCTCCTGTTCGGCGAGCAGCCACTCGATGCCGCGTCGGGTGCGGGGGTCGCCCGCCTTGCCCTCCACGGCGAGCATCTCCACGACGTGGGCGGTGACATCGGCCGAGGGCGGGTCGATGACCTCGCCGAAGTCGCAGAAGGGCAACCGGTTCGGCAGCACGCTGGTGTTGTCCGCGTCGAAGGCGCCCCAGGCCCCGTTGCGGGACTGCATGCCGAGGTTCCAGGACACCCCCCGGGCCACGGCCGCCTCCAGCCGCGCGGGGTCGGGGTGACGGATCCGGCGCAGTGCGAGGACCACCTCGGCGGTGTCGTCGATGTCGGGGTAGTTGTCGTTGTGGAACTCGAACGCCCAGCCGCCGGGGGCGAGTCCGGGCCGTTTGACGGCCCAGTCCCCGCTGCGGACGATCTCCTCGCCGAGCATCCAGTCGGCGGCCTTGACCAGGGCGGGGTGGTCGGGGCGCAGCCCCGCGTCGGCGAGGGCGATCGCGGCGAGGCAGGTGTCCCACACCGGGGACTGGCAGGCCTCGATCATGCGCGCGCCGTCCTCGCGCCAGATGGCGAACCGGTCGAGGGACTCCAGCCCGGCCCGCATCACCGGGTGGTTCAGGTCGTAGCCGAGGAGGTGGAGCGCGATGACGGAGTACACGGCGGGCGGTTGGATGCCACCCCAACAGCCGTCGCTCTCCTGGCGTTCGATGATCCAGCGGGCGGCGGCGTGCATGGCGGCCTTGCGCAGGCGGCGCGGCGCGAGCCTGCGGTAGAGGTGCAGGGCCTTGTCCATGCGCTCGAAGGCGCCGTCCCAACTGACCATTCTGGCAAGGGGTTTGGCGGGGAAGGGGCTGCGCGCGTCCGTATGGAGTTCGTCGAGGGCGAAGGGCGCCGGGCGGACCGGGCGCTGCGCGGAGACGATCGTCAGCGGCACGATGGTCTGCCGGGCCCAGCAGCCGAAGTCGTAGATGTTGAGCGGTACCCACTTGGGCAGGAAGACCAGCTCGGGCGGCAGTTCGGGCAGGTGGTCCCAGTTCCACCAGCCGAACAGGGCCAGCCAGATCCGGGTGAAGACGCGGGCCGCGGCGATCCCGCCGTGGGCCCGGATCCAGGCCGAGGCGCGGGCCATGTGCGGCTCGTCCGGGTCGTCCGCGGCGAGCCGCAGGGCGACGTACGCCTCGATGGTGGCGGACAGGTCGGGCGGACCGCCGTGGAAGGTGCCCCAGGTGCCGTCCGGGCGCTGCTCGCCGCGGATGAACAGGCCCGCGGCGCGGGTGGTGGCCTCGTCCCGCACGCCGAGGAACTGCCGCAGCAGCAGGTCCTCGGCGTCCATGGTGACGTTGGTCTCCAGGTCGCCCTTCCACCAGCCCTCGGGGTCCTGGCGGTCCAGCAGGTTGCGGGTGGCGCGGTCGGTGGCCTCGCGGGCGGCCCGCTCGGCCCGGTCCGGCCCGGCGGCAGGGCCGGGCCGGCCCGGCGGCCCGGGGTGGGCCGGCCGGACCGCCGCTTCGGTGTCGCTGCCCGAGTCGGTGCCGCAGTCCCCGGCACCGCCGTCGGTCGTCGCTGTCATGGCTTCCCCTTACGTGCAGTGTCCTCTGCTGTGCTGGGGTCTGCCGTCGGCCGGTGCGCGCTATCAGCAGGAAGCGGCTCCGGTCGGCGACTTGCGCGTCATATCCGCGTACGGGTGGCGATCACTTCTTGCGCACGACGACGAAGTCGGCGAGGGCGACGAGCTGGTCGCGCACCCGCTGGGGCATGTCCACGTCGTCGAGCGCCTTGACGGCGATCACGTGCTGGCGGCGCGCCTCGTCGGCGGTCCACTGGCGGCCGCCCGCCGCCTCGATGAGGGCGGCGCGGGCCGCGAACTCCTCCTCCGAGAAGTTCTCGAAGTCGTTGCTCTTGGCGTCGGCGGCGAGGAGTTCGGCCAGTTCCTCGGAGGCCGGGCCGCCCGCGGCGAGCGCGGCGACCACGGGCAGGGACTTCTTGCGCTGGCGCAGGTCGCTCCAGGTCTGCTTGCCGGTGGCCTCGGGGTCGCCCCAGATGCCGAGCAGGTCGTCGACGGCCTGGAAGGCGAGGCCGAGGTGGTAGCCGTACTCCTCCAGCTTGTCGGCCGTACGGTCGTCGGCGCCGCCGAGGACCGCGCCGATGGAGACCGCGCAGGCCAGCAGCGCGCCGGTCTTGTTGCCCTCCATCTCCAGGCACTCCTCGACGCTGACGCGCTCGCGGTGCTCGTAGGAGATGTCCTGGGCCTGACCGTCGATCAGTTTGCGGCTCGCGGTGGTCAGTCGGAGCGCGGCGCGGCCCGCTTCCACGGTGCCCAGTTCCAGCAGGACCTCGTTGGCGAGGGCGAACAGGGCGTCGCCGACGAGGATCGCCAGTGCCGGGCCGTGCACCTTCCACACCGTGTCGCGGTGGCGGCGCTGCTCGTCGCCGTCCATCAGGTCGTCGTGCAGGAGCGAGAAGTTGTGCACCAGCTCGACGGCGACCGCGCCGGGGATGCCGACCTCGGCCGCGGCGCCCGCCGCTTCCGCGGAGAGCAGGGCCAGGGCGGGGCGCACGGCCTTGCCGCCGTCGCCGTCCGCCGGATTTCCCTGGGCGTCGATCCAGCCGAAGTGGTAGGCGGCGACGGTGTCCATGGGCGGTGCGAGCCGTTCGACCGCCGTCCGCAGGACGGGGGTCGACAGGGTGCGGCCCCGGTCGAGGAGCGCGACCGTGTCCGTCTTCTCCGCGCCGCCGCGGGGCGCGCCCGCGGGGCTCCCCGCGCTCTCCGCACTCGTGGCGGATTCGGCGCTTCCGACAGCCGGGTTCCCCGGGTTCACTGGCTCTCCTCTGGTTCCTGTACGTGCGGTACCGGTCGTGCTGGTGGTCGTCATGCCGCCTCCTGCAGCGGGTGTTCGCGGGGGCGGCCGAGGGCGGCGAGGGCGGCGTGCGCCGCGCTCAGTCCGCTGCGCACGGCGCTCTCCATGGTGGCGGGCCAGCCGGTGGCGGTCCACGCTCCGGCCAGGTAGAGCCCGGGCGCGTCGGTGGTGGCGGCCGGCCGCAGCCTGCCGACGCCGGGCGCGGGGGCGAACGTCGCCGTCCGTTCCCGGGTGACGAAGAAGTCGCGGACCTTGGCGCCGCGGGCGGCGGGCAGCAGCCGCTCCAGTTCGGGCAGGTACTTGGCGCGCAGCACCGAGACGGGCTCGTCGATGTCGTCCTGGGCCACGGACTGGGACAGGGCGAGGTACTGGCCGCCGTCGGCGAGCCCGGAGCTGTCGGTACGGTCGAAGACCCACTGGACCGGGGAGCCGAGGGCCGCGAAGAACGGCTGCCGCAGCACCTTGCGGTCGTAGACGACGTGGACGTTGAGGATGGGCGCGGTGCCGATGTCGAGGAGCTTGTCCGGGTCTACCAGGGCTCCGGCCGGGAGCAGGCCGTGGGCCTCGCGCTGCGGGACGGCGAGGACGACGGTGCCCGCGTCGATGCTCCGGTCCTCGGTGGCGACGCACCAGTCGCCGTCCGGGGTGCGGCTGATGTCGGTGACCCGGGTGCGCAGTTCGGTGCGTACGCCGGCCGCGTCGAGGGCCTTGCGGGCGAGGGTGTCGTGGAGTTCGCCGAGCGGGACCCGGGCCCAGCCGATGTCGGCGGCGCCGTTCTCGGAGAGCAGCCCGGTCTTGAAGACCATGGCGGCGAGCCCCAGGGAGGACTGGGCGGCGGTGGCGTTGAGGGTGGCGATGCCGACGAGGTCCCACAGCGCTTCGATGGTGCGCGGGGACTGGCCGTAACGGCCGAGCCAGGTGGCGAAGTCCACGCCGTCGAGCGCCGGGTCGGCCGGGTCGAGGCGGCGCAGCGCGAGGGCGGCGCGCCCGACGCTCGCGCGTTCGGCGAGGGAGAGGTGCGGGTAGCGCGCCAGCG
Source organism: Streptomyces sp. G-G2 (assembly GCF_030063135.1). Taxonomy (GTDB): domain Bacteria; phylum Actinomycetota; class Actinomycetes; order Streptomycetales; family Streptomycetaceae; genus Streptomyces. The sequence continues at coordinate 55,863 of NZ_JASISO010000020.1, forward strand.
AGCCGGCGAGGTGCAGGGGGACGGGCAGGGCGCTGCGGCGCAGTCGGCCGAGGCGGGGCCCGCCGGGGTGCGCGACGTCCAGGACGGGTACGTCGAGCCGGTCCTGGAGCGGGGCGAGGTCCGCGCCGTCGATGCGGTCCAGGAACCACCGGTAGGCGGTGCAGCAGCGCAGGTAGACGTGCTGGCCGTTGTCCACGTCGAGTTCGCCGCGCTTGAAGGAGAAGGCGAGCCCGCCGAGCCGGGGGCGGCCCTCCAGCAGGGTCACGCGCATCCCGGCGTCGGCGAGCTGCAGCGCGGTGCTCACCCCGGCGAGGCCGCCGCCGATCACCACGGCACGGTCCGCGTTCATCCGTCCTCCTCCGTCGTCCCGGCAGACGTCGGATCGCCGCCCGGGGTTGCCCGCCTTCCCCACCTTCCTCGTCCTCCCCAGCTGACGCGCGTTCCCATCAGGGCCGCCTCCGGGTGCTCTGGCGCGAGATGGTCCGGGCGTCGAGGCCGGAGAGGCCGCGCACGGCGACGTACGCCTTCTCGTGCGGCGGCAGCGAGACGCGGCCGCGCAGGACGGCTTCGGGCTCGCGCTCGATCCGGTCGAGGAGGCGGCGGTAGATGCCCGCCATGGCGGCGACGCAGGCGCCGCTGCGCCGGTCGAGCATGGGCAGCAGCCGGTAGCCCTCGACGAACAGGGCGCGGGCGCGCCGTACTTCGTGGTGGACCAGTCCGGGGAAGTCGGATCCGGCGGGGGCCCGGTCACTGCGGAAGCCGTCCGAGCAGCCGAACTTGGCGAGGTCCTCGGCGGGCAGGTAGGTGCGGCCGTTGTCGGCGTCCTCACGAACGTCCCTGAGGATGTTGGTGAGTTGGAGGGCGAGTCCGAGCGTGTCGGCGTACTCTCCGGCGCGGCCGGAGTCGGGCGCGCCAGGGGCGGTGCCGAACACGCCGAGCGAGAGCCGCCCGATGGCACCGGCGACGCACCGGCAGTAGGTCTTGAGGTCGTCCCAGGTCTCGTAGCTCTCGCCGCGGACGTCCATCAGGACGCCGTCGATGAGTTCGTCGAGTCCGCCGAGCGGGATGGGGAAGCGGCGCGCGGCGTGGGCGAGGGCGACGGCGACCGGGTCGGTGTCGTCCTCGTCGACGGCGCCTTCGATGACCCGGCCGAGCAGGGCGCGGGTCTCCTCCAGCCGGGCGAGCTTGGCCTCGGGCGGGAGCGTTCCGTCCCCGATGTCGTCGACCCGCCGGGAGAAGGCGTACAGGGCGGACATCGCGTGCCGCTTGTCGGTGGGCAGCAGCCGGATGCCGTAGGCGAAGTTGCGTGCCTGGCTGCCGGTGACGGCTTCGCAGTAGCTGTAGGCGGCGAGCACCGGTGCCGACGGGGCGGACGGTGCGGACGTGTGCGTGGGGCCCTCCACGTTCGGGCTCACCTCTTTCTCGGCGCTGTGCGCAGGACGGCGGCCACCTCGCGGAGCAGGCCGCTCTTGGTGGGCTTGGGCGGGCCGGGCGCCACGTCGAATCCGGCGGCGGCCACGGCGTTCAGGGCGGCGCGCCCGCCTCCCACGAACCCCGCGAGCAGCATCCGGAGTCTGCCGTGCACGCTACCCACCAGGGGGGTGCCTTCATTCAGGAGGTGGCGGGCCCGTTCGGATTCGTAGGCGACCAGGGAGCGTACGGACGCGCTCGCGACCGGCGCGCGCAGGGCGTCCTCGGTGACGTGGAAGCGGCGCATGTCCTGGGCCGGGAGGTAGATCCGGTCCCGGCCGAGGTCCTCGGTGACGTCCTGGAGGTGTTCGGCGATCTGCAGGGCGGTGCAGATCGCGTCGGAGTGGCGCACGCGTTCGGGTGTGCTGGTTCCGGTGAGGGAGAGGACGAGGCGGCCGACCGGGTTGGCGGAGAGCTCGCAGTAGGCCAGCAGGTCGCCGTACGTCTCGTAGCGGGACACCCGCTGGTCCTGCCGGTTGGCCTCGATGAGCCCCAGGAAGGGCTCGGGGGTGAGCGCGTGTTCGCGTACGACGGGCCGCAGGGCCCGGAGCAGCGGGTGGCGCGGCTCGCCCGCCGCGGAGCCGAACACGCGTCGCAGGTCGGCTTCGAGGGCGTCCAGCATGGCGGGCCGGTCCTCGGCCTGCCCGGGATCGAGGCCGAGGAGCGCGGCGTCGCGGCCGCCGGGGGCGAGGTCGCCGTCGCCGATGTCGTCCACCAGGCGGGCGAACCCGTAGACCGCCATCAGGCCGTCTCGCCAGGCGCGGGGCAGGAAGGCGGGGGCGACGGGGAAGTTCTCCGCGGCGGCCTTGCGGAGGGTGGCGCGCGCGGGGTCCGCGTCGGCCGGGTGACGGATGCCGCGCCCCGGGGTCACCGCCCGCCGCCCGGGGCGGGGACGGCGGAAACGCCTGGGGGCCGGAGAATTCCCGTAGCCATTGCCGTCACATCTCCCGTTCTACACTGCCGACCCAATACATCCTATTTCGGACACGCCGCCGGGTTTTACCCGGGGTGCTCGAATGCGTTCACCTGCGGGGAATCCAGCCCGCGCGCCACGATTCAGGACCGGTCCAGCTTACGTTGTACAACGGCGCCGGGGCCTATTGGGTATTCGCCCCATTACGAGATGTCACAACCGGGGAAATATCACCGTCCCGAGTGCCGTGCGCGGCGCCCGTGAAGAGGAGATCCCGAACGGGTCCCGAGGCCGGCCCGACACGCCGAAGGCCCCCGCCGCACGGGACGGCGGGGGCCTTCGGCGTGTCGCCGTGCGGACGGCACGACCCCGTGCCGCGTCAGGCAACGTTCGCCCCGTCGCTAGCGGCCGGTTTCCTTCTCGTAGGCGGACACGACCTCTTCGGTGGGTCCGTCCATGAGCAGCTCGCCGCGCTCCAGCCACAGGACGCGGTCGCAGGTGTCGCGGATCGACTTGTTGCTGTGGCTGACCAGGAAGACCGTACCGGCCTCCTTGCGCAGTTCGCGGATGCGCTCCTCGGAGCGGATCTGGAACTTCCGGTCACCGGTGGCGAGCGCCTCGTCGATCATCAGGACGTCGTGGTCCTTGGCCGCGGCGATGGAGAAACGCAGCCGGGCCGCCATACCGGAGGAGTACGTACGCATCGGGAGGGAGATGAAGTCGCCCTTTTCGTTGATGCCGGAGAAGTCGACGATCCCCGCGTAGCGCTCCTTGATCTCCTCGCGGGACATGCCCATCGCGAGGCCGCCGAGCATCACGTTGCGCTCGCCGGTCAGATCGTTCATCAGCGCCGCGTTCACGCCGAGCAGCGAGGGCTGCCCGTCGGTGTAGACCTTGCCGGACTCGCAGGGCAGCAGTCCCGCGATGGCCCGCAGCAGGGTGGACTTGCCGGAGCCGTTGGAGCCGATCAGGCCGATGGCCTCGCCGCGGTAGGCGGTGAAGGACACCCCGCGGACGGCGTGCACCTTGCGGACCCCGGACGAGGCGTCCTTGTTCTTGCCCCGGCGCAGTATTTTGCTGAGCGCGGCGGTCGCGCTGCCCTTGCCGCCGCCGGTGTTGACGCGGTAGACGATGTGGACCTCGTCCGCGATGACGGTGGGGACCTGCCCCATGGTGGTGTCAGCCACGGCCGTAACGCTCCTCGGACTTCCAGAAGTACACGAAGCCCACCAGGCCCACGACGACCGCCCAGCCGAGCGCGAAGCCCCACACGTGCGGCGGCAGCTTGGCGGCGCTGTAGTTGTCGATCAGGGCGTAGCGGATGAGGTCCATGTAGATGGCCGCCGGGTTCCACTGGAGCACGTCCGAGATCCAGTGGGGCTTGCTCTTGAGGAACGTCTCGATGGAGAACATCACGCCGGAGGTGTACATCCAGGTGCGCAGGATGAACGGCATGAGCTGCGCCAGGTCGGGGGTCTTGGAGCCCATCCGCGCGAAGATCAGCGCCAGTCCGGTGTTGAAGACGAACTGGAGCACCAGCGCCGGCACCACCAGCAGCCACGACAGCCGCGGGTAGTTCCCGAACCCGATGGTGATCACGACGACGACGATCATCGAGTACAGCAGCTGCTGGAGCTGCTGGAGCGAGAACGAGATCGGCAGCGAGGCCCGGGGGAAGTGCAGGGCCCGGACCAGGCCGAGGTTGCCGGAGATCGCCCGGACACCGGCCATCACCGAACTCTGGGTGAAGGTGAAGACGAAGATCCCGATGACCAGGAAGGGGATGTACTCCTTCAGGGTCATGCCCTTGGAGGCGCCGAGGATCACGCCGAAGATCAGCAGGTAGACGGCCGCGTTCAGCAGTGGGGTCGCCACCTGCCAGATCTGGCCGAGCTTCGCCTGGCTGTACTGGGCCATCAGCTTGGCCTGGGAGAAGGCCATGATGAAGTGGCGACGTCCCCAGAGCTGCCGGACGTACTCGCCGAGGCCGGGCCGGGCACCGCTCACGGACAGGCCGTACTTCTTGGCCAGTTCGGCGGCCGTCAGGCCTTCGTCGGCTGACGGCGGCCTGCTCGTGGCAAGGGCGCCGTCGTGGGTTGAGTCACTCACAAGTTGAAACTTTCGTCTTCAAGATGCGGCAGGGGGGCGGCGGGCCGGGGGGCACGAAACGCCAGAGATGGACCTTCATGCTCCCAGACCCGGGCTTGTCATCAGATGACGGGTGGTCGGCCGAGCCGGGTCAGGCGCCATACGGTCCGCCACCTCATGGGGTGGCGGGGACCGCACGGAGTGACCCAACCCTCCTTGAACCCGCCGAACCAGGCCTTCAGCGCGCTCGCCGAGGGGCGGCGCGCCAGGGTCAGCAGCAGCCAGACGCCGACGTAGACGGGAACGAGCGGGGCGGGCAGATTGCGCCGGGCCAGCCACACCCGGTTGCGGGCCACCATCCGGTGGTAGACCGCGTGCCGGGACGGGGCGGTCTTCGGGTGCAGCAGCACCATGTCGGCGCGGTAGTCGATCATCCAGCCCGCGTCGAGCGCGCGCCAGGCCAGGTCGGTCTCCTCGTGCGCGTAGAAGAACTCCCCGGGCAGCGGTCCGACCTGCTCGAACACCGTCGTCCGCACGGCGTTGGCGCCGCCCAGGAAGGTGGTCACGCGGGAGGAGCGCAGCGGGTCCGAGGCGCGCAGCCGGGGCACGTGCCTGCGCTGGGTCTCGCCGCTCTCCGGGTCGGTGATCCGGAAGCTGACGATCCCGAGCTGCGGGTCCTCGGCGAAGGCCTGGCGGCACAGCTGCGCGGTGTCGGTGCGCTCCAGCAGCCCGTCGTCGTCGAGGAAGAGCAGCGCGTCCACGTCGCTCCCGCCGGGGCCGAAGGCCTCGATGCCGACGTTGCGGCCGCCGGGGATGCCGAGGTTCTCGGGCAGGTCGACGGTGCGGACGCCCTCGGGCAGCCCGGTGACCTTCACGCCCTGGCCCACGACGACCACCTCTACGGGGTCGCCCTCCTGGCGGGCCACCGAGTCGATGAGCGCCTTCAGCTCGTCGGGCCGGTTGCCCATGGTGATGATCACGGCGCCGAGCCGCATCGACGCGGTCACTTGAGCCTGCTGGAGGCCAGGATCGACACCAGGTGCAGCACGGTCTGGAGGATCGCGACGCCCGCCAGTACGGCGACGCCGAGCCGGGAGAAGTACAGGTCGCCGCGGATCTGGTCCACGACGGCCAGCAGCAGGATGAGCAGCGAGGCCTCGATGCCGAGCACGAGGCGGTGGAACTTCAGCGCGGCGGCGGCCCGGCGGGCCAGGGCCATGCCGGACGAGCGCGGCTCGGCCGCGGCGTCCTTGACCACCGGCAGTCCGCCCTGGTGGCGGGCGACGCCGACCAGGTCGGTCTCGGCCTTGATCAGGATCGCGCCGAGCGCCGCGAGGGTGCCCAGGAAGGCCCACAGCCAGTCGATCCGGCCGCCGCCCCACAGGTCGGCGGCGCGCAGGCCGAAGCCGACGAGGACCGCCGCGTCGCACAGGTAGGCGCCGACGCGGTCCAGGTACACCCCGGAGAGCGAGAACTGCTTCTTCCAGCGGGCGACCTCCCCGTCGACGCAGTCCAGCAGGAGGTAGCCCTGGACCATGACCACGCCGAGGACGGCGCCCCAGACTCCCGGCACCAGCAGCGCGGGGAGGGCGAGGACACCGGCGAGGGTCATCACGTAGGTCAGCTGGTTCGGCGTGACCTTGGTGGTGACCAGGAGGCGGGTGATGCGCAGGGAGATCTCGCGCATGTAGAGGCGCCCGCCCCAGTGCTCGCCGCTGACCCGGTCCTTGACGCCCGCCGGGTGAACGACGGGCCGGAGTTCAGCTACGGATGGTCTCTGCATAGTCGGAGTAAGCGTCCCTGATCTCGGCGGCGGACAGGTTGAGGTGCTCCAGGATGGTGAAGCGTCCCGGGCGGGTCTGGGGTGCGTACTCGACGGCGGCGACGAACTCGTCCACGCTGAACCCGATCTCCTCGGGCAGCACGGGCAGGCCGTGGCGGCGCAGCACCTGGACGAAGAGCCCGGACTGCTCGGCCGCCCCGCGCAGGTGCATCGCGAAGGCCGCGCCGATGCCGACCTGCTCGCCGTGGAGCGCGGAGCGCCCCGGGTAGAGCAGGTCGAAGGCGTGGCTGATCTCGTGGCAGGCGCCGGAGGACGGGCGGGTGTCCCCGCTGATCGCCATGGCGATGCCGGACAGGACGAGGGACTCGGAGAAGACGGTGAGGAACTCGTCGTCGCCGCAGTCACCGGGGTGGCGCAGGACGGCCTCGCCGGCGGTGCGGGCCATCGCGGCGGCCAGACCGTCGACCGGCTCACCGTTGAGGCGGTGCGACAGTTCCCAGTCGGCGATCGCCGAGATGTTGGAGATCACGTCGCCGATGCCGGCGCGGACGAAACGCACCGGGGCTTCCTTGATCACGTCGAGGTCGATGACCATCGCGATCGGCATGGGGACGCCGTAGGAACCCCGGCCGTTGTCGTTGTCCAGGATGGACACCGGCGAGCAGATGCCGTCGTGCGAGAGGTTGGTGGCGACGGACACCATGGGCAGCCCGACCCGCGCCGCGGCGTACTTCGCCACGTCGATGATCTTGCCGCCGCCCAGGCCGACCACGGCGTCGTAACGACGGCCCTTTATGTCGTCGGCCAGCTTGACCGCGGAGTCGATGGTGCCGTCGACGACCGGGTACCAGTCGGCGTGCGGCAGTACGGGCTCCAGCTTGGCGCGCAGCACCTGGCCGGAGCCACCGCTGATCGCGATCGCGAGCTTGCCGGACGCGGAGACGCGCTGGTCGGCCAGGAGGCCGGCCAGGTCGTCCATCGCCCCGCAGCTGATGTCGACGACGACCGGCGAGGGGATGAGCCGTGTCAGTACAGGCATGCGATCGTCCGGCCCTTGGCGAGGTCGTCGTGGTTGTCGATCTCGACCCACTTGACGTCACCGATGGGGGCCACGTCGATCGTGAAACCGTCGTTGACGAGCTGCTGGTAGCCGTCCTCGTAGTAGAGGTCGGGGTCGCGCTCGAAGGTGGTCTTCAGGGCCTCGGCCAGCGCCTCGGCGGCCTCGGGCTCGATCAGGGTGACGCCGATGTACTCGCCGGTCGCGGTGGCCGGGTCCATCAGCTTGGTGATCCGCCGCACGCCTGCCCGGGAAGCACCGTCCTCGGCGGTGATGACCTTCATCTCCTCGTCGGCCAGGTGCTTGACCGTGTCGAGGGCGAGGATGATCTTCTGGCCCTGGCCGCGCGCGGCCAGCAGGGTCTTCTCGACGGAGACCGGGTGCACGGTGTCGCCGTTGGCGAGGATCACGCCCTGCTTGAGGACGTCGCGGGCGCACCACAGGGAGTAGGCGTTGTTCCACTCCTCGGCCTTGTCGTTGTCGATCAGCGTGATCTTGACGCCGTACTTGGCCTCCAGGGCCTCCCGACGCGCGTAGACGGCTTCCTTGCGGTAACCGACGACGATCGCGACCTCGGTGAGGCCGACCTCGGCGAAGTTGCCGAGGGTCAGGTCGAGGACGGTGATGCTCTCCTCGTCACCTTCGGGGCCGACGGGCACGAGGGCCTTGGGGAGGGTGTCGGTGTAGGGACGCAGGCGGCGTCCGGCACCGGCCGCGAGGACAAGGCCGATCATGCTGGTTCTCCTTCGTCATGTACGGCGGGTGCTCCCGAGGAGACCCAGAACCGGATGCTCTCCACGAGCACCACGAGTGCCACGAACACGGCCAGGGCCGTGAGCGCGACGGGGAAGTCCGTGGCGCGCTCCGCCAGGACGGCGGCCAGGACCGTGGTCAGCAGGACCCGGCCCTCGTGACCGCCCGTCGTCCGCACCAGCCAGTGCGGGGGCGCGCCGGTGCCGCCGCGGATGCGGTACACCGTGTCGTAGTGATGGTAGGCGACCGCCCCGACCAGTCCGAATGCCGCCGGGAGGGCCCCGGGGACGTCGGCCTTGGCCGCCAGGATCAGCACCGTGGTGTATTCGGCGGCCCGGAAGACGGGCGGGACGAGCCAGTCGAGGGCGCCCTTGAGGGGGCGGGCGACGGCCGCGCCGGCGAGGACGGCGTAGAAGACGGCCGCGACGACGGTCTGACGGGCGCCGAACCCGTACGCCCAGGCCGTCCACACCAGGGCGACCGAGCCGATCACGGCGGCGGCGATTCCGGCGCCGGGCGCCATCCGGCCCACGACCCGGCCCGCCAGCTCGGCGACCGGGCCCGAGTCGGCCAGGTCGGCGAGGGCCTGGGCGGCCCGGTCGGTCCGCTTCGCCCGGCGGGTCAGCGAGCGCAGGACCCGGCCCGCGGTGGTGTAGAGCGCGCCGAAGGCGCAGCCGATGAGCAGGGCGTAGAAGACGACGCGGGGGGTGGTGACGGCGGTCAGGACCGCGATCATGGCCCAGCGCTCGCCGATCGGCAGGATGATCATCCGGCGCACCCAGACCGTCCAGCCGACGCTGTCCAGCTTGTCCGACAGGGCGGCGGTGGGGCTCGTATTGGCGGTCGCGTCGTGGTTGGCCTCGTTGAAGGCGAAGTCCACGACGTGCCGGCAGGTCATCAGGATCATCGAGCCGAGGGCCAGGGCCCACACGTCGTCGCCGTCACGGGCCGCGCCGAGGGCGAGACCGGCGTAGAAGGAGTACTCCTTCGCCCGGTCGAAGGTGGCGTCGAGCCAGGCGCCGAGCGTCGAGTACTGGAGCGAGTAGCGGGCGAGCTGCCCGTCGGTGCAGTCCAGGACGAAGGAGACGAGGAGCAGCACGCCGGCGGCGACGTAGCCCCAGCGGTCCCCGGTCGCCGCGCAGCCCGCCGCGATCAGCGCGGTGACCAGCGAGGCGGTGGTGACCTGGTTCGGGGTCAGGCCGCGGCGGGCGCACCAGCGGGCGATGTAGCGCGAGTACGGGCTGATGAAGAAGGTGGTGAAGAAGCCGTCGCGGGACTTCACGGCGGTCCGCAGCCGTACGGCCTCGTCGTCCACGGCGGCCACGGCGGCGGCGGCCTCCTGACGCGCGCGGCCCTGGGCGGGCACGGCGGCGACGAGGGTGCCCAGCTCGGGGCGGTGCACCGGGGTGCCGTCGGTCTCGACGGCCGCGGCGAGCCGGTCGGCGTACGGAGCGGAGTCCGCTCCCGCGTCGGCGGCGACGGCCCGCGCGAGCGCGGAGCGGGCACCCGGCTGGACGGCGAGCGCCCCCGGGACCGCGCAGGCGTCGAAGCGCGGGTCGGTCAGGGCCAGGCGCAGGGCGTGCAGGTGACCGACGAATCCGCTGTCGACGATCGCGACCCGGCGGTCGGTGGGTACGGCGGCCAGCGCGGCGGCGGTGTGTGCCGGATCGGCCGCGGACCGCACGTCGAAGCCGAGCGACCGCAGCTCGTCCGCGAGCGCTGAGCCGGGGACCGGCTGGCCGGTGAGGATGGCGGTCGGCAGACGAACTCACTCCTTGCGACGTACACACGGGACGGCCGCCAGGTGGGGCGGCGGCACGTCGGCAGAGGCTATCGGATGAATGGAAGCGAGGATTCACCAGCCGTTGACGGCCCGACCATCCGATGGCCACCGGGCGCGCGGGCCCGTTCGGATCATCATTGACGATCGTGCCACGCACGCCAAACCGCTCCGGTGCCAGGGCCCGCGGGCGGGCTGGGGACGGGGCTGCGGACCGGGCTGGGGACCCGGCTGGGGACGGAACCGCGGACCGGGCCGCGGACCGCTGCCCGGCGCGCGTCAACACCGCGGGCACCGGGACCCCGCCTGTCGGGACGGCTCCCCCGGCCCCGGCGGCCTCCGGGGCGCCCGCGCCGCCGTGACGGCTCCAGTACCGGACGATCCGGCCCCTGTACCCATGGGGACCATCCGGTGCCCCGCTCGCCGCGGCGGCCGAACCGGGCCGGCCGGGCCGCCTCCCACCGCATACCACGCGACGGAGAGCGGCCCGGCGCAGATCACCGAAGTGGGGACAAGCCGCATTTGTGCGGCAGACTGAACGCCGAAGTCCGAAGCGAAGGATGGGTATGCCGACCACACCAGCCACCGCCGCGAACAGCGCGTCCACCGGCGCCGGCACTCAAGAACCGATCATGCTCGAACTGGTCGACGAGTCCGGTCATACCATCGGCACCGCCGAGAAGCTGGCCGCGCACCAGGCGCCCGGGCAGTTGCACCGCGCGTTTTCCGTGTTCCTCTTCGACGAGCAGGGTCGGCTGCTGCTCCAGCAGCGGGCACTGGGCAAGTACCACTCCCCCGGAGTCTGGTCGAACACCTGCTGCGGGCACCCCTACCCCGGGGAGTCCCCGTTCGCCGCTGCCGCCCGGCGCACTCACGAGGAGCTGGGCATCTCGCCCTCGCTGCTCGCGGAGGCCGGGACCGTGCGCTACAACCACCCGGACCCCGCGTCGGGGCTGGTCGAGCAGGAGTACAACCACCTGTTCGTGGGACTCGCTCAGGCCCGGCTGCGGCCGGACCCGGAGGAGGTCGGCGACACCGCCTTCGTCGCGGCGGACGAGCTGGTGAAGCGTCATGCCGAGGCGCCGTTCTCGGCGTGGTTCATGACCGTGCTGGACGCGGCGCGCCCGGCGATCCGCGAGCTGACCGGCGTGGCCGCGGGCTGGTAGCCGACCGGCGGGGCCGCGAGCGGGGGGCCGACCGGCGGGGTGTGGCCGGTGGCTCATGGCTCGTGGGCGGTGGGCCGCGGCTCCCCGCGCGGCACTCGTGCGCGTCGTTCACGACGCCCGTCCTCGTGCACGGCCGCCGCGAGCGGTCCGGCCGTACGCCGGTCAGCCCGTGGCGGCGGTGAGCGGCAGGGCGGCCCAGATGACCTTGCCGCCGGTCGAGGTGTGCTCGACGTCGCAGACCCCGCCCGCCTCGGCGGTGATCTCGCGGACCAGCAGCAGGCCGCGGCCGCCGGTCTGGCCGAAGTCGGCCTCCAGGGCCTTGGGCCGGTAGGGGTGGTTGTCCTCGACCGCCACCCGGACCCACTCGCGGCCGATCGCGACCTCCACCGCCACCTCCGGCGAGAGCAGGGCCGCGTGCCGTACCGAGTTGGTGACCAGCTCGGAGACGATCAGCAGCAGCGAGTAGACCAGGTCCTGATCGGCCGGTACGCCCTGGCGGCCGAGCAGGTCGCGGACCGCCCGGCGCGCCTGCGGAACGGATTCTTCTCTGGAGGGCGCGGTGAACCGCCACACCCCTTCGTATGCGAGGGGACCGGCCGGGTCGTCCGGCACGCTCCCCTCGGCTGGCGGGACACTCCCGCTGACGTCCATCTTCCGGCCCCCGTCTTCACGCTCGATCGTCTCCACGCGTCAAGAGTGGGGAGCGTGCTGGTCCGGACCGCGCCACTGACCAGAAGTCAGCGTCATTCAGACACTTTCTGACCGTTGGCTTATGACAGCGTCAGTTGTTCGACTGTTCCTGATCTTCCGTGGCGCGCTTCGCGGCCGTCTCCCCCGCACCGCCCGCCACGCCCGGCTCCGGCACCGGCCCCGTCCCGCCCGTGTCGTCCCTGACCAGCCCCAGGATCCGGCGCGCGCCCAGGCCCAGTGCCACCAGGCTCAGGCCGTCGAACAGCAGGGCGAGCGAGAAGAACGTTCCGATCACGTACTGACTGCTGCCCGGCCAGCGCCACAGCACCAGCACGCCCAGCAGCACCCCGAAGGCACCCTGGACCAGGGTCAGCAGGAAGTTCGCGCCCCGCACCACCAGTGCGCCCGCCAGCCGGAACACCCCACCGGTCAGGAAGAGCAGCGCGGCGAACATGGTGAGCGCCTCCGCGCTCGCCTCCGGGCGGCGCAGGATCACGAAACCGGCCGCGATGTTGATCGCCGCGACGATCACCGCGAGCCAGAAGTAGTTGCTCTTGCGGGACTGCACCGCCTGGAGCAGTCCGACGAGGCCGCCGACCAGCAGTAGCCAGCCGAAGAGGAACATCGAGGTCAGCGTCGCGAACCCGGTGTAGATCAGGCCGACCAGCCCGGCCAGGACGAGGATCACCCCGAAGAAGGCCAGCACTCCGAAACTGCGGGTGAGCTTCTCCTTGCCCTGCTGCTCCCGTCCGTGCTCGTCGATCCGGCTTGTTCGGTCTGCGGCCATGGATGCGCCTCCTCGTCGGCACCCCCCGGCTTCCCCCGGACTCCCTTGATCATAGGTTTGCCCAGCCGGGATAGCATCCGGCGCATGGACGCGCAGCTACTGCACACCGTCACGGACGGGGTCGCCACGGTCGTCATCTCGCACCCCGCCAAGCGCAACGCCATGACCGCCGCGATGTGGCGGGCGCTGCCCGGGCTGCTGGACGCTCTCGCGGCCGATCCGGGGGTGCGGACGCTGGTGCTGACCGGGGCCGGGGCGACCTTCTGCGCGGGCGCCGACATCTCCTCGCTCCGGGCGCCCATGGGCGGCGGCGCCGGTACGGACGCCACCGGAGACACCGGTACCGACGCGGGCGGGGACGCGGGCGGCGAGCGCCTCCTCGGCCCGGACGACCCGCAGAGCCTGGCCGTCCGGGCCGAGGAGGCGCTCGCCGCCTTCCCCAAGCCGACCCTGGCCGCGATCCGCGGGTTCTGCGTGGGCGGGGGCAGCCAGCTGGCCGCCGCCTGCGATCTGCGGTTCGCCGAGGAGGGGGCCTCCTTCGGGGTGACCCCGGCCAAGCTGGGCATCGTCTACCCGGCCTCCTCGACCCGGCGACTGACCGCCCTGGTCGGCCCGTCGGCCGCCAAGTACCTCTTGTTCTCCGGCGAGTTGATCGATGCCGAGCGGGCCCTGCGTACCGGCCTGCTGGACGAGCTGCTGCCCGCCGGCCAACTGGACAAGCGGGTGGCCGAGTTCACCAGGATCCTGGCCGCACGCTCGCAGCTCACGCAGGCCGCGGCGAAGGAATTCGCGGACGGGCGCACCGACCGCGACGCCCACTGGGCCGCGCAGGCGCGCGCCAGCGGCGACACCGCCGAGGGGGTCGCCGCCTTCCTGGAGCGCCGTACGCCGTCCTTCACCTGGACGGCGGGCGGGGCTACTTGAGGAAGAACCGGCTCTTCTCCCGCAACTCCCGCACGAGGTCGGCGGGCGCCTTCTCGGGAGAGCCCGCGTCGTAGGGCGGCTGGGGGTCGTACTCGGTCAGCAGCTGGACGGACTGGGCCAGCCGGTCGCCGCCGATCCGGCCCAGCAGGGTCAGGCCCATGTCGATGCCGGAGGACACCCCGGCGGCGGTCACGTACTTGCCGTCGGTGACGACCCGCTCGCCGGTGGGCTCCGCGCCGTAGGCCCGGAGCTGGTCGAGGGCCAGCCAGTGGCTGGTGGCCCGGCGGCCCCGGAGCAGTCCGGCGGCGGCCAGCAGCAGCGAGCCGGTGCACACGGAGGTGGTCCACTGCGTGGTGGCGTCGGCGGTGCGCAGCCATTCCAGCAGGACCTCGTTCTCCATCTGGGCGCTCTGCCCGGGACCGCCGGGCACCAGCAGGATGTCCGGGTGCGGCACATCGGCCGGCGAGCGGTCCGCCACGAGCGTGAGCTGCCCCGAGTCGTTGCGTACGGGCCCCGGGCGTTCGGCGACGAAGACGGTCTCGGCGCCGGGGAGACGGCCGAGGGTGTCGAAGGGGCCGACTGCGTCGAGGGCGGTGAAACGGTCGAAGAGCAGGATCGCGATCTGCACGGGGTTCCCTCCGGGAACGGGTGAGGAGCCGAACGGGTGGCGCGGGCTCCGGGGCGGGTCAGGAAGCGCCGAAGCGGCGCCGGTACTCGGCGGGCGGCTGGCCCAGGGTCTTGACGAAGGCGCGGCGCAGCGCCTCCGGGGTGCCGTAGCCGCAGGCCCGGGCGATCTGGGCGACGCCCTCGGAGGTGTCCTCCAGCAGCCGCCGGGCGTGCTCGACCCGCACCCGTTCGACGTACCGGCCGGGGGTCACCCCGGTCTCGGCCTGGAACGCGCGGGCGAAGTGCCGCGGGGAGAGCCGGGCGCGGGCGGCGAGCGCCTCGACGGTCAGTTCGGCGCCGGGGTGCTCGCTGATCCAGTGCTGTACCTCCCGCAGCGGTTCGCGCCGCGCCGTCTGGGCGGCGAGCTGGGCGCTGAACTGGGCCTGGTTGCCCGGTCGGCGCAGGTAGACCACCAGGTGGCGGGCGATGTCGAGGGCGAGGTCCCGACCGTGGTCCTCCTCCACCAGGGCGAGCGCGAGGTCGATCCCGGCGGTGACCCCGGCCGAGGTCGACACGTATCCGTCGCGGACGTAGATGGGGTCGGGTTCGACCCGCACCGCCGGGTAGTCCCGGGCCATGCCCGCGCAGGCGTACCAGTGGCTGGTGGCGCGGCGGCCGTCCAGCAGCCCCGCCTCGGCGAGCAGCAGCGCGCCCGTGCAGACGGCCACGAGCCGCCCGCAGGCCGGTCCGCGCTCGCGCAGCCAGTCGGTGAGCCGGGGCTCGAAGTCCCCACGGTATCGGCCTCCGGGTACGAGCACCGTGGTGCCCGGGCCGGGTACCGCGCCCTCCAGCGGGCCGTCCGGGACCAGGGTCAGCCCGCTGCTGGTGCGGACGGCCGCGCCCCCCGGGGAGACCGTGCGGATCCGGTAGCCGTCGCGGCCCGGGTAGCGGCCGACCCCGGCGAAGACCTCGACGGGCCCGGTGACGTCCAGGCTCTGGACTCCGTCGTAGAGCAGGACCAGCAGGTCACGCGGGGGCTCGGTCGGCATGGATCCATGGTGGTGGCCCCCGCGGGGTGTCCGCAATGCCGGGCCTCCCACCTTTCCTGCCACGAGCCGTTCGGGCGGGCCGGGAGCGGCCGATAGGATCGACGGATCATGACTGCAACCCTCGTCGCCAAGGAACTCGCCGCCGGGCACGGCGCGCGCTCGCTCTTCACCGGTCTCGACCTGGTCGTCGCCCCCGGTGACGTCATCGGCCTCGTCGGCGTCAACGGCGCGGGCAAGTCGACGCTGCTGCGCCTGCTCGCCGGGATCGACACGCCGGAGACCGGTGAGCTGCGGCTCTCCCCGCCCACCGCCAGCGTCGGCCACCTGCCGCAGGAGCCGGACCGCCGCCCCGGGGAGTCGGTCCGGGAGTTCCTTTCCCGCCGGACCGGGGTCTCCGCCGCGCAGACCGAGCTGGACGAGGCCACCCAGGGCCTGGTGGACGGGGTCGCGGGCGCGGACGACGCGTACGCGACGGCGCTGGACCGCTGGCTGGACCTGGGCGGGGCCGACCTGGACGAGCGGGCGCAGGAGATCGCGGACGACCTCGGGCTCGCCGTCGGCCTCGACCTGCCGATGACCGCGCTCTCGGGCGGCCAGGCCGCCCGCGCGGGCCTGGCCTCGCTGCTGCTGTCGCGCTACGACATCTTCCTGCTCGACGAGCCGACCAACGACCTCGACCTGGAGGGACTGGAGCGGCTGGAGGCCTTCGTGAAGGGGCTGCGCGCGGGCACGGTGGTGATCAGCCACGACCGCGAGTTCCTGGCCCGTACGGTCACCAAGGTTCTCGAACTCGACCTGGCCCAGCAGGAGATCAACCTCTACGGCGGCGGTTACGACGCCTATCTGGAGGAGCGCGAGCGAGCCCGTACGCACGCCCGCGAGGAGTTCGACGAGTACGCCGACAAGCGCTCGGCCCTGGAGGGGCGCGCGCAGATGCAGCGCGGCTGGATGGACAAGGGCGTCAAGAACGCCCGGCGCAAGGCGACCGACAACGACAAGATCGGCAAGAAGTTCCGCAGCGAGGCCAGCGAGAAGCAGGCCTCGAAGGCGCGCCAGACGCAGCGGGCCATCGAGCGCCTGGACGTGGTCGACGAACCGCGCAAGGAGTGGGAGCTCCGCATGGAGATCGCGGCGGCGCCGCGCTCCGGCTCGGTGGTCGCGACCCTGCGCGAAGCGACCGTGCGGCGCGGGGATTTCAGCTTCGGACCGGCCAGCCTCCAGCTGGACTGGGCGGACCGGGTGGCGATCACCGGGGCCAACGGCGCCGGGAAGTCCACCCTGTTGGCGGTGCTGCTCGGGCGGCTGGCCCCCGACTCCGGTGCGGCCACTCTGGGTTCGGGCGTGCTGGTGGGCGAGGTGGACCAGGCGCGCGGGCTGTTCCTCGGCGAGGAGCCGCTGCTGGAGGCCTTCTGCGCGGCGGTCCCCGACACCGAGCCCGCGGAAGTCCGTACCCTGCTCGCCAAGTTCGGCCTGAAGGCGGCGCACGTGCTGCGCCCCGCGGGCACCCTGTCCCCCGGCGAGCGGACCCGGGCGGCGCTGGCGCTGCTCCAGGGCCGCGGGGTGAACCTGCTGGTCCTGGACGAGCCGACGAACCACCTCGACCTGCCGGCGATCGAGCAGTTGGAGTCGGCGCTGGAGGCGTACGAGGGCACCCTGCTGCTGGTGACCCACGACCGGCGGATGCTGGACGCGGTCCAGGTCACCCGCCGCCTGCGGGTCGCCGACGGCAAGGTGACCGAGGAGTAGACCCGCCCGCCCCGGGCCAGCGCGCGTCCGCCAGCGCGCGTCCGCCAGCGCGCGTCCGCCAGCGCGCGTCCGCCAGCGCGCGTCCGCTAGCGCGCGTCCGCCGGGGGCATCCGCTTGCGGGCCATCTTCGCGGCCACCAGGGTGCGCGGGAGGTGGCGGACGGCCAGGGCGTAGGTCCGGTAGTGGCGGCCGGTGATGCTCAGCGGGCGGCGCCGGGCCAGGTCGCGCAGGGCCTGGGCCACCACCGCCTCCGGCTCCAGCCAGACCGCGTCGGACAGCGCGCTGACGTCCATGCCCGCGCGCTCCTGGAACTCGGTACGGGTGAAGCCCGGGACCACCGCCAGCACCCGGACCCCGTACGGGGCCAGGTCCACCCGCAGCGATTCGCTGAAGGCGGTGATCCAGGCCTTGGCCGCGCCGTAGGTGCCGGTGGGCAGCAGACCGGCGACGGAGGACACGTTCAGCACGGCCCCGCGGCGCCGTTCGCGCAGCCCCGGGACCACCGCGTGGGTCAGCCGCAGCGGCACCTTGACCAGTAGGTCGAGCATCCGCTCCTCGTCCTCGACCGGGCTGTAGGGGAAGGGGGCGGGCAGCCCGAAGCCCGCGTTGTTGACCAGCACGTCCACCGGCCGGGCCGGGTCGGCGAGCCGCTCCTCGACGGCCGCGCACCGCTCCGGGTCGAGCAGGTCGGCGGGCAGTACCTCGGCTGCGACGCCGAACTCGCGGGCGAGGTCCTCCGCGAGGACGCCGAGGCGGTCCTTGTCGCGGGCGACGAGGACAAGGTCGCAGCCCTTGGCGGCGAAGCCCCGGGCGAAGGCGGCGCCGAGCCCGGCGCTGGCTCCGGTGATCAGGACGGTGGTGCGGGTACGGCTGGTGCTCACGTGCGGGGTCACTTTCCGGCTGGTTCGGGGGTGAAGGTCCGGGTCGCGGCGGACCCGTAGGCCTGGGCGACCTCGACGAGGAAGGTCTTCTCGTCCTCCAGGTCGCAGCCCTCGACGGTGTCCGCCCGGCCGTGGACCGACGAGGGGACGTACAGGGGTTCGACCCCGTCCTGCGGACGCCCGGCCAGCCCGTCCAGCTTGGCCTGCCGGGCCTCCTTGAGTACGCACGCCAGCGCGGCCGCGCCGTGCCGGGGAGCCGGGACACCCGCGCCGCAGACGTGGCTGCGGGCCAGCTCCGGGACGCCCGGGGCGACGTACTCGTTCAGGACCAGGATCGCGTCCCGGGTCTCGATGACCTTGCGGTAGACCAGCAGGTCGCGCGGGACCGGCGGCCACAGCAGCTCCACCACCCGCCCGGCGCGCGGCTTCGTCAGCACCACGTGCGGCACCGCCTCCACCAGGTCGCGCCACAGCGGCCACAGCCGCCAGGCGGTGCCGATGTCCGAGGCGGTGCGGCGCAGTCCGAACACCACCGGTACCAGCAGGGCGACGGCGCGCAGCAGCCCGTGCAGGTTCATCAGCAGCGCCAGCCAGGGCATCGCGGCGGTGCTGCCGAACAGCAGCTTGAGGAGGTAGATGAACCAGAAGATCCCGGCGAGGGCGGTGCCGAGGCCGAACAGGCGCAGCCCGGCGGCCAGTCCGCGGCTGTCGGTGCGCAGGCTGTAGCGCCAGCAGACGTACACGCAGGCCGTGTTGGCCAGCAGGTGCGCCGAGATGAGCACGAGCCAGTAGCCGAGGGAGGGCACCGGGTCGCCGTGGGGCGGGATGGTGTGGGTGCCGTGGCCGGGGGCCGCGAGGTCGAGGAGGACCAGGGCGCTCAGCAGCCCCACGGTGGCGATGGAGGCGGTACGCCGCAGCCCGCGGCCGTGGGTGGTCGCGGCGGCCACGAAGTAGAGGACGGCGCCCGCGGAGAAGACCCCGATGAGGTTGCGCACCAGTCCGACGGTGTGGGAGTAGGCGGGGTCGCGCATGGCGTACGTGACCACGTCGGGCAGGTTAAGGGTCATCGCGGCGGCGGCGCTGGCCACGGCGAACAGCAGCCCGCGCTGCTGCGGTGAGCGGACGGCGGCCGGGGCGCGGAGCAGGACGGCGGCCCACAGGCAGACCACGCTCGGGACGGCCAGGGAGTTCCCGAAGGCGGCCACGTCAGCCGCCATGCTGCACCGGCCGGTACCCCATGGCGGACTCCAGGCGCGCCAGTGTCCCGGCGGCTTCCGCGACCGGGGGCAGGCCCGCGCTCGTCCGGATCAGGCTGGCCAGCATCTCGGCCTCCTGCTCCTGGCGGGTGGTGTAGTTGGTGCGCCCGAGGATGACGGGCACTCCGGCGGATCCCGAGGGTCCGGTTTCGGCACCTTCGAGGGAGTTGTGGCCGAAGAGGATGTGGCCGAGTTCGTGCAGGACGATGTGCTCGCGGTGCAGCGGGGAGGTCTGGGCCTCGTAGAAGACGTAATCCACGCTGACGGTGCCCACCCACAGTCCGCACACGCCGGATTCGGCGGCTTCCTTGGGCAGCGGGTGCAGCCGGATCGGGCGGCCGCGCTGGTCGGCGATCCGCCCGCAGAGGGCGTCGAGGGAAAACGGGTGCGGCAAGTCCAAGCGGCCGAGAATCGTCTCGCAGCGCTTGCGCAGGCTGAGTTGCCGGTATGGCATGTGCTCCCTCTTCGGACCCTTTCCCGGGCAGCGTCGATAGGCAGGGGCTGATATGGGCATGACGTCCTGAGGGGGGTCAGGGAAGCCCGTCCGCCGAGTGACGAACGGGCGTTCCCACATGCCTACAGATCGCGTGCCGTGGTTGGCAAGGTGTGCCCCCGGGCAAGGGGGTTATTCGGCCACTTCTTCCTGACCTGCCTCGGGGCGCGCTACCTGGCCTTTCCTCGCACGGAACGCCGTCCCGCGGATCGGCCCCGGCGCGGGCCGCGGCCGCCGCCGGGATCCGCCGGGATCCGCCGGGGACGCGCCGCGCGTCAGCGGCCCCGGCGTGCTCCGACCGCCGGGGATCCGCCGCGCGTCAGCGGCCCCGGCGCCCCTCGGGGGCGGTCAGGCCGGCGCGGCGCAGGGCGTCGGCCATGGCGCTGTTGGCGGGCGCCGGGGCGCCGCGGCCCGCGCTCTGGCCGCCGCCGGAGCCGCTGGGTCCGCCCGAGCCGCCCTTGGCGCCGGATCCGCCGCGGGCGCCGCGCGCTCCGCGGTCGCCGCCGTTGCCGCCGTTGCCGGTGCCGCCGCTGTTGCCACCGCCGCCACCGCCGCCGTTGCCGGCCGCCGCCTTGGCACCGCCCTGGCCGCCGCCGGGCGCGCCGGTGCCGGAGCCGGAGCCGCGCTGCTGCGGGGGCCGGCCGCCGGAGCGCCGTTCACCGCGCTCGGCCCGTTCGCCGCGGTCCTGGCGGGGCCGGGGGGCGCCCGCCGGACGGTCCGCGTCGGCCTCGTCGTCCAGCCGCAGGGTCAGCGAGATCCGCTTGCGCGGGATGTCCACGTCCATGACCTTGACCCGGACGATGTCCCCGGGCTTGACCACGTCACGCGGGTCCTTGACGTAGTTCTTCGACAGCGCGGAGACGTGCGCGAGCCCGTCCTGGTGGACGCCGATGTCGATGAACGCCCCGAACGCGGCCACGTTGGTGACCACGCCCTCCAGGATCATCCCGGGGGCCAGGTCGCCGATCTTCTCCACGCCCTCCTTGAAGGTGGCCGTCTTGAAGGCGGGGCGCGGGTCGCGGCCCGGCTTCTCCAACTCGCGCAGGATGTCCGAGACGGTCGGCAGGCCGAAGGCCTCGGTGACGAAGTTCTCGGGGCGCAGGGAGCGCAGTACGGTCGTGTTGCCGATCAGCGCGGCGACCTCACCGCCCGCCGTCTTGCCCATGGCCCGGACCACCGGGTAGGCCTCGGGGTGGACGCTGGAGGAGTCCAGCGGGTCCTCCCCGTCGCGGATCCGCAGGAAGCCCGCGCACTGCTCGTACGCCTTGGGGCCGAGCCTGGCCACGGCCTTGAGCGCCTTGCGGCTGCGGAAGGGGCCGTTGGCGTCGCGGTGGGCGACGATGTTCTCGGCGAGGCCGCCGCTGATGCCGGAGACCCGGGAGAGCAGCGGCGCGGAGGCGGTGTTGACGTCCACGCCGACGCCGTTCACGCAGTCCTCGACGACCGCGTCGAGGGAGCGCGAGAGCTTCACCTCGGACAGGTCGTGCTGGTACTGGCCGACGCCGATCGACTTGGGGTCGATCTTGACGAGTTCGGCGAGCGGGTCCTGGAGGCGGCGGGCGATGGAGACGGCGCCGCGCAACGTCACGTCCATGTCCGGGAGTTCCTGCGAGGCGAAGGCCGAGGCCGAGTACACGGAGGCGCCCGCCTCGGAGACCATCACCTTGGTGAGGTTCAGTTCGGGGTGGCGGGTGATGAGGTCGGCCGCCAGCTTGTCGGTCTCGCGCGAGGCGGTGCCGTTGCCGATGGCGATCAGGTCGACCGCGTGGTCCTTGGCGAGCCGGGCGAGCTTGGCGAGGGACTCGTCCCACTTGTTCGCGGGGACGTGCGGGTAGATCACCTCGGTCGCCACGACCTTGCCGGTGGCGTCCACGACGGCGACCTTCACGCCGGTGCGGAAGCCCGGGTCCAGGCCCAGCGTGGCGCGGGTCCCGGCGGGCGCGGCGAGCAGCAGGTCGCGCAGGTTCGAGGCGAAGACGCGGACCGCCTCGTCCTCGGCGGCCTGGCGCAGCCGGGTGCGCAGGTCGAGACCCAGGTGCACCTGGATCTTCGTGCGCCAGGCCCAGCGGACGGTGTCGGTGAGCCACTTGTCGCCGGGACGGCCGCGATCGCCCACTCCGAAACGGCGGGCGATCATGCCCTCGTACGTGGAGGGGCCGGGGGTCTCGCCCGCTTCCTCCGGCTCCAGGGTGAGGTCGAGGACGTCCTCCTTCTCGCCGCGCAGCATGGCCAGCACGCGGTGCGAGGGCAGTGCGGTGAGGGGCTCGGTGAAGTCGAAGTAGTCGGCGAACTTGGCGCCCTCCTCCTCCTTGCCGTCGCGGACCTTGGCGGCCATCCGGCCGCGGGTCCACACCCGCTCGCGCAGTTCGCCGATCAGGTCGGCGTCCTCGGCGAACCGCTCGGTGAGGATGGCGCGGGCGCCCTCCAGGGCGGCGGCCGGGTCGGCGACCCCCTTGTCCGGGTCGACGAACGCGGCGGCCGCGGCGGCCGGTTCCGCCGAGGGGTCGGTGAGCAGCCCCTCGGCGAGCGGCGCCAGACCGGCCTCGCGGGCGATCTGCGCCTTGGTGCGACGCTTGGGCTTGAAGGGCAGGTAGATGTCCTCCAGCCTGGCCTTGGTGTCGGCCGCGTTGATCATGGCCGTCAGCGCGTCGTCGAGCTTGCCCTGTTCGCGTACGGACTCCAGGATCGCGGCGCGGCGGTCCTCCAGTTCGCGCAAGTACCGCAGCCGCTCCTCCAGGGTGCGCAGCTGGGCGTCGTCGAGCAGCTCGGTCGCTTCCTTGCGGTAGCGCGCGATGAACGGCACGGTGGAGCCGCCGTCGAGCAGCTCGACGGCGGCCTTGACCTGCCGCTCCCGTACGCCGAGTTCCTCGGCGATCCTGCCTTCGATGGACATCGTCACGTTCCGGTCCCGCCTTCGTCTGCACTGCACTGGAAGCTGCCAAGTGTGTCAGGTGGCGGTATCGGAGGCCGGGAACCCTGCCGATCGGTCCCGCGGCCGTCCCGCTGCCGTCCGGCGGCGGTCCGGCGGGAGCGGGCGGCGGGAGCGGGCGGGCGGGCCGTGCCGGGAGGGGTCAGCCCTTGCCCGTGAGGTCGGCGGGGAAGGCCCCGGCGGCGATCACCCGGGCGACGAAGCCGCCGCCCAGTTCGTGCAGGCGGGCCAGCCCGGCGGCGCCGAGGTGCTCGTACGGGGCCGCGTCGAGCCGGTCGGTATCGGCCTCCAGCCGCGCGCGCAGGGCCGTCCCGGCCTCGGTCAGTTCGGCGCCGGCGTCCAGCAGGCCGCGCTCGCGCAGCCGGTCGGCGGCCGCCGTCAGGTCGTCCTGGCTCCAGCCGCGGGTGGCCAGGAGCCACTTCGAGGTCATGCCGCGACCGGTGGCGTTGTGGCTGACCAGGGCTTCGACCGGGTCGAGCCCGGCGATGAGCAGGGCGGTGAGGTGGCCGTCGCCGCGGTGTTCGCGCAGCAGGGTGGTGGCGTGCCACAGGCGCAGGTGGGGGGCTTCGGGCACGGGGAGGTCGGCGTGCGCGGAGTAGAGGGTCCGGCCGGGCCGGGCGCAGGCCTCGGTGGCGCGCATCGCGAGGTCCGCGGCCTCGGCCAGCTCCGGGGAGGCCAGCGCCTCGGCGCCCAGCAGCCGGGTGAGGGTGGCGTCGACGGCGCGCAGCCGGGCGTCGAGCACCTGCTCGGGGGCGGCCTTCTGCCAGACGGCGGGGAAGAACCGGGCGAGGTGCGCGTGGCTGTAGCTGTAGAAGGCGGCGACTACGGTGCCGGGGCCGACGGCTCCCATGGCGGCGCTGCGGCTGCTCAGGGCGGCGGCCGGGCCCTCGATGCCGAGGAGGCCCAGCTCGGTCCGCAGATCCGGCGAGAAGTAGATGGTGGAGTGCATCGGGTTGATCGCCGCGTGCCAACAGCGGCGGGCGGCGAGGGGAGGAAGGGTCGAGAACGTCATGCCCGGCACCCTACCGACCGATTGGTATGCACAACAGCCCCGCCCCGACCCTGCGGGATCCGGCCGTTCTTGCCCGGCCCATCGGCCCGGACAACGCTGGCCAGGGCCGGTCCGGCCGCGATGGTGTGACGTCCGAATGGCGATCGTGTGACAGCGGGGACCATGGACATGACGTGGGGCGCAGGGGTGAATACGGTCGTAAGACCAAGATCTGATCCGACGTGAACACGACTGCCTCCCCTATCCCTTGGAGTCCTCAGTGCACCGCAAAGTCATCGCCCCGAGCGTGCTCGCCGCCTCCCTGCTGCTGGTGATCCCGGCATCGGCCGCGAGTTCCGTTCCGGGTGCCCCGGGTATCGGCGATCCCTACTACCCGGCCAGCGGCAACGGCGGATACGACGTCTCGCACTACGACTTGAGGCTCCAGTACCAGCCGAAGACCGACCTCCTGGAAGGTACGGCCACCCTGCTGGCCACCGCCAAGCAGGACCTCTCCCGTTTCAACCTGGACTTCGGCCTCCAGGTGAGCGAGATCCGGGTCAACGGCGTCAAGGCGAAGTTCGCCACGTCCGGCACGCAGGAGCTGGAGGTGACCCCCGCCACCGCGCTCCAGAAGAACAAGCAGGCCACGGTGGTCGTCAAGTACGCGGGCAAGCCGTCGGAGTTCAAGGTCGACGGCTGGTCCGCCTGGCAGCGCACCCCCGACGGCGGGGTGGCGGCCCAGGAGCCCGACTCGGCCATCTGGTGGTTCCCCAGCAACGACCACCCGCTCGACAAGGCGACCTTCGACGTCTCCGTCAACGTCCCGGACGGCACCCAGGCCATCAGCAACGGCGTTCTCCAGTCGCAGAGTTCGAAGCTCGGCTGGACCCGCTACAACTGGCGCTCCAACAAGCCGCAGGCCACCTACCTGGCCACGCTCGCCATCGGCAAGTTCGACATCACCACCGACAAGACCGCGAGCGGCCTGCCGGTCCTCAACGCCTACAGCGCGGACCTCGGCGACAACGCGGGCGCCGCGCGCGCCAGCATCGAGCGGACCACCGAGGTCGCCGAGTGGCTGGAAGGGGTCTTCGGACCGTACCCGTTCAACGCGCTGGGCGGTTACGTACCCAACGTACCCAGCGGCTTCGCGCTGGAGACCCAGACCCGCCCGTTCTACAGCCCGCGCCAGTTCGCCTCCGGGGCCAACGTCTCGGTCGTCGTGCACGAGCTGGCCCACCAGTGGTACGGCGACAGCGTGTCCGTCGACGGCTGGAAGGACATCTGGATCAACGAGGGCTTCGCCCGCTACAGCCAGTGGCTGTGGTCGGAGAAGGAGGGCGAGGGCACCGCCCAGGAGCTGGCCGACTGGACCTACGCCACGCGTCCCGCCGAGGACCCGTTCTGGCAGGTCAAGCCCGGTGACCCGGGGGCGGACAAGCAGTTCGACGCCGCCGTCTACGACCGGGGCGCGATCGCCATCCAGGCGCTGCGCAACGAGGTCGGCGACGAGAAGTTCTTCAAGATCCTCAAGGGCTGGCCGACCGAGCACGCCTACGGCAACGCCAAGGTGAACGACTTCGTCCGCTACGCCGAGCGCGTGTCGGGCAAGCCGCTGGCCGATCTCTTCGAGACCTGGCTCTACACCCCGGGCAAGCCCGCCTTCAGCGCTCCGAAGGCCGGGGCGTCCGCCAAGGGCCGTTCAGTCGCCGCCGCTCCGGCCGCGCCGCTGACGGAGCCCAAGTCCTGGAAGAAGATCGCCGCGACGAACACGGTCCACGACCACGAGCACGGCCACTGACCCGGCACCTCTCGCGCGCCGTCGCCCCGAACGGGCAGCGGCGCGCCGCCGTGCCGGAGCGCCTCGCCGCCGGGCCCGTCGTGCGACCGGGCCCAGCGGCGCTCCGGCGGCGCGAGAAGTCCCCGCCCCCGTCGGAAAGTCTTGTCCTGGGTGTTACCCAGAGGTAACTGCAGATGATGTGATGGCGCAGCCGATCTTCCCCCGCAGGAATGATGGAGTCCTCATGCTGCTCAGCACGAACCGTCGCACCAAGGCCGCCGCCACGGCCGTCGGTGCGCTCGCGGCCGCCGCGCTCGCCGTCACGTCCGCCCCGGCCGCGTCGGCCACCGAGTCCGGCGCCGCCACCGCGCCCCGGCTCAACGTCCTGACGTACAACACGTTCATGATGAGCACCAGCCTGTACCCCAACTGGGGCCAGGACATCCGATCCCGCGAGATCCCGAAGGCCTCCTTCTTCCAGGGCCACGACGTGGTCGTGCTCCAGGAGGCCTTCGACAACAGCACCTCGGACGCGCTGAAGGCCAACGCGGCCGCGCAGTACCCGTACCAGACGCCGGTGGTGGGTCGCGGCAAGGACGGCTGGGACGCCACGGGCGGCGCCTACTCCTCCACCACCCCGGAGGACGGCGGGGTCATGATCCTCAGCAAGTGGCCGGTCGTGCGCAAGGAGCAGTACGTCTACAAGGACGCGTGCGGCTCCGACTGGTGGTCCAACAAGGGCTTCGCGTACGTGGTCCTGAACGTGAACGGCGCCAAGGTGCACGTGGTGGGCACGCACGCGCAGTCCACCGACTCGGGCTGCAAGGCGGGCGAGGCGGCCCAGATGCGCAGCCGCCAGTTCAAGAACATCGACGCCTTCCTGGACGCCAAGAACATCCCGGCGGGCGAACAGGTCATCGTGGCGGGCGACATGAACGTCGACTCCCGCAGTGCGGAGTACGCCTCCATGCTCGCGGACGCGGACCTCGCGGGCGCCGACGCGCGCACGGGGCACCCGTACTCCTTCGACACCGCCGCCAACTCGATAGCGAACTACCGCTATCCGACGGATCCGCGCGAGGACCTCGACTACGTCCTGTACCGCAAGGGCAACGCCCGACCGGCGAACTGGAACAACAACGTGGTCAAGGAGCAGGCGGCGCCTTGGACGGTCTCCAGCTGGGGCACCTCCTACACCTACACGAACCTCTCCGACCACTACCCCGTTGTGGGGTATGCAGCCCCGTAGCCGAGCGCGTTGACGGACTGGTGTGGGCCCTCGGCTCGGGCTCGGTACGACCTGCTGCTCAGGGGCTCACACCGGCACCACCCGCACTCGCTTCTGCGCGCGGATCCCGACCCGCCGGATCAGCGAGCAAGGCATCAGCCGCTTCGACTGCACGCTGATGAGCTCCCGCTCTCCCAGTAGGCCGCGGGCAGCAAAGCGCCCCCGTAGGCGAGAGGGGGGCGCTTCCGTGCGCTCTGGAATCAGTTCAACGGGATCGCCTGGTGCGCGGCCACGATGACGTCGATGCGGTGCGCAAGGTCGAAGTCGGCGCGGGTGAGGACGTGGCCGGCGTCGTGCGTGGTGATAGCGGCGCGCAAGGTGTCGATGCGGAGGTCGAGGTCGGCATGGTGCTGGATGCGCCGGGACCGGTCCGCGATCGTCACGATGGCGGCCACCGCCGCGTGATAACGGATGTCGTAGGTACGGATGATCTCGTCGCCGTCCCGGATCCAGCCCGGCAGCTCCGCCAAAGCGGCTGCGATCTCCTCATCGGTCAGTGGCTCTGGCACTCCCACGTCATACCCCCTCGGTGACGGGCGCCAGGATCTCGGCAAGATCCCGGCCTACCGGGGCATCCTGCCACGGCCTCATCGCCCGCTCCAGGGTCCCCAGTTCCCGAAGCATCCTGGCAGAACCGGTCTCCGCGGCGATTTCGGCCGCCACACGGGCGATCTCTACGGCCTGCTCCGGCTCGCGGGCCCCGGCCGCCGCCGTGGCGTGCCGCGCGAGGTACACACCGCGATCCCGACGGGCGGTCGCGGGCACCGCGTCGAGGACCTGCGACCACAATGACGCTGCCTCCCGGCCGAGCCCGAGACGGCCGTAGCAGGTGGCACGCTGCACCTCCAGGTAGCCGGGCGTACGCCGACAGGCGTTACCCCAGGGGAGGTCGTCGTCGACGCGGGTGATGAGCCCGCCCGCGGCGTCAATGAGCCGGTCAACGGCGGTTCGGTCGCCGGTCAGGCTGGCGCCGTGGGCCTGCTGTTGCATCGCCATGATCTGCACCTTGGGGAGGACTCGCTCGTCGTCGAGGGCTGCCTCGCACAGCTCGATGACGCCGTGCCCGTCGCCAAGGTCAGTGCGGACCTGCGCAAGGTTGACGAGGGAGTAGCCGACGAGGTGCGGGTCCCGGGAGCGGGACGCGATCTCCTGCGTTATGCCCCTCCAGAACGCGGCGGCGCCGAGGTCGCCGGCATCCTGGTAGAGCCAGCCGACGAGCGCGGCGTAGGCAGCGCCGACGCGGAGGAGCCCGCGCCGGGTCTCGCCCTTCGCGGAGCGGATGAGCTTGTCGATGAGCTGGTACTGGGCGGACACGGTTCCGATGAGGTCATGCGGACCGAGCATCATGTCCGCGCGGTAGTGGCCTTCGAGCTGCTGCTGGAAGTAGTCGATGAGCGCGGGGTCGACGTGCTGTTTGGCGACGGGGCCGGGCAGCAACGCGGCTGCGGTGACGTTGACGAAGGTGCGGCGCTTCATGTCGTCCTCTTGAGGGGCTTCGGGTCTCAGCCAGCCGGCGGGCGCCCGGAAGCCGAGGTCTTCGGGCCACCGGCCGAGTGCGTCGTGCAGCACGGTCGCAGTCTCTTCCGACGGCCAACCGGGGCTGGTGCCTTCCCAGCGACGCCAAGTACGCGCGGAGACCCCGTACGAACGGTCGTCAAGAAATCGTTGTCCGTGAGCGCTGAGTGTCGCTGCCGCGGCGTCCATGCTGCGCCAGCCCGCGCGGAGCCGTGCGGCTCGGAGCGCGTCATTGCGGGGGCTCATGAGCCCAGTCTGAGGTGTCATCGCCTGTTTCCCCGGCCATGGCCGCGACGTGGCCACGCATGGCCACGCGATGGCCTATCCGCCCATAAGCGTGCTCGCCCATCATCCATCTACGAGCAGCTCACTCGCTGCCAAACAAGGAGGGAGCACCGCCATGGAAGTTTGCGAGAGCGTGCCCGACGGTGGCTTCGGCCACGTCGACCACCCGCTCCTCCACCAGCGGGTCCGCGACCCGCACACGGAGGGCGAGGGAAAGCTGATGGCCGTGCTCCGAGAGGCCGTTGGCCTCGTACGGGACCGTCAGACGTACACCCGCACCGCATACATCCGGGGCGCCGACGGCCGCGAGTTCACCGCGGCCCCGGACACCCTGGAGCGGGCGTGAACCGCGAGGACCAGATCGCCCGCGCCGTGGCCTACGTCCTCGCGCACACCGAGCAGCCCCCCGAGGGCCCGGTCGCGGCCGACTGGGCGTCGTACCTCGCCGGAGCGGGCAGCCTGGTCGCGCACGGCGTACGGCTCTTCCACTCCCGGGCCGAGGGCCACCGCGCCCCGAGCACGGACCAGGCGCTCGCCGCCTGGGACGCCGCGGTCCGCCTCGGCCCGGCCACCGATCCGTGGACCAAGGCCGTCGCCCTCGCGTACGCGCTCCAAGACCTGCTCCGCGAAGAGGACGAACGCCACGCCCGGCGCCGCGCACGACAGGAGCAGCCCCGGTGAACGAGTGGCCGCGTCAACTCGCCTACGTCCTCATCGTGCTCGGCATCCTCGCCGCCATCGTCCTCGGCGCCCACTGACCCCCGCTCCGGCCGCCATCTTCCAGGACCACGGCCGGAGCGGGTTCCAGCACCTCCCGTCACAGAAGGAGGCACCACCGCATGACTACCACCATCGAGACCTCGACCACCAGGGACGCTCGGTCGCTCCTGACCACAGCCGAGTTCGAGGGGGTCGTGGCCACCGTCTCCAGCAACAACCCGGACCTCAGTTCCTCGGACGCCATCCGGGTCACGCTGGAGGCCCTCAAGTTCGTGGCCGCCGCCGCCGAGTTCCCCGGCGGCATGCGGCCCTCCCGGACCGTGGATGAGGGCTGGCACTGCCTCATCCTTCACACCCTCGTGTATGCACGCCTGTGCCAGCAGATCGGTCGCTTCGTGCACCACGTCCCGGAGCTGCCCGACCCGAACCGCTACGCCCCGGGCGCCCTGGACCACACCGTTGCCCAGATCCGGGCCGCCGGGTTCGAGCCGGACATGGCCCTGTGGACCAGCCCCCTGGAGGGTCTTCCGGTAGCTGCGGAGTGCCAGCACGACAACCAGTGCGCGGACAGCAACTGTGAGTCGAACTGCCGACCGGACCACCCCAACTAGGCGACGCCGCTAAGCTGACTCGCTGTGACTGATGCGTGGCAAAACCGCGACTACGGCGACCTGATCAACCACCTCACGGCACTCCGCAGACGCGGGCGCTTCGACCCGGACCGGGCGGGCTCCAGGGGATGCGCAGCGTGCCGGGGAGTCCGGCGCGTGGTCCTCGTCGACGGCCAGCGGTGCGTCGTCTACAGCGAACCCTGCCTCGCCTGCCGCGGCGACGGCACCACCGAGAAGGCCTCTACCCGGGCCTGATCTCAGCCCCGGCCGGTCTCCTTCCGGCCGGGGCTACTCCTGACCCGATCGGCGAGCGGTACGCCGATGGCGTCGGCGACGAGGAGCAGGAGCAGGAGCAGGCTGTCAAGCCGGGCCGCTGCGTGGCCGCCCTCGATGCGGTTCTCCGGCATCCCGCCCAGGTCGTCGGCCGTCCAGACCCGGGCCAGTCGGGCTACGGGGCCTCGCGCGGAGCCCCGTACGCCGCCTCGTACGGCTCGTCGTAGAGCCCGTCGATCAGCTCGGCGTACTTCTCGCGGACCACCCGGCGGCGCAGTTTCAGGGAGGGGGTCAGCTCGCCGGACTCGGGGCCCCACTCCTCGGTGAGCAGTCGGTACCGCTTGATCCGCTCCGTACGGTTGAGGCGGGCGTTGGCGGCCTCGACGGCGCGGGCGACCTCCGCCACGACGGCCGGGTGGGCGGCCAGTTCGGCCGGGGTGGCCGCCTCGATGCCGTGGGCGGCGGCCCAGGCGGGAGCGAGTTCCGGGTCCAGGACCAGCAGGGCGACCAGGTAGGAATGGCCGTCGCCGTGCACCAGGGCCTGGCCGATGAGCGGGTGTTCCTTGACGGTGTTCTCCACCAGTGCGGGCGAGACGTTCTTGCCGTTCGAGGTGATGATGAGTTCCTTCTTGCGGTCGGTCAGCCAGAGGTACCCGTCCTCGTCGAGCCGCCCGATGTCCCCGGTCGCGAACCAGCCCTCGGCGTCGCTCGCGCTCTCCACCGTCCCGTCGGGCCGCAGGTAGCCGTCGAAGACGGTCGCGCCCCGGGTGAGGATCTCCCCGTCCTCGGCGAGCTTCAGCTCCAGCCCCTCGATGGGGCGGCCGACCGAGCCGAGCCGGAAGCCGTCCGCGCTGTTGACGGTGCACACCCCGGAGGTCTCGGTGAGCCCCCAGGCGTCCATGACGGTGATGCCCCAGCCCGCCCAGAACCGGACCACGTCCAGCGGCATCGGCGCGGTGGCGCTGGCCGTCCAGAGGAGCCGGTCGAGCCCGGCCAGCACCAGCAGCGGATCCAGTACCCGCTCCTTGGCCAGGGCGTACGCCTCTTCGACGGCGGCCGGGACCTCCTCACCCCGCTCGCGGTGCCCGGCCCGGGCGCGCGCGGTGCCGTTGGCCGCCTCGATGGCGGCGCGCTGCTCCTGCGGCAGCCGGGCGAGTACGGCCCGTACGGAGGCGGCGAGCTTCTCCCAGACCCGGGGTACGCCGAAGAACTGCACGGGGTGCAGTTCACGGACCGCGCCCGCGACGGCGGTGGGGTCGGCGCACAGCCGGACGTGGGCGGCGCGCAGCAGCGGCAGGTAGATCCCGAGGACCCGCTCGGCGATGTGCGCGAAGGGCAGGTAGCAGATGTGCTCGGCGTGCTCGGGGAGGTCCACGTGCCGGTCGAGGCGGACCGTCTGGAGCATGAGGTTGCGGTGGCTGAGCCGGACGCCCTTGGGGTCGCCGGTGGTGCCCGAGGTGTAGACGACGGTCAGCGGATCCTCGGGGCGGGCCTCGCGCCAGGCCTTCTCGAAGGAGTCGGCGCTGAAGGTCCGGGCGCCGCCGGCGCGCAGGGAGCCGTACGTGCGGTGCGGGCCCGCGTCGGCGGCCTCGGCGACGACCAGGCGTTCCAGGGGCACGCCGTCGTCCGCGAGGAGCGGCTCCCAGCGGGCGAGTTCACGGGCCCCCTCGATGACGGCGAGGCGGGCCCGGCTGTGCCGGGCGATGTGCGCTATCTGCTCGGGCGCGGCGGTTCCGTAGACGGTGACGGGGACTGCGCCGAGGTGGACCAGTGCCAGATCACTGATCCAGTGCTCGGGCCGGTTGCCCATCATGATCAGGACGTGGTCGCCGCGCTCGACGCCGAGTGACGCGTACCCGGCGGCCAGGACGCCCACCGTCCGGCGGACCTCGGACCAGCTCAGGGTGGTCCAGCCGGGGCCCTCGCGCCAGGAGAGGGCGGGGAGGTCTCCGTGGTCGGCGGCGTTACGGGCGAGCAGGGCGGGCAGGGTGATCTCGTCGGGACGTCCGGGCAGTCGCAGGTTCGTGGTCATGGGCAGCTCCTGGCCGTTTCACATCGTTGGTGCGACAGCAATACTGTTGAACACGAACTGTGTCGACGAAAAGCGTGCTGATCAGAGAGCGAGGCGGGGACCATGACCACCCAGGCACCGGAGCCGCCGCTCACCGTCGACGAGCTGGCGTCCCGGGCGGGCGTGACCGTCCGCACCGTACGGTTCTACAGCACGCGCGGGCTTTTGCCCCCTCCCGTGATCGGACCCCGCAGGGTCGGCCATTACGGGCCGGAACACCTCTCCCGGCTGGCCCTGATCGAGGAGTTGCAGCACCAGGGGATGACCCTGTCGGCGATCGAGCGCTACCTCGACGCGCTGCCCGACGACCTGAGCGCGCACGATCTGGCGATCCACCGGGCGCTGGTGGCGACCTGGGCCCCGGACGCGGCGGCGCAGACCTCGCGGGCCGAGCTGGAGAAGCGCGCGGGGCGGTCCCTGTCGGACACCGATGTGCTGCGGCTGACCGCGATGAACGTGGTCGGCCCGCAGGAGGACGGGTTCCGGGTGGACCTGGGGCTGCTGCGGCTGGGGGTCGCGCTGCTCGACGTACCGATCGCGCACGAGACGATCCTGGCGGCGCGCACCGTACTGCTGGAACACGCGCGGACGGCGGCACACGAGCTGACCGCGCTGTTCCGGGACGAGGTGTGGGGGCCGTTCACGGAGGGTGAGAGCGATCCGGAGCGGGTGGAGGCGATGAAGTCGCTGTCCGCGCACATGCAACCGATGGTGGTGCAGGCGCTGGTGACGGCGTTTCAGCGGTCACTGAAGGAGGAACTGCGGGCCGCGTTCGTCGCGGAGGAACCGCGGGAATAGGGGGCGGCGCGGCTCTCGGGGCGCGGACGCGGGGAGCGGACCGGGCGCGGTGCGGGGTAGGTTCGCGGCCATGGCGATCATTTACGACACCACGATGAACCCCGGGAAGCTGGAGCTTCTCGCCGAATGGCTGCCGCGGCGGCCCTGGTACGTCGCGACGGGGCAGGCCCCCGCGCCGGTCAAGGCGGGCGGCTTCCGGCTCGACGATCCGGAGGGCGAGGTGGGCATCGAGTTCATGGTGGTCACCGACACCTCGGGCGAGCGGCCGGTGGCCTACCACGTACCGGTCACCTATCGCGGGGCGCCGCTCGAAGGGGCCGGGGCGGGGCTGATCGGCACCTCGGAGCACGGGGTCCTCGGGCGCCGCTGGGTCTACGACGCCGCGCACGACCCGGTCTTCGTCGACCAGCTGCTCGCGCTGTTCCAGGGCGACGCGAAGCCGCAGCACCAGAGCGTGAGCAACACCCCCGAGCCCACCGTAGCCGTGCGGTACGCGGGCCCGCAGATCGCGGGGGTCCCGCTGTCCGAGCGGGTGGAGGTCACCGAGGACGCGCGGGGCACGCGGATCCCGCTGCCGGGCGGGGCCCGGCTCGGACTGGCGCGCGCGCTGGCCGCGGCCCCCGACGCCCCGTCGGGGCTGCTCGCCCAGTGGACCACCCCGGACGGCGCCGCGCACCGGGGCGTCTTCGCGACGCTGGACGTCCTGGGCTGAGACCGCCCGGGACCGGCTCCGGCCCGTGGTGTTCCGGGGCCTCGGCCGACGGCGTCCCGGGCCCGCACGCTCGCGGCGTCGAGCCGCGGCGCGTGGACCGTGACGCACGCGGCGCGCGGGAAGGCCGCCACGAAGGTGTTCTCATCGCCCGGGCGGCCTCGGCGCACCTGGTTCCGCCGTGCGGGCCGGGCGCCCTGAGGGGCCGTAGTGGTCCATCAGGGCGCCCCGGCACCGGGGTTGGGGCCGGTCAGTCGGTGAAGGTCTCCCCGCGCCCGGCCTTCTCCACGAGGAGGGCGGGCGGGGTGAACCGCTCGCCGTACGTGTCGGCCAGCTCGCGCGCGCGGGCCACGAAGCCGGGCAGGGCGCCCTCGTAGCCGTTGATGTACTGGATCACGCCGCCGGTCCAGGCGGGGAAGCCGATTCCCATGATGGAGCCGATGTTGGCGTCGGCCACTGAGGTCAGCACGCCCTCCTCGAAGAGGCGGACGGTGTCGATCGCCTCGGAGAAGAGCATCCGCTCCTTCATGTCCTCGAAGGGGATCTCGGTACCGGGCTTGGTGAAGTGCTCGCGCAGGCCCGGCCAGATCGCGGCCCGCTTGCCCGCCTCGTCGTAGTCGTAGAAGCCCGCGCCCCCGCTGCGGCCGGGGCGGCCGAACTCGTCCACCATCCGGTCGATGACCGCGTCGGCGGGGTGCTCGGGCCAGGCCCGGCCCTCGGCCTCGAAGGCCTTGCGGGTCTCGTTGCGGATCTTGCGGGGCAGGGTCAGGGTCAGCTCGTCCATCAGGGAGAGCACCTTCGCCGGGTAACCGGCCTGGGCGGCCGCCTGTTCGACGGAGGCGGGCTCGATGCCCTCGCCGACCATCGCGACGCCCTCGTTGATGAACTGGCCGATGACCCGCGAGGTGAAGAAGCCGCGCGAGTCGTTAACCACGATCGGGGTCTTGTTGATCTGGCGGACCAGGTCGAAGGCGCGGGCCAGGGCCTCGTCCCCGGTGCGCTCGCCCTTGATGATCTCGACCAGCGGCATCTTGTCGACGGGCGAGAAGAAGTGCAGCCCGATGAAGTCGACGGGCCGCGAAACCCCCTCGGCCAGACCGGTGATGGGCAGCGTCGAGGTGTTGGAGCAGAGCAGCGCGTCGGGCTCGATGACGTCCTGGATCTCCTGGAACACCTTGTGCTTGAGGGCGGTGTCCTCGAAGACGGCCTCGATGACGGCGTCGCAGCCCGCGAGGTCGGCGGCCAGCGCGGTGGGGGTGATCCGGGCGAGCAGCCCGGCCCGCTTGGCCTCGGTCGTGCGGCCCCGGGAGAGCGCCTTGTCGAGCAGCTTCTCGGCGTACTCCTTGCCCTTCGCGGCGGCCTCGGGGGTGACGTCCTTGAGGATCACCTCGATGCCCGCGCGGGCGCAGGAGTAGGCGATGCCCGCGCCCATCATGCCCGCGCCGAGGACGGCGACCTTGCGGACCGGGCGGGGCGCGATACCGCGGGGGCGGCTGGCGCCGGAGTTGACGGCCTGGAGGTCGAAGAAGAACGCCTGGATCATGTTCTTGGCGGTCTGCCCGGTGACCAGCTCGGTGAAGTAGCGCGCCTCGATGGTCAGCGCGGTCTCGAAGTCCACCTGGGAGCCCTCGACGGCGCAGGCCAGGATGTTGCGCGGGGCCGGGTACGGGGCCCCGTTCAGCTGCTTCTTCAAGTTGGCCGGGAACGCCGGGAGGTTGGCGGCGAACCGGGGGCTGGCGGGCGTACCGCCGGGGATCCGGTAGCCGGGGACGTCCCAGGGCTGCTGCGAGGCGGGGTTCGCGTCGATGAAGGCGCGGGCCTTGGCGAGCATCTCCTCGCGGGTGGCGGCCAGTTCGTGGACCAGGCCGTTGTCCAGGGCGCGCTGCGGGCTGTACTGGGTGCCCTGGAGCAGCACCTTGAGGAGGGCGTCGGCGATGCCCATCAGGCGGACGGTGCGGGTGACGCCGCCGCCGGCCGGGAGCAGGCCGAGGGTGACCTCGGGCAGGCCGATCTTGGAGCCGGGGGCGTCGAGGGCGACGCGGTGGTGGCAGGCGAGGGCGATCTCGTAACCGCCGCCCAGCGCGGCCCCGTTGATGGCGGCGACGACCGGCTTTCCGAGGGTTTCGATCCGGCGCAGCGAGCTCTTGATCGCGGTGCCGGTCTCGAAGGCGAGGCGGGCGTCCTCGGGGCGGAGCCGGATCATTTCCTTGAGGTCGCCGCCCGCGAAGAAGGTCTTCTTGGCGGAGGTGAAGACGATGCCCCGGATGGAGTCCTTCTCGGTCTCGGCGCGGTCGGCGATGGCCGCGATGGAGTCCTTGAAGGCCTGGTTCATCGTGTTGGCGGACTGGTTGGGGTCGTCGAGGATCAGGGTGACGACGCCGGTCTCGTCCTGTTCCCAGCGGATCGTGGTGGACTCGCTCATTATCGCTACTTCCGTGTGAGAAAGGGTTTCCGGGGACAGGGACGGTCAGAGGCGCTCGACGATGGTGGCGACGCCCATGCCGCCGCCGACGCAGAGGGTGACGAGGCCGTAGCGCTTGTCCTGGCGCTCCAGTTCGTCGATGACGGTGCCGAGGATCATCGCGCCGGTGGCGCCGAGGGGGTGGCCGAGCGCGATCGCGCCGCCGTTGACGTTGACCTTGTCGAGGGAGACGCCCATGTCCTTGACGAAGCGCAGCACGACGCCCGCGAAGGCCTCGTTGATCTCGATGAGGTCGATGTCGTCGATGGTCAGCCCGGCCTTGGCGAGGGCCTTGCGGGTGGCCGGGGCGGGGCCGGTGAGCATGATGGTGGGCTCGGAGCCGGAGACGGCGGCCGAGACGATCCGGGCGCGGGGCGCCAGGCCGTTGCGCTCCCCCGCCTCACGGGAGCCGATCGCGACGAGCGAGGCGCCGTCGACGATGCCGGAGGAGTTGCCCGCGTGGTGGACGTGGTCGATCTTCTCGACCCAGTGGTACTTCTGGAGGGCGACCGCGTCGAAGCCGCCGAGGTCGCCGATGTCCGCGAAGGACGGCTTCAGCCGGGCCAGGGTGTCGGCGGTGGTCCCGGGGCGGACGAACTCGTCGTGGTCCAGGACGACCAGGCCGTTGCGGTCGGTGACGGGGACCACGGACGTGGCGAAGCGGCCGTCCTTGATGGCCGCGGCGGCGCGCTCCTGGGACAGGGCCGCGTACTCGTCCACGTCGCGCCGGGAGAATCCCTCGATGGTGGCGATCAGGTCGGCGCCGATGCCCTGCGGGACGAAGCCGGTGTCCCAGTTGGTCATCGGGTCGGCGAACCAGGCGCCGCCGTCGGAGGCCATCGGGACGCGGGACATGGACTCGACGCCGCCCGCGAGGACCAGGTCCTCCCAGCCGGAACGGACCTTGGCCGCCGCCATGTTGACGGCTTCCAGGCCGGAGGCACAGAAGCGGTTCTCCTGTACGCCCGCCACGGTGTCCGGCAGTCCGGCGGCGATCGCCGCGATCCGGGCGATGTCCGACCCCTGGTCGCCGACGGGGCCGACGACGCCGAGCACGATGTCGTCGATGGTCGCCGGGTCCAGGCCGGGGTTGCGCTCGCGCAGGGCGTGGATGAGGCCGACGACGAGGTCGATCGGCTTGGTGCCGTGCAGGGCTCCGTTGGCCTTGCCGCGGCCGCGCGGGGTGCGGATCGCGTCGTACACGTACGCTTCGGTGCTCACTGGTCAAGCCTTTCGAGGAGAATCCGAGGGGAAGGGCCGCAGGGGCGCGGGGGTGGCCGGGGGGCGGGGGGTGGCCGGGGGCTAGCCGAGCAGGGAACGGCCGATGATCTCCTTCATGATCTCGGTCGTACCGCCGTAGATGGTCTGGATACGGCCGTCGACGAACGCCCGCGCGACCCGGTATTCGCTCATGTAGCCGTATCCGCCGTGCAGTTGCAGGCAGCGGTCGGCGACCCGCTTCTGCAGTTCGGTCGCCCACCACTTGGCCATCGAGGCGTGGACGGCGTCCAGCTCCCCGTTCGCGTGGTCCACGATGCACCGGTCGAGGAAGGTACGGGTGACGGCGCACTCGGTGGCCATCTCCGCGATCTCGAAGCGGATGTGCTGGAGCTTGGCGAGCGGGCGCCCGAAGGCCTCGCGCTCCTTGACGTAGCCGGTGGTGATCTCCAGCAGGTGTTCGGCGGCGGCGATGCCCGCCATCGCGATGCCCATCCGCTCCTGGGCGAGGTTGGTCATCAAGTGGACGAAGGCGCCGTTCAGCTCGCCGAGCAGGTTCTCCTTGGGGACGCGTACGTCGTGGAAGAACAGCTCGGCGGTGTCCTGGGCCTTCTGCCCGATCTTGTCGAGGTTGCGGCCGCGCTCGAAGCCCTCCGCGCCGCGCTCCACCACGAACAGGGACAGGCCGTGCGCCCCGCCCTCGGGGGTGGTCTTGGCGACGACGACGACCAGGTCGGCCAGGATCCCGTTGGAGATGAAGGTCTTGGAGCCGTTCAGCAGCCAGTGGTCGCCGCGGTCCTCGGCGCTGGTCCGGATGCCCTGGAGGTCGGAGCCCGCGCCCGGTTCGGTCATCGCGATGGCCGTGATGGTCTCGCCCGAGCAGAACCCGGGCAGCCAGCGCCGCTTCTGCTCACCGGTGGCCAGCGAGGTCAGGTACGGCCCGATGATGTCGTTGTGCAGGCCGATGGCCAGCCCGGCGGCGCCCGCCCGGGTGAACTCCTCGGCGATGACCGCGGCGTAGCGGAAGTCGGGGTTACCGCCGCCGCCGTACTCCTCCGGTACGGCGAGGCCCAGCAGCCCCTGGCGCCCGGCGGCCCGCCACGCCTCGCGGCTGACGATGCCGTCCTTCTCCCACTGTTCGTAGTGCGGCAGCACTTCCTTGGCCAGGAAGGTGCGCACGCTCTCGCGGAAGGTGTCGTGCTCGGGTTCGAAGATCCGGCGCTTCACGGGGGGTCAGTCCTCCAGCTCGTACAGGGCCGGGACGTCCCAGTCGCGGGCCACGGATGCGGTGTGCGCGCCCGGCAGGGCGGGGCCGCCCGGCACGGCGGCCGGGGTGGCGGAGAACCGGGGCGCGGGGGCGGGCTGGACGATCCCGCCGATGTCGGTGAAGGTGCCGCGGGCGGCGAGGTGCGGGTGCGCCGGGGCTTCGCGCAGCGACAGCACGGGGGCCACGCAGGCGTCCGTACCCTCGAAGACCTCCGTCCACTGTGTGCGCGTACGGGTTCTGAAACGGGCGGCGACGGCCTCGCGCAGCTCGCCCCAGCGGGCCAGGTCCTTGCGGGCGGGGGCCTGGTCCTTGATGCCGAGCAGCTCGGTGAAGGTGTCGTAGAACTGCTGCTCCAGCGCGCCGACCACCATGTACCCGCCGTCGGAGGTCTCGTAGGTGCCGTAGAACGGGCAGCCGCCGTCGAGGAGGTTGGCCCCGCGCCGGTCCTGCCAGCCGCCGGCCGCCATCATCCCGTGGATCATCGAGGTGAGGTGCGCGGTCCCGTCGACGATCGCGGCGTCGACGACCTGGCCGACGCCGCTCGTGCGGGCGTGCTGGAGGGCGGCGAGGACTCCGATGACGAGGTACAGCGAGCCGCCCGCGTAGTCGCCGACGAGGTTGGCGGGGACGGCGGGCGGCTGGTCCGGGGCTCCGATCATGCCGAGGGCACCCGTCACCGCGATGTAGGCGATGTCGTGTCCGGCGCTGTGCGCCAGCGGGCCCTCCTGGCCCCAGCCGGTCATCCGGCCGTACACGAGCCGCGGGTTGCGGGCGTGGCACTCGGCGGGGCCGACCCCGAGCCGCTCGGCGACCCCGGGCCGGAAGCCCTCGACGAGCACGTCGGCCCGCTCGACCAGGTCCAGGACCCGGGCGGGCCCTTCGGCGGACTTGAGGTCCAGCAGGACGGAGCGCTTGCCGCGGTTGGTGATGTCGTAGGCGGGGTCGACGGCCAGGCCGCCCCCGCCGGGCCGGTCCACCCGTACGACGTCCGCGCCGAGGTCGGCGAGGAGCATGGCGGCGAACGGCCCCGGGCCGATGCCCGCCAGTTCGACGACGCGCACTCCGGCCAGCGGGCCGTTCCCTGTCACTGCCATCGAGCCCCCAGCATCCGTGGTACCCCTGTGTGACACAACTGATGTAACACCTGTGATGCTAGGAACGGGCACGGCTCAGCACAACCCCTTGGGGCGGTCGACCGAGCAAGCGCTTAGTGAGTTTCCGGACGTTTCCGTTCCTCCGCTTCCTACCCGTGCGCGCCGGAGCGTTCGTCGAGCGTCTTCACGTGCCGCCTGAGGGCCACCGTCCGGTAGCTCTCCTCCACCCATTCGCACACCACCTCGGCGCTCGGCGAGCCCTTCTCCCCCAGCGGTACGGTGACCCAGCCCGAGCGGCCCAGTCCGTATCCGGTGGGCGCCGCGCCCGGAGCGGTCATCGCGTGGCCGTGCAGGGCCTCGTCCTTGAGCTTGACCGAAAGGCCGGGCGGCTCGGGGCCGTCGGCATTGCCCAGGAACACGAAGATCTTCTTGTTGATCTTCACCACGGAGTCCGTCGGACCCCACGGTTGCTCCTCGACCGCCTCGGGCAGGCCGAGGGCGAACTCCCGCACCGCCTCCCACGTGCGCACCGCAGCCTTCATCGACGCCTCCACTTACCGCAGGTCACACCTGCTCGCACGGACAGTCGATCCTCACGCTAGCCTCAGCGACCGACAGCAGTCGGGAGGAGCACAGATGAACAGCCCGCACACCAGCCAGAACCTGCCAGAGCCCGGACCCGTGCCCGGCCCCGTGCCCGGACCGGCACCCGGGTCCGCACCCCGGTCCGCGCCGGAACGCGCCTACGACCTGGTGCTCTTCGGGGCGACCGGGTTCGTCGGCGCCCTCACCGCCGAGTACCTCGCCGCGCACGCGCCCGCCGGATGCCGGTGGGCCCTCGCGGGCCGCGACCGGGCCAAACTCGAACGTCTGCGGGAGCGCCTCGCCGCCATCGACCCCCGGTGCGCGGAACTGCCGCTGCTGCGCGCGGACGCCACCGATCCGCGCGAGGTGCGCGAACTGGCCGCCTCCACCCGCGTGCTGGCCACCACCGTGGGTCCGTACATCTGGTACGGCGCGCAGCTGGTCGCCGCCTGCGCCGAGAACGGCACCGACTACCTGGACCTCACCGGGGAACCGGAGTTCGTGGACCGGATGTACGTCGCCCACGACGCCCGGGCCCGGGAGAGCGGCGCGCGCATCGTGCACGCCTGCGGCTTCGACTCGATCCCGGCCGACCTCGGCGCGTACTTCACCGTCCGGCGGCTGCCCGAGGGGGTCCCACTGACCGTGGACGGGTTCCTGCGCACCAACGCCACCTTCTCGGGCGGCACCCTGGCCTCGGCGCTCGCCGCCGCCGGTCGCGGAGCGCAGACCCTGGCCGCCGCACGGGAGCGCCGGCTGCACGAGCCCCGGCTGCTGGGGCGCCGGGCCAGGGGACCCGCCGCCGCGCCCCGCTACAGCCGGGAGACCGGGAGCTGGGCGCTGCCGCTGCCCACGCTGGACCCCCGGGTGGTGGCCCGGTCGGCGGCCGCGCTGGAACGGTACGGTCCGGACTTCCGCTACCGGCACTACGCCTCCGTGCGCCGCCTGCCGGTCGCGGTGGGCGCGGCGGGAGCGGTCGGCGCGACGGTCGCCCTGGCCCAGATCCCGGCCGTGCGGAGCTGGCTCGGCAGCCGGTGGGAGCCGGGGCGGGGGCCGGACGCGCAGCGCAGGGCGCGCAGCTGGTTCACGGTCCGCTTCGTGGGCGAGGGCGGCGGCCGCCGGGTGCTGACGGAGGTCTCGGGCGGCGATCCCGGGTACGGCGAGACGGCGAAGATGCTGGCGGAGTCGGCGCTGTGCCTGGCGTACGACCGGCTCCCGGCGGCTTCGGGGCAGCTGACCACGGCCGTGGCGATGGGCGACGCGCTGCTGGAGCGGCTCCAGGGGGCGGGGATCCGCTTCCGGGTCGTGGACGAACGGGCGGTGTGAGGCGGGGGCGGCTCGGCGGGAGGTGAGCGCGGGGCCCGGGGGCCGGGGGGCCGGGGCCCGGGGGGCTCAGCCCGCCTCGCGCAGCGCCCGGCGGCAGAGGGAGTCCGCGTGCCGGGTGCTCTCGGGGATCCGGAAGCGCGGGCTCAGGGCCAGGGTGTGCGCGGTCGCGTTGTCCAGCGAGACGCGGTGCCCGACGGAGACGTACACCGGCTTGATCCCGTCCTGGGTGCGCAGCGCCCGGCCGACCTCGGCGCCGTCAGAGGCGAGGAGGGGGGAGGCGTCCCCGCGCCGCGCACCCGGTTCGGCGTACGTGAAGGTGAACGGGTTCTTCGCGACCCCGATGGTCGCCAGGCCGGTGACCACGCCGAGGTGGCAGGCGAGCCCGAAGCCGCGCGGGTGCGCGAGCCCGTACCCGTCGCAGACGACCAGCCCGGGGGCGCGGGTCAGCGCGTCCAGGGCGGCCAGCACGGTGGGCAGTTCGCGGAAGGCGAGCAGCCCCGGAACGTACGGGAAGCTGACGCGCCCCACCGCGGTCGCCTCCTCGACGACCTCCAGGGTGCCCGCGTCGAGCACCACGGCCGCGGCGGCGACGAGGTCGCGCTCGTCGTCGTACGCGACGTCCACTCCGGTCACCAGGCCCTGCCCGACCGGCGGGCCGGTCTCGGTGAGCACGACCTGGTGCCGCAGTTCGTCCTGTATCGCCCGGGCCTCGGCCTCATCGGCGGGGGTCTTCGCACTCGTCATGATGGTGCGAGAGTAGCCTGGAGATCATGTTCGTAATGGAGTTGACCTACACCGCGCCCCTCGAAGCCGTCGAGGAACAGATGGACGCCCACATCACCTGGCTGGACGGCTACTACGCCTCCGGCGTCTTCCTCGCCTCGGGCCGCAAGGTGCCGCGCGAGGGCGGCGTGATCCTCGCGGGCGGGGTCTCCCGCGCCGAGATCGAGAAGATCGCCGACGAGGACCCCTTCACGGTGGCGGGCGTCTGCGCCTACCGCATCACGGAGTTCATCGCGACGAAGACCTCGACGGACCTGGCCGCGGTCCGCGAGACCCCGCTCGTCTGAGCCTTCCCCGTACCGGCTCCCCCGGTGGCGGACCGCCACCGGGGAGGCGGGCCCGCGCTACTCTCCCCGGCCCGGCTCCAGCCGCGCCACCCGGCCCTTCTCGCCCGCCGCCCAGCAGGCCAGGTCGGCGGTGCAGGCGACGGTGTCGAAGGACCCCGTGGCCAGCGGCCGCCAGCTGCGGCCCGCGTCGAGCGTGAGGTCACTGCCGGTCGGGCCGACCGCGAGGGCCACCGTCGAGGTGTACGGAACCCAGGCGACCCCCGACCGGTAGGCGGGCGGCGGCGCGGTGGCCGCGCGCCAGCTGCGGCCCGCGTCGGCGGAGACCGCGCCCGCCTTCGGGGACGCCTCGCCGGTCCGGTAGTCGCCGCCCACCGCCAGGCCGTGGGCGCGGTCGCGGAAGGCGATCCCGAAGACCCCCTTCGCGGGATCGCCCGCGGGCAGGGTGGAATCGGCCGCGCTCCAGGTCAGACCCCGGTCCGCCGAGTGCAGCACGCGCCCGCTCGCGCCCCCGCCCGTGGCCAGCCAGACGTCCCGCGCCCCCGCGCTGACCAGGCACTGCCCGCTCGCGGCGAAGCCCGCCTCACCGGGCAGCGCGTCCGGCATCCCGGCGTTCGGCAGCACCCGCCAGCTGCGCCCGCCGTCCGCGGTGGACAGGATCCGGAACTTCCCGTCGACCGGGTCGCTCACGGCCAGCCCGTGCGCGGGGTCGGAGAAGGTCAGGCAGTCGTAGAAGGCCCGGGGATCGGGGTTGCGGAAGCTCTCGCTCCAGGTGGCCCCGCCGTCCTCGGTCCGCCAGATCCGGGAGTCCTCGCCCTCGCCGATGGACAGGGCCACCGCGCGCCGCACGTCGAAGGCCTCGATGTCGCGCAGCTCCAGTCCGGCGGCTCCGGGCGGGGACACGTCGCCCCAGCTCCGGCCGCCGTCCACGGTGCGCAGGACCGTCCCCTTCGAGCCGGACACCCAGGCGGTGGAGCGGCTCACGGCCGCCAGGCCCCGGAAGCGGGCGTCCGTACCGGTGCCCTTGAGGGCCCAGCCGAGGCCGGGGCTCCAGCCCGGCGCCGCGGCGGTGTCCGCCCCGGCGGAAGCGGCGGTGTCCGTCCCACCGGAAGCGGCCGTGTCCCGGGCGGGAGCGGCGGTGTCCGCCCGGGCGGGCGCGGCGGGAACCCCGGCCAGCACCCCCGTCAGAGCTGCCGCGCACATGCCAACTGCCAGAAGTCTCATGGCGCCGGAAGCTAACGCACCCTTGATCGGCCGTCCAGGGTGCCTCGCCGCGCCCGCCGGGGCGCGGACGGGCGGCCGGACGGGGCC
Source organism: Streptomyces sp. G-G2 (assembly GCF_030063135.1). Lineage (GTDB taxonomy): Bacteria > Actinomycetota > Actinomycetes > Streptomycetales > Streptomycetaceae > Streptomyces. The sequence goes on from NZ_JASISO010000020.1 coordinate 99,607, forward strand.
CGAGTGATGCCTCACGCCCGTGGAGGGAGCGGAAACCAGCCTTACTGCGACCACTCCGGAGCCCCCGGCTCCGCACGAGACTCCTTGCGCCCCAACCGTCCCGGGCCGCCCTTGGGCGATCACACGGATCTGTTCCAGCCGTTCGGTGACACAGCTCACGCACTCTCCCCATGCACGGATTCGCGATTTCCCGCGTCTATCCGGTTGCCGGGCCCCAGCCACCGCCCGGCAACCGACCCGCCGCAAGGGAGCGAGCCTTGATCACCACCATCGAGCAGGCCGTACAGGCCCGTCTGGTCGCCTCGGCGCCCAAGGTCGAGACCGTCCCCGTCACCCTCCATTACGACCGCTCGGACCCCTTCGCCGTCCGCATGGCCTTCCCGGCCCCCGCGACGCTGGAGGGCGTGGAGGTGTCGTGGACCTTCGCGCGCGAGCTTCTGGCCGCGGGGCTGGACCGGCCCTGCGGCAGCGGCGACGTACGGGTGCGGCCGTACGGATCGGGCCGGACCGTCGTGGAGTTCCACGCTCCGGAGGGCGTGGCGATCGTCCTGATGGCCACACCGGAGCTGCGCGGGTTCCTGGAGCGGTCCGCCGCCGTGGCGCCGCCGGGGCTGGAGCACCTGTACCTGGACATGGACCACAGCCTGGCCGAGCTGATGCGCGACTCCTGTTGACCGACCGCCCGGATGGACGCCGTACTCACTGACGGACGGCCGCACTAAATCGTTTGCGGGCGGCCGGCCGCCGCCCGTAGCTTCGCAGACGCCCCATCGCCGTCGAAACGGAGCAGGACATTGCTCGTCTGAGGTCCGAGACACCGACCGCCCCAGCCCTTCGTCAGGAGCGCTCCCCGTCGGCTGTCTCCCCGCGTTGCATCGCACCACTCACGCAACCTGGAGGCCTCCATGAGCCATGCCCCTACGTACGTCACCTGCTCCACCCTGGTCTTCGACTGGCCCGACGGAACCCCCGTCTTCGACGGCCTCCAGCTCGCCGTCGGCCCCGGCCGCACCGGCCTGATCGGGCTCAACGGCTCGGGCAAGTCCACCCTGTTGAAACTCATCGCGGGTGAACTGGCCCCCACCGACGGCCGGATCTCCGTGGCCGGCACGGTCGGCCACCTCCCCCAGGGCATCACCCTCGACACCTCGCTCCGCGTGGACGAGGCCCTCGGGACCACCGCCACCCGCGCCGCCCTGCACGCCATCGAGGCGGGCGACGCGAGCGAGGCCAACTTCACGGCGGTCGGCGACGACTGGGACGTGGAGGAACGCTCCCTCGCCACCCTCGACCAGCTCGGGCTGGGCCGGATCGGCCTCGACCGCACGGTCGGTGAACTGTCCGGCGGGGAGAGCGTGTTGCTGCGCCTGGCCGCGCTGCTGATCGCCCGGCCCGACGTACTGCTCCTCGACGAGCCCACCAACAACCTCGACCTCCCGGCCCGGCAGCGGCTGTACGCCGCGGTCGAAGCCTGGACCGGGGTACTGGTCCTGGTCAGCCACGACCGGGACCTGCTGGACCGGGTGGACCAGATCGCCGAGCTGCGCGAGGGTGAAGTCCGCTGGTACGGCGGGAACTTCAGCGCGTACGAGGAGGTCCTGGCCGCCGAGCAGGAGACGGCCGAGCGGCTGGTCCGGGTCGCGGAGGCCGACGTACAGCGCCAGAAGCGTGAACTGTCCGACGCCCACGTCAAGTTGGCTCGCCGCAAGCGGTACGGACAGAAGATGAACGACACCAAGCGCGAGCCCAAGATCGTGATGGGTGAACGCAAACGGCAGGCCCAGGTCTCGGCGGGCAAGCACCGCATCATGCACACCGAGAAGCTGGCGCAGGCGCGGGAGCGGCTCGACCAGGCGGTGGACGCGGTGCGCGACGACGACGAGATCCGGATCGAGCTGCCCGCCACCCTGGTGCCGCCGGGGCGGCGGGTGCTGACCCTGAGCGGGCTGCGCCTCGCGCACGCGCGGACGGCGGTGGTGCGGGGCGAGTGGGAACTGCGCGGGCCGGAACGGATCGCCCTGGTCGGGCGCAACGGTTCGGGCAAGACCACCCTGCTGCGCACGGTGGCCGGGCTGCTGCCTCCGGTGTCCGGCGAGGCGGTGACGCACGTACCGGCGCGGTACCTGCCGCAGCGGCTCGACGTGCTCGACGACGGCCGTTCGGTGGTGGAGAACGTGGCGCGGTTCGCCCCTCGGGCCACGAACAACCGGATCCGGGCCCGCCTCGCGCACTTCCTCTTCCGGGGCGACCGGGCGGACCAGCCCGCGGGCACCCTGTCGGGCGGCGAGCGCTTCCGGGCGGCACTGGCGGCGCTGCTGCTGGCGGACCCGGCTCCGCAGCTGCTGATGCTGGACGAGCCGACGAACAACCTGGACCTGGCGAGCGTACGACAGCTGACGGACGCGCTGGACTCCTACGAGGGCGCCCTGATCGTGGCCGGGCACGACGTGCCGTTCCTGGAGTCGATCGGCATCACCCGCTGGCTGCTGATCCAGGACGGCGAGCTGCGGCCGACCACGGCGGAGGGGGTGCGGGCATCCATGTGGCAGGACTGACGGGGGCCGGCGAGGGCCCGGGGCGCTTCCGCTTCGGTCCGGACGCCGACATCGGGCCTCCCTCGGCGCGACAGGGTCCGTGGCGTACGTCACGGACCCGGCCGTAGCCCTCCACGCATGGGTTCAGACGGTCAATCCGGGTGCCGCGGGTCACCTTCTGGTGTGAGTTTGGACCTCCTGGCGCCTCTTTCAACTGCATACATAACGGGACGTAACCAGGCACCCCCAGGGGTGGGGCTTGGTTCCTCTTCACGCCGCGCTTAACCTACGGGTTCGTAGGCTACGGAACCGTAGGTATTCGCTTTGTCCCCAGGAGCACCCGTGACGATCACCTCTCCCCACCTCGGCAGCTCGGAGGCGTGGACCGACGCCAAGCTGCTGTTCGCGCTGGAAGAGGTGGTGGAAAAAGAACTCAACCGTCACCTCCAGGTGACGAAGGACTGGATGCCCCACGAGTACGTTCCGTGGAGCGACGCGCGCAACTTCCCCGGGTTCTTCGAGGACGGCGAGGCCTGGGAGGTCGGCCAGTCCAAGGTCACCGACATCGGCCGCATCGCCCTGGTGGTCAACCTCCTCACCGAGGACAACCTCCCCAGCTACCACCACGAGATCGCGTCCCTCTTCGGCCGCGAAGGCGCCTGGGGCACGTGGGTGCACCGCTGGACCGCGGAGGAGGGGCGCCACGGCATCGTGATGCGCGACTACCTCCTCGCGTCGCGCGCCGTGGACCCGGACCAGCTCGAGAAGTTCCGGATGATGCACATGGCGGAGGGCTTCGAGTCCGACAACCGGCACTCGATGCTGCACTCGGTGGCGTACGTCGCCTTCCAGGAGCTGGCCACCCGGATCTCGCACCGCAACACCGGCCACCAGTCCGGTGACCCGGTCTGCGACCGGATGCTGGCCCGTATCGCGGCCGACGAGAACTTGCACATGATCTTCTACCGCAACCTGCTCGGCTCCGCCTTCGAGCTGGCCCCGGACCTGACGATGCAGGCCGTGCGCGACGTCGTCGTCAACTTCCGGATGCCCGGTCACGGCATGCCCGGCTTCGAGCGGGCCGCCGCGCAGATGGCGATCGGCGGGATCTACAACATGCGGATCCACCACGACGACGTGCTGAGCCCGGTGCTCCGCTTCCTCAAGGTGATGGAGATCGACGGCCTCGGCCCCGAGGGCCAGCAGGCGCAGGACGAGCTCGGCATGTACATGGGCGGCCTGGACTCCGAGGCGCGCAAGTTCGACGAGCGCCTCGCCGCCCGCGCGGCCCGCATCGCGGCCCGCAAGGCCTGATCCTTCCTGGCCGGATATCCATCCCTCCCAGGGGTGACGACGATTGCCCTGGCGGAGCCCCGCTCTGCCAGGCTCTCGGCCCATGACCTCGCTTCGGGTGGACATCGACCAGCTGAGCCGCCTGGCCCAGTCATTGGACGCCTCCTTGGTCTCCCTCCGGGAGGCCCGGGAGGCGCTGGACCACGTACGGTCCGACCAACTGGGCACGACCGACCTCGACACCGCCTGCGACGACTTCCGGACGAGATGGGCCTACGGGGCCGCTGAACTGGCGAAGCAGGTCAAGACGGTCCACGAGGGGGTCGGCCGCGGCGCCGCCGACTACGCGGAGCTGGAAGCGGCCGTCCGAGACGCCTTCCGCGCGGCGGGCACCCGTGACTGACCCCGCGCCGACGCAGGCCCCGGGGGCGGGCCTCGGTTTCAACCCCGCCCCGGGTTCCCCCGCCGCCGTCCGCGCCCTGACGGCGAAGCTCCGCTCCTCGGCCGGCGCCCTGGGCGAGGCCTCCTCGGTGATCGACGCCCTCGTCTCGCGCAGCACCTCCTGGCACGGCGAGGCCGCCACCGCCTTCCGGGACTCGCTCTCGGACGACCTCCCCCGCTACCTCCGCTCGGCCCACACCTCCCTGGAGGAGGCCGCCCGGCGGCTGACGTCCTGGCACGACACCCTGGTCGCCCACCAGGCCCTGGCCGCCCGTTACGCGTCCCGGGCCGCCGCCGCGACCACCCCGGAAGCCCTGTCCGACGCCCGCCGCCTGGCCCACGAACTCGCCGCGGAACACACCGCCGCGGCCCGCCGCATCGCCCGCACCCTGGACGCGGCCTCGGACCGCCTGGCCCCGAAGGAACCGGGCTTCCTGGAGTCGGTCTGGCAGAAAATGACCGACGACCCGGCCGACGCGCTCTCGAACATGTCAGCAGTCCTCGGTCTGGCCAGTCTCTGCGTGGCCGCATTCTGCCCACCCGTCGGCGTCGCTCTCGCATTGGTGGCCGGTGGTCTGAGCCTCGCGGCACTTACCATGCATGCCTCGGATCCCAAGTTCCGGAAATCCCTTTCGGACGGTTTCACCAAGGGTGATCTGGACGCCGACTTCTGGAAGAGCGGCGTGACGCTACTTGGAGATGCCCTCGGGGCCGTTCCCGGAGTCGCGGCAGTCGCGTCCGGGGCGAAAGCAGGGGTCAGCGCGGCCCGGGTGGCAGCCGCCGTACCTGAAGCCACAGCACTGTCCGGTCTCAGCGCCGGGGCAAGCACGCTGTCACGCACCGCATGGCGAACGGCGGGCACACTGCAGGACATCGACAACCCGATCACCAGTTGGGCTTTGCGCTCGACCAGCCCTGCAGTCCAGAGATCGGTGAGCGCCGCCTTCCCCGTTACCGGGGCCGCGACGGCGGTATTGGACTATGTGCCCGGCACGTCGGACACGACACAACACACGGCAACGGCCGTCGATGGGGTACGTGGCGTGGTCGACGACGCCCCAAGCGCCGCAGCAAAGACGGCGCATGTCCTCTCGGCGGTGAATCCATGACGGGTACCGAACCACCACCCGTCTGGTTCCGCTTGCCGCCGGGATACCACGACTTTTCGTCGCAGAGCATTGAAGCGCTGCGAGAGGCGTTGCCGCTTTTCACGGACGACGCAACGAGTGAGCGGGCGGAGCGCCAGACGGGAGAATTCATCGATCACCTGGAACAACTCCCGGCACATCATGTACTTCACACCTCTCTGGGTTTGCACCCCGATGGAGAGGCCGGCTTCGTCACGTCTCTGTTCTCACTCAGCGTTCGCCCCTGCGGTCAGAACAATCCACGCTTGGCGGTGGCCCGCGCTTCCCTGGGAATCGCCCGAGCTCCGTCCTGGCTCACGGTTGACTGCCGGTTCCTTGAACTTCCGTCAGCACTGCCGTGCAGCCTGGTCACCGGTACCCAGTCGGTTCCTGGCAGGGACTCCCCGGTGTCGCAGGCACGGCTCGTCCTCGCCCACACCGCGGGATCGCACGTAGTCATCGCTGACTTGACCAGCGCGGCAACCCAGCACGCCGACGCTTACGCCGACATCCTTGAGGGCATCGCGCACACGATCGCGTTCACCGATCCCGCATCTGTCCCGCAGGCGAAGAACAGTTCGCCCACCTCACGCATCCTGGACGTGCTCTCGTGACACTCCCGCACACCAAAATGGCTTGGGATCACCCCCCGACCGAAGGCGGGTACGCAAGGCTGGTAGCACGACGCTCGACGACTTTAGTCGCCGTGCTCGTCATGACCGCCGCCTCCCCAGGGTTCTTCTATGCCAGTCCCCTCCCCGACGGAGCTTTCGGGTTCCTCCTCATCTGCATGGTGACCGTCCCCCTGCTCTCCATCGTTTTCCTTGCCTACCTGCGTCGCCTCAGGGTCGCGATCGTTCTGCGCTCCTATCCCTGGCAGGAGTACACCTGCTCTTACCCACCTCGACCTGCCACCAGCCCGACAATCGTGTCCATTCCCTTCTCCGCATCTTTCGAGCCCTCGTACCGCGTCACACCGTTCCCCGTCGACCTGGCCAGAAAGCAGAACGCCCACCCCGACCGGATCTGGTTCGCCGGGGATCCGCGGTTCGGGGGGGTCGTGTCGCCAGTGGGGGGGCACTATCCCGTGCGTGTCGTGCCCGCGCGGGTGCCGGCCGGGGGGTGGGGCGGTGGGGATGACGCGCTCGCCCGGCGGGTCGGGCTGATGCGGCGCGGCGGGAAGGGGACGCAGACCTGAGGCGGCGGGTTCAGCCGCGCGGGCGCAGCGCGTGGCGTTCGCCCTCGGACAGGCCGCCCCACACTCCGAAGCGCTCGTCATTGGCCAGGGCGTACTCCAGGCACGCGACCCGCCCCTCGCAGGCGCCGCACAGCCGCTTCGCGTCCCGCAGGGACGCCCCGGGCTCCGGGAAGAAGAAGCCGGGGCCCGTCTGCGCGCAGAGGGCGAGTTCGTACCAGGCGGGGGCCGCCGTCGTCGTCACCGTGCGCTCGCTCGTGTTCATCGACATGGGCAGATACTCACCGCGCCCGATGTACGTCCGATCAACGACCGATCAACAGCCTCCCGGCGCGGCCGACGCCGGGGCCGTCAGTCCTCGTGTTTCGCGCGGCTCGGCTGGACCCGCTTCGGCTCGCCCGGCATCTTCGGATAGTCCGGGGGGTACGGCATGTCGCTCATGCCGCGCTCGCGTTCGTCGCGCTCCGCCAGTTCCAGGACCGGCTCCAGGCTGAAGGCGTGCTCGTCCATGTCCGCGTGTACGTCGCCCAGTTCGGCGAAGCGCCCCGGCATCGTCACGATGTCGAAGTCCCGTGGCTCCGCCGCGTCCACCTCGTCCCAGTGGAGCGGCGCGGAGACCGGGGCGTGGGGGTGGGGGCGGACGGAGTAGGCCGAGGCGATCGTGCGGTCGCGCGCGGTCTGGTTGTAGTCGACGAAGATCCGCTCGCCCCGCTCCTCCTTCCACCAGGCCGTGGTGACCTTGCCCGGCATCCTGCGCTCCAGCTCCCGGCCCAGCGCGATCGCGCACCGCCGCACCTCGGTGAACGTCCAGCGCGGCTCGATCGGGACGAAGACGTGCAGGCCGCGGCCGCCCGAGGTCTTGGGCCAGCCGCGCAGCCCCAACTCATCCAGCAGCGCGCGCAGTTCCTGGGCCGCCGCCACCGCGTGGTGGTAGTCGGTCCCCGGCTGCGGGTCGAGGTCGATGCGCAGTTCGTCGGGCCGGTCGGTGTCCGTACGGCGCACCGGCCAGGGGTGGAAGGTCAGGCAGCCGAGGTTCGCGGCCCACAGCACGGCGGCGGGCTCGGTCGGGCAGATCTCGTCGGCGGTGCGCCCACTGGGGAAGGCGATGTGGGCCGTCGGGATCCAGTCGGGCAGGTTCTTGGGGGCGCGCTTCTGGAAGAAGGACTCGCCCTCCACCCCGTCCGGGAAACGCTCCAGGGTCGTCGGGCGGTCGCGCAGGGCGCGCGTGATTCCGTCCGCCACGGCCAGGTAGTACCGCGCCACGTCCAGCTTGGTCAGACCGCGCTCCGGAAAGTAGACCTTGTCCGGGCTCGACAGCCGTACCGTCCGTCCGCCCGCGTCCAGCTCGATCGCATTGCCCGCAGCACCCATGTGCGCCACGGTAGGCGGGCTCGGCCCACCTCGCATACCGGGCGAGTCCGGACGTACGACCGCAGAATCGGAGTCGTGGAGGGGACGAAGGACCCGGGGGCCCGGGGGACCTGGAGGAGACAGGAGTCGTGGAGGAGACATGGACCTGCCGGTGATGCCGCCCGTGAAGCCGATGCTCGCGAAATCCGTGGCCCGGATCCCGGCGGGCATGCAGTACGAGGCGAAGTGGGACGGCTTCCGGGCGATCGTCCACCGGGACGGGGACGAGATCGAGATCGGCAGCCGTACGGGCAAGTCCCTGGCCCGCTACTTCCCCGAGCTGGTGTCGGCGCTCAAGGAGAACCTCCCCCCGCGCTGCGTGGTGGACGGGGAGATCGTCATCGTTCAGGGCGGGCGGCTGGACTTCGACCGCCTGACCGAGCGGATCCACCCCGCGGAGTCCCGCGTCACCCTCCTGGCCGACCGGACCCCCGCCAGCTTCATCGCCTTCGATCTGCTCGCGCTCGGCGACGAGTCCCTCCTCGCCGCCCCGCTCGCCGACCGGCGTACCGCGCTCACCCGCGTCATGTCCACGGCCCGTCCCCCCGTCCATCTCGCGCCCGCGACCACCGACCCCGCACTGGCGCAGGAGTGGTTCGAGCGGTTCGAGGGCGCCGGACTCGACGGGGTGATCGCCAAACCGCTCGATCTGCCCTACCGGCCCGATGCCCGCCTCATGTTCAAGATCAAGCACGAGCGTACGGCCGACGTCGTCGTCGCGGGTTTCCGTTTCCACAAGAGCGGTCCGATTGTCGGATCGCTCCTCCTCGGGCTCCACGACGAGCACGGCACCCTCCAGCACGTGGGCGTGTGCGCGGCCTTCCCGATGAAGCGACGCGCCGAACTCGTCGACGAACTCGCGCCGCTGCGCATGCCGGACCCCCGGGGCCACCCCTGGGCCGCCTGGGCCGAGGAGTCCTCGCACGAGGGCGCCCGACTGCCCGGCGCGCAGAGCCGCTGGACCGGCAAGAAGGACCTGTCGTGGGTGCCCCTGCGCCCGGAGAGGGTGGTGGAAGTGGCCTACGACCACATGGAGGGCGACCGCTTCCGCCACACCGCCCAGTTCCGCCGCTGGCGTCCCGACCGGACGCCCGAGAGCTGTACGTACGCCCAGCTCGAGGAGGTCGTCGGCTTCGACCTCGCCGAAGTCCTCGGCCTCACCGGGGAGACGTGACCCGCGGACTCCGCTTCACCGGGGGCACGTGACGCGCGACTCGGCGTCATCAGGGCCACGTGACGCGCCGACTCGGCGTCACCGGGGGGACGTGACCCGCGGCGGGGTCGCGACGCGCCGGGACGTGAGCCGCTCCCACTCCTCGCGGTCCGGACCGGCCGCGCTCGGCGCGTAGTGCGGACGGTCCGCGAGCCACCGCGCGACCCGGGCCCGGACCGCCGGATCCGCGTAGGCCCGCTCCGGCGGGTCGGCCAGGTGCCGCACCCGCGCGCGGGCCCGCATCACCTCCGGATCCTCCAGGGCGCAGTCGAAGAGCGCGGCCACCTCGCGCGCCGACCCGGTCCGCCCGGCCCGGGTCGCGAACCGCTCCCCGATGGCCGTGTCCGCCACCACCTGGAAGTCGAACCACGGCTTGAGGGTGCGCACCGCCCACGCGTGGTGATCGGCGGCGAACCGCGCCGATCCCGGGTCCCGGTGCGCCGTACGGGCCACCCGCAGCGCGGCCCACAGCGCGAGCGAGGTGCCCTGCCCCAAGGTCGGATTGGTGTGGGTGATCGCGTCCCCGACCGGCACGAACCCGCTCACCACCGGCCCCCGCTCGTCGACCAGCGCGCTCCACCGGTTGTCCAGGCCCCCCGTGGCCATGATCTCGGACAGCGGCTCCGCGCCCAGTTCCAGCCAGGCCGCGCCGGGCGGGAAGGACCGGGCGGCCGCCTCGAAGACGGCCGGATCGCGCAGCGCGGAACGGGTCGCGTCCTGGGTGTGCACGAACAGGGTCACCGCGAACACCCCGTTGTCCGCCGGGAAGACGGCGCATCCGGCGAAGGTGCCGCCGGTCACGGTCCAGGGGCGGCGCGGTCCGTCCTCGCGCCCTTCGGGCAGCCGGTACCAGCGGCAGAAGTACGCCAGCCCGGTGCGGTGCCGCTCGACCGCGGCGGGGCGGCACCCGGCCGCCGCGAGCCAGCGTTCCGCACCGCCGCGCCTGCCGCCCGCGTCCACGACGAGGTCACCCTCGTACTCCCCCGCCCCGGTTTCCACACCCGTCACCCGTATCCCGGGGTCGGCCCCCGCACCGGCCGGGGTCCCGAACACCGCCGCCCGCTCGGTCAGCAGGCCGATCACCGGCTCGCCGTACCGCGAGACGACGCCGCTCTCGCCGCGCAGCGCCGTGGCCAGGGCGCTCTCCAGCACGATGCGCCGGGCCTGGAGCATGACGAGGTCCTCGTCGCCGGGCCGGGCGGGCGGGCGTTCGTCGAACCAGTCCAGCTCGTGCCGCTCCCGCGCGCCCAGCCGGAGCATCTCCCGGTGGACGTCGGGCAGTTCGTCGCGCAGCAGCACGCGCGCCGCGCCGAGCAGCGCGTGGGGCTGGGTCGCCTGCGGTACCGAGGGCCGCCGCCAGCCGAAGGAGTCCCGGTCCAGGGCGGTTCCCGGCGCCCGGGCGTCCCGCTCGAACAGCTCGGCCGTGTGCCCGTGCCGCGCCGCCAGCAGCGCGGTGGCCATCCCGCCGACGCCGCCCCCGATGACCAGCACGTGTGCCATATTGCGTCCCCCTGAGCCGATGAGCTGTACGACGATCAGATCGCCCAGAGCCTGCACGGGCGGAACCTGACCGAAACTCGCACAGGCGATCGACACCGGGCCCCGCGCCGCGCGCGGTCAGCCCGCCGCGGGCGGCACGGCCGGCGCCCGCGGCGCCCGGACCTCAGCCCACCGCCGCCCGCGCCGCCCGGACCTCAGCCCACCCCGGCCTCCGCCGCCCGGGCCTCCGCTTCGACCAGGTCCCCGTTGATCTCGATCGCCGCGCGGGCCCCCTGCGCGGCCGCCGCGACGACGTTGTCCATGGGCGAGGTGACGTTCCCGGCCACCCACACCCCCGGGAGGGCGGTGGCGCCGCCCGGCCCGGCCTCGACCCGGGTGCCGATGTCGTGCCCGTCGCGTTCCTCGCGTACCGCCCGCAGACCCAGCGCGCTCAGCACCCCCGAACGGGCCAGGAACCGCGGCGCCACGATCAGGGCACGGCACACCACGGAGCCGCCGCCCGCCAGGGCCACCCCCGCGAGCCGGTCGTCGTCCGTCCGCGTCAGCCCGGTCACCTCGCCCTCGGCCACCTCGATGCCCCGGGCGGCCAGCGTCGCGCGGTCCGCGTCCGGCACCCGCCAGGTGTGCGCGAGGAGGGTGACCCGCTCGCTCCACTGCCGCCACAGCAGCGCCTGGCGCACCGCCAGCGGCCCGGTGGCCAGCACCGCGAGGGGCAGGTCCCGCACCTCCCAGCCGTGGCAGTACGGGCAGTGCAGGACGTCGCGGCCCCAGCGGGCGGCCAGGCCCGGTACGCCGGGCAGCTCGTCCACCAGCCCGGTCGCCACCAGGAGCCGCTCGGCGCGGACGGTGGAACCGTCGTCGCGGTGCACGAGGAAGCCGCCGCCGGGCAGCGGGTCGGCCGCGACTGCGGTACCGGGAACGATCCGGGCTCCGTAACCGATCGCCTCCCGCCGCCCCCGGGCCAGCAGCTCGGCGGGATCGATCCCGTCGTGGCCGAGGAATCCGTGCGCATGGGCGGCCGGGGCGTTGCGCGGGTGACCGGCGTCGATCACCAGGACCGAGCGGCGGGCCCGGGCCAGGGTCACCGCCGCACTGAGCCCGGCGGCCCCGCCGCCGATGATCACGATCTCCGTCGCCCGCGTTTCGAGTTTCATGAGCGCGAGGATGCGCGCGGGCGTTCCATCTTGACAAACGCTGTTGCCGAACCGGCAAATGGGATCATGGTTCCCGCTGAAGACGACGAGGATTTCGCCCGCGTGCTCACCACCGTGGGCCCGCGCCTGCGCACGCTGCGCCAGGAACGCGGGATCACCCTCGCCCAGCTCAGCGAGGCCACCGGGATCTCCCTCTCGACCCTGTCCCGGCTGGAATCCGGGCGCCGCAGGCCCACGCTGGAGCTGCTGCTCCCGCTGGCGAAGGCGCACCGGGTCGCGCTCAACGAGCTGGTCGGCGCCCCGGACACCGGGGATCCGCGGATCCGCCCGCGCCCCTTCGTCCGGCACGGGACGACCTACGTACCCTCACCCGGAACTTCGGCGGGGTGCACGCCTTCAAGCAGGTCCTCCCGCCCGCGACCGAGCACGTCGACCGCCCCGACGATCTCGTCCTCGGGCCCGGGGAGGCGGCGGAGTTCGACACCCGGACCCCGCACGCCTTCTTCAACGCGGCCGCGCAGCCGACGGAATACCTGAGCCTGTTCGGACCGCAGGGCGAGCGGATGCACGTACGCGCCCGCCCCACCACCCGAGAGAAGGACCCCGTATGACCAGCCCGCACGAAGCGACCGGCCCTCGTGAAGCGACCGGCCCGCACGAAGCGACCGGCGCCCGCGAAGCCGACAGCCCGGCCGGGCAGCAGCCCGCACGCGCCGTCCCGCAGCCCAACGCCGTCGTCGGCGTCGGCCTCGTCGTACTCGACGCCGACGGCCGGGTACTGCTCGGCCGGGCCCACGACGGGCGCTGGGAGCTGCCGGGCGGCAAGGTCGATCCCGGCGAGGGCTTCGAGCAGGCCGCCGCGCGTGAACTGGCCGAGGAAACGGATCTGCGAGTGGCTCCCGGGGACGTACGCGTCCTGGCGGTCCAGATCGACGCCCGCTCGTCCCTGACCCGGCTGACGGCGGCCGCCGTGACCGGGGCCGCCGAGGGGACCCCGGCCGTGACCGAACCACACAAGATCACCCGCTGGGAGTGGTTCGCGCCCGACGCGATCCCCGCCGCGCTGTACGCACCCACCGCGGCCGTACTGCGCACCTGGCGCCCGGACCTCACCATGCCGGCGCCGGTCCCGTCCTACGACTATCCGACGGCTTAGCCCGTCTCCTTCGGATCCAGTGCCGCGTCGGGCAAGGTTCGCCCCGGACGTTCCGAAAGGGACGGCCGCGCCGGTCGAGGGTCCCGCTACACCCGCGTCAGGGAGCGCGGCGCGAAGTTGCCCTCCCCCAGATCCTCCGCCAGCAGCCGCTTCGCGATCGCGTCCGCCGCCGCCCGCAGTTCGGCGCTGCGCGGGCGGCCCCGGTCGCGTTCGAGCTGGTCGCCGAGCCAGTCGGCCCAGGCGTGCGAGATGACCGCGGCCTCCCGGGCCCCGGCCGGGGTGTGGGCGAAGAAGGAGCCGTCCCGCGTGAGGTAGCCCTCCTCCACCATCCGGTCGAAGACGGGCAGCAGGACCTCCGGGGGCAACGAGCGGCGGGACGCCACCAGGCCGAGGCTGGCGTGGCCGACCGTGCGGGTCAGCAGGTCCACCTGCATCACCGCCCAGGCGCCCGCCATGTCGAGCCGGGTGTCGGAGCCGCTGACGATGCCCCGTGCCTGCTCCGGGCCCATGGTCCGGACGATTTTGCCGACGGCCAGCTCGAGCAGCTTGGCGGAATCCCCCGAGGCGGTGGCCGGTGAGGCGAAGCCGTCGCCCATGTCCGTCGAACCGGCCCGTGCGGTGTCGCGCAGGTGCACCTGCTTGAGGAAGAGCGCGACGACGAAGCCGACCGCCGCGACCGGCACCGTCCACAGGAACACCGTGTGCAGGGCGTCCGCGTAGGCGGCGATCACCGGGGCGGCCGCCGCCGGATCGAGGCCGTGCACGCCCTGCGGGCTCTGCGCCTGGACACCGATCGCGGCCGGGTCGCCGCCCGTGGCCCGGGCCGCCTCGGCCACGCCGGTCTTCAGGCCGGGCGTCAGGCTGTTGGCGTAGAGGGTGCCGAAGACGGCCGTACCGAAGGAGCTGCCCAGGGTGCGGAAGAAGGTGACGCCCGAGGTCGCGGTGCCGAGGTCGGCATAGTCCACGGTGTTCTGCACGGCGATCGTCAGCACCTGCATGCTCAGGCCGATCCCGGCGCCGAGCACGAACATGTACAGCGATTCGAGGGTGGCGCCGGTCCCGGGGCCCATCCGGGAGAGCAGGTAGAGCCCGACGCCCATCACCAGGCAGCCGACGATGGGGAAGATCCGGTAACGGCCGGTCTTACTGGTGACGTTGCCGCTGAAGACGGAGGCGATCAGCAGACCGATGACCATCGGCAGGGTGCGGACACCGGAGATGGTGGCCGAATCCCCGTCCACGTACTGGAGGTAGGTCGGCAGGAAGGTCATCGCGCCCAGCATCGCGAAGCCCACCACGAAGCTCAGTACGGAGCACACGGTGAACACCGGGTTCAGGAACAGCCGCATGGGCAGCATCGGTTGGGCCGCCCGGTTCTCCACCAGGCAGAAGAGCGCGAGCGCGACCACCCCGCCCACGAACAGCCCGATGATGGCGGGTGAGCCCCACGCGTACTCGTTGCCGCCCCAACTGGTGCCCAGGATCAGCGCGCTGGCGCCGATCGCGACGAGGGCGATGCCCAGGTAGTCGATGGCCGGGCGTGCCCCGGACCGTACTGAGGGGATCGTACGGGCGGCGGCCACCACCACCAGGACCGCGATCGGCACATTGACGTAGAAGGCCCAGCGCCAGCTGAGGTGGTCGGTGAACAGCCCGCCCAGCAAGGGGCCGATGACCGTCGCGACGCCGAACACCGCGCCGATCGCGCCCTGGTACTTGCCGCGTTCGCGCAGCGGCACCACATCGGCGATCAGCGCCATCGAGGTGACCATCAGCCCGCCCGCGCCGATGCCCTGGACGCCCCGCCAGAGGATGAGCAGGGTCATGTTCCCGGCGAGACCGCACAGGAACGAGCCGGTGATGAAGACGATCGCGGAGATCTGGAAGATGATCTTGCGGCCGAAGAGGTCACCGAACTTGCCCACCAGCACCGTGGCGACGGTCTCCGCGAGGAGGTACGAGGTGACCACCCAGGACATGTGTTCCGCGCCGCCGAGATCCGCCACGATCGTGGGCAGGGCCGTGCCCACGATGGTCTGGTCGAGCGCCGCCAGCAGCACGCCCAGCATGATCGTGCCGAAGATGACATTGCGCCGCCGCCGGTCCAGCACGGGCGGCGCGGTGGCTATCGCGGCGGCTCCGTCGGGGGCGCTGCCGGGCGCTGTTTCGGGGGCTGCCCCGGAGGCTGTGGTCACATCTCGCACTCTCACAGCGCCACCGTCCGGCCGCATGCGGCGCGGGGCCGAACGGGTGGGCCGCCCGCCGGATCAGCGCAGGTAGGCCAGCCCCGGGTGCTCTTGCACGTATCCGTCCAGCAGCCGCCGGGCCACCGCCACCGAGTCCACCAGCGGGTGCAGCGCGAAGGCCTTGACCGCGTCCCGGCGCGAACCGCTCGCGGCGGCGGCCAGGACCTCCCGCTCGGCCGCCTTGACGGACGTGACCAGGCCGACCGCGTGGTAGGGCAGCGGGTCGACGCCCACGGGATGCGCGCCGTTGGCGTCGACGAGGCAGGGCACCTCGATGACGGCCTCGGGGTCCAGGACCGACAGGGTGGCGCGGTTGCGGACGTTGAGGATCAGGGTGGCCCGCTCGTCCCGGGCGATGGCCCGCATCAGCGCGAGGGCCACCTTCTCGTACCCGCCGGACTCCAGGTCGCTTTCCTCGCGCTCCCCGGCGCCCGCCGCCTCCCGGTTCTCGGCCATGTAGGTGGCCTCGCGCTCGGCCCGGGTACGGTCCCAGGCGGCCAGGGCCGCTCCGGCCCGCTGCCCGGGGAGCCCGGCCTCGGTGTAGAAGGCGCGCTGCTGGTCGCGCAGGAAGGCGCCGCGGGTCTGCTCCGCCTGCTGGTACGCCCGTACCGTCTCGCGGTTGAAGTAGTAGTAGTGCAGGTACTCGTTCGGGACCGCGCCCAGGGAGCGCAGCCATTCGGCGCCGAAGAGCCTGCCCTCCTCGAAGGACTCCAGGGCCGCGGTGTCGGCGAGCAGCCGGGGCAGTTCGTCACGGCCGCCGATGCGCAGGCCCCGGACCCAGCCCAGGTGGTTGAGGCCGACGTAGTCGATCCAGGCCTCCTCGGGACGGGCGCCGAGCAGCCGGGCGATCCGGCGCCCGAGGCCCACCGGGGAGTCGCAGATGCCGATGACCCGGTCGCCCAGTTCCTCGGCCATGGCCTCGGTGACCAGTCCGGCCGGATTGGTGAAGTTGATGACCCAGGCCCCGGGGGCGCTGCGGGCGATCCTGCGCGCGATCTCGCGGGCCACCGGCACGGTGCGCAGGCCGTACGCGATCCCGCCCGCGCCGACCGTCTCCTGTCCCAGCACTCCCTCGGACAGGGCGACCCGCTCGTCCGTGGCGCGCCCGTCCAGGCCGCCGACGCGGATCGCGGAGAAGACGAAGTCGGCCCCGCGCAGGGCTTCGTCGAGGTTCTTGGTGGCGGTCACCTCCGGCGCGTCGGGCACCCCGGCGGCCGCGGCCTGGTCCGCGAGCACCCGGGTCATGGCGGCGAGCCTGCCGGGGTCGGCGTCGTACAGGGTCACCCGGGACACCCGGCCCTCGGCGCGGTCGCCGAGCAGCGCCCCGTACACCAGCGGTACCCGGAATCCGCCCCCGCCGAGGATCGTCAGCCGCACGCCCTACCGCCCTTCGCCCGCGCGGGAAGCCCGCGCCGCTCTCCGCGCCACCGTCCGTGGCGCCGTCAGCACGTACGCCTGTCGCACGCGCCGCACCGCACGTACGCCCGCGGCACGTGCCGCACCCGTCAGCGCCACGATCCGTGCCACATTCGGTGACACGGACGGTGCCGTCACGGCACTGCCGTCCGTGCCACGTTCCATGGCACCAGTGTCACCCGGCGGGTCACTCCGCCGGTGACGGCACGGCGCGCAGCCGTGCGGCGGTCTGCGGCGGGCCGCCCGCGCCGACGGGCGCGGGCCCGGCCAGTACGCCCTGCGGCGCCGACAGGACCAGGGTGATCCGGGTCAGCCCCATGGCATCGAGCATGTGGCCGGATTCGGCCACCATCCGGCAGCGGGTCGTGCCCCAGCGCGGGTCGGGATGCCGTACGGAACGCACCGCTCCGTCGCGCTCCGCCGCCTCGGCCCCGTAGGTGCTGAGCCAGTGCGGAACCCCGTACCGGTAGGCGGCCTCCATGAACGGGTCACGGGCCACCTCCTGGCGGATGCTGCGCAGTCCCTCGTCCTCGGGGTCGGCGGCCAGCCCGGTCGCGAACTGCGCGAGCAGCGGTACGCACCAGGCCGGTTCGTGGTCCTCCAGCACGGCCGCGGCGTCCGGGTGGAACAGCACGAAGCGCAGGAAGTTGTCGTCGGGCAGGGCGGTCGGGTGCGGCCGGACCGCCTGGAAGAGCTGGTCGAAGGCCGAATTGGTGAGCACGACGTCCCACCGGTGATCCACGAGGAAGCTCGGGTAGGGCATTGCCTCCATCAGCGCGGCGTAGTCGCGCAGGTAGTCCCGCTGCGCCGGGTCGGCGGGCAGCCGGTTCTCCTCGGCGGCGCGCCAGGTCGGCGGCGGATCGCGGTCCACCATGACGCGGAACAGCCAGAAGCACTGGCGTTCGCCCAGCTCCAGCGCCTCGGCGAGGGCCAGCAGTTTGCGGTCGGTCCATTCCTTGACCAGGCCGCGTTCCCAGTTGCCGTACGCACGCACACTGATGCGCAGGCGGGCGGCCATGTCCTCCTGGCTGAGGTTCAGCTCTTCGCGCCGTTGGCGCAAAATCTCTTTACGTCGCTCCGACCGCACCGCGCCACGAACGGGCTCCTCACCCGTCAGGCGCCCCTCACCGGCTCGGGCGAGGCCATCGGACGGGCCCACCGCTGCGAGATGTGGCACCGAGAGCTCCCCCTTCTCACGGTCTGGATCTTCATTTCCGTGTGGCGATCCTGCTACCGACTTCATTCGAGTGTCAACTATTGTGGCAATTCCGGCCTCTTGACAGCTCATTCACGCCACAGCTGTGGCAAGTTCTAGTCCTTGAAGGGCTGACGGGATAGCCTCCAGAGGCCGATCACGGGCCCGAACCGACCTTCGCGCGATCTAGGAGAACCACTGGTGACAGACGGCTTCCCGGCTCCCGTCGCGGTGGCCCACGCGCCCTTGGCAGCCACCGTAACGCGCGTCGCCGAACTCGCGGGCACACTGGGGCGGGACCCGGACGAGGTCTTCGACCTGCGTCGGCTCTCGGAGGCCTCCGGCGTCCCGACCGATGGGGTCAAGAGCCTGCTCGAAGGCCGGCCGACGGACGAGCCCGACCTGCAGACCCGCTTCCTCCAGCGCCTCGACCTGCTCCGCCGCACCCGTGTGAAGGCCAACGGCCGCCGCTATACGCAGCAGGAGATCGCGGACGGCGCGGGCATGTCGCGCCAGCAGGCCGGGGCCCTGATCAACGGTGACCGGCGGCCCACGATGGAGCACTGTGACGCCATCCAGCGCTTCTTCGGGGTACACGCGGGCTTCCTCGCCGCGCACGACGCCGACGCCCTCACCGACGCCCTGCTGCGCACCGAACAGCAGCTGCTCCAGGATTTCGCGGGGCGCGAGCGGCAGACCGTACCGGCACAGGCTTCAATGGGCGATCCGCTGGCAAGACTCCTTCAGGACCACGGTGTGCGGGGCATCGCCTGGCGCGCGGCTCAACTGCCCAGCGACAAACACCGGGACAAAGTGACGGAATGGCTGGACATGCTTCTCGAAAGCGTCAAACCGACAGAATCATGACCCGGCCGCAACGCCTGGGTCCGACCCTTGAGTCCTGATCCGGATCCGCTCCGACGGGGAGAACGGTGAGCATAGGAAGAGAGCAGCGGCGGCTGTGCGGAGAGCTGATGGCCGGCATCCGGCTCGCCGCACCCGTGGCACCCGTGGACCTCTACGCCACCCTGTGCGAGGGCATGAGCAAACACCGCGGCCGCCCGGTGGAGTTCCGGATGGCCTCCTTCCCTCCGGGGACGGCCAGCGGCCTGTGGCTCGACATGGCGGACCGGGACCTGGTCGTCGTGGAGGAACGCACCGCCCCGGACCACCAGTTGGTGATCCTCGGCCATGAGCTGTGGCACATGAAGGCGGGCCACTGCAGCCACCACGTGGACGGCGCGGCCGTCGCCGCCCGACTGCTGTCCGACGAGGCCGACCTCAGCGAGGCGGTCCGCCGGGTCGCCGCGCGCACCCGCGCCGACGTCCAGGAGGAGACGGAGGCCGAGACCTTCGGCCTGCTGCTCGGCAGCAAGTGCCGCCCGTGGCTGTCCGCCGCCCTGGGGCCCGCCCCGACCCAACGCGACAAACTCGCGGGACGCATCGAGGCGTCCCTCGGCTACCGAGGACCACGAGGCTGAACGTGAAGGGCCTGGACTTCTACATTCCGGCCGGCGTGCTGGTGATCGCTTTCACCTGCAAGCTGCCGGGCCTGACCCGGCATTGGCGCGACCCCCTGATGCGGGCCGTCAGTGTGCTCCTGCTCGTCGCCAGTTCGGTGTTCTTCTTCGCCGCGCCGCCGACCATCGCCGCCGTCAACCGGATCACCGGCGTCCCCAACTTCTCGGCGCCACTGGTCTACTGCATCCTCAGCGCCTTCAGCGCCTCCTGCCTGCTGCTGCTGATCAACTGGCGGGGCGGACCCGGCCACCGGACCCGGAACCTGTCCCGCTGGTGCGTGGGCGCCTACAGCGCCGTGATCCTTTCCATCGGCTCCCTGTTCGCCATCGGCGGGGCCCCGGTGGAGCGGCTGCGGGATTTCGACACGTACTACGCCAACACGCCGTTCATCCGCGAGATGATCCTGGTCTACCTCGTCGCGCACACCACGGCAGCCGTCGTGATGACCGTGCTGTGCCGCCGGTGGTCCCTGCACGTGCGCGGCTCGCTGCGCTCCGGGCTGATCCTCATGGTGATCGGCTTCGTGCTCAACCTGGTCTTCGACGCCGCGAAGTTCGCCGCGGTCGGCGCCCGCTGGGCCGGGCAGGACCTGGACGTGCTGAGCAGCGTCGTGGCGCCGCCCGTGGCGTCCTTCTCCGCCCTGCTCATCGGCACCGGCTTCGTGCTCCCGCTGGTCGTACAGCGGCTCTCGGCGCTCTGGCAGACCTGGGCGACGTACCACCGGCTCGGGCCGCTCTGGCGCGAGCTGCACGCGGTCGTCCCGCACGGCTCCCGCGCGGTCCGGATCTCGTGGTGGTCCCCGGCCGACCTGCGGGTCACCCAGAGGGTGGCCGACATCCACGACGGCATCCTGCACCTCGATCCGTACTTCGACCACGGGCTGCGCGACCGCGCCAGGACGGCCGCGCTCGCCGCGGGCTCGGGGACGGCCCAGGCCGATGCCACGGCCGAGGCCGTGATGGTCTCGGCGGCCATCCGGGCCCGCGCGGCCGACCCGGAGGAGAAGGTCATCGGCTCCGCCGACGCCTACACACCGGCGAACGCGGAGGGGCCGCGTGACCTCGTCGGCATCTCGCGCGCACTCCGCTCCCCCGCAGCAGCAGCGACCCGCCGACACGCGGACCGTACGAAAGGCAGCCACCCATGAGCGAGAGCACGAGCCGCGAGCAGTCCGGGCCGAGACGCATACCGGCACCGCGGCCCGCTTCCGGGACCGCGGACCCCGCGCCGGACGCCACGACCGCCGGTACCGGTGCCTCGCCCACCCGCCGGGAGGCCGTCGTCATCGGCGGCGGACTGACCGGAATGCTCGCCGCCGCCGCACTCGCCCCGTACGCCGACCGGGTCACCGTCATCGAGCGCGACGTCCTTCCCGCGGGCCCCGAGCCCCGCGCCTTCCTGCCCCAGGCCCAGCACGGGCACATGCTCTGGTCGGGCGGGGCCGAGGCCATCGAGGGCCTGCTGCCCGGGTTCTCCGAGCGGCTGCTCGCCGCCGGGGCCCACCGGATCCCGCTGACCTCGGGCATGGTCTCCTTCTCACCCGGCGGCTGGTACCGGCGCTGGCGGCCCACCCACTACCTGTTCAGCGCCACCCGGGACCTGATCGACTGGACCGTCCGCCAGGGGGTCGCCCGGCTGGCCAACGTCCGCGTGATCGAGGACACCAGGGTGCTCGGGCTGACCGGCGCCTGCGACCGGGTCACCGGCCTGCGGATCTCCGGCCGGGAGGGAACGGAAGAACTCCTCCTGGCCACCCTGGTGGTGGACGCGAGCGGGCGCGGCACCCGCACTCCGAGGTGGCTGCGCGAACTCGGTCTGCCCGAGGTGCGCGAGGAGCTGGTGGACTCCGGGGTGGTGTACGCCAGCAGGCTCTACCAGGCCCCGCCGGGTACCGACCGCTTCCCGGTCGTCAACATCCAGGCCGCGGCCCGCGAACCGCGCCCGGGCAAGGTCGCGACCATCCTTCCCGTCGAAGGGGACCGCTGGCTGGTCACCCTGTCCGGCACCAGGGGCGGGCGCCCGACCAGCGACAGCGCCGACTTCGAGCCCTTCGCCCGCTCGGCGCGTCACCCGGTCGTCGCGGACCTCCTCCAGTACGCCAAGCCGCTGTCCGAGGTCTCGACCTTCGCCAACACCGCCAACCGGCGCCGCTACTTCGAGAAGTCCCGGCTCTGGCCGGAGGGGTTCGTCGTCCTCGGTGACGCCGTGGCCTCCTTCAACCCGGTGTACGGGCACGGCATGTCGGTGGCGGCCCAGGGCGCGCGGGCCCTGCGGCGCACCCTGCTCGCCGAAGGCGGACTGCGCGCGGCCGGACTGGCCCGGCGCACCCAGCGGGCCGTGGCGGCGTCCGTGTCGGTGGCCTGGGACCTGGCGACCGGGCAGGACATCTTCTACCCGGAGACCGTCGGCAAGCGGCCGACCCTGGCGGACAAGGCGCTCTCCCGCTACGTCGACCGGCTCGTGCTGACCGCCACCGCGGACTTCGTGGTCGCGACCGCCCTGACCGAGGTGATGACGCTGTCGGCGCCGATCAGCACCCTGGTGCGCCCGCGGGTGCTGCTGCACGCGCTCCGCGGTCCCACGATGCCGCAGCTGACCGGCCCGCCGCTGACGGAACGGGAGCTGCGCTTCACCCGGCGGACCGACCGCGCGGACCGGCCCGGCGGTACCGAGCGGGCGGACCACCCGGACCACCCGGACCGCACCGGCCTCGGCCCGGGTCTCCGCGGCCGCACGGATCGCACCGGTCCGGTGGAACCGGTGGAACCCGCGGGCGCCTGAACCCGCGGGCGCCCGACGCTACCTCCCGAGGGCCAGGGCGAGGGACGGGAAGAGGTCCTGGAACGGGGCGGCCGAATCGATTCCCTCCCTGCCGTACGGGGCGTCGAAGCTCCAGACCATGAACAGCAGGAACACGATCAGTCCGCTGAACAGCCCCGCCAGCAGCAGTTCGCGCCCGGACCGGCGGATCTGCAGGGTGAAGATCAGCCCGATGGTGACCAGGCCGCCGGCGAGCAGCCCCAACCAGATCACCCCGGGCAGCGTGGCCCCCGAACTCTGCGTGCGGGAGTGCCGGGCGTCGTCCGCCGTGGCGATCTGGTCGAGCAGCGGCTGGTAGGCCTGCGCCTGGAGCTCGTTGGCCGGGCTCTGGTGGGTCACGTCCTTGCGCAGCGCGCCGAGCAGGGTGGCGCCCTGCGGGGAGGCGCCGGCCCCGGAGGTCAGCAGCGGCCAGTCCACGCTGACGGTGTGGGCGACGTACGCGTCCACCTCGCCCCGGATCCGGTCGCGTACGGGCGCCGGATAGACGTCGGCGCGCTGGGTGACCTCGTACAGCGACTGGGCCTCGCGGCGCACGCTGTCCTCGGCGGCGCCGCGCGCCTCCCAGACCCCGGCGATGGCCAGGCCGAGCACGATCGCGTAGACCACTCCGACCATCATCGTCATGTACTCGATGACGTCGGGGGTTTCGCTGGTGTCCTCGTCGACCGCGACGCGGCGGTGCCGCAGCGCCGTGCAGGCGAGGACGAGGGCGCAGACGAGCGCCATGGCGATGGCCAGGACCAGCCATTCGGACATGCGGGATCTCCCGTGGTGTGGAGGGTTCGGTGGACGAGCCGGTGGACGGAGCGGCCGCGGTCCGGTTCAAGGGGTGCGGCTCAGGCGGTGCGCCCCCGGCCGCGCGGGCGCAGCGCCGCCGCCGCGAGGACGGCCGGGGTGGTGACGACGACCAGCAGCATCACGGTGGACAGCCCGTTCGGGCTTCGCCGCTGGAGGGCCACCGGGCGGTAGCGGCGTACGTGGAACCCGGCCAGCGGGAGCGCCGCCGCCCGGGCGGGCTCGGCGCGCACCGGCGGCGCGGGCTCCGGTACGGGCTCCGGCGCGGGTGCGGGAGCCGCCCGGCGGGGCGCCGCCGCCGGGCGCGGGGCCGGAGCGGGTGGCGGCGGGGGCGCGTGCCGTACGGTCGGCCCGGCGGGCCCCGCGACGGTCCCCGGAAGCACCGCCCGCGGCGGCTGCCGGACCGGGGGCGGCGACGCGGCGGGCGGGTGCCCGGTGGCCGGTACGCACACATCGGTGCGGGCGGCCGGGGGCGGCACGTCCACGTGCGCGTGCCCCTGCGCCGGTCCGTGCAGCGGGCAGCAGACCGCCACCAGCCCGGCTCCGGCGAAGAACTGCCAAGCGGTCACCGCGCCGCCTCCCCGTCTTCCGCTCCGCGCGCCGCCCGCTCTGCCGCGCGGCGCTCCTGGCTGAAGAAACGATCACGGGCGGAGTTCGATACGCGCTCAGCCGGTCAAGATCGCGGCCGCAGGGGCCACTTCACGCCACGCGGCGCCCCGGACCAGCCGGTTCTCCCCCGGTCTCGCTCACCCGTCCGGCCCAGCCCGCCACGGCGCCAGGTCCCGCACCGGCCAAGAATCGGGTGAGCGGAAGCGCTCTGCTCAGCGCGAACGACAAGGACGGTGCCGGGTGGAAGCCGACGGTCGGGAACAGCTCGGGGCGCGGGTCGACGCGCTGATGGACGGCCTGCGGGCCGATCTGGAACGGCTCGCGGCGATTCCGTCGATCGCCTTCCCCGGCTATCCGCCGGAACCCGTCGAGGAGGCGCACGACCTGATCGTCTCGCTGCTGCGGGACGCGGGGGTCACGAGCGTGGAACGGATCGACCTGCCCGACACCGCTCCGGTGATCTACGCCGAGATCCCACCCCCCGAGCCGGGCTCCCCCACGGTGCTGCTCTACGGGCACTACGACGTCCAGCCCGCCGGGGCGCCGGGCCTATGGCTGTCCCCGCCCTTCGAGCCGACCCCGGTCCCGGGCGGGCTGCGGGCGCGGGGCATCGCCGACGACAAGTCGAACGTGATCGCGCACCTGGGCATGCTGCGGCTGTACGGGGGCCGCCCGCCGGTCGGGATCAAGCTGGTGATCGAGGGGCAGGAGGAGTACGGCAGCCCCTTCGACGACTACCCGCCCCGTGAGCCGGGCCGGTTCGCCTGTGACGCGATGGTCATCGCCGACCTCGGGAACCTGCGGCCGGGGACACCGACCCTGACCACCGGGCTGCGCGGCGCCTGCGAGGTGGTCGTGGAGGTGCGCACCCTGGCCGAGCCCCGGCACAGCGGGGAGTTCGGCGGCGCCGCCCCCGACGCGCTGCTGGTCTTGCTCAAGGCCCTGGGCACCCTGCACGACAAGGCTGGTGACGTCGCCGTGACGGGCCTGCGACGGGACGCGTGGGACGGTACGACCTACACCGAGGAGGAGTTCCGCGACCTGGCCGGGGTCCATGGCGATCTGCCCCTGATCGGCACCGGATCGCTGGGCGAGCGGCTGTGGAGCGGGCCCGCGATCACCGTGATCGGGCTGGACGCCCCGAGCGTGGACCACGCGGCCTCAGCGGTGGTCCCGTATGCCCGGGCCAAGCTGAACCTGCGCTTCCATCCGCTCCAGGACCCCCGGGAGGCGCGGGCCGCGCTGGTCGCCCACCTGCGCGCGCAGCGGCCCTTCGGCATCCCGCTCACCGTCACCCCCGGCGACACCGGCCCCGGCTTCGAGGCGCGCACCGGCGGCCCCGCCTACCGGGCGGCGCTGACCGCGCTCGAGGAGGCCTGGGGCACCGAGGCCTCGTACGTCGCCACCGGCGGCTCGATCCCGCTGGTGAACGGCCTGGCCAGGGCCGCTCCCAGAGCGGAGGTCCTGCTCTTCGGCGCCCAGGACAGCATGTGCAACCTGCACGCGCCCAACGAGCGGGTGCTGTTCTCGGAGCTGCGCAACACCGTCGTCGCGATGGCCGCCTTCGTGCGCGAGTACGCGGCGGGTTTCCGCTCCCCGGGAGGCACCGCGTGAGTACCCCGCCTCCCGGCGTCACCGTCGATCCGCTGCCCCCGGCCCCGCCCCCGGCGCGGAAGTTCGGTTTCCCCAGCGCGTTGACCATCCTGGCCCTGGTCACCGTGGCCGTCTGGCTGCTGGCCTTCCTCATCCCCGCCGGACAGTACGACCGCAACGACAGCGGCGCCCCGGTCGCGGGCACCTACCACCGGGTCTCCGGCACCCGGAGCCTCACCGACCGCCTGAACGACCTCTTCCTCGCCCCGGTCAACGGTCTGTACGGCCTCCAGGACACCACCACCCACCAGGTCGGCCCGAGCCTGACCGGGGCGCTCTACGGCAGCGCGGGCGTGTTCCTCTTCGTCCTGGCCATCGGCGCGTTCATCACCGTGGTCTTCGCGACCGGCGCCCTGGACCGGGGCATCGCCCGCCTCGCCCACCGGCTGCGCGAGCGCGGGGCGCTGCTGATCGCCGCCGTGATGCTGGTCTTCTCCGTCCTCGGCACGGTGGAGGGCTTCGCGGAGGAGACCCTCGGCTTCTACGGCCTGCTGGTCCCGATGATGCTGGCCCTCGGCTACGACCGCCTCGTCGCCGTCGGCGCCTCGATCCTGGGCGCGGGGATCGGCGTCCTGTGCTCCACGGTCAACCCGTTCGCGACCGGGGTGGCCTCCTCGGCCGCCGACATCTCGCTCGGTGACGGGATCGTGCTGCGCTTCCTGATGTGGATCGTGCTGACCGCGGTGACGATCCTCTACGTCGTCCGGTACGCGAAGCGGGTCCAGAAGGACCCGGCGACGTCCCTGTGCGGGTTCCTGCCGGGCGACCGCGAGCAGAAGGCGACCGGCGACGAGGCCGCCGAACCCGAGCTGACCCCGCTGCACAAGGCGGTGCTCGTCCTGCTGGTCCTGGTCTTCGCCTTCATGATCTTCTCGGTGGTGCCCTGGTCCAGCGCGCTCACCGGGAAGGCCGACGCGAAGCCGTACGGCTGGGAACTGGACTGGTCCTTCCCCCAGCTCTCGGCGCTGTTCCTGTGCGCGGCGGTGCTGGTGGGACTGGTGGCGCGGATGGGCGAGGCCAAGCTCAGCGCCACGATCATCCAGGGCGCGGCGGACTTCATCTCGCCCGCCCTGGTCATCATGCTGGCGCGCGGGGTCACCGTCATCATGAACAACTCGAAGATCACCGACACCGTGCTGCACTCGATCGAGGGCGTGGTCAAGGGCACCTCGTCCAGTCTCTTCGCGGTGATCGTCTTCCTCGTCAACCTCCCGCTGGCCTTCCTGATCCCCTCCACCTCCGGGCACGCGACCCTGGCCATGCCGATCCTGGCGCCGCTCGCGGACTTCGCGGGGGTCTCCCGCGCGGTGGTGGTGACGGCCTGGCAGTCGGCGAGCGGCTGGATGAACCTGTGGGTGCCGACCACCGCCGTGACGATCGGCGGCGTGGCGCTGGCCAAGGTCGGCTACGACAAGTACCTGCGGTTCGTATGGCCGCTGCTGGCCGTCCTGTTCGTGCTGATCTGCGGGTTCGTGGCCCTGGGCGCCGCGATGTAGGCGCGGGCACATGACGCGGGGGCGCGGCCACCGTGTGGTCGCGCCCCCGCGTCGTACCAGGCCCTACGGGCGTCAGACCGCCACGACGGCGGCGCCGAAGCGCTCGCGGTAGGAGTCCAGGTCCTCCTCGGTGATCCTCGCGAAGAGGACCGGCGGGACGGTGAACGGCGTACCGGCGGGGACCGCGTCGAGCGAGCGGGCCTGCTCCGGGGTCACCCAGGCCGCCGTGTCGTCGGCCAGCTCGAAGGCCGAGCGCATGGCGCGCGCCGAGGCCGGGATGAGCGGCTCGGAGACGACCGAGTAGAGGTGGATGAGGTTCATCGCGGTGCGCAGGGTGAGCGCCCCGCCCTCCGGGTCGGTCTTGACCTCCAGCCAGGGGGCCTTCTCGTCCAGGTAGGCGTTTCCGGCGGACCACAGGGCGCGCAGCGCGGCCGCGGCCTTGCGGTACTGGAGGGCCTCCATCTGGGCCTCGTACTCGGCCAGCAGCTCCGCGATCTGCTCGCCGAGCCGGACCTCGGCCTCGCCCGCCGGGCTGCCCGCGGGGACCTCGTCGCCGAACCGCTTGCGCGAGAAGGTCAGCACGCGGTTGACGAAGTTGCCGAGGGTGCCGCCGAGGTCCTTGTTGACGGTGGCGGCGAAGTGCTCCCACGTGAAGGACGAGTCGTCGGACTCGGGGGCGTTGGCGATGAGGAAGTAGCGCCAGTAGTCGGAGGGCAGGATCTCCAGCGCCTGGTCGGTGAAGACGCCGCGCTTCTGCGAGGTGGAGAACTTGCCGCCGTAGTACGTCAGCCAGTTGAAGGCCTTGACGTAGTCGACCATCTTCCACGGCTCGCGGACGCCCAGCTCGGTGGCGGGGAACATCACGGTGTGGAAGGGGACGTTGTCCTTCGCCATGAACTGCGTGTAGCGGACGTCCTCGGCCTCGTACCACCAGGACCTGTGGTCGCGGTTCGCCGGGTCGGCGTCCGCCCACTCCTTGGTGGCCGCGATGTACTCGATCGGGGCGTCGAACCAGACGTAGAAGACCTTGCCGTCGGCGGCCAGTTCGGGCCAGGTGTCGGCCGGGACCGGCACGCCCCAGTCCAGGTCACGGGTGATCGCGCGGTCGTGCAGGCCCTCGGTCAGCCACTTGCGGGCGATGGAGGACGCCAGCTGCGGCCACTCCTCCTCGTGCTCCGCGACCCAGGCCTCGACCTCGCCCTGGAGGGTGGACTGGAGGAGGAAGAGGTGCTTGGTCTCACGGACCTCCAGCTCGGTGGAGCCGGAGATGGCCGAGCGCGGCTCGATCAGGTCCGTGGGGTCCAGGACGCGGGTGCAGTTCTCGCACTGGTCGCCGCGCGCCTTGTCGTAGCCGCAGTGCGGGCAGGTGCCCTCGACGTAGCGGTCGGGCAGGAAGCGGCCGTCGACCGGCGAGTAGACCTGCCGGATCGCGCGCTCCTCGATGAAGCCGTTCTCCTGGAGGCGGCGCGCGAAGTGCTGGGTGATCTCCGCGTTCTGCGGCGAGGAGCTGCGGCCGAAGTAGTCGAAGGACAGCTCGAAGCCGTCGTAGACCGCCTTCTGCGCGTCGTGCGCCTGCGCGCAGAACTCGGCGACCGAGAGCCCGGCGGCCTTGGCGGCCAGCTCGGCGGGGGTGCCGTGTTCGTCGGTCGCGCAGATGTAGAGGACGTCGTGGCCGCGCTGGCGGAGGTACCGGGCGTACACATCCGCCGGAAGCATCGACCCGACCATGTTGCCCAGGTGCTTGATCCCGTTGATGTAGGGAAGCGCGCTGGTGATCAGGTGTCGAGACATCCTCGGATGCTCCATTTCATACGTGCGGTACGTGAAGGATCGTGAAGGGGCTCATCGTATCGAACCGCCGAAACCTCACGTGCCGGATTTTCACAGGGTGGGCCTTGCATGCCTTACACGAAAGCGAGGGCCGTGACCTCTCCGTCACTGCCCTCGCGATCCCGGTCATGGTACAGGAGCGCCGATCATGTCCCGGCCCGTGCGGCGGGGCCCCGGGGGGCCGCCGGGGGCCGTGAGGGGGGCGCCGCTGGTGAGCCGGGCGGTCAGGGTGACCGGTGCGCCCGCGGGACCCGCGGGGGCCACCAGACCGCGGCCCGCCGCCTGTGCGCTGACCGCGCCGGTGGCCGTGATGGCCGCGACCTCCCGGCTTCCGGCGGCCAGCTCGTACCAGTGCCCGGCGGCCGACCGCCAGCGCGTGCCCACCAGCAGGTGCTGGCCGAAGCGGCCGCAGGCGGCGGTGGAGCGGGCCCGCGCCACGTCCTGCGGCGGACCCGCGGGGGGCCGCAGTTGGACGAGTACGTCGCCCGGTCCCGCCCAGCCGGAGGCGCGGGTGCAGGACCAGACCGCCCGTCCGCCGCCCTCGGGCAGCTCGGTGTCGGCGAAGTCCCAGATGTTGACGGCCCGCACCCCGCCGCCGCTCAGCTCCCGCAGTCTGCACGCGACCGGCGCCCAGGCGGCGCGCGCGGCGGGGCCGGTGGCCTCGCGGGGCTGGCGTGCGGGCACCGCGTTCGGCCCGTCCGGCAGCGGTGTGTAGGTCAGGTGTACGGGCGACAGCGCGCCGAGGTCGGTGAGCAGGAAGGAGTGCTTCTCCACGATGCGGCTGGAGGAGGTCAGTTCGAGGACGGGCCAGGCGTCGCACGGTCCGGACACCCCGGGCACCGCCGTCGCGCCGGTCAGCCCGTCGGGGGCGACGGCCAGCGGACGGGAGCCCTCGGCCGGGCGGGCCAGGTCCCGGGTGGCGGCCGCGGCGATCCAGGGGGCCAGCAGGTAGCGGGCCCGGCCGTCCCCGCGGCTGACGGCGAGCGCGCCCGCGGTGGTGACCCCGGCCTCGTCGGTACGGGCGAACTCCAGCGCCCGGTCCCGCGGTCCCCCGGCCGCTTCGCCGTAGCGGGCCACGCGGTCGGCGTCGAGCAGCACCACCACCGCCCGCCCGTCCA
Organism: Streptomyces sp. G-G2; assembly: GCF_030063135.1. Lineage (GTDB taxonomy): Bacteria > Actinomycetota > Actinomycetes > Streptomycetales > Streptomycetaceae > Streptomyces. Next base: position 129,329 of record NZ_JASISO010000020.1, read on the forward strand.
CGTCCCCGGCGTAGAGCAGCTGCGGCGGACGCCCCGGCGGGTCCGGCGGGGTTCCGGGCGCCGCGGTGACGGCCACCTGCGGGGACGGGGCGGCCCAGGCGCCCAGGGCCCGCGCGAGCAGGGCCAGGTCCCCGGCGCGGGAGCCCCTCGCGGGCCAGGCGGTGAAGTCGACCCGGGCGGTGTCCGACCAGGCGGCGGCCGGGATCCGCACCAGCCGGTCCGGGTCGAGCGCCCCGGCGGCAACGCTCCCCCCGGCGGGCCGTACCGCCGGTCCGGGCGGCCCGGGCTGCGCCCCGTCGGCCACCACCACCCCGGCGACCAGGGCCAGTACGGCCGCCGCGGCCCAGGCGGCCCGCACCCGGCGGCGCCTGCGGAGCAGGTCGGTGGGCCGGGTGTTGACCACGCACGCGTCGAACTCCGCGGTCCGCGAGAGCGTTTCACCGACGGGCAGGGCGAGGGCCTCGCGCACGCTGTCGGCCGGGTCCGGGGAGCCGGCCGCGGCCAGGACGCGCGCCACCGCCTCCTCGGCCAGGCCGTCCATCCGGTGCAGCACGAAGGCGGCCCGGACCGCGGCGGGCGCCCCGCCCAGCAACCGGGCGGTCTCGTCGACCCCGCCCGCCGGGGGCCACAGCCGCAGCCCCCACACGAAGGGCGGCGCCGGGGGCCACCCGAAGCGGACCAGCACGGCCCCGGTCCGCCCGCCGGGGGCCAGGGCGGCCCGCAGTACCCGGGCCCGGACCTCCCCGAGCGGGCCGCCGGGGCCCGTGGATCCGCCCGGCCCGGCGGGAGCGCGCGCCGGGAGCCCCGCCTCACCACCGGCGCGCGCCCGGGGCAGCGACCGCTGCACGGCCCGGTGCGCCAGGAGCACCCGGGAGTGCCTCCCGAGGGTGTCGGGGAGCGTCACGTAGGCGAGCCGTACCAGGTGGGGGTACTGCTCGACGAGAACCGCCTCGGCCTGTTCGACGGCGTTGGAGCCGAATCGCTGTGATGTGCCCACGGTCCGACAAACGAGTGAATCTTGGGATGGTCACACGTCCTCGTCCGAGCCTCCCGGTCGGCTTCCGGCCGCCACCCGGCGCACTCGACGGCGCGCACCCCGGCGCGTCGGCACGGGAAGCGGCAGGTCAGGGGTCGCGGCGGGCGCGGGCGGGCGCGGCCCGGGGCCGCCGCCTGGCGTCAACCCCCCACGTCAACAAGGGAGTCGGGGCCGGGCGCCACCGGGTGCGGCCCGGCGGGACTTTCGCTCCGCGCCCGCGCGGCCCGCCAAACGCTGACAGGGTGGGAGGCGAGCACCTCCAGTGGCACGAGGGGGAGAGGTGGAGCGGTGAGTGATGGCGGACCGGAGGAATCCGGTGGGGCGGTGGGACTGCCCAGCCGACGGCAGCGGCCGGAGGCTCCGATGAGCCAGTGGGACCCGCGGGCGCGCCTGTCGTACTGGGCCTTCCACACCGACCGGCGCCCCTCGTACATGCGGTTCGCGTACCTGCAGCTGGGCTCCGACGCGGAGGCCGAGGACGCCGTCGACGCCACCTTCGACCTGATCATGAGCGAGTGGCTCCGGATGCTGCACATGGACCGCCTGGAGGCCTACGCCTGGACCGTCCTGAAGCACCGGATCGTCGAACAGCAGCGAAAACACGACCGGCCGCGAGGACGGCCGATGGACTTCAGCGCCTTCGAGGCCGCGCTCAAGGATTCGGCCACCGATCCGTACGACGTACTGACCGACAGCATCCAGTTCTATTCGGCGGTCTCCCGGCTGGCCGAGCGCCAGCGCGACGCCGTGCTGCTGCGCTACGGACTGCACTGCACGACCGGTGAGGCGGCCCGGGTGATGGGCATCGAGGAAGCCACCGTCCGCTCCCACCTCAGCCAGGCGCGCCGCAGGCTCACCCGGCTCCTCGGTGGGGAGCCCGCGCCATGAGCCACCACGGTGAGCACGCGGACCCCGCTGAACACACGAGCCCCACGGGCCACCCTGATCAGGGTGGGCTCCGCCGGTCGCTGGCCGAATTCCTGGCCCGGGCCCGGGTCCCCGACCCGTATCCCCGCTACGACCTCCGCGCCGCCGAAGCCCGCCTGCTGCGGCGGGTACGGGCCGCGGCGGCGCGCGCGGCCGCGCGGTCCGCCGCCGTGTCCGGCGCCCGCTCCCGTCCCTCGCCCCCCGGCTGGAGCGATCCCGCGCGGGACTGGCCGGTGGAGGCCGAGCAGGCCCGACGGGACCTCAAGGCGGTGAGCCTGGCCGTGGTCTGCGGGCCCGGCGCCGCCGCCCGGCTGGACGCGTTCATCCGCACCGGGCACGGCGACCCGGCGGGCTCCCTGGTCTTCGCGTGTCTGCTGCACCTCGCGGGGCTGCGCGACGGCGCCCGCTTCTGGTGGCAGTTCGCGGCCGGTTCGGGCGTCCCGGGAACCGGGTCCGCCGCCTACTGCCTCTTCCTCGACCACTCCCGGCGCGGTGAGCACCAGGACGCCCGGGTCTGGGCCGTCGAACTCGGCCGCCTCGGCTTCCGCCCCGGCGGCCCGCGCGACCTGCGCGAGGTCCGGCTGTGCGCGCAGGCCCGGGTGCTGCGGTACGTCGAGCGGCTCGACGACATCGACCTCGGCCCGGTACCGCTCCCCCGCCCGGGCCTCGCCGCGGTGCTGCCCGCGTTCCTCGCCACCACCACCCCGGCCCGGGAACCGCAGGCGCCCCCGGCCGCCGGGCCGGGCGGGCCGGTACGCCGTCCCGCGCCCCCGGCCCAGCGGCGCGGGAGCCCCGGGGCCGCGGGCCCCGCCGGGGCACTGGCCGAAGCGCGCCGCGCGCTGGCCGTCGTACGCGTCCTGGACCGCCACCCGTTCGGGCTCGGCGCCGCCCCGCTCGGCCGGGAGGCGGGGCTGGCCGACGGGGAACTCGGGCCGGTGCTGGCCATGTTGTGCGAGGAGGAGTACGCGTCCCGCCCGGCCCCCGGGATCTACGGCCGCGGCCCGGCGCTGGACCGGCTCGCCGCCCCCGGCGGCTCCGGGCTCCCCGCGCAGCTCCAGCGCACCCTGGCGCTGGCCCGGGACAGCGCGGGCGCCGCCGTCTACCTCAGCCGGTACACCGAGGGCGAGGTCCGGATCACGCAGATGGCGGACGGGCCCGGCACCCCGCCGGTCAGCGAGTGGGTCGACTTCCGCGCGGCCGCCCACGCGAGCGCGGTCGGCAAGTGCCTGCTCGCGCAGCTCGGCCCGGACGTCCGGGCGGACCACGTGGCCCGTTACCGGCCGGACCCGCTGACCGCGCACACCATCACCGACAGCCGGGTCCTGTTCGACGCCCTGGACGCGATGGCCCCGGGCGCCCCGGTCTTCGACCTGAGCGAGTACGCCCCGGGGGTGGTCTGTTCGGCGGTCCCCCTCGCGACCGGCGGCGCGGCGGCCGGCCTCGCGCTGTCCCTGCCCGCCGCGCACGCGCACCGACTGCGGGCCGCCACCGCCACGCTGCGCCGCAAGGCCGTACCGGTGCTCCTCGCCCTGCTCCTGACCGGGGCCTTCCCGGCGCGGGGCGCGGCCCAGCCGCCCGGTCCGGCCTCCCTGGCGGACACCCTGCGCCACCTGCGCAGCGTGTTTCGCACCCGGCACACCCGTACCCCCGCCTCGGCCGGTCCCCACCTGGTCAGTGATCCGGCCTCCGCGGCGGCCTACCTCTTCGACGCGGCCCCCGCCCCGGCCCGCTCCTGCGGCCCGCGCCTCGCGCTCCCCCGCACCATCGGCCCGCTCCCTCCGCTGGGCCCGGACGACTCCCTCGTCGTACTGCAGTGAGCCGGTCCTCCCTGTTCGGGGTCAGCCGCCCTTGGGCGCGAGCGGCTTGTGCCCGGGGTACACGTGGCCGGGGCTCACGATGCCGGTGACGGCCGCACCGAAGAGAGTGCTGGGCTCCTGGCCGCCGGTCTGGGAGTCGGTGTTGAGGACGATGACCATCGTGGCCTTCGCCTGCGGCAGGTAGACGGGCAGGGACTCGTAGCCGGGGATCGAGCCGTTGTGGCCGATCCAGCCCTGGACGTCGAAGATGCCCAGCCCGTAACCGGCCCCCGGGATGTCCATCGGGGTGGTCTTCAGCCGTTCGGCCTGGGACGCGGGCGTCAGCAGCGTGCCGGTGGCCAGGGTGCGGGCCCAGCTGCGCAGGTCCTGCACGTCGGAGGCCATCGCTCCGGCGGCCCAGGCCCAGGAGGGGTTCCACCGGGTCGCGTCCTCGGTCTTGCCCGAGGCCGTCTGGTCGGTGTAGCCGTGCGCGTAGGGGTCGGGCAGTGCGGCGCCCGTGGGGAAGACCGTGTGGTGCAGTCCGGCCGGTTCCAGGACGTCCCGCTGGACGACGTCGTGGAGCGGCCTGCCCGTGATCTTCTCCACCACGAGGCCGAGGAGGATCAGATTGGTGTTGGAGTAGTCGAACTTCGCGCCCGGCTCGAACTGCACGGGGTTCTTGAAGGCGTAGTCGAGCAACTGCTGCGGGGTCATGGGCTGTTCGGGGTCGGCCTGGAGCTTCTTGATGAAGTTCGGGTCCAGGCTGTAGTTGAAGAGACCGCTGCGCATGCCCGCCAGTTGGCGCAGGGTGATGCGGTCCCCGTTCGGAACGCCCTTGACGTACCTGCCGATCGTGTCGTCCAGGGCGACCTTCTTCCGGTCGACCAGCTGGAGCAGGGCGGTGACCGTGAACGTCTTGGTCTCACTGCCGATGCGCACGTGGAGCCCGGCCGTCATCGGCGCGCGGGTCGCCTTGTCGGCCACGCCGAAGCTGCGCAGGTAACTCCCCTTGCCGGGGGCCCACAGCCCCACGGTCGCGCCCGGCACCCCCGTCTCCTTCATGACCTGCCGCACGGCGGCGTCCAGCCGCGCGGCGACGGCGGGCGTGAGCCGTACGAAGGCCGCGCCGGTGTCCGGGGAGGGCGAAGCGGAGGCCGAGGCGGCGGCGGAGGCGGAGAGGGACGCGGAGGGGGGATCACTCACCCCGTACGCCGAGCCCGCGGCCACCGGGGTGATGAGCACACTCGCGGCGGCGACGGCCACGCAGGTCCGGCGCAGCCGGATGTGGGTTGACTTCACGGCACGGTCTCCCGTCGTCGGACGACCCCGAACCACATCAGCGTAGATCCGCGGGGGG
>NZ_JASISO010000021.1 GCF_030063135.1 Streptomyces sp. G-G2
CTGTGCCGGATCCTCGCACTCACGGCGGCGATCTGGCACAACGACAAGACTGGGCAGCCGGTCAAGCGGTCACTGATCGCCTACGACCACTGACCGCAACGACACCCCTTGGACTCATTCATCTAGGGCAGGTTCAAAAGTCCCGCCCGGTCCGCCGGCCGCGGGTCCGCGGCCACCCGGAAGCCGATGTTCCCCGCCGAGCTGTCGGGGGTGTTGCGGGTACGGGCCGCGACCCGGTAGCGGTTGCAGTACGAGTCGTGGCACATGTGCGAACCGCCGCGCATCGCCCGCTCCGGGGCGTCCGGCGCGAAGCGGTCCCGTGCGGTAGCCCGCGCCGCTCAGGTACCGCTGCACGGTGGTGTGCTGGTCGAGACTGTAGGAGGCCGAGTTGTTGCGCACGCCGTGGTGGTGCGCGTGGCGGCCGGAGAAGACGGGGGACCGCGACGGTGCGCAGAGCGGGGTCGCGGAGTGCCCGTGGGTGAAGGTGACGCCCTGGCCGCCGAGCCAGTCGGTGGTCCGGGGGATCGCCCAGTCGGTGTGCTTGGGCTGGTCGTCGGTGACGATCAGCAGGATGCTGGGCCGGGCACCGGACGCGGTCCGGCCCGCCGCGGGGGTGGCCGCCCGCTCAATGCCCGGGGCGTTGCGGTCCCGTCGCAGTCCCATGGCGGCGTTGTGGCGGGGGGGATTGCGGTCAGAGACGGTGCACCCGCTCCTGCTCCAGCGCCAGCGGGTACCGTCCCGCCGCCAGGATCCGTAAGCCCGGCGCCCGCGCGAGCAGCATCCGCAGCCAGCTCAGGGCCTCGGGGGTCAGCCGGTCGGAACCGTCCAGGACGAGCAGCATGTCCCGCTCGGCGAGCCAGGACGCCGCGTTGGCGGACCCGTACGGCAGGTAGGGCATCCCCGGTACGGAGCCCAGCGCGGCCACCAGCTCGCGGACCCCGGAGGCGTAGTCCAGGGTGACGACGGCGACCCCGTCGCAGAAGTTGGACGTGAGCCGCCGGGCCATCTCCCGCACGAGCAGGCTGCGCGGCCCGCCGAACCCCCCGGTGACGGTCAGCACCCGCCCCCGCCGTACGGCGGTGAGCAGCCGGGACAGCTCGGCGGACGTCGCCGGTAAGGTCCCCGTACCCGTCCCTGCACCCGTGTCCGTTCCTGCTCCCGTGTCCGTCCCTGACCCCGTGCCCGTCCGCGTGCCCGTCCCCGTGCGTCTCGATGCGTGTTCGGGTTCCCCCATCGGCACGATGCCCCCCATTGCATGCGTGGCCAAGCGCGGCAAGAGGGTTGATTCGAGCCGCATGCCGTCGATTATCCGCCACTGGGGGCTTAAGGCCAGGGGAATTTCGGATTCCGTCGAAGCCTCCAGGAGGCCGGGTCCGCTCGGGGCCACGCGGGCCGGTGCGTAGGACCGGACGGCGCCAACCCGCCTGTGACGACCGCCTGTTCGGGCGCGTGTTCCCTTCATCCGGGGGAGAGCCGGACGCGAAGTCCGCGCCGTCCGCCGGCCGTCAGGACGCGTTCCCGGACAGGTGCCAGGGCGAGAGCCGGGGAAGTCGTTCGGCGTAGTCGCTGTGGTCCCCGTGACGTACGTGCCGGGGCCCTCACCCGGAGAACGGTTGTCCGGATGAAGGGAATCGGCTCTACTGCTGTGCAGCCCCCGCACGGGGCATATTCCGGGAAGGGATCCAGATGAGAGCGCAGCGCCGGAGACGACCCTTATCGCACCGACGCCGTGCGGGCTTCCGGGGCAGATCCGTGCTCGCCGTGCTCCTCTCGGCCTTCTTCCTGGTCGGCGTCTGCGCCGCGACCGGGATCGCCTGGGACCCCTTCTCGGTGAGTTCCCGCCACGACCGTTCGGCGCCCGAGATCGGCGCCCCCTGGTCCGTCGGTCCCGAGGGCCGCTCGGGGACCGGGTCCGGAGCCGGTGCGGCGGCCGACTCGGCGGCGCCGAACGGCAGTCCGGCCCCCGACGGCACCGCGAGCGACGCCGCCCCGCCCGGCCGGGGAGCGGGGGACACCGCCGGCCAGCGGTCCGCGGGCGCGCTGCCCTTCGACCTGCCCGCCGCCGCCGACCTGCGCTCGGGCCGCAAGCTGGTCTTCGCCCACTACTTCACCCCCTACCCGCTCTCCCTGGACAACGCCAGCGCGGACAGCGACTACTACACGCGCAACTACCTCGCCCCGAACGGGGAGAACGGCAAGCACGAGCGGTACGGCGGACTGCTGCGCGACCGGCCGCTGCCCGTCCAGCCCAAGGACGGCAACTGGCAGCTGGCCAACCTCCAACAGGAGGTGCGCACCGCCCGCGCGGCCGGGATCGACGGCTTCACCCTCGACCTGCTCTCCCTCTCCGGCGCGAACTGGGACCGCGCCAACCTGCTGATGGAGGCCGCCCGTTCGGTCGACCCGGCCTTCAAGGTCATGCTGATGCCGGACATGACCTCCCTCAGGACCGACGCCCCGGCCGTGCTCGCGGACGCGATCGCCGCGCTGGGCAGGGCCCCCGCCGCGCACCGCCTCTCCGACGGCCGCCTCGTCGTCTCGCCCTTCAAGGCGGAGGAGAAGAGCCCCGCCTGGTGGACCAAGGTCATGGACCGCCTCAAGGCGAAGCACGGCATCCGGACCGCCTTCGTCCCGCTCTTCCTCGACTTCGGCGCGAACGGCGCCCAGTTCGCCCCCATCAGCTACGGGTTCTCCGAGTGGGGCAGCCGCAGTTACGTCGGCCAGGACGGCTCCGCCAGTGACGTCCAGCGCACCCACGGCCAGGGCAAGATCTGGATGCAGCCGGTGTCGGTCCAGGACGCCCGCCCCAACCAGGGCGTCTACGACGAGGCGGGGAACACCGCCACCCTGCGGGCGACCTGGACGCACGCCATCGACGACGGCGCCGACTGGGTGCAGCTGACCACCTGGAACGACTACTCCGAGGGCAGCCAGTTCGCGCCCTCGCTGCACAACGGCCACGCCTATCTGGACCTCAGCTCCTACTACCTGGCGAAGTTCAAGACCGGCGCCTGGCCGAAGATCGTCCGGGACACCCTGTACCTGAGCTCGCGGACCCAGTTCGCGGCGGCGGACCCGACCGGGGCCCAGTCCCTGGTGATGTCCCTGCGCAAGGGCAGCGCCGCCCCCCGGGACACGGTGGAGGTGCTGAGCTTCCTGACCTCGCCCGCCACCGTCCGTACCACCGAGGGCACCGCGCACGACACCTACGACGCCGGGGCCGGGGTGCACTGCGAACTGCTGCCGCTGCGCACCGGCACCAGCTCGGCCCAGGTGGTGCGCGACGGGAAGGGCGGGGCGCAGGCGGAGCTGCCGTATCCGGTGGACCCCAAGGTCGAGGTGCAGGACCTCCAGTACTACGCGGCCACCAGCGGCCGGAAGCCCTAAAGGAGAGGGCTCCGGCTCCGGGGCGCCTCGTCGGGCGGGTCGCGCCGGACGGCCGGGTGGCGGAACTCGGCGCGGGCGGCGCCCTCCCGCAGGCCGTGCGGCCGTCCGCCGTGGCGTAATTGGCCCTTCCGGAGCACGCGGGCACCCCCGCATGATCCGGAAGGACAGCGCCGCCGTCCGGCGGACCCGCTTTACCGCGCCGCACACCCGGAGGTATCCGTGACCGAGCCCACCACCCCGTCCGCCTTCCCCGGCGGGGCCGGCCTCTTCCGCCTGGACCCGGACATCGCCCACCTCAACCACGGCTCCTTCGGGGCCGTGCCGATACCGGTCCAGGACGCCCACCAGGCACTGCGCGAGGAAGCGCACGCCGACCCCGACGCCTTCTTCGTCGAAGCCCCCGACCGGGTGGCCGCCGCCCGTACCCGGATCGCCGCCCACCTGGACCCGGACGCCGACCCCGAGACGATGGCCTTCGTCTCCAACGCCACCGAGGGCGCCAACCTCGCCCTGGGCGCCCTGCGGCTCGCCGAGGGCGAGGAGATCCTGGTCACCGACCACGGCTACGGCACCGTCGTCGAGGCCGCCGCCCGCCGCGCCCCGCTCACCACCGTCTCCCTCGACCCGGCGCTGCCCGACGAGGACGCCGTACGAAAGGCCGTACTGGCCGGGCTCACCCCGCGCACCAAGGTGGCCGTCCTCGACCACATCAGCTCGCCCACCGCCCGGGTCATCGCCTCGCCCGGGCTCCTCGCCGACCTCGCCGAGCGCGGGATCACCACCGTCGTGGACGGGGCGCACGCCCTCGGGATGCTTCCCGATCCGCTCGCCGGGCGGGCCGACTTCTGGTTCGGGAACCTGCACAAGTGGGGGTACGCGCCGCCCGGCAGCGCGGTGCTCGCCGTCGCCGACGCCGAGCACCGGGCCCGGATCCGGCCCCTCGTCCCCTCCTGGGAGCACCACCGGGGCTTCCCGCGCGCCGTGGAGGGCCGCGCCACCGTCGACTACACGGGCTGGCTCGCCGCCCCCGAGGGCCTGGACCTGCTGGCCCGGCTCGACGCCGCCACGGTGCGCGCCCACAACAGCGCGCTGGCCGCCTATGGGGCGGCCCTGCTCGCCAAGCTGCCCGGACTGGTCCCGCTGCCCCACACCGAGGGCCTGGCCATGCGGGCCCTGCGGCTTCCGCCGGGCATCGCGGAGACCCAGGACGGCGCCCGGGCCCTGCGGGAGGAGATCGCGGCGCGGCTGCGCATCCGGGTCCTGGTCTGGCCCTGGCCGGGCGGCGGCGGCATCCGGGTCTGCGGTCAGATCTACAACCGGCCGCAGGAGTACGAACGCCTGGCGGCGGGGCTCGCCGCGCTGCTGGGCTGAGCAGCGCCGTCGCGGTCCGGCCCGGCTCAGTTCCGGCGCAGCAGGTACGTGTCCATGATCCAGCCCTTGCGGGTCCGGGCCTCGGTGCGCAGCTCCTCGATCCGCGCGGCCACCTCGGCCAGCTTCCCCGAGACCAGGATCTCGTCCTCGGTGCCCACGTAGGCGCCCCAGTAGATGAAGAGGTCCTGGTCGAGGTGGTGGGTGAAGGCGTGCCGGGCGTCCAGCATCACCACCACGTCGTCCACGTCCTCGGGCCAGCCCTCGGCGAGGCGCCGCCCGGTGGTGATCTGGACGGGACGGCCGACCCGGTTCAGGTTGGTGCGGTGCCGCGCCAGCAGCGCGGACACGCTGCTGATCCCGGGTACCACCTCGTGCTCGAAGGCCACCCGGCCCCGCTCCAGCACCTCGTCGAGGATCGCCAGTGTGGAGTCGTACAGGGAGGGGTCGCCCCACACCAGGAACGCGCCGGTCTCCCCGTCCGCGAGGTCCTCGGCGATGAACCGCTCGAACAGCTCGGCCCGCGCGCTGCGCCAGCCGTCCACCGTCGGGGTGTAGTCGGCGGGGGTCCGGTCCCGGTCCGGGTCGCGGCCCTCCACCAGCCGGTGCCCCGGGCGTGCGTGCGCGTCGAGCATGGCCCGCCGTAGCCCGGTCAGGTCCGCCTTCTCCTCGCCCTTCTCCAGGATGAGGAACGCGTGCGCGGCGCCGATCGCCTTCACCGCCTGGAGGGTCAGGTGGTCCGGGTCGCCCGCGCCTATGCCGATCACTGAGAACTTTTTCACCGGGCCATTCTGCACCCGGCTATGGTGCGGGTCATGCGGGTCGCCCTGTTCGTCACCTGCGTCAACGACGCGCTGTACCCCTCGACGGGGATCGCCGTCGTGCGGCTGCTGGAGCGGCTGGGGGTCGAAGTCGACTTCCCCGCCGGGCAGAGCTGCTGCGGTCAGCCCCAGTACAACACCGGATACCGGTACGAGACCGAGCCACTGCTGCGCCGTACGGCCGGGGCCTTCGCCGGGTACGACCACGTGGTCACCCCCTCCGGTTCCTGCGCCGCGATGCTCCGGGAGCACTACCCGAGGATCGGGCGACGGGCGGCGGCGGAGGGCCGGAGCACGGAGCTGGCCGACCTGGCCGCCGGTCTGGCGCCCCGGGTGTACGAGCTGACCGAGTTCCTGGTGGACGTCCTCGGGGTGACCGACGTCGGCGCGTACTTCCCGTACCGGGTCACCTACCACCCCTCCTGCCACGGGCTGCGCTCCCTCGGCCTCGGCGACCGGCCGCGCCGCCTGCTGGCCGCCGTCAAGGGCCTCGAACTGATCGAACTCCCCGGCGCCGAGGAGTGCTGCGGCTTCGGTGGGACCTTCGCCCTCAAGAACCCCGAGGTGTCGGCCGCGATGGGCGCCGACAAGATCCGCCACGCCACCGGCACCGGCGCCCAGGTGCTGTGCGGGGCCGACAACTCCTGCCTGGCCCACCTCGACGGAACCCTGCGACGGGCCGGGAATCCGCTGCGCGCCCTGCACCTCGCCGAGATCCTGGCCGCGACCGAGGAGGACCCCGCGCGATGACCGGCACAGAAGGGAGGGGAGGCACGGAACCTGCGGGACGCACGGCACCTGCGGGACGCACAGCACCTCCGGGACGCACAGCACCTCCGGGAGGCACGGAACCCACGGACCTGGGCATGCCCGCCTTCCCGCAGCATCCGCCGCGCCCGCAGCATCCGGCGCAGCCGTCGGCCCCCGGGGATTTCCCGCCGTTCCGGGCCGCCGCGCGGGAGGCCGTACGGGACACGACCCTGGGGGCCAACCTCCGCCGCGCCACCCACACCATCCGCGACAAACGCGCCCGCGCCGTCGCCGAACTCGCCGACTGGGACCGGCTGCGCGCCGCCGGAAAAGCGGTCAAGGACCACACTCTGCGCCATCTCGATCGCTACCTGCTCCAGTTGGAGGCGGCGGTCACCGCTGCGGGCGGCGCGGTCCACTGGGCGGCTGACGCCGCCGAGGCCAACCGGATCGTCACCGGCCTCGTGCTGGCCACCGGAGAGCGCGAGGTGGTCAAGGTCAAGTCCATGGCCACCCAGGAGATCGGCCTCAACGAGGCACTGGAGGCCGCCGGGATCGCCGCCTACGAGACCGACCTCGCCGAACTCATCGTGCAGCTCGGCCACGACCGGCCCTCCCACATCCTGGTCCCCGCCATCCACCGCAACCGGGGCGAGATCCGCGACATCTTCGCGTCGGAGATGGGCCGTTGGGGCCGACCCGCGCCCGACGGCCTCGGCGACGACCCCCGCGAACTCGCCGAGGCGGCGCGGCTGCACCTGCGCGAGAAGTTCCTGCGCGCCAAGGTCGCCGTCTCCGGAGCCAACTTCATGGTCGCCGAGACGGGCACGATGGTCGTCCTCGAATCCGAGGGCAACGGGCGGATGTGCCTCACCCTCCCCGAGACCCTGATCTCGGTCGTGGGCATCGAGAAGGTCGTCCCCACCTTCCGTGACCTGGAGATCTTCCTCCAGACCCTGCCCCGGTCCTCCACCGCCGAACGGATGAACCCCTACACCACGATGTGGACCGGCACCACCGAAGGCGACGGGCCCCGCGCCTTCCACCTGGTCCTCCTCGACAACGGCCGCACCGACACCCTCGCCGACGAGGTCGGCCGCCAGGCCCTGCGCTGCATCCGCTGCTCCGCCTGCCTCAACGTCTGCCCGGTGTACGAGCGCGCGGGCGGCCACGCCTACGGCTCCGTCTACCCGGGCCCGATCGGCGCCATCCTCAGCCCCCAACTCCGGGGCACAGCCAGCGGGATCGACGCCTCCCTGCCCTTCGCCTCCACCCTGTGCGGGGCCTGCTACGAGGTCTGCCCGGTCGCCATCGACATCCCCGAGGTCCTGGTCCACCTGCGCGAACGCGTGGTCCAGGGCGGCCCGGTCACCCGCGAGGGCGTCCGGGTACGGATCCGGCCCGCCCGGGGCCACGCCGCCGAGCGCGCCGCGATGCGCGCCGCCCGGCTGCTGCTGGAGCGCCCGGGCGCGCTGCGCGCGGGGGAGCGGCTCCTGGCCCGCGCCCGCAGGCTGCGTCCAGACCGGCTGCCGGGGCCCGGCCGGGCCTGGACCGACACGCGCGAGCTGCCCGACCTCCCGGCGGAGCCGTTCCGCGACTGGTGGGCCCGGGAGCGGGGAGGCCGTACATGAGCGGCAGGGAACGCGTACTGGCCCGGATCCGCCGCGCGACGGCGGGCTCGGGGCCGGCGGCCGAGGTCCCCCGGGACTACCTCCGCGTCCACGGCGCCCGTACCCCCGAGGAGTCGGCGGACCTGCTCGCCGCCCACCTCGCCGAGTACCGGGCCACGGTGCACCGGGTCGCCGGGGACTGCCTCGCGCCGCTGCTGGCCCGGCTCCTGCGCGAGCGGGGCGCGCGGACGGTCCTCGTACCCGACGGGCTGCCCGCGCACTGGCTCGCGGCGGCGGACCCCGCCCGGGTGCCCGACCGAGCGGCCGCCACCCCGTACGAACTGGACGCGGTGGACAGCGTGGTGACCGGCTGCGCCCTCGCGATCGCCGAGACCGGCACGATCGTCCTCGACGGCGGACCCGGCCAGGGACGGCGCCGGATCACCCTCGTCCCCGACCACCACATCTGCGTGGTCCGGGTACCGGACCAGGTGGTGGACTCGGTCCCGCACGCCCTGCCGCTGCTGGACCCGACCCGCCCGCTGACCTGGATCTCCGGCCCCTCGGCGACCAGCGACATCGAGCTCGACCGGGTGGAGGGCGTACACGGCCCCCGCGCCCTGGAGGTCGTACTCCTCACCGCACAATAGGAAGCATGTCAGCGCACATCGCCCTCACCGCACTCCTGGTCCACGACTACGACGAGGCCATCGACTTCTACACCCGCGCCCTCGGCTTCGACCTGACCGAGGACGCCGAGCGCCCCGACGGGTCCCGCTGGGTCGTGGTCCGCCCGCCCGGCGCCCGGGAATCCGCCCTCCTGCTGGCCCGCGCCAAGGACGACGCCCAGCGCTCGCGCGTCGGGGACCAGACGGGCGGCCGGGTCGGGTTCTTCCTGTACACCGACGACTTCGCCCGCGACCACGGCCGGATGACCGCCGAGGGAGTCCGCTTCCTGGAGGAGCCGCGCCACGAGGCGTACGGTTCCGTCGCCGTCTTCCAGGACCTCTACGGCAACCGCTGGGACCTGCTCCAGCCCGCGTCCTGACAGCTCTTAGGACGCGGAACCGCCACCGCGCAGCCGGGGCGCCTCGCGCGCCGCGTCGACCACCGCCCCGTCCGCGACCCGGTGGGCCAGCTCTCCGGCCCACCGGACCAGGCCCGGTACGTCCATCCCGTGCGCCCCCGGCACCTCCGCGAGGGAGGCCGCGCCCCGGCGGAGCAGCCGCGCCCCGCCCACCGTGTTCCCCCGCGCCGCGTGGGTGAGCCCCACGGCGAGCTGTGCCAGCCCCCGCCACAGCGGAGCCTCGGCCTCCGGCCCCGACTTCCAGGCGTCCTCGAACACCTCGTGCGCGTGGAACGGCATCCCCGCGTCCAGCAGCCGCTGCGCCTCGCGCACCGTCCCGCCGGGAGTCCGCCGCACCCCCTCGGGTTGCCGCTCGACGCCCGCCGCCCCGTAGGGCAGGGGTCGCCCCAGCCCGTCGCGCGGACGCGCACTGCGCGCCCGCCCCGCATCGTCCCGGTCTCTCGCTTCCGCTGCCACACCCCCATCCTCGCCCCACCCCGTCACGGATGCGTACGCACCCCTCGGCGTGGGGTAATGTTTCCCATGCAACGCCGCCCGGGGGAAACCCCAGGTGACAGAGGCACCGGGACGTGGCGCAGCTTGGTAGCGCACTTGACTGGGGGTCAAGGGGTCGCAGGTTCAAATCCTGTCGTCCCGACTCGAAAGAGTCGAGGTCAGGGGCCGTTTTGGAGCAATCCAAAACGGCCCCTTGATCGTTTTTGGGGACCAGTTGGGGACCAGGACGGTCAGTGCGGGTCAGATCGCGGCGACGGCCGTGACTGGCAGCGAACGAGGTGCACGGAGCGCCATGAGGTGCGCAGACAGCGCGGCACCAGCTGCGGTGATCTGGCCGGCGTCGGGGTGCAGGTAGCGCTGAGTGGTAGTCAGCGAGCCGTGCCCGGCGATCTTGCGTAGGACGTGAAGCGGCACGCCGGCGTCGGCGAACCAGGTCAGTCCGGTGTGCCGCAGGTCGTGTCGTCGTAGGTGTTCGAAGCCGAGTTCCGTGACGACGTCGTCCCAGTGAGTGGCGTCGCGCAGGACGGCGGTGGAGATGCGACCGCCACGCGGTCCGAAGAAGATTCCGGGCATCGGGGTCATTGCCGACGGCCAGCAGCCGCTGGGCGACCATCGGCCGTACTTCTTCGATGAGGGGTACCTTGCGGGCGCGCTTTCCCTTGGTGGCTTTGTCGACGAGCCCGCCTTGGGCGGGGGTGGTCTGCCGTCGTACGGTCCAGATCCAGTTGTCGGTGTCGATGTCTCCTTGACGCGGACTCCGGATACCTCACCGATGCGGGCTGCTGTGGATGCGGCGAAGGCGACGACGTCACCCCAGCCCTGGTATTGGCCGTATGAGCGAGCGACCAGGGCTTTGGCGAGGGCCTGGAGGGTCTCCCAGTCCGGCAGGGCCAGCGCACGCGGATCGTTCAGTTCGTCCTCGACCTGCTGGTACTGGCGCTGCCAGCCGCTGACCCAGGCAGGGTTGACCTTGATGAGACCGTCGCGAACGGCCTGCTCCATGACGCGAACGAGGACGGCGATGGTGTTCTTCACGGTGGAGCGGCTGAGCTCGTCTGCGATCCACCGGTAGACGGTGCGGTCCACGGCGCCGTTGGTGATCATCCGAACCGGCAGGTGCCCGAGGGAGGGCACTACGCGCAGACGCCAACCGGCCATGTAGGGGTCGAGCGCCTTGAGTTCCAGCCCTCGAAGCGCGAGGTCCATGTTCGCGGTGCCGTAGTCGGCCAGCGGCATGGTGGCAAGCGACGGGTTGATGCCGGCCTGGGCGGCCTCGACCAGGGCCGAGATCCACTCCTGAGCTTCGTCCTCGGTCTCCTTGGCTTCGGAGACGGACTTGCGGGACTTGGTCTCGGGGTCCCGCCAGCGCACGCGTGCCCGGTAGGGCGAAGGGCGATTGGGCCGGTACTCGACATCAGCGGTGAGACGGACCCCGATCGGAACGGCTTCGACAGCGGCGGTGGGGGGCGCTATCGCCATGTCATGCCGCCTGTTCGGGATCGACACGGCGACTGCGCAGCCAGTGCTCGACGTCAATCGCGCTGTAGAGGGTGACGCGATCGGACACAGGGACGAACGGCGGCCCTTGTAGGGGTCGGGACGTGCGCCAGCGACGTAGCGTAGAGGGATCGACGTTCAAGATGCGCGCGAGCTCGTCGGTCGTGCGCCATTGGCCGGTGACCAGAGCCGGGGAAACGTTTCGTCCGCTCTTTGCGGATTCCTGGGATGACATGGGGTCCTTGCGATGGCGCAGAGCGCCGATCGGGCGAGTCGGTGCAAGAAGCAGGTCGGTCACGCTCCCCTGGGCGGAGGAATGGTGGGACGATGACCATAGGGGGAACGTTTGAAAAGTCCAGCGAAAAGCCACCGAGTTCGCACACGGAGAACAACTCCTCCGGCGGTGCGGTCGGCTTAGGGCCCATCCGAGGCGTCGGTTGCTCTCGAGGGTCCGCCGCTCACCGAGCGGTCACTGCGCCCAACCGGGACGATTTCGCCCTGCGGGGGACGGCGCGGGGCGCCCCGTTTGGTATGTGGCGCGGTGGTTGGCTTGGTCCAAAGAGTTCTGGGGGCCGCGGCGCTCCCGTAGCAGGGCGGCGCTAGGGAATATGAGATCGAAGCTGTGTCATCGGACGGCAGATGCCTTTCGGCTAGGGGGCAGGGAAGCAGCGGTGGAGTTTCGATCATCTACGCGATCCCCGGTTTCGGAAACCGGGGAATCCCAGCTATATTCCGCCGTGCATCAGCTGGCAAGGCGGCTGAATTGACCAACCGTCAGGCATGGCGTCGGCCGCAGGAGCATTGGGTGCTGTGGCTCAGGTCCCGGTAGTTCGCTACCTGGGGTCACGAGCACCGCTTGAGGTCGAGCTCCGGGGAGCAAGGGCGCGCGGTCGTTCCGTGGCTGGGGCCCGGAGTGATGGTCGTCGGTGGAGGGCCTCAGAACTGGGGCTCTGCCGACGGCGCGCTTGCGAGCGGCTGCAAGTCGTTGCCAGCCCAGAAACAACCAGCCTGGCCCTGCTGGCCAGGGCCAGAGCACTATCACCGCTGATAGCGGCCTGGCCCTACCCGCAGGGCCGGACCTGGGAGACTAGGGATCATGACCGACCGTCGACCGCTCTCGCTGCCCGCCTTCTCCGAGCCCGCTTCCGACGCTCCCGTACCCGCCCAGGCGGGTGGGCGCCGGCTGATGCCGGTCGAGCAGGGCGCCGACTTCCGCCAGCCGCCCGGCGAGACCGAGCCCGAGCCCGCACCCGCCCCGGCCCGACGTCCGCTCGCCCCCGGCGGCCTCACCTTCTCAGACCCGGACCGCCATATCTGAGCGCTACCACCACGGGTTGCGCCACGTCCAGGACCAGCTCACCACCTAGCCCCACCGCCCGGTGTGCCAGTGCCTCCACCTGGACAGTAGTCGTAGCCGGCCCGGCTCCCGCCTCGGATATCGTGTTCCTCTACGGGGTGCCATAACGGATGTGACGCCCCCCACCGGAGGTAGTCAGCGTATGAGTTCAAAGCGCAGCAAGAATCCAGCCCTGCCCGTACTTGACGACGCCTTCCGACTCGCTTCGGTCAAGGACGCCGAAGAGTCCACCCGTGACTTGGCCGCGCGGCTGGCCACCACCGAGCTGCGCCGCGTTTCCCACCCGGGCCGGGTCACCTGGGAGCCCACCGATCAGGCCGAGCCCGTACCGGCCCCGCCGACTGTGGTCGACGGTGACGGGGACCTGTGGCTGCGGGACCGGGGCACTGGCACCTGGACCATGCCCGAGTTCAACCCGAAGGATTTCCCGGCCCGCTGTGGCGAGGTTCTGACGTGGAACCAGCTTGCCCGCGAGTTCGGCCCGCTGACCGCACTGGCCGACGACCGCCGCATCGGCGGCGGCCGGCGCTGACCGCGCAGCCTTCTGGGATGACCGCGCCCCTGAAGCGCCCGTTACGGGTAGCTGGGAGCTCCAGCTCACCGCCGAGCTCGACGATGGCGGCGAGCAGGTGAGCGTGGTGGTGGCGTGCGACGGCCTCGAGCAGGGTGGTGCGGGCCTGGCGCCACCCGATGTCCTCGGTGCGGCCGGCGTCGGTGGACCAGCCGGGTAGCGGTCGGCCTTTAGTTGCCGTGGTGAGCGCGCGGCCCAGCTCGCCGATCGACTGCTGCCAGTCGGCCAACTGCCCGAGCAGGCCGCGCACCAGCTCGTCGACGGCGGCCGCCGGGCCGGCGCCGAAGGCCCGCGCTTCGGCAGCGGCCTCGGCGAGGACGTCTTCGTCCAGGTCCTCGAGGGCCTCACGCCACGGAGCGGCCGCAGCGTCGAAAGCGGCCGGGGCGGCGTGCAGCTCGGCGTCGAGAGCGGCGGGCGCCCCGGCGAACGGCTGTGCCGCCGCATGCACCTCGTCGCCGGACGCGCTCGACTGCTGGAGCTCCTGGAGCCTGCGCCGGTGCAAACGAGCCCCGCGAGTGCTCGGCGTCGACGAGTTCGCCTTCCGTAGGGGTCGGACCTACGGAACCATCCTCGTCGACGTGGAGGCCGGTCGAGTGGTGGATGTTCTGCCCGACCGGACCTCCGAGACCTTCGCCACCTGGCTGCGCGAGCATCCAGGCGCCGAGATCATCTGTCGCGACCGGGCCTCGGCCTACACCCGTGCGATCAAGGAAACGGCGCCTGACGCTGTGGAAGTCGCCGACCGCTGGCACCTGCTCCAAAACCTTGCCGCCGCAGTGGAGAAGACCTGCCACCAGCACCGCGCCTGCCTGCGCAAACGTGTCGACGAGGTGACCAACCGTATCCCGGAGGCGCCGCCTCTGATGCGGCTCCCGCTCCACGAACTACCGCGAACGCCGATCATCGACCGGACCCGGCACCGCCACGCTGATGTGCAGAAGCTCGTCGCCGCAGGCTGGACCATCAGCGCCATCGCCCGCCGTCTCCATCTCGACCGCAAGACCGTCCGGCGCTTTCGGGACACCGGCCTCGACCAGCTCCTGGCCTCAGCAAACGAACGCCAGCCGGCCGGAGTGCTGGAACCGTTCAAGCCGTACCTGAACACCCGCTTCACCGAAAGCCTCGGCCAGGTCAGCGGCAGCCGCCTCTTCCTGGAGATCTGCGAGCGCGGCTACCGAGGCAGCCGCCAAGTCGTACGCAGACACCTCACCGCTCTCCGCGCCGGCCACGCCGAACCCATCCGCGCCGACATACCCAGCCCCCGCAAGATCACCAGCTGGATCATGCGACCGTAAGACACCCTTCCACCCGATCTCGAACGCAGTCTCCTCGACGTGCGGATCGCCTGCCCGGACATCGCCCGCGCTTGCGACCTCGCCCGAGCCTTCGCTGAGCTCCTCCGACACCGGCGCGGGTTCCTGCTGACCGAGTGGATTCGCCAGGCCGAGCTGGACGCCCCGAAGCCAGTGAGCGGCTTCGTCGGCTTCCTCCGACAAGACCTCCATGCCGTCACCGCCGGACTCACCCTCCACTGGAGCTCAGACATCGTTGAAGGCCACGTCAACCGCGTGACAACACTCAAGCGAGCCATGTACGGCCGGGCATCCTTCACGCTCCTCCGGACCCGGATCCTCACTCAGGGTAAGTAGCGATCAGGTCACCGCAGCGGTTCGAGAATCCTGCGGGCCTCCTCGCTCACGGCTCTGTCTTCATCGGATGTCAACGCCGAGCACAGCACTGCGAGCCGTTCCCAGTCCTCCTCGGACTGACCGCAGACATTGAGGATCGCAGCATCAAGGTGATCGCCGGCATCGTCATCCGCGCTGGCGAGCGCGGTCAGCACCATGCGCAGACCGAGCACGTCCCCGCGTTCGAGCAGAGCCTCCGCCGTCTCCTGAGTGACGAACGTGTCGCGATCATCCAGCAACAGCCGGTGCAGGACCTCGGCTACCTCGGGAACCTCCGCGACGGCCGCCAGACTCCGGCCTGAGGCCGCTCTAACAGACCATGACGCCGAAGTGGCCTCCTGAAGGAATGGGGTCAGCTCGTCATGAGACTCGGAACGGGTCATGCCCCTCTCAGGGCCCCTTCTTGATTTCATGACCAATCGGGTGATGTCGGAAGGGATGAATGCCTGAATGAGGGGCCGCGGGTTATAACGTTTGATGCGTCATTAGGCGGTGTTAAACGTGTCGGGCCGATGCCGAGCTGAGACGGCCACTCCCGCTCGTCGAGGGCCGCGGAATCGCCGAGGAAGGCCAATACATGAAGGCACACGTCAAGATGCGCCAGGGGAATAGCAGAGCGGGGCATCCCTCACTGTCACGGACTCTCCTGACGGTGGGGTTGTCGATGGTCACCGCGACCGCGCTCGGAGTGGGCAGCGCCGAGTCGGCGTCTGCCGTGTCGGGACCCCATCAGCCGATCGCCTGTCCTTCGAGCCAGTCCTTGAACAACTACGCCACCGCCGACAACGTCTCGGCCGCCTTCACGAACAGCGGGAACACCACCAGCTACAAGTTCGACTCCCTCAAGAACGAGAACCCGGTCGGCGGGGTTCCAGGCCTGATTGACTACTGTGTCTACCCGGGAAACACCCAGCCCACCAATGTCACAGCGCAGGCAGCGGGGGCCAACGGCGCGGCGTGGATCGGTGCCACGAACCCCGATCATTTCGCGTTCTCGCGCCCGGACAGCGACCCGAGCAACATCCCGCTGGACGGAACCTCCACCACGATGGGCACCGCCACGTTTAGCGGCGCGGCTCCGACCAGCCAGAGCATCCTGCTCCACATCAACGACGCTGATGTGTGCCAGTCCCTCTACGACGGCAACATGCCGGGAAAGCCCGGCCACCACGACGGTAACATGCCGGGAAAGCCCGGCCACCACGACGGCAACAAGCCGGAAAAGCCCGGCCACCACGACGGCAACAAGCCGGGAAAGCACAACAAGAACAAGACGTGCTTCGTCAAGCCCACTCCTCCCTCAACCGCCTGCGACTTCGGCGGTCGGGCCCCCGGCACTGTCTACAGCGCCATCCCCACGAACTTCCCTGCCTGCGATCCCGCACCCAGTGAGGCTTTCGAGGCGCAGCAGGTGAGCGAGTTCGGCGACGAAGTCGGACTCAGTTCGACGGGGAACCTCAG
Organism: Streptomyces sp. G-G2; assembly: GCF_030063135.1. Classification (GTDB taxonomy): domain Bacteria; phylum Actinomycetota; class Actinomycetes; order Streptomycetales; family Streptomycetaceae; genus Streptomyces. The sequence goes on from NZ_JASISO010000021.1 coordinate 16,093, forward strand.
ATCGCTGACGGTCGACTTCCAGAGCTTCGGGTGCGGCACAAGCGGGCACTGGTACTCGGGCGACTGCGTGACGACCCCCGGAGCGACGTTCACTCACCCGATCACGGCGAACATCTACGCCGTGGACAACAGCAACCCGGTTCCGAAACCGGGTGCGCTCCTCGCCACGGTCACCCAGAACCAGACCATCCCCTACCGGCCCACAGCCAGCCCGGGATGTACCGGAGCCGACGCGGGCAAGTGGCTCAACCCCGCCAACAACAGGTGCGTGAATTCCATCCCGCAGCTGCTCACATTCAACTTCCCAGCCGGGACCGCCCTGCCCAGCCAGGTCATCTGGACAGTCGCGTTCAACACAACGCACTACGGCTACAACCCCATCGGCGAGAACACGACCTGCTTCCAGGCCACCACGACCAACCCGAATGCCCCTGGGTGCCCCTACGACTCGCTCAACGTCGGGACGAAGACCTATCCCGGGGCGCCTTACGTCGGAACTGACATCGACCCGAACGGGGCCTTCCTCAACTCCTCCTCGACCGGGGCTTACTGCGACGGTGGAGCGGGTGGCACCGGTACCCTCCGGCTGGACACGGCACCGACAGACTGCTGGGCCGACTTCAAGCCGCTCGGAGAAATCCGCATCGCATGACCGGGGAAACCGTGTGCTCCTGAACCCGGCGACTCATTCGCGGTGACATCTGCGCCTTGAGCGGAGAATGCACCGTGAATACCGGTCTGGCCCGTCACACCTTCGCGGTGACGGGCCAGACTGCTGTCGCGGGTCGGCCTGCCCACTGAGGAGCACGCGCAAGTCGCCGGGATGACGCCGAGCTGGACGGCGCCACCCTTGGCACGGTGCGGCCCGGGGATCACCCGTGCTTTCCTGCCCGGGCGTTGATGATGTCCGTGAGCCCTTGCAGCTCGCGGGCGTTGACGCCCGCGCCGCCGCGGCGGGCGGTCCACCACTCGGCCAGCGTCACGCCGGGTTGAAGTGGGCACCGGAGACCGGTCCGAGGAGGGCGATGAGGACGCCGAGGCCGAAAACGGTCGCGGTCGAGTTCGCGAGCAGCTGCAACGCGACGTCGTCGGTCAGCTTCGTGGCCTGGATCCCGGAGCCGACCACGACCGCGACGAGGGGGTGCCGACCAGCTCGGCGGCCGCACGGGCGACCAGCGGGTAGTCAGGCCGCAGTACGGTACTCCGCGCCCGCCCCGGTCCGCGGGTTCGGCACAATGGCGGTGGCGGCGGGAAGCCGGAGACGACGTGCGGCGCGCCGCCCCGGCACGGTCCGTCGGCCGTCCGCACCAGGGAAGGAACACTGATGAGCGCCGAGGACGACACGGTCCTGCTGACCACCGAGGGCCCGCTGGGCCGGATCACCCTCAACCGCCCCCGGGCCCTGAACTCCCTCACCCGGCCCATGGTGCTGCGGATCGCGGCGGCCCTGACCGCCTGGGAGCACGACCCGGCGATCTTCCAGGTCCTGCTGGACGGCGCGGGGGAGCGGGGGCTCTGCGCGGGCGGCGACATCCGCGCCATCCACGACGACGTCCGTGCGGGCGGTTCCGCCTCCGAGGCGTTCTGGCGCGACGAATACCGGCTCAACGCCAGGATCGCGGGCTACCCCAAGCCCTACGTCGCCCTGATGGACGGCATCGTGATGGGCGGCGGGGTCGGGGTGTCGGCCCACGGCAGCGTCCGGATCGTCACCGAACGCTCCCGCGTCGCCATGCCCGAGACCGGCATCGGCTTCGTCCCCGATGTCGGCGGCACCCACCTGCTCGGGCGGGCCCCGGGCGAGCTGGGCACCCACCTCGCCCTCACCGGCGCCGCCGTGGGGGCGGCCGACGCGCTGCTGTGCGGGCTCGCCGACCACTTCGTCCCCGCCGACCGGCTCGACGCGCTGGCCGCCGCCCTCGCGACCGCGCCCGTGGCCGACGTACTGCCCCGGTACACCGCGCCGGCTCCGGAGGGCGAACTGGCGGGGCGGCGCGAGTGGATCGACCGCTGCTACGCCGCCGACACGGTCGAGGCGATCGTGGAGCGGCTGTCCGGCCACGGCGACCCGGCGGCCAAGGAGGCCGCCGAGACCATCCTGGCCAAGTCGCCGACCGCCCTCAAGGTGACGCTGGCCGCCGTCCGCCGGGCCCGCGTCCTCGGCTCCCTGGAGCGGGTGCTGGCGCAGGAGTTCCGGGTCTCCTGCGCCATGCTGACCGCGCCCGACCTGGTGGAGGGCATCCGCGCCCAGGTGGTCGACAAGGACCGCAGACCCCGCTGGTCCCCGGCCGCGCTGGAGCTGGTCGCGGACGCGGAGGTCGAGCGCTACTTCGCCCCGCTCGCCGCGGACCGCGAACTGCGCCTGGGCCCCGGCTGACGGTGCCCGAGGGGACGCGGGCGCCTACGCGCCCACGTACTCCCGCAGGTGACGGGCCGTCAACGTGTCAGCCTCGGCGACCAGTTCGGCCGGTGTCCCCTCGAAGACCACCCGGCCGCCGTCGTGCCCGGCGCCCGGGCCGATGTCGATCAGCCAGTCGGCGTGGGCCATGACCGCCTGGTGGTGCTCGATGACGATCACCGAGTTGCCGCTGTCCACCAGCCGGTCGAGCAGCGCGAGCAGCTTGTCCACGTCCGCCATGTGCAGACCGGTCGTCGGCTCGTCCAGGACGTACGTCGAGGACGTCTCCGCCATGCTGATGGCCAGCTTGAGCCGCTGCCGCTCACCGCCCGACAGGGTGTTGAGCGGCTGGCCGAGCCGGACGTAGCCGAGACCCACGTCCATCAGCCGGCCCAGCACCGCATTGGCCTGCCCCGTCGGGAAGAACGCGTGCGCCTCGGCCACCGGCATGTCGAGGACCTCGCTGATGTTCTTCCCGCGCAGCCGGTAGGTCAGCACCTCGGGCGTGAACCGCTTGCCCGCGCACTCCTCGCACACCGAGGCCACCCCCGCCATCATCGCCAGATCGGTGTACACCAGCCCCAGGCCGTTGCAGTTCGGGCAGGCTCCCTCCGAATTCGCGCTGAACAGCGCCGCCTTGACGCCGTTGGCCTTGGCGAACGCGGTACGGACGGGGCCCAGCAGACCGGTGTACGTCGCCGGGTTCGACCGGCGCGAACCGCGGATGGGGGATTGATCGGCCACCACCACGCCCTCCCGGGCCGCGAGATGGCCGTGGATCAGAGAGCTCTTGCCGGAACCGGCGACCCCCGTGACCACGGTGAGCACCCCGAGGGGCACCTCCACGTCGACGTCCTTCAGGTTGTGCAGGTCCGCCCCCTTGACGGACAGCTGTCCCCGGGGCGTACGCACCGACTCCCGAAGCCGCGCCCGGTGTTCGAGGTGACGGCCGGTCAGCGTGCCCGAGGAGCGCAGCCCCGCGACGTCGCCCGCGTAACAGAGCCGACCGCCCTCGGTGCCCGCGCCGGGGCCGAGGTCCACCACGTGGTCGGCGATCGCGATGACCTCCGGCTTGTGCTCGACGACGAGGACGGTGTTGCCCTTGTCGCGCAGCCGCAGCAGCAGGCCGTTCATCCGCCGGATGTCGTGCGGGTGCAGACCGGTGGTGGGTTCGTCGAAGACGTAGGTCACGTCGGTGAGCGAGGAGCCGAGGTGGCGGACCATCTTCACGCGCTGCGCCTCACCCCCTGACAGGGTGGCGGAGGGCCGGTCGAGGCTGAGGTAGCCGAGCCCGATCTCCACCAGTGAGTCCAGCAGTTCGGTCAGGCCGGTCAGCAGGGGCGCGACCGCCGGGTCCTGGATGCCGCGGACGAAGGCGGCGAGGTCGCTGATCTGCATTCGGGCGCAGTCGGCGATGTTCACCCCGGCGATCCGGGAGGACAGCGCGGCGGCGCTCAGCCGGGTCCCGTCGCAGTCCGGGCAGTCGGTGAAGACCACGGCCCGGTCCACGAAGGCCCGGATGTGGGACTGCATCGACTCGCGGTCCTTGGACAGGTAGGTGCGCTGGATCCGCACGACCAGGCCCTCGTAGGTGAAGTTGTTGCTGCCCACCTTCACCTTCACCGGGCCCGTGTGCAGGAAGTCCGCCCACTCCCGCTCGGTGAAGTCCCGCAGCTTCTTGTCGACGGGGTAGAAGCCGGAGCCCGCCATGATCTGCCAGGGCCAGGAGTCCACCGCGTAGCCGGGGACGGTGATCGCGCCCTCGGCGAGGCTCAGTTCGCGGTCCACCAGCTGGTCGACGTCGATGTCGGAGATGCGGCCGATGCCCTCGCACCGCGGGCACATGCCCTCGGGCGCGTTGAAGCTGAAGGCGCTGGAGGTGCCGACGTGCGGGGCGCCGAGGCGGCTGAAGATGATCCGCAGCATGGTGTAGGCGTCGGTGGCGGTACCCACGGTGGAACGGGAGTTGGCGCCCATCCGCTCCTGGTCCACCACGATCGCGGCGCTGAGGTTGTGCAGCGCGTCCACGTCCGGGCGGCCGAGGCTGGGCATGAAGGACTGGATGAAGGCGGTGTAGGTCTCGTTGATCATCCGCTGGGACTCGGCCGCGACGGTACCGAAGACGAGCGAGGACTTGCCCGAGCCGGAGACCCCGGTGAAGACGGTGAGGCGGCGCTTGGGGATGTCGAGGGAGACGTCCGCGAGGTTGTTCTCGCGGGCCCCGCGCACCTGGATGACCTGGTGACTGTCGGCGGAGCCCGCCTCGGACCCGGCCGTACCGGTGGCCGCGGCGGTTCCGGGGGCTCGGGCGTTTCCGGCCGCTGCGGCGTTCCCGGTGGCTCCGGTGGCGGGCTCGGTGTCCGTGCCGGGCCAGTCGACCAGCTCGATGATCACGCCGTTCGGATCGGAGACGAGGAAGAGCCGCTCGCCCCAGGGCTCCACGCGCGGCTCCAGGACGATCTTCGCGCCCTCGGCCCGCAGCCGTTCGTACTCACCGGGCAGGTCGGCCACGGTGAAGGCGAGCATCACCCCGGACGCGCGCTGGTGGCGGTACTCCTGCGGCAGCACCTCCAGGCCGCGCCGTACGAAGACCACGTGCGGCCCCTGCGGGTGCGCGAGGGAGGCGAAGCCGTCGGCGGCCATCACCTCGCGGTAGCCGAAGTGCCTGGCCAGGAAGTCGGCGGAGGCGGTGACATCGTCGACGGTCAGGGATATCGCGGTGCTGGCGATCTGCACGGAACTCCTCGCGGGGCGGTGTGTCGAGCCTTCTCTATACACTGTACTCTATACGCTGTACAGAGATATGGCGGATGGTTTTCGGAGAGCGGGGCGACATGGCGGCGACGGACCGGAGCGGAGCGGGGGACCCGGCCCGCACGCTGGAACTGCTGTGGCGGGAACCCGGCCACGGCCGCGCCGGGCGCGGCCCCCGCCAAGGCCTCAGCACCGACGCCGTGGTCGCGGCGGCGACCGCCCTGGCCGACGCCGAAGGGATCGAGGCGCTCACCATGCGCGCCCTGGCCCAGCGACTCGGGGTCACCCCGATGACCCTCTACACCTACGTCCCGGGCAAGGCCGAACTGCTCGACCTCATGCTCGACGACGCCTACCGGCACATGACCCGGGGTGCCACGGCCCCCGCCGCCTCCTGGCGGGAGCGCGCCGAGGCGGTGGCCCACGACAACCGGGCCCTGCTGCGCGCCCATCCCTGGATCGCCTCCTTCGCGGTGGTCCGGCCGCCGCTCGGCCCCGGGCTCATCGGCAAGTACGAGCACGAACTGGGCGCCTTCGAGGGGCTCGGGCTGGACGACCTCGCCATGGACGCCGCCCTCACCCACCTGCTCGCCTTCGTCCTGTCCACCACCCGCGCGGCCCTCGCGGCCGAGGCCGCCGCACGGGCGGGTGAACAGAGCGACCAGGAGTGGTGGGAGACGGCCGGCCCCCTGCTCGCCCGGGTCCTGGACCCGGAGCGCTACCCCCTGGCCACCCGGGTGGGCAGCGCCGCGGGCGAGGCGCACGGGTCGGCGTACAGCCCGGAACACGCCTACCGCTTCGGCCTGACCTGCGTCCTGGACGGCCTGGAGTGCCTGATCGGGGGCCGGGCGCCCGCTCAGCGGTAGCCCGTGGTGCCGGCCGGACGGCCCGGGTCCCGCACCTCGACCATGTACCGCCAGGCGTCCGGACGGCTGTCGTCCAGGTCGGTGAAACCGTAGCCCCCGGCCAACTGCCCGCTGGAGAGCGACTGCCCGTTCCAGCGCGCCCGGTCCGGGTCGACGGCCTGCGCCGCCACCGCCCGCCCGCCGCCGTGACCAGCTCGGCCGTCTCCTCGACGGTCTCGGGCCGGTCGTACTCGGAACGGCGGCCGCGGGTGCCGCGCCCCGTCCCGTACACGGTCGCGCCCGCCACGCCCGGGTCCGCCCCCGCGACCAGGGCGAGCCGTCCTGTCAGCGCTCGCTTTATACCGCGAGCGTACGACCGGCCACTGACAACAACGCCGCCCGCCGCCGCGCTCGCTACAGGCCGATGTCCCGGCGGCCCATGTCGTCGAGGGTCTCCCGGCGCACCAGGGTGCGCGCCACCCCGTCGCGGACCGCGATCACGGGCGGCCGTCCGACCAGGTTGTAGCCGGAGGCCATCGAGAGGTGGTACGCGCCCGCCGCGGGCACCGCCAGCAGGTCCCCGGGGCGTACGTCCCCGGGCAGCGCCACCGAGTCCGCGAGGACGTCGCCCGCCTCGCAGTGCCTGCCGACCACGGTGACCACGGCGGGACGGGCTGCGGAGTGGCGCCCGATCAGCCGGGGGGCGTACCGCACTCCGTACAGGGCCGGACGCGGGTTGTCGCTCATCCCGCCGTCCACCGCCACGAACGTACGCTCCCCCGTGCGCTTGACGGCGAGGACCCGGTAGACGGCGATCCCGGCGGGACCGGCGACGGCCCGGCCCGGCTCGATCGCCAGGCGGGGCACGGCCAGGCCCGCCCGCGCGCAGCCGCGCGTCAGCTCGGCCCGGACCCGCGCCGCCAGATCGGTGATGTCCAGACTGTCCTCGCCGGGGCGGTAGGCGATGGCGTGACCACCGCCCAGGTCCAGCTCGGGCAGCTGGACGCCGTACCGGTCGCGGACCCGGGCGAGCAGCCCGATCAGCCGGCGCACGGTGGCGACGTACGGCTTGGCGGAGGTGATCTGCGAGCCGATGTGGCAGTGCAGGCCCACGAGTTCGAGGCTCGGCTGGCGCAGGATCCGGTCGATCGCGTGCCGGGCGGAACCGTCGGCGAGGGACAGGCCGAACTTCTGGTCCTCGGTGCCCGTACGGATCTTCGGATGCGCGCCCGCGGCGATCCCGGGAACCACCCGGACGAGTACTCTCTGCCGCTCGCCCGGGCCCATCGCGGCGGCGATCCGGGCGATCTCGGCGGGGGAGTCGATGACGATCCGCCCGACCCCGAGCCGGATCGCGGTCCGCAGGTCCTCCGGGGTCTTCGCGTTGCCGTGCAGCACGATCCGCTCGGCCGGGAAACCCGCCGAGAAGGCCAGCATCAGCTCCCCGGCCGAGCAGACGTCCAGGCCCAGGCCCTCCTCGGCGATCCAGCGGACCATGGCCCGGGAGAGGAAGGCCTTGGCCGCGTACAGCACGTCGGCGTCGGGGAAGGTGGTGCGGTAGGCCCGGCAGCGGGCCCTGACCTCGGCTTCGTCCAGGACGTACAGGGGAGTGCCGAACCGGTCGGCGGACTCGGTGAGGGAGACCCCGGAGACGGTCAGGTCGTCGTGCGGGGCGGGGCGGGTGGAGGCGGGCCAGACCGACAGCCAGCCGGTGTCGGGCGTGGTGGTGTGGGTGAGCCGGGCGACGTGGGTGAAGCTCGCGAGCGCGGTCATCGGGTCCTCCTCAGCGGGCGCGGGCCGGGACCGGGGCGGCGGGAGCCGGGGTCCACGGGGGCGCGGGCGCGGGCCGCCCGGCGGGCTGCTTCGCGGAGAACGGCGGGTCGACGGTGAGCGTCGTGATGCCGAGCGGGGCGGCCAGGGCGCGCAGGGCCGGTTCCGAGAGCCGGATCCAGGGCTGCGCCGGGCCGAGGGCGGCGGTGAGCCGCTCGGTGGAGGTGAAGGCGACGGCGGTACGGACGCCGAGGGGGGTGCGGAAGAAGCGGGTGGCGCAGCCGGGGCCGTCGGGGCGGCCGGGCCGGACCGGGACGAAGAGCGGTGAACGGGCAGGCATGTGGGCTCTCCAGGTGCGGGCGTCGGGGTGCGGCCCCGACCGGTCCGGCCGGCGCCGCGCTTCGACGCTATGCCCGCGACGGGGTCCCTCGCCCCTTCCCCTGACGGGGACTTGACGCGGGCGCCCCGATCGCTGACGCCTCCCTGACGCCCGCCCGACGCCCGCCCGACGTCCCCGGGCGGAGCTCGGCCGCGGAGGCCGGGGTCAGGAGGCCGGGGTCAGGCGTCCAGCGCCGCGATGATCTCCGCGGTGGAGCGGACGCGGCCGAGGCGCGGGAAGATCTTGCCGAAGGAGTGCGCGTGCGCGTCGGCGTCCATGTCGGTGGTGGCGTCCTCGGCGAAGACCACGCCGTAGCTGTTCTCCCAGGCCGCGCGGGCGGTGGACTCGACTCCGATGCTGGTGGAGATGCCCGCCAGGACGATCCGGGTGACCCCGCGGCGGCGCAGCTGGAGATCCAGGTCGGTGCCGGTGAAGGCGCCCCAGTGGCGCTTGGTGACGCGGATGTCGCCCTCGGCCGGGAGGCCGGCGGGGAGTTCCGAGAAGGCGGCGGGCGGTGCGGTGAGCAGGCCCGGGAGGTCGGATTCGGCGCCGGGCAGGTCGCCGCCGTCGGGGGACCACGCGACGTTGACGAGGACCACCGGGAGCCCCTTGGCGCGGAAGGCCCGGCGAGTTCCACCGCCTTCTTGAGCACGTCGCCGGAGGGGCGGGCGGTGGGCAGGGCGAGGATGCCCTGCTGGAGGTCGATCAGGACGAGGGCGGTGCGCGCGTCGAGGTTCAGGTCAGCGGTCATGAGGGTCTCGATTCCTTCTCGGAGGACTGTGGTGCTCGTACTCGGGATCGGGCTCGTGCTCAGGCCTCGGCGTCCGCGTCGGCGAGGCGTTTGAGCAGGACGATCGCCTCCCGGAGGGTCTCGCGTTCGGCCTCCGTCAGGCGCTCGGCCAGCAGCTCGGCGAGCCGCCCGTACCCGGCTTCGCCGCGTTCGCGGACGGTCTCCCGGCCGCTCTCGGTCAGGGCGATGATCTGCCGCCGCCCGTCGATGGGGTCGGGCGTCCGCTCGACGTACCCTGCCGCGCGCAGCGCGTTCACGGTGGCGATCATCGACTGCGGCCGGATCCGCTCGGCCCGGGCCAGCTCGGCGGCACTGGCGGGGCCCAGGCGGTGGAGCTGCTTGAGCGCCGCCACCTGCGACAACGACATGCCCTCCGAGGCAGCGAGCCGCATCTGCCGGACCACCATCCGCACGGCCAGCTGGAGTTCTTCGGCGGTCTCCCGCAGTCGGCGCTGTTCGTCTGCCATGGCGCGACCTTAGAGGATCGGCAGGTAAACTGCCAAGTTAGCCTGTCGATAACCTCGGCTCCCGTCATGGCTGGAACGGCCGTCTTTCCCGCCCGGCGCGCGCCGGATAGACCTGCGTGCATGAGTGCAGCGGACATGACGAGCTTCGACGAGGCCTACGTACTGCCGGACCCGCGCGCGTACTTCGCCCAGCTGGGTCCGTACGAGTACCAGGCGCCGCACCACGCGCAGCAGGTCTTCCGGGATCTGCTCGCCGAACTGCCGCCCGGGGAGCGGGTGATGCTCGACCTCTGTTGCTCCTACGGGATCAACGCGGCGCTCGTCAACCACGACGTGACCCTCGACGAGCTGTACGAGCGCTACACCGGGCCCAAGGCGGCCGAGCTGAGCACACCCGAACTCATCGAATGGGACCGGGAGTTCTATGCGGGCCGGCGCCTTCCCGAGGCGGCCGGGTCCATCGGGGTCGACATCTCCCGGCCCGCCGTGGGGTACGCGCTCGCCGTCGGCCTGCTCGACGAGGGCTACTGCGAGAACCTGGAGACCGGGGACCCGGACACGGAACTGTCCCGGGCCGCGGCCGGGGCCGGGCTGATCACCGTCACCGGCGGCGTCGCCTTCCTCACCGAGCGGACCTTCGGCCGCCTGCTCTCCGCCGTCGCCAGGCCCGTCCCGGTGGCCGCCTTCGTCCTGCGCACCGTCGACTTCCGGGCCGTCACGGCCTGCCTGGAGTCCCACGGGCTCGCCGTTGAGCGGAGCACGGACACCTACCCGCAGCGGCGCTTCACCGACCCCGGCGAGCAGCGCCGCGCGGTCGAGGCCGTCACCGCGCTCGGTGAGGACCCGACCGGCAAGGAGGGCGACGGCTGGTACCACAACCGGCTGCACCTCGCGCGGGCTTGAACAATCCGACGTCCAACCCGCACTGTTGGCCGGGATCCACCCCTACGGTCAGGAGAGCCGGATTGAACATGCCCGAGCAGCCAGCGCACCCCGCCGCTCACCCCGCCGCGGACCGAGCCGGGACCGCCTACGCGATCGACCCCGCGGGCGGCTGCCCGCACGCGCTCAACGCCCGGCTGCTGGCCCGGGGCCCGGTGGTCGAGGTCGTGCTGCCCGGCGGGGTCCCCGGGGCGGTCGTACTCGGCCACGAGGAACTGAGGGAGTTCCTCGGCCACCCCGATGTCGCCAAGGACGCACGGCACTTCACCGACCTGCGCGAGGGCCGGATCGCCCCGGACTGGCGGCTGCGGGTGTTCGCCAACGCCCAGGGCATGCACACCGCCGACGACGGCGACCACCGCAGGCTGCGCTCGCTCGTCGGCAGCGCCTTCGGGGTCCGCCAGGTGGAGCGGCTGCGTCCCCGGATCGAGGCCTTGACCGACGAGCTGCTCGACGATCTGGGCCGGGCCGCGGCCGAGGACCCGGACGGGGTGGCCGATCTGCGCCGCCACTTCGCGCTCCCGCTCCCGATGGGCGTGATCTGTGAACTGCTCGGCGTGGAACCCGAACACCGGGGCAGGCTGCACGAGTTGTCGCACAAGGTGATCGTCGCCACCGACATCCCACCGGCGGAGGCGATGGCCGCCGTGGTCGAACTCGTCGAGCTGATGGGTACGATCGCGGCTGCCCGTGGCGCCCGCCCCGGCGACGACCTCACCAGCGCGCTGATCGCCGCCCGCGCGGCGGACGGCGACCGGCTCAGTGAGGCCGAACTCATCGGCACCATGCGGCTGATGCTGGTCGCGGGCCACGAGACCACCCTCAACCTGATCTCCAACGCGGTCCGCGCCCTGTGCGCCCACCGCGACCAGCTGGCCCTCGTCATGGCGGGCGGGGCGACCTGGTCGGACGTGGTGGAGGAGACCCTGCGCTGGGACGGACCGGTCAGCTGGTTCCCGTTCCGCTACCCCACCCGCGACATCACGCTAGGCGACACCCTGATCCCGCGCGGCACTCCCGTCCTGGCGGGCTACACGGCCGCGGGCCGCGACGAGCGTACGTACGGCCCCGACGCCTCCCGCTTCGACCTCACCCGGGACACCACCCGCCACCTCTCCTTCGGCCAGGGCGCGCACTTCTGCGTGGGCGCCCCGCTCGCCCGGATGGAGGCCACGATCGCTCTGGAACGGCTCTTCACCCGGTTCCCGGACCTCGACCTCGCCGTCCCGGAGCCCGAACTCCCGCACCAGCGCAGCTTCATCGGCAACAGCGTCGAGACGCTGCCGGTGCGTCTCGACGCCGTCCGCCCCGGTTCCGTCAGCGGCTGACGGGCCTCCCCCGGGCGCCCCTCTCGACGGCCGTGGGCTCCTCCCGCGGCCGGTCCCGGAAGGCGCACGGCCGCGACCCAGACCGCGGCCGCGGCTCCGACTGCGTCCTTGTCGTCTCAGCCGCCGCCGGGCGCGGCGAGCTCCGTGCTCAGCCACCCCAACGCGTCCGGGTACATCCCCGCCCAGGTCTGGAAGTTGTGGCCGCCCGTCGGGCGTACGAGGGTCTTGACCCGGACGCCGGTGCCCTCGGCGGCCTTCGCGAAGGCGGCCAGCTCCTGCGGCGGGCTGTCCTTGTCCTGCGCGGAAGTGGCCAGGAACAGCCCGACGTCGGGCCTGCCCGCATGCCGTACGAGCCACAGCGGGCCGTTGCGCCGGCGCAGTACGGGGTCCGCCAGCACCTCGGGGTCCCCGCCGAGCGGGTCCGGGTCCAGGGCCGCGCCCGCGCGGAACACCTTCGGGTACTGCAAGGGCAGCTTCGCCGCGCAGTACGCGCCCGTGGAGATCCCCATCAGCCCCCACCCCTTGGGCTCCGGCAGCGTACGGAAGTTCCGCGCGACCAGCGCCGGTACGTCGTCCGCGAGCCAGGTCGCCACCTTGCGCCCCGGCACGTCGCTGCAATCGGTGTTCACACCGCCCGGATAGATGTCGGGGATCACCAGGATGAACGGGTGCGCCGCCCCGAGCCCGACCAGCTCCTCCAGGGCGCCCGGCATGGAACCCAGCTCCAGCCAGGACCGGGGCGAGCCGGGATAGCCGTGGAGCAGCATCAGCACCGGGAAGCGCGTCTTCTCCGCGCCCGGGGCGTCGTACTCCGGGGGAGTCCACACGATCACCTGTCCGGCGAGCCTGGAGTGCGTGCCGCGGAAGTAGGTGCTGCGGGTGCCGTCGCCGCCCGTGGTGAACTTCGCCCGCCCCGGCGGCGGGCCGGTCATCGTGGAGGCGCTCTGCCCGTTCTCGGTGCCGAGGAGGTCGCTCCAGGAGGCGTAGAGCCCGTAACTCCCGTTGATCCAGGTGGCCACGACACAGATGGCGGTCAGCTGGCACAGCCCCAGCATCAGCACCCTCGCGGGCCACCGCACCCAGCCGGGGCCGGGGATCCTGTTCCACAGGAACAGGGCGGCCAGCATCGCGAGGACCGTGACGGCGATCAGCGTGACGAGGAACGAGGTGCTGGTCAGCTCCACGGCATCGGCTCCTGACATGCGTGATGCGCCTGTCCCGCCAATCTACGACGGGCCCGCGCACCCGGCGCGGCGCGCCGCGCGGTCCCGCTCACGCCGGTCCCGGCCGACGGGCCCGCAGCGTTCCTCCGAGTGGCCGACACCCGAGTGGCCGACACCCGCCCGGCCGACGCCCGTACGGTCGGGCAGCGCGCCTCCGACAGGCACGGCCGCGAGCCCACGGCGGCCCACACCGCTGAGGGCGCCGTCGGCGCGGGGCGGCTACTGCCCGACCGCCCGCACACAGGTCATTCGGAGCCACCGGGCGACCGGCTCGGTGTGGTCTCCCGCTGCGGCGGCCAGCTGCGGCGGCTCAGGCGGCGGGGAAGGCCAGCACCACCAGCGGGGCCGAGGTCGGGGCGGGTGAACCGCCCGCCGGTTCCAGGGTGACGCCCACCCCGGTGGCCGCGCCCACCGGGCCCGCCAGCAGCGCCGGGGCATCGGGCCGGGCCGGGTCCATCAGCCCCGCCGGGCGCATCGAGCCCGCCGGGTCGGCGAACCACAGCTGGTACACCCGGCCCGCGGGCGGGGCCGCCATACCCGAGGCCACGAAGACGGCCCGGCCCCGGTCACGGGAGACCACCACCGTGCCCGTGGCGCCGCCGCCCGTGAGGCTTCCGGTGACGAGGCGGGCGTCCGGCGCGGACAGCACCCCGGCCAGGGAGGCCGCCCGGGCCTGCGCGACCCGGGCCGTCTCCCGCGCGGCGTCGGCGCTCTGGTACTGCCACAGCGCGAGCCCGCCCAGTCCGGCCGCCGCCGCCAGGCACGCGGCCAGCGCCCATCGGGCCCAGGGCGCGGGGGCCCGGTGCCGCGCACCCCCCGGCGCGGCGGCCGGACGATCGGGGGGTCCGGCGGCGGGACCCGCGGGCGCGGAAGACTCGCCGGGCGCAGCCGCAGCCGCAGCAGCCGACGCCGCAGCCGACGCGGGCTCGGCCCGGATCCGGCGCAGCACCGCCTCGCGCAGCTCCGGCGGCGGGGTCACCGCCACCGCGCGCCCCAGCAGCGCCGCCGTCTGCGACAGCTCCCGCACCTCCTGGACGCAGGACGGGCAGTCCGCCAGGTGCGCTTCGAACGCGGCGCGCTCGGGTTCGTCGAGGGCGTGCAGGACGTAGGCTCCGGTCGCCGCGTGCGGGTCGGCGCCCCCGGCGTCGTACGCGCGCTCGTCCGTGCTCATGACCCGCTCACCCCCAGGCAGCCCCGCAGCCGCAGCAGCCCGTCGCGCAGCCGTGTCTTGACGGTACCCAGCGGCACCGACAACACGTCCGACACCTCCCGGTAGGTCAGGCCCCGGTAGTAGGCCAGGGCCACCGACTGGCGCTGCAGCTCGGTGAGCGCGGCCAGGCAGTGGCGCACCCGCTCCCGTTCCAGCCGGTCCTCCACCGCCTCGCTGACCTGGTCGAACGCGGGCAGCGCCGACTCCAGCCGGGCGGCCCGGCGCTCCCGGTCGGCCGAGGCCTGCGCGGAGCGGACCCGGTCGACAGCCCGGCGGTGCGCCATCGTGAGCACCCAGGCCATCGCGGTCCCCCGGTCGCGGCGGTAGCGCCCGGCGGTGCGCCACACCTCGACCAGCACCTCCTGGGCGACCTCCTCGGCCTGGGCCCGGTCGCGCAGGACCGCGCGGGCCAGGCCCAGCACGGACCCGCTCACGGCCTCGTAGACCGTGACGAAGGCGGCCTCGTCGCCCTGGGCGACCCGGCCGAGCAGGTCGGGCAGGCCGTCGCCGACCCGTAGTACGTCCTCCACGGCTCGATCCTGCCACTGGACGGCCCGTTCCACCCGATCTTCACCCCGCTCCGGGTCGGGCTCACCCGGCAGGGGAGAGCCCCGCGGAGGTGGCGGGCGGGGGGACCCAGCGGCCCGAGCGCGGCGGCCTGACGTCGTACTCGGACTTCAGCTCGGCCGGGATCGCGTGGTGCATGACCCGGCCCCGGGTCAGCGCGGACAGCTCGAACCCGGCGAGCAGCGACCCCGCCTTGTCGAGCGCCCACTCGGCGTACGGACTGCTGTCCTCGATGGTCTCCAGCAGCCCGAGGACGACGGGCACGGCCTTCGCGGCGGTGTCCCAGCCGCTGCGCGGGATCTCCAGCCACGCGGCGATGGTGTCCCCGACCAGGAAACGGATCGTGGCGGGCACCATCGGGTCGAAGAGGGTGCCGGGCACCACGTCCTCGTACATCCGCATCAGCTGGGCGTTGAGCGCGACCCCCTCGGGCGAGGGGCCGAGATTGCGCAGCAGGTACAGATCGCAGTAGGCGCGGGCCTCGGTGAGGTTCTCCGGTACGGCCGACATGTCGCAGCCCAGCATGTACGCCACGACCCGCCACGCGTAGAAGTAGGCCTCCGCGCCCTCCTCGCTCATGTGTACCCCGAGCCGGTGCATCGCGTCGAGCACCAGGATCGAGAAGAGGATCTGCCCGCCGATCATGTCCTCCTGGCAGATGGGGATCCCGTCCGCCGCCAGGTCCCAGTGGCCGCCCTCGCGCAGGTGGTGGCGGACCGCCGCGTGCAGCAGCCGTACCTTCTGGGCGGCCGGGATGAACGTGCTCCCCTCGGCGAAGGAGTTGGTCCGCATGAGGTACGTGACGAACTGGCCGGTGTTCGCCATCCGCCGGGAGGGATAGGAGAGCGAGTGGGTCGAGGCGAGCAGCCGGGACATCCGGGGAACGGCGTAGGTCACGGGCATCGCCGCGAAGGACAGGCCGGTGTTGATGTGGGCCGCGTTGTCCATGAAGAACAGCCGGGCCCGCTCCATGACGTCCCAGTCCACCCAGGCGGGCGGCATGGCCGTCGCCTCGAAGTACGCCGCGGCCGCGGCCGGGAGCCGGCCGGGGAGTGGGTCCCCGGTGGTGGAGAAGAACCGCATCAGGGTGTTGAGGTCGCCGACCTCCCCGCGCCGGAACATCGCGGCGACGGTCTCGTCGGCGAGCGGGTCGCCCTGCTCGCGCAGGGCGTCGAGCGCGTCGTCGTCGTAACGGGCCCGGGGCGGCGTGGTGTTGTCCGTGATCACTTCAGTCCTCGTCCTTCTCGGTCTCGTTCGGGGGTGTGAGTGGTGACGGAACGTCAGGAAAAGCGCCGGGCCGCCGTATCGGCCAGCCCGCGCAGGGCGGCCCGCGCCTCGGACGGCATCGGTACGGTGTCCAGCGCTCCCACGGCCCGCGCGATCCGCTGGTCGATCAGCGCCTCGACCCGCTCCCGGGCCCCGCTGCGCTCCATCAACTCCCGCACGGTCGCGGCCTCGTCCTCGCCGAGACCGGGATCGCCGACCAGCTTGCCGAGCAGTCTGCGGTCGTCCCGCGCGCACGCCGCCGCGGTCAGGGCGAGCAGCGCGGTCGGTTTGCCGTGCCGCAGGTCGTCCAGGTTCGACTTCCCGGTTTCGGCCGGGTCGCCGAACGTGCCGAGGAGGTCGTCGCGCAGTTGGAAGGCCTCCCCGAGGGGGAGCCCGTAGCCGGAGAAGGCGTCCAGCAGGGCCCGGGAGCCCCCACCGAGGGTGGCGCCCAGGTGCAGCGGCCGCTCCACCGTGTACTTGGCCGTCTTGTAGCGGGCCACCTCCAGGGACTCCGCGACCTGGAGCGGGCGGTCCGGGGCGTCGGTGCGCAGGACCTCCAGGAACTCGCCCGCCATGGTTTCGCGCAGCAGCGTCGACCAGAGCGGCCCGGTGCGGGCGAGGTAGGCGCCGGGGAGCCCGCACGAGGTGAAGACGTGCCCCGCGTACCCCATCAGCAGATCGCCCAGGATCATCGCGAGGGCGGTGGCCCGCCGCCCGGACGCGGCGAATGCGGCGTGCGCGGTGGGCTGGCCGTGCCGCGTCCGGCTGTCGTCGATGATGTCGTCATGGGTGCAGGCCGCCGCGTGGACCAGCTCCATCGCGGCCGCCGCCCGGATCACACCCTCGCAGTCGGGCTGGCCGCAGGCCCGCCAGCCCCAGTACAGGAACGCGGCCCGGATCCGCTTCCCCCGGGCCAGGGAGCGGCGCAACTGCTGCGAGAGGAGCGAGAGTTCGGCGTGCACGTCGAGGAGCGCGGCCTCTTCCTCGTCGGCGAGACGGACGAGCACGTCGTCGATGCGCCCCTTGAAGCCGCCGTGGTCATGCACGTGGATGACCGGCCCGCTCGGCGGCCCGGCGCGCCATGGTCTCCAGGTAGTTCTCGGACCCCGCGGCGGCCCGCTGGGTGGCCAGCTCACCGCGCTTGCGCAGCTCTACCACCCCGTCGTTGAGCAGCTCGCGCAGATCGGAGCGGCGCAGCACGCCTTGGGCCCGCTCGGTGGACTCGCGTAACTGATCGAGCGCCATGTCGGCGACTCCGGCGGCCAGGTAGGTCAGCAGTTCCAGCGCGGCGGCGGGCTTGCGGGCCCCTTCGGCGGCCGGATCCGTCGGCCCCGGCCGCCCCTGCTCGGTCTCGGACATGATCGGTTCACTCCTGTGGCGAGGCGGGCGCGGGCGTCACAAGGGGCGGCCACCGGACGTCTCCGGTGGCCGCCCCTGATGGTGTGCGTCCAGTCAACCCGCACCGCCGCCCGCGCGGCCCCGCGCACCCCGCGCGCTCCCTCGCACGGGGACGGAGATTCCCACGGGAGGGTGAGGATCACCGTATGAGCTGATCACCGGACGGCGTGTGGTGTACCAGGCGTCCACCCGTGCTCCCTTCACCCGCCCGGACCGGCCTGGGATCGGACCGGCCTGGGACCGGACCGGCCTGGGACCGGACGGCCTCAGACGGGCATCGCCCACGTCTGGTCGATCCGGTGGTCACCGCAGGCGGCCAGCCCCAGCCGACCGGTGCCGGCGGCCTGCAGGCACAGTCCGCTCCCGCCCTCGACCAGGGAACCGTCCCGCTGCGCCATCCAGTGCTGCCTGCTGGCGCCCGTCGTCTCCGGCTCGTCGGCCGGGCACGCGGCCAGCTCCACCCGGCCGTCGGACCCGCTCGCCGTCAGGCACGCGCCCGCCAGCCGCAGCGTCGCGTCGCGTTCCAGCACCCACCGCTGGTCGTCGCCGCCCGTGCAGGCGGACAGCACGACGGCGCCCACGCCCTCCGTGTTCTCGCCGTCCACGCACCGTGCGCCCTCGCCCGTGATCTGACCGGTCGGCGTGGCCGCGGCGCAGCCGCGCGGGCTCAGCCGCCAGACCGCCGTGTCGTGCGCGGCCACCGTCGTGCTCAGCGTGTGCACGACCTCCTCGCGCCGCCCCGACCACAGGTCCTGGGCGCCCACCACGCATCCGCGCAGCCCGAGGCCGGCCAGCGGCAGCGACACCTCCCGCGCGCCGCCCGACCGGTTCAGCACGGCGACCGCCCGGTCCCCGTCGGCGAGCGGCCGGACCAGGACGTCGAGGGTGCCGCTGGAGGACACGACGGCGCCCTGACGGCCCATCGGGTCCTGGTCCAGCGCGATCATCCGGGTGTTGCCGAGCGCGTCGAGGCCGCCCCGGGTCAGCTTGGAGACGTCCGAGGACAGGATGAACGGCGCCGCCATCATCGCCCACAGGGCGACCTGGCTGCGGCCCTCCGCGTCGGTGAGGCCGGGCGCCCCGGCGAGCAGGAAGTCCGGGTCGTTCCAGTTACCGGGCCCCGCGTACCGGGTGAGCCAGCGGTTGTACCCGTAGTTGCCCAGTACGGAGGCCCAGCGCGAGGCGGTGGGCGCGGTGGGGTTGTACACCTTGATGTCGCGGCCCTCGCGCCACAGTTGACCCGTCTCGCCGACCCAGCCGAGCACCTTGTGCCAGTCGGCGCTGCCCCATTCGCCCTGCTGGAAGTAGGCGGGGGCGGAGGCCGAGAGGACCATGTCGCGTCCGCTGCCGCGCAGCGCGCGGGCGACGGAGGTGTAGGCGTCGCGGTAGGCCCGCTCCTTCGTGGTGCCCGGAGCCACGTACAGGTTGCAGCCGTCCATCTTGACGTAGTCGACTTTCCAGGACGCGAACAGCCGGGCGTCCTGCGCGAAGTGGTCCCGGCCGCCGCCGTCGGGGACACCGCTGCCGGGGTAGCGCTCGCAGGTGAGGAACCCGGCGTCCTCGTAGATGCCGAACTTCAGCCCCTTGCCGTGCAGGTGGTCCCCGAGCCAGGCCATGCCGTGCGGGAACTTCGCCCGGTCGGCGACCAGGTCGCCCTTCTCGTCCCGGCTCCTGGTCATCCAGCAGTCGTCCACGGTGACGGTGTCGTAGCCCTTGGCGGCGAGACCGGTGGCGACGAGGGCGTCGGCGTTCGCGAGGACGGTCCGTTCGTCGATGTCGCACATGTAGTGCGCCCAGTTGTTCCAGCCCATGGGCGGGGTGAGCGCGAGCGGGGTGTCCGAGGTCGCGGTGGGCTCGGCCGCCGCCGGGACGGGGGCCAGTGGGACGGCGATCAGGGCGGCCGCGATGAGGCAGGGGAGCGACGCACGCAGGCGAGGCGGCACGGGAACTCCTTGACGTGGGGCGACGGGCGACGGGGCAGTCGTGCGCCCAGTGCAGCGGTGCGACTACCCGCTGTCAACATAAGTCGATGTTTGAGGCCCAATGACCAGCAATATGGCCGCGATCGGCGTGGATGCGGGCCGTTGATACGCTGTATGTTCCGACGTCTGTTACGGTGTATCTCATGCCGAGACGATCAATGGCCCTGGACCGCGCGACCCCCGCCGTCATCGCGGTGGCCGCCCTGCGGATCCTCGACGACGAAGGGCCCGCGGCCCTCAGCTTCCGCGCCCTCGGCGACCGGCTCGGCGTCTCGCACGCCACCGTCCAGCGCCGCTGCGCCGACCTCGCCGGGCTGCTCGACCTGTGCACCGAACACCTCGCCGCCCAACTGCCCGAGATCCCCGCCGGGACCGGCTGGGCCGAGGCCGCCGAACTCCGCTTCACCAGCCTCTACCAGTTGCTCACCGCCCACCCCGGACTGCTGGTGCTGCGCGGCGGCCGCCCCTGGCTCGGCCGCCAGCTGCTGGCCCGGCTCGTCGAACCGGCCATCGCCGACAGCGTCGCCGCGGGGATGACCCCCGCCGAGGCGATGACCTGCTACCGGCGGATGTACCTGCTGACCCTCGGCAGCGCCGCCTTCGTCGACCACCGCGACCCGGCCGGGGCCACCGCCGCCTCCCGAGCCGCCCTGGCCGCGCTCGACCCGGCCCGCTTCCCCACGCTGAGCGGCGCGGTGGCCGACGTGCTGCCCGCCCTCACTGACCACGAGGTGTACTACGGCGCCCTGCGCCAGCTGATCGGGGCGGCCGACCCGGACCGCCCGCAGGCCCGCCCCTGAACGGAGCCCCACCCGCATGGAAACCCAGCTCGACTACGCCGCCGTCCGCGCCGCCGCGCACCGGATCGCCGGAGGCGTCCGCCCCGCCGCCGTCGTCCCGGCCGCCGAGGGGGTCTGGTTCGCCCTGGAGTACCTCCAGCACACCGGCTCCTTCAAGGCGCGCGGCGCCCGCAACTTCCTCGCCGCCCACCAGGAGGCGGGCACCCTCCCCGAGGCGGGCGTCACCATAGCGTCCGGCGGCAACGCGGGCCTGGCCTGCGCGTGGGCGGCCCGCGACCGGGCGGTCCCGGCCACCGTCTTCCTCCCCGAGACCGCCCCGCGGGTCAAGGTCGAGCGGCTGCGCGGGTACGGGGCCGAGGTCCGGCTCGTCGGCGAGCGGTACGCCGAAGCGCTCGCCGCCTGCCAGGAGTTCGCCGCCGCCACCGGCGCGCTGAGCAGCCACGCCTACGACCACCCGCTGATCGCGGCGGGCGCGGGCACCCTGCTCGACGAGATCCGGGCCGGGCTGCCGGGCCTGGACGCCGTGGTCGTCGCGGTGGGCGGCGGCGGGCTGTTCGCGGGGGTCGCCACCGCCGCGCGCGAGCACGGGGTACGGGTGGTCGCGGCCGAGCCGGAGAACTGCCGGGCGCTGAACGCCGCCCTGACGGCCGGTCATGTGGTGGACGTACCCGT
This sequence comes from Streptomyces sp. G-G2, assembly GCF_030063135.1. GTDB lineage: Bacteria > Actinomycetota > Actinomycetes > Streptomycetales > Streptomycetaceae > Streptomyces. The sequence continues at coordinate 36,884 of NZ_JASISO010000021.1, forward strand.
GGAGTCGGTGGCCGCCGACTCCCTCGGCGCCACCCGGGTCTCCGGCGCAGCCCTCGAGGCGGCCCGGCATTCGGGCGTCAGCTCGGTCCTGGTCGCCGACTCCGCCATCACGGCCGCCCGCCGCGCCCTGTGGGAGGACCACCGGATCGTGGTCGAGGCGGGCGCGGCAACGGCGTTCGCGGCGCTGCGGGGCGCGGCCGGGCCGTTCGGCGAGCGGGTGGCCGTCGTCCTGTGCGGGGCGAACACCGACCCCGGGGACCTGTGACCGCACCGCTCGACCGGGCCCGGCCGGGCCCACCGCCCGGCCCCGCGGGTGCCGGTGGCGCTCTCCTCGGGTGCCGGTGGCGCTCTCCTCGGGATGCCGCCGGGCCGTCTCCCCGTACCCGGGTGAGGCGGTCCGACCTCGAACGACGGCCGCCGGGTGACCGGGCCTTCCGGCGGGCGCGCGGGACCGTCCGCCCGCGGAGGCCCACACGCAGGTAAAGCGGTTTTGCCCCACGTCGGGTAAAGCGCATTAGTGCAATCCTTCGCGAACCGCCGTGAAGAAGTCAATCCTTGACGCGGCGGCCGGTTCGTTATCGAATCGATACCACCTTAACGGGTTCTGTGACTAAAGCGCATCAGTCCAGGTCAGACCCCTATTGATTGAGTGACTTCCGGGCTGTATGGAAGGGCGCCCATCGTGATTCAGGACGTAAGTGCGTCCGGCCATCGGGACCTTGGGCACATTGACGTGCAGTTGTTTTCGGACGACCGTGGGCATCGCTCTCCGGCAGCGAGGCCGGATCTCTCCGAAGGCGGCGACGATGACCCGATCGAACCTGACCCGTACAGCCCTCGCCACCCTGGTGGCGGGCACCCTCCTCGGTGCCTCCGCGTGCGGCATGAGCGGCGGCGCGGACGTGAAGGAGGCGGCGAAGACGGGCAAGGTCAGCGGTGAGATCACCTTCCGGACCTTGCAGTTGAAGCCCAAGTTCACCGGGTACGTCCAAGGCGTCATCGACGCGTTCGAGAAGAAGTACCCGGACGCCAAGGTGAAGTGGGAGGACGTCCCGGGCGACGGCTACAACGAGAAGCTCGTCGCCGACGCCCAGGCGGGCGCCCTCCCGGACGTGGTGAACCTTTCCACGGACTCCTTCCAGCTCCTCGGCGACCGGGGCATGCTCGCCGACGTGGCCAAGCTCGACGGCGAGGTCGCCAAGGACTACGTGCCGGGCGCCTGGGAGCAGTTCAAGCTGCCGGGCAAGGGCGACGGGGTCTACGCCTACCCCTGGTACGTGACCCCGGAGATCCTCACCTACAACAAGGACCTCTTCGTCAAGGCCGGCCTCGACCCGGAGAAGCCACCCACCACCATCGAGCAGTTCTTCGACTACGCCGACCAGATCGCCGCCCGGTCCGGCGGCCAGTACTCCGCCTTCATGGCCGACCCGAAGGGCCGTCTCCCCGGCGACTGGCAGAAGATGGGCGTACCGATCCTCAACCCGCAGCAGGACAGCTTCGTCTTCGACACCGACAAGGCCGTCGCCTGGGTCGAGCGGATGAAGGACCTGTACGCCAAGGGCGCCATGCCCAAGGAGTCCCTGCTGAAGTCGGACGACATCAGCCAGCTCTACGGCGCGGGCAAGCTCGTCTTCGGACCCGGTTCCCCGGGCTTCGTCAAGGACATCAAGCAGAACGCCCCGGCCGTCTACGCCGGCACCCACGTCGCGGGCGCGGTCACCGGCACCCTCGGCCACATCGGGATCTACGCCCAGTCCCTCGGCATCCGCAAGGACACCAAGCACCTGGACGCGGCCACCGAGTTCGCCAAGTGGGTCACCAACGGCCCCAACCAGGTCGAGTTCTCCCGGCACGCCACCATCTACCCGTCCAACGCCAAGGGCCTCGCCGACCCGCACTTCTCGGACCGGGGCGACGGCAAGGACGCGGAGACGACGGCCCGCGCGGTCGGCGCGGAACAGCTGAAGACCGCCCAGTTGGACGCCAACACCCCCGTCCAGTGGACCAACCAGGTCGGCGACGCGGTGGTCCGCGAGGTGCAGAAGGCGATCAACGGCGAGCAGGACGCCCGTACGGCAGTGAAGAAGGCGCAGGAGGAGGCCAACAAGGTGCTCGCCCGGACGGCGCAGAAATGACCCTGGACGCCCACGCCCCCACCGACCCACGCCCCGACCCTCCCACCGGCCCCCGCCCCGACCTCCACGCCGAGTCCCGCCCGGTCCCCCGCTCCGGATCGGGACGGGCGAAGCGGGCCGCGGCGGCGGAGACGGGCCTGGTCCACCGCACGTGGTGGACCCCCTACCTCTTTCTCGCCCCCGGCCTGGTCATGGTGACGCTCTTCAGCCTCTGGCCGTTCGTGAACACCGTGATCCTCTCCTTCACCAACGCCCAGATCCTGCGCGGCGGCGGGTTCGTCGGCTTCGAGAACTACACCCGGGCCTTCGATGACCCCGACTTCTGGGTCGCCACCGGCAACAGCGTGCTGTACCTCGTGGTGGTCGTGCCCTGTCTGGTGTTCCTGCCGCTGGGGCTCGCGGTCCTGGTCCGGACGAAGGTTCCCGGGATCGGATTCTTCCGGTCCGCCTTCTACACCCCGGTGATCGCCTCGGCCGTGGTGGTCGGCCTGATCTGGCAGTGGGTGCTGCGCAGCGACGGCCTGGTCAACACCGTCTTCCAGCAGCTCAGGGTGATCTCCGAGCCGATCCCCTTCCTGACCGACAGCCGCATGCTGCTCTTCTCCGCGATGCTCGTGACCGTGTGGAAGGGCCTCGGCTACTACATGGTCTTCTACCTGGCGGCCCTCGGAAACGTCTCCACCTCGCTCTACGAGGCGGCCGCGATCGACGGCGCGGGTCCGGTCCGGCGCTTCTTCAGCATCACCGTCCCCCAGGTGAAGCCGATGATGCTGCTGGTCGGCACCCTCTCCGCGATCTCCGCGCTGCGGGTGTTCACCGAGATCTACATCCTCGGCGGGGAGAGCGGCGGTCCCGGCGGCGGCGCCCGCACCCTGCCCTTCCTCATCCGCCAGGTCGGCCTCGGCTTCGCGGGGGAGACCGGCTACGCCGCGGCCATCTCCATCCTGCTGTTCCTCCTGACGCTGGTCTTCAGCCTGCTGGGCCACCGTCTCTCGAAGGGAGACGAGAGTTGAGCACCCTGGCCTCCCTCGGCACGAAACCCGTCAAACGGGCGGGCGCGGACCGCCGGCGGTACCTGATCGGCCTGACCGGCCGGTACCTGACCCTGCTTCTGATGCTCGTCGTCATGGTCGGGCCGATCGTCTGGCAGTTCCTGACCTCGATCCGCGGCCGCACCGAGAACGTCTACGACGGGGTCCTGCCCTCGCAGCCCACGCTCGACAACTACGTCCGGGTCGCGGAGTCCTTCCCGCTCCTGCAGTACGTCGGCAACACCCTCGTCGTGGCGGTCCTCGCGATCACCTCGAACCTGCTCTTCGCGGCGATGGGCGGGTACGCCCTCTCCCGGGCCGGATGGAAGGGCCGCAAGGCGGTCTTCACGGTGCTCGTGGCGACCTTGATGTTCCCCTTCGAGTCCGTGATGATCTCGATGTTCCTGACGGTCCGTGAGATGGGCCTGGTGGACACCCTCGTCGGGGTCTGGCTGCCCGGCGCCGTCTCCGTACTCAACATCATGATCATGCGGGCGGCGTTCCTCTCCGTGCCCCAGGAGGTCGAGGAGGCCGCCGTCCTGGACGGGGCCAACGAATGGACCCGCTTCACCCGGGTCTTCCTCCCGGCCGCCAAGGGCGCCCTCGCCGTCGTCTGCATCACCAGCTTCATGGGCGCCTGGGACGACTTCCTGTGGCCCCTGCTGGTGCTCACCAACAGCGACCACTACACCCTGCAACTCGGCCTGAAGAGCCTGGCGGGCGCCACCACCGTCAACGACCAGCGGATCATCGCCGCCGGTGCGATGGCCGCGCTGCTCCCGATGATGCTGCTCTTCTTCGCCCTCCAGCGCTTCTTCTTCAAGGGCGTCGGCGAGGGCGCCGTCAAGACCTGAGCCCCCCTCCTCCGCACCCGCCCGCCACCTCCTCTCCTGGAGCAGCCGTCATGCACGACGACCGCAGCATCACCGAACACCGCCTCCGCCGCGTCCTCAAGGAGCGCGTCAAGCCCGCCGTCCACTCCCGCTCGGTCCCGCTGACGGTGGAGCGCTGGGAGGCCCCCGGCGAACCCGTCCCCGTGGCCGAGGGCCTGGCGGCGGACTACGAGCCCTGCGTGACCGGCGACAGCTGGGGGCCGGCCTGGGGCACCACCTGGTTCCGCGTCACCGGCACCGTCCCGGCCGAATGGGCCGGACGTACCGTGGAGGCCGTACTCGACCTCGGCTTCGACCGGATGATGCCCGGCTTCCAGTGCGAGGGACTGGTCCACACCGCCGAAGGGGCCGAGGTCAAGGCGCTCAACCCCTACAACGACTGGGTCCGCGTCGCCGACCGCGCCGAGGGCGGCGAACGCGTCGAGTGGTACGTCGAGGGCGCCTCCAACCCCGTCCTCGTCGACCACGGCGTCACCTACGAGGGCGACCGGCTGACCAGCGGCGACCAGCCGCTATACCGGCTGGCCCGGATGGACCTCACCGTCTTCGAGGCCGAGGTGTGGGAACTCGTCCAGGACCTCGAAGTCCTCTACCTCCTGATGACGCAGCTCTCCGAGGGCGACGCGCGGCGCTACGAGATCCTGCGCGCGATCGACTCCGCCCTGGACGCGATCGACCTCACCGACGTCCCCGGCACCGCGGCCACCGCCCGCGAACGGCTCGCCGGGGTCCTCGCCGCCCCCGCCAACGCCTCCGCGCACCGGATCAGCGCGATCGGCCACGCGCACATCGACTCCGCCTGGCTGTGGCCGCTGCGCGAGACCGTCCGCAAGGTCTCCCGCACCACCTCCAACATGGTCAACCTGATGGACGAGCACCCCGAGTTCGTCTTCGCCATGTCCCAGGCCCAGCAGCTCGACTGGATCAAGACCTACCGGCCCGAGCTGTTCGAGCGGATCAAGAAGAAGATCGCCGACGGCCAGTTCGTGCCCGTCGGCGGCATGTGGGTGGAGTCCGACACCAACATGGTCGGCGGCGAGGCCATGGCCCGGCAGTTCCTCTACGGCAAGAAGTTCTTCCTCGACGAGTTCGGCATCGAGACCCGCAACGTCTGGCTGCCCGACTCCTTCGGCTACACCGCCGCGATGCCGCAGATCGTCAAGCTCTCCGGCTCCACGTGGTTCCTGACCCAGAAGATCTCCTGGTCCCAGGTCAACAAGTTCCCCCACCACACCTTCTGGTGGGAGGGTATCGACGGCACCCGGGTCTTCACGCACTTCCCGCCGGTCGACACCTACAACTCCGACCTCGGCGGCGAACAGCTGGCCCACGCCGCCCGCAACTACCAGGAGAAGGGCCGGGGTTCACGCTCCCTGGCACCCTTCGGCTGGGGCGACGGCGGCGGCGGACCCACCCGCGAGCAGCTCGCCCGCGCCAAGCGCCAGCGCGACCTGGAGGGCTCGCCCCGGGTCGAGATCGAGCGCCCCGACGCCTTCTTCGAGAAGGCCCACGCCGAATACGAGGACGCGCCCGTCTGGGCCGGAGAGCTGTACCTGGAGCTGCACCGCGGCACCTACACCTCGCAGGCCAGGACCAAGCAGGGCAACCGGCACAGCGAATCACTGCTGCGCGAGGCCGAGCTGTGGTCGGCGACCGCCGCCGTCCGGGTCCCCGGTTTCGGCTACCCCCACGAGGACCTGGAGCGGATCTGGAAGGTGGTGCTGCTGCACCAGTTCCACGACATCCTGCCCGGCTCCTCCATCGCCTGGGTGCACCGCGAGGCCCGCGAGACCTACGCGAAGCTGCGCGCGGAACTGGAGGCCATCACCGGCGCCGCCCAGCGCGCCCTGGCCGGCGAGGGCAGTACCGAACTCGTCTTCAACTGCGCCCCGCACGCCCGCCGCGGGGTCCCCGCCGGTGGCGCGGGGGTACCGGCCGAGGCGGCGGCGCCCGTCACCGTGACCGGCCGGGCGGGCGGCGGCCACGTGCTGGACAACGGGCTGCTGCGGGTCGCCGTGGACGGACGCGGGCTCGTCGTCTCGGCGTACGACCTGGCGGCCGGGCGGGAGTCCGTCGCACCGGGCGGGGCCGCGAACCTGCTCCAGATCCACCCCGACTTCCCGAACATGTGGGACGCCTGGGACATCGACGCCTTCTACCGCAACAACGTCACCGACCTCGTCGCGCTCGACTGCCTGGAGGTCGCCGAACACAGCCCGCGGGCCGCCACCGTCCGCGTCACGCGCTCCTTCGGCGAGTCCACGGCGGTCCAGTCGCTCACCCTGCGGGCCGGTGCCAAGACCCTCGACATCGTCACCGAAGTCGACTGGCACGAGACGGAGAAGTTCCTCAAGGCCGCCTTCCCGCTGGACGTGAAGGCCGAACGCTCCGCCTCCGAGACCCAGTTCGGGCACGTCCACCGGGCCACCCACACCAACACCTCCTGGGAGGCCGCCAAGTTCGAGATCTGCGCCCACCGCTGGATCCAGGTGGAGGAGCCCGGCTGGGGGGTCGCCCTGCTCAACGACTCGACCTACGGACACGACGTCACCCGGGACATGCGCGCCGACGGCGGCCAGACCACCACGGTCCGGCTGTCCCTGCTGCGCGCCCCCCGCTACCCCGACCCCGAGACCGACCAGGGCGCCCACATCCTGCGGTACTCGCTCGCCCCCGGCGCGGCGGTCGGGGACGCGGTCCGCGAGGGACACTGGCTGAACCTGCCCGAGCGCACCCTGACCGGCGCGACCCCGGTCGCCCCGCTGGTCACGGTCGACGGGCCCGACGGGGACGCGGTGGTCGTCGAGGCGGTCAAGCTCGCCGAGGACGGCGGCGGCGACGTGATCGTCCGGCTCTACGAGTCCCGGGGCGGGCGCGCCCGGGCCACCCTGCGCCCCGGCTTCGCCGTCACCGCGGCGGTCGAGAGCGACCTGCTGGAGCGCTCGCTGCCCGCGACGGAGGCGCTGGGAGGGCCCGGCCCGGACGGCGCGGTCTCCCTCGTCCTGCGCCCGTTCCAGATCCTCACGGTCCGGCTGCGCCGGGTCTGACCAAGCGGCCCGGGGCCCCGGCTCCCGGTTCTCCGACCAGGGGAGCCGGGAGCCGCGCCCGTGGCGGGACGAAGGGACATTCCGGCATTTTTGCCGCTCCTTGAGAGGTGAGGTCCGCCACACGTTCCACCGGGGAGGCCCGCGCGCCCCGCCATCCCTGGTCCGAGCGCCCTCGAACCCGGTTATGCACCTAGTTGCAAAAGGCTGCGCGGCTCGCTACAACAGGGTCATCACCCCCGCGCGAGGAGGCGCCCCCGCATGAGCCACTACCCCCACCTGATGACCCCGCTGGACCTCGGCTTCACCACCCTGCCGAACCGCGTGATCATGGGCTCGATGCACACCGGCCTGGAGGAGCACGAGCGCGGCTTCGAGCGCCTCGCCGCCTTCTACGCCGAGCGCGCCCGCGGCGGCGCGGGCCTCATCGTCACCGGCGGCATAGCCCCCAACGACCAGGGCCGCCCCTTCGAGGGCGGCGCCCGCCTCACCACCGAGGCCGAGGCCGCCGAACACCGGGTGATCACCGACGCCGTGCACGCCGAAGGCGGCCGGATCGCGATGCAGATCCTGCACTTCGGCCGCTACGCCTACCATGCGGACCTGGTCGCCCCCAGCGCCCTCAAGGCCCCCATCAGCCCCTTCGTCCCGAACGAGCTGACCACCGACGAGGTCGAGCAGACCGTCGAGGACTTCGTCCGCGCCGCCCGTCTCGCGCGCGCCGCGGGCTACGACGGTGTCGAGATCATGGGCTCCGAGGGCTACCTGATCAACGAGTTCATCGCGGCCGCCACCAACCGGCGCACCGATGCCTGGGGCGGCTCCTACGAGAACCGCGTCCGCTTCCCGCTGGAGATCGTCCGCCGCGCCCGCGAGGCCGTCGGCGAGGACTTCATCATCATCTACCGGCTCTCCATGCTGGACCTGATCCCGGGTGGCTCCACCCTCGACGAGGTCGTCCAGCTCGCCAAGGAGATCGAGGCGGCGGGCGCCACCATCATCAACACCGGGATCGGCTGGCACGAGGCCCGCATCCCCACCATCGCCACCTCCGTCCCGCGCGGCGCCTACACCTGGGTCACCCAGCGGCTGATGGGCGCGGTCTCCGTCCCGCTCGTCACCAGCAACCGCATCAACACCCCCGAGACCGCCGAGCGGCTGCTCGCCGAGGGCCGCGCCGACCTGGTCTCGCTGGCCCGCCCCTTCCTCGCAGACGCCGACTTCGTCGCCAAGGCCGCCGCCGGCCGCTCCGAGACCATCAACACCTGCATCGGCTGCAACCAGGCCTGCCTCGACCACACCTTCAGCGGCAAGATCACCAGCTGCCTGGTCAACCCGCGCGCCTGCCACGAGACCGAACTCGTGCTCTCACCGACCCAGTTGAAGAAGCGCGTCGCCATCGTCGGCGCGGGCCCCGCCGGACTGGCCTGCGCCGTCTCCGCCGCCGAACGCGGCCACGCGGTCACCCTCTTCGAGGCCTCCGGCCACATCGGCGGCCAGCTGGACATCGCCCGCCGCATCCCGGGCAAGGAGGAGTTCGAGGAGACCATCCGCTACTACGGCATCCAGCTCGCCGAGCGAGGGGTCGAGGTCCGCCTGGACACCCGCGCCGACGTGGCCGCCCTCACCGGCTACGACGAGGTCGTCGTCGCCACCGGAGTCACCCCCCGCACCCCCGCCATCGAAGGCGTCGACCACCCCTCGGTGGTCACCTACCTCGACGTCCTGCGCGACGGCGCGCCCGTCGGCGACCGGGTCGCCGTCGTCGGCGCGGGCGGCATCGGCTTCGACGTCGCCGAGTTCCTCACCGACAGCGGCGAGGGCGCCAGCCAGGACCCCGCCGTCTACTTCCGCCACTGGGGCGTGGACACGACGTACAGCGGACCCGGCGGACTCGTCGCCCCCGAACGCCCCGCGTCCCCGCGCCAGGTGCACCTGCTCCAGCGCAAGGCCACCAAGGTCGGCGCCGGGCTCGGCACCACCACCGGATGGATCCACCGCGCCGAACTCAAGCACCGCGGCGTGGTGTCCGTCGCCGGGGCGTCCTACGACCGCATCGACGACGAGGGCCTGCACATCACCGTCGACGGCGAACAGCGCCTGGTCCCCGCCGACACCGTGGTCCTGTGCGCCGGACAGGAGCCGCGCCGCGCCCTGTACGAGGAGCTGGTCGCCGCCGGGATCGGCGCCCACCTGATCGGCGGCGCGGACGTGGCCGCCGAGCTCGACGCGAAGCGCGCCATCCGTCAGGGCACCGAACTCGCCGCGCGCCTCTGACGGTTCGCCCGGTACGGGGGGTGTTGTGGCGGCCGGGACCGGCCGCCACAATCACCCTGTGACACAGACCCCCCCGGCCCCCACCCCGGCCTTCACTCCGGCGGACGGCGAGAAGATCCTCGCCGAGAACTTCGCCCCCTGGGTGCTCGACCTCGCCCTGACCGTCCTCGAAACCGGCCCGGAGGTCACCGTCCTGCGCCTGCCGTGGTCGGACCGCCTCGCCCGGGACGGCGGCAGCATCAGCGGCCAGGCACTCATGGCCGCGGCCGACACCGCCACCGTGCTCGCGATCTCTGCGGCCCGCGGCGCGTACGGCCCGATGACCACCGTCCAGCAGTCCACCAGCTTCCAGCGCCCGGTGACCGGCGCGGACGTCATCATCCGCGTCCGCGTCACCAAGCTCGGCAAGCGGATGGCCTTCGCCGACATCACCATGACCCCCGAGGGCGCCGCCGAACCCTCGGCGACCGCCTCCACGGTCTACGCGCTGCTGGGCTGAGCGTAGGTTCCGTACCCGGTCCAGTCGAGGGCCACGCAGGGTTCGTCGCCCACCACCCAGGCGTCGTGCCCGGGCGCGATCTGCATGAAGTCGCCCGGGCCGACCTCGGCGCTCTCGCCGCCGTCCATGACGATCTTCATCCGTCCGCTGACGACGTACCCGGTGTGGGCCGCCTCGCAGCTGTCCGTACCTGCCAGCGGCTTGATGTGCTCGGACCAGCGCCAGCCGGGCTCGAAGACCGCCCGGCCGACCGGCCCGCCCTGCGTCTCCAGCAGGTCCAGCCTGCCCTTGCCGTCCTGGAACGGCCTCGTCTCGTCCGCGGAGTCAAAACTCCGGACCAGCAGTCCGGTCATGATCCACCGCCTCACGGTGAGAACGGCCCCGAGTCCGCTTCCAGCCTACGCGCGTCGCCGTCCCCCGGCCGGGATGCCCGCCCGCCCCTCCCTTGCCACACTGGTGGGACGCGGCGCACGGCAGCACGGGCGCGCGGCAGGAGGTGGCGCATGGACCCGGTCGCGGCACTGAGCCGGATCGCCTTCCTGCTGGAACGCGCCCAGGCCCCCACCTACCGGGTACGGGCCTTCCGCGGCGCGGCCGCGGCCCTCACCCGCATGGGACCGGCCGAGACCGCCGAGCGGGCCGCCGCGGGCACACTGGAAGCCGTCAAGGGCATCGGCCCCAAAACCGCCCGGGCTGTCGAGGAGGCCCTCGCCGGGAGCGTCCCCGGCTACCTCGGCGTACTGGAGGACGAGGTCGCCGCACACCCCGTGGGGCCGCCACCCAGCCCCGGGGCCGCCGCGCTGCGCGCCGCCCTGCGCGGCGACTGCCACCTGCACTCCGAATGGTCCGACGGGGGCAGCCCCATCGAGGACATGGGCCGGGCCGCCGCCGGCATCGGCCACGACTGGGCCGTCCTCACCGACCACTCGCCGAGCCTGACCATCGCCCGCGGCCTCTCCCCGGAGCGGCTGCGCGAGCAACTGGACGCCGTCGCCGCGCTGAACGCCACCTGGGCGCCCTTCCGGCTGCTCACGGGCATCGAGTGCGACATCCTCGCCGACGGATCCCTCGACCAGGAACCGGAGCTGCTGGACGCCCTCGACGTGGTCGTCGCCTCCGTGCACTCCAAGCTCCGCATGGACGCTCCGGCCATGACCCGCCGCCTGCTGAACGCCGTACGCAACCCCCTCGTGGACGTGCTCGGCCACTGCACCGGGCGCCTGGTCACCGGCCGCACCCGGCCCGAGTCCACCTTCGACGCGGCGGCCGTCTTCGCGGCCTGCGCCGCATCCGGTACCGCCGTGGAGATCAACAGCAGGCCGGAGCGGCTGGACCCGCCCCGCAGGCTGCTGCGCCGGGCCGTCGAGGCGGGCACCCTCTTCGCGATCGACACCGACGCGCACGCCCCCGGCCAGCTGGACTGGCAGCCCCTCGGCTGCGAACGGGCCGCGGAATGCGGGGTACCGGCCGAGCGGGTCGTCAACACCTGGACGGTGGACGGGCTGCGAGCATGGACCCGGACCCGCCGTCCCCCGTGACGGAGCCGCCGCCGACCGGAAAGCAGGCCGTACATGACGCGTTCACCCGTTCCCGTGATCGATCTGCGGCCCTGGCGCTCCGGTGGCCCCGGCGCCCGGGCGCGTACGGCCGCCCGCGTCGACCGGGCGCTCCAGGAAGCGGGTTTCCTGCTGATCACCGGGCACGGCGTCGACCCCGTCCTGCCCGCCCGGATCCGGGAAGCGGCCCGCTCCTTCTTCCGGCTCCCCGCCGGGGCCAAGGCGCCGTACGCCGTCCCCGTCGGCGGCCGGGGCTGGCTCGGCCCCGGCGCGGAGGCCAACAGCTGCGCCGAGGGCGCCGCCTCCCCGCCCGACCTCAAGGAATCCTGGTCCTGCGCGGCCGAGGACCCCACCGGGGACCCCGAGGTCGACGCGGAGTGGTTCCGGCCCAACACCTGGCCCGCCGAAGTCCCCGCGCTGCGTCCCCCGGTCACGGAGTACCTCGCCCGGATGCGGGCCCTGTCGGACGAACTCCTCGAACTGCTCGCCGTGGCCCTCGGCGCGGAAGAAGACCTCTTCACCCGCCACACCGGCCACCCCACCTGGGGGTTCAACGTCAACTGGTACCCGGGCACCGACCGCGTCGGTCCACCCCTGCCCGGCCAGTTCCGCATCGGCGCGCACACCGACTTCGGCACCGTCACCGTCCTGGACCGCGAGCCGGGCGCGGGCGGACTGCAGGTCCACACCGACAGCGGCGGCTGGCAGGACGCCCCCTGGGACCCGGCCGCGCTGACCGTCAACATCGGTGACCTGATGGCCCGGTGGACCGGGGACCGCTGGCGCGCGGGCCGCCACCGGGTGATGCCGCCGCCCGCCGAGGCACCCGCCGAGGAACTGCTCTCCCTCGTCTACTTCTACGAGTGCGACGCGCACACCCGCGTCGAGTCCCTGCCCGCGCCCACCGGCCGCGTGGTCCACGGCCCCGTCGACTCCCACCTCTACCTGCGCGCGAAACTCGACGCGATCACCGTCACCCCCTGACGGCCCGCCGCTCGACCGCCGGACCCCGCGCCCCCTTGAGGCCGCGCCCGGTCGTGGATCACAATCCGCAGATGTCCGCCCCCATGCCGACGCCGTCCGATCCGCCGCCGTACAGCAGCTGGATGCGGTACTTCGCGCCCACCGTCAACCACCGCCGCCTCGGCCTGGTCTGCCTCGGGGTCGGCCTCCAGCGGGGCGCGCTGCCCGTCGTCGGCCCCCGGGCCCTCGACCACCACGTGGCGGTGGTCGTCACGCGCGGCCGGGGCTGGTTCAGCCACGGCGGCCGGCCCCCGCAGGAGGTGGTCGCGCCCGCGCTGCTGTGGCTGGTGCCCGGGGTCGTCCACCACTACGGGCCCGACCCCGGCACCGGCTGGGACGAGAGCTTCGTCGACTTCGCGGGCCGCAGCGTGGAGGCGTACACCGACCTCGGGTACATCACCCCCGACCGGCCCGTGGTCCCGCTCAGCGAGACCGCCGAGGTGCGCCACATCGTCGACGGGATCGTCCGGGCCGCCCGGCGCGGCGGCCCGCTCCTCGACGTGGAGGCCGCCGCCGCCGTCCACGGCCTGTTCGTCGCCCTGCGCTACGCCCGCGCCGAGGTCTCCCGGCACGGGGACGCCGTCATGGACACCCTCGCGCGCGACGCGCTCCTGCCGATATCGGTGGCCGAGCACGCCGCGCGCCTGGGGATGCCGCTGTACGCACTGCGCGGCGCGGTACGCCGCAGTACCGGCGAGGGGGTCAAGGAATACCTCCTCGGGATCCGGCTCAGCCGCGCCAAGGAACTCCTCGCCCGCACCGACCTGCCGGTCGCCGGAGTCGCCCGGCGGGTCGGGTACGAGGACGCGGCCTACTTCAGCCGCCTGTTCAGCCGCCGGGTGGGCGTGGCCCCCGGCCGCTTCCGCGACCAGCAGGCCCTGCCCCGGCAGGGCCGGTGAGTCCGTCCCGGATCACGGCAGGTAGCCGATGTTCAGCTCGGCCACCGACGTCCAGGCGTTGCCCGCCACCTCCCTCGTGGCCCTGAGCTTCACGTAGCGCGCGGAACGGGCGGCGAAGGAGACGTCCTGCTGCGCCGCGGAGTTGACGAAGGTCCCCGAGGCCGCCGCCGTCCAGGTGACCCCGTCGGCGGAGGTGAGGACCTGGTAGTCGGCGATCCGGCCGTTGCTCTGGCTCTGCCGGGGCAGGCAGTGCAGCGCCGACACGTTGTACGACGCCCCCAGGTCCAGGGTGATCTCGTGCGGCATCGGCGCGGTGGCCTGGTACCACTGCGTGTGCCAGAGGGTGGCGGGGTCCCCGTCCAGGACGTTGGCGCCCCGGCCGTTCTCGCCCGCGGTCTCCTCGCTGTCCACGGCCTTGACGCTCATCCGCGACTGCGGGACGAGCAGTTCACCGCCGCCCACCGGGCCGAGGTCGTCCACCGCGAGGTCGTCCAGGACGAAATCGGCTTCGTTGTGGGAGTCCTCGGCGCTCACCTTGCGGATCCCGATCCAGGCGTCCGCCCCGGCCGTGAAGGTCTTGGTGAAGGTGGTCGCGGTCCGGGCCTGGCCCAGCGCGGTGGCGCTCTCCGCGCTCCCGGCGCCGGTGATGAACTGGTAGTCGCCCGCGAACCCGTTCTCGTAACCGAAGCTCACCTTGTACGCGTGGCCCTGAGTCAGCCGCAGGGTCTGCGGCAGGGTGCGGTAGACCAGCCCGGTCCGCTCCTCGTGCGACTTCAGCGAGTTCTGCCCGCTGATCACGTCGTCGACGAGCTTCCCGCTCCAGCCCGCCTGGGTGTAGGGCGCGTTGCGCTGGGCGATGTGCGTGCGCGGATCCGTGGCCGAGCCGCCCGCGCCACCGAAGGCGAAGGGGCCCCAGCCCGCGTCGACGTTCTCGAAGTCCTCGGTGAACCAGTGCCCGCCGAGCGGGGAGCGCGCACCGCGCACCACCCGTACGTCGTCCAGGGCGACCGTGCCCGCGCCGGCGGCGGCCGACAGCTGGAGCGTCGCGGTGGACTGGCCCGCCGGTACGTCGAAGAACACCTTCATCCGCTGCATTTTGGTGCCGTTCTTCTCGCTGCCGCCCAGGTTGTTGGTCAGCGGCGAGGAGTCGGCGTAGACGGAGGCGGCCGTCCCGCCCGTCGGACTCACCTTGAGGGTGGCGGGCCGCCCGGCGGCGGTGGACACCCACACGGAGGCGGCGTACGTCCCGGGGGAGAGGCCGGTGAGCTGCTGGGACACGCTCGGCGCGGTGTTCGGGGCCAGCGTCAGCTCGTTCTGGCCCTGGGCGTTGCGGGTGACGGCGGCGCCGGTCCCGGTGACGTTCCAGGCGTTCAGGTTCCCGGCGTAGAAGGAGGGGTCCTTGACCGGGGTGCCCTCGCCCCACCGCGGGTCCGCCTGCGCGGGCGCCGCGCCGTCGGTGACGACGTACGGGGTGCGCGCGGCGGCGTTGATGGTCACCTTGCCCCCGCTGACCGGCAGGTCGGCGACGAACCGCCGCCCGGTGTCGGTGAGTTCGTACAGTCTGGGCGCGCTCCACCCGGTCGGCAGGGTCCAGGTGGTGGCGCCCGCCTTGTCGTTCCAGTGGTAGAGCTTCCCGTCGCGCGGCAGCAGGTAGGCCGAGCCGGCCAGCACCGTGCGTCCGGCCGTGGTGATCTTCCGGGCGCCGCCGGCGGTGGTGACCGAGGTGCCGTTGGCGAGGGTGACCGTGTCGGCCGTCCACTTCACGATCGGCGATTCCTGGAGGTACTTGGTCGGCAGGTTCGTGGCGAAGGTGGTGTTCAGGAAGGCGGTGTAGTCCCTCTTGCCCTGCCAGCCCTCGTACGCGCTCACCTCGGCCCCGCCGAGCAGCGGGTTGCGGGCGATCCAGTCGTCCTTGGTGTGGTTCGCGATGAAGCGGGTGATGGTCGAGTTGATGCCCTTGAGGTCACTGCCGCCGTAGTCGACGTCGGCCGCCCAGTGGTGCCAGAGGGACTGCTCGGTCAAGGTGTTGGGGAATTCGGTGGCCAGCTGGTAGCCGAGTCCGCCGATGTCCCGCTCCAGCTTGCGCGAGACGTAGCCGTCGCCGTACCAGACGTCCACGTAGAGGAAGTCCAGGCCGGGCGCCGCCGCCTTGAGGTCCTTGAGCCGCTTCAGGCGGTCACCGGACTGGCCGTCCTTGCGGGTGTCGACGTAGTACGACTGGTCCAGCCAGTCCCAGCCGAGTCCGCCGCTCTGGTGCGCGGGATCGAAGGTGGCCGAGACCGGGTACTCCTCGGTCGCGTTGATGTGCACGCCGAAGTCCGCGTTGTAGGCGTGCCCGGCCGTGGTCAGCGCGTTCAGCCTGGCCGCGCCGCCCAGCTTCGTCCCGATGTTCTTGTAGTCCATGTGCGCCGAGTCGTGGCCCTCGGAGGCGTACCCCTTGAGCAGGACGAACTGGCCCAGCCCGTCGGTGGCCAGCGCCACCCGCTTGGTCTCGTCGAGGGTCTCCGCGAAGGGATGCGTGGCCTGCGAGGCGAAGTTGAACGGGATCCGCTGCACCACCCGGTCGGCGGTCTGCTGCCAGCCCGTCGGCGGGGTCCAGATGTCCCGGTACGCGATCGCCGCGTCCTGCCAGTCCACCACCGCGTCGGCGTTGCGGTCGCCCGTGATCGCGATCCGGGCGTACGGCAGCGGCTCGGGGTCGTCCAGCGGGGCGCCCTGCGCCCGGTACAGCCAGTCCCCGCTCCACAGGCCCGCCCGGCGGTAGGCGCCCTTGTCGGTGACCTTCTCGCTGATCCGGCCGTTCTCCCGGGCCGTGCCGCCCGACGGCTGGTCGTACTGGGAGTTGGAGTCGATCGCGGCGGCCAGCCTGCCGGTGTTGACCAGCCCGTACATCACGGTCCTGGCGGCGGCGTCGGCCGGGGTGCTCGCGGTCACCGGGGTGAAGGTATCGCCCGTCCCCGTCGTGGCGGTGTACATCGCAGCCGTGGACAGGGCCGCCCCGGGCTGGTCGCTGCGCACGCTGACCAGGTTGTGGTCGGGGATGGAGAAGCTGCGCACCCGCAGCGCGGCGGTGTCCTCGATCGCCGTCACCTTGAACTCGACGACCGAACCGGTCACCGACAGGCTGGACTTGACGCTCACCCCGGAGAAGGTCATGACGTAGTCGACGCCGGAGACACCCGGGGTGGAGGTCACCGCCGGGGTGTAGGGGGTTCCGTTGACGAGGACGGTGGAGAGGGTGTCCTCGTTGCCGTTCAGCACGTCACCGGTGGCCCGCCGGGTGTAACTGATCACCCTGGGGAAGGCGGGGTCCACGCTGACGGACAGGTCGGTCGAGCTGATGGTCAGGGGCGTGGCCGCCATCGCGGTGGGCACGGCCACGACCAGGGTGGCGATGAGCCCGGCCACCGCGGCTGCGGCGGGCCAGAGGGGGGTGCGCATCGGACCTCCGGGAGTCGGCGCTGGCTGCGCGGAAGGCCGCACGACATGGAGACCGGCCGTCCGCTCACTGATCAGCCAGCTTGCGGACCGCCCCCGTGGCAGGCCCATGGACAAAGCGGAGTGCCGTCCTGGACTTCTGGCGGCGGCTTCCGGCCCTTCCTTCCCCGGGGCGCGAACCGGTGGGCGGTGGCGCGCATCGGGCCGGGGCCCGCGGGGCAGGGCTGGCATATGCGCCGAGCCCGCCCGTAGGTCCGCCCGCGCAGCTGCCCGCCCGTACGCCCCTACGCCCGCACCCGGAGGCCCGTATGACCCCGCAGCCCCTCACGCCCGCCCCGCCGGTGACCCTGGCCCTGGTCGGGGCGGGGCTGCGCGGGCTGACGTACGCCCGGCACGCGCACGCCACCGGCGCCGGGCGGATCACCGTCCTCGCCGAGCCCGACCCGGCCCGGCGCGCCGCCGCCGCGGCCGAGTTCGGCGTACCGCCCGAGCGGGTCTACCCGCACTGGGATGCCCTCGCGGCGGCGGGCCGGCAGGCCGACGCCGCGATCATCGCCACCCAGGACCGGATGCACACCGCGCCCGCCGTCGCCCTCGCGGCCACCGGACACCACCTGCTGGTGGAGAAGCCGATGGCCGCCGAGGAGAGCGAGGCCGAGCGGATCGCCGAGGCCGCCGAGCGGCACGGCGTCCTCCTCGCCGTCTGCCACGTGCTGCGCTACACCCCCTACACCCGGGCCCTCAAGGCCCTGTTGGACGAGGGCCGGATCGGCCGCCTCGTCGGCGCCGAACACCTCGAACCCGTCGGCTGGTGGCACTTCGCCCACTCCTTCGTCCGCGGCAACTGGCGCCGCTCGGACACCTCCGGGCCGCTGCTCCTCACCAAGGCCTGCCACGACCTCGACTGGCTCGTGCACCTCTTCGGCCGCACCCCGCGCACCGTGACGTCCTACGGCCGCCGGGGCCACTTCCGGCCCGAGGGCGCCCCGCCCGGCGCCGCCGACCGCTGTACCGACTGCGCCGTCGAACCCGACTGCCCCTACTCCGCGCCCCGCCTCTACCTCGGCTGCCTGGGAGAGCCGCGCCGCGAGTTCTGGCCGCTGTCCGCCGTCACCACCCGGGCCACCGAGGCGGGGGTCATGGACGCGCTGCGCACGGGACCCTACGGCCGCTGCGTCTACGCCTGCGACAACGACGTCGTCGACCACCAGGTCGTCGCCATGGAGTTCGCCGACGGAGCCACCGCCACCTTCACCGTGAGCGCCTTCACCCCCATGGGCGACCGCCGCACCCGCCTGTTCGGCACCCACGGCCACATCGAGGGGGACGGCGCCATCCTGCGGGTCACCGACTTCCGCACCGGCCGCGAGGAGCTGGTCGAGCCCGCCGGGGGAGCGCCCGAAGGCGGGCACGGCGGCGGTGACCTGGCCCTGACCGAGGCGTTCCTGGCCGCCGTGGCCACCGGCGACCGGAGCCTGCTGCTGTCCGGCCCCCGGGTCAGCCTGGCCACGCACCGCCTGGTGTGGGCCGCCGAGCGCGCCCGAGCCCTGGGCGCCCCGGTCGACGTACCGTGACCGCGCAGGGTGGTCGGCCTCCCCCGGTCCGCGCCGCAAGGTCCCCGGCCGGGGCGCGGGTTCACCCGATCGGGCCGGGAATCCGGTGGATCGCGCGGGAGCGGCGGTGCGCCTGCGCGGCGGGGCGCGGGCCTCTCGCCATAGTCGTCCCGGGCGACCGGCAGGGTCGCCGTACGCCCTCGCCCGGGAGCCGCACATGGCCGTCATGCCGACCTCGCCGATCTCGTCGTCCACGCCGTTGGGGCCCGGGTCGCTCCGGGCGGTCCTGGCCCTCACCGCGGGCAGTGTGCTGATCGGCCTGACGGGCGCGGGCGCCGCGCTGGCCGACGGCGCGCCGGGAGCGCGGACCCGGACGCAGCCGGAGTACGCGTTCGGCAAGGTGGTCTCGAAGGCCGAACTGACGGTCCGCAGCAGGCCGGGCACCCGCGGGTACGCGCTGGGTACGTTCGCACCGGGCCAGAAGGTCGAGATCCTGTGCAAGAAGCACGCGGAGCAGATCGACGGCAACGACCTGTGGTACCGGCTGTACAACGAGCGCGACGCATGGGTGTCCGCGCGCTACGTGAAGGACCTGAGCCCGGTGAAGTGGTGCGGCTGAGCCGGGCCCGAGTCCCGCTCCCGCACAAAAGAAATACCCCGGTCGGATTGACGACCGGGGTATTTCTCTGCGTATATTTGATGATTCACGACTTCGGACACTTTGAGGCATGAAGAAGTCATGAACAAGCTTATGGGAACACTGTATCGCGTCGGGAGTGGAATTGTCAACCGCGGAATTCGAGAATGAGCAGCAATTCATCACGGAGCTGTACGACCGCCTCGACGACCTGCGCGAACAGGCCGAAGGCGCCGTACGCGGGGCCCTGCGCGACATCGGGACCGGTTTCCAGGCCCGGCTGGAACGCGACGTCGTGGTCGCCGAACAATCCGGCCTGCTGTCCGCCCTGAACACGGGGGAGAACGGCCTCTGTTTCGGCAGGCTGGAGTTCTCCGACGGCCGCGACCACCACATCGGCCGCATCGGAATCCGCCGCGACGACACCGAGCGCACCCCCCTCGTCCTGGACTGGCGGGCCGACGTGGCGCGCCCCTTCTACCTCGCCACCGGCCACCACCCCATGGGGCTGCGCCGGCGCCGCCACCTCACCACCCGGGGCCGCGAGGTCACCGCCCTGCACGACGAGATCCTCGACCTCACCGACGCCGAGCGCACCGGCCACGAGGGCGCCGACGCGGACGCCGTGCTGCTCGCCGCCCTCGACGCCGCGCGCACCGGCCGCATGCACGACATCGTGCGGACGATCCAAGCCGTCCAGGACCGGATCATCCGCTCACCGCACCGCGGGGTGCTCGTCGTCGAGGGCGGACCCGGCACCGGCAAGACCGCCGTCGCCCTGCACCGGGCGGCGTACCTCCTTTACGCGCACCGCGAGCTGCTCGCCAAGCGCGGCGTCCTGATCGTCGGCCCCGGCCCCGCCTTCCTCGGGTACATCGGCCAGGTGCTGCCCGCCCTCGGCGAGACCGGCGTCCTGCTCGCCACCCTCGGCGAGCTCTTCCCCGGCGAGCGCGCCACCGCCGCCGACCGGCCCGGGGCCGCGGCCGTCAAGGGCCGCGCCGCGATGGCCGACGTACTCGCCCGGGTCGTCAGCGACCGCCAGACGCTGCCGCAGGACGTCCCCGCCGGGCTCGGCGAGGACACCGGCACGGTGCCCGAGGCCGCCCTGGAGATCGACCACGACGACTACGGCACGCTGCTGCTCCACCGCACCATGGCGCACGAGGCCCGCGACCGGGCCCGCGCCACCGGGCTCCCGCACAACCTCGCGCGCCCCTACTTCGCCTTCCGGATCATCGACGCGCTCACCGAGCAGCTCACCGAACGGCTCGGCGCCGACCCCTTCGGCGGCCCCAACCTGCTCGGCCCCGACGACATCGCCCAGCTCGCCAAGGAGATCGCCACCAGCGCCGAGGTGCACGCCGCCATCGACACGCTGTGGCCCGCGCTGACCCCGCAGCGGCTGCTCGCCGAGTTCCTCGCCGAGCCCACGTACCTCGCACCCGACGAGGCGGACCTGATCCGGCGGGACTCCGGCGGCTGGACCCCCGCGGACATCCCGCTCCTGGACGAGGCCGCCGAACTCCTCGGCACGGACGACAGCGCGCTGCGCGCGGCCGAGGAGAAGGAACGCCAGGACCGTGTCGCCTACGCGCAGGGCGTGCTGGACCTCTCGCAGGGCTCGGAGTCCTACGAGTTCGAGGACGAGGAGAGCGAGTTCCTCGCCGCGCACGACCTCATCGACGCCGAGCGCATGGCGGAGCGCCACGAGGAGGACGACCACCGCAGCACCGCCGAGCGCGCCGCGGCGGACCGGACCTGGGCCTTCGGCCACGTCATCGTCGACGAGGCGCAGGAACTCTCCGAGATGGCCTGGCGGTTGCTGATGCGGCGCTGCCCCACCCGCTCGATGACGCTGGTCGGCGACCCGGCGCAGACGGCCGACGAGGCGGCCTGCGGATCGTGGGAACGCATCCTCGCCCCGTACGTCGAGGACCGCTGGGAGCTGGCCCGGCTCGGCGTCAACTACCGCACGCCGGCCGAGATCATGGAGCTGGCGGCCGCCGTACTGCGCGCCCACCATCCCGGATTCGAGCCTCCCCGCTCGGTGCGCTCCACCGGGGTGCGCCCCTGGGTGCGGGAGACCGGTGACCTCCCGCGCGCCCTCGCCGAGGCGGTGGCGGCCCACCTGCCGGCGGAGGGGCGGCTCGCGGTCATCGCGCCGCGTCCGCTGCACGGGGAACTGGCCGAGGCGCTGGCGGACCTGCGGGTGGAGGTACGGGCGGGGGAGGAGCCGGACCTGACCCGGCCGGTGGTCCTGCTCGACCCGCGGCAGGCCAAGGGCCTGGAGTTCGACACCGTCATCGTGGTCGAGCCCGCGGACCAGCAGCCGAGCGACCTGTACGTGGCACTGACGCGGGCCACGCAGACGCTGGGCGTCCTGCACACGGGCAGGCTGCCACGAGGTCTCGGCTGAGCCCCGCGGCGGGGGGAGGCGGGCGGACCGGGCGGCCGCCCGGGCGGGTCGGGCCGCCGTCGGGGTAAGGCCGCCGTCGCGGTCAGGCCGCCGTCGCGGTCAGGCCGCCGTCGGGGTCAGGCGGCCTTCCAGAAGAAGACGGCCGTCATCCGCTTGTCCTCCAGCGTGGTCCCGCAGTAGTCCGTGGCGCTGTGGATCATGTTGGCGGAGTAGAGCAGCAGCCGGTTGGCGCGGTGCGGCACGTCGACGTCCGGGGTGAAGGAGTCCGGGGCGACGAACCGGGTGCCCAGTGCGTCCACCAGGGTGTTGTGCGGGGCGATGACCTGATTGCCGCCGAGCACCCCGCCGGGCAGGCTCTGGCGGTAGAAGCTGGTCCCGTACGCCTTGGGGACGCGGGGGTTGAGGTACAGCACGGCGGCGTAGCGGCACAGGCTGCGGGAGTCGGTGTGGGGGCGGGGCTCGCACTCGCCCGCGCCGACCACCTGTACGCAGTTGTGGTTGAAGGTGCCGCTGCCCGCGGGCCGTTCGGCCCAGATCTCGCGGGCGCCGGTCGCCGCGCGGACCAGGCGTTCCACCCGCTCCAGCTCGCCGGGGTCCAGTCCGGGCATCACCCGCAGCCCGGGCCAGCTCTCCGGCTTGTGGGGGTACCCCTCGGTCCAGTCGTCCCTGGCCAGCGCGCGCTCCCGTACCGCGTCCGGGTCGGGGAGCACGTCGTCCAGGACCCAGTAGTCCCGGCCGCGGGTGGGCTTGCGGTAGGGGAGGACCGGGAGGGCGGTAGGTCGTAGGGACATGGGAGGGACCGTAACGGTCCTCCCGTGCCCGGCGGTCGAAAGGTGGAGTCAATCTTGCGTCAAGTGTTCACCAAACGGAACTACGTGCGGAGGGCGTCGAGGACGCCCCGGGCGAAGGAGTCGACCTTCGTGTCCATGGGCTTGAGGCCCTCGGCCTTCGGCTGGTGGCGGGCCTCGGCGGTGATCGTCACGGTGAGCGGCAGATTGCTGTCCCACACCTGCAGTTCGCGCACCTGGTGCATGTCGGTGGGCTTGTCGAAGTTGAGCCGGGTGGCCTCCCTGCCCACGTCGTTCACCTCGACGAGTTCCTTGTCGGGCATGTCCTTGCGGGAGTCCTCCCGGCCCCGTCCGAAGACGTCCTTGGCGAAGTCGACGCTCTCGGTGAAGGCGAAGTCCAGCTCGACCTTGACGTCCCCGAACGCGGCGTCGGCGGCCTCCACCAGCGGCTGGGCGCACGTGAAGCCGGGAGAGCCGCCGCCCGAGCGCTTGGCCCGGTCGGCGGCCTCCTCGCGTCTGCCGAGGGGGTCGGAGAGCCGGTCGTAGGGCAGGGAATTGCAGATCTCGGCGGTGGCCACCCACGGGTAGCCCCCTTGCCCTCCTGCGAGACCTCCTTCTTGGACCCGCTCCCGCCCCCGCCCCCGCATCCCGTGGCGGCGAGGGCGACGGCCAGGGCGGCCACGGCGGTCAGGGCATGGCGGCCGTGGCGGGCATGGATGTACCGGCGCATCGCGGATCTCCTGTCGGATGACCTGTCAAATGATCGAAAATATACTCAACCACGCTACGCGGCAGGGGAGTTGGGAACCGGAGGATTGACCGCGCGGACGCGCCCCGGGCGGGCGGAACCGTACCAGCCGTCCGGGGCCTCGCCCGGATGTTTGTCCGTTCCTGATGGGCCTTCCGTACGGGCCCCCCAACTCGCCTAGCGTCCCTTGGCACCCGGGGGAGCGCAGCCGGACGACCGCACCGCCCTCCCGGATCACGCACAAGGAGGCACAGTGCTGTCATTCCGCCGCCGGGCCGCCACCGGCCTGTCGCTCGCGTCGAGACAGGTGATCGGCACGGGCATCGTCATCGGCGCGCTCGCCTTCACCCTCGTCGCGCTGCTGATCCCCGTGCACACGTTCGGCGGCTCGGCCGCCGCCGCGGGCGGCGCCCGGACCCCGGCCGCCGCCGACGACGACGGAGCCGGGACCCTGAGCACCGCCTTCGGGCCCCTGAGCCCCCAGGACCGGGACTTCGTCCGCAAGGTGCGCCTCGCCGGGCTGTGGGAACTGCCCGCCGGGCGCCAGGCCCAGCAGCGCGGCATCCGCCCCGCGGTGCGCACCGCCGGAGAGCACCTGGTCGAAGGCCACACCGAACTGGACCGGCGGGTGCGCGAGGTGGGCGAAGCCCTCGGTGTCGACCTTCCGGACCGGCCCACCGACCAGCAGCAGGGCTGGCTGAACCAACTCGACCGGGCCCAGGGCGCCGAGTACGAGCGGCTGTTCGTCCAGCTGCTGCGCCGGGCCCACGGCAAGGTCTTCGCCCTGGTGGCCCAGATCCGGGCGCAGACCCGCAACTCGATGGTCCGGGACCTCGCCACGGACGCCAACACCACGGTGCTGGACCACATCTCGGTCCTGGAGGCGAGCGGGCTGGTCGACTTCGACGGCCTCGCGGACGCCACCCCGGCCCCCTCGGCCAGCCCGGCCCGACCGACCAAGTGACCCACCGGCCAAGTGACCCACAAACCAAGTGGCCCACCGGCCAAGTGACCTACCGACGACGTGACCTACCGACGAAGTGAAGTGAAGTGATCGCATGAGTCAGAACGGCCACAAACGCAGGCTCCGTCCCGCACACAAGGCCCTCGCCCTGGTGTCCGCCCTGGTTCTGGGCGGCGGCGGAGTGCTGCTCGTCACCCAACAGGCCTCCGCGGGCCAGGACCCCGGCTCCCCCCGGACCGCCCCGGTGACCGCCACCATCGACTGCCCCGACGTGGGCGACCAGCTGCGCGAGGTACCGGACCAGGCCCGCCCCGAGGTCGACGACAACCTCGCGCAGCTGGACGCGCAGGTAGCCGACGCCTACACGAAGCTGGCCTCCGGCCGGGCCCGCGGCGACGACCTGCTCGGCACGTTGAAGCAGCAGCGGGGCGAGTCCATCGGCAAGCTCTCCGACGCGCTCGGGCGGGCCTCCGCACAGCCTCAAGGGCTGGACGCGCTCAGCGGCTGCGCGATGAAGGCGGCCCCGGCCGGGGACGAGGCGCGCGGCGCCGCCCTCCAGGGCAGCGGGGGGCCGGCCCGCGCCGACTTCGTCGCCATCAACACCGTACGGCCCAACGTGCGTACTCCCGGACCCTCGTCCCGCGCCTCGACCGGGTCCCTGTCGGTGGACTGCGGCCGCAACGAGAACCGGCACCTCAATCCGGACAACGTCATCGTCGCGCCCGGCGTCGGCAACGGCGCCCACCACATGCACGACTACGTCGGCAACAAGACCACTGACGCCTTCTCCACCAACAGCAGCCTCGCCGCGGCCGGGACCACCTGCGCCAACGGCGACCAGTCCACCTATTACTGGCCGGTGCTGCGGCTGCGCGACGGCCGGGCCGAGAAGGACGCCAAGGCGCCGGGCGGCGGCCAGGACGCGAACGTCGGCACCATCCTGCGGCCCAAGCAGGTGACGACCGAGTTCAAGGGCAGCCCGGCCGACAAGGTCACGGCCATGCCCCGGTTCCTGCGGATCATCACCGGCGACGCGAAGGCGTTCACCAACGGCACCGCCAACGCCAACGCGTCCTGGAGCTGCACCGGGTTCGAGAACCGGCAACTGAAGGACAAGTACCCGGTCTGCCCCAAGGGCAGCGACGTCGTGCGCACCTTCTCCTTCCAGAGTTGCTGGGACGGGCGCAACACCGATAGCGCCAACCACCGCACCCACGTGGCCTTCGCGGGGCGCGACGGCTCGTGTCCCGCCGGATTCAAGGCGATTCCGCAGCTCGTGCAGCGGATCGTCTACGGAGTCCCGCAGGGCGCGCGGTTCGCCGTGGACAGCTTCCCCGAGCAGCTGCACAAGCCGGTGACCGACCACGGCGACTTCATCAACGTGATGTCGGACGCCCTGATGGCGAACGCCGTGCGCTGCGTCAACTCCGGTCGTTCCTGCCGCTAGTCCCAGCGAATCCCCGCGAACCACCGCGAGTTCCCGCTGGTGCCAGAGAATCCCCGCTCACGGGGTCCGGCCGTGAGGCCGGACCCCTCACGGACCCTCGGGGCCGGCGCCCTCCTCCCACCTCCCCGCGCCGCCCCGAGCGTGGCTCCGGCCCCTCCCCCGCCTGCACGGCGGGGAAGGG
This sequence comes from Streptomyces sp. G-G2, assembly GCF_030063135.1. GTDB lineage: Bacteria > Actinomycetota > Actinomycetes > Streptomycetales > Streptomycetaceae > Streptomyces. The sequence goes on from NZ_JASISO010000021.1 coordinate 62,416, forward strand.
GCCGGAGCCTGTATGTGTGGGGGCGGGGCGCCCGCTGGTCCCTTCGGGCCTCTTCCGGCCCTGGATCAGAGGCCGTTGACGCGGGCCATGACGCCGAGGGGGCGGAAGTCCGCCGTGACGCTACGGGCCCGGCGGCCCACCCGCGAGTGCTGGCGCCGGACCTGGGCCATGAGGCGGCGGCTGCGCAGGGCCATTTCCAGTTCGAAGCGGGTCCGCGGATCGCGCAGCCCGGGTCCGAAGAGCTTCTCCAGCTGCCGCATGCGGTAGCGCACGGTCTGCGGGTGCACGCTCAGCGCCTTGGCGGCCTCGGGTGCGCCGCCGCCCTCCAGCCAGGCCAGGAGGGTCACTTCGAGGCGCTCGCTCTGCCGGGGGGTGAGGTCGGTCAGCGGCCGGAGCCAGCGCGCCGCCAGCGCGTGCGCGAGGGGCTCGTCCTGGAGCAGCAGCAGGGTCGAGAGGTGGTCGTCCACGAAGACCGGCCGGGCGTCGAGCCCGGCTCGGGTCGGGGTGAGGGCCAGCAGCCGCAGCGCCCAGCGCAGCGAGGAGGCGGTGTCGCGCAGGGGGACGGCGTGGCCGACGGTCGCGAACCGGCCGCGCAGGGCGCTCTCCAGCGGCCCGCGGGCGTCCGGGTCGGGGCTCGGGACCAGCAGGCACGGCTGGCCGCCGACCATCCCGGCGAGGCCGTCGTCCAGGGTCGCCGCCAGCTGCTGGGTCTCGCCGGGGGTGGCGAGGGCGATGGCCCGGACCGTGTCCGGCAGCGGCCAGTGGGCCGCCGCGGCCAGTTCGTCGAGGTCCGAATCAGCCATGGTCATGTCACCCGTAAGAACGGCGAAGAGCTCCCGCCGCGCGTGGTCGGGCGCGGCGGCGGATCCCTGGGCCGGTACGGCCGTCAGTGCGGGGCGCGGAGCGCCGCGACCGGGTTCCTCCCGCTCGTCATTCTCCGGCGCGGCGGGCGCGCCGTAACCGAGGACCGTGAGCAGGGCCGCCTCCACTTGGCGTCTGACGGTTTCGTCTCCGAGGTCCTCCACGAGTGCGGAGAACGCCGGAAGCCCGTCCCGGAGTTCCTCCACTATCCCCGCGGCGAGCGCGGGCAGCTCCTTTCGCAGGACCCGGGTCCATTCGCCTCGGGGGCGGGACCAGATGCGGTTGAGAAGTTCGCACATTGTTACCTCGTTCATGCCGGGGTACGGCCTGTCCCGTGGGAGGGTGGCACGCCCGAAGGGGCCACCTTCTCCTGTGCAGCGGCGGACCGGGCGCCAACCCGGCCACATCCGCCCCACTGGAAGGGAATCTTCCGGGGATACTCGATGCGTTGACGGTGTGGGCACCAGAAGTTGTCACGTTTCGATAAATCCTGTGGAGACGTTGCGAAGCTCCACGATGCTTCTGCACTCCGGCCCCCGCTCCCCGGTCGGCGAGGCACCCATCCGCCGCCCGCTGCCGAGCAGTTCCGACGATCACCCCGGGCGCCGAGCGCGTGAGGTGGAGTGCTCGGTCCTGGCGTATGGGAGAACTCGATGCCCCTGTCCCAGACCCGTGCGCCCCGCTCGCACCGGGCCCACCGAGCCAGACGCCACGCCGGAGCCGCCATGGCCGCGGCTGCCGGGCGTCGGGCCCTGCGGCGCCCGCCCCTGCTGTCCGCCGAGGGCGGCCCGCACCCCGGCGCGCTGTGCGCCGCCGCGCTCGCGGCCCTGCTCTCCCTGGGCGTGGCCGCCCGGGCGGGCGCCCTGACCCACCTGTGGGACTTCCTCGACTACGGGGCGGGCGTGCTCTCGCTCGTCTCCCTCACCGCCGCCGTCCTGTGGGGCCTGGCGGCCACCGACCGCACCCTGCTCGCCTCCGGCCACCGGCTCGTCGCCCAGGGCGCGCACCGCGGCCTCGCCGTCGCGGGGCTCGGCTTCCTCGCCCTGCACGTCTGGGTGAAGGTCGCCGAAGCGCGCACCACGGCCACCGCGGTGCTCGTGCCCTACGCCGACCCGGGCCAGCCCGTCCTCATCGGGCTCGGCACCCTCGCCGGGTACCTCTTCGTGGCCGTCGCGGTGTCCGGCGCCGTCCGCAGCGCCTTCGCCACCAAGGGCCGCTCACTGTGGTGGCGGGCCCTGCACATGGGCGCGTACCCGGCCTGGGGCGCGTCGCTGGTGCACGGGCTGAAGTCCGGCCGCGCCGCGAGCGGCTGGGTGACCGTCGCGTACGCCCTGTGCGTGATCGGGGTCGCCTGCCTGCTCGCCCTGCGGCTGCGGACCAGGCTGCGCGCCCTGAGCGGGCTGCCCGCCCGCGCCGCCGCTCCGCGTTCCGCCCCCGCTCGTGCCGAGGCCCCGCGCCCCGAGGCCGCCCGTGCGGCCGCCCCGCGGGCGGGGGCGGTCCTGTCCGGTGGCGGCCCGGCGGTCGCCGCGTGGGTGCCGGGGCAGCGGATCGGCGCCGATCCGCGTCCCTTCGTACCGCAGCCCGTGGAACAGGCCGGTGACCGGATGACGGCCCGCCTGGTACCGACCCCGTTCGACGAGGACCGGTCGACGACCCGCCTGGTACGGACCCGGCAGCGGCGCGCCGTCACCGAAGGGGCCGCGGCCGACCCGCTGCTCACCCCGCGGGCCGCGGCCGGTCCGGTGCTGGCGACCCGCTCGGCGGCCCCCTTCGCAGCGGCGCCCGCGGCGGCCCCGCCGCCCTTCCCGGGCCCCGATCCCGTGCACGAACGGCCCCCCTACGACCGGGTGTTCCTCGGCGGCGTACCGGTCGCGGGCGCCGACGGGCCCGGCGGCCCGCTCGGTGAAGCCCTCGGCGGACACTGGGGCCGACTGTGACGGGGTCGCCCCTCCCGGGCCTGGGCTGCGTCGGGCAGCCCCGGCTGCTGGCCGGGCTCGACACCGCCGAACGCCTGGACCGGGAAGCCCACTTGGCCGTCCACGGCCCGCTTCCCCGGCACAGCCCCGACGCCCTCCTCGCGCTGGCCGAGAACACCGACCTGCGCGGCCGCGGGGGAGCGGGCTTCCCCTTCGCCCGCAAACTCCGAGCCGTCACCCGGTCCGCCCGCGCGCGTGACGGACGGAGCGCCGTTGTCGTCAACGGCAGTGAAGGAGAGCCGAGTTGCCTGAAGGACACCGCGCTGCTGCTGCACGCACCGCACCTCGTGCTCGACGGCGCGCTGCTGGCCGCCGCCGCGCTCGGCGCCGAGGAGGTGGTCGTCGGTGTGACCCGGGAGGACGTGGAACGGTCGGTGCGCGCGGCCGTGGCCGAACGCGGTCCCTGCGGCAGCCGGGTCCGCGTGACCCGGCTCCCCGAACGGTTCGTCACGGGGGAGGGCACCGCGATGATCGCCGGCCTCGACGGCGGCGCCGCTCTCCCCTCCGGGCAGAAGGTGCGCACCAGCGAACGCGGGCTCGGCGGTCTGCCGACCCTGCTGTCCAACACCGAGACGTACGCCCAGCTCGCCGTCGCCGCCCGGCTCGGCGCCCTCGCCTACCGATCGGCCGGACTGCCCGCCGAACCGGGCACGATCCTGCTGACGGTCGCCGGATCCACGGTGGTGGAGGTACCCACGGGCACCTCGCTGGCGTACGTGCTGGGGCTGTGCGGATCGGGACCCGGCCAGGGCGTCCTGGTCGGTGGCTACCACGGCCGGTGGCTGAGCCCGGGGGCTGCGCTCTCCGCCGCCCTCTCCCGGGAGTCCCTCGCCTCCTTCGACGCGGTGCTCGGCGCCGGAGCGGTGCTGCCGCTGCCCGAGGACACCTGCCCGGCGGGCGAGGTGGCCCGGGTGGCCCGCTGGATGGCCGACGAATCCGCGGGCCAGTGCGGGCCGTGCGTCCGCGGGCTGCCGTCCCTCGCGAGCGCGGTGGCCGAGCTGGTCGGCGGGGGCGGCCGGGCCGCCCTCGAAGCGCTGGAGGCCCGGATGCGCGCGGTGCGCGGCCGCGGAGCGTGCAGCCACCCCGACGGTACGGCGTCCTTCGTGGCCTCCGCACTGGCCGTGTTCCCCGACGAGTTCCGCGACCACGCCGTGGGCAGCGGCTGCGGCCGCCGGGTCCTGGGCGCCCTTCCGCTGCCCGCCGACGCCAACCCGGAACGCCTCGTCGTGGACTGGACGCTGTGCAAGGGGCACGGGCTGTGCGTGGACCTGCTCCCCGATGTCGTCCGGCTGGACGCCGACGGCTATCCGGCGCAGGGGGTCATGGCGGTGCCCGCGCTCCTGCGTCCGAAAGCCCTCCGGGCGGTGCGCCGTTGTCCCGCGCTCGCGCTCCGCATTCAGGAGTAGTTCACCGTTTGGCGCGATCTGACAAATTCCCGGGGATCGCAAGGGAATTCGTTCCGCAGGCCCTAAGAAGGAGTCAGGGCGCGAAAGGCGCCGTACTCCACTGGAGGGATCCATCATGAACAACAGGCGTCGTGGCGCGATATTCGGATCGACGGCCGCGGTGGTATTGCTGGCGGCCGGATGCGGAAGCGGCGGAGCGAATTTCGGTCCGGCGGGCGCGGCGAAGCCGGCCGCCGCGAGCAAGGCGGCCGGGGGGGCCTACGATTCCACCGGATCCGGCGATTACGGCTCCGGATCCGGCTCCGCCTACGGGGCGGACGCGCCGGCGGCCTCCGCGGCGCCTCCCGCCGCCGGCTCGGGTTCGGCCTCGGGCGCCGCGGCCGGACCGGCCGGGCAACTGGCGGTACGGGCCGTGGCGGCCGTGGGCGACGTGGTGACGGACGGCGCCGGAGCCACCCTCTACCGTTTCGACAAGGACACCGCCCAGCCCCCGAAGTCGGCCTGTGTGGACACCTGCGCCACCACCTGGCCCGTCGTGCCGGCCGACGACGCCACCGCCTCGGCGGGCATCGCGCCCAACCTGCTGGGCGCGGTCGTCCGCCCGGACGGCACCCGCCAGCTGACCCTCGCGGGCTGGCCGGTGTACCGCTACGCGAAGGACTCCCAGCCGGGCGAGGCGAAGGGCGAGGGCGTCGGCGGAACCTGGCACGCGCTGGCCCCCGACGGAAAGAAGGCGGTGGACGCCGCCGCCCGCGGCGCCGAGCAGAAGAACTCCGAACCGCAATTGTCGGTGACCCGGGACGCGAAACTCGGAAACATCCTCGTCGACGCCGGAAAGCGCACGCTGTACCGGTTCAACAAGGACAGCGCGTGGCCCATGAAATTCGGTTGCCTGGACGCCTGCCTGGACACCTGGAAGCCGGCCGCTCCCGTGGACAAGCAAAAGGTGGACGGAATTCCCGCCGCACTGGTCGGATCGGTGAAACGCCCCGACGGCAGCATGCAACTGACCATCGACTGCTGGCCCGTCTACACCTTCACGGGCGACACCGCGCCCGGCCAGACCAACGGGCACAATAAACAGGGGCTCTGGTTCGCGGTCACGGACACGGGCAAGAAGGTTCCGGCGGGCGGCTGAACCATGGCCCGCCCACCGCGCCCCGACCGCCGCCTCGTGCCGTTCGCCGCAGCCGCGTCCGTCACCCTGGCCGCCACCCTGCTGGGCGCCGCCTGCTCCGGCCCGGCGCCCCACCCGAAACCCCGCGCGGCGCCCGCCGCTCCCGGGTCCGTCACGCTCCAGCAGCTCGCCACCGCCCTCGGCTGCACGGCCGAGGTCACGGTGGACGCGGAGGAACTGCGCGAGGGGGCGTGCGGGTCGGGCCCGGCCGCCTACCGCCTGGCCACCTTCGCCGCCGACGAGGGCCAGCGGGCCTGGCTGGCCGAGTCACGCGCGTACGGCGGCAGCTACCTGGTCGGTCCCCGCTGGGTCATCACGGCCCCCACCCCCGAATCCCTGACCCCGGCCCGCACCCGCCTGGGCGGCACCCTCGAATCCGGCGCCACGCACGGGACGATGGAGGGCATGGAGGGCATGGAGGGCATGGAGGGCATGCGGGGCATGGACCACTGACGCACCCCTCGTGCGCGGGCGCCGTGGATTCGGTGCTTCGGGGCCAGGGATTCGGGGCCAGGGATTCGGGGTCAGCGGTTCGGGGTGAGCTCGGCCATGGTGTTCCAGCCCTGGCCGGGCACCTCGACGTTGATGATCTCGGGGGCGGTGGCGATCGCGTCGGCCATGACGGCCATGCCCGCCCGGAAGTGCTCGGACCGGACGTGGGCCTCGCCCGCGGCGGCGTCGGCGAAGGCCTCCAGCAGGACGTACTGGTTCGGGTCCTCGATGCCGCGCGACCAGTCGTAGAAGAGGTTGCCGGGCTCGGCGCGGGTGGCCCGGGTGAAGTCGTCCACGACGGTGAGCCAGTCGTCGGCGTGCTCGCGGCGGACGGTGAACCTGACGGCGATGAAGATGATGCCGCCCATGGTGGCCCGTACCGGCCGGACCGGCCACCGCAGTCCCCGCGGATTCCGGGCCTGCCGGAATTCCGGTCAGAGCGCGTCCGCCGCGGCCCGCGCCACGGCCGCGCGGACGTCCCCGCGGCGCCGCCGGAAGTCCTCGGTGGCCAGCGATACGGACAGCGCGTGGACGGTGCCGTCGGGGCGCGGCCCCGGCAGGCTCACGGCGAGGCAGGTGTACGCCGGATCCGCCTCGCCCAGCGAGACGGCGAAGCCCTGCCCCCGCACCCGGGCGAGTTCGGCCTCGAAGCGGTCGGCCGCGGTGATCGTACGGTCGGTGAACCGGGCCATGCCGTGTTCCGCCAGGTACCGCCGCCGCACCGGGCGGGGCAGCTCGGCCAGCAGGGCCTTGCCGTGCGCGGTGGCGTGGGCGCGGATCTCCGGACCCGGGACGAACGGCGCTGCGGTGTCCGTCACCGGAGCCGTGCTGTCGACGACCGTGATCACTCCGCCCCGGTACACGGTGTAGTACGCCTCCGCCGAGGCGGCCCCGCGCAGCCGGTGCAGCATCTCGATGACGCCCGGGGCCGGGCGCAGGTGCCGCTGGAACGAGCGGTGCAGGGCGGGCACGCGCGGACCGGGAACGTACCCCTCGGCGGTGCGGGCGAGGTGCCCGCGGGCGGTCAGTGCCCCGAGCAGGTGGTAGGCGGTGGACAGTGAGCACTCCACCTGGCGGGCCAGTGCCTTCGCGCTCACCGGCCCCGGCGCGTCGGTGACGGCGTCGAGCAGCGCGAGCGCCCGCTCCACCGACCGGAGGCCGGAGGAGGCGGACGGTCCGGGAGCGGGGGTCGTCGTGCCGGTCATCCCCCGAGCCTACGGCCGCCGCCGGCCGCGCGGGCCCGGGACGGCCCGCCGCTCAGGCGGGATGGCCCGGCGGCAGCTCCTTGACCGCGCGGTACCTGAGCAGGGCGGGCGCGGGGCCGTCGGGCCGGGCGGGGGAGTGCTCGGTGGGGGCCAGCAGGAAGCCCGTGTGGTCGCCGCCCTCGACGCGCCGCTCGATCCGGCCGACGAACCAGGCGCAGGCGTCGGTGAGCACCGGGCTCCCGTCCGCGCTCGGCCGCCAGGCGACCCGCGCGAACTTGTCGACGTGGTCACCGGTCTCGCCGCCGAACAGCTCCGCGAGGTCCCGCTGGTCGCTCCCCAGTACGTGCACCGTGAGGAAGGTGGCGTGATGGCTGACCCGGAAGGTGTGGTTCAGGTGGGACAGCCACACGAAGAAGCGGGGCGGGTGGATCGAGCACTGGGAGGCGAAGCCCACCAGGCACCCGGCCCGCTCGCCCCCGGCCGCGACCGTGACGACGTACATCGGACCGTCGAGCACGTCCGTGAACGGGTCCAGCGGATCCGACGGGGCCGAGGGGTCCGGGGGCACCAGCGGCACCGAGGGCGCCGGGGGGTCCGACTCGTTCGGTTCGGTCACGGGGCCACTTCCTCGGGGCGGCTGGCACGATGGTGGTACTGCTTCTGCCCGCGCGTCCGGTACGTATGCGGGCCCGCCGGGGCCGACGGTTCGCAGGTCCGCACGGGCCCGTCCGAAAAGACCGCCGCGCGGTGGGTGTAGGTTCCGGATTCGGGGGCAGACGAGGCCCCGATGTATCCGCTCCAGGGAGGGAACCGTCATCATGTCGCGGTCTGACACAGTCGTGAGCCCCGTGTGCGAGACGACGGTCGCGGTCGTCACGCCGTCCGCCGAATGCGTGACGGGGACGTCGCCCGTCGGCCTGCCCCACGTGCCGAACGCCCGTGAGGTCGCGCCCGCGGACGCGCGTGAGCTGTCGAGGATGTTCCTCGTCCGGCTGCGCGCCCTGGAAGAGGGAACGCGCGAGTACCAGTACGCGCGCAACACGCTGATCGAGATGAACGTCTCCCTCGTCCACTTCGCCGCCCGCCGCTTCCGCGGCCGCTCCGGCGGTGGCGGGGTCGAGATGGACGACATCGTCCAGGTGGGCACGATCGGGCTCATCAAGGCGATCGACCGCTTCGATCCCGAGCGCGAAGTCGAGTTCTCCACCCTCGCCCTCCCCTACATCACGGGCGAGATCAAGCGCTACTTCCGCGATACGACCTGGGCCGTCCACGTACCGCGCAGGCTCCAGGAGCTCCGGACCGAACTGGTCAGGAGCCAGGAGGAGCTGACGGACGTCCTGGGCCGGACCCCGACGGTCGCGGAGCTGGCCGAGCACCTCGAACTCGACGAGGCGGAGGTCCGTGACGGTCTGGTGGCGGCCAACGGCTACACCAGCGGCTCGCTCGACGCGGGCACCGAGTCCGAGGAGCAGTCGGCGAGCGGCCGCAGGACCCGCCCGCTGGCCGAGAGCATGGGCGACGTGGACCCCGCCGTGGAGCTCTTCGAGGACATGCACACCCTCGCTCCGCTGCTGGGCCGGCTCAAGGAGCGCGACCGTCTGATCCTGGCGATGCGCTTCGGCCAGGAGAAGACCCAGGCCGAGATCGGGGTCGAGCTGGGCGTCTCCCAGATGCAGGTGTCCCGGCTCCTGTCGCGGATCCTCTCCGAGCTGCGGAGCGGCATGCTGAGCGTCTGAAGAACCCCGCGCGGGTAGGGGGCGCGGGTCAGGGGCGCGAGGCGACGGATACGGGTGCGGGTACGAGTGCGGGATCACGGAATATGAGATGTGGGACAGGGGACGCGATGCGGGGCGCGCCGCCGGTACTCTGGTATGCGTTTCGATGCCGACCGTGACCGCCCACGAGGGAAGAGTGTGATTCCACCCGCCCACCACCCCAGCCGCACGGAGCCGAGCGGGACCGTCGGCGCCGCGCTCGGCGCGCCCGCGCCCTTCGTCCACCCCGCCCTGTTCTACCGGGGACCGCGGGACTACGCGGCCGGAGTGGGCGGCTTCGTCCGGACCGCGCTGACCGCCGGTGAACCGGTCCTCGTCGCCGTGCCCGGCCCGCACCTGGAGGCCCTCCAGGGCGACCTCGGCGCGGAGGGCGACGGAGTCGAGTACGTCGACATGAGCGCCCTCGGCCGCAACCCCGGCCGCATCCTGGCCGCCCTCCAGGACTTCGCCGACCGGCACCCGGGCCGGTCCGCGCGGATCGTGGGGGAGCCGATCTGGGCCGGCCGTTCGACCGCCGAGGTCCTGGAGGCCACCCGGCACGAGGCGCTGATCAACACCGCCTTCGCAGGCCGGCCCGCGACCATCCTGTGCCCGTACGACGTCACCGCGCTCCCGCCCGAGGTGGTGGCCGACGCCCGGCGGACCCATCCGACCCTCATCGAGGACGGCCTGGACCTGCTCAGCCCCGGCTACACCGACGCGGCGATCGTCTGCGCGGACTGCGATCTTCCACTGCCCGCACCGCCCGCCGGGGCGCTCGTCCTCGACTACGCGGGGGGCGGGCTCGGCCACCTGCGCGAGCACACGGAAACCTGGACCCGCGGCACCCCCCTCGACGCCGGGCGGCGCGGCGACCTCGTCCTCGCCATCAGCGAGGCGGCGGCCAACTCCGTCGCCCACGGCGGGGGAAAAGGGACCCTGCTTCTGTGGGCCACGCCCGCGGGCCACGTCGTGGCGGAGGTCAGGGACGGCGGCCGACTGTCCGATCCCCTGGCGGGCCGCCGCCGCCCCGCTCCGGCCTCCGGCAACGGTGGACGCGGGCTGTGGATGGTCCACCAGCTCTGCGACCTCGTGGAGGTCAGGGCCCTCGACTCCGGGCTCACGCTGCGCCTCCACATGGCGATCGGCTGACCTGGGCGGGGGAACAGCGGTGACCACCCTCCCGGCCTCTGTAAAGTTGAGAGGGGTTCGTGGGAGTTCGCAAGGGCTCATGCGGTTCGGCGGAGTTCGGACGGGTTTCAACCAGTCTCACTCGTGCGGAACGGTTCGGACGCCGACACCGGCAGTGCTAGACGACGTATCGAGAGGTTGACGTGGGAACTCGTAACCAAGGGGACGGCGACGTGCCGACCGCCGCTGCCGCCGCGGCAGCAAGCTACGCGGCGCCCGGGCCTCTCGGAGCCGAGCTGCGAGACGACCGGACGGGCGCCGTGGTGTGCGCCTTCGAGGGGGATCTGGACCTCGACGGCCTGGGCCGCGTCCAGCCCGTGCTGGACGAGGCCCTGCGCTCGGGGGCGCCCCGGCTGGTGGTCGACCTGGCGCGGCTGGGCTTCTGTGACTCCTCGGGCCTCAACCTGCTGCTCAGCCTGCGCCTGGACGCGGAACGGCAGGGGGTGTCCCTGCGGCTGGCCGCGCCCAACGAGCAGTTGTCCCGGCTGCTGCGGCTCACCGGCGCCGACACCGTGTTCACCATCGACCGTTCTGTCGCGGACGCCCTCGCGGCGCCGTGACCGGCGATACCGCGCGGGTACCCGAGGTGTTCGAGCGGACAGGGCGGGTAAGCGCGGAGTCTGGGACACCGAGAGGGCCCAGCCAGTGTTCGCGCGAGTATTCGGAACGGCAGGAGCGCGCCATCAACGGACAGATCAGCGCCAACGGGGGTGAGACCGCGTTGAAATCCCAACGACCTCAGATCAGTGATCCGCTACGTGTGGACACCAGGGCTTTGATCCAGCGCCGTCGTCTTGGGCTGCGGGGGGTCGGGGGCCAAGTGGCCAAGGGACGTGAGTTCGCCCGCACCGCCCTGCGGGACTGGGGCTGGGGCGAGCGGGAGACGGCCGAAGACGTCCTGCTGCTGGTGTCCGAGCTGCTCACCAACGCCGTCATCCACGCGGGCGGCTGCCACGAACTGGTGGTCACCGCCGCCGAGGGCGTCCTGCGCGTCGAGGTCTTCGACGGCGAGGGCACGATGCCCCGGCTGCGCACCGAACAGCGGAGCGCGGTGCCCGGCGGCCACGGACTGTACATCGTCCAGCGGCTCTCGGACCGGTGGGGCGTCCGGCCGCACGCCCAGGGCAAGGCGGTCTGGGCGGAGGTCGAGGCGGTCCGCCTCATCACGGGCTGCCCCGTCCACCCGATGACCGGTCCCGCCCACCCGCTGGTTTCGCAGTAGCCGTACGGCCGTCCCCGCCCGCCGTCCCCGCCACGTTTTCCGCGTCGCGCTCCAGGGCGCACGGCGGCCATCAGGAACGTACGGGCGCGACCGTCCGGCCGGGCCGTCTCCTGCGGCTGCTGCCGTCGCAGACGGCCGCGACGGCCGGACAGTGACCGCTGATCACCCGTCTCCTGGCGGACCCGTGGCCGCCGGCGGCCGAGCCCGGCGTCACCACTTCCTGTTCCGCGGGGTGCCCGGCGGCCGGGGGCGGGGCTGGAGTACTTCGGCGCGGGTAGCATCGCCCTCCGCTTCGCCGGACCGCAACCGGTGGACCGCGACCGGCCGTTCCTGCGCAAGGACACCCCGCGGACTGATGCTGGCGGTGCTGGCGTGTGGGCGGTGCTGACCTGGCGGCGGAGCCTGCTACGGCGGCGGAGCCTGTACGGCGGCGGAGCCTGTACGGCGGCGGAGCCTGTACGGCGGCGCGAGCGGCTCCTTCGGCAGCGTCCACGGCCCGCTCAGCGCGTTCGCCTCACCGCTGTTCCGGTCCTGCCCGACCTCGCCCGCGCTCTTCCTGGGCCTGGCGTTCGCCACCCAGCTGGAAGCCGTCAGAGCGGGCGTGGCCGCCCCGGTCACCGCCGACCCCGGGGTCTCAGGCGGCGCCCGTTCGGCTCACGGCCGTGCGCCGCGGTGGACCCGTTCGGCTGCCGCGGCGTCCGTCACGTCGAGGAACACCTGGTCCAACTCGGGCCAGCGGCACTTGAGTTCGGTCCGGATGCGGACCATCGCGTCCTCGACCGTCTCACTGTCGTATCCCGCCGTGAGATCGACGCCGGCGGCGAGCAGTATCGCGTCGGGGTCCATGCGCATGGTCAGCAGGGCGGTGACCGAGTCGATCTCGGACTGCTCCAACAGGCACTCGCGCACCTCCCGTTGAAGCACGGGATCGGCCGCCTCGCCGATCAGCTGCGCCCGGGCACCCTTGCCGAGGGTGTAGGCGACGTAGACGAGGAGTACGCCGATGAGGATGGACGCGCACGCCTCGTACGCCACCTGACCCGTCGCCATGTGCAGCCCCATGCCCGCCATGGCCAGCAGCACGCCCGCGCAGGCCGTGCTGTCCTCGGCGAGGACCGTCCGCAGGGCGGGGTCGCGGCCCGCCCGGATCTCCTCGGCGGCGCTGTGACCGGCGGCCCGCGCTGCGCCGCGCACCTGGCGGACGGCCCGTACCAGGGAGACGCCCTCGGCGAGGAGGGCGACGAAGAGCACCGCCAGGCCGATCAGATAACCGTCCCGCGATTCGGAACTGTCCGAGCCGAACGCCTCGATGCCCTGGAAGACGGAGAAGCAGCCGCCGGTGACGAAGATGCCGACCGCGGCGAGCAGGGACCAGAAGAACCGTTCCTTGCCGTAGCCGAAGGGGTGCTGGTCGTCCGCCGGTCGCCTGCTGCGCTTGAGCGAGGCGAGGAGGAAGACCTCGTTGAGGCTGTCCGCGATGGAGTGGGCCGCCTCGGACAGCAGGGCCGGGGACGCGGCGATGACGCCGCCGACGGCCTTGGCCAAGGAGATCGCCAGGTTGGCGGCGAGGGCCACCCACACCGTGGTGCGGGTCTCGCCGTCGCGCCGTGCCGCCGCGGCCCCGGGCCGGTCCGCGGCCCCGGAGCGGTCCGCCGTCCCGGAGCGGTCCGGGGACGGGGACCGCTCCGGGGTCCGCGCGGGTCCTGTCGTGCCGCCGTCGGCCGTCATCCCCGTACGACGGACCGTACGTGTTCCACCCGGCCGCAGTCCGCAGCGAGCTGCCGGTCCCGCTCGCGCGTGAAGGCGGCCCCCAGCTCGGCGCGGCGGTCGTCCGGCACGCTCTCCCGGGCGCCGTTGAGGATCGTCCGCTCCTCCTCGTCGATGTGGTGCGTCACGGCCTTCGCGAGGTCCTCCAGCCGCTCGTCCCATGCGTCGGAGCCCACCTCGGACACCTCCAGCAGGGCCAGGAGGGCCTCATTGCCCTCGGCGTGCTCCTCGGTTCCGTGGTCCACCTCGTCGTCGTCCACGTTCTTGAACCGCTTCAGCGCGCCGTACACCTCCTTCTCCTCGGCTTCTCCGTGCGCGACGAGCAACGCGGAGAACTCCTTCAGAGCGCGTGCGCGGTCGGCTTCGACGCTCCGCATCCGGCGGAACAGCTCCTCCATGGTGCGGTGATCCGCGAGGATCAACGCGACGACATCGTGTTCCGCGGTCATGGTGTGCTCCTTCGGGCGGCGCGGATGGCGCGGGCGGGGACGTGGCCGGGACCGGGGGCGGCCGCGGTCACGCGCGGCGCCGGCCGGTGACCAGCCGGTAGACGATCAGCAGGATCAGCGATCCGGCGATCGCGGCGATCCAGGTCGAGAGGTCGAAGAACCCGTCGATCGAGTCGACCCCGAAGATGACCTTGCCCAGCCAGCCTCCCAGCAGGGCGCCGACGATCCCGATCAGGATCGTGACGATGAACCCGCCGGGGTCCCTGCCGGGCAGCAGTGCCTTCGCGATGATTCCAGCGAGCAGTCCGATGACGATCCAGGCGATGATTCCCACGATGTTCCTTCCGGGAGCCGGTGATTCCTTCTCCCGCCGACTGCTCGCTGCCGGAATTTTCAAACCCGGGCCGTTACGAGCCCCCCGCCGCGTTCCCTCCCGTGCCCTTCCCGTGTGCGGGCGCGTCGCGCGCTTCCCCCTCCGCGGACGAGCGACACCTGAAATGGGATGCATAGGAGGGGATCGGCAGGGCAGACGGCTCTTCGGAGGTTGATAAACATGGTTCCCCTGCTCCTCGTACTTCTGCTGGTCCTGATCCTTTTCGGCGCCGGTTTCGCGCTCAAGATCCTCTGGTGGGTCGCGATCGCGGTGCTGGTGCTCTGGCTGATCGGATTCGTCGCCCGCCCGAAGAGCGGCAGCGGGCGCTGGTACCGCTGGTAGCGGCGCGCATCTCCGCCACGGCGGCCGGAACCGGGCGTCGTGACCGTGGCCCGTGGGGCCCACCCCTCCCGGAGGGGTGGGCCCCACCCCGTGCCCGGGACCGCCTCAGGCGGTCCGGGACTCGGCGCCGTTCAGCGTCCGCGGCAACCGCAGCGGAGCGGAGACCGCCTCACGGAGGTCCGCCAGCCCGACGGCCAGCGCGGCGCGGGAGGCGGGCGGCATCGCGGCGATCGCCTCCGTCAGGGCTTCCTTCCTGCGGGCGCGCAGATCGACGAGGTACGTCCGGCCCTGGGCCGTCAGCCGCAACTGCAGCTCACGGCGGTCGGCCGGGCTCGGGTTCCGCTCCAGGAAACCGACCGCCTGCAGCCGGTCGCACAGCCGGGTGACCGACGACGGCGCGGCCCCCAGCAGGCCGCCGAGCGTGCGCAGGTTGATCTCCTCGTTCTTCTCGACGAGGAAGAGCACCCGTGCCTGCGCGGAGGAGACCGGCGGCGCGCACACCGTGTCCCGGCCCCGCTCCCAGACGACTTCCAGCAGCTCGATCAGCTCGCTGACCTCGGCGACCGCGGACACCGGCGGCCGGGGCGAGCCGATCGGGCTCTGACGCATGTGACACTCCCTACCGGATGAACGAGCTGCTTCGCCCGTCGAGCCGACGGCCGCGGGGCAGACCCATACTGACAGTTGCGAGAAAGGCAGGTCCCAGGCCGGTGGACGGATCAGAGGATGTCGCGCGCATGCTGCGCGCCGCCGCACCGCACGAACTGTTCGACAAGGTCCGCGAAGTGATCACCGAACGGTACGGTGCCCGCGCCGTCGAGCTGCTGATGGCGGACTACGCCCTGACCAGCCTCCAGCCGGTGACCGAGCTGCCCGACACCGCCGAACCGCTCTCCCTCCACAACAGCGCTCCGGGCCGTGCCTTCGGCGCGCAGGAGCCGTACGTCACCGGGGACGCGGCCGGGGTCACGGTCCACCTGCCGGTCAGCGTCCGGGGCGACCGGGTGGCCGTCCTGAGCGTGGGCTTCCCGGCGGGCCGCTACGCGCCCGCCCTCCTGGGGGAGCTGCGGGACATCGCCGACGCCCTGGCCCACGCGATCCTCGTCGCCGAGCGCGACACCGACGTCTTCCTGCGGGCCCGCCGGGCCACCCGGCTCACCCTCGCCGCCGAGATGCAGTGGCAGCTCCTGCCGGGGCGGGCCTGCTCCCGGCCCGAGTACGAATTGGGCGGACAGCTGGAGCCCGCCTACGCCATCTACGGCGACAGCTTCGACTGGTCGGCCTCCGCCGACCACCTGACGCTGTCCGTGAACAACGGCATGGGTGAGGGGATCGACGCGGCCCTGCTGACCAACCTCGCCGTCAGCGCCCTGCGCAACGCCCGCCGGGCCGGGCTGGGGCTGGTGGACCAGGTGAGCCTCGCCGACCAGGCCGTCTACGGACAGCACCAGGGAGCCCGCCACCTCGCTCTGCTCCTGCTGCGCTTCTGCCTGCGCACCGGGGAGGTCGAGGTCATCGACGCGGGCTCGCCGCGGATCTGGCGGCTCCGGAGCGGCACGCTGGAACGCATCGAGCTGGAGGCCCAGCTCCCGCTGGGCATGTTCGAGGACACGATCTACGAGTGCCAGCGCTTCCGGGTGCTGCCCGGGGACCGGCTCTTCTTCCTCAGCGACGGGGTCTACGACGTGGCTTCCCCGGGCGGCGAGAGGTACAGCGAGTACGCGCTGGCCCGGGCCGTCACCCGCACCCGGCTGCTGCCGCCCTCCCAGGTGCCCAGGGCGGTCCTGGAGGAGCTCGCCGGACACCGCGGGCAGATCGAGGCGGCCGACGACGCCATGGTCGTGTGCCTCGACTGGCACGGCCGGGAAGGGCCGGACTCGGGTGCGGCGGGCCAGGATAATTGACCAGTTCAAATATTGCCTAACGGCAAATGATCATTCTAAGCTCGGACCGATCAGGTGCCCGCCGGGCGCCCGCGCTCTCTGGTGAGAAAGGAAACGAACGCCATGGGGAGCGCTCTGGGCCTGGGTTCTCAGTACCAGGCCGACAGCACCAGAGCACGGGCGGTCAGCCCGCCCCGACCGGTTTCCTCGGTCGAACAGGACCGCTTCGAGACCCTGTGGAGCGGCAGGCCGCCCCACGTCCTCCTCATCGAGGACGACGAGGGTGACGCCGTCCTGGTCGAGGAACTGATGGAGGACAGCGGGGTCGAGGTCCGCCTGGGCCGTGCCCGCACGCTCGCCCACGCCCTCGCGCAGCTGGACGCCGAGCGGCCCCAGTGCGTCCTGCTCGACCTGCACCTGCCCGACGCACAGGGCCTCGACGCCCTCAACAAGGTGTTGGCCAAGACCGCCGAGGCCGCCGTCGTCGTGCTCACCGGACTCTCCGAGGAGAAGGCGGGCCTGGCGGCCGTCGCGGCCGGAGCCCAGGACTACCTGGTGAAGGGCCGCCTGGAGGCGGACGTCTTCATGCGGGCCATCCGCTACGCCATGCAGCGCAAGCAGACGGAGCTGGCCGCCGCCGCCCTGCAGACCGGCCGACTGCGCGCCGAGGAGAACGCCCGGCTCGAACGCGGCCTCCTGCCGACCCCCCTGCTCCTGGACGACACGGTCTCGGTGTGCGCCCGCTACCGGCCCGGCCGCGCCCAGGCGCTCCTGGGCGGAGACTTCTACGACGTGGTCCAGACACCCGACGGGGCCACGCACGCCGTCGTCGGCGACGTGTCCGGACACGGACCGGCCGAGGCGGCCCTGGGCGTCTGCCTGCGCGTGGCCTGGCGGGCGTTCGTCATGGCCGGAGCGCGGGGACAGGAGCTGCTCGACCTCCTGGAGAAGATTTTGGTGGCGGAGCGGTCCGGGCCCGAGATCTTCGCCACCCTCGTCGCACTCACCCGCCCCGCGGGCGCGGACCGCATCTGCGTACAGCGCGCCGGACACCCCGGCTTCCTGATCCGCTCCTCGGAAGGGGTGCGGCTGCAGGCGGTCGACGGCGGGCCCGCGCTGGGGATCATGCCGGACTGGGACTCGGCCTGGCCGGTGACCGAGGTGCCGATGGAACCGTCCGGCGCGGTGATGCTCTTCACCGACGGCCTGATCGAAGGACGCGTCGGGGCCGGGCCCGTGCGCCTGGAGGAGCAGGGCCTGCTGGACATCGCCCGTCACCACACCGAGCTGCCCGCCGATGCGTTCGTCGACGCCCTGATCCACACCGCGCAGAGCCTGGCCGCTGACTGGGGCGGCCTGGCCGACGACGTCGCCGTACTCCACCTCGAATGGAACACCTCCTCGTGACCCCGCCGGAACAAGTAGACCCGTCCACCACCCGTGCCGACAGCGTCACCCGTACCGAGGGCGCCGCTCCCACCGAGGGCGCCGCTCCTACCAGCAGCGCCGCGCGTGGCACCCGTACCGTCACGGGCCTGCGCGCGCTGAGCGTGCGCGCCTGGTTCATGACCGCGCTCGCCCTGCTCGCCGCCATGGTCCTCACCACGGCCGGGGTGGGAGCGGCCCTGCTGTCGAAGACCACCGCGGCGGGCGACCGGCTCGTGGACGGGATCGCCCCCGCCCAGCGGGACGCCCTGCGGCTGGAATCGGCGCTGCTCGAGCAGGAGACCGGAGTCCGCGGCTACCTCCTGTCCCACGAGCCGGTCCTGCTGGAGCCGTACGAACGCGGCCAGCACGGCGAGCGCGAGGTGGCGGGGCGGCTGTCCACGCTGCTCGCCGGCGAGAGCGAGGCCCAGGCCGACGTGCGCGCCGTGGAGGACGCCGCCCGCGCCTGGCGGGACGGTTTCGCCACCCCCGCCATCGTCGCGGCACGTGACGGCGGCCCGGCGCCCTCCCTGGAGGAGGGCAAGGACCGCTTCGACGAAGTGCGCCGGCGGATCGCCACGCAGCAGGCGCGGCTGGACCAGCTCCAGGCCGACGCGCGCCGCACCTTCTCGCAGGCCCGTTCCGAGCGCGACCACATCCTGCTCGCGATCGTCGCGGGGTTCCTGCTGACCGGGATCTGCCTCGCGCTCCTGCTCCACATGGGCGTCGTACGCCCGCTCGGCGCGGTACGGGAGGCGTCCCGGCGGGTCGCGGGCGGGGCCTTCGGCGAGGAGATCCCCGAACGCGGGCCCTCCGACCTGCGCTCCCTGGCCCGGGTGGTCGAGGCCATGCGCCGTCGTACCGTCGAGGAGCTGGCGGCCTCGCGGACGAACGCGCGGGAACTGGAGCGCACGGCCGCGGACCTCGACGCGCAGGCGGTGGAGCTGCGCCGGTCGAACGCCGAGCTGGAGCAGTTCGCGTACGTCGCCTCGCACGACCTCCAGGAGCCGCTGCGCAAGGTCGCCTCGTTCTGCCAGCTGCTGGAGAAGCGCTACGGGGACCAGCTCGACGACCGCGGCGCCCAGTACATCGCGTTCGCGGTCGACGGCGCCAAGCGGATGCAGGTACTGATCAACGACCTGCTGACCTTCTCCCGGGTCGGCCGGGTCCAGGACGCGCGGGAGACGGTCCCGCTCGACGGCACGCTCGACCGGGCGCTGCGCAACCTCGCTGCCGCCGTGGAGGAGACCGAGGCGCGGATCACCCGGCCGGAGGACCTTCCCGAGGTGGAGGGCGACCCGACCCTGCTCACCATGCTCTGGCAGAACCTGATCGGCAACGCGGTCAAGTTCCGCGAACCGGGACGTGTGCCCCACGTCGAGATCGAGCTCCGGACCGGCACCGAGGCGGATCCCGGCTTCCACACCTTCAGCGTCACGGACAATGGGATCGGCATCGCGCCCGAGTTCGCCGACAAGGTGTTCGTCATCTTCCAGCGGCTGCACGGCCGGGAGGCCTACGGGGGCACCGGGATAGGACTCTCGCTCTGCAAGAAGATCGTCGAGCACTCCGGCGGGCGCATCTGGATCGACACCACCCGTGCGGCGGGCGAGCCGGGCACCCGGCTGGTCTTCACCCTGCCCGTGCACGGCACGGACACCCCGCCCCGGAGCACCGAACCCGCGGAAGGAACCACCCAGTGATCACGCCCAGCCCCGAGTCCCGTTCCATGCAGCAGCCCGCGGAGGTCCTCCTCGTCGAGGACGACGCGGGCGACGAACTGATGACGCGCGAGGCGTTCGAGGACAACAAGATCGGCAACACGCTGCACGTCGTACGGGACGGCCTGGAGGCCCTCGACTTCCTCTACCGCCGCGGCGAGCACACCGGCGCCCCGCGCCCCGATCTGATCCTGCTCGACCTGAACCTGCCCAAGTACGACGGCAGGCAGGTGCTCGAACAGATCAAGACCGACCCGGAACTGAGCCACATCCCCGTGGTCGTGCTCACCACCTCGGCCGCCGAGGAGGACATCCTGCGCAGCTACAAGCTGCACGCCAACGCGTACGTGACGAAGCCGGTGGACCTCGACCAGTTCATCCGGGCGATCCAGCAGATCGACGACTTCTTCGTCACCGTGGTGAAACTGCCGCGGGCCTTCTGAACACCACGACTTGCACACCACGACTTGAACACCAGGACCGGACGCGACCGGATACCGCCGGAGCACGACCAGGCACGACCAGGCACGACCAGGCTTGAGAAGAGAGACGGGTATCCCATGGACACGGACGGCGGCGCCAGAGCGCGCAACCGCGTCGAGACGCGGTCCGAGGGCGACGTACGCGTCGTCGTGATGTCGGGCGAGTTCGACATGGACAATGTGGACGAGCTGCGGACGGCGCTGGATCCCGCGGCCGTCGGCGTCAGCCGGTTCGTCCTGGACGTCACCGGTGTGACCTTCGCCGATTCGACCGCGCTCAACATCATGCTGAAGCCCGTACGGGCCCTGCCGGTCGTACTGGCGGGGACCATCCCGGCCCGGCTGGCGAGGCTGCTCCAAGTCACCGGAGCCGACGGGGTCTTCGCGGCCGCTCCCACGGTCGCGGCGGCGAAGGTGGTGCCCCTGCCGCCGCGCGGCCGCTGAGCGCGGCGCGGGGCGAGGGAGGGGTTGACGGACCGGATTCGGGGCAAACGAGCATGGTCCGGTCGTAAGGACCCCTGGAGGAGGCGAACGGTGCGGTACGGGGAGAACAGCCCGCTGCCTACGGTCCCGCGGACCGCCACGCAGGCGCGGGACCGGGTCCGCTCGCTCATCGAATCGGCCGGGGTCCGGCCGGGGGAGGACGCCCTGGCCGACGCGCTGCTCGTGACCTCGGAACTGGCGACGAACGCGATCCGCCACGGTGGCGGGATCGCCGGGTTCAGCGCCTCCGTATCGGCGGACGGCCTGCGCCTGGCGATCGCCGACACCACCGCGGCCCCTCCGGTCGCCCGGCCCACCGCGACGTCCCGCCCGGGCGGCTTCGGCTGGCCCCTGATCCGCCACCTCACCCGCAGTGTGGCGATCCGCCCGACCCCTCGCGGCGGCAAGTGCATCGAGGTCCGCGTTCCCCTGTCCGCCGTCGCGTCCTGACGGCTGGTCAGGACCGCGCTGTCAGGGCCTGGGTGTCACGGGCCGGCTGCCACGGCCGGGGTGTCGGGGTTGTGGTGTCACGGGCGGCGGTTGGCGCCCTGGGCGAGCAGGGCGTCGCCGACGAGGCGGACCCCGCGGGACAGGCGGCCCAGTTGCTGGAGCTCGACGGCGTACATCCTGATCGAGTTCTCGATCACGGACGCGGCCACGCCCATCGCGGGCAGTTCCGCCCGGCTGGTCTCCAGGGCGATCCGCATCGTCCGTACCTCGTGCTGCAGTTGGAGCTGCGCGTGCCGGGCGAGCAGTGCGGGATGGCGGGTCAGCGTCGGGTAGGTGCCGTAGCGGGCCGGGAGCAGGTCCCGCAGCCAGCGCATCGCCGTGCGGTCCCAGTCCTGGGTGCCGGGCGCCTTGACCTGGCAGGGCCAGTCGGGGCTGAGGGTGAGGGAGGCAGTCTGGCGCATTCTCGTCGCTTCCGAGTGGTGTCGAACTCTGATCGAGACGTTGCTGCGGCGGCCTCGGCCCAGGGGTTGACCGAGGCCGCCGTGAGCGCTCCGGTGGATCCGAATGCCGGGACCGGGCACGGGTGGGACGTGAGGAGGAGGCGTCACACCGCGTGTCCGGTTCCGGGAGGGCTTGGGGGTCGCCCTCCCTGGCGTCTGGTGGATCCGGGGCGCTGGCCAAGTAAACATATATACCGTCGAGTAAGCAAGGGAATGAAAAATTACATACGACGCGGAGGCGTCGGCGTACCCGGAGGCGGGACGGGGCGCCGGACGGGGTGGCGGACCGGCCTACAGGAAGAAACCGTGCTGGTCGGCGACCTGCTCATAGCCTTCGAGGCGGGCCTGCGTCCGCTCGGGGTCCGCGTCGGCCATCGCCTGCAGCAGGGCCGCGGACAGCATGCCGGGCGCCGCGTACGAGTCGAAGACGAGCCGGGACCCGGTGCCCGCGGTCAGCACCACGTCCGCCGCGTCCGCCAGCGGCCCCAGGGTGGGGTCGGTGATCAGCGCGGTACGGAGTCCCACGCTCCGCGCGGCCCGGAGCGCGCCCAGGGTCTCCCTGGCGTGCCGGGGCATGGCGTAGGCCAGCACCCAGGTCCCGCCCGCCGCCCGCGACTGCAGCAGGGCGTCGTAGGCCACGCTGCCGCCCCGGGTGACCAGGCGTACGTCGGGGTGGATGCGCCGGGCCGCGTAGGCGAAGTACTCCGCCAGCGACACCGAGATCCGCAGGCCGAGCACCGTCAGCGGCACGGAACCGGCCAGCTCGCGCCCGATGTCCAGCACCTGGTCGGTGTCCGCGAGCAGGCGGCGCAGGTTCTGCAGGTTATCGATCTCGGCGTCCACGGCCGCCTGGAGCTCGTTGTGCCGGAGCTGCCCACCGCCGCCCGGGGAGCCCGCGACCGCGCTCAGGGCGATCGGTTGCAGCGCGTCCCGCAGGGCGGGATAACCGGTGAACCCGAGGGAGACGGCGAAGCGGGTCACGGACGGCTGGCTGACGCCGACCCGTTCGGCCAGCTCGGTGATCGAGAGGAACGCGGCCTCGGTGAGGTGATCGATGAGGTACTGGGCGATGCGCCGCTGCCCCGGGGACAGCCGGTGGCCGTCGAAGAGCGCGCGGACGCGCTCGCCGGGGGTGCGCTCATGGTCCGGCGACTGCCCACCCGGCGTGATCGCGGCCGCCTGGGCGCGTGCCTGCTGCCCGGATGACACCGGCGGGCCTCCCTCTCATGTCACTCGTCACCCAACATAGCTCACGCCCTGTGCCCGCCCCGCCAGCTGATCACCGCCGCCGGTGTCAGTGCGCCGTGCCGAGCAGCGGCGGGTTGAGGCGGGCGAAGGCTTCCTGGCGTTCGTACGGGAAGTGCGGGTAGGGGGCGGGGCGGTGGCTGGCGGTGTCGAGGCGGGTGATCTGCTCGGGGGTCAGCGACCAGCCGACGGCGCCGATGTTCTGGCGCAGCTGCTCCTCGTCGCGGGCGCCGATGATGACCGAGGCCACCGTCGGGCGCTGGACCAGCCAGTTCAGGGCGACCTGGGGCACCGTCCGCCCGGTCTCCCGGGCCACCTCGTCCAGGGCGTCGACCACGTCGTACAGCAGGGCTTCGTCCACCGGCGGTCCGTAGTCGGCCGTCCGGTGCAGTCGGCTCCCGGTCGGCAGCGGGCTGCCGCGCCGGATCCTGCCGGTGAGGCGTCCCCAGCCCAGCGGGCTCCATACGAGGGCGCCGACGCCCTGGTCGTGGCCGAGGGGCATGAGGTCCCACTCGTAGTCGCGGCCGACGAGCGAGTAGTAGACCTGGTGGGCGACGTAGCGGGGGAAGCCGTGCCGGTCGGCCGCGGCGAGCGACTTCATCAGCTGCCAGCCCGCGAAGTTGGAGACTCCGACATGGCGGATCTTGCCGTCCCGGACGAGCCCGTCCAGGGCCTCCAGAACCTCTTCGACCGGTACGGACGCGTCGAAGGCGTGCAGCTGGAAGAGGTCGATGCGGTCGGTGCCGAGCCGCCGCAGGGCGTCTTCCGTGGCCCGCACCAGACGGACGCCGGACGTGCCTGCCTCGCCCGGGCCGTCGCCCATGGGCAGGCCCGCCTTCGTCGAGATCAGCACCCGGTCGCGGCGCCCTTGGAGAGCCTCGCCGAGTACGGTCTCCGAGGCGCCGGCCGAGTACACGTCGGCGGTGTCGAACAGCGTCACTCCCGCGTCGAGGGCGATGTCGACCATCCGGCGCGCCTCGCGGATTCCGGTGTCCCCCCAGGCACCGAACAGCGGGCCGCTGCCGCCGAACGTTGCGGCGCCGAAGCTGAGGACCGGCACGTCGAGACCGGACGCACCGAGCTGCCTGTATTCCATGACGGACTCCTTCGAGGCATGATGGGATATTAATGGGACGCCTGACCCGTTAAGCTGTCCTCAAGGTAGCAGGGGTGTGGCGCTAATGGAACCGGAGAACCGTTATGACGGCTGAGGAGATGGACCCGGGCACCGTGCGGCCCGGCGGACGCACGGCCCGCGTCCGGAGCGCCGTCCTGCGGGCGGCGGGCGACCTGCTGGCCGAAGCCGGGTTCGACCGGCTCGACCTGGCCGAGGTCGCCCGCCGCGCGGACGTCGGCAAGACGACGGTCTACCGCCGCTGGGGCACTCCGGCGGGACTGGTGGCGGACCTCCTCGCGGAGATGGCCGAGCAGTCCCTGCCGCGCACCGAGAGCGGATCGCTGGAAGGCGACCTGCGCGCCAATGCCGCGCTCGTGGCGCGGACCCTGACCGACCCGCGCCAAGGGCCCCTGTTCAGGGCCGTGATCGCGGCCGCCGCCACCGACCCGCGCACCGCCGCGGCCCTGCACCGCTTCTACGCGGTGCGGGTCGCGGAGTGGGTCCCCTGTGTCGAACAGGCCGTCGTGCGGGGCGAACTGCCGCCGGACACGGACCCTGAGGAGGTCGTCCGCGCGGTCTCCGCCCCCCTCTACTACCGCCTCCTGACCACGGCCGCCCCGCTGGACGCCGCGGCGGCCGACCGCGCGGCCGCCGCGGCCGCCGCCGCGGCCCGCGCGGGAGCCTTCGTCCGCACCGCGGCCCGAGGGGCGCCGGGGGCCGTCACGTGACGGGGCTCTCGGTGCGCGCCCGTGAGGGGTTCCGTAGCCTGATCCCGTCGCGGCGCCCGGGGCCGCCGATACCGGGACGACACGAGCGAAGTCTGCCGAAATCCGGGTCGTTGTAGAGTGGTTGACGCCCTTGACCTGCAGAAAGCAGGCAGGGAGCCGTAATCTAGGAGCGCTCAGTGCTGCGAACCCTGTTCAAGTCCAAGATCCACCGGGCCACCGTCACCCAGGCCGACCTGCACTACGTCGGATCCGTCACGATCGACGCCGATCTCATGGAGGCGGCGGACCTGCTGCCCGGAGAGCTCGTGCACATCGTCGACATCGACAACGGCGCCCGGCTGGAGACGTACGTCATCGAGGGCGAGCGCGGCTCGGGAGTGATCGGGATCAACGGGGCCGCCGCCCATCTGGTGCACCCCGGGGACCTGGTGATCCTCATCAGCTACGCCCAGTTCGAGGACGCCGAGGCGCGGGCCTTCGTCCCGCGCGTCGTGCACGTCGACGGGGACAACCGGATCATCGAACTGGGTACGGACCCGGCCGCCCCGGTGCCGGGGACGGACCAGCGGCGCAGCCCGCACGCGACAGCCATCTGACGATCCGACGAAGGAGACCACCCATGGCGATCGACATCAGGGACCTGCGCGCCGCCGGGCGCCTGGAGGCCCACGACGGCGCGGACCTGGTCGGGGGGATCGCCTACTTCGTGCTCTCCGCCGGACCGTCGGCGGGCGCCCTGGTCGCCGTGCACACGGTGGTCGAGCCGGGCCACGAGGGCCGCGGCATCGCCGGGGACCTCGTCCGCGCCTTCTACGCGATCGCGGCCGCCGAGAAGGTGGCCGTGGTCGCGCTCTGCCCGTATGCCGCGAGCTGGGCCGCCCGGCACCCCGACGAGGCGCCGCAGCCCCCCGCCGAGGCGGTGGAAGCGGCGAAGCGGCAGCTGGACACGGACCCGGACCTCTGGTGAGCGGGGCGGGCACGCTGACCCTGCTCCACACGTCCGCGGTGCACGTCCCCGCCTTCGAGGCGCTGCGCGACCGGAACCACCCCGGGGTCGGGCTGCGCCACATCGTGGAGCCGGGGCTGCTGGAACGGGCCCGCGCGGCCGGACCCGAGGCGGTGGCGGCCCAGATCGCGGCCCTGCTCGGTGCGCGAGCCGCGGACGGTGCGGACCGGGGGCCGGCGCTCTGCACCTGCTCCACCATCGGCGCGGTCGCCGAGGCCCTCGCCCCGGCGCTGGGCCGCGCGGTCCTGCGGGTCGACCGGCCCATGGCCGCGGCGGCCGTCCGCGGGGGCTCCCGCGTCGCGGTCCTCGCCGCGGTGGAGAGCACCCTGGCCCCGACCCTGGCCCTGCTGGAGGAGGAGGCCGCCGCCCTCGGCCGGGAGCGGCCCGGGTACGCGGCGACCGCGGCCCTGCTGCCGCGGGTGGTCGAGGGAGCCTGGGAGCGGTTCGAGGCGGGCGACGACGCCGGGTACCTCGCCCGGGTGGCCGCGGCGGCGGACGCGGTGACGGGCGCGGACGTGATCGTGCTGGCCCAGGCCTCGATGGCGGGGGCGGTGGACCTCGTACGCACGAACGTTCCGGTGCTCGCCAGCCCCGCGATCGGCCTGGCCGCGGCGGTGGAAGCGCTCCGGCGGGCATAGGGGCCGGTATCGCGGGAAGGTGGGCCGTATGGTGCGAAACGTAGAGGTCCAGAGCTCCCGGCGGCCCCCGAACCCGTTCCCCGCCCCGCCCCGCGGCGATATCGAGCCGATCCCGGAACCCGGGGTACCGGACCCGGCCGTCCCGGAACCGACGACGCCGGACCCGTTCCCGGCGCCCTGGCCCGGCCCCGGCGTGCCCGACCCGGGAACCCCGGACCCGGGGAGGCCCGGCCCGGGAACCCCCGACCCCGTGCCCGCGCCGCCCCGGCCCGCGCCGCCGGTCCCCGGGCCCGTTCCCGAGCCCGACCCGGTCCCGCCGCCCCCGGGGCCCGCGCCGCTCCCGCAGCCCGGACCCCTCGGCTGATTCTTCGGCGGCGCCGTCGGCGGTACCGCCCGCAGCGTCCGCGCCGACGGGCCGGTCCGCCGGGTCAGTCGGTGCGGACCTCTGAGCGGTCGCCGCTCCAGAGGGTGTGGAACGAGCCCTCGCGGTCCGTACGCCGGTAGGTGTGCGCCCCGAAGTAGTCCCGCTGGCCCTGCGTCAGGGCGGCGGGGAGCCGCTCCGCCCGCAGCGCGTCGTAGTACGCCAGCGAGGCCGCGAAGGCGGGCACCGGTACGCCCTGGCCGACGGCGGTCGCCAGCACCGCCCGCCAGTCGTCCTGAGCCGCGCCGATCTCCTGCGCGAACCGCTCGTCGGCCAGCAGGCTCGGCAGGTCCGGCCGGGCGTCGTACGCGGCCCGGATCCGGTCCAGGAAAGCCGCCCGGATGATGCAGCCGCCCCGCCACAGCGAGGCCACGGCGCCCGGGTCCACGCCCCAGCCGTACTCCTCGCTGCCGGCCTGGATCTGGTGGAAGCCCTGGGTGTACGAGACGATCTTGGATGCGTACAGGGCCTGCTCCACCCGGGCGGCGAACGCGTCCGCCTCCTCCGGCGCGAGGGCGGCCGCAACCGGGCCCGCGAGCGTCCGTGAGGCGGCGCGCAGCTCCCCGTGGCCGGAGACGGCGCGGGCGAAGACGGCCTCGGCGATCCCGGACACCGGAACCCCGAGGTCCAGGGCGATCTGCACGGTCCAGCGGCCGGTGCCCTTCTGCTCGGCCGCGTCGGCGACCACGTCGACGTAGGGACGCCCGGTCGCGGCGTCCGTGTGGGCGAGCACCACCGCCGTGATCTCGATCAGGTAGGAGTCCAGCCGCCCCCGGTTCCATTCGCGGAAGGTCTCCGCGATCCGTGCGGGGGAGTAGCCGGCGACCTCGCGCAGCAGGTGGTAGGCCTCCGCGATCAGCTGCATGTCGGCGTACTCGATGCCGTTGTGCACCATCTTCACGAAGTGGCCCGCGCCGTCGGGACCCATGTGCGAGGTGCAGGGCGTGCCGTCGGCGGCCTTGGCGGAGATCTTCTCCAGCATCGGGCCCAGGGCCTCCCACGACTCCGGCGAGCCGCCGGGCATGATGCTCGGCCCGAGCAGCGCGCCCTCCTCACCGCCGGAGATGCCCACGCCCACGAAGTGGATGCCCTGCTCGCGCAGCTCGCGCTCACGGCGCCGGGTGTCTTCGAAGTGCGCGTTCCCGCCGTCGATGATCACGTCGCCCGGCTCCAGCAGCGGCGCGAACTCGTGGATCACCGCGTCGGTCGGCTCCCCGGCCTTGACCATGATGACGAGGCGCCGGGGGCGCTCCAGCGCGTCGGCGAACTCCTTGGCGGACTCGGCGGCGATGAACGTGCCCTCGTGGCCGAATTCCTCCACCAGGGCCCGGGTCTTCGAGGCGGTGCGGTTGTGGACGGCCGTGGTGTAGCCGTTCCGGGCGAAGTTGCGGGCGAGGTTGCTGCCCATCACCGCGAGCCCGGTGACGCCGATCTGGGCCGTGCTGCTCATGCGTGTGCTCCTGGTGTCGTCGGGGTGCGGGTGCGGGTGCGGGTGCGAGGTGCGAGGTGCGAGGTGCGGGGTTCCGGTCCGTCGTTCCGTGCGCCGCGGCGCGCCGTCGTGCCGACGCTTTCACGCGGGACCGCCGACGCTACATCGGGACACACCCTTATAGATCTCCTACCCGTCGAGATCACCTCAACGGCCCTTGCTGTGCGCGGTGTTGCGCCACTTGTCAGGTCCCGGCCGTGACGTTAGGTTGTGCGGTTCCTGATGTCTTCAAGGGGGCTCCCATGGGCGCACGGGCCCGGCACCGCCGGTACCAGCCAAGCACCATCAACCGGGCCTCGTTGGTGGTGACCGCGGGCGGCGCCGGAATCGCCCTGCCCTTCATCGGCGTCGGAGCCGCGCACGCGGCTTCCGTCGACACCTGGGACAAGGTCGCGGCCTGCGAGTCCACGCACAACTGGCACATCAACACGGGCAACGGCTATTACGGCGGGCTCCAGTTCACCCAGAGCACCTGGCGCGCCTTCGGCGGTACCTCGTACGCCGCCCGCGCCGACCTGGCGACCAAGGACCAGCAGATCGCGGTCGCCGAGAAGGTGCTCGGCTCGCAGGGTCCGCAGGCCTGGCCCGTCTGCTCCAAGGAAGCGGGTCTGAGCCGCAGCGGCGGTACACCGGCGGTGACCCCGGACGTGCAGCCCGCGGCGGCGAAGGCGCAGACGAAGACCCCCGCACAGCCGCGGGCGGCGAAGCCGCAGACCGCGCAGGCCGCACCCGTCGCGAACCAGAGCGCGTCGGCCGCCCCGACCGGGAGCCCGGTCGCCGCGAACCCGTACGTCGTCGTGCGGGGCGACTCCCTCTCGGGCATCGCCCAGGGCCAGCACGTCGAAGGCGGCTGGCAGGCGCTCTACGAGACCAACCGGACCGCCGTCGGCGCCGACCCCGACATGATCTTCCCGGGTCAGCGGCTCACCCTGCGGGTCACGGCCGCGCCGGTCACCCCGCCGCCCGCCAATACCCCGCCGCCCGCGGCCGTGAAGCCGCCCGCGCCCTCTCCGGAGAAGCCGCCGCGGACCGCCGATCCGGTCAAGCCCGTCGAATCGGCGGCGGCCAAGCCGAAGCCCGCGTCCGCCTCGGGAACGTTCGTCGCGCCCGTCGACGGGGGCCTCGGCACGGCCTACCGCGTCGCGGGTTCCTCATGGTCCAGCGGATACCACACGGGCGTCGATTTCCCGGTGTCGACCGGCACCGCCGTCAAGGCCGTCGCCCCCGGCGAGGTCGTCTCGGCGGGCTGGGCGGGCGCCTACGGCTACCAGGTCGTCATCCGGCACACCGACGGCCGGTACTCGCAGTACGCGCACCTCTCGGCGCTCGGTGTCAAAGCCGGTCAGCAGGTGAGCGGGGGAACGCGGATCGGCCGCTCCGGCTCGACCGGCAACACCACCGGACCGCACCTGCACTTCGAGATCCGGACCGGGCCCGGCTACGGCACGGACGTGGACCCGCTGGCCTACCTGCGCGGGCACGGCGTGGACGTCTGAGGGCTCCGCACCCGCGAAGCCCGCCGCGGATCCGGCGGCCTCCGCCGACGCGAAGTCCGCGTCGGCGGGCGCCGCGTCGCCGGAGGGCACCCGAGCGCCGGGCGGAACGACCGTGAGCAGCACCAGGCCCGCCGCGGCGACCGCCGCGCTCAGCAGCGCGGCCACCGTGCCGAGGGCGCCGTAGCGGAAGCTCTCGCCGAACAGCCAGATGCCGACGCCCGCCGCGACCACCGGATTGACCACCGTCACCGTAGCCAGCGGCGCGGTCAGCCCGGCGCCCCGGTAGGCCGCCTGGGACAGCAGCAGCCCGGCCGCCGCCAGTGCGGCGATGGAGGCCAGCTGCGAGGCCTGGCCGAACACGGCGCCCCGTTCGACGCCTTCGGCCACCGACTTGGTGAACACCGAGGCCATGCCGAAGGCGGTACCGGCCGCGGCCGCCAGCAGCACGCTGCGCATGACCGCCCGGGGCACCCGGTGGGCCGCCAGGAGCAGGGCCGCCGCCAGCGCGGCCGTCACGGTCAGCAGCAGACTGCGCTCGCCGCCCGACAGGGTCTGCTCCGCGCGCCCGTCACCACCGGTCAGCGCCAGCAGCCCGGCCAGTCCCACCGTGGCCAGCACCGCCCCGCGCCAGGCGGCCGTGCCCGAGCGGCGGCCGACGAAGACGGCGGCCAGCGGCAGGGCGAAGACGATCGTGAGCGCGCCCAGCGGCTGGACCAGGCTCAGCGGGCCGTAGGCCAGCGCCGCCACGTGCAGCAGCGCGCCGAGCCCGTTCAGTGCGACGGCCAGCCACCAGCCGCTCCGGGCCAGCGGCGCGTAGTGCTGCCGCTCGTCGCCGCCCGCCGCCACGCGCTCCTGCACGATGGCACCGGCGGCGTAGGCGAGCGCGGAGACAAGGCAGAGGAGGACTGACACGGCGAGGGCACTCATGTCGGCCACAATGCCTGGTTCGACTTGAGTATTCCTCGTCCCACAGGTGGTGATCGCCTGTACTCCTTGAGTAGTACAGGAGTAGCAAAGCTGTAGTCCTCCCGCCCGTCACGGGGTGTTCCGTCCCTCCTGGGCGTGCGCCTGTAGCACGACCGCCCGCGGCTGCCCAGGGGGTTGGGCGGGGAAACCGGCGGGACGTCGCCTTCGCCTGCGCAGCGTGATGATCGGATCGCCGTGCGTCAGGAGAGGGGGAACGGGTTTGGTTCCGGGCGCGTGGGATCCGTACAGTTTCCCTTTTGGAGAGTTCGCGACACGCGGGCGCGGACGAGTTGATCGAGGAACGGCAACGGCCATGACGGTGACCGAAGACATCCAGACGTACGGACCGGGGATCGACCCCGAGCGCCTGGCCGTCTGCCTCGCAGTGCTCGACGAGCTGGACAAGCTGGACGTCGATCACCCCGACGCCGTCACCGTACGCCGCGCCACCGCGGGCATCTACCGCACGGTCAAGCAGCGCCGCCGCCAGGACCGCCGCGCCGCCAAGACGGCCAACGACAAGGCCGTCACCGAGGCGACCGCGACCGGCTCGGCCGACCGCATCGACGACGAGACCCAGGGCAACGCCCTGAGCGCCGCGACGAGGGGCCCGGTCGCCGGAATACTCCAGCGCCCCCGCTCCTGCTACGTCTGCAAGACGCGCTACGTCGAGGTCGACGCCTTCTACCACCAGCTCTGCCAGGACTGCGCCGCCTTCAACCGCGAGCGCCGCGACGCCCGGACCGACCTCTCCGGCCGCCGCGCCCTGCTCACCGGCGGCCGCGCCAAGATCGGCATGTACATCGCGCTGCGGCTGCTGCGCGACGGCGCCCACACCACCATCACCACCCGCTTCCCGAACGACGCGGTCCGCCGCTTCAAGGCGATGCCCGACAGCCACGAGTGGCTGCACCGCCTGAAGATCGTCGGCATCGACCTGCGCGACCCGGCCCAGGTCGTGGCGCTCGCCGACTCGGTCGCCGCCGAGGGCCCCCTCGACATCCTGATCAACAACGCCGCGCAGACCGTACGCCGCTCCCCGGGCGCCTACAGCGAGCTGGTCGCCGCCGAGAGCGCCCCGCTGCCCGCGGGCGAGCTGCCCGCCTCCGAGGTCATCGGCACCTTCGGCAGTGGCACCGTCGACCGGGTCGCGGCCCTGCCCAGCGGCCACGGCGAGAAGCTCAGCGCCCAGGACGTCACCGAGCTGGCGCTGGTCTCCGGCTCGGCCTCGCTGGAGCGGATCGCCGCAGGTACCGCCATCGACGCGGGCGGCCTGGTCCCGGACCTGCACGACACCAACAGCTGGATCCAGACGGTGTCCGAGGTGGACCCGATCGAGCTGCTCGAAGTCCAGCTGTGCAACTCCACCGCGCCGTTCATCCTGATCAGCAAGCTGCGCCCGGCCATGGCCGCGGCCGCCGCCGGGCGCCGCTACGTGGTCAACGTCTCCGCGATGGAAGGCGTCTTCGGCCGCGGCTACAAGGGCGCCGGTCACCCGCACACCAACATGGCGAAGGCCGCGCTGAACATGCTGACGCGCACCAGCGCCCAGGAGATGTACCAGTCGGACCAGATCCTGATGACCGCGGTCGACACCGGCTGGATCACCGACGAGCGCCCGCACCCGGACAAGGTCCGGCTCGCGGAGGAGGGCTTCCATGCCCCGCTCGACCTGGTCGACGGCGCGGCCCGGGTCTACGACCCGATCGTCCGCGGCGAGGCGGGCGAGGACCTCTACGGCGTCTTCCTCAAGGACTACGCGCCCGGCAACTGGTAGCCGGGCCGCCGGGCTCCGCCCGCTCCGGGCCGCCGGGGCTCCGCCCGTCGGGGACGTCCGGTCCCTCCCGCCCAGGGCCGTCCGTTCAGGACGTGCGGTCGTACGCCCCGGCCGCCACCCGCTCCAGCACCGGCCGCCAGTCCTCCATCACCCCCGCGTCCAGCCCGACGACCTTGCCCGCGTCGTCGGCCTGGCGCAGGGTGACCGCGGCCGCCGCGTCCGGATCCGCCGCGAACGCCGCGGCCTCCGCCGGACTCATCACGCCGCCCTGCGCGCGCAGGGTCAGCGCGCTCTGCGGGGACAGCGCCCGCCCCGGTTCCACGGCCGCCAGATAACGCTTCGCGGGCACGTGCAGCCGGACCAGCCGTGTCACCCGGGCGCCGAGCAGGGGCCGGACCGCCTCCGCGCCGTGCCGGGCGTGCCCCGCGTCGTCCCCCGGGAACAGCAGGTGGCCCAGATCGTGGACCAGCCCCGCCACCTGCAACTCCTTGTCGAAGGGGTGGGAGCGCCGCAGCAGTGCGGCGGTCTGCAGCGCGTGGTCGTGCAGATCGACGGGGTCCCCGCCGCGGTCGGGTGCGTCCCACGCCCCGCGGCAGGCGCGCAGTAGGTCCATCAGCTCCTCGACGCAGCCGATCACCACCGGCTTCCCGGATTCCAGCACCAGGGCTCCTCCCGTCGCGCGATCCGTCAGGTATCCCGCCGAGCAGAGCAGCCCCACCCGTCGTCGCGGCGGACGAGGTCCTGAATTCCGGGGGAAATCAAGAGGTCTAAAGTGGATTTTACCTTTCCATCGAGCGGGCCTCCGCTCATATGTGTACCCTGAAGCGCACGGACGGCCCCACCAAGGCAACGCTCCGTATCGAAAGCCATGGCGCCACCGCGTCCGGATGTCCTTTTCTTGCCCGGCAGCGGCACGCCCGCCGGGTTACGCGACACAAAAGGAGTGCGCGGTGACACCAGAACTGACGAAGCACGACCAGGGACTGCTGGAGCGGACGGAGTACCGTTCCCGCACCCACTCCGACCAGCTCGGAAGCCTGGAGGTGTGGGCCCGGTCCGCGCCGATCCGGCTCGCCGGGTACGAAGAGGACCTGGCGGAGCCGCACATCCTGCCCGGCATCGACTGACCGCCCGCGACACGCTTCGCGACCCACCCCGCGACATCTCGCGACACCCCGCGGCCTTGACCGGCCCGCACCGTGCCCCCGCGCCGACCGGCGACGGGGGCGCGTGGGTTCCCGTCCCGCGTACGCCGTCAGCGTCATCGCTGTTGGCGATCAAGGGTTCCGCGCCCCAGGGCCGCCGGGCAGGCTGGCCGGTATGAAACTGCTGATGCTGGGCGGGACCGAGTACGTGGGCCGGGCGATCACCGAGGACGCCCTCGCGCGGGGCTGGGAGGTGACGGTCTTCCACCGGGGCCGCCATGCCCCGCCGCCGGGAACCGCCTCCCTGCTCGGCGACCGCACCGAAGCCGGCGGACTCACGGCCTTGGCCGCCGGGGAGTGGGACCTGGCCGTCGACACCTGGGGCGGCGCCCCCACCGCGGTCCGTGACGCGGCCCGGCTGCTGCACGGGCGGGTCGGGCACTTCACCTACATATCCAGCCGGTCCGTGTACACCTACCCCAGCCCGCCCGGCCTCGGCGAGGGCGCCCCCGTGGTGGAGGGCTCGGCCGACGCCGCGCCGCAGGGCTACGCCCAGGACAAGCGCGGCGGGGAACTCGCGGCCGTCGGCGCCTTCGGCGAGGAACACGCCCTGCTCGTGCGCCCCGGACTGATCATCGGCCCCTACGAGAACGTCGGACGGCTGCCCTGGTGGCTGAACCGGGCGGCCCGCGGCGGCCCCATGCTCGCCCCCGGCCCGCGTGAACTGCCGCTCCAGTACATCGACGTTCGCGACCTCGCGCGCTGGACCCTGGACGCCGCGCGGGACGGGCGCGGGGGAGCGTACAACCTGGTCTCGCCGCTCGGGCACACCACGATGGGCGGGCTCCTCGACGCCGTCACCGCCGTCACCGGCGGCCGGGCCGACCTGCGCTGGACCGCCGCGGAACCGATCCGGGACGCCGGGATCGAACCGTGGACCGAACTGCCCATCTGGCTCCCGGAAGGAGAGCTGCACGACTACATGTTCGGCGGTGACGTCACCAAGGCGCTGGCCGCGGGGCTCGTGTGCCGTCCCGTCGAGGAGACCGTGGCCGCCACCTGGAGCTGGCTGGAGAGCCTCGGCGGAGCGGCCCCGCAGCGCCCCGACCGCCCGGCGCCGGGCATCGGAGCGGAGCGGGAGGCCGCGCTGATCGGGTGAGCCGCGCGGGCCGGGTGCGATCCGCAAGGGACGGCCTACACGGGGGATTCGGCGCCGGGGCCGGGGTCCGCGAGCCGGGTGGGCGGCAGGAACTCGCCCACCAGCCTGCGCTGCCACCAGGCCCCGGTGGCGCGCAGTTCGCGCCAGGTGGTGAAGCGGTAGCGGTACAGCCGCGCCCTGACGTAGAGCGGCGGGGCGTCCGGGAACGGATTGTGGCCGAGCAGCCGCAGCGTGTCCCGGTCGCCCGCCAGCAGCCGCTCCACGAAGGGTCCGAACCAGTCGCGGGCGTAGCCGGGGGAGAGGGCGGCGAACCACATCAGCCAGTCCAGCCTCAGGTGGTACGGCGCGAACTGGCGCGGCAACCGCCCCGGCCGCCCCGGTTTGCCCTTGAACCCGTACTCCAGCCACGCCCCGTCCCGGTGCGGCGCCGGATCCGCGGTGCCCTCCACGACCACCTCGTCCCGGATCCGGCCGACGGTTCCGAAGGCCCCGTAGGCATTGACCAGATGGAGCGCGTCGAAGGAGCGGTTCATCACCTGCCGCCGCGACAGCAGGTTCCGCACCGGACCCCGGCTCAGCACCAGCACCAGCGCGGTCAGCGCGCACACCGCGACCTCGTACCAGAGCGGGGCGGCGCGCGCCGCGGCGGCGGGCGGCGGGCCCGTGAGCGCGGTGAAGTCCACGGCGGACAGCGCGAGCGCGATCGTCAGCCAGTTGAGCCAGGCGAAGTTCCCCGACAGCACCAGCCACAGCTGGGTCGCCGCGATCACCCCCGCCGCCACGGAGGCCACCGGCTGCGGGGTGAACAGCATCACCGGCACGAGCAGTTGGGTGACGTGGTTCGCCGCGCACTCGATCCGGTGCACCGGCCGAGGCAGCCGGTGGAAGAACCAGCTCAACGGCCCAGGCATCGGCTGTGTCTCGTGGTGGAAGTACAGGCAGGTCAGCCGCCGCCAGCAGGGGTCCCCGCGCAGCTTGATCAGGCCCGCCCCGAACTCCACGCGGAAGACCACCCAGCGCAGCAGCCACAGGACCAGCACCGGCGGCCCCACCCGGGCGTTGCCGAGGAACACCGCGAGGAACCCCGCCTCCAGCAGCAGGGACTCCCAGCCGAAGGAGTACCAGGTCTGCCCGACGTTCACGATCGACAGGTACAGCGCCCAGAGCAGGGCCCACATCGCCATCGCCGCGCCGAGCGGTACGGCGTCCCCCGCACCCGCGGCGAGCGCCGCCGCCAGCCCGGCTCCGGTCCAGGCGCAGCAGGCGAAGAGCCGGTCGGAGTAACGCAGTTGGAACAGGCTGGGGGCCCGGCGGAAGGGCACGTTCCGGACGTACCGCGGGACCGGGAGCATCCCGCGGGCGCCGATCAGCGCCCGGAACTGGAGGGCGGCCCCCGCGAAGGCGCAGACGTAGACGCCCGCCAGGGCCCGCTGGAAGACCAGCCGGCCGAGCCAGTACCCGGGTGCGACGAACCAGTCCATCGCTCCCAGTATCGGCCGCGCGGCCGACACCCGCCTCCGGACCGCCCGCCCCCGGGCCGCCCGCCGGTCAGGTGTGCGCGACCAGCGAACGCAGGGTCCGGCCCAGCATCCGGGCGTAGCCGAGCTGGAGGACGGGGATCAGTGGACCGGCCAGCCGGGTGTACCAGGCGCCGGGTCGGCTGAAGGCGATGACCGCGAACCAGACCGCGCCGTCCTCGGCCAGCTCCACCAGAAACGATTCCTCGCCGCACTCGGGATGCCCGTCGAGGGTCCCGTAGGCGAAGCCCACCCGGGCCGGTTCGTACGCGGTCCAGATCACCTCGCACGGCGCGCTGATCCGCAGCGGGCCGAGCCCGATGCCGACCTCGACCCGGCTGCCCGGCCGGACGGCCCCGTGCTCGGCGCGGACCCGCATGCCCGTGGCGCGGTGCAGGCCGAAGGTGGTGAGGGCGGCGCCCGCGGCCTCGAAGGCGGCCCGGCCGCGGCCGACCCGGACCCGGTGGCCGAGGTGGTGGTATCCGGCGGGCAGCGGCCGCACCCGGGTGGCCCCGCGTTCGGGGTAGTTGACCCGGTCCGGGTCCGCGGCCTGCGCCTGCCGGGGGCGGGCGCCCTCGCTGATGATGCGGGTCATGCGGGACTCTCCTTCAGGCGGCGCCAGGCCAGCACGGAGCACAGTGCGAAGCCGAGGGCGTTTCCGAGGCCGTGGGTCGCGGCCATCCAGGTCAAGGTGGGGTGCGGGACGCCGCCGGCCTCGCCCAGCGCCCACCACAGGGCGAGCAGCATGGTGACGGCCAGGACGGCGGCCGAGGTGCTGAGCAGCGCCCGGGTGTACCGATCGCGCGCGTCGGCGCGGATCTGCCGCCAGGTCAGCAGGGCCACCGCCCACATCCCGGAGGTGAGGACCAGGGCCCCCGCCAGTTCTGCCCAGTCGTCGACGAAGTACCCGGCGAGCACCAGCAGCGTTCCGCCGGGCACGCTGTACGCCGCCCAGCGGGCCCACGGCCCGGGCGCGGCGGCCCGGCACACCAGCCCGGCCACCAGGGCGGCCGCGAATCCGGCGAAGTGGAAGTGCGGCACGGTCAGCGCGAGGATCTCCAGGTCGAAACCGAAGAGCCCGTGCCCGGTCCGCTCGGCGACCAGGGCGGTACCGGCGACGGAGGGCGCCGTGAGCGCGGTGAGGACGGCGATCTCGGGCGGGGCGAGCGAACGGGTGCGGGCCAGCCGGACGGGTGCGCGCAGGGCGAGCGCCAGGGTGCCCGCCGCGTAGAGCGCGGCGAGCGTGCCCGCCGCGGGGCCGCGCGGCAGCCAGAGCGAGACCGCGCCGGGCGCGGCGAGGAGGGGCCAGTACCGGGCGAGGCGGCGTAGTCCGGCCGGGTCGATGAGGCGCAGCCCGGCGGGTACGACGTAGAGCATGCCCAGGGTGACGATGAGGTTCACCAGCACCGTCATCCTGGACCGCCCTCCCCCGTACGGCCGAACGCTTGAACGCGTTCAACTCGCAGTCGTGAGCGTAGAGGGTTTCTTGAACAGGTTCAAGACTGTCGGACGGGGTTGCCCGCGTCGACGGCGCTCCGCTTGCGACACCCCCGGGCATACGGCAGACAGGAGGGAGGAACAGGGCGAACAAGGAAATAGGGAGAAGCTCGTGACGGATCAGCACGACCACCGGACTCCGCCACACCGCACCCCGCCCCGGCCACCCGGCCGCCACGCCGCGGTGGGCGCCGCCCTCCTCGTGGCCCTCGGCCTGCTCACCACGGCCTGCACGGGCTCCACCCCCGGAAACGACGGCCCCGCGGCCGCCCGCGAGAGCCAGGACGTCCTGCTCCAGCCGGTCGCCGCCCCGGGCCCCGACCCCTTCACGGCCTCCACCGCCGCCGCCGAATCCGCGCCGGCCCAACCGCCCGCGCCGAACCCGGCGGGCGAGGGCATCCGCACCGTCGGCGGAGCCACCCCGGGCCTCTACGGCGGCGCCCACGGGGTCGGCAGCTGCGACATCGAACGCCAGGCGGGCTTCCTCACCGCCGACAACGCGAAGGCGGGTGCCTTCGCCGAGGCCGCCCGCACCGAACGGGCGAAGATCCCGGAATTCCTGCGCGGCCTGACCCCCGTCGTCCTGCGCGCCGACACCCGGGTGACCAGCCACGGCTTCAAGGACGGCCGCGCGAACGCCTTCCAGGCCGTCCTCCAGGCCGGTACCGCGGTCCTCGTCGACGACCACGGCATGCCCAGGGTCCGCTGCGCCTGCGGCAACCCGCTCCAGTCACCGCGCGCCGCCAAGGGCGCCCCGGTCGACAAGGGCGCTCCGTGGAACGGCTACCAGCCGAGCCAGGTCATCGTGATCGAACCGACCCCCCACGTGCTGGACGGCCTGATCATCGCGAACACCGCCGACAACACCTGGATCGACCGCAAGACCGGCGACGGCGGGGCCCAGGACAGGAGCCCCCAGGCGCCGCCCCCGTACGACCCGGCCGACGGCATCCCGCCCGCCGACCAGTCGGCCCCGGCAGGCACCACCCCGCCGTCGGCGCCCCCGTCGGGCGCGCCGCAGAACCCGCTGAACCCGCCCGGCCCGCAGAAGCCGCCCGGCCCGCCGAACCCGCCCGGCCCGCCGAACTCCCGGGCCCCGCAGATTCCGCAGAGCCCCCAGGTCCCGCCGAGTCCGCAGGAACCGCAGGCTCCGCAGAACGAGCCGGTTCCGCCCGCCCCGCCGCAGCCCCCGCCCTCCGACGTCCCCTCCGACGTCCCCGCCGACCCCTCCTCCGAGCTGCCCCCCGCCCCCGACGGGCCGAGCGTCACCCCGTACGACCCCTTCGCGCCGTACGACCCCACCGTGCCCACCGACCCGAACGACTCCTACGGCATTCCCGGCGAGCGCCCCAGCCCGGATCCCGGGTTCTCGCGGGAGAGCGTCTGATCCGCCGGTGTGTCATGGTGGATCGGTGCCGAGCACCGTATCGCTGCCGGACGACTGGCCCGCACGTCCGGACCGGTCGCTCTCGCTGAACCGGATGGGCAGCTTCGACTGGGACCTGGTCACCGGCCTCATGCACATGGACGCTCCCGCCCTCAACGTCTTCGACACCCTCCCCGCCGACTACGACGAGCGCCCCGAGTCCCTCTCGCCACGGGTCCCGCCCGCCGAGGCCGTCCGGCTCGACGCGCTGGTCTCCGCCGCCCTCAAGGGCGGTTCGGACAGCTACGGCGCCTACTTCCGGATCCGCTGCCGTGACGGCCGACTGCGGTGGACCCACACCCAGGGCCGGGTCATGCGGAACGAGGACGGGCGCCCGTACCGCATCATCGGCATCGTCCGGGACGCGACCGAGGAGCTGAGCCACTCGGCCGAACGGCTCGGCCTCGACGAGGAACGCCGCCGCCAGACCTCCGTGGTCGAGGGCACCACCGCCGCCCTCGCCCACGCGCGCACCGTGCGGGACGTCATCGACGCGCTCAGCGACTCGCAGGGCCTGGAGCGCCTCGGCACCATGGGCATGGTGATGGGCCTGGTCGAGGCGGGCCGCATCCACCTGGTCGCCGAGGGCCCCGAGGGCAGCTTCGTCCCCGGCACCCGCTACACGCGGGTCGACGAGCAGTACCCGATGAGCGAGGTCGTCCGCTCGCTCCAGCCGCGGTTCATCGACTCCGCGTACGAGTTCGCCGCCTCCTACCCGGGGCTCTGGTCGAAGGTCTCCTCCATGCGGATCTCGGCCGCCGCCTACCTCCCGCTGATCGCCCAGGGCCGCCCGATCGGCGCGATCGGCCTCCTCTACGAGGACAAGGACGGCTTCACCCAGGACGAACGGAACCTCCTCGTCGCCCTCGGCAGCAGCATCGCCCAGAGCCTCCAGCGCGCGATGCTGCTGGAACAGGAACACGACCTCGCCGAGGGGCTCCAGCAGGCCATGCTGCCGCGCCGGATCCCCGCCGTGCCCGGCGCGCAGATCGCCGTGCGCTACCGCTCCGCCCGGATGGGCCGGGACATCGGGGGCGACTGGTACGACGTCATCCCGCTGCCCGGCGGCCGGGTCGGCGCCGTCATCGGCGACGTACAGGGGCACGACACCCACGCGGCGGCCGTGATGGGCCAGCTCCGCATCGTGCTCCGCGCCTACGCCGCCGAGGGGCACTCGCCCGCCACCGTGATGGCCCGGGCCTCGGTCTTCCTCCACGAACTCGACACCGACCGGTTCGCCACCTGCACCTACGTGGAAGCCGACCTGGCCACCGGGGTGCTCCAGCTGGTCCGCGCGGGCCACCTCGACCCGCTGCTGCGCTCGCGCGACGGGGACTGCCGACGGCTGCCGGTGGAGGGCGGCATGCCACTGGGGCTCTCCGCGGAGTTCGGCCGTCTGGAGTATCCGGTGACCACCGTGGAACTGGACCCGGGCGAAACGCTTCTCCTGTGCACCGACGGTCTCGTCGAACAGCCCGGCGCCGACCTCGACGACGGCATCCAGCAGCTCACCGCCATGGTCCGCGGCGGCCCGCAAGACCTCCAGCTGCTCGCCGACCGGCTGGTGGAGGTCGCCGACGAGCGCGGCGGCGACGACGACATCGCGCTCCTCCTGCTGCGCCGCCAGGCCGAGGACGCCCCGCGGGCGGGCGGCCGTCTTCAGCAGCACGTGGCCCCCGGCGACCCCGAGGCCCTGGTCTCGGCCCGCCACATGATCGGCGCGGCCGTCCACGCCTGGGGCGCCCGCGGCCGGGCCGACGAGATCGAACTCGTCGCGGACGAGCTGATCGTGAACGCCCTCATGCACACCGACGGCCCGGCCATCGTCACCCTGCGCGTCCTGACCGGCCCCGAACGCCGCATCCGCGTCGAGGTCGAGGACCGCTCCAGCGCCCTCCCGCGCCGCCGCGATGCGGGCGACACGGGGGTCTCGGGCCGCGGCCTGATGCTGGTGGACCGGCTGGCGGACGGGTGGGGCGTGGAATCCCGGGGCAGCGGCAAGTGCGTGTGGTGCGAGTTCGTGATGACCTGAGGGCGTGATGCTGTGAGGGCGCGCCGACCTGAGTCCGTGGGGACCTGAGGACCTGGGGCGCGATGACCTGAGGGTTCGTGGCGCGGCGGGAGGGGAGGCCGCGGCGCACCGGGAGGGGCGGCCCGGGTACGGTCCCGGCCGCACCGGCGGCGCCGGGACAAAGTGCGTTGCGGCGGGTCACGGTGATGGCGCAGGATCGGCCCCGATGACCAATGCCACGCACGACGTCCGCCGGTCGCTGAAGGCCGGAGATCTGCCCGGAGCCGTCCGGGCGCTGCGGCCCCACGCCGGGACCGCCTCACCCGCCGAACTGGCCAAGGCCACCCGGGGACTCGCCGAGGCCGCCGGATTCGCCGACCTGGCCGAAGCGGCGCGGGCCGCCGCCAAGAAGCCCCGGGACCCCGGGGCGCTCTACGCGTTCGGCTACGCCTGCGTGGAACGCGGGGTGTCCTTCGTCGCCGTCACCCCACTGCGTCACGCGCTCGCGCTGCTGCCCGGATCCCGCAAGATCCTGGCCGAACTGGTCACCGCCCTGGAGGACGAGCACCGACACGCCGAGGCCGCCACCCTGCTCGCCGAACGCGCCGAGCGGCTGCCCGCCTGGCCCGAGACCTATCTCCTGGTGCACAACACCCTCCTCGCCGGGGACTTCGACGGCGCCCGCGCTGCCGCCGTGCGCCTGCCCGCCCCCGAGGACGACACCTGGCTCGGGGCCCACGGCCGCCAGCGCCGCATGCTGGGCCGCGCCGAACTGGCCCGCGCCGCGGGCGGCCTCGACCACGCCGACCTGCGCGGCTGGCACTTCGGGCTCACCGGCGCGCTCCTGGGCACCCTCTCCCCGTACGGCTACGCGGCCGGGATGACCGGCCGCTACGCCTTCCTCGGCGACAGCCCCGCACTGGCCCGGCGCGGCCTGGACCGGCTGGCGCTCGCCCTGGCGGCGACCGGGCAGCGCCCCACGAGCGTCTCGCTGCTGCCGGGCCGCTCCGACCGGATCCTCGGCCTCGCCGCGGCGAGCGTGTTCGGGCTGCCCGCCCTGCCGTACGACCCGGCCCGCACGGACACCGTCGTCGTCGCCCACGACCTGAACGCGGGCGACCCCGGCCTCGTGGCCACCCTGCGCACCCGCGCCGACGGCCAGATCCTGTACGAACACGCGACCTGCTGGACCGGCCCGCCCCCGGTGAGCGCCGACTTCAGCGCGCTGCTGTGCCAGTACGTCGTCGCGCCCTGGGCCGCGCACGGGGACCGGGCCGCCGACGAGCGCCCCGAGGAGGAGGTCGCCCGCGACGTCGTGGCCGCCGACCCCGCCCCGGACGGGGGCGACGGCCTGACCCCGGCCGACCCGGACCGCGAGTTCCTCGCCTACGCCGCCGCCGTGGCCCCCGGCTGGCTCGGCGGGACCCGCGACCGGGTCGGCTCGCCCGGCCCGGTGCCCAGCTCGCGGTTCGGCTGAGCGCGCGGCACCCTGGGAGGGTGCCGGAACTGCCCGAGGTCGAGGCCCTCAGGGAATTCCTCGACGAGCAGCTGACCGGGCGGGTCGTGGAGCGCGTCCTCCCGCTCAACGTGAGCGTGCTCAAAACCTACGATCCGCCGCTCACCGCCCTCGACGGGCAGCCCGCGGGGCCCACCGCCCGGTACGGCAAGTTCCTCGCGCTGCGCATCGGCGAGCTGTACCTGGTCAGCCACCTGGCCCGGGCCGGGTGGCTGCGCTGGCACGACGCCCTGCCCGCGCAGCCGCCCCGGCCCGGTGGCAAGGGCCCGCTCGCGCTGCGCGTCGTACTCCAGGACGGTGGCGGCTTCGACCTCACCGAGGCGGGCACCCAGAAGCGGCTGGCCGTGTACGTCGTCCACGACCCGGGGGAGGTGCCCGGGATCGCCCGGCTGGGGCCCGACCCGCTCGCGGAGGACTTCGGGCGCGCGGAGTTCGCCGCGCTGCTCGCGGGGGAGCGGCGCCAGCTCAAGGGGTTCCTGCGGGACCAGAGCGTCCTCGCCGGCATCGGCAACGCGTACAGCGACGAGATCCTGCACTTCGCGCGCATGTCCCCCTTCAAGCTCGCCTCCTCCCTCGACGAGGCGGAGGTCACGCACCTGTACGAGGCCGTCCTGGCCACCCTGCGCGAGGCGCTCGCCCGGAACCACGGGGTCGCCGCCGGGCGGCTCAAGGCCGAGAAGAAGAGCGGGCTGCGGGTGCACGGGCGGACCGGCGAGCCGTGCCCGGTGTGCGGGGACACCGTGCGCTCCGTCTCCTTCGCCGATTCCTCGCTCCAGTACTGCGCCACCTGTCAGACCCAGGGCAAACCCCTCGCCGACCGGCGGCTCTCCCGCCTGCTCAAGTAGCTCCCCGGGGCGCCCGGGCCGTGCGTACACTGGCGCCCACCATGCCCGCCCCGTCGCCCCCGCCCACGCCCCTGCCCGAAGGCCAACGGCCCTCGGCGCAGCCCGGAGTCCCCGCTTCG
The DNA here is from genome assembly GCF_030063135.1 of Streptomyces sp. G-G2. GTDB lineage: Bacteria > Actinomycetota > Actinomycetes > Streptomycetales > Streptomycetaceae > Streptomyces. The sequence continues at coordinate 105,696 of NZ_JASISO010000021.1, forward strand.
CGGCGGGAGGTCGTCACGGGGGTGGCCCGCGGCGCGCGCGGCAGGCCGCCCGCGCACACCCCGGCGCGCTCGGAGATCTCCCAGCAGACATCGCTCGGGGCCACGTACGTACGGGCCTTGATGCGGAGCCAGTTGAGGGCCGCGCTGGCCGCCCTGACCGCGCTGCTGGCGCTGGTCGGGACGCTGCCGCTGCTGTTCTCCCTGCCGCGGGTCGACGCCGGGCCGCTGGTGTGGGTGGGGCTCGGCGTCGTGGTGTACCCGGTGATGTGGCTGATCGCCCGTCGGTACGTCGTGCGGGCCGAGCGCAACGAGGCGGACTTCACCGGCCTGGTCACCGAGCAGTCGCCGCCGGAGTGACGGCGCCGCGGGGACGGCGCCGGAGCGCGGGTGCCGGACCGGCGGCGCGGTACCAGCGGCGCCGGTCTCAGAACAGGTGTATCGCCAAGTGCCCGAGAGGCAGCCCCAGTTGCCACGCCGGGGTCCACACCCGCGCGTTCTCGTCCAGCCCCGGCGGGCTGTCCGTGTGGCCGTGGCCCTCCGGATCGAGGTTGGTGGCGAACAGCTCGGTGCGCTCCAGCCAGGCCCAGGCGTCGCGCGCCAGTTCCAGGTCGGGTTCCTCGCCCCCGCCGCCCTCGCCACCCTCGCCGGCCTCCCGGGCCTCCTCGCCGAGTTGGAGGAACCGGGTCTGCACCCAGTCGCGCCAGGGATGGCCGTACGCCGTCAGGGAGAGCCACTCGTCGAGCTGTGAGACCACCCGGATCCCGGACAGCTCGCCCGCCGCGTCGGAGAGGTAGATCGTCAGTGCCAGGGTGTCCCGCCCGGCCCGGAATTCCAGTGTGCTGACCGGGATCAGCCGCCCCGTGCGCAGCAGTTCGTCCGCGATGTACTCGGCGTAGAGCCACGCCATGGGCACCGCTAGCCCGCCGTCACTGGTGCCGTTCATACCCTCGGGCCGCACCGTTCCACCTTCTCCCCCGTGTCGAGCTTCCCGCCGTCGGTCAGAGCCTTCCCCCAGAGGCTCGCAGGACGGGCGATGTTTACTCAACTTGGACGCTCTGATGCCGATTTCGATGCGTCGCGCGTCCACTCCGGTCATTCCTTGAGCGGTTCTCGGCCAGCCGCGGGGTCAGGCGCCGAGCCCGTACCCGTACCCCTGCAGGTCCTTGCGCAGAGCCCGAAGGGCGTAATACGTGCGGGACTTGACGGTTCCTGCCGGTATGCCCAACTCCTCGGCGGCCTCCGCGACCGACCGGTCGCGGAAGTAGACCTGCAGCAGCACCTCCCGGTGCTCGGGGCCCAGGCTGCCCACCGCCCGCCGTACGTCGATCGCGGTGACCGAACTGGAGACGCCGTCCCGGTGCGCCGGGGTCAGTTCCAGGGCCTCCGGCTCCACCTCCTGGGGGCGCGAGAGCCGTGCCCGGCGCGCGTCGATCGCGAGCCTGCGCCCGACGGTGAACAGCCAGGGCCGGATGGAGGTGTGGGCGCTCTCCAGCACCTCGGGGTGCTGCCAGGCGCGGACCAGCGTCTCCTGCACGAGGTCCTCGGCGCGCTGCGCGTCGCCGTTGCAGAGGCCCAGAAGGAATCCGAACAGAGCCCGGCCGTGTTCGCGCTGGAGTTCGACGAGCGCCTTGGGGTCGGTGCGGCAGAGCGTGGGGGAGGGGGACACCGAATGGCTCCTTCCGGGGATCGGTGCGGATCGACAAGACCACCCTGACCTGCGACGGGCCCGCCGGGAACCGGCGGGAAGCGGCGCTGCGCCCAAGCACCCCGGCCGTCCGGTGGGCGGCCCCCTCCGGCGGTGAACGGTCGAACGGCGCGGTGAACGGCAGGTGCCCGAGCCGCGGTCGGCCCCGGCGCCGCCAGGCGGGTGAGTGCGGCCCCGGTGTCCGGACCCGTTCCTTGACTTGTGCGTACCGCCCCTGAGGATGCGACTGATCGGATAGTCCTATGAATGGGAGCCGGGTCAGATGACCAAGCGCACGCGGCAGGCCGTATCCGTCCTCTCGGCCGTCCTCCTCTCGGCCGGGGCCGCCGCGGGCTGCTCCGGCGCCCCGGGCACCCCCGGCGCCGCACGCACCGCGCGCACGGCGGGCGCCCCGGGAGCCCCGGAGAAGGGCTTCACCCTGGTCGCGAGCGGCGACGTGCTCCCGCACGAGTCGGTCATCCGGGACGCGGCCACGGGCGGCGGCGACTACGACTTCAAGCCGATGTTCGCGGACGTCAAGCCGGTGGTGTCCGCCGCCGACCTGGCGCTCTGCCACAGCGAGACGGTCTACGGGGAGGACGGCGGCCCCTTCACCGGCTACCCCGATTTCACGTCCCCGCCCCAGGTGGCCGCGGCCCTCAAGGACGCCGGGTACGACGGCTGCTCGACCGCCTCGAACCACACCCTCGACGACGGCGCCGCGGGCTTGAAACGCACCCTTGACGCCTTCGACAAGGCGGGCCTGGGACACGCGGGTTCGGCCCGCACCGCCGCCGAGGCGGCCCGGCCCACGCTGTACAAGGCGGGCACGGCCAAGGTCGCGCACCTCGCCTACACCTACGACACCAACGACCACCCGATGCCCGAGGGCCAGCCGTGGGCGGTCAACCTGATGGAACAGGAGAAGATCGTCGCCGACGCCCGGGCGGCCCGGAAGGCGGGCGCGGACGTGGTGCTCGTCAGCCTGCACTGGGGCACCGAATGGCAGACCGAGCCGGACGAGCGCCAGCTCTCGCTCGGCAAGGCGCTCACCGCGTCCCGGACCGGTGACCGCCCCGACATCGACATGATCCTCGGCACCCACGCCCACATCCCGCAGGCCTACGAGAAGGTGGACGGCAGCTGGATCGTCTACGGCATGGGCGACCAGATCGCGGGCGAGATGTTCAACCACACGGGAGCCCGCGACCTCCGGGGCAACATGAGCAGCATGGCCCGCTTCACGTTCGCGCCCCCGGCCGCGGAGGGCCGGCGCTGGAGGGTCACCAAGGCGGAGTCGGTCCCGCTCTACTACGACACGGACAAGGGCAGGTCGGTCGATCTCGGCGACCCCGCCAAGGCCGAGGCGGCGGACCTGAGCGAGGTACGCGACCAGATCACCACCACCGTCCTGAGCCGGGGTGCGGCCGCCGAGGGCCTGACGATCGGGAAGTAGGGCCCCGGCGCCGGTACCGGATCTCCTTACGGAACCACCGTCACCGGCCAGCGGCCCGCCTTGACCAGGCGGACCGCCACCGAGCCGAGGATCCGGTGGCCGGCCTGCTCCGAGGCGCCGACGACCACCGCGTCCGCGGTCAGCTCCTCGGCCGCCGTGACCAGACCCGAGTACGGGTCCCCGCGGAAGGTGTGGAACTGCCAGCGCATCTCGTAGATGCCCTTGAGGCGTTCCGCGGATTCCTGGATCTCGGCCGCGATCCCCTCCGCGATCTCCTCGGTGGTCCCCGCCACCGGCACGCCCATGGCCGCCCCGGCGGGGATCACCGGCTGGACGTACACCAGCGCCAGGAGGGCGTTCTGGCGCCGGGCCAGCCCGGCCGCGTACGCCGCCGCCCGCAGCGACGACTCCGATCCGTCGACCCCGGCGAGAATCACCTTCGGGCCGTCCGTACCGCGTTCGAATCCCGTACCCACGTGCTCTGTCACCCCACCGAGGTTAGTTCGTTCGGCGCGCGGACCGGCGCGCGCCTCCCTACAGTGCGAATCATGAGTGCCACCGTGGAGGAGACCCGCGGGACCCGGAACCGCTTCCTGAACCGGGTGCCCGACGGATTCGGCGCGTTCTTCGGAACGCTCGGCCTGGTGTGCGCCGTGCTGGCGCTGTCCCCGACGCTGCGGCGGCTGCTGCGGCCCGTGGTCCGCTTCCTCGACCAGTTCGTGGTCCCGGTCAGCGAGAACCTCGCCTACGCCGTCTTCCTCTTCCTCCTGGCCGCCGCGCTCGCCGCCCGCAAGAAGGTCGCCTGGTGGATCGTCGTCACCTATCTGGCCCTGCTCATCCTGGTCGACGTACTGATCCTGGCCGACGGGGACTACTGGGTCTCCATCGTCTCGGGCGTCATCGCCGTCGCCGCCATGGTGCTGCTGATCGCGGCCCGCAAGGAGTTCTACGCCGCCTCCAGGCCGGGAGCCATGTGGCGGGCCATGATCGTCCTCGGCCTCGGGCTGCTCGTCGCCGTCTTCCTCGGCTGGGGACTCGTCGCGATCTTCCCCGGCACCCTGCCCAAGGGGCAGTGGCTGGACTGGGCCGCCAAACAGGTCTTCGGCGGACTCTTCTCCGCCCGCCAGTTCGACGGCCACCCGCCCCGGCCCCTCTACTTCCTGCTCGGCCTCTTCGGCGCCGTCGCCCTGCTGAACGCCGCCTCCACCCTCTTCCGCTCGCAGCGCATGACCGCCGCCCTGCACGGGGACGAGGAACCGCGCATCCGGGCGCTGCTCGGGGCCTACGGCCGCAACGACTCCCTCGGCTACTTCGCGACCCGCCGCGACAAGGCCGTCGTCTTCGCCCCCAACGGCAAGGCCGCCGTCACCTACCGCGTCGAGGCGGGCGTCTGCCTCGCCAGCGGCGACCCCGTCGGCGACCCCGGCGCCTGGACCCCCGCCATCGACTCCTGGCTCGCCGTCGCCCGGCGCTTCGGCTGGCAGCCCGCCGTCATGGGCGCCTCCGAGGAAGGCGCGACCGCCTTCGCCCGTTCCGGCCTGAGCGCCCTCCAGCTCGGCGACGAGGCGATCCTGCACATCGCGCACTTCGACCTCGACGGCCGCGACATGCGCGTCACCCGGCAGGCCGTCAACCGGGTCCGGCGCACCGGCGCCACCACCGTCATCCGCCGCCACTCCGCCCTCACCGAGGAGGAGATGCGGCGGATCGTCGACCGAGCCGACACATGGCGCGACACCGAGACCGAACGCGGCTTCTCCATGGCCCTGGACCGGCTCGGGGACGCCGCCGACGGGGACTGCCTGCTCGTCGAGGCCTTCGACGGCCAGGGCGAACTGATCGCCCTGCTGTCCTTCGTGCCCTGGGGCAAGGACGGCATCTCGCTCGACCTGATGCGCCGCGACCGGGCCGCCCCCAACGGGGTCATGGAGTTCATGGTCGCCGAACTGTGCGCCGCCGCCCCCCGGCTCGCGGTGCGCCGGATCTCCCTCAACTTCGCCGTCTTCCGCTCGGCCTTCGAGGAGGGCGGCCGGATCGGGGCCGGCCCCGTCCTGAAGCTGTGGCGCAAGCTGCTGCTCTTCTTCTCCAAGTGGTGGCAGCTGGAAGCCCTGTACCGGTCCAACGTCAAGTACGGGCCCGAGTGGTACCCGCGCTTCCTGTGCTACCAGGACGCGGGCTCGCTCGCCCGGGTCAGCCTCGCCTCCGGCATCGCCGAGGGCTTCGTCTCCGTACCGAGCCTGCGCACCCTGTGGGGCAACGGCCACGCCAAGGGCGCCACGCCCCCCGCCAACACCGCACACCTGCCCTCCATGGACTCCCTCAACCTCCACGCCGTCGGCGAGGACGCCCCCGGAACCGCCGAGCGGCTGCCCGAACAGGTCCGGGTCCGCCACCGCAAGCTGGAGCGGATCCGCGCGAGCGGCACCGACCCCTACCCCGTCGGCATCCGCCCGCGCACCCACACCGTGGCCCAGCTGCGCGCCGCCCACCCCGGCTACCCGCCCGGCGCGCGGACCGGGGAGCAGGCCACCGTCGCCGGACGCGTGATGGTCGTACGCGACCTCGGTGGCGTGGTCTTCGCCGTGCTGCGCGACTGGACCGGGGACGTACAGCTGATGTTCACGCGCGACGAGGCCGGAACCGACGTGCTGGGCGATTTCACCACGCAGGTGGACTTCGGCGACCACGTCGTCGCCAGCGGGGAGATCGGCAGCAGCAGGACCGGTGAGCTCTCCGTCGTGGTCGGGTCCTGGCAGCTCACCGGGAAATGCCTGCGCCCCCTGCCCGACAAGCGCAAGGGCCTGGCCGACCCCGAGGCCCGGGTCCGGCGGCGCTACCTCGACCTGGTGGCCAGCCCGGAGGCCCGCGAGGTCGTACGGGCCCGCTCCAGCGCGGTGCAGGCGCTGCGCCAGGGGCTGCTCGACCGCGGCTACCTGGAGGTCGAGACCCCGATGCTCCAGCAGATCCACGGCGGCGCCAACGCCCGCCCCTTCCGCACCCACATCAACGCCTACGACATGGACCTCTACCTGCGGATCGCGCCCGAGCTGTACCTCAAGCGGCTGTGCGTCGGAGGCATGGAGAAGGTCTTCGAGATGGGCCGCACCTTCCGCAACGAAGGGGTCTCCTACAAGCACAACCCCGAGTTCACGATGCTGGAGGCCTACCAGGCCTTCGCGGACTACGACGTGATGCTCGACCTGACCCGGGAGCTGATCCAGGGCGCCGCGACCGCCGCCTTCGGCTCCCCGATCGCGCACAAGGCAGGGCCCGACGGGAAGCTCGCCGTCCACGACATCTCCGGTGCCTGGCCGGTCAAGACGATGTACGGGGCGATCAGCGAGGCCCTCGGCGAGGAAGTCGACGCGGACATCGGGGAAGCGGCGCTGCGCCGCCACTGCGACCGGGCCGGGGTGCCGCACACCCCCGAGAACACCCGCGGTGACGTGGTGCTGGAGATGTACGAGCGGCTGGTGGAGGAGCGGACCAAGCTCCCCACTTTCTACAAGGACTTCCCGACGGACGTCTCACCGCTGACCCGCCAGCACCGCAAGGACCCCCGGCTCGCCGAACGCTGGGACCTGGTCGCCTTCGGCACCGAGCTGGGCACGGCCTACTCGGAGCTGACCGACCCCGTCGAACAGCGGCGGCGGCTCACCGCCCAGTCGCTGCTGGCGGCGGGCGGCGACCCGGAGGCGATGGAGATCGACAACGACTTCCTGGACGCGCTGGAGTACGCCATGCCCCCGACGGGCGGGCTGGGCATCGGGGTGGACCGGCTCGTCATGTTCCTCACCGGTCTGACGATCCGCGAGACGCTTCCGTTCCCGCTGGTGCGCCGGACCTGACGGCGCCGGGGGCCTCGGCCCCCGGCGCCGCCCGCGGCGGCTGATCGGGTGAGGGGGCCGCGGCGCGTCCGCGCCCCAGGGTCCGCGCGGCGGTCGCGTTGATACGTAGTAGTAATGAAAACTGACGAGCCGACAGTAGGGCGGCGCGTGCTCCTGCGGACCGCCGCCCTCCTCGGAATCACCGTCGCGGCCTCCGGCCTCCTCGGCGAGGGCGAGGACACCCCGCCCGGATCGCCGAGCGCGCCCCGCCCGGCGGGCGGCGCGGGAGCCCCCGGCCCGGGAGCCGGCGCGGCCGGATCCCCCGCGCTCACGGGCCAGGGCCGGCCCCCGTCGGCGTACCGGCTGAGCCCGATGACCGCGGACGCCCCGCCCCGTCACCACCCGGCCACGCCCGCCGTCCGCACCCGGCCCATCCTGGAACTCTCGGGCGCGCCCGGCGCCCCGCCCGTCGGCAGCCGGATGGTGCTCACCTTCGACGACGGGCCCGACCCCCGCTACACCCCCGGCATCCTGGACACCCTGGCCCGGTACGGGGTCCGCGCCATGTTCTTCGTCTGCGGGGAGATGGCCACCGACAACCGGGACCTGCTCCGGCGGATGGCCGCCGAGGGCCACGTCATCGGCAACCACACCTGGACGCACCCGCTCATCCCGAAGCTCACCCGGCCCGACCTCGCCTCCGAGATCGGCCGCACGAGCGAGGTCGTACAACAGGCCACGGGGGAGGCGCCGCAGTGGTTCCGGGCGCCGTACGGGGCGTGGAACCGGGCCGCCTTCGAGATCGGCGCGGAACTCGGCATGGAGCCGCTCGCCTGGACCGTGGACTCCCTGGACTGGACCGAGCCGGGCACCTCGACGATCGTCTCGCGGGTGCTCAAAGGGGCCGCCCCCGGGGTGATCGTGCTCTCGCACGACGCGGGTGGCAACCGGACACAGAGCGTCCAGGCACTGGGCTCGTACCTGCCCCAGCTCATCGCCAGGGGCTACCAGATGACCCCGCCCGGGCTGCGGCCCCGCTGAAGATACGTTCCCTCAGTGGGGCCGCGCCCGGACCGGTCTCAGCGCGTCTCGACCATGCGGGCGAAGACGACCACATTGCCGTCGTAGCCGCGGTTCTTGGAGTATCCGCCGCCACATGTGATCACCCGGAGTTCCGGCTGGCCGGTGTCCCCATACACCCGGGCTCCGGGGAAGGCGTCCTTGGAGAAGACCTCCACGCCGTACACCTCGAACACCGCCGTACGTCCGTCGTAGCGCTGCACCTCGATGCGGCTGCCCTTGCGGACCGAGCCCAGGCCGTAGAAGACCGCCGGGCCCTTCGCGTTGTCCACGTGCCCCACGATCACCGCCGAACCCTGCTGGCCGGGCGAGATGCCGTTGAGGTACCAGCCCGCCAGGTTCGGATCCTGGGGCGGCGGCGCGTCGATCCAGCCCTCCGCGTCCAGCCCCACCGTCATCACCGGCGCGTCCACGCTGATCGACGGGATCCGCACTCGCTGCACCGAGGAGTGCTCCAGCACCTCCAGATTCGGCGCGGGCGCGGGCGCGCTCTGCGCCGGCGTCGGCTGCTGCTGGGGGCGCACCGCGACCGCCGCCGCGGCGGCGGGCTGCGGGGGCCCGTGCTCGAACTCCGCCCCGTTCCGGACCATGGCGAGGCCGGTGAGCATGACCAGGGCGACCACACCCCACGGAGAGCGTCTTCGTGACTGCTGGGTCTCTTCCTCGCTCATTTCTCCCTTCCCGACGCGGGGGTCCCGACCCGCGTTCCGTTCCCGCCCCGGATGCCCTGCTTCGTACACCCCCCGCTTCACGCACGCTAAGGGCGTCCGCGCGGGACGGCGAGGGGGGCGGGGCGAACGGGTGGCGGAGCGCCACGGGATCCGCGCGGGGGGCCGTAAGGGATGCGCCCATCCAGGTAATCGTCACATAAATGCCTGACGGGTCGTGACCTGCGGATCCGTCAGCCGAGCCGTCCGCGCTTCGGCGTGTCGCTCAACCGGGCGGCCCAAAGCCGGAAATGCGCTGGTTGCGGACCGCACGGAGGGTTCGTGATGGGAGGCGTTCTCGTCGATGATCCCGGGCGCCACCGCTCCGGGGCGCTTCCCGCTGGAGGTTCCACCATGCGTGCTTTTCGCGCTCTCACCGTGACCGCGGCGGCCTTCGCCGCCGTCGGTCTCGCCTCGCCGTTCGCCAGCGCAACCAACGGGCCCAGCAATGTCACGGTCAATCCGTACTCCGTCCACCAGGGCGCCACGATGCAGGTCAGCGCGGCCGGCTGCGGCCACGGCGGCACGGTCTGGTCGCACGGCAACTTCGAGCAGACGAACCTGTCGGCCGGGTCTATCGGCTTCGCGACCGTACGGATCAAGGACGACGGCCGGACCGGCGACCAGACGCTCTCGGTCAAGTGCCACGACAACAGCCTCGTCGCCACCCACCGCTTCCGGATCCTCGACGGCCGGGGCGCCCAGGGCGGTCTCGGCGGCTCCTTCGGCCCGTCCACCGCCGAGACCGCCATCGGCGCGGGCCTCGTCGGCGTGGCGGCCCTCGGCGCGGGCATCCACGTGATGCGCCGCCGCCGCCCGGTCCACGGGCGGGTCTGACCGGCAGCCTCCCCGGTCGCGCCCACCAGCCCGTGAACCCGCCGGGGGGGGCCCGGCCAGGACTCGGGACGACCGGCGGTCGGTCCGGCCCCCGCCGTCACTCGGTCGGCGGGTCGGCGGGGCGACGGGCACGGGGTGGGGGAGCGGCCGGACGTCAGTGTTCGCGGGAACCCGACGTCAGTGTTCGCGGGAACCCGACCGGCGCCGGACCACGAACGCCGTACCGGCGGCCGCGGCCAGGAAGAGCCCGGCTCCCGCCGCCAGTTCCATCACGTTCATCCCGGCCTCGCTGGTGCTGCCGAGACCGCCGCGCACACCGCGCGGCGCCGCCGTGGAACTCGTCGTTGGTGCGCTCGTCCCGCCCGCGATGGTGACATCGGCGGAGCCGGTCTCGTTGCCGCAGGTGAAGTTGACGGAGTAGCGGGCCCCGCGCCGGGCGTCCCGGTCCACCGTGACGCGTACGGTGCTGCCCTTCGGGACGCTCACGGTGTCGAAGATCCCGGAGGAGACGCTGGTGCTCGCCGCCGTGCAGCCGGTGACGGACAGCACGACCGTGCCGCCGGGGGCGACCGTCGAGGGGGCCACGGCGAAGGCGAACGACGTGATGGGCTGGGCCTCCGCAGCGACGGCGGACGGCAGGCTGAGGACGAGGACCGCGCCCGCGGCCCCGGCGGCGAAGAAGACTTTGGCTGAGGTACGTATCGCACCCATGGTGGGTCTCCGGATCCCCGAGGAGCAGCAGCAGCGGAACGGTTTTCCGCACAAGGGGGGACGTGCGCCTCGATGTCCGACACGCTAGGTGCGTCCCCGGTCCCCCGCGATCAGGAACGGGCAAACGGGTCATACCTGTACGCCGAACCGGGGGCGGACACCCGCCCCCGGTTTGCCGGGCCGGCCCGGCTCCGGCCCGCTCTCAGCCGCTTCCGGCTCCGGCCCGCTCTCAGCCGGTGTCCAGCCCCAGATGCGAGAACTGCTGGAAGAACGGCTCGGCGGTGGCCGAGACCCCGCGGCTGAACGGCGCGTCGAAGTCCCAGATCAGGAAAAGCAGGAACGCGATCAGCGCGCTGAACAGCCCGGCTAGCAGCAGCTCCCGGAACGAACGCCGGATCTGCAGGGTGAAGATCAGCCCCACCGTCACCAGCGCCCCGGCGATCAGCCCGAACCAGACGACCCCCGGCATGGTGGCCCCGGCGCTCTGCAGGCGCGAGCTGCGGGCGTCGTCCACGATGCCGACCTGGTCCACGAGCGGCTGGTAGGCCTGTCCCTCGTGGTCGGTCTGCGGCTCGTAGTCCGTGACGTCGCGGCGGATCCGGCCGAGCAGTTGGGTGCCCTGGTCCGAGACCTCGCCGCTGTCGGCCATCTCCTTCCACTCCTTGGTCACCACCTGGGTCACGTAGGCGTCGACATCGGTGCGGATCCTCGTGCGCACCGCCACCGGATAGACCTCGGCGCGGACGCTGATCTCGTGGAGGGCCTGGGCCTCCTGGCGTACGTACTCCTGGGCGGCGCCGCGGCCCTCCCAGACGCCCGCGATCGCCAGGCCCAGCACGATCGCGTAGATCACCCCGATCATCATCGTCATGTACTCGATGACGTCCGGGGTTTCGTTGGGATCGTCGTCCTCGCCGATCCGCCGGTGGTTGAAGAAGGTGATGGACAGCACCACGGCGCACGCCGCGGCCATCGCTAAGGACAGGACGAGCCATTCCGACAAAACGAACTCCCACGGGAAACGGGTCGGGTCGGTGCGCGGCGCCCGACGTGTTAGCGCGGGCGCAGCGCGACGATGGCGAGTACGGCAGGGGCCGCCGTGAGCAGGGTGAAGGTGACCGGTGAGATGTGGTGCTCGACCGGTTTACGGGCCTCCGCGCGGTAAGAGGGCCTGGCCACCGGCTTCTTCGGCGGGGCGACCATGGGGGCGGCGGTGGGCACGGCGGGGGCGGCGGGGAGTGGTGACCGCTGTCGTGTGCGCCGCCGAGGGTGACTTCGAGGACGGCTGAGAGGCCGTGGCCGAGGGCGGGTACGAGGCCGGGTACGGGGGCGCGGCCGGGTGCACGGGCGTGGCCGGCGCCCGGTGCGAGGGCGGGGGTGCGGCCGCCGTCGTGGCCGGCGGTGGGGCCTTCGCCGTGATGTCCGCCACCCTGGGAACCCCCGGCACCGCCGCCGAGACCGTCGCTCCGGGCTGCCGCGACCAGCTCGACGGGGGTCGCGCCGCCGTCCGGGCCGGGCATCGGGTAGGCGCGGCTATCGGCCACGGCCGGTGTGGCGGACAGCGCCGCCCACAACAGGACCGGGACCGCCAGCAGGCGCCTGGTACAGGGTCTGTTCACCCGGGGAGCATGGGGCCACGCCCCCGCGCGTGCGGCGCCACCGGTCCTGGTTCCTCCGAACGGGCGGAGTTGGGACCGTAGAGGTTTGAGCCAGCGAGCGGCGGTCTTCGATCGCATGACGGCCAATTCCCAAAAGGGACTTGTCGGTTTCGATCATTCGGCCCGAGCGGTACCCGTGGTGGCTTTGGTGTGTGACGAAGACCGGACCCCCAATTTCCGCTTTTGCTCGCTCCATTGGGCAATGATCAGTACATTCGGCTCGGACAGCTGTCCGAGACCCCCGGACGCCGACGCACTACGGCTTGGAGACCCCGATGGAGCGACCCGCCTGGGCCCCGCCAGGCATCGACATATCGGTGCCGAGCGTGTCCCGCATCTACGATTACTACCTGGGCGGCTCCCACAATTTCGAGGTCGACCGTCAAGCGGCCCGCCGCGCCATGGAATTCATCCCCGGCCTTCCCAAGATCATGCAGGCCAACCGGGCATTCATGCGCCGCGCCGTGCGCTACGCCGCCTCCGAGGGCATCACCCAGTTCCTCGACATCGGCTCCGGCATCCCCACCTTCGGCAATGTCCACGAGATCGCCCAGGCCGCCAGCCCCGAGGCGCGGGTGGTGTACGTCGACCACGACCCGGTCGCCGTCGCGCACAGCCAGGCCGTCCTGGCCGGGACCGAACGCACCGGGATCGTCGCCGCCGACCTGCGCAAGCCGCAGGACATCCTGGAGAGCCCCGAAGTGACGGGGCTGCTCGACCTGGACCGGCCGGTGGCCCTGCTGCTCGTCGCCGTCCTGCACTTCCTCGAGGACGCGGACGAGCCGTACGCCTCGGTGGCCGCGCTGCGGGACGCGCTGGCCCCCGGCAGCCTGCTGGTGCTCACGCACGCCTCGTACGAGGGCGTCCCGGTCGCGGAAGAGGTCGCGGGTGGGGCCGTCGGGGTCTACCGGGACATCCGCAGCCCGCTGGTGATGCGCTCGGGCGAGGACATCGGCCGCTTCTTCGACGGGTTCGAGTGGGTCGAACCCGGGCTCGTCTCCATGCCCCAGTGGCGGCCGGAGAGCGCGGAGGACGGTGAGGTCCAGGAGGACCCGTACGCCTTCTCGGGCTTCGCGGGCGTGGGACGCAAGGCGTGAGACTCCAGGCTCAGACGGCGGGACAGGCGGAGCAAGAGGGACAGGCGGGGCAGCCGGGGCCGATCCGCTCCTCGGGTGCCCGGGTCCCGCTGGCCCCGGCGGCTCCTGCGGCTTCCTCGGCACCCGCAGCACCTTCCGTACCGTCGGCATCACGTGCCCCGCAGGCCCCGCAGGTCCGAGTGGGCTCCTCCACGGCCTCTGGGCGTTCCGCGTATTCGGTGTCCTCCAGGCCCTCCGCGCCGGCTCTGCCCGCCGACCCCGAGGACCGGATCGGACGCTTCGCCACCATCTGGAGCCGGGCCATCTTCCCGGTCACCGCCACCTCGCTCACCCGGGTGGAGTTCGAACGGCATCTCGTACCGCTCGCCCGCACCCTGGCCGAGGCCCTGCACGCCCGGCCCTTCGACGCCACCGTCGGCCAGCGGGTCGGCGCGGAACTCGTCGCCGTGCACTGCACCGACCCCGAGGCCCTGGCGGGCACCCTCGGCGTGGTCGAGGCCTACCTGGTCCTGTACTGCGGCCCGGACGGCAGGGGAGTGGACGAGTCCGAGGAGTACCGGGCCCGCTGTGCCCGGCTCCAGCACGGCATCGCGGCGGGCTTCGCCCGTTCCCTGCGCGAACGGACCCTCAAGGAGCAGGAAGCCATCGCCCGTTCGGCGCTGACCGCCCGCATCGACGCGCAGCAGGCCCTGCACGCGAGCGAGGCGCGGTTCCGCGCGGTCTTCGAGGGCGCGGCCATCGGCATCGGCATCGCGGACCTCGAAGGCAACGTCCTGGAGATCAACGACACGCTGCTGCGGATGTTCGGCGGCCTGGAGGGGCATGTCCGGGGCCGCAACGTCAATGAGTGGAGCCATCCCGACGACACCCCGCACGTGTGGCGGATGTACGGGGAGCTGGTGCGCGGCGAACGCGAGCACTACCGGGTGGAGAAGCCGTACTACCGGCATGACGGAACGGTTCTGTGGACCAATCTGACGGTCTCCCTGCTGCGTGACGCCGACGGTACTCCGCAGTACCAGCTGGCCCTGATGGAGGACACGACCGAGCGGCGACTGCTGAACCTGCGGCTGCGCTACGAGGCCACGCACGACGCGCTGACCGGGCTGCCCAACCGGACGCTCTTCTTCGAACGGCTGGAGAAGGCCCTCAGCGGAGCCGGGGGCAGCCGCTTCGGCCTCTGCTACCTGGACCTCGACGGGTTCAAGACCGTCAACGACAGCCTCGGGCACTCGGCGGGAGACCGGCTGCTCGTCGAGGTCGCGGACCGGCTGCAGAGCTGCGCCACCGGGCCCGGCGAGGTGGTCGCCCGGCTGGGCGGGGACGAGTTCGTGGCCCTGACCACGGGGCCGGAGACCGAGCAGAAGGTCACCGACCTGGCGATGCGCGTGCTGTCCGCACTCGCCACGCCGATCAGGCTGGAGGGGCGCGAACTGACGGTCAGGGGCAGCATCGGCATCGTGGAGGGCCCGGCCGGATCGCGGACGGCCGCCGAGGTGCTGCGCAGCGCGGACATCACCATGTACCGCGCGAAGGCGGCGGGCGGCAACCGGTTCGAGTTCGCCGACGAGGAGGCGGACGCCCGGGCGATCACCCGGCACGGGCTGACGAACGCGCTGCCCGCGGCTCTGGAGCGGGGCGAGTTCTTCATCGAGTACCAGCCGCTGGTGCACATGCACGACGGCAGCGTGCACGGGGCCGAGGCGCTGGTGCGCTGGTCGCACCCCCAGTACGGAGTGCTCGGACCGGACCGCTTCATCCCGCTCGCCGAGCGGACCGGGCTGATCGTGCCGCTGGGCCGCTGGGTGCTGGAGGAGGCGGTCCGCCAGGCCCGCAGCTGGCAGCGCGAGCACGGTGGTTCGGCCCTGCGGATCAACGTGAACCTCTCGCCGACCCAGCTCCACCACCCCGGTCTGGTGGCCGACACCGTGGCGGTGCTGGAGAGCTCCGGTCTGGATCCGGGCGCGCTGTGCCTGGAGGTCACCGAGTCGGCCCTGATCGGCGCCGACGACGAACTCCTCGAACCGCTGCGCCGCTTGGCCGCCATCGGTGTGGACATCGCGCTCGACGACTTCGGCACGGGCTACTCGAACCTCGCCAACCTGCGCCGCCTGCCGGTGAGTGTCCTGAAGCTGGACCGCTCCTTCACCCAGGGCATGCAGCAGGAGCCCGCCAACCCGGTCGACGTGAAGATCGTGGAGGGCATCGTCGCGCTGGCCCACAGCCTGGAACTCGCCGTGACGGTCGAGGGAGTCGAAACCGGTGTTCAGGCGGCCCAACTACGGGCTCTCGGCTGCGATACGGCCCAGGGCTGGTACTACGCCCGTCCCGGTTCCCCTGACCGCATCCACACCCTCTCGCTCTGTGACGCCGTCCCCACTCCCTGAGCCGTGCGCCCTGACTCCTGAGCCGCGAGACATGATCCCTGTGTCCTGAGCCCTGTGTCCTGAGCTCCGGGGCTGAGGTGTGGTCAGTCCAGGCCCGCCTCCGTCCCCCGGCCGGGCTCGCGGACCGCCGCCAGGACGCGTTCGTGGCGGGCCGAGGCATCGGCCAGGACATGGGCGGCGACGGGGAGCCGCTCGGCCTCGTAGTCGTCGAGGGGCTCCTCGCCCTCGGTGCCCGCGAGCGCGTGGGCCAGGACGCGGCCCAGGGCGGCGGCGTCCTGGATCCCGGTGTTCATGCCCAGCCCACCCGCTATCGGGTGGACGTGAGCCGCGTCCCCGGCGAGGAAGCAGCGGCCCTGCCGGATCCGTTCGGCCATCCGGACGTTGACGCGCCAGGACGAGAGCCACGTCGGCTCGGCCAGCCGGACCCCGGGGACCCGTGCATGGCGGTCGAAGAGCCGCTGGAGACCTTCCAGGGAGGGCGCCACCGGCTCCCCCCGGCCGTCGAGTTCCGGCGAGGCCTGGAGCTGGAACGTTCGCGTCCCCGGTATCGGGCAGAGCATCATGGCCCCGCCTTCCGAGGTGAACCACTGGTGCCAGTACTCCCGGCTCAGCCCCGGCGCGGTCACGTCCCCGACCACCATCGACTGCGCGTCCTCGGTGCTCCCCCGGAAGCGGATGCCCAGCAGGCCGCGGACGGTGCTGCGCCCACCGTCGCAGCCCGCCAGATAAGCGGCCCCGAGGGTCCGGCCGTCCGCGAGGGCCACCCGCACCCCGGCCCCGTCCTGGGACACCGCCTCGACCGGGGCGTCGTACTCCACGTGGACCCCGGATGCGGCCAGCAGATCGCGGAGGATCTCCTCGATCTGCCACTGCGCCATGAACACCGAGGAGTCGTAGCGGGTGTCGCTCACGTACTCCCCGTCGAAGTACTTGCGGAACACCAGGCCCGTGCTGCCGGTGGCCGCCATCCGGTCGGCCACGCCGAGAGCTTCGAACACCTCGAGGCTGCCGGGATGCAGGGTCTTGCCGCGTGATTCGTGGTGAGGGCCGGCCCGCCGGTCGACCAACCGGACGTGGGCGCCCCTGCGGACGAGATCGCAGGCGAGGGTGAGGCCGGTCGGTCCGGCCCCCACGATCAGCACATCCGTGGTCATTACGTCTCGCGCACCCGGCGCGTACGAGGCATCCAGTACGTCCGTCATCAGAGGTCCTCCGCATTCTCGGTTGCCGCTCGATGTCTCCAGTCAAGCGGATCAACACAGAAAAAGCAACCCAGTTAAAAACTTGACTCGGTTGCAAAATGATGGCTATGGTGTCGTGTATGGAAAACACGACTGAACCCACGACGGGCCCCCAGGCGGCCGGGCTCCGCGAGACCAAGAAGCAGCGCACGCGGCAGCAGCTCGCCGGGACCGCGCTCGAACTCTTCCTCGAGCGCGGCTTCGACGCCGTGTCGGTCGCGGACGTCGCGGCCGCGGCAGAGGTGTCCAAGCCCACCCTGTTCCGCTACTTCCCGAGCAAGGAGGACCTGGTGCTGGACCGCTTCGCCGACCACCAGGACGAGGCGGCGCGCATCGTGCGCGAGCGGCCCGTCGGCCAGACTCCGGTCGAGGCCCTGCACGCCCACTTCATCGCCGCGCTCGCCGCGCACGACCCGATCACGGGCATCAGCGACCACCCGAACGTCATCGCGTTCCAGCGACTGCTGTACTCGACGTCGAGCCTCGAGGCGCGCATCGCCCACTACACCGCCCGCGAGGTGGAACTGCTCGCCGACGTGCTGGAAGCGGAATCGGCGGAGGCCCTTCCGGCGCGGCTGGCCGCCCTGTACCTGGTGACCGCCCGGCACGAGCTGGGGCGCGCGAACTGGCGCCGCATAGAAGGCGGCCAGAGCGCGGCCGAGGCCCAGGAGGCGGCGGCGGCGGAAGCCGACGCGGCCTTCGCGACGCTGGCCCAGGGTCTCGACCGGACGCTCACCGCCCGCACCTGACCGCCCGCACCTGACCGCCCGCCCCTGGAGGCGGATCCGAGGGGCAGGTCTGAGGGGTCGGGTCAGTACGTCACCGTGATCCGTCGCTCGGGGCCGTCCACCCGCACCACGCCACCGCACGGGATGACCACCTGGGGGTCGGTATGTCCGAAGTCCACGTCGAAGACGGCCATCATGTCGGGGGCGTACGCCGTCAGCGCCCGCAGGACTGCCTCCCGCTGCTCCACGGTGTAGCGCAGCCTGTCCTCGACGCTGTTCGGCCGGTCCAGGGACCACGCCTTGGCGCGGCCCATCAGCAGCGCGGAGAACCGGGAGAGCAGGCCGCGCTCGCCCATGGCGCGCAGGATGCGGTACACCTCTTCCGCCCCAGGCATGTCCTCGGAGGTCTCCAGGAACAGCACCCCGCCTCCGGTGGCGCCCCGCGCTCCTTCGATCTCCCGGTCTGCCATCAGCAGCAAGGAAATGATCTCCAGGTTGCCGCCCCAGCTCAACCCCTCGACCACCCGGTCCGGCTGGTGCCAGATCCAGCCGTCCGCGGGGCGGGACGCGGGCTCGGCCTCGAAGGTGGCCGGATCGGCCCAGTCCCGGTCGGTGTCGCGGTACCGCTCGGCCGGGCGCAGTTCATAGGGGCCCGAGGTGAACAGGGCCGCGCGGAGCGACGCGAAGGTCATCGGGTGCGGTGCGTGGGGCCGTCCCAGCTCCGTCATCACGGTCGCGCCGTGATAGGACACGATGCCCAGGTTCCGCAGGTACAGCAGCAGGTTGGTGTTGTCGCTGAACCCGATGAACGGCTTGGGGTGGGCCCGGAGCAACTCCCCGTCCAGCAGGGGCAGCACGGTGATCTGGTCGTCGCCCCGATGCTGGCCATCACGGCTTTGACCGTCGGATCGGCGAACGCGGCGTGGATGTCGTCGGCGCGCTCCCCGGCCGAGGAGCCCATTTTCCGGGTCGCCGGATACTCCACCGGTTCCAGTCCGAACTCCGTTCGGAGCCGGGCGAGTCCCAGCTCGTAGGGGAGGGGCAGGATCCCGGGCAGTCCGGAGGAGGGGGAGATGATGGCGATGCGGTCACCCGGTCCGGGCTTGGGCGGATAGGAGGGTGTGCTCATGCCAGGACAGTAATGGCCCGGCCGGTCTCCGAGCAGCCCGGTTTCCGCTGGTGGGCCGGTCGGCGCGGATCGCACCGCCGGAGCCGCTCAGCCCACCAGGATCCGCTTCAACTCCCGGGCGGCGCGCGGCGGGGCCACGTCCGTGCGGTGGGCCAGGGCGATCGTGCGGCGCAGCGGGGAGCCCGCCAGGACGGTGGTCCGCAGCCCTTGACCCGCGTGGTCGACCACCATCGCCGGGACCACCGCGACACCCAGCCCCGCGCGTACGAAGCCGAGGACCGCGTCCATCTCCCCGCCCTCCACCGTGAACACCGGCTCGAACCCCTCGGCCCGGCACGCCGTCACCGTCAGCTCCCGCAGGTCGTAGCCGTGCCGGAACATCACCATCGGCTCGTCCCGCAGCTCGCGGATGTGGAGCGGGCCTCCGTTCCCCGGGGGTGGCAGCTCCGCCGAGGAGACCACCACCAGGTCTTCCGTCAGCAGCTCCACCGTCGTCAGTGCGGGCGCCGACGGCGGGAGGGGCAGTGTGATCAGTGCCAGGTCCAGGGCCCCCCGCGCCAGCTCCCGCACCAGGTCCAGCGATCCGCTCTCCTCGATCAGCAGCTCGATCCCGGGGTGGGCCGTGTGGAAGGCGCGCAGGACGTCCGGCAGGAGCCCCGTGCAGACGCTCGGGGTCGCCCCCAGCCGCACCCGCCCCCGCCGCAGCTGCGCCAGCTCCTGCACCTCCAGCCGGGCCGTGTCGGCGTCCGCCAGGATCCGCCGGGCCAGCGGCAGCAGGGTCTCGCCCGCCTCGGTGAGCGCGATGTTCCCCCGCGCCCGGCTGAACAGCTCCGCCCCCAGCTCCCGCTCCAGCGCCCTGATCTGCTGCGAGAGCGACGGTTGGGCGACGTGTACCCGCTCCGCCGCCCGGGTGAAGTGGCGGGTCTCGGCCACGGCCACGAAGTACACGAGCTGCTGGAATTGCATTGTCCCAGCTTAAGCCCTCTGATAGGGGGTGCCTATCAGGATGAGCCCCATCATGTCTTGGACCTTTGGGGCCCTTGGTCCCTAACGTCTGGACCTATGGCTCTGGCAACGCGGACGGGCCGACGGCCGTCCACCACGCGCACGCTCTGGGACTCCTCCGTCGGCAAGAAGACCGTCATGGCGGTGTCCGGGTTGATCATGCTCGGATACCTCGTCGTCCACATGTTCGGCAACCTCAAGATCTTCTTCGGACCCGAGGAGTTCAACGGTTACGCGGCCTGGCTGCGCCACATGGGCGCGCCCGTCCTGCACAGCCACTGGGGGCTGTGGATCACCCGGATCGTCCTGCTCGCCGCCGTCGTGGGGCACGCGGTCTCCGCCTACCAGCTGAGCCGACGGGACATCAAGGCGCGCCCCGTCAAGTACGCCCACAAGCGCAGGCGTGCGAGTTACGCGACCCGCACCATGCGCTGGGGCGGGGTGATCCTCGGCCTGTTCATCGTGTGGCACATCCTCGACCTGACCACCCTCACGGTCAACGAGCGGGCCCTGGAGGGCCATCCGTACGAGAACGTCGTCGCCACCTTCTCCACCTGGTACGGCAACGTCATCTACATCATCGCGATGGCGGCCCTCGCCCTGCACGTCCGGCACGGATTCTGGAGCGCTGCCCAGACCCTCGGCGCGGGCAACGCCCGCCGCGACCTGGCGCTCAAGTCTCTCGCCAGCCTGCTGGCCCTCGTCCTCTTCGTGGGATTCGTCTCCGTCCCCGTCTCCGTCATGACCGGATTGGTGGGCTGACCATGAGCACCGAGTACACCGACTACCGCACCGGCGGTCCGGTAGCCGACACCAAAGCCCCCGAAGGCCCCGTCGCCGACCGCTGGGACCGCCGCCGCTTCGAAGCCAAGCTGGTCAACCCGGCCAACCGGCGCAAGCACACCGTCATCGTCGTCGGCACCGGCCTCGCGGGCGGTGCGGCCGGCGCCACCCTCGCCGAACAGGGCTACCAGGTGGTCCAGTTCTGTTTCTCGGACTCCCCGCGCCGCGCCCACTCCATCGCCGCGCAGGGCGGCATCAACGCGGCCAAGAACTACCGCAACGACGGCGACTCCGTGCACCGTCTCTTCTACGACACGGTCAAGGGGGGCGACTTCCGCGCCCGCGAGTCCAACGTCCACCGGCTCGCGCAGATCTCCGTGGAGATCATCGACCAGTGCGTGGCCCAGGGCGTCCCCTTCGCCCGCGAGTACGGCGGCCTCCTCGACACCCGTTCCTTCGGTGGAGTGCAGGTCTCCCGTACCTTTTACGCCCGCGGCCAGACCGGCCAGCAACTGCTGCTCGGCGCCTACCAGGCGCTCTCCCGGCAGATCGCCGCCGGAAACGTGGACATGCACGCGCGCACCGAGATGCTCGACCTGATCGTGGTCGACGGCACGGCGCGCGGCATCGTGGCCCGCGACCTGGTCACGGGCCGGATCACCACCCACTTCGCGGACGCCGTCGTCCTCGCCACCGGCGGCTACGGCAACGTCTTCTACCTCTCCACCAACGCCATGAACTCCAACGCGACCGCGGTCTGGCGCGCTCACCGCCGCGGCGCCTACTTCGCCAACCCGTGCTTCACCCAGATCCACCCCACCTGCATCCCGCGCACCGGCGACCACCAGTCCAAGCTGACCCTGATGAGCGAGTCGCTGCGCAACGACGGCCGGATCTGGGTCCCCAAGGCCCACGGCGACACCCGCCCCGCCGAGGAGATCCCCGAGGACGAGCGCGACTACTACCTCGAGCGGATCTACCCCTCCTTCGGCAACCTCGTCCCCCGCGACATCGCCTCCCGCGCCGCCAAGAACGTCTGCGACGAGGGCCGCGGCGTGGGCCCGGGCGGCCAGGGCGTCTACCTCGACTTCGCCGACGCCATCCACCGCATGGGCAAGGACAAGGTCGCCGAGAAGTACGGCAACCTCTTCGACATGTACGAGCGGATCACCGCGGAGAACCCCTACGAGGTCCCCATGCGGATCTACCCCGCCGTGCACTACACGATGGGCGGCCTGTGGGTGGACTACGACCTGCACACCACCGTGCCGGGCCTCTTCGCGATCGGCGAGGCCAACTTCTCCGACCACGGCGCCAACCGGCTCGGCGCCTCCGCGCTCATGCAGGGCCTCGCCGACGGCTACTTCGTCCTGCCGTCCACCATCAGCGACTACCTCGCCCGCCACCCCCGCACCGAGGTCCTGGACGACACCCGTCCCGAGGCCGTCGCCGCCGTACGGGAGACCCGCGCCCGGATCGAACGGCTCATCGCGGCCGACGGCGACCGCACCCCGGACTCCTTCCATCGTGAGATCGGTGAACTCATGTGGGAGTACTGCGGCATGGCCCGCACCGAAGAGGGGCTGCGCAAGGCACTCGCCCGGCTCCCCGAGATCCGCGAGGAGTTCTGGCGGCGGATCAAGGTCCCGGGCACCGGAGAACAGTTCAATCAGACCCTGGAGAAGGCCAACCGCGTCGTCGACTATCTCGAACTCGCCGAGCTGATGTGTCTCGACGCCCTCCACCGCGCCGAATCCTGCGGCGGCCACTTCCGTGCGGAATCCCAGACCCCCGAGGGCGAGGCCGAACGGCGGGACGAGGAGTTCTCGTACGCCGCGGCCTGGGAGTTCACCGAGACCGGCGCCGCACCCGTCCTGCACAAGGAAGACCTCGTCTTCGAGTACGTCCACCCCACCCAGCGGAGCTACGCATGAAGCTCACCCTGCGCGTCTGGCGCCAGCAGCACGCCGACGCCCCCGGCGCCATGGCCACCTACGAGGTCGACGGCATCTCGAAGGACATGTCCTTCCTGGAAATGCTCGACACCCTCAACGAGGACCTCATCCTGCGCGGCGAGGACCCGGTGGCCTTCGACCACGACTGCCGCGAGGGCATCTGCGGCGCGTGCAGCCTCGTCATCAACGGCGACGCCCACGGCCCGGAGCGGACCACCACCTGCCAGCTCCACATGCGGTCCTTCGCCGACGGCGACACCATCGACGTCGAGCCCTGGCGGGCCGCCGCCTTCCCGGTCGTCCGCGACCTGGTGGTGGACCGGAGCGCCTTCGACCGGATCATCCAGGCGGGCGGTTACATCACCGCCCCCACCGGGGCGGCCCCCGAGGCGCACGCCACCGCCGTGCCCAAGCCCGTGGCCGACCACGCCTTCGAGAACGCTGAGTGCATCGGCTGCGGCGCGTGCGTGGCGGCCTGCCCCAACGGTTCGGCGATGCTCTTCACCGCCGCCAAGATCAACCATCTCAATGTGCTTCCGCAGGGCTCCCCGGAGCGCGAGACCCGTGTTCTGGACATGGTGGCCAGGATGGACGGTGAAGGGTTCGGCGGTTGTACCCTGACCGGCGAGTGCGCCACCGCCTGCCCCAAAGGCATCCCGCTGCCGTCCATAGCCGCGATGAACAAGGAATGGCTGCGGGCCGTCCGCAAAGGCGGTCATTGATCCGCCGGGTTGGTCAGGGGCCGCTCGGGCAGGAGAGGGCGCGGTCCGCGGGTTTTCTGTGAAAGGCCTGTGAGCTTGCCCAATTGTGTGGAACGCCAAAGGTCGAAGGTCCTGTTCAATATTCAGCCATCTCGGCATATTGTGATGTTGACCTGGGTGGAACTGTTGTTCACGGCCGAGGATAAGGGCATTCCCGCAACTTCCGAGGTGTGATCATTGAGGGGCATAAGCGCCATCAGCAGACGCCTGCGCTGGACCGGGCTGCCCCGCCTCGTCCGCGTACTGCGCCCCTCCGCACGCGTCCCGCGACAGCCCGGCCCGGCGGAGCGCGAGCGGACGGAAGCCACGGCGGTCGCCACCGCGACCGCCCGTCCCCCCGACCGCGAGGACGAGCTGCTCGCCGTCCTCGCCCCGGCCGAGGGCGCCGTCCGCTACCGGGGCCGGCTGGCCCTCGTACGGGACGACCTGCTGCCCGCCGACGTCCGTGCCGCGAACCTCCGGGCCGCCGCCGAAGCCCTCGAATCCGCCGGCATCGGCTACGGCCTGGTCCCCGACGGCGGGCTGCTGCACCGCCTCGCCATCGCCCCCGGCGTCCGCGAGACCGCCCTGAAGGCCTGCGCGGAAGCCTTCACCGGCCGCCCCGTCTACGCGGAACTGCTCGGTGACGGCGGAACCCTCGCCGTCACCCTCGCCGAGGACCTGCCCGCGGCCGTCGCCGCCATGGAAGCCGAGACCGCTCCCGGGCCCGGAGCCGCCCGCACCCCCGCCCCGGGCGCGAGTGACGAGCAGGGCGAGGGCGATGACCGGGCCCCGCAGCACAAGGTCAAGGGGATCCGCCTGCACCAACCCGTGGTGACCTCCGGCCGCACTCTCTACCTCGGCGCCGACCACGGTTGCGACCTGGAGTTCTGGGAACCGCCGGAATCCGGATCCGGCGGGGTCGCCTCCATCCGGGAAACCCCCTTCGGCTGGTGGGTGCCCTCCCTCGCCGCCACGGTCACCCGCCGCGTCGGCGACCGTGAGTACCCGGTCGTGGACGCCCTCGCCCGGCGCTTCCCCGATGACATCGACTTCCCCATCGACGCCGTCGTCACCTGGGTCGACGCCGCCGACCCGGCCTGGCGCCGCCGCCGGGAACAGGCCCGGGCCGAATACGCCGAGGACACCGGCCACCCCCCCCCCCCCCCCCGCGCGCGCCCCCCCCCCCGCCCC
>NZ_JASISO010000022.1 GCF_030063135.1 Streptomyces sp. G-G2
GAGGGGGCCGGAGTGGCGGCCCGCTCGCCGGGGGTGGGGGACTTGTCGGCGGCCGGGGCCGGGCGGGGGCGGAGGGCGCTCACGCCCCAGTACACCGCGAGCGCGCCCAGCAGCAGCCCCGCCGACGGGATCCCGAAGACCCCGAGGAAGAAGCCCCACATGCCCGCGAGCAGCGCGTACCGCGCCCGGCGCTGGATCGGGTCGGTGGGGTCCCAGCGGGCCGGGCCGCCCCCGAGGCCGCCGGGTCCGTTGTCACCGCCGCCCTCGCGGTCGCGGCGCTCCTGCTCGTCCGCGCCGTCTCTCGGCTGCCAGGGCTGGTCGGGCCGCCCCTCCGGGGGAGCCGCGAAGGGGTTGTCCGTCGGGGGAGTGTTCTCGGGCGCGGACGGCGGAGTGGGAGAGGAGGGCTGACGGCTGTCCGGCATCGGGTGCGTTTCTTCCCCTGAGTGGTGTGGTGGGTGGTGTGCGAATGGCGGTGAATGGCTTGTATGCCTGACGCTACCTGCCGGTCGTCCCCCCGTCCCTCGGGGGCCGTCCCGTGTGCCGGTATCGTTGCAGGCGGTCGGCGGCTTCGTATGGTCCCCCGTATATCGGGGTGCCCGGTTTTCGTATGACCGTACAAAGGCACAACGCGGCACGCAGGCCGCACGGATTCCGCTAGAAAGGGCCTCCCCATGGCCGCCTCCCGCCTGGTCGTGCTGGTTTCCGGCTCCGGCACCAATCTCCAGGCCCTGCTCGACGCCGACGACCTCGGCGCCGAGGTCGTCGCCGTGGGGGCCGACCGCGAGAACATCGTGGGCCTGGAGCGGGCCGAGAAGGCCGGTATCCCCACCTTCGTGTGCCCGGTCAAGGGGTACGCCACGCGTGCGGAGTGGGACGCCGCGCTCACCGGGGCCACCGCCGCCTACGAGCCGGACCTCGTCATCTCCGCCGGGTTCATGAAGATCGTGGGCGAGCGGTTCATCGACCGCTTCGGCGGCCGGTTCATCAACACCCACCCCGCCCTGCTGCCCGCCTTCCCCGGCGCGCACGGCGTGCGGGACGCCCTCGCGTACGGCGCGAAGGTCACCGGCTGCACGGTCCACTTCGTGGACTCCGGCGTGGACACCGGCCCGGTCATCGCCCAGGGTGTGGTCGGCATCCGGGACGAGGACGACGAAGCCGCTCTGCACGAGCGCATCAAGGAAGTCGAGCGCACGCTGCTCGTCGACGTCGTGGGGCGCCTGGCCCGGCACGGCTACCGCATTGAGGGACGAAAGGTAACAATCCAGTGACCGCCGTAGAGACCGCAGACAGCAACGACCCCGTGACGCCCGTGACGACCCGGCGGCCGATCCGGCGCGCGCTCGTCAGCGTCTACGACAAGACGGGACTGGAAGAGCTGGCCCGCGGCCTGCACGAGGCGGGCGTCACGCTCGTCTCCACGGGCTCCACCGCCTCGAAGATCGCCGCGGCCGGTGTGCCCGTCACCAAGGTCGAGGAGCTGACCGGCTTCCCCGAGTGCCTGGACGGCCGGGTCAAGACCCTGCACCCCCGCGTGCACGCGGGCATCCTCGCCGACCTCCGCCTTGAGGACCACCGGCGCCAGCTGGCCGAGTTGGGCGTCGAGCCCTTCGACCTGGTGATCGTCAACCTCTATCCCTTCCGCGAGACCGTCGCCTCCGGCGCGAGCCCCGACGAGTGCGTGGAGCAGATCGACATCGGCGGCCCCTCGATGGTCCGCGCCGCCGCCAAGAACCACCCGTCGGTCTCCGTCGTCACCAGCCCCGCGCGCTACGCCGACGTGCTGGCCGCCGTCCAGGCGGGCGGTTTCGACCTGACCGCGCGCAAGCGGCTGGCGGCCGAGGCCTTCCAGCACACCGCCGCCTACGACGTCGCCGTGGCCTCCTGGTTCACGAATGCGTACGCTCCGGAAGAGGGCTCCGTACTCCCCGAGTTCCTGGCCGGCGCCTGGGACCGCAAGGCGAGCCTGCGCTACGGCGAGAACCCGCACCAGGCCGCCGCGCTCTACACGGACGGCCAGCCGGGCGGACTCGCCAATGCCGAGCAGCTGCACGGCAAGGAGATGTCCTTCAACAACTACGTGGACACCGAGGCCGCCCGCCGGGCCGCCTTCGACCACGAAGAGCCCTGCGTCGCGATCATCAAGCACGCCAACCCGTGCGGCATCGCGGTCGGCGCGGACGTCGCCGAGGCGCACCGCAAGGCCCACGCCTGCGACCCGCTGTCGGCCTTCGGCGGGGTCATCGCCGTCAACCGCCCGGTGACCGTCGCGCTCGCCGAGCAGGTCGCGGAGATCTTCACCGAGGTCATCGCCGCTCCGGCGTACGAGGACGGCGCGCTGGAGGTCCTCGCCAAGAAGAAGAACATCCGCGTCCTGAAGGTGGACGGCGACCCGCACCAGCCGGGCGACCTCAAGCCGATCAGCGGCGGCGTGCTGCTCCAGCAGAGCGACACGTTCGGAAAGGGGAGGGGCCAGGCCGAGGGCGACGACCCGGCGAACTGGACGCTCGCCACCGGTGACGCCCTCTCGGAGAGCGAGCTGGCGGAGCTGGCCTTCGCGTGGAAGGCCTGCCGGGCCGTCAAGTCCAACGCGATCCTGCTGGCCAAGGACAGCGCCTCGGTCGGCGTGGGCATGGGTCAGGTCAACCGCGTGGACTCGGCGAAGCTCGCCGTCGAGCGGGCGGGCGCCGAGCGCGCGCGGGGCTCGTACGCCGCCTCGGACGCGTTCTTCCCGTTCCCGGACGGGCTGGAGATCCTGACCGCCGCGGGCATCAAGGCCGTGGCGCAGCCGGGCGGTTCGGTCCGTGACGAGCAGGTCGTCGAGGCCGCGCGCGCCGCGGGCGTCACGATGTACTTCACCGGGACCCGCCACTTCTTCCACTGACCGTCCCGGTCCCGCGTACGGCGAAGGCCGCGTCCCGCAGCGAATGCGGGGCGCGGCCTTCGCCGTCGTACGGGGGAACGCGTCAGACGTGCTTGGGGCGGTTGAACCAGGCCGCGCCGTCGGCCTTCGCCACGAAGACGATGATCAGGATCGCCAGGATGGTGTGCACCAGACCGATCAGGATGAACGGGTAGATGCCGAGCAGCGCCGTGATCGAGCCGAAGACGATCGCGGTGATCCGGACGCCGTTGCCGCCCTTGCCGAACTTCGCGCCGAGGACGATCGCGAAGACGCCCCAGAGCAGGATTGCGACGGCGAAGCCGTACAGCGCGCCGGTCGGGAAGTCCTTGAGCGCGTCGAACTGGCTGTCGGCCTGCACCGAGGGGTCGTTCTTGGCCTTGTCGATGGCGCCGCCCGCGATGGCGAAGATGACCGCGCCGATGACCTGGAGCGCGCCGATCACGAACAGCATGACGCGGGCGCCGGAGACACCGCCCGGCATCGTCATCGGGGCGCCCGAGTAACCACCGGGGTACGCCGGGGCGCCGCCCTGCGGGTAGCCGTAGCCGCCCTGCGGGGGAACGCCCTGCGGGGCCTGCTGCGGGTAGCCGTAGCCGGGCTGGCCGCCCTGCGGGGCCGGCTGCTGCTGGCCGTAGGGGTTGTTCGGGTCGCCGAAGCTCATCTTGGGGTGTTCCTCCGTTGGAGTGCGGGGACGCGTGGTCAGCACGGAGGAACTCTTGCGAATGCGGTCCGCCCCCCCGGCACTGCCCGCGGCACTAGTGCCGTCATCGTGGCTGGATCCGCAGCGGATTGTCCAGTCCATTGGCCGCGAACAAGGTCACTTGTTGTGCAAGTGCAATGAACCGCGCGCGTCGGCGGGCGCCTTGGGCTGACCCGCGAGTGGACGCGAGTGGAACCGGGGGCGCTCCATCCGGGAGGATGGGCGGCATGACCGCCCAGATTCTCGATGGCAAGGCCACCGCATCCGCGATCAAGTCCGCCCTGACCGCCCGCGTGGCGGACCTCACCGCGGGGGGTGTCACCCCCGGCCTCGGCACCCTGCTGGTCGGTGACGACCCGGGGAGCCGCTGGTACGTCAACGGCAAGCACAAGGACTGCGCCGAGGTCGGCATCGCCTCGATCCAGCGCGAACTGCCCGCGACGGCCTCGCAGGAGGACATCGAAGCGGTGGTCCGCGAACTCAACGACAACCCCGAGTGCACGGGGTACATCGTCCAACTGCCGCTCCCCAAGGGCATCGACACCAACCGCGTGCTGGAGCTGATGGATCCGGCGAAGGACGCCGACGGGCTGCACCCGATGTCGCTCGGGCGGCTGGTGCTGAACGAGCCGGGTCCGCTGCCGTGCACCCCGTACGGGATCGTCGAGCTGCTCCGCCACCACGGGGTCGAGATCAACGGCGCGCACGTCGTGGTCCTCGGCCGCGGCATCACCGTCGGCCGGTCCATCGGGCTGCTGCTGACCCGCAAGTCGGAGAACGCGACCGTGACGCTGTGCCACACCGGTACGCGCGACCTCCCGGCCCTGCTGCGGCAGGCGGACATCATCGTGGCCGCGGCGGGTGTGCCGCACCTGGTCAAGCCCGAGGACGTGAAGCCGGGCGCGGCCGTGCTGGACGTCGGGGTCAGCCGGGACGAGCACGGGAAGATCGTCGGGGACGTGCACCCCGGGGTCGCCGAGGTGGCGGGCTGGCTGTCGCCGAACCCCGGCGGCGTCGGCCCGATGACGCGGGCGCAGCTGCTGGTGAACGTGGTGGAGGCGGCGGAACGGCTCGCCGCGGCCGCGGATACCCCGTGAGCGCGCCGGACCCGAAGGCTCCGGCTCCCGGCCCGGACCCGGACCCGAAGGCCGCCGCCCCGGCCCCGAAGGGGGCTCCCGCCCCGGCTCCGGAGAAAGCCCCGGCCGCGGAGAGGGCCACCGTTGCGGAGAAGGCCCCGGAGAAGGCCAGGGCCGAGGCGTCCCGGCGGCCGCCCACCGTCACCCTGGACACCGCCCGGCCCGAGGGCGGTGGGCGGGCGGCGCCCGGCGGCGCGCCCGCGCCCGCCCGCCAGTGGCCGATGCTCAGCGTGCTCGGGGCCACCGGCGCCGGGCTGCTGCTGACCGCCCTCGACTACGCCCGGGTCGGCTGCCTGTTCATGGGGGTGGCCCTGATCGCCGCCGCGGTGATGCGGCGGGTGCTGCCGTCCGTGGGGATGCTCGCGGTGCGGTCCCGGTTCACGGACATGGTGACCTACGGCCTCCTCGGCGTCGTGATCATCCTGCTGGCCCTGGTCACGGAGCCCAAGCCGTGGCTGGAGGTCCCGTTCCTGCGGGACGCCGTACGATTCACCGTCCGCTGACCCCGCGCCTGCGGTTCACGGTCCGCTGACCCCGGGGGCGCCGAGCGCCGCCAGTGCGGCCAGGGTCGCCGCGATGGCGGGCTGGGCCTTGGCGCCCGTACGGACCAGGGCCTCCACGGTGCGGCCGCGGCCCGGCAGCGTGAGGATCACGGTGCCGGGCGGCGGGCTGCCGCACAGCAGCTTCGGCAGGATCGTCACCGCGTGCCCGGTGGCCACCAGCCACAGCGCCCCGCGCAGGTCCCCGCAGTCGTGCTCGATCCGCGGGGTGAACCCGGCGTTGCGGCAGGCGTGCAGCAGCATTTCGCGGCAGCTGCTCGGCGGCGGCGCCGAGATCCAGGCCCGGTCGCGCAGGGCCGCGAGCCCGTGCCGCTCCACGTCGGCGCGCAGGGCCTCCGGGAAGGCCAGGCACAGCGGGTCGTCGAACAGCGGCACCGAGGTGGTGCCGCTCGCGGGCGGTTCGCCGAGCAGGTGGTAGTGGTACGAGACGGCCAGGTCCAGCTCCCGGAGCCGCAGGCGCGGTACGGCGTCCTCCGGTTCGGCCTGGATGATCCGGGGCCGCAGCAGCGGGTGGCGCCGGGCCAGTTCCGCGACGAGCGGGGCCGCGACCGGACCCAGCGCGCTCGGGGCGCAGCCGATGCTCAACTCCCCGCTGAGGTCGTCGTCGAGCGCCCGTACCGCCCCTTCGGCCCGCTCCAGCGCGGCCAGTACGTGTTCGCACTCGGCCGCGAGGGCCGCTCCGGCGGCGGTGAGCCGCAGCCCGCGCCCCTCGCGCCGCATGAGGGAGGCGCCCGCCTCGGTCTCCAGGGCGCGCAGTTGCTGCGACACGGCCGACGGGGTGACGCCGTGCAGATCGGCGACCGCGGTCACCTTTCCGTGTTGTGCCAGGTCACGAAGGATCACCATGCGCTTCACATCAAGCATGAGTTCATCTTAACGATGGTTGAAGCCTGAGTAGCTGGACTTCACGGTATCTCCCGCGCCATCCTCGGACCATGAAGATTCTGCTGATCGGCGCGAACGGAACCCTCGGACGAGCGGTTCACACGGCTCTGCGGGAGCGCGGCCACGAGGTCGTCACCGCTTCCCGCAAGGACTCGGACCTCTTCGTCGACATCACCGACCCCGAATCGATCCGCTCCCTGTACGAGCAGGCGGGCCCCGTGGACGCGGTGGCGAGCGCCGCGGGCAGTGTTCCGTGGAAGCCCATCGGCGAGCTGGCCACCCAGGACATCCGCGACGGCCTCGAAGGCAAGGCCGTCAGCCAGGTCGAGCTGGTCCTCCAGGGCCTGGAGCGGCTGCCCGAGCACGGCTCGTACACCCTGATCACCGGCATCCTGGCCCGCGAGTTCCTGCTCACCGGCTCGGTCGCCTCCCTCGCCAACGGCGCCGTCGAGGCCTTCGTCCGCGCGGCCGCGATCGAACTGCCGGGCCGCCAGCGGATCAACGCCGTCAGCCCGACCGTCTTCGAGGAGTCCCTCGACATCTACGGGGACGCGTTCGCCGGGTTCGACGCCGTACCGGTCGCCCGGGCCGCGGCCGCCTACGTGAAGTCGATCGAGGGCCACCAGACGGGCCAGGTCTTCCGCGTCGAGTAGGCGTCGGGCGACCACGCCGCGCCGCGCCGGTTAACACCGCAAAGCGTACGCATTCGTTACGTCAATAACCGCACTGCGTAAAGCCGAACCATGACCGTACCTTCCGCGCCCCGCCCGCGGAATGCACAGTCGGTAGGTATCTCTGGAATTTTCCGGATTACGGAGGGCAGTAATGAACGCAACGGATGAAGGCTCGGAAAGCAGCACCGCTCCCCGAGTTCTGAAGATCGGACTGGTCGGGGGTCTGAGTTTCCCTTCGACGATCACGTACTACTACCGGATCAACCGCGAGATAAACAGCCGCCTCGGCCTCGCGCATTCCCCCCGCATCGCCCTGGAGAGCCTGGATTTCCAGCCGATGGTGGAGGCGATCGCGGCCCGGGACGGCGACTCGGTCGCCGGTCAGATCGCCGGAGCCGCGCGCCGCCTGGAGGCCGGGGGCGCCGACTTCTTCGCGATCTGCTGCAACACCGTCCACGAGTACGCCGACCTGGTCACCGCGCAGACCGACCTCCCGCTCATCAACATCTGCAAGGTGACCGCGGCGGAGACCGCCCGCCGCGGCTTCACCAGGATCGGCCTGCTCGGCTCCGCCTTCTCGATGGAAGAGTCGTTCTACCGCGACGAGTTCACCGCCCGGGGCATCGAGGTCGTCACCCCGGAGGCGGACGACCGGGCGTTCATGCAGTACTCCATCGAGCGCGAACTGTGCACCGGCACCATCTCGCAGGCCACCCGCGACCGCTTCCTGCGGATCTCCAACGACGTCCTCGCCAAGGGCGCGCAGGCGCTCGTCCTGGCCTGCACGGAGGTGCCGCTGGTGGTGCGCCCGGAGGACTTCGACGCCCCGGTCATCGACACCGTCCACGTGCACACCGAGGCCATCGTGGAGTACGCCCTCGCCCACGCCGGGGCGGCCCAGCCGGTCCCCGCCGCCGAGGCGGCCACCGCGGGCGCCGGGCGGTCGTGATGCGCGCCGTCCACGTCAAGATGACGGTCGCGACGGTCCTCCTCGGCTCGTACCTCGTCGCGAGCAAGCTGATCCTGCGCGAGGTGCCGGTCTTCACCGCCACTTTCGTCCGCCTGGTCAGCGCGGTCCTGGTGCTCGCCGTGTACGTACGGCTGCGGCCCCCGGCGCCGGGCGGCCGGACCCGGCCGGGGCGCCGCGACAGCGCGGTGCTCTTCGCGCAGACGCTGCTCGGGGTGTTCCTCTTCAGCGTGTTCGCCATGTACGGGGTGAAGTTCACCGGGGCCATCGAGGCGGGCGTC
Source organism: Streptomyces sp. G-G2 (assembly GCF_030063135.1). Taxonomy (GTDB): domain Bacteria; phylum Actinomycetota; class Actinomycetes; order Streptomycetales; family Streptomycetaceae; genus Streptomyces. Next base: position 8,109 of record NZ_JASISO010000022.1, read on the forward strand.
CTGCTCGGCATGGTGCCGATCTCGATCAGCCTGGTCGCCATCGTCTTCCTCGGCGAACGGCTCGGCGGGCGGCGCGGCCTGGGGATCGCCCTGGCCGTGCTCGGCGCCGTCAGCATCAACGTGATGAGCGGCGGCGGCCGCACGGCGGGCGCGCACGCGGCGCTCGGCGTGCTGCTGCTGGTCTGCTCGGTGCTGTGCGAGGCGGTCTTCGTGACCTTCGGCAAGCTCCTCAGAACGCCCATCGCGCCCGCCCGGCTCTCGCTCATCATCTCGACGGCCGGGGCGCTGATGTTCCTGGTGCCCGCGGGCGTCGAGTCGCACTGGGGGGCGGCCCTGGCCGGGGTCTCCTGGCGGACGTGGGCGCTGATGGTCTACACCGGGGTGGCGATCAACGGGATCGCCGTCGTGCTCATGTACGACAGCCTCGACAGTCTGGACACCACCGTGGTGGCGGCCTTCACGGCGCTCACCCCGGTCAGCGGCGCCGTGCTGTCCGTCCTGCTGCTCGGTGAGCGGCTGCACGCCTATCACCTGGTCGGCATGGCGCTGGTGATCGGCGGGGTCTTCGTCGTGGCGAAGGAGAAACCCGCGGAAAGCAAAGGATCAGCGGACCCCGGAGATCCTGAAGGGCGCGGAGATCCAAAAGGGCGCGGAGAAACCGGCGAACACGAAGATCCAGAAGGGTCCGGAGAGCCCGGAGAACCCGTGAGAAGCCATCCCGCGTATTCCGGCAATGCGGTTAGCTGAACCTTGAGGCCCCTTCTCCGCCGTGTCCCGGACACGGCAGAGTCTCAGTCAGGACGAGACTCTCACGAAGGGAATCGGTACCAATGGCCACTGCCCTTGCTGCCCCTCGCATTACCTCCGCGACCGGATCCGCGCTTTCTTTCGACCAGGACCTCGCGACCGACCTGGCGAAGGCGTTCCCGGCATCCGGAACACATGACCGGGAGGTGCGGCTGAAGCTCTTCAAACGACTCCACGCCCATTACGTCGCCTACATGGCCGGGCCCGAGGACTTCGCCTCGATCCCCCGGCTGAACGGCGACCCGGGCATCACGGCGATCGAGGACGCCTGGCTGTCCTGGGAGGACGGCCAGGTGGACCTCGCCTCGCTGCCGCAGACGGGCCAGGAGTTCCGCAGCTGGTTCCTGACCACCGCGGACCAGCACACCCAGCCCGAGTTCTGCTCGTACCTCGCCGACGAGGCCGACCTCAACGAGATCGCCCTCTTCTTCATGGGTGAGGAACTCGTCGACAGCAAGTTCGACGACCTGATGGCCATGGTGCAGATCGGCACCCAGGGCCCCACCAAGCTCACCATCGCCGAGAACTACTGGGACGAGATGGGCGAGGGGAACATCGAGCACATCCACACCCGGATGTTCGAGCACTCCGCCCAGTACATGCGCACCCACCTGGCGAAGTCGGGCGTCGACTACTCCAACCTCCAGTTCCCCGAGGCGTACGAGAACGCCTCGCTGCTCCTCCAGTACGGCATCCACCGCCACCTCAACCCCCGCGCCCTCGGCGCGATGGGCGTCCTGGAGCAGAGCGCCTCGCCGCGCTTCCAGGCCATGGTCGACGGCTGCCGCCGCCTGAGCGTCCCCGAGGACGTCATCGACTACCAGCGGATCCACGTCCACGTGGACGCCGATCACGGCGCCGAATGGTTCGAGGGGGTCTTCGTACCGCTCGTCGACCGCTCTCCCGGACTCCTGCGGGAGATCTCCCTCGGCGTACTGACGCGGGTGCGGGTGGCCAACGGCTACTACACGCGCATCTGGGACGCCATGAAGGAACTCCGCTAGCAGCCAGGGCCGGACAGGCCGGACAGGGAAACGCCGAGAACGGGTGGAATCGATGCCGATCGCAGAAATACCCCGGAAGCCGCAGCTCCTGTACGCGAGGGCCCGCGTGACCGGGCACGACCAGACCATCTTCATCATCAAACTGTGCGTCGCCGCGGCCCTCGTCACGGCCGGGGCGCTGCTCACCGCGCAGGACGGACTGCTGCCGTCGGCGGCGGGCGTGGTCCTGCTCGCCGCGGTCTACACGCACATGGTGGAACTCCAGCACCAGTCCCTGCACCACACCGCCTTCACCTCAGCCAAACCGCACCGGATCACCGGGATCCCGCTCGGGCTGCCGCTGCTCGTGTCGTACACCCACTACCGGGTGCGCCACCTCCAGCACCACAAGCAGCTCGGTACCCCGCAGGACTCGGAGTTCTTCGGCTTCGACACCAGGGCCCCCCTCACCTGGGGGATGCTGGCGCGCGGCGCCTTCGACTACGGTCGGCTGTACCTCATCGGCCGCGAGATCGTCCGCAGCTGCCGGGGCACCTGGGAGTACGACGCCGGGGACATCTCCGACCGCAGGCGCGCCGAGATCACCACCGAGTACCGGTGGATGGCGCTGCTGCCCGTCGCCGCGGTCGCCCTGGCGATCGCCGGGTACGGCGGTCCGGTGCTGGAACTGTGGGTGCTGCCGCTGCTCGTCGCCGCGCCGATGCACTTCCTGCTGGAGCTGCCGGAGCACATCCTGTGCGACACCGAGACCACGGACGTGCTGCGCAACACCCGCTCCATCACCGGGAGCTGGTTCAGCACCTGGTACACCAACGGAAACAACCTGCACGTCGAGCACCACGCCGCGATGACCGTGTCCATCAACCGGCTGCGGGCCCGGCACGGCGAGGTGACCTCGCTGGCGAAGTACGTCGACCGCAGCTACCCGTCGTTCTTCCTGGCGGTGGCGCGGGAGGCGACCCGCAACTCCCGGCGCTCGCCGGAGGCGGTGGCCGAGCAGGCCGAGGCGGCCCGGGCGGTCCGTACGCCCGCACCGGTCGCCACGCCCGGCCCGTCCCCGGTGTCCGTCGGGGCCCCGCGCCGCGACCGGGAGTGGTCGGAGTGAACCGGCGGCCCGTCCAGGTGCAGGGTCCCGCGATCCATTTGGCCGCAGCGGTCTCCGCCCAGGGCATCCCCGGTCTGATCAGCGCTTCCTTCATCGGCAGCCAGATCCGCCTGGAGGTCCCCGAGGCCGAGTTCAGCGTCCGGGTCGGCGCGCCCGGACCGGCCGGGCTGCCGTTGCGGATCGAAGCGGTGTTCCGGGAGTTGTGCCAGGCCCCGCGGGCGGGCGGCACCTGGTGGGACGCCTGGGACCTCACGGTGGCCTCGCCGGACGGGGACACCGCCTGGCCGGGCGGCTGCGGAGCGCGGCGGGCCGCGGCGGCCGAGCGGATCGGGCAGGCGCTCGCGGAGGAGATCGCGGTGGCCCGCGGCAAGTTCGCGGACCTGCTGGCGGACGCCCGGGCCCAGGGACGGGTCGCCGCCTGACACGACCGCCTGACACGACCGCCTGACACGACCGCCCGACACGACCGCCCGGCGCGGACCGCCGGCGAGGCCCGCCTGACACGGGCCGCCGAGCACGAGCCGCACGACACGGGCCGCACGGTCCGACCGGGGGCGCTGGACGGGGAAACCCGCCCGGCGCCCCCGTTCATGTGCCACGGACCACACGGACCCGGCGCATGGGCCGCTCCCGGGTCGGATAGCCTGACGGGCGGATGTCTCTTCACGTCAAGATTCACTGCGGATATGGAGCGGCGTCCTCCAGCACATGGGGCAGGGACGCCCCACCGCCAGCTGTCTAACGGAGAAGGCCATGACCCGCACTCCCGTGAATGTCACCGTCACCGGCGCCGCCGGCCAGATCGGTTACGCCCTGCTCTTCCGCATCGCGTCCGGTCACCTGCTCGGCCCGGACGTGCCGGTCAACCTTCGTCTCCTGGAGATCCCGCAGGGCCTCAAGGCCGCCGAGGGCACCGCCATGGAGCTCGACGACTGCGCCTTCCCGCTGCTGCGCGGCATCGAGATCACCGATGACGCCAACAAGGCCTTCGACGGCGCGAACGTCGCCCTCCTGGTCGGCGCCCGCCCCCGCACCAAGGGCATGGAGCGCGGCGACCTGCTCGCGGCCAACGGCGGCATCTTCAAGCCCCAGGGCAAGGCCATCAACGACAACGCCGCGGACGACATCAAGGTCCTCGTCGTCGGCAACCCGGCCAACACCAACGCGCTCATCGCGCAGGCCGCGGCCCCGGACGTACCGGCCGAGCGCTTCACCGCGATGACCCGCCTCGACCACAACCGCGCGATCTCGCAGCTGGCCGCCAAGACCGGTGCCGCCGTCTCCGACATCAAGCGGCTGACCATCTGGGGCAACCACTCGGCCACCCAGTACCCGGACGTCTTCCACGCGGAGATCGCGGGCAAGAACGCCGCCGAGCTGATCGCCGACCAGGCCTGGCTCGCCGACGACTTCATCCCGACCGTCGCCAAGCGCGGCGCCGCGATCATCGAGGCCCGCGGCGCGTCCTCGGCCGCCTCGGCCGCCAACGCCGCCATCGACCACGTGTACACGTGGGTCAACGGCACCGCCGAGGGCGACTGGACCTCCATGGGCATCCCCTCGGACGGCTCCTACGGCGTCCCGCAGGGCATCATCTCGTCCTTCCCGGTCACCACGAAGAACGGGACCTACGAGATCGTCCAGGGCCTGGACATCAACGAGTTCTCCCGCACCCGCATCGACGCCTCCGTGGCCGAGCTGGTCGAGGAGCGCGACGCGGTCCGCGAACTGGGCCTCATCTAGCAGTCGCAGCAGTACGCAGCAGTACGCAGCAGTACGCAGGAGCAGCAGTCAGCACCACCGAGCGCCCCGGCCAAACCTGGCCGGGGCGCTTTGGCTTGATTGCCTCTGTCCGGGGATGTCAATGAAATCTAAGGTCACCCGGTGACCGACATTCCCGTGCCCCACCAGCTCACGCCCTCCGACCGCGGCGGCGGGGGTGGTGGCACGGACGACGTCCTCGGTGGACGGCCCCCAGTGCACCCCGCGCTCAGCGAAGCGGGCCGGATGCTGTGCGCGGGCACCTACCTCGACGCCGCGTACCGCGATCGGGTGATCGATGAGCTGTACGTCCACGAGGAGCGCATCGTCGCCCCCTCCTACGGCTTCGACGCCGCCCGCGTCCTCGCCCACGCCCTGCGCGCCCGCCGCGCCGAACTCGGCTGGGCCGCCGGGATCATCGGCGCCTGGTTCATCGGCCTGATCCTCACCGGCGGCTTCCTCGCCACCCTGATGCTGCCCTTCCTCCTGCTCAGCGCGTCCCGCTGGCTGCGCTCGCAGGACAGCCGCCTGGTCCGTCTGCTGGGCGCCGTGCTCCGCGTCTACACCTGGGTGCTCCTGCTCGTCCTGGTGATCGCGATCCTCGGCGTGGCCCTGGCCGCCGGGAACACCTTCGGACCGCTCGGCTCCGTCGGCGCCGACGTCCTCATGTCCGGTCTCACCAGCTCCTTCGCCAGCTCCGACGACCCCTTCGACTCCTCCGGCTACGGCTCCTCCAGCTCCTCCGGCACCGCCGCGGTCGTCTGGTGGGTGCCCGCCGTATTCGCCGCCGTCGTCGCCCTCGTCTGGCTCCAGCGCGGCCAGGCCGCCCGGGCCATCGCCGGGGAACTCTCCCCCCGCCGCTACGCCGACCTCGCGAACGACCCCGCCGAGAACGTCCAGGGCGTCCGCTTCGACCGGATCCGCCGCCGGGTGCGGGCCGAGCAGTACAACCCGCTCGTCATGTACGACATCAACGATCCGCTCTGCGGCGCGGGCGAGCCGTACCGCCCCTGGCACCTGTCCGTCGAACTCCGCCCGCGCACGGACCTCGGCCCCGACCGCAAGGCCGTCCCCGTCACCAACAGCGACATCGTTCGCCAGATCGTCCCCCTGCTCCAGGCCCTGCGCGTGCCCTCCCCGCACGGCTCCCCGGAGGCCCAGGCCGCCGTGCTCGACCGGCTGCGCGAACTCGTCATCGACGAATGCGTGTTCCTGCCCGGCGGCGGACTCCCGCACCGCGACGCCGTCCCGCTCTCCGCCGAGGCCTTCGCCCAGCACCGGGCCGCAGCCATCGAGGAGGGCGGCGAACGCCGCCGCCACTTCCTGCGCGTCCGGGTCGGCGGCTGGGACGAGAACCTCGTCGTCACCGTCTTCGTCCGCTTCCACACCCAGGGCGCGATGATGATGCTGGAGGTCGCGCCGCACGTCCTGCTGCCGCTGCGCACCGTCTTCCAGAACGCCGACGCCGACGCCCACCGCTACCTCCACAACAACTGGCTGGGCAAGGCCGCCTGGGCCCTGCGGCACGCGCCCGGTTCGCTCGCCTCCTCCGTCGTCATCCTGGGCCGCGGCATCGCCAGCTGGTGGCGGATCACCACCGGTGGCCACGGCGGCGCCCTCCCCGAGGGCCCCGGCCTCTCGGTGCGCGAACTCGCCTCGCAGGACAACGGTTCGCTGTTCCACCTCATGGACCTCGACCGGTATCTGAAAACCATTCAGGACCGGGTGGTCAGCGGTGTGACACTGGCCCTGCACGAAGCGGGCTGGCACACCGAGGAGTTCGCCGAGCGCGCGATCGTGGTCGCGGAGGGCGGGGTGTTCATCCAGTCGGCGAACAACAGCGCCTTCAGTGTCGGCGGCAGCGGACACAGCAACACCACCCACCACTCGGGCAGGAGGAGGAGCAGTGGCCACTCACGGTGAGCGGGGCGGGGCCCCGTACGAGGGACCCTCGGTCCGGATCGGCAACGCCGACGGCAGCAGCTTCAGCATCGGCGGCAGCAACATCACCAACACCGTCCACCACGGAGCGGCGACGCCCGCGGCGCCCGGGCCCGAGGAACTCCTCGAAGCGGTACGGGACCTGCGCGCCGCGCTCGTCCGGCTGCCCCGCGGCGAGGACCGCAACGCGCTCGACGCCGAACTCGACGCCGTCGCCGGTGACCTGGAGGGCGCGACCGCGATCCGGCCCGGCCTGGGGGAGCGGCTGCGGGGCGCCCTCACCCGCTGGGCCCCGCTGGTCGAACCGCTGAACGCGGCGACCGCGCTCGGCGCCCTGCTCGTGAGCCTGGGAGGCTGACCGGTGCCACCCGAAGCCCCCGGCACGCCCCGCTGGGACCCGCAGGCGCAGCGCTGGGTCTGGGACGACCCCGGCCCGCCGCCCGGGCAGTCGCCCGCGCCCGCCGCCCCGCCCGCGCAGGGCGTGTACGGGCCGCCGCCCACCCTGCCGCCGGAGTACCCGCCGACCCGGGCCGAGGACGCGGGTTCCGGGTGGCCGCCGTCCGGGCCCACGCAGCAGCTCCCGGTCCAGCCGCCGCCGCTGTCCTATCCGCCGCCACCGCCCCCGGAGTTCCAGCCCGGGCCGCCCGGAGCGCCCCCCGGTGGCGGGTCCCGGCGCTGGCTGACCCCGGCGACGGCGGGCATCGCGGTGGCCGCCGTCGCGATCGGCGCGGCGGCCGTCTGGTTCATGCTGCGCGACTCCGGCGGCGCGGCTCCGGACCAGGCGCACGGCACGTCCACGCCCAGCGTGTCGACGTCCGGATCACCTGGCCCCCGTACGTCCGGGACCTCCTCCAGCCCCCGTGCGAGCGCCAGTGACCTCGTGAGTCCCAGCGCCAGTGCGAGCGGACCGGCGGCGGGCTACACCACGCTCACCGACCCGAAGGGCTTCACGATCGCCGTCCCCAAGGGCTGGATCCGCGACGATCCCGGCAACGGTGTCTTCTACCGCACCGCCGACCGCTCCTCGCTGCTCCAGATCTTCCGCGTGGTGGAGCCTGAGCTGAGCCCCCTCGACGCCGTCCAGGGGGCCTCGGCCGACCTGCGCCAACGCACCACTGGCTACACGGAGATCAGGGTCGGCGCGGTTCCCGGCGGCTCGGGCGCCTGCGAGCTGGTCTACGAGTACGACAGCGCGGAATCGCACGGCCGCCGACGGGGCGTCGAACGGGTCTTCGTCGCCCAGGACGGCCTGAAGTGGGCGCTGTTGGCGGCCGGACCGGCCGCCGACGCGGACACCACGCGGGCGAACCTCGCGGCGGCGGTGCAAGCCTTCCACCCGTGAGCCGGCGGAAGGCGGCGGTCCGCGGTCAGCTCTTGTACATGCCCGGGGTGTAGTGGCCCGGAACCATGCGGGTGGTGACACCGAAGCGGTTCCACACGTTGATCGTCGCGATCACGGCGATCAGCTTGGCCAGCTCGGCCTCCTCGAAGTGCTTCGCCGCCCGCTCGTACACCTCGTCGGGAACGAAGCCGTTCGTCAGGACGGTCACGGCCTCGGTCAGTTCGATCGCGGCCAGTTCCTTCTCGGTGTAGAAGTGCCGCGACTCCTCCCAGGCGTTCAGCAGCACGATCCGGTCGACGCTCTCGCCCGCCGCGATCGCGTCCTTGGTGTGCATGTCCAGACAGAAGGCGCAGTGGTTGAGCTGCGAGGCGCGGATCTTCACCAGCTCGACCAGAGCCGGGTCCAGGCCCTTCTTCGAGGCGATCTCCAGGGCGAGGACCGCCTTGTAGACCTCGGGGGCGAGCTTGCCGATCTGCATCCGGGGCGTGTGCTCGGGAGCGTGGGCGTGGGTGTGGCCGTCGGTCGGGGCGGGGGTCTGTGCGTGGGTGGTCATGAACCCACTCTACGAACCGGGCGGACCGCGTATATGGTCCATATTCATGACGGATTCATGGGCCACTTTCGGCGCTGACCTGCACCTCGAACTCGTCGCGGGCCGCGGTCTGCGGGCCGGGCTCACCGAGTCCCTGCGCGAGGCCGCGCGCAGTGGCAGGCTGGCCCCCGGCACCCGGCTGCCGTCCTCCCGCAGCCTCGCCGCGGACCTCGGCATCGCCCGCAACACCGTCGCCGAAGCCTACGCCGAGCTGGTCGCCGAAGGCTGGCTGACCGCCCGGCAGGGCTCCGGCACCCGGGTCGCGGAACGGGCCCGCCCGCGCCGGGCCGCGGCCGCCCCGCCGGTACGCCGCCCCGCGCGCCGGGGGCCCGCCTACAGCCTGATCCCCGGCTCCCCCGACCTCGGCGGCTTTCCCCGCGCGGCCTGGCTGACCGCGGCCCGGCGCGCGCTCACCGAGGCCCCGAACGAGGCCTTCGGCTACGGCGGCGACCAGCGCGGCCGGATCGAACTGCGCGAGGCCCTCGCCGGGTACCTGGCCCGGGCCCGCGGCGTGCACGCCGACCCCGAACGCATCGTGCTGTGCTCCGGCTTCGCGCACGGGCTCCAGCTGATGGCCCGGCTGCTGCGGGCCCGCCGGGTGCGGGAGGTCGGGGTGGAGGCGTACAGCCTCGACGTGCACCGGGACCTGCTCACCGACAGCGGGCTGCGGAGCCGGCCGGTCCTGCTGGACGCCTCGGGGGCGCGCACGCGGGACCTGGCCGGGCTGGGGGTCGGGGCCGTCATGCTCACCCCGGCGCACCAGTTCCCCACCGGGGTGGCGCTGACGCCGGGGCGGCGGGCGGCGGCCGTCGACTGGGCGCGGACCACCGGGGGCCTGATCCTGGAGGACGACTACGACGGGGAGTTCCGCTACGACCGCCAGCCGGTCGGCGCCCTCCAGGGCCTGGACCCGGACCGGGTGGTCTACCTCGGCACGGCCAGCAAGTCCCTGGCGCCGGGGCTGCGGATGGGCTGGATCGTGGCCCCACCGGGCGTGGTCGACGAACTCCTCGCGGTCAGGGGCCGTACCGACTGGAACTCCAGTGCGCTGGACCAGCTGACGCTGGCGCAGTTCATCACGTCCGGGGCGTACGACCGCCACGTGCGCGGGATGCGCCTGCGGTACCGCAGGCGGCGCGACGAACTGGTGGCGGCGGTGGGGGAGCGGGTCGCGGTCTCGGGCATCGCGGCGGGGCTGCACGCCGTGCTGGACCTGCCCGGGGGGACGGAGCGGTCCTACGTCCAGTCCGGGGCCTGGCAGGAGCTGGCCCTGGAGGGCCTGGCCCGGTTCCGGCACCCGGAGGCGGACATGCCGATGCGGGACGCGCTGATCGTGGGCTACGGCACCCCGTCCGACAGCGCCTGGTCCCCCACCCTCACGGCCCTCCGCGGCACCCTCCCCTAACCCCGGGGCTCCGCCCCGGACCCCGCGCCTCAAACGCCGGCGGGGCTGGGATGTCGCCTCGCTGGAAGGCGGCCGCGCGCGGGCTGGATCGCCGCGCAGCGGCAAGCCCAGCCCCGCCGGCGGTTGAGCCGCTGCCGGAGGCGACGTCAGCGAGGTCGGGCGTCCACGCGCTGCCGGAGGCGACGTCGGGCGGGCGCGCGGGCGCCGGAGGCGGGGGGCAGCCGCCCGGCGATTGAGGGCGGGGCCGGGTCAGCCCGCCGGCGGCTCCACCGCAGGGGCCGGTTCGCCGAAGCGGCCGAGCGCAAGGGCACCCGCCACCGCCACCGCGAACCCCAGCACCGCGAGCCACCCCAGCCCCTCCCGCGTCCGGTCCCCGAGCCACACCACACCCACCACCGCGGGCCCGACCGTCTCGCCCAGCACCAGCCCGGCCGTGGCCGCCGTCACCGAGCCCCGCTGCAACGCCGAGGTCAGCAGCAGGAACGCCGCGCCGCCCCCCAGCAGCAGCGCGTACGTCGCCGGGTTCGCCACCAGCGCCCCCGGCGCGAACCCGTCGATCAGCCGGACCGCGACCTCCACCACCCCGAAACCCGTCCCCGCCCCCAGCCCGAGCACCAGCGCCCGCGAGCGGTCCGGGAGCCGCCCGGCCGCCGTCCCCACCAGCAGGACCGCCGCCGCGGCGCCCAGCATCGTCCACTTGAGCGCCGTGGTCGCCGGCCGGGAACCCTCCTCGCCGGAGGCGAGGGCCAGCAGGCCGAGGCCCAGGCAGACCACGCCGACCGCGCCCCACTCCGTACCGCTCAGCCGGATCCGCAGCAGCCGCGCCGCGACCACGGCCGTCACCGCGAGGCTGGCGGCCAGCGCCGCGCCGACCGCGTAGATGGGGATCGAGCGCAGCGCGATGATCTGGAAGACGAAGCCGACGGAGTCGAGCCCCAGACCGGCGAGGTAGCGCCACTGCCGCAGCGCCCGCACCAGCAGGGCCGGGTCCACCCCCGAGCCCGTACCCGGCTCGGCCGCCCGGGCGGCCACCGCCTGGAACACGGACGCCGTACCGAAACAGACCGCCGAAGCGAGCGCGCACACCATCCCGAGAAGCACGGACCGACTCTAGTACCGCGTCAGGCACTAGGTGGTGGGAGGCTCGGGCGGCCGGATTCCATCGGTGGGGCAGCCCGCTCTAGGGTGGGGGCCGGAACGAGCCGCCCAGGGGGAGTACGAACATGGACGACAACGGCAAGACCACCACGAACGGCACCGCACGGCGCCGCATGCGCTCCGGCGCGGTCGCCCTCGGCGGCATGGGACTGCTCGCCGCCTCCCTCGTCGCCTGCGGTTCCAGCAGCGAGCCGGACAAGCGCTGCGTGTCGAAGACCTCGCTGGACAAGCTCGACAGCAAGGAGTGCCGCAGCGGCGGCCGCGGCACCTACTACTACGGCGGCACCACCAGCAACGGCAAGGCCACCGGCGGCAGCTTCGACAAGTCCGCGGTCAGCCGCGGCGGCATCGGTGGCGGCGGCAGCCACAAGTCCAGCGGCGGCTGACCGGCATGCGCAGGCACACCATCGAGCCCCGCCCCGACTGGCAGCGCATCGTCGAGGAGCAGGGGCTGATCTACCCGCTCACCCGCTACCCCGACGACTCCCTGCGCCCCTACTGGGACGAGAGCGCCTACTACTCCTTCACGCTGCCCGAGGTCGAGGCGCTGGAGGACGTGGTCGAGGAACTGCACACGATGTGCCTGGCCGCGGCCGCGCACATCGTGGACCGCGCCCGGTTCGCGGACCTCGGGATCACCGACCCCCGGCTGTGCGCGCTGATCACCGAGTCCTGGCGGCGGCGCGCCGAACAGCCCTCCCTCTACGGCCGGTTCGACCTGCGCTACGACGGCCAGGGCGGCCCGGCGAAGATGCTGGAGTACAACGCGGACACCCCCACCTCCCTGGTGGAGGCGGCGAGTCCGCAGTGGTTCTGGATGGAGGACCGCTTCCCCGGCGCCGACCAGTGGAACTCGCTGCACGAGCGGCTCGTCGAGGCCTGGCGCCGCCAGGCCCGGCTGCTGCCGCCCGGTCCCGTGCACTTCGCGCACTCGGAGGCCGACGAGCTGGGCGAGGACCTGATGACGGTCGCCTACCTCCAGGAGACCGCCGAGCAGGCCGGGCTGGCCACCGAGGCCCTGTCGGTCGAGCGGATCGGCTGGGACGGGCTCTCCGGCCGGTTCGTCGACGAGAAGCTCCGCTTCATCCGCAGCTGCTTCAAGCTCTACCCGTGGGAATGGCTGGCCGAGGACGAGTTCGGCCCGCAGGTCCTGGACACCATGGACCTCGGCGGAGCCTGCGGTTCCACGCTCTGGATCGAACCGGTCTGGAAGATGCTGCTCTCGAACAAGGCCCTGCTGGCCGTCCTGTGGGAGCTGTACCCGGACCACCCGAACCTGCTCCCGGCCTACCTCGACGGCCCGCGCGAGCTGGCGCACACCACGGGGTACGTCGCCAAGCCGCTGCTGGGCCGCGAGGGCGACGGGGTCACCCTGCACCCCGCGGGCGGGCCCCCGTACGCGCCCCCGTCGGGCGCCGAGGACGACGAACCGATGTGCTTCCAGGGCCTCGCCCCGCTGCCCGACTTCGACGGCAACCGCGTGGTGCTCGGCGCGTGGGTCGTCGAGGACGAGGCGGCGGGGCTCGGCATCCGGGAATCCGCGGGGCCGGTCACGGACGAGTACGCCCGCTTCCTGCCCCACGTCATACTCCAGGCCGACCAGGCCGACCAGGCCGACCAGGCCGACCAGGCCGACCAGGCCGACCAGGCCGACCAGGCCGACCAGGCCGACTAGGCCGACAGGACCGCGCGCAGCTGGTCGAGCCCCCAGTCGAGGTCCTCCTTGCTGATGACCAGCGGCGGCGCGATCCGGATCGTGGACCCGTGGGTGTCCTTGACCAGGACCCCCCGCTCCATCAGCTTCTCGGAGATCTCCCGGCCCGTGCCGAGCGAGGGGTCGATGTCCACCCCGGCCCACAGGCCGCGCCCGCGGACGGCGGTCACCGCGCCGCCGCCCACCAGCAGGTTCAGCTCCCGGTGCAGGTGGTCGCCCAGTTCGGTGGCGCGCTGCTGGTACTCGCCGGTGCGCAGCATCGCGATCACCTCCAGGGCGACCGCGCAGGCCAGCGGGTTGCCGCCGAAGGTGGAGCCGTGCTCGCCGGGGTGGAAGACCCCGAGCACGTCACGGTCGGCGACCACCGCGGAGACCGGCACCACGCCGCCGCCGAGCGCCTTGCCCAGGATGTACAGGTCCGGTACGACGCCCTCGTGGTCCAGCGCGAAGGTCTTGCCGGTCCGCCCGAGCCCCGACTGGATCTCGTCGGCCATGAAGAGCACGTTCCGCTCCCGCGTCAGCTCCCGTACGGCCCCCAGATAGCCCGGCGGCGGCACCAGCACCCCCGCCTCGCCCTGGATCGGCTCGATCAGCACGGCGACGGTGGTGTCGGTGACGGCGGCCGCGAGGGCGTCGAGGTCGCCGTAGGCAACGATGTCGAACCCGGGGGTGTAGGGCCCGTAGTGGTCCCGGGCCTCGGGGTCGGTGGAGAAGGACACGATGGTCGTCGTGCGCCCGTGGAAGTTGTTGGCCGCGACCACGATCCTGGCCTGGCCGTCCGGGACGCCCTTGACCTCGTACCCCCACTTGCGGGCGGTCTTCACGGCCGTCTCCACGGCTTCCGCGCCCGTGTTCATGGGCAGCACCATCTCCTTGCCGCACAGTGCGGCCAGCTCGCCGCAGAAGTCGGCGAACCGGTCGTGGTGGAAGGCGCGGGAGGTGAGCGTGACCCGCTCCAGCTGCGCCCGGGCGGCGTCGATCAGCCGCCGGTTGCCGTGCCCGAAGTTCAGGGCCGAGTAGCCCGCGAGCATGTCGAGGTAGCGCTTGCCCTCCACGTCGGTCATCCACGCGCCCTCCGCCGAGGCGACGACGACGGGAAGCGGATGGTAGTTGTGCGCACTGTGCGCGTCGGCTGCGCTGATGGCGGCCGAGGTGGCGGCAATGCTCTGGGCGTCGGTCCGTGTCGACACGGGGTCTCCGTTTCGTCCGTGCGGGGCAGTGACGAGGGTGGCGTCATTGTCTATCTCGCTCGTCCCGGGCACGCGGAAACCTCATCCGTGGCGCGGCCGCTAAGGTGAGCGGTACGCACGGCGACTGGCGCACGGAGAACGAACTCCGGGGGAGCCGTGCGCGCAGGACCGCATGGAAGGCCGCTCGCCTGGGCCTCGCGGGGACGAGACCGTACATCGACCCCGGAGGAGCCGCCATGTCCGCGAGCCGCCATCCCGCCCTGTCCGCCACCGATCCCGAGCTGGCCGGATTCGTCGCCGCCGAGGAAACGCTCCAGGCGCAGACCCTGCGGCTGATCCCCAGCGAGAACTACGTGTCCGCGGCCGTGCTCGAAGCGTCCGGCACGGTGCTGCAGAACAAGTACAGCGAGGGCTACCCGGGCCGCCGCTACTACGAGGGCCAGCAGAACATCGACCGGATCGAGGCCCTCGCGATCGAGCGGGCCAAGGGCCTCTTCGGCGTGGACCACGCCAACGTCCAGCCCTACTCCGGCTCCCCGGCCAACCTGGCCGTCTACCTCGCCTTCGCGCGGCCCGGCGACACCGTGATGGGCATGGCCCTGCCGATGGGCGGGCACCTGACGCACGGGTGGGGGGTGTCGGCGACCGGGTCGTGGTTCCGGGGCGTGCGGTACGGCGTACGGGCGGACGACGGGCTGATCGACTTCGACGAGGTCCGTGACCTGGCCCTCAAGGAGCGGCCGAAGATCATTTTCTGTGGCGGTACGGCGCTGCCCCGGACCATCGACTTCGCCGCCTTCGCCGCGATCGCGAAGGAGGCCGGGGCCGTGCTGGTCGCGGACGTCGCGCACATCGCGGGCCTGATCGCGGGCGGGGCGCACCCGTCGCCGGTCCCGCACGTGGACGTGGTGTCCACCACCACGCACAAGACCCTGCGGGGGCCGCGGGGCGCGATGCTGATGTGCCGCGAGGAGCACGCGAAGGCCATCGACAAGGCCGTCTTCCCGGGGCTCCAGGGCGGCCCGCACAACCAGACGACGGCCGGGATCGCGGTGGCGCTGCACGAGGCGGCGCAGCCGTCGTTCGTGACGTACGCGCACGGGGTGGTGGCCAACGCGAAGGCCCTCGCCGAGGCGCTGCTCGCGCGGGGGTTCGACCTGGTCTCGGGCGGTACGGACAACCACCTGATCCTGCTGGACCTGACCTCGCGGGGGGTGCCGGGGAAGGTGGCGGCGAAGGCGCTGGACCGGGCGGGGATCGTGGTGAACTACAACACGGTGCCGTTCGATCCGCGCAAGCCGTTCGATCCCTCGGGGATCCGGATCGGGACGCCGTCGCTGACGTCGCGGGGGCTGCGGCCGGAGCACATGCCGGTGGTGGCGGACTGGATCGCGCGGGGCGTCGCGGCGGGGGCCGTCGCCGACGAACCGGCCCTGTCGGCGCTCCGTGCCGAGGTGACGTCCCTGATGTCCACCTTCCCGGCCCCGGGCCTCCCCATCGCCTGACCCCTTCTGGGGCCGCCGAGGGGCGGCGCCCCTTCAGCCTCGCCGGCGTTTGAGGCGCCCCCGGAGGGCATGACCGGATCAGCCGGGGTCCGGGCCGGGCCAGTTCTGTGACGGCGAGGCCGTCGGGCCTCCGGCGGCGCCTCAACCGCCGGCGGGGCTGCGTTTCGGCGGGGCCGGGTCTGCCGGGCGGGGCTGAGTTTCGGCGGGCCGGGTCTGCCGGGCGGAAGTGGGTTTCGGCGGGGCGGGTCTGCCGGGTAAAGCTGGGTTTCGGCGGGGCCGGGGGTTGGGGCTCTCAGCCCCGCCGGCGTTTGAGGCGGTCGCGGTCGGCGGAAAGCGGTCGCTTGATTCGCGCAAGATCCAGCCGAACGGTACGCACGGGTGCCCGCCACGACACCGGCCCCCCGCCGGCAGGCGACCCGGTTCCGGCCACTGCGGGGCCGAAGAGCACCCCCGCACCTGAGAGAATGGGCCCATGGCCTCTGATCGTCCCCGCGCGCTCTCCGGGATCCAGCCCACCTCCGGTTCGTTCCACCTCGGGAACTACCTCGGAGCGATTCGGCAGTACGTCGCCCTGCAGGAAACCCACGACGCCTTCTACATGGTCGTCGACCTGCACGCGATCACCATGCCGCAGGATCCGAAGGAACTCCGCGCCAATACGCGGCTCTCCGCCGCCCAGCTGCTCGCCGCCGGGCTCGACCCCGAGCGCTGCACCCTCTTCGTCCAGAGCCACGTGCCCGAGCACGCGCAGCTCGGCTGGGTCATGAACTGCATCACCGGCTTCGGCGAGGCCAGCCGGATGACCCAGTTCAAGGACAAGTCCGCGAAGTCGGGCGCCAACAACGCCACCGTCGGCCTGTTCACGTACCCGATCCTCCAGGTCGCCGACATCCTGCTCTACCAGGCGAACGCCGTCCCCGTCGGCGAGGACCAGCGCCAGCACATCGAGCTGACCCGCGACCTGGCCGAGCGCTTCAACCAGCGCTTCGGCAAGACCTTCACGGTCCCGGCCGCCCACATCGTCAAGGAGGTCGCGAAGATCTACGACCTCCAGGACCCGGCGATCAAGATGTCGAAGTCCGCGTCCACCCCCAAGGGCCTGATCAACCTCCTCGACGAGCCCAAGGCCACCGAGAAGAAGATCAAGAGCGCGGTCACCGACACCGAGGCCGAGATCCGGTTCGACGCCGAGAAGAAGCCCGGCGTCAGCAACCTGCTCACGATCTACTCCACCCTCACGGGTACGACGGTCGCCGTCCTGGAGGAGAAGTACGAGGGCAAGGGCTACGGCGCTCTGAAGACCGACCTGGCCGAGATCATGGTCGACTTCGTCACACCGTTCAAGCAGCGCACCCAGGAGTACCTGGACGACCCGGCGACGCTGGACGACGTACTCGCCAAGGGTGCGGAGAAGGCCCGCGCGGTCGCCTCCGAGACCCTGGCGAACGCCTACGACCGTCTCGGTTTCCTGCCCGCGAAGCACTGACCTGCGACTCTGGCCGTTTGGATGAGGTGGCCTCACACTGGGGGCTGCGCATCGCGCACAGACGACGCACAGACCGCATCCGGACGACCGAGGAGACATACGTGGGGACCGTAACGCTCGGCGTTTCGATCGCGGTCCCGGAGCCGTACGGCAGCCAGCTCCAGCAGCGGCGCGCCGGCTTCGGGGACGTTGCCGCGCACGGCATCCCCACGCATGTCACCCTCGTGCCGCCGACCGAGGCGGACGCGGACCGGCTGCCCGCGATCCGGGCCCACCTGGCCGAGGTCGCGGCGGCCTTCCGCCCCTTCACGATGCGGCTGTCGGGCACCGGAACCTTCCGCCCGCTCTCGCCCGTGGTCTTCGTCAAGGTCGTCGAGGGCGCCCTGGGCTGCACCCGGCTCCAGAGCCAGGTGCGCGATCCCGGCGGCCCGGTCAGCCGCGAGCTGGCCTTCCCGTACCACCCGCACGTCACCGTCGCCCACGGGATCTCCGAGGAGGCGATGGACCTGGCCTTCGAGTCCCTCGCCGACTACGACGCCGAGTGGACCTGCGAGAGCTTCGCGCTCTACGAGCAGGGCTCCGACGGGGTGTGGCGCAAGCTGCGCGAGTACCCGTTCGGCACGGGACCGACGGGCGTCCCGGCGCAGGCCGGATCCCCGGTCGACGAGCCGACCGCGCACCGGTCCTGAACCTGCCGCGCCCGGACCTGCCGCGCCCGGACCTGCTCCCGGCCGCTCCGGCGCAGCGGCCGCAGGGCCAGCAGCGTGCGGAAACGGAGCTCTCGCAGGAGCAGGTCATGGAACGGGCGGTCCGCCGCCGCCGTGCGAAAAGTCACAATCGACGACCGTAGCGCCCGAAAGTGGCAATCCCGGCTATTTCCGGACGCTGAATTACGGTGATCCCATGGACTGGCTGACGAAACTTCCCCTGATCGGGCCCCTGGTGGCCCGTCTCATGCGGACCCACGCGTGGCGCGCGTACGAGCGGCTCGACCGCGTCCGCTGGAGCAGGCTCGCCGCCGCCATCACCTTCATCAGCTTCCTGGCGTTGTTCCCGCTGATCACCGTGGCCGCGGCCCTCGGCGCGGCGCTGCTCACCTCCCAGCAGCTCGCCCGGCTGGAGGCCAACCTCGCCCAGCAGGTGCCCGGGATCTCCGACCAGCTCAACATCGAGGCACTCGTCGACAACGCGGGCACGGTCGGCCTCGTCGCCGCCGGGATCCTGCTCTTCACCGGCATCGGCTGGGTCGGTTCGATGCGCGGCTGCCTGCGCGCGGTCTGGGAGAAGGACGACGAGGACGCGGGGAACCCCTTCGTCCGCAAGGGCAAGGACGCCCTGGTCCTGATCGGCCTCGGCGGCGCCGCCCTCGCCTCGGCCGGAGCCTCGATCATCGGCTCCACCGCCGTCGGCCGCTTCGGCGCCTGGCTGGGCATCCCCGACCACGGGGGCGGCGGCGCGGTGCTGCGCGTCGGCGCCTTCGCCGCCGGGGTGCTGGCCGCCTTCCTGCTCCTGCTGTACGTACTGACCCTGCTGCCCGGGGTCCAGCCCCCGCGCCGCCGCCTGATCCAGGCTGCCCTCATCGGCGCGGCGGGCTTCGAACTGCTGAAACTCCTGCTCAGCGGCTATATGCGGGAGGTCGCGGCCAAGAGCATGTACGGGGCTTTCGGCGTCCCCATCGCGCTGTTGCTCTGGATCAACTTCACCGCGAAACTGCTGCTCTTCTGCGCCGCCTGGACGGCGGCCCGCGATGACCTGGACGGCGACGGCGTGGAGGACCCCGAACGCGTGGAGGACCACGAACCCGCGGAGGACCCCGAGCCGTCGCCGCGCGGGGTCAGCTCAGGTCCCCGCCGCGCCCCTGACGGCCCCGCGGCCAGCGCCGGTTGACCAGGAACGCCCCGGCCGCGAGGGCCGCGACCACGCCGCTCGCGATGCCGAACGCCGTACCGATGCCGCCGCCGCTCTCCTCGTCCGCCGCCACCGTGCCGTTCTCGTGCGACTGGGCGGGGGAGCCGACCCCGGAGGTGTCGGCGCTCTTCGGCGGTACCAGCTCACCGACCGGCTTCACCTTCCCGACCGCCGCGAAACCCCAGTCGAAGAGGGTCGCGGTCTCCTCGTAGACCGAGTTCACCCCGCCCGCCGCCGGGTTCATCACCGTCACCACGAGCTTCTTGTCGCCGCGCTGGGCGACGCCCGTGAAGGTGGAGCCGGCCATGGTGGTGTTGCCGTTCTTCACCCCCGCGATGCCCTTGTAGGGGGAGATGCCCCCGGCACCCGTCATCAGCCGGTTGGTGTTCTGGATCTCGAAGCTGTCGCGCGGCTGGCCGGGCTTCTGCTCGCCGGGGAACTTCGCGCTCGCCGTGGCGGCGTACTCCCGGAAGTCCTTCTTCTGCAGCCCGGAGCGGGCGATCAGGGTCAGGTCGTACGCGCTGGAGACCTGCTCCGGAGCGTCGTAACCGTCGGGGGAGATCACATGGGTGTCGAGGGCCTGGAGTTCATCGGCGTGCGCCTGCATGTCCTTGACGGTCTTCTCGACCCCGCCGTTCATGGACGACAGCACGTGCACGGCGTCGTTCCCGGACCGCAGGAACACCCCGAGCCACAGGTCGTGGACGGTGTAGTCGAGGTCCTCCTTGACCCCGACCAGGCTGCTGCCCGCGCCGACCCCGGAGAGCTCCTGCTGACTGACCTTGTGCACCTCGTCCTTGGGGAGCGAGGGCAGCACGGTGTCCGCGAAGAGCATCTTCATGGTGGAGGCCGGGGGCAGTCGCCAGTGCGCGTTCTCCGCGGCCAGCACCTCGCCGGTCTCCGCGTCGGCCACGATCCAGGACCGGCCCGTCAGGTTCGTGGGCAGCGCGGGCGCGCCGGGCAGCAGATTGACCTGCGGACCCGGCTTCCCGAGCAGGATCCCGCCGACCGTGGACATCGACGCGGGCGGCGCGGGCGCCTTCGCGGGAGCCTTGCCGCCCTTGGCGTCCGGCGTCGGAGTGGGGCCTACGGCGTACGCGGGGGCCGCGAGCACAGCGGGCAGCAGCGCGGCGGAAAGGACCGTCAGCGCGGTCTTTTTAGCAGACACGCACGAGAACGTACATCGCATTGTCGCTTTAACCGCTTCCCTCGGGTCAACCCGCCGCAACCACTGCCGGGACAGCCCACCCCGGCGCGTCCGTTCCGGGGGCGGAACCGATACTGGGGGCATGAGACTCAGCCGTGCCACGTCCTGGTTCCTGCTGTCCTTCGGAGTGTGGAGCTGGTTCATCTGGGTGTCTTTCGTCCGGAACCTGTGGAAGGACGGCAGTGGACTGGCCTTCGACGCCGCCGGAGACCCCACCGCGTACTTCTGGGTGCACCTGTCGCTCGCCATCGCGTCCTTTCTCCTGGGGACGGGTGTAGGGGTCATCGGGTTGCGTGGGGTCCGGGCGCTGCGGCGTGGATCACGTGACGCGGCATGACCGTGCTCCTCTTCTCCCTGGTCGCGCTGGTGGTGCTGGGCCTGCTGGTGCTGGTGCACCGGTGGGTGTGGGTCCGGCTGGTCCGTGACACGACCGCCCCGGGCGGGTGGACGCGGCGGGTGCTGACCGGGTGTGTCTTCGCGCTGCCGGTGCTGTCGGTGGCGGCGCTGGTCGCGGGGCGGGCGGGGGCGCCGTTCTGGGTGCAGCGGGTGGTGGCGTGGCCGGGGTTCATGTGGCTGGCGGTGCTGCTGTACCTGGCGCTGGCGCTGCTGCTGGCCGAGCCCCTGCGGCTGCTCCTCCGCCGGTCCCCGGCCCCGGCTTCGGCTTCGGCTTCGGTCCCGGCCCCCGCCTCCGGCGGTGAGGCCGGGAGCGTCCCGCTCGCCTCCGTCCCGGCCTCCGCCGGCGCCTCGCCCGCCGGCGGCGTCGGGATCGCCTCAAGCGCCGACGGGGCCGGTCCTGCCTCCGGCGGCGCCGCACCCGCCGACGAGGCCGCATCGCCCGCCCCGCCGGAGCCGAGCACGGCCGGGCAGGGTGCGACGCGGCGGGTGTTCGTGGCCCGGGTGCTTGCCGGAGCGGCGGTCGCGGCAGCGGGCGGCACCGTCGGGTACGGGACCTACGGCGTCCTCCGCGGCCCCAGGGTCAAGCGCGTCACCGTCCCCCTCGCCAAACTCCCCCGCCCGGCCCACGGCTTCCGGATCGCCGTCGTCAGCGACGTCCACCTCGGCCCCATCCTCGGCCGCGCCCACACCACCCGCATCGTCGACACGGTCAACGCCACCCAGCCCGATCTCATCGCCATCGTCGGCGACCTCGTGGACGGCTCGGTCCACGACCTCGGGTCCGCCGCCGAACCGCTCGCCCGGCTCCGGGCCCGGCACGGCAGCTTCTTCGTCACCGGCAACCACGAGTACTTCTCCGGGGCCCAGCAGTGGGTGGACCACGTCCGCGAGCTGGGCGTGCACCCCCTGGAGAACGCCCGCCAGGAGCTGCCGTACTTCGACCTCGCGGGCGTCAACGACGTCGCGGGCGAGAGCGAGGGCCACGGCCCGGACTTCGACAAGGCCCTCGGCGGCCGGGACCGCGCGCACCGTACGGCCGTACTCCTCGCCCACCAGCCGATCGTGATCCACGACGCGGTCCGCCACGGGGTGGATCTCCAGCTGTCGGGTCATACGCACGGCGGTCAGCTGTGGCCGGGAAACTACCTTGCGGAACTCGCCAACCCGACCGTCGCGGGTCTGGAAAGATACGGGGACACCCAGCTTTATGTGTCCCGCGGGGCCGGTGCGTGGGGACCGCCCGTGAGGGTCGGTGCACCCTCTGACATCACCGTCGTCGAACTCGTCTCATACCAGACATAATTCCTCACAACCGGCAGCGAAACGCCCTTCCACCACCGAATTTTCCGTGATTGGGTGACCGGTAATCGGATAAACATGCGTCAGCAGCGGACACGCGGCCCGGCGCGGGGTGGGCAATGAGGAGTTCTGGGATGCTGCGGTCTGTCCGCTCCAAGATGATCGCGGCCGGGGTGGTCCTGGGCGTCGCCGGCGTGGGGGCCTGGGTGCTGCTGCCCACCGATGC
The DNA here is from genome assembly GCF_030063135.1 of Streptomyces sp. G-G2. Classification (GTDB taxonomy): domain Bacteria; phylum Actinomycetota; class Actinomycetes; order Streptomycetales; family Streptomycetaceae; genus Streptomyces. The sequence goes on from NZ_JASISO010000022.1 coordinate 30,155, forward strand.
GGCGGGCCATGGCGCGATTGCGGTGGGTACGACCGACTCGGTGTCCTCGCTGGACCCGGCCGGGGCGTACGACGCCGGTTCCTGGGCCCTGTTCAGCAACGTCTACCAGTCGCTCCTGACCATCAAGCCCGGTTCGGACGTGCCGGTCCCGGACGCGGCGACCTCCTGCAAGTTCATCGGGGCGAAGCTCACCACGTACCAGTGCGAGCTGCGCACCGACGTGAAGTTCTCCAACGGCCGCCAGATCACGGCCGAGGACGTGAAGTTCTCGTTCGACCGGATCAAGGCGATCAACTCCGACCAGGGCCCGGCGCCGCTGTTCAACACCCTGGAGTCGGTCAAGGCCGAGGGCAAGACGGTCACCTTCAACCTCTCCGCACGTGACGCCACCTTCCCCTTCAAGATCGCGACGGGTGCCGCCGCGATCGTCGACAAGGACAAGTACCCGGCGAAGAAGCTGCGCGAGGGCGCCAGCGTGGACGGCTCCGGCCCGTACACCCTGGGTGCGTACAAGGAGGGGGCGAGCGCCGAGCTGAAGCCGAACGCCACCTACAAGGGCCAGGGCAAGCCCGCCAAGTCGGCCGTCAACGTCAAGTACTTCAAGGACTCCGAGGCGCTCAACGCGGCCTGGAAGGACCACGGGATCGAGGTCGCCCACCGCGACATGCCCCCGGAGGTCCTGGCGGGGCTGAACCCGAGCCTCAGTGACACCCGCTACCAGGAGTCCGGCGGCACCGAGACCCGCAGCATGGTCTTCAACGTCCGCCCGGGCTCCGCGATGGCGCAGCAGCCGGTCCGCCAGGCCGTCGCCGCCCTGCTCGACCGCTCCAAGATCGCGGGGGACATCTACAAGGGGACCGTCACCCCGCTGTACTCCATCGTCCCGGCGGGCATCGCGGGTCACGGCACGCCGTTCTTCGACAAGTACCCGGCGCCGAACGCCGCCACCGCGAGGAAGATCCTCAAGGACGCCGGGATCACCACCCCGGTCAGCTTCAAGCTGGGCTTCAACGTGCGCGGAGCGAACGTCCCCGAGGCCGCCGAGCTCAAGCGGCAGCTGGAGGGCTCGGGCCTCTTCCAGGTGCAGACCGAGTCCGTGCCGGTGTGGGACGACTTCCAGAAGGACTACGCGGCGGGCAAGTTCGACGCCTACACGATCGGCTGGATCCCCGACTTCCCGGACGCGGACAACTTCAGCGCCCCGCTCGTCGGCGCCGACTCCAGCATGAACAACGGCTTCGCCGACAAGACGGTGGGCGACCTGATCACGCGCACCCAGTCCTTCTCGAACCGCGGCGAGGCGGCGAACGACTTCCGCCAGCTCCAGGAAGTGGTGGCCCAGCAGATCCCGATCCTGCCGATCTGGCAGAAGAAGGACTACGTGCTCTCGCGCGAGGCCGTCACCGGCGCGCAGTACCTCTCCGACGGCACCGGCGTGTGGCGCCTGTGGGAGCTGGACTGGCTGTAGTCCGACCGGGTCCCCAGGCCTCAGGTAGCCCGGAAGCCCGGAGGCGTCGGACGGCTCAGCCGTCCGACGCCTCTTCCGTACTCGCCTTCCCCTGCTTGGCGGGCCGCGACGCCTTCTTGCGGGAGGCGGCCGCCTGGGCCATGCCGGGCAGGAAGTCCGAGAACAGCTCGTGCACTTCCCGTACCAGCGGCCGCAGCACGCGGAACCGGGCCAGCACGATGCCGCGCGTGGTCAGCTGCGCGCCCCGCTCGGCCAGCCGCCGGGACTTCTCGCTGTTCTCCGAGCGGTCGAAGACCCAGTAGAGGACCAGCCCCATCTGCGAGAGCCACATCAGCTCCGGCAGTACGTCCGCCAGCTCGTCCGGCACCTTGGTCTTCGCCCCCGCCAGGACTTCCCTGTGCATGTCGATCGCCTGGCGCCGGGCGGGTTCCGACTCGGGGGAGAAGGGACTGAGCGGGCTCTCCGGGTCCGCGGCGTTCTTGAAGAACTGCGCGGCGAACTCGTGGTAGGGCGCGGCGATGTCCAGCCAGCAGGTCAGCACCCCCGCGAGCCGCTTCTGGAGGTCGCTCTCGTGGTCCAGGATCGGCCGGACGGCAGCCTGGTGCGCGCTGCCGATCCGGTCGTAGAAGCCCTGGACCAGGTGTTCCTTGGACTCGAAGTAGTAGTAGGCGTTGCCTACCGAGACTCCGGCCTCCCGGGCGATGCCCCGCATGGTCGTCTTGTCGTAACCGCGCTCCTGGAAGAGCTTGAGGGCGGTTTCGAGGATGAGCGTGCGGGTCTGTTCGCTCTTCGGAGCCTTCTGATCAGTCACGGTGTCCGACTTTATCGGGGTGCCGGGCACTGGTCGTCACAGGCTGCCTTCAGGGCCGGATCCGGGCCCGATCCCGCGGGCCCGGTCGCCTCGCGCCAGGCGGCGGCGGCGAGCATCGTGGCCCGGGCGAAGGGCCGTCCGGCGGGCGTGGCCAGCCAGTTGGCCTTCGGCCGGTGCTGGGCCAGGGACCACAGCACCACGATGAAGGCGTCGGTGCCGGTCCACACCTGTCCGCCGTCCCCGACCACGGTGATCTCGCGCAGCGTCGAGGCGTGGTCGAGCCGGGGGAAGCGGGCGCGGGCGGCCTGTGACCCGGCGGGGATCAGGGACAGTGGCACCAGCCAGTGCTGGCCCATCAGCCAGGTCCGGATGTGCGCGCAGAGCGGGCACTGGGCGTCGTAGAGGACCACGATCTTGCGTACGGGTACGGGTGCGGGTGCGGGTGCGGGTGCGGGTGTGCCGGCGGGTCCGGGCGCGAATACCGCCGCGGGCCCGGGCCCGGGTCCGGGCCCGGGGCTTGTGGCGGTCATCGGTCAGGCCCTGCCCGGGGCGGTCCACATCTGGGGCGCGACCGGCGGGGTCTGCTGGCGCTCCATGATGCTCCGGCGGCGGATCTTGGTGAGCACCCACACGTTGCCGAGGTGCATGACACCGAGGACGAGGAGGACGACGCCGAGCTTGACCGAGAGGGCCTCGAAGATCCCGCGGGCTTCGGTGACGGCCTGGTCGGCCTGGAGGTAGAGGGCGACGAAGCCGAGGTTGACCAGGTAGAACCCCACGACCAGCAGGTGGTTGACGGCATCGGCGAGCTTCTCGTTGCCCTGGAGGACGTCCGCGATGAAGATGCGGCCGTTGCGGGTGAGCGTGCGGGCGACCCAGACGGTCAGCGCGACGCTGACGAGCAGGTAGATGACGTACGTGAGCACGGTGAGGTCCATTGCCCCGACTCCTTGAACGTGTTCAAATGCTGACGTCGCTGACTGTAGACCTGATTTTGAACACGTTCAAGCCAGTTGGCGTCGCCGAGTGGGCTGACCTACCATCCGGCCATGGGGGACTTGTTCGGGACCGGCACGACCGTGGCCCAAGGCCGCTACCGCATCGAGGGATTACTCGGTGGAGGGGGCATGGCGCAGGTCTACCGCGCCCACGACGAACGGCCGAAGCCCTGGACCTGACCGCGCAGATGCTCGGCGCGCTGGCCGCGGCGCACGCGCGGGGGCTGGTGCACCGGGACATCAAGCCCGCCAACGTCCTGCTCACCGAGGACGGCACGGCCAAGGTCACCGACTTCGGCATCGCCGCCACCGCCGAGTCGGGCGCGACCGCCCTGACCCGGACCGGCGTCACCATCGGCACCCCGCTCTACATGTCCCCCGAGCAGGTCGAGGGCCGCCCCGGCATCGACGGCCGCTCCGACCTCTACTCGCTGGGGATCGTGCTCTTCCAGTTGCTGGCCGGGCAGGTCCCCTTCGATGCCGCGTCCGGCTACGCCATCGGCTACCTGCACGTCCACGAGCCGCCGCCGACCCTGGCCGCCCTGGGCATCGCCGTACCGGCTCCGGTGCAGGGGCTCTTGGACACCGCCCTGGCGAAGCTCCCGCAGGACCGCTTCCCGGACGCGCGGACCATGCGTGCGGCGGCCCTGACCGCGACCCCGCGGTACCCGCCGACGGAGGTCCCGCGGACCCGCGTACCGGCCGCGTTCCCTGTCGCGTTCCCGGCGGAGGCCGCCCAGGACCGCGCGGTGGGGCAGCCGGTCCCGCCGCGGACCGCGCGGCCCGCACGGCCCCCGGGGCCGTCCGGCGCCCGGCTCACCCTGGGCCGCCCGTCGCGCAAGGCGGCCAAGCTGCTGGTGCTGGCACTCTCGTACCTGGTCGGCTGGCTGACCGTCAGCCTGATGACGGGCGGCGGCAAGGTGCCCCTGCGGCTGGTGCTGGCCCTGTCCCTCGTGGGCATCTGCTGCGTCGGCTTCGGCGGGGCCAAGCGGACCCGCCGCGCCCGGGGTCCGGGCGGATACCTGCACGAGCTGTTCACGGCCGTCTCCTGGATGTTCCACGGCACGGCCGCCCTGATCAGCGCGGTCAGCCTGCTGGCGAAGTAGCCCGTCCCGCGCCTGACCCCGCCCCCGCACCGCCGCGACGGGCCACCTGCCGTTCGAGGGTGACCGGACGCTCGCCGTCATCCTCGGCGAGGCGGTGAGCCGGCGGCCGGGACCACCATCACCGACCCGACGATCACCCGTCAGATGCTGAGCGAGCGGGCGTAGTTGAGCTGGTTCATCACCCAGGGGAAGGTGTTCATGTCGGTGGCCGGGATCATCGTCGCGTGGTGGCGGCCGCCGCTGGTCACCGTCACCTGGATGTAGCCGGTGGTGACCTTCTCCTTCATCAGGAGGAAGAGCAGACCGAGCAGGCAGAAGACGGCGAAGACGACCGCGAGGACGATGGACGAGGTGGGGATCTTCTCCTCGGTCCGGGAGAAGTCCGTGGCGTTCCACATCGCGCCCTTGAGGGGCATCGGCCCGCTCGGGGTGATGATCTGGTCCCCGGCGACGGTGATGTCCCCGAGGGCGAAGGACGCGCCCGGCGCCGCGTACGGAATTCCCTGCCCCCCGACGGTGGGCTGGTAGGGCGGGGCCTGGGGATAGGGCTGGGGATACCCGTACCCGGGATGTCCGGTCTCCCACTGGGGCTCGCCCGAACCACCCTGCCCGGGGCCGCTCGCGTACGGGTTCGGCTGCTGATCACTCATATGGCCGATCTTTTCACAGCTTGCCCGGCGCCCCCACGGGAATGCGCCCGCGCGCGAGTTCCCCGGCGATCGTCGGCCCCTCGGCGGGGCCGCCGTCCGCCCGGGTGAACGCGCGAGGGCCCCGCCCCCCGGTGGGAACCAGGGGGCGGGGCCCTCGCGTTCGTACCTCAGCCGACGACGGACGGAGTCCGGCGCGTCAGGAAGATCAGAAGCGGCGCGTGATCAGGGCGCGCTTGACTTCCTGGATGGCCTTCGTGACCTCGATGCCACGGGGGCACGCGTCGGTGCAGTTGAACGTCGTGCGGCAGCGCCACACGCCGTCCTTGTCGTTCAGGATCTCCAGGCGCTGCTCTCCGGCCTCGTCACGCGAGTCGAAGATGAAGCGGTGCGCGTTGACGATCGCCGCCGGGCCGAAGTACTGGCCGTCGTTCCAGAACACCGGGCACGAGGACGTGCACGCGGCGCACAGGATGCACTTGGTGGTGTCGTCGAAGCGCTCGCGGTCCTCGGCGGACTGCAGGCGCTCGCGCGTCGGCTCGTTGCCCTTGGTGACCAGGAACGGCATGACGTCCCGGTACGCCTGGAAGAAGGGCTCCATGTCGACGATGAGGTCCTTCATCACCGTGAGGCCCTTGATGGCCTCGACGGTGATGGGCTTCTCCGGGTTGATGTCCTTGATCAGCGTCTTGCAGGCGAGCCTGTTCTTGCCGTTGATCCGCATCGCGTCGGAGCCGCAGATGCCGTGCGCGCACGAGCGGCGGAAGGTCAGCGTGCCGTCGAGGTCCCACTTGATCTTGTGGAGACCGTCGAGCACGCGCTCCTTCGGGTCGATCTCGATCTGGAAGTCCTGCCAGGTCGACTCCTCCGAGATCTCCGGGTTGAACCGGCGGATCCGGAAGGTGACCGTGATGAACGGCGAGGCCGCGGCCGCCGCTTCCATCTCGTCCGTCTTGGACATGGTCGGGGTGGCCATCAGTACTTACGCTCCATCGGCTGGTAGCGGGTGACGACGACGGGCTTGTAGTCCAGCCGTACGGAGTCCTTGCCATCGGCGCCGACCTCGCGGTACGCCATGGTGTGGCGCATGAAGTTGACGTCGTCGCGGTTCGGGTAGTCCTCGCGGTAGTGGCCGCCGCGGGACTCCTTGCGCGCCAGGGCCGAGATGGCCATGACCTCGGCCAGGTCGAGCAGGTTGCCCAGCTCGATGGCCTCCAGCAGGTCCGTGTTGAACCGCTTGCCCTTGTCCTGGACGGACACGTTCAGGTACCGCTCGCGCAGCTCCGCGATCTTCTCGACCGCGGTCTTGATCGTCTGCTCGGTGCGGAACACCATCACGCAGGCGTCCATCGTCTCCTGGAGCTCCAGGCGCAGGTCGGCGACCCGCTCCTTGCCCGTGGAGTTGCGCAGGCGCTCGACCTGGTCGATGACCTGCTGCGCCGGGTTCTCGGGCAGCTCGACGTAGTCGTTCTCGGCCGAGTACTTGGCCGCCGCGATGCCCGAGCGCTTGCCGAAGACGTTGATGTCCAGCAGCGAGTTGGTGCCCAGGCGGTTGGCGCCGTGCACGGAGACGCAGGCGACCTCGCCGGCCGCGTACAGACCCGGGACGACGGTGGTGTTGTCCGAGAGGACCTCACCCTCGACGTTGGTCGGGATGCCGCCCATGGCGTAGTGCGCGGTGGGCTGGATCGGGATCGGGTCCGTGTACGGCTCGATGCCGAGGTACGTACGCGCGAACTCCGTGATGTCGGGCAGCTTGGCGTCCAGCTGCTCCGGCGGGAGGTGCGTCAGGTCCAGGTACACGTGGTCACCGGCCGGACCGCAGCCGCGGCCCTCACGGATCTCGGTGTAGATGGAGCGCGAGACGACGTCACGGGACGCGAGGTCCTTCATGACCGGCGCGTACTTCTCCATGAAGCGCTCGCCGTCCTTGTTGCGGAGGATGCCGCCCTCACCGCGGGCGCCCTCCGTCAGCAGGATGCCCATGCGCCAGATGCCCGTCGGGTGGAACTGGAAGAACTCCATGTCCTCCAGCGGCAGACCGCGCCGGAAGCAGGCCGCCTGGCCGTCACCGGTGAGGGTGTGCGCGTTGGAGGTCACCTTGAAGAACTTGCCCGTGCCGCCGGAGGCGTAGATGACGGACTTCGCCTGGAAGATGTGGATCTCGCCGGTGGCCAGCTCGTAGGCGACGACGCCCGCGGACTTCTGGACCCCGTCCTCCTCCACGAGGAGCTGGTCCAGGACGTAGAACTCGTTGAAGAACTCCACGCCCTCCTTGACGCAGTTCTGGTACAGCGTCTGGAGGATCATGTGACCGGTGCGGTCCGCGGCGTAGCAGGACCGGCGGACCGGCGCCTCACCGTGGTTGCGCGAGTGGCCGCCGAAGCGGCGCTGGTCGATGGTGCCGTCCGGGGTGCGGTTGAACGGCAGGCCCATCTTCTCCAGGTCGAGGACCGCGTCGATGGCCTCCTTCGCCAGGATCTCGGCGGCGTCCTGGTCGACCAGGTAGTCACCGCCCTTGACCGTGTCGAAGGTGTGCCACTCCCAGTTGTCGTCCTCCACGTTGGCGAGCGCGGCGGCCATGCCGCCCTGCGCGGCGCCCGTGTGGGAGCGGGTCGGGTACAGCTTCGTGAGCACCGCGGTGCGGCTGCGCTTCGTCGACTCGATGGCCGCGCGCATGCCCGCGCCACCGGCGCCGACGATGACGGTGTCGTACTTGTGGATCTTCATCAGGATTCGCCTCAGCCCATGCCGCGGATGTTCGGGTCGAAGGTGAAGATCACCAGCGTGCCCAGAAGGATGGTGAACACCGTGGCGGTGTAGAGCAGGCCCTTCAGCCACAGCCGCGTGTTGGCGCGCTCCGCGTAGTCGTTGATGACCGTACGCAGACCGTTGGAGCCGTGCAGCATCGCCAGCCACAGCATCAGCAGGTCCCAGACCTGCCAGAACGGCGAGGCCCAGCGGCCCGCCACGAAGGCGAAGCCGATCTTGGAAACGCCGCCGTCCAGCACGAGCTGGATGAGCAGGTGGCCGATGACCAGGACGACCAGCACGATGCCCGAGAGGCGCATGAAGAGCCACGCGATCATCTCGAAGTTCCCGCGGGTCGAGCGCGGAGTCTTGCTCGTGCGCTTGCGCGGGGCTTCGATGTACGGCGCCGGGTTGTCGACGTCGTAGAGGGGAACGCCCTCCACGTCGCCGATCGTCTGGGCGGAAGAAGTGTCAGAAGACATGCGTGTCACTTCCCGAACAGTTGCAGGTAGGCGTGGTGCAGCACGGGGTAGATCGCGCCGATCATCAGCACGATCCAGATGCCGACCACGGACCAGAGCATCTGCTTCTGGTAGCGCGGGCCCTTGGACCAGAAGTCCACGGCGATGACACGGAGACCGTTGAGCGCGTGGAAGAGGATTGCGGCGACGAGGCCGTACTCCATCAGCGCGACGATCGGGGTCTTGTAGGTAGCGACGACATCGTCGTACGCCTCGGGAGAGACGCGGACGAGTGCGGTGTCGAGGACGTGTACGAACAGGAAGAAGAAGATGAGGACGCCGGTGACTCGATGAGCCACCCAGGACCACATTCCTTCCCGGCCGCGGTACAACGTTCCAGCCGGCACGGAAAACCCTCCGGAAGCGGGGCGGGGGCCAGCCGGCTTCTTTGTCGGTCGGGCCCGGCCGGGTACGGTCCTCCGGCCCCGGACATCGTAGCGACGCTTTGTCGGTTCCCTTGCGCGGGGGCCATCGGTGTGATCAAACAGGCACGGACGGACTATCCCACAGGAGCGAAACGCCCCAATTCAGACGCATCGTCGGCCGCTCGGCCGACCGCGCCCCCCGGCACGTGGAGAAATCCCACCAGCTGGGCGAGTCGCGAGCGCGCCACCCGGCGCAGCTCGTCGGCCGAGGTGGCCCGCTCCTCGTCCACCTCGTGGGCCATCCGCCGCCGGATCGCCGCCAGCACCTGGTGCGCGTGCTCCTCGGCCGGGTGCCCGTCGAGGCAGATGACGAAGGCGTGCCCGAACTTCCGCTCGTACTCCGCGTGCGCGGCGCCGAGGGCGAGGTGGGCGGCGTACGGCGCGTCGTGGGCCAGTCCCGCCGAGAACTCCCCGGTCAGCGCCTCCGCCAGGTCCGCGTGGCGCAGGTCGTACGACGCCTCGTCGGCGGCGGCGAGCAGCGCGTCCAGATCGGGGTACGGGCGATGCTCGGCCACCCGTTGCGCCCAGCGGTGGCTGCCGCAGCAGCGCAGCAGGGCCTCCTGGGCGGACTCGGCCGACGCGGCGTTGAACCGCGCCAGGGCGCTGCCGCGCATCTGCGCCGGAAGGTGGCTGGACAGCGTGGGGCTCCTCGCGATGCGGGTGGGGTGTGACGCCACGCTATCGACGCGAAGGTCGGAAGAGCGTACGCAACCGCGGATTTCACCCGGAAGAGAGCCGAAAGAGCGAGAATGGGACGGCTTGTGAAGGGGAAGGCGACCGAGACCGCCACCCCCCACAGGAGAGGCCCCGGTCGCCAACCGTTACGGGCTCGTGCGACAAGCCCGTACCCCTGTCAGCGCCTTGAGTGCGTTTTGTGTCACACCTCGCTTCGCGCACGCTTGGTTGCAGGTTGTACAACGCGTGGACGGGAGCCGCCGCAAAGCCGTAACGTGCTGATTTGCGCAGACGTACGGGACAGTGAACGGGTTGGGGACTTTGCTGGGGGACGACGCGGAGCTGACCGCCGCGGTGCTCGCGGCGCAGGACGGCGACGAGAACGCGTTCCGTGCTGTGTACCGCGCCGTGCACCCGCGCCTGCTGGGGTACGTCCGCACGCTCGTCGGCGACGGCGACGCGGAGGACGTCACCTCCGAGGCCTGGCTGCAGATATCCCGCGACCTCGGCTCCTTCACCGGAGACGCCGACCGCTTCCGCGGCTGGGCCGCGCGAATAGCCCGCAACCGGGCCCTCGACCACATACGCATGCGCGGCCGCCGCCCCGCCATCGGCGGCGACGAGAGCGAACTCACCGAGCACGCCGCCGACTGCGACACCGCGGGCGAGGCCATCGAGGCCCTCGCCACCGGCCGTGCCATGGCGCTGATCGCCCAGCTCCCGCAGGACCAGGCAGAGGCCGTCGTCCTGCGCGTGGTCGTCGGCCTCGACGCCAAGACCGCCGCCGAAACCCTGGGCAAACGGCCCGGGGCGGTACGGACGGCGGCGCACCGGGGGCTGAAACGGCTCGCCGAACTGATCGCGAACGAAACGGACACCGGGCCGGGAACGCCGGAGGGCATGTCGCCGGGAGCGGGGGTGGGCGCCGCACGCGCCACCGGGCTCGGGGATAATCGCCCTGGCCACGCCGTCGACGGCGATGGCACCGGAGGCGCCGGGGACACCGGTGACGGGCGGGATCTGGACGCCGTACCCGCCCAACGCGGCCGGGGCGCAGGACTCGCGGAGCGAACCGGTGTGACGCATTCACGTTGGCGGACGCAGAAGGACATGTGATGGCCGACGATCGCACCAGGTGGCTGAACCGAGCCACGGCGGACCGACTGCTGCGCGGCGAACCCGTGGATCAGCCCGAAGACCCCCGCGCCCGGGTGGACGCCGCCCGGCTGCGCGATGCCCTGGACTCCCTGCTGCCGGACGCCGGAGCGTCCCGTACGGCGGAACTGCCCGGCGAGGTCGCGGCCCTGGCCGCCTTCCGCGCGGCGCGGCCGACCGCGGTCGCGGCTCCGGCTCCGGCTTTCGAGCGGTCCGCCGCCGAACGGGGTACGGACGGATCCCCGGCCGAGGAACCCCTGGTCGCCATAGTCCCCGTACCGGCCACCGCCGGGGCCGCCGCCCAGGGGCGGGCCCCGCGCCCGGCGGCCCCCTGGCGCTTCGGCCTCGCCGCGGCCATGGCCGCGATCGCCATCGGCGGGGTCGCGGCCGCCGCGAGCGGTGGCCTGTTCGACCGGGCCCTCCATCTGAACGCGGACCCCGCGCCCACGGCGGAGATCACCGACCGGGTCACGCCGGACCCGGTCGGCGGCACCGCCGGCCCGAGCACCGGCCCGTCCCGGCGCCCCCCGGCGCAGACCACCGGCGAACCGTTCGGCAGCCCCGGCGCCCGCACCCCGGGCCCGGAGGCACACACCCCGCCGGGCGCCACCGGCGCGGCGGCGGGCGGCACGAACAGCGGAGGTTCGGGCGGTACGGGCGCCACGACGGGCCCGGACAAGGACAGCCGGGAGCACTTCGGCCTCGGCGAGACCCATGACCGGGACGTCCAGCGCGGTGTCGCCGATCTGTGCCACGACTTCCGCTCCGGCAGCCTGAGCGGCGAACGGGAGAACCGGCTCAACCTGCTGGCCAAGGGCCGCGGGCGGGTCCAGAGCTACTGCGACGAACTGCTGGACGGTGCGAGCGGCACCACGGACTCCCCGCCGAAGGGGACGACCCCGCCGGTCCCCGGCCCGGGGTCCGGGCCCGGCCCCAGCCCGGCTCCGGGGAGCGTCACCGGCTCCCTCGGTCTGCGCCTGCGGCGCTGAACCGGCGGTCGCGGCGCGGGCCTCCGCGGAGGGCGCGGGACGGGCTGCCGGACGAGCCGCTGGACGGGCCGTCGTGCGGGCCGTCGAGCGGGCCGGAACACCCGCTGACCTCGGCTGTAACACTTTTCGACGCGTCGGCGCAGTACTCAATGAGCCGACTGGTCATCGGCCGCGCATGAGCCGGGGTTCCCCCCGTACCTCTTGGCTCTGCGCAACCTGGCGCGGGCGGGGTTCGTTCCCCCGACCCTGCCCGCGCCTCTTAATCCCGCGTCCCGCTCACCAGTAGACGACGACCTTGTCGCCCACCTTCACCTGGTCGAAGAGCGCCGACAGCTTGGCCTTGTCCCGCACGTTCACGCAGCCGTGCGAGGCGCCCGCGTAGCCCCGGGCCGCGAAGTCCGACGAGTAGTGCACCGCCTGGCCCTCGCTGAAGAACATGGAGTACGGCATCGCCGTGTGGTAGATCGTCGACGTCCACTCCTTGGCCTTCCACTCCACCTTGAACTCGCCCTCGCGGGTCGGCGTGTTCTCCGAGCCGAAGCGGACGTCCATGGTCGAGACGACCTTGCCGTCGATCATCCAGGCCAGGGTGCGGCTCTCCTTGCTGATGCACATCGCCCGGCCCGTCATGCAGCGCGGGTCCGGCGCGTCGACCTGGTTCGTCGTCGGCGACAGCTCCTCGGTGGTGGGCTTCTTGCTGAGGCTCCGCACCTTCTTCCAGGTGGCGTCGTCGACGGAGCCCGAGGCGGTCAGCTGGTGCTTGGTCTGGAAGGCCTTGACCGCGGCGATCGTCTTGGAACCGTAGAAACCGGTGGGCGTGGCGCCGAACAGGCCCAGCTGCTTGAGCCGGGCCTGCAGTTCACGGACCTGGTCGTCCTCGGAGCCCTCCGCCATCAGGTACTTCACCTGCGGGGACGCGGACGCGGACGCCGTGGGGGAGGGGGAGGGGGACGTGGGGGCGGAGGCCGAGGCCGAGGCGGACGGCGAGGGCGAGGCGTCGCCCGGCTTGTTGTCCTGGGCCGGGGAGGACGCGGGCAGTGATGCCGGAGCGGAAGCGCCCGGCCCCTTCGGAGCCGCCTTCTGCGGCCCGCAGGCCGTCGCGGTCGCGCCGAGGACGACCGCGGTGGCCACCCCGAGCGTGCGGATCATGAGTCTCTGACGGTGCAGGCTGAACATGGCAGTCCCCCGGTCTCTACGACGTGTAACTAGACGATGCCGCGCGGACGCGGATAGTTGCGGGCGCTCCCGGGATGTTGCGCCATTGTGACCGTGGGCCGATGCGGTGACGTTTCACCAGGCGTGGGGAGAGCTGGTTTTCCGCCACCTGGTTCTGCGACACTCCGGACATGTTCGGCGTCATAGACCTCCCCACCTACCTGGCCGGCCTCGTGCTGATCATCCTGCTGCCGGGTCCCAACTCGCTGTACGTGCTCTCGGTCGCCGCCCGGCGCGGAGTGCGGACCGGATACAAGGCCGCCGCCGGGGTGTGGACCGGCGACACCGTGCTGATGACCCTGGCGGCGGTGGGGGCGGCCTCGCTGCTCCAGGCCAGTCCGGTGGTGTTCGGGGTGGTGAAGGTGCTGGGGGCCGGGTACCTGTCGTGGCTCGCGGTGGGGATGCTGCGGGGGGCGTGGGCGCTGTGGCGTACGCGACGGGAGGCGGAGCCCGTGCCTGCGGCCGGGGCGGTGGCTCCGGAGGGCGTGGAGCGGCCCTACCGGCGGGCGCTGCTGATCTCGCTGCTCAACCCGAAGGCGATCCTGTTCCTGATGTCGTTCTTCGTGCAGTTCGTGGATCCGGCGTATCCGTACCGGGTGCTGTCGTTCCTGCTGCTGGGGTCGCTGCTGCAGCTGGGCAGCTTCCTGTACCTGACGGCGCTGATCTTCGGGGGGACGAGGCTGGCCACCGCCTTTACGCGGCGGCGGAGGCTGTCGGCCGGGGCCACCTCGATGGCCGGCGTCCTCTTCCTCGGCTTCGCCGCGAAACTCACCCTGAGCTGACCCCACTCGCCGGACCGAATGGGTCGCCCCCGGGGGCAGCTCCAGCCTTGCCGGGCTGAATTTCGCCCCCGGGGGCGGCTCCGGCGGTGCCGGTGGGGCGGGTGCCTGTCGTCAGTGGGGGAGCAGGGGGCGGAGCAGGCGGCGGAGGGTGGGGTTTTTGGTCAGGGGGGTGAGGGGGCGGGGGAGGCCGCCGGGGAGGGCCAGAGACGTCAGGCGGCGGCGCGGGAAGTAGCGCCGGGTGCGCGCGTTCAGGTGGGCCGCGAGGTACGCCTCCGCCTCGGCCCGCCGCCCCGGCAGCACCTTCGGCTGCATCGTGAAGCCGACCGCGACCAGGAGGGCGGCGACATCCGGCACCCCGGGACCGGGGCCGGGGCCCGGGTCCGCCAGGTCCGGGACCAGCGCGTCGACCAGCGTCAGCGGGACCCGGTTGCTGTTGGGATACGGGCTGAGCCGGGCCAGCACCGCCTGCGTCCCGGTCCGGGCCACCGGCAGCCCGTACAGCGTGGCCGCCGTCAGCAGCCCCGTCGAGAAGCACCCCACGACCAGCGCGGGCCGCACCCGCGCGTAGACCGTCTCGGCGAGCACCGCGGCGGGCAGCACCGTGAAGCGGGCCCCCAGCTTCGCGGCCTCCTCCGCCGCCGGGCGGGAGTAGTCGTCCGGCGCCCCGGGGTGCGGTTTGAACAGCAGGTCGCGGTGACCGCGCGCGTACGCGCCGCGGACCATCGAGACGTGCAGTTCCTCCTCCTCCCCGGCGGTGAGCAGGTCCAGCGCCGTCAGGTACTGGCCCAGGAGCAGCGCGGGGGGTTCCCCGTCGGCCCCCGGCCCGCGGGACGTCCCCGGCCCGCCGGACGCCCCCGCCAGGGCGGGGGCCTCCGCCGCGAGCTCCGCCAGGACCTTCAGGAACGCCTCCGCCGGTACGGCCCGCGCGGTGACCCCGAACTCGCTGAGCAGCAGCGGTGCCAGCCCGGGTACCAGGTCCAGGTGCAGCACCCGCCGTATGCGCGTGCCGAGTTGGGGGTCGAGCCGGAAACGGGTCGGGCCGTAGCTCATCAGCCCGTCGGCGTAGACCTCGATGGCGGCCCCGGGGAACAGCCGGCACAGCGCCTGGGCGGGGGAGACCTGGAGGGACTCGACGTACAGCTCGATCAGGTCGTCGCCCAGGCCCCACAGGGCGCGCAACTGCCGTTCCCACAGCGGCGCGTCCTCCGGGCGCGGGGCCCAGACGCCGGGGTGGTAGGGCGCGATGGTCGCGTTCCAGTCGAGCACCTCGTCGAAGCGCCCGCGCAGCGCGGCGAACCCCGGCGTCGCGGTGAGCCCGGGGGAGACCTCGGGGACGGGGGCGTTGTTGCTGGTGAGCAGGATGCGGCGGGCGGATCCGGGGGGGCCGAGGAGGCCCGCGTCGGCCGCGGCGGCGAGGGTGGCCGTCCCGTAGGCGGTGGACGCGAGGAAGATCTGGGTGAGGCCCATCAGGCGGACGCCCCCGGGGCGCTCGCCGCCGCTCCCGCCGCCGCTCCCGCTCCCGTTCCCGCCGCCGCTCCCGCGCGCCGCCGGAGCCCGCGCAGTACGGACGCCCGTTCGTGGTCCATCGAATTCAGGGCCTGGTCCAGCAGTTCTCGCGGCATTCGCCCGAGTGCTCGCGCGCTCATCGAACGGAGTTTTCTGGCCACGGCCGGTTCGAACCTTTCGATGGTTCCGATGTGGTGCGCGATAATCGCGCAATATGTACGAACCGCTTTCGGGAGCAGTTCACCGGCCTGATGATCTTCGGCGGTATCCGACAGCACTTGATCGAATGCGCGAATGAAATCGAGCTGACGCTCGTCGCCGATCTGCGTCAGTGAGGTGGGGACCCCGCGCCGGTAGAACACCCCGGGCAGGCCCACCGTCGCGAACGACCGCGCCCCCCGGTGCAGCCGCCAGATCCACGGCCGGTCCTCCGCCGTCCGCAGCCCGTCCGTGAAGCGCAGCAGTCCCCGGTCCAGCAGCCGACGGTGGTACATCCCGGCCCAGGCGTACGGATAGTCCACCGAGGTGGTCCGGCCCGCGGGCAGGATCGCCGCCCGCGGGTCGGCCACCACGCCCTGCGGGCCGTACGGGACCCGCTCCACCACCCGCTCGCGGCCCGTCACCCGGACATGGTCCGTGCGGACGAAGTCGCAGTTCAGACCCCGTATGGCGGCCAGGGTCCGAGCGAGGTGGCCGGGCGCGAGCCAGTCGTCGCCGTCCAGGAAGGCCAGGTATTCTCCGCGCGCCGCGTCCAGACCGGTGTTGCGGGCGGTGGCCAGGCCGCCGTTGCGGCCGTGGCGCAGGTGCACCGCCCCCGGCAGGTCGCGGGCCGCCCGCTCCAGCAGCTCGGACGTCCCGTCCGTCGAGCAGTCGTCGACGAGGAGGAACTCGACGCCGTCCCCGGCGTCGGGGCGCAGACTCCGCAGGACATCCGGTGCGTAGGTCCGCACGTTGTAGAACGGCACGACAACAGAGAGCTTCAGCACGCGGGAGACATTATGGTGCCGTCCGGCATTCACCATGGACCGGACGAGGAATCCATGTGAATGCCGGACGGCAGCCGAGTTAACCGGCCCGGTCCGGCCCGTTCCGGCCCCTTCCGGTTCGCCCCCGCCCGCCCTTCCCGACCGGCTTCGCATTTCGCCGACGGGTTGTTAACCAGCTGTTGTGTGCTCGTTGGGCCGGTCGGTGGAATTCCCGCATAGATTCTCGTTCGTGCCAGTAAGCCAGCGGGTCGCCGTACTCGCCGATTCCGATACGCGATGGAAATGGGGCGCGCTCACCGCCCGCCGACTCGTACCCGGCCCCGGAGGGACCGGTGGCCACCTCACCGGATTCCTGCTGCGCGGCCGGGCCACGCCCACCGCCCGCCAGCTCGGCGAGGTGGGCGTGGACGCCGACCGGACGACCGAGGTGACCTGCGCCGAGTTCCTCGCCGAACTGCGCCGCGAGCACTACGACGTGGTCGTCCTCGCCCTCGTCGGCGGCGCCGTCCAGGCCGTCCTGCACGGGGTGCGCGCCCTGTGGCCCGACCCGGCGGCGCGCCCCGTGCTCGTCACCGGGTACGTCGGCGTGGTCTACGAGAAGCTCGCCGACGGCCTCCTGCTGCGCCACGGCGCCGACCTCGTCCTCGCCAACTCCCGCCACGACGCGGACCGTTTCCGCGCCGCCTACGAGGGGGCGGGCGCCGACGCCCGCGCCGTCACCGAGACCGCGCTGCCCTTCCTCGGCGGCGCGCCCTACGTCCCGGCGGGCGGCGGCCGCGCCCCCACCGTCGTCTTCGCCGCGCAGCCCTCCGTCCCCGAGAGCCGCGCCGACCGCACGTACCTGCTCCGGCGGGCCGCCGAGCACGCCCGCGCCCACCCCGGGCGCGAGGTGCTGATCAAGCTGCGCAGCCGCCCCGGTGAACACACCACGCACCTGGAGGAGTTCCCGTACCAGCGGCTCGCGGAGCGGCTGCCCGGGGGGCTCCCCGCCAACTGCCGCCTCGTCTACGGGAACATGGGCGAGGTCCTGGACGGCGCCGACCTCCTGGTGACCGTCTCCTCCACCGCCGCCCTCGAAGCCCTGCACCGGTCGGTGCCCACCGCGGTCCTCACCGACCTCGGGATCCGCGAGAGCCTCGGCAACCACCACTTCCTCGGCTCCGGCTGCCTCGTCTCCTGGGACGCGCTGGACGCCGGGCTGCTCCCGCGCGCGGACCCGGGATGGCTCGCCGCCCAGGGCGTACTGCCCGGCCCCGGGGCCTTCGACGCGGCCCGCGCCCGGGTCGCCGAGCTGACCGCGCTGCCGCTGCTCCCGCCGCCCGCGCCCTACTACACGCCCGCCACCGCGCCCGGCTACCTGCCCGGACTGCTGGCCCGCCACCACCTGGCCCCCGACGGCACCGCGCTGCCCGGGGCCGCGGGCCCCGCCGACGGGGAGTCCCGGCTGCGCGGCTGGGCGCGCGGACGGCTGCGGGAGGCCGCCCGGGGCGCGTACCGGCACGGGGTGCAGCGGGTGGCCCCGCTGATCCGCAGGGTGGGGGAGCTGTGAGGGTCCTCGCGGTGATCCCGGCCCGGGGCGGCTCCAAGGGGGTCCCCGGCAAGAACCTCGCCGAGGTCGCCGGGGTGCCCCTGGTGGCCCGCGCCGTGCGGGCCGCGCTGGCCGCGCCCACCGTCACCGACGTGCTGGTCTCCACCGACTCCGAGGAGATCGCGGCCACCGCGCGGGCCGCGGGCGCGGACGCGCTGCGCCGCCCGGCCGCACTCTCCGGGGACACCGCGAGCAGCGAGGCCGCCGTGCTGCACGCCCTGGACTCCTTCGAGGAACTGCGTTCGCTCACCGTGGACGTGGTCCTGCTCGTCCAGTGCACCAGCCCCTTCCTGACCCCCGGCGACATCGAGGGGGTCGCCGCCGCCGTGGCGGGCGGCGCCGCCGACTCGGCGCTCACCGCGGCGCCCTTCCACGGCTTCCTGTGGCGCGCCCCGGCCCCGGACGCGGCCGCCACCGGGGTCAACCACGACCCCGCCGTCCGCCCGCGCCGCCAGGACCGGCCCCTGGACCTGCTGGAGACCGGAGCGGCGTACGCGATGGACGCGACCGGTTTCCGGGCCGCCCGGCACCGCTTCTTCGGCCGGGTCCTGCCGGTGCCCGCCGACCCGGCCCGCGTGCTGGAGGTCGACGATCCGCACGACCTGGCCCGCGCCCGCGCGCTGGCCCCGCTGTTCGACGTACCGGCACCCCGCACCCGTACCCGTACCCGTATCCGCACCGAAGGGCGTCACCCGTCATGACCGTCATCCAGAACCCCCGCCTGCGGCAGCTCGGATCGCGCACCGCGGGTCCCGGCCGCCCCGTCTACGTCGTCGGCGAGATCGGCATCAACCACAACGGCGACCTCGACACCGCCTTCGCGCTCATAGACGCCGCGGCCGACGCGGGCTGCGACGCGGTCAAGTTCCAGAAGCGGACCCCCGAGATCTGCACCCCGCGCGACCAGTGGGACGTCGAACGCGACACCCCCTGGGGCCGGATGACCTACATCGACTACCGCCACCGCGTGGAGTTCGGGGAGGACGACTACCTCGCCATCGACGCGCACTGCGCCGAACGCGGCATCGACTGGTTCGCCTCCCCGTGGGACACCGAGGCCGTCGACTTCCTGGAGCGCTTCGACGTCCCCGCCCACAAGATCGCCTCGGCCTCGCTCACCGACGACGAACTGCTGCGCGCGGTACGCGCCACAGGCAAGACGGTGGTCCTGTCCACGGGCATGTCCACCCCGCGCCAGATCCGGCACGCGGTGGAGGTGCTCGGCAGCGACACCATCCTGCTGTGCCACGCCACTTCGACCTACCCGGCCAAGGCCGAGGAGCTGAACCTGCGGGTGATCAACACCCTCCAGGAGGAGTACCCGAACGTCCCGATCGGCTACTCCGGCCACGAGACCGGCCTGCAGACCACGCTCGCCGCCGTCGCCCTCGGCGCGGCCTTCGTCGAGCGGCACATCACCCTCGACCGCGCGATGTGGGGCTCCGACCAGGCGGCCTCCGTCGAACCCGGCGGGCTGCACCGCCTGGTGCGCGACATCCGCACCATCGAGACCGCCCTCGGGGACGGGATCAAGCGCGTGTACGCGTCCGAACTCGCCCCCATGCGCAAGCTCCGCCGCGTCCAGGACGCCCTGGCCGGGGTCTGACCTCCGACGAAGGAGTACGTGATGACCCCTGCCGCCACCCTGGCCCTCATCGAAAGCCCGGTCCAGCTCCTGAACGTGCTGGAGTGGGCCCACGCCCACGCCCCGGCCCCTGCCGCGGCGGTGGACGGCGCGGCCCGCGCGGGCCGCGGCGGCGCGCTCCTCGGCGCCGTCCCGCGCCAGCCGTCGTACGACGGCGCCCACCGCGCCCCGGACCCGGCGGCCCCGGTGACGCCCCTGCGGATCGTCGTCCTGCCGCCCACCGACCCCATGTCCCGCGGCCAGCTGCGCCGGATGGCCGGGCTGGCCCGGGACGAGGGGTACGAAGTGCGCTGGCAGGAGGCCCGCGGCGGCAGGCTCGCCCCGCTCAAGGCGCTCGCCGCGCTGGTCCGCGAGGTCCGGGCGGCCCGCCGGATCGTCATCGGCGACCCCTTCTCGCGCTACGTCCAGCTGCTGCTCACCCTGGTCCGGGCGGACGAGCTGGTGGTGGTCGACGACGGCACCGCCACCATGGAGTTCGTCGCGCAGGCCGGGCGCGGGGAGCGGCTGGTGCGCTGGCACCGGGCGGGCGGCGGCGGGCTGCCCGGCCGGATCCGGGAGCTGGCGTACGCGCCGGTCTCGGCGGCCGCCCGGCGCCGGTTCACCTCGGCCGCGCGCAAGGGGCGCCGGGTCGAGGTCTTCACGTCCATGCCGGTCACCGCCCCGGCGGGCATGGAACTGCGGCTGAACGACTACGGATGGGCCCGCTCGCGGTTCGGCCCGCCGCGGCTGACCCGAGGCATCGATCTGGTGGGCACCTCGTTGGTGGAGACCGGGGTGGTGGACCCGGCCCGGTACCTGGCGGCCGTACGCGCCCTGGTCCGGGAGTACGGCGCCACCCGCTACTTCGCGCACCGCAGGGAGTCCCCGGAGAAGCTGCGGGCGCTGAGCGAGGCGACCGGGCTGGAGATCGTCCGGCCGGACCTGCCGCTGGAGCTGATCGCGCGGCGGGGCCCGGTCGGGCGGACCGTCGTCAGCTTCCCCTCGACCGTGGTGCACACCCTGCCGTACGCGCTGGCGGGCACCGGGGTCACGGTGGCGGTCCGGGAGATCGATCCGGCCTGGCTCACCGCGAACGCCTCCGCGCGGGCCCGCGGCTTCCTCGCCGGGGTCACCGACACCGCCCGTGATGTGCGCAGACTTCCCGCCCGAACCGCCGAGACGGCTCGATGAGCGCCGGAGTTTACCCTCGTGGGTAGACCGTCATGCGCCCGGAGGCCGGTTTTTCTTCCCCTAACGGGTTGAACTTTTGCTGATCTCCGGCCAGTTGACCCGTCGGTGCGCCTACCCTTCAACGGGTGAACCAGTTGATGTCCCGCGCGTCACAGACCGCCCTGCCCGGCAAGCCCGCCCAGCCCGAGCTGCCCGGTACGCTCCCGGACCACCTGCGTGCCGAACTGATCGCGTTCCGCCGGGACTTGCACATGCATCCCGAACTCGGGCACCAGGAGTTCCGTACCACCGCCGCGATCAAGGCGAGGCTGGAGAAGGCGGGGCTGCGACCACGGGTGCTGTCCTCCGGCACCGGCCTCATCTGTGACGTCGGCACCTGGGACACGGTGGTCCCGATGCTCGCCATCCGCGCGGACATCGACGCCCTGCCCATCCCGGACGCCAAGACCCACGTGTCCTACCGCTCCACCGTCCCGGACCGCGCCCACGCCTGCGGCCACGACGTGCACACCGCCGTCGTGCTCGGCGCCGGCCTGGTGCTGGCCGAGCTGGACCGGCAGGGGCTGCTGCCCCAGCCCGTGCGGCTGCTCTTCCAGCCCGCCGAGGAGGTGCTGCCGGGCGGCGCGACGGAAGCCATCGACTCCGGCGCGCTGGACGGCGTCGGCAAGATGATCGCCGTGCACTGCGACCCGCGCGTGGACGCGGGGCGGATCGGACTGCGCGCCGGGGCGATCACCTCGGCCTGCGACCGGCTGGAGATCACCCTCGACGGCGCGGGCGGACACACCGCGCGCCCGCACCTGACCACCGACCTGGTGACGGCGGCGGCCCGGGTCGCGCTCGACGTGCCCGCGCTGCTGTCCCGGCGGATGGACGCCCGTAGCGGCATGTCCGTCACCTGGGGCCGGATCGAGGCCGGGCACGCGTGCAACGTCATCCCCATGCACGCCGAACTCTCCGGGACCGTTCGCTGCCTGGACCTGGCGGCCTGGCACGAGGCCCCGGACATGGTGCACGCGGCGATCGACGAGATCGCCACGATGCACCGGGCCAAGTCGGAGATCACCTACGTCCGGGGCGTCCCGCCCGTCGTCAACGACCCGGCGGTCACCGAACTGCTCCGGGAGGCGATGGCGGCCCGCCGCGGCGCGGACTCGGTCGAGGACACCGAGCAGAGCCTGGGCGGGGAGGACTTCTCCTGGTACCTGGAGCACGTCCCGGGGGCGATGGCCCGGCTCGGGGTGCGGACCCCGGGGGACACCGCCAAGCGCGACCTGCACCGCGGTGACTTCGACGTGGACGAGGCCGCGATCGCCGTCGGCGTCGAGTTCTTCACCGCCGCCGCGCTCCTCGACGGGCGCCGCGCCGGGCCGATCAGGTAAAGCTCCGTACAACACCCGTGGACCTGCGGATGGACGCGTCCAGCCCTTGATACACAAGGGCTGGACGCGTGACCGGTTACCAGTCGGTCACTGTCCGGTTCACGACGATCCGATAACGACTCATGTAGGGGTCTTTAACTGACATCTACGCGCGTTACGATCGCGGCGAAACCAGCGCCGGTCGTGGCGCTTCGGTCAGGTTTTGAAGGAGCCTCCCCTTGCGCCGGATCACCAGGATCGCCACCGTGGGCATCGCCTCCGCGGCGCTCGCCCTCTCGGCCACCGCCTGTAGCGGTAAGAAGTCCTCGGACACCGGATCTTCCTCGGGCTCGAAGGAAGCATCCGTCGCCATCGCGTACGACATCGGTGGCCGCGGCGACCAGTCGTTCAACGACGCGGCCTACGCGGGCCTCCAGCAGGCCGAGAAGGACCTGAAGGTCAAGGGCGCCGAAGCGGAGCCCACCGACGGTGAGGGCGAGGCCGACAAGGTCCAGCGCCTGACCGAGCTGGCCCGCACGGGCAACAACCCGGTCATCGGCGTCGGCTTCTCCTACGCCCCGGCCATCAAGAAGGTCGCGGCGAAGTTCCCGAAGACCACCTTCGGCATCATCGACGACACCTCGGTGACCGGTCCGAACGTCGCCAACCTGGTCTTCAACGAGGAGCAGGGCTCCTACCTGGCCGGCGTCGCCGCCGCCAAGGTCTCGAAGACCGGCACGGTCGGCTTCATCGGTGGTGTCGAGGTCCCGCTGATCAAGAAGTTCGAGGCGGGCTTCATCCAGGGCGTCAAGGACACCAACCCCAACACCAAGGTGCTCAGCCAGTACCTGACCCAGCCCCCGAACATGGACGGCTTCTCCAAGCCCGACCTGGGCAAGGCCGCGGCCGAGGGGCAGCTCGACAAGGGCGCCGACGTGGTCTACGCCGCCGCCGGTCTGGCCGGCTCGGGCGCCATCGAGGCCACCGCCGCCAAGGGCAAGTGGGCCATCGGCGTCGACTCCGACCAGTACAACCAGGCGGGTCTGGTCAAGTACAAGGACCACATCCTCACCTCGGTGACCAAGCAGGTCCAGCTCTCCGTCTTCGACCTGATCAAGTCGGTCCAGGACGGCAAGCCGGAGTCGGGCGAGGTCCGCTACGGCCTCGACAAGAACGGTGTCGGCCTGGCCGACTCCAACCCCGAGTACAAGAAGATGACCGAGATCATCACCGCGGTCGACAAGGCCAAGGCCGACATCATCGCGAAGAAGATCACCGTCAAGACCGCCCCGTAAGGGCTTGACTGACGGGTAGTCGTGGTCTCCGGGGTCCGGGAGTGGTCTCTACCGCTCCCGGGCCCCGAGCCGTCTGTTTCGGTTCTTGATCGCTATTTTTGGCCAGTTGGCCGCAAGTTTTCACTTCCGACAGTGCTACGCGCGTAGAGGCCTCGTGGACGCGATACCGTCCTTCTCCCTCCCGCCCGCCCGGCCGACCGTCCGTCCCCCTGCCGTCTTTCGGCTTTCCAGCTCCTTCCGCGCCAAGGAGAGTGCGCCATCAACGCGTCCAGCCCCCCTCTCGCCGTAGAACTGAACGGCATTACCAAGCGCTTCCCCGGCGTCGTCGCCAACAAGGACATCGCGATCACCGTCCGCAAGGGCACGGTCCACGCCCTCGTCGGTGAGAACGGTGCCGGCAAGTCGACCCTGATGAAGATCCTCTACGGCATGCAGAAGCCGGACGAGGGGACCATCGCCATCGACGGGGAGCAGGTCACCTTCTCCAGCCCCGGCGACGCCATCGCCCGCGGCATCGGCATGGTGCACCAGCACTTCATGCTCGCCGACAACCTCACCGTCCTGGAGAACGTCGTTCTCGGCGGCGAGAAGCTCTACGGCATCGGCGCCAAGGCCCGTAAGAAGATCAAGGAGATCTCCGACGCGTACGGCCTGGGCGTGCGCCCGGACGCGCTCGTCGAGGACCTCGGCGTCGCGGACCGCCAGCGCGTGGAGATCCTCAAGGTCCTCTACCGGGGCGCCCGGATCCTCATCCTCGACGAGCCGACCGCCGTGCTCGTCCCGCAGGAAGTGGACGCGCTCTTCGACAACCTGCGCGAGCTCAAGGCCGAGGGCCTGACCGTCATCTTCATCTCGCACAAGCTGGGCGAGGTCCTGAAGGTCGCCGACGACATCACCGTCATCCGGCGCGGCACGACGGTCGGCACCGCCGACCCGCGCAACACCACGACCAAGCAGCTCGCCGAGCTGATGGTCGGCTCCGAACTCCCCTCGCCCGAGACCCGCGAGTCCACGGTGACCACCACCGCGATGCTCCAGGTCGCGGACCTGCGGCTGGCCGCCACCGACCCGGACGGGGTCGTGCGCGAGGTGCTCGCGGGCATCGACTTCACCATCCACAAGGGTGAGGTGCTCGGCATCGCCGGGGTCGAGGGCAACGGCCAGACGGAACTCATCGAAGCCCTGATGGGCATGAGCATCCCCGACGGCGGCACCATCACGCTGGACGGCGCCGACATCTCCACCGTCACGACGCGCAAGCGCCGCGAGGGCGGCATCGGCTACATCCCCGAGGACCGGCACCGGCACGGCCTGCTGCTGGAGTCCTCGCTGTGGGAGAACCGCATCCTGGGCCACGTCACCGAGGCGCCCAACTCCAAGCGCGGGGTCCTGGACCTCAAGGCCGCCCGCAAGGACACCGAGCGGATCGTGCGCGAGTACGACGTCCGCACGCCCGGCATCGAGGTCACCGCGGCCTCGCTCTCCGGCGGCAACCAGCAGAAGCTGATCGTCGGCCGCGAGATGAGCCACCACCCGAAGTTCCTCATCGCCGCCCACCCCACCCGTGGTGTGGACGTCGGCGCGCAGGCCCAGATCTGGGACGCGATCCGCGAGGCCCGCCGCGACGGCCTGGCCGTGCTGCTGATCTCGGCGGACCTGGACGAGCTGATCGGCCTGTCCGACTCCCTGCGCGTGATCTACCGCGGCCGCCTGGTCGCGGACGCCGACCCCGCGACCGTCACCCCGGAGGAACTGGGCACCGCCATGACGGGCGCCGCCACCGGGCACCTGGAAGCACCCGACAACCACTCCGCCGCCGGTACCGACGCTGGTACCGCATCCCCGGAGGACGAGGCCCGATGAAGAAATTCGACAAGGACCGGCTGATCCTCGGCTTCGCCGGGCCCGCGCTCGCGCTGGTCGCCGCCTTCGTGCTGACCGTGATCGTGCTGGCGGCGACGGGCGTGGACCCGATCGACCCGCTGCGCATCATGGTGGAGAACGCCGGTTACCAGGACATCCAGGTCCTCATCGTCAACCAGGCGGGCACGTACTACCTGGCGGCGCTCGCGGTGGCCATCGGCTTCCGGATGAACCTCTTCAACATCGGCGTCGACGGCCAGTACCGCCTCGCCGCGATGATCTCCGCCGTGGTGGGCACCGCCGTCTCGCTGCCCGGCCCGCTGCACATCCTGCTGATCGTGCTCGTCGCCATGCTGACCGGTGCCTTCTGGGCCGGTATCGCGGGTGTCCTCAAGGCCAAGCGCGGAGTGAGCGAGGTCGTCTCCACGATCATGCTCAACGCCATCGCGACCAGCCTGATCGCCTGGCTGATCCTGCCGAAGAACCTCGGCATCCAGCCCGTCGGCTCCAACGACCTGACGACCGGCGACATCGCCGAGTCCGGCTGGTTCCCGGCGCTGACCGTCGGTGACGGCCTGGAGATCTACGGCTTCACCTTCGTGGCCTTCGCCCTCGGCGTCGTCTACTGGTTCGTCCTCAACCGCACCCGCTTCGGCTTCGACCTGCGCGCCACCGGCGCCAGCGAGTCCGCCGCCCAGGCTTCCGGCGTCGACGCCAAGAAGATGATCATCACCTCGATGCTCATCTCGGGCGCGGTCGCGGGCCTGTCCGGCATGCCGCAGCTGCTGGGCGAGACCCACACGTACAACCTGTCCTTCCCGGTCGGTGTCGGGTTCACCGGCATCACCATCGCGCTGCTGGGCCGCAACAGCCCGGTCGGCATCCTCTTCGCCGCCTTCCTGATGTCCTTCATCGACAAGGCTTCGGCCGGTCTGGACACGGCCGGGTACGCGAAGGAGATCGGCACGATCATGAAGGGCCTGATCGTGATCGCCGTCGTCGTCTCGTACGAGCTCGTCCGCCGCTACGGCATCCGCCGCCAGCAGCAGAAGGTCGGCGAGGAACTCGCAGCGGGCGGCGCCCTCAAGACCGACAAGGAGGTCGCGGCGTGAGCACCAGCACCGTTTCCGCGACGAGCGCGGCCCCCAAGAAGCAGGCCGGCCGCAAGAAGCTCACCCTGCCCTGGATCATGCTGATCATCGCGGGCGGCCTGGCGGTCGTCTCGCTGGTCCGCGTGATCAGCGGGGCGAACGACCTGACCTCCGTGGGCCAGGTCTCCGGCGCCCTCTCCCTCGCCGTTCCGATCGGCCTCGCCGGCCTCGGCGGTCTGTGGGCCGAACGCGCGGGCGTCGTCAACATCGGCCTCGAAGGCATGATGATCCTGGGCACCTGGTTCGGCGCCTGGGCGGGCTACCAGTGGGGCCCCTGGACCGGCGTGCTCGTCGGCATCGCGGGCGGCGCCATCGGCGGCCTGCTGCACGCGGTCATCACGGTCACCTTCAACGTGAACCACATCGTCTCCGGTGTGGCCATCAACATCCTGGCCCTCGGCTTCACCCAGTACCTGTCGAACTTCACGTTCTCGGACGCGCCCGGCGGCTCCTCCAAGCAGTCGCCGCGCGTCGAGCCGATCTACCAGATCACCGTGCCGGGGCTGTCCGACTGGATGGCCACCCTGCAGGGCAAGCACTGGTTCTTCGTCTCGGACCTCGCCGGAGTCATCGGCGGTCTGGTGACCAACCTGTCGCTGCTGACCGTCCTGGCCCTGCTGCTGGTCCCCGGCACCTGGTGGGTGCTGTGGCGCACCACCTTCGGACTGCGGCTGCGCTCCTGCGGCGAGAACCCGGTCGCCGCCGAGTCCCTCGGCGTCAACGTCTACAAGTACAAGTACATCGCCGTGATCGTCTCGGGCGGCCTCGCGGGCCTCGGCGGCGTGTTCCTGTCCATCGTCGCCAGCCCGATCTACCAGGAGGGCCAGACCGGCGGCCGCGGTTACATCGGTCTCGCCGCGATGATCTTCGGCAACTGGATGCCGGGCGGCATGGCGCTGGGCGCGGGCCTCTTCGGCTTCACCGACAGCCTCAAGCTGCGCGGCGGCGCCGAGAACGTCCACGCGATGCTGCTGCTGATCGCGATCCTCCTCGTCCTGGCCGTCGCCTGGCAGCTGTACAAGAAGAAGTACGTCCCGGCGGTCGTGTCGGCGGTCTGCGCCGCGGGCCTCTTCCTCTGGTACGTCCTGACCGACGCGGTGCCGAGCCAGTTCGTGGACGCGGCCCCGTACCTGACCACCCTGCTGGTGCTCGCCCTCTCGGCGCAGCGCCTGCGGATGCCGAAGGCGGACGGCCTGCCGTACCGCAAGGGGCAGGGCAAGTGACGACCGCGCTCAGTCCCGACTGGGAGGCCCTGCGGGTGGCCGCCCGGGACGCCATGTCCCGGGCCTACGCCCCCTACTCCGGCTTCCCGGTCGGCGTCGCCGCCCTGGTCGACGACGGCCGCACGATCACCGGGTGCAACGTCGAGAACGCCAGCTACGGGCTCAGCCTGTGCGCCGAGTGCGGGCTACTCTCGGCCCTCCAGGCCACCGGGGGCGGCCGCCTCACGCACTTCACGTGCGTCGACGGCAAGGGCGAGATCCTCGTCCCGTGCGGCCGCTGCCGACAGCTCCTGTACGAGTTCGGCGGCCCCGAACTCCAGGTGGAGACGCCCGAGGGCGTCCTGCCGCTGGCGGCCATGCTGCCGCAGGCCTTCGGGCCCGACCACCTGAGATAGCCGTGCGGACGGCCCTTCGCCCCTGGGGGCGGAGGGCCGTCGTACGTCCCCCCCTTTGACCACTTCGTTCAACCCCTCATCTCTCTATGCGCGTAGAAGGAAGTCATCCATGGACGTCATCTCCGTCATCCGGACCAAGCGTGACCGCGGCGAGCTGAGCCCGGAGCAGATCGACTGGGTCATCGACGCGTACACGCGCGGTGTCGTCGCCGACGAGCAGATGTCGGCGCTGGCGATGGCCATCCTGCTCAACGGCATGAACCGGGCCGAGATCGCCCGCTGGACCGCCGCGATGATCGCGAGCGGCGAGCGCATGAACTTCGACTCGCTCTCCCGCCCGACCGCCGACAAGCACTCCACCGGCGGCGTCGGCGACAAGATCACCCTGCCGCTGGCCCCGCTCGTCGCCGCCTGCGGCGCGGCCGTACCGCAGCTGTCGGGCCGCGGGCTCGGCCACACCGGCGGCACCCTCGACAAGCTGGAGTCCATCCCCGGCTGGCGCGCGCTGCTCTCCAACGAGGAGATGCTGCACGTCCTGGACACCACCGGCGCGGTGATCTGCGCGGCGGGCGACGGGCTGGCTCCGGCGGACAAGAAGCTGTACGCGCTGCGCGACGTGACCGGCACGGTCGAGGCCATCCCGCTGATCGCCTCCTCGATCATGTCGAAGAAGATCGCCGAGGGTACGGGCTCCCTGGTGCTGGACGTGAAGGTCGGCTCCGGCGCCTTCATGAAGAACATCGAGGACGCGCGCGAGCTGGCCCGGACCATGGTGGGTCTGGGCACCGACTCGGGCGTCAAGACGGTCGCGCTGCTGACCGACATGTCCACCCCCCTCGGCCTGACCGCGGGCAACGCGCTGGAGATCCGCGAGTCGGTGGAGGTGCTCGCCGGCGGCGGCCCGGCCGACGTGGTCGAGCTGACCCTGGCGCTGGCCCGCGAGATGCTGGAAGCGGCCGGGATCCGGGACGCGGACCCGGCCAGGGCGCTGGCCGACGGCTCGGCCATGGACGTGTGGCGCCGGATGATCGCGGCCCAGGGCGGCGACCCGGACGCGGCCCTGCCGGTGGCCCGGGAGCAGCACGTGATCACCGCCCCGGCCTCGGGCATGCTGACCCGCCTGGACGCCTACGCCGTGGGCGTGGGCGCGTGGCGCCTGGGCGCGGGCCGCGCCCGCAAGGAGGACCCGGTGCAGGCGGGCGCGGGCATCGAGCTGCACGCGAAGCCGGGCGACGCGGTGACGGCGGGGCAGCCGCTGATGACCCTGCACACCGACACCCCGGAGAAGTTCGAGTACGCCGTCGCGGCGCTGGAGGGCTCCTTCGACATCGCCCCGGCCGGTACGGGCTTCACCGCGACCCCGATCGTGCTGGACCGCATCGCCTAAACGGGGACCGTACCGCCCGTACCGCCCTTACGGTCCTGGGGGCCCGCTCAGCCGTCGACCCCCGTACCCCGCGATGAGTTTCGCGGGGTGCGGGGGTCAACCGTTCGTGGATACGAAATGGTTCGTGCTGCCCGGGCCCGGGATGACGCCCGCGGAGACGCGGGAGGCCGCAGCCAGGCTCCGTGGCGGGCTGGGGGTGGTGTGTGACGTCAGCGCCGTCACCGAGCCCGGCCTGGCGGCCGTGGAGGCCCTCGCGCGGCTCGCGCTGGAGGCCCGCCGGGGCGGGGCGGCGCTGAGCGTCACCGGGGCCGGAGCGGGCCTGCTGGGCCTGCTCCGGCTGACCGGCATGACCGTCATGGGCGGCTCCGACGGGCTAGCCGAGGTGTTCGGGGAGCCCGAAGAGCGGGAACCACCGCCCGGTGTCGAGGAAGGCGTTGAGGCCGACGATCCGGCCCTCTGAGACCTCCAGGACCTGGAGCGCCCACGGCGTGTGACCCGGGCCGTCCTGCGCCGGGCGGTACTGGCCGAAGGCGGGCATGCCGTTGGCGGTGGTCGCCACCAGCCGCGAGCCGCGGCAGCCGATGCCCTGGTTCAGGTGCCAGGCGGCGATGTCCTCGTGCCCCTGGAGCCACAGGTCGTACGGCGGCATCGACAGCACCGCGTCCTCGTGCAGCAGGGCGGTGAGCCGCGAGATGTCGTACGCCTCGAAGGCGGACAGGTACTGCTCCAGCAGCTTGGCCTGGTCGGCGTCGAGCGGGTCCGCCGGGTCGCTCGGGCGCGTCCGGGTCGTGGCCATGGTGGCCCGGGCCCGCTGGAGGGCGCTGTTCACCGAGGCCACGGTGGTGTCCAGCAGGGTGGCGACCTCGTCCGCCTTCCAGGCCAGGACCTCGCGCAGGATCAGTACGGCCCGCTGCTTGGCGGGCAGGTGCTGGAGGGCGGCCACGAACGCCAGCCGGACCGATTCCTTCGCCAGCGCCAGCTCGGCCGGGTCGGCCGTCTGCGGCAGCACCCGCGCGTCCGGCACCGGCTCCAGCCAGGTCACCTCGGGGCGTTCGCGCAGGACCGCGGAGGCCTGGTGCTGCGGGGCCGTGAGGTCCATCGGGCGGGCCCGCTTGCTGCCCGCGGCCAGCAGGTCCAGGCAGACGTTGGTGGCGATGCGGTACAGCCAGGAGCGCAGCGAGGAGCGCCCCTCGAACCGGTCGTAGGCGCGCCAGGCACGGATGTACGTGTCCTGCACGGCGTCCTCGGCGTCGAAGGCCGAGCCGAGCATCCGGTAGCAGTACCCGGTCAGCTCCCTGCGGTATTCGTCCATCGCGGAGTCCAGCTCCGGCTTGGTCGCGAGGTCACTCATGTCGGTCGAACCCCCTGGTAGATCCCGATACTTCGGAACCTACCCGAGGGGTCCGACAACGGCAGCCCGGCGACGGTTGCGGCCGCCGGGAGGGGGCAGACGCGCTAGGCGGAGATCGCCGGAGCGGCGGCCGGGCGCAGCGCCGCGTGGGTCGCCGCGTGGGTCACCGCGTGGGTCACCGGCGGGCCGGTGACGGGCCGGCGGGCGGGCAGCGGAGTCGTGCTGACACGCGCGGTGAACAGCTCCTGGCCCTCCTGGTGGATGGAGACCCGCACCCGCCCGGTGCCCGGTTCCGGCTCCGCTTCGACCCAGCACGGTGCGTCGAGTTCGGCGAAGCGCGTGAATTTGGTGTCCATCGCGGCGGCCATGGCCCGAGCGGGCCCGGCGACGACGTGGGCGGCCTGCCGGGCGGCCTCCAGCATGAGCGCTCCGGGCACGTGGTCGACGGGGTGGTCGAAGAGCACCGGGTGCTCGGTGTCCACGCGCAGCTGCCAGCGGCGCGGCGAGGTGGTGGCGGCCAGGACCACGTTCTCCCGCAGCTCGTGGCCCACCAGCTTCGGGGAGATGGGCAGCGGCACCGGAACGGTGGCGGCGGTGTCCACATCGGCGTAACCGGCCCGCAGTCTGCGGTAGATGGCGGGGGCGTGGCTGCTGAAGCGGGTCTGGGCGCTGCCGAGCCAGACGCCGTCGCGGCGGGCCTCGACGTGCAGGGAGAGCGCGCCGAGCTTGCCGCGGCGCTGTACGACGTCGTGGCAGTTGACGTACAGGGTGACCTCGGCGGGCCGCAGGCGGGCCTCCAGCGCGGCGGCGCCGGGGGCTATCGCGTAGCGGAAGTGCTCCCAGATCAGGTGGTGCCCGAAGGGAACGGTGTAGGCGGCGTGCGAGAGCAGCGGGAAGATCTGGCGGACGGTCTCGGCGAACAGGAGCGGGTCGTGCAGGCCGTTCTGGGAGCGGTAGAAGCAGTGGGCGCGGGGCCACTGGGCGGTGATGGTGAAGGAGTCCTGGTCGTCGCGGTGCCAGCCGGTCAGGAGCACCTCCGACAGGGCGGACTTGTGCACGTACTCGCGGGGGACGGTGGTGGTGACGGTGGCGGGCGGTTCGGCCGGCCCGCCGAAGGGGAGCTGCGGGATGGCGCCGGACTCGTAACGGGCGTACTCGAACTCCATGT
This sequence comes from Streptomyces sp. G-G2, assembly GCF_030063135.1. Taxonomy (GTDB): domain Bacteria; phylum Actinomycetota; class Actinomycetes; order Streptomycetales; family Streptomycetaceae; genus Streptomyces. The sequence goes on from NZ_JASISO010000022.1 coordinate 61,787, forward strand.
GTATCCCCCTGAGATGGCCGTGCAGGAACAGGTGTTGAGCAGGCGTGGATCGGGTGTGGGGCTGGGGTGGCGCGGTGGCGGTGCCTGGGCGGTGCCGGGTGGCGCGGTGGCGCTGGGCGGTGCGGGCGGCGCGGGTGGCGCGGGTGGCACGGAAGTGGTGCAGGTGCGGGGCGCAGTGCCGGGCAGGTGCGGGGTGGTTCCTGAACGGACCGGCCGGGGATCCCCCGGTGGACGATGTTCCGGGGTGGCCAGCTCGAATTAAACTAGAGAGTGCTCGTTTTGTTTGTCGAGCGGGAACGGGTGGAAAGTCGAGAGTGGCTTGAACTGGCTGCCGGAGGATGCGTTCATCGGAGGGGAGGCCCTACCCGGCCGGCCGGGCCCGCTGGCATAACATAGAGGGCGTTCGTTTTTTTCGAGGGGTGCTCACATCATCCGACCCAGGCGCAAGTGGAGAGACCGTGTCGCAGGCCAGGCAAGCCCGAGCCATCCGGACCCGAGAGAAGATCCTCAGGGCTGCCGCTGAAGTGTTCGACGAACACGGTTTCTCCGGCGCGAGCATGAACAAGATCGTGCGCACCGCCGACACCACCATGGGCGCGATGTACTTCCACTTCGCTTCCAAGGAGGAGATCGCGAAGGCGGTCATGGCCGAGCAGGCGACCGACCTGTCCTTCACGGACGGTGAGGACGGCCTGCAGCGGCTCGTCTACATCAACCTCGAGCTCGCCCACCAGATGCGCACCAATGTGCTGTTCCGGGCCGGTGTGCGGCTCGCCGTGGAGCAGGGCGAGTTCGGTATGCGGGACGCGGCCCCGTACCGCATCTGGATCGACCTCTTCCGGGGGCAGCTCGAAGCGGCCCGCGCGCGCGGCGAGCTACTGCCCGGGGTGGACGCGGAGGACTTCGCCGAGATCCTCGTCGGCGCCTACACCGGTACCCAGCTGATGTCGAACATCACCACCGGCCGGGAGAACCTGATAGGGCGGATCTCCGCCCTCTGGGGTTACCTGCTCCCGTCCATCGCGGCCCCCGGGGTGATCGCCCGGCTCGACCTGACGGGCAAGGCGCGGACCGGTGGACGGGGCGCGGCCCGGCTCTGAGCGGAGCCGGGATCCGTTAGTCCGTGGCCGCTCCGGGCGGCCCGGACCGGTGGGGAAACCTGTCGAGCGGGGGCGTTTTCAGGCCACCGAGGGGTTCTTGCCGGGTGTCGAGGGGTCCGCTGCCCGGTCACCAGACCCGGAGGTTGCGGACGTACGGGAGATTCCGGACCACAGGACCTCCCATACTTCGGCCAGTCGGCCACGCACGCTCCAGCCACTGCCCGAGGCGGACTCGTACTGTCGCTGTACGGACACCTCCAGGTTGGAGACGAGGCAGGCGACGAGCACCCCGACGAGCTCCGGGTCCGCGCCCGCGCCCGCCCGCCGCTCCAGCTCGCCGCCGCGGTAGGCCCGCGTCAGCAGCGAGCGCACGGCAGGGGTCCACGCGTCGTACCAGTCGGCGGTCACCGGCAGCTCGCGCGAGAGCCGCGCCGCGGCCCGGACGACCGGCTGCTTCTCCAGCAGCCGGGCCAGGGCCTGGGTCACCTCGGAGAGCGCCTCCAGGGCGGAACCGCCGGGACCGGTGGACGCCGCGGCCTCCTCGACGGCGTCGGCGGTCAGGTCGTGGCCGCGCTCGCACACCGCCTCCGCGAGGTCGTTCTTCGCGGGGAAGTGGAAGGTGAGGGCGCCGATGGTGGCCATCGCCGACCTGCTGATCCGGGTGAGCGAGGTGCCCGCGTACCCCCTGCGGGCGAATTCCTCCCCTGCCGCCTCGATGAGCAGGTTGCGGGTCCGGCCCGCCCGCTCCTGCTTCGTACCTGCACGTTCGTGGTGTGTCGTCATGGCTGGCCCCTTGCTGGACGGTGGTCGGCGTCGTTCCGGCCCCCCGGCCGTGCGCTGCACTTGTAGCATCCCAGAAAAACAAAGCGAGTACTCTCTATGGTGTAGAAAAAAGAGCGAGCGTTCTCTACGCTTACCGGGGAGTGAGGAGGAGATGCACGATGACTCGTAACGCACCGCGGCTCGTGGACCCGAAACTCGCCGAACTGGGAAACTTCCTCGCCGAGCGCCGGGCCGACGTCACCCCCCAGCAGGTCGGACTCCCCGGAGGAGCGGCCCGCCGGGTACCGGGACTGCGCCGCGAGGAGGTCGCGATGCTCGCGGGCATCGGGGCCTCCTGGTACGCCTGGATCGAACAGGGCCGCGCCCGGAACGTCTCGCCGGAGATCCTCGCGGCCATCGCCCGGGTCCTGCGCCTCGACGAGGCCCAGCGCCTCTACGCCATGCGCCTCGCCGGATACGCGGCCGTCGGCCGCCCCCAGCGCTGCGCCGACGACGACCTGCCGCTGCTGCTCCAGGTCGTCGACGGCTTCCTGCCCAGCCCCGCCTACGTCCTCGACCACTGCTGGGACGTCACCGCGGCCAACTCCACCGCCACCCGGCTGCTCGGGCTCGGCGGCGAGGGCGCCAACTACCTGCGCACGCTCTTCCTCGACCCCGCCGCCCGCGACCGCTTCCCGCAGTGGGATCAGGAGGCAGCCGCGGCCGTCGCCGCCTTCCGCGCACAGGGCGGCGAACTGCTCGCCGACGCGAGACTCGGCGCGCTGGTGCGCGAACTCACCGAACAGAGCACGGTGTTCGCGGCCCTCTGGGCCCGCCACCGGGTCGCCGACCGGGCCGAGGGGGCCCATCGGCTGCGCCACCCCGATCTGGGGGAGCTGGAGTTCACCAAGGTCTCCCTGTGCGTCAACGGTCGCGCCGGGCTCCAGCTGATCCTGCTCAGCCCGCAGTACGGCACCGCCGAGTTAACCGAGCAATGGGCCGCCTCCGGGCGGACCGACGCCCTGACCCGCCCCCTGGGCGGGCGCGGCGTCATCGTCTGAGAAGAGGACCGATCCGCCATGACGACCGCCACCCGGTGGAACACTCCGGCCACCACCCCGCGCACCCTGCGCTTCGGTGAGCACACCGTCACCTGGCTGCCCGACGGGTACGTCCAACTGGACCCCCGGCGCTGGCTCCCCGGCACCACGGCCGAGGACTGGACCGGCGAGAACGCCGAACTCCTGGACTCCGAAGGCTTCCTGGCCGCTTCCATCGGCGCCCTGCTCATCCAGCACGGCGACCGCGCGATGCTCGTCGACGCGGGCTTCGGCCCCCATGACATCCCCGCCGCGCACACCCACCCCACCCTCGGCGTGCTCGTCGGCGGACAGCTCCCCGCGGCCCTCGCAGCCGTCGGCGTGGACCCCGCGGCCATCGAGCTGATCGCCTTCAGCCACCTGCACGACGACCACTTCGGCTGGGCCTTCCGCCCCGGCCAGGGGCTCGCGTCCCCCTTCGTCAACGCGTCCTTCGCCGCCTCCGCCGCCGAATGGGCCAACTGGGCCCAGCCCACCGATGGTTCACCCCGGATGCGGACCGTCGGGGACGGCGAGGAGATCTTCCCCGGCGTGACCGTCCGGGCCGCCCCCGGCCACACCGCCGGGCACACCTCCTTCGTCCTCAGCTCGGGCGAGCGGCGGCTGATCGCCTTCGGGGACGTCTTCCACACCCCGGCCCAGTTCGCCCGTCCCGACTGGAAGGTGGCGATGGACTCCCTGCCCGAGCAGGGCGTAGCGTCGCGCCGCGCGCTGCTGGCCGAGCTGGCCCGTCCGGGCACCGCCGCCTTCGCCAATCATTTCTCCGACGTGGTATTCGGACGGCTCGGTGATCATTCCGGTACGCCCTGCTGGGAACCTTTGGAAGAATTTTCCTGAAAAACGCCACGGTACTTGCAGATCTTCCGTCCCGGCTTCACTATTCATGAAGCCGGGGCTTTCTGTGCGTGCCAGTCGGCTCTTCGCCCTGCCCGGCCTATTGCTGCTGGCAACAGGTGCCGTGCTCATACCAGCAAGAGAGGCTGTGCATCAGCCCGGGCTGCTGAAATGATTTCTGCATGAGCCAGAGAATCGCCATTGTCGGCGCCTACGGATCTGGAAAGACCCTCCTCTCCGAGGCCCTCTCCGAAGTGACCGGACTTCCCTACACCCAGGGCACCGCCATGCGCGAGCCCATCGGTGGGGAGGGAAAGCACATCTGGAACTGGACCGAGGGTGAGCTGCTCCAGCTCACCGTGAAGCGCTATGCGGAGCGCACCCTCAACGAGGCGGCCCACCCGGCCGGCTTCATCAGTGACGGATCGATGATCCACGAGTGGGTGTTCGCCAAGCTCCGCCTGGTCCTGGGCCCGAACCCGGGCACCGAGCAGTCGGTCGACAGCCGCTTCCGCAGCGAGGTCACCGCGGCCTACGAAGACGTCGCGGACAACATCGGCAAGCTCGCTGTCCGGCACGCGAAGAGTGCGTACGACGTGTTCTTCCACCTGCCGATCGAATTCCCGCTGGACGAGGACAACCGTCCCATCAACGAGATCTTCCGCACGCTTTCGGACGAGGTCCTGCTGCCCGCCCTCGCGGACACCGGGATTCCGGTCCACACGGTCACCGGCACCCCCGCCGAGCGGCTGGAGCGGATTATCGAGATCACCGGCCTGCCCACCGTCGTCGACATCGACAAGGCGCTCGCAGCCGTTCAAGGAAAGTAGTTCAACCCACCCCAAGCGCCACCAGAGAAAGGCACCGAAAATGCAGCTCGAGGTTCCCAAGTGGGGCGACAAGCCCGATCTCAAACTGGCGATATCCGGCACCTACTCGTCCGGTAAGTCGACCACCACGGAAGCCCTCGCCATCGCGACCGGTATCCCGCGGACGCACGCCAAGACCTCCCGTGAGCTGCTCGTCGACCTCGTCCCCGGTAAGACGGTGATGGAGTTGAACGCCATGGAGCTGGTCAAGCTCGGCCTGCGCCGTTACGAGGAGCGCCTGGTCAACGAGTCGGGTACGGGCGCGTTCATCTCCGACGGTGGCGTCTTCCACGAGTGGGTGTACTTCGAGGCCCGCATGCGGGTCGGCATCAACCCCGGCATGCCGTGGTGGTTCCAGGGCGTCAAGAAGACGCTGGGCGTGGTGTCCAAGGGCTTCTACCAGAGGTACACGGACACCCTCGGCGACATACAGAAGGACCGCGCCAAGCGGTCCTACGACGCCTACGTCCACCTGCCCGTCGAGTTCGACATGGACCGCGACGGCCACCGCCCGGTCTCCGAGGAGTTCCGCCGTCTCTCCGACGACCTCCTGGTCGGCGCCCTGGACGAGATCAAGATCCCGTACCGCATCGTCGGCGGCCCGATCCCGCAGCGCATCGAGAAGATCGTCGAGATCTTCGAGCTGCCGGTGGTCGTCCCGATCAAGGAGGCCATCGAGGAGGCGGAGCGCCGCGTGGCGGCCGACATCTCGGACCTCCAGAGCAACCTCGCGTACATGGAGTCCATGCGGAAGAAGTCCTTCGGCCGCAGGCTCGCGTACGCCTTCCGCTACTGATCCACCCCCCTGACCGTCCGACCGGAAGGAAATGGCGTGCCCACCAGCGTGCAGGCCAAGCCGCGTCGTCTCGGAGCGATTCTCGGCCTGTTGGCCTTCGCCCAGATGATCATCGCGATCGACTACAACATCATGTTCGTGGCCCTGCCCGACATCGGCAGCGACCTCGGATTCTCCGCCCAGAACCTGCAGTGGGTCATTTCGGCCTACTCGGTCGCCTTCGGCGGCTTCCTGCTGCTCGGCGGACGCGCCACCGACCTCTTCGGCCGCAAGAACATGTTCCTCTTCGGCCTCTTCCTCTACGCGGCCTCCTCGATCCTCGGCGGCCTCGCCACCGAGTCCTGGCTGCTGGTCGCGGCCCGTGTGGTCCAGGGCCTGGGCGGTGCGTTCCTCGCGCCCGCCACGCTCTCCCTGGTCACGACCCTCTTCGCCGAGGGCACCGAGCGCAACCGGGCCCTCGCGGTCTGGGGCGGCGCGGGCGGCTTCGGCATGGTGCTCGGCGCCATCCTCGGCGGCATCCTGACCGACGCCTTCGGCTGGCAGGCCGTCATGTGGGTCAACGTGCTGTGCGCCGGAGCGGCCATGGCCTACGGCCTCACCGCCCTGCCCACCACGGCGAAGACCAACGCCCGCGGCTTCGACCTCCCCGGCGCCGTCAGCGGCACCGTGGCCTCGACCCTGCTGGTGTTCACGCTGGTCAACGGCCCCGAAGCGGGCTGGGGTTCGGTCACCACCATCGGCAGCCTGATCGCCTCGGTGGCCATGTTCGCCATCTTCCTCACCATCGAGTCGAAGACCAGCGCCCCGATGATGCCGCTGCGGCTGTTCACCAACCGCAACGTCTCCGTCGGCACCTCGATCACCTTCCTCTTCATGGCGACCTTCGGTGCCTACGCCTACTTCCTCACCCAGTACTGGCAGGTCGTCCAGGGCTACAGCGCCTGGGCCACCGGCTTCGCCTTCCTCCTCCCCTCCGGCTGCGTCCTCATCGGAACCGTGGCCGCCGGGAAGCTCATGAACTCCTACGGCGCCCGCAAGACCCTGCTCATCGCGCTCACCGTGGGCCTCGTGGGCACCGTGGCCCTCGCCCTGACCCTGACCCAGGACAGCTCGTACGCGGTCATCGCCGCACCGCTGGTCGTCCTCTCCCTCGGCCAGGGCGTCATCTTCACCGCCATGTTCGCCGCCTCCACCACCGGCATCGCGAACGAGGACCAGGGCATCGGCTCGGGCATCGCCACCACCGGTCAGCAGATCGGCGGCGCCGTCGGCCTCGCGGTCCTCATCGCCATCGCGGCCTCCGCCGCGGGCGGGGACGGCGCCACCGACCCGGCCAGGCTCACCGACGGGATCCTCGCCGCGACCTGGGCCACCGCCGCGGGCATCGCGCTGACCTTCCTGGCCACCCTCGCCCTCAAGAAGCCCACGGCCACCCAGGTGGCCGAGGCGGCGCCCGCGGAAGCGGTCACCGTGGGCGACCCGATCACGGTGGCGGCCCCCGTCACCGAACGCGTCTGACGCACCCACCCCCGCTGCGTCCGGCGCCGCCGCGTGCGGCTCCCTCCTCCTCACTTCCCCCGTGGGGGAGGGGGCCGCCCGCGAAGCGGCACACCACAGCCGCACGAACCGGCACACCGCACGAACCGGCACACGCACGAGCCGGCGCACCGCACGACCCAGGACACCGCACCACGCGCATCGCACCACATACCGCACCATCCCGGCCGGAAGTGGAGAGACGCAGTGAACGGCTACCGCACCGCATTCTTCGACGTGGACGGCACTCTCACCACCGCCCCGAGCATGTTCCGCTTCCTGCGCCACTACCTCGCCGCGCTGGGCAACCCGCCCCACGAGTACGACAGCCGCCGCCGTGAACTCAAGGCGATGAACCAGGTCGGCTGCCCCCGTACGGTCACCAACCGCGCCTACTTCGCCAACCTCGAAGGCGCCTACGCCACCGAGGTCTCCTTCCACGCCGAGGACTGGTTCCGCGACGAACTGCGCTCCGGCGCCTTCTTCCACGACCAGGGCGTCGCCGCCCTGCGCCGCCACCAGGACGACGGCACCCGGATCGTGTTCGTCTCCGGCTCCTTCCCCGCCGTCCTCGACCCCATAGCCGAGCACCTCGGCGCCGACGAGGTCTGGTGCACCGAACCCGACATCGCCTGGGGCCGTTACACGGGCCGGCTCACCCGGCCCCCGATGCTCGCCGACGCCAAGGCCGAGGTGGTCAGGGCCGTCGCCGCCCGCCACCGCACCACACCGGCCGAGTGCATCGCGTACGGAGACCACATGTCCGACCTGCCGATGCTCAGAGCCACCGGGGCAGCGGTGGTCGTCGGCGGCGACAAGGTGCTGCGCACCCACGCACGTATCCACGGGTGGTCCCTGCTGCCCGCCGCGCCGGTTCCCCCGGCGCTCGACCTGCCGCAGTGGCACAGCGACCGGGAGACGGCCGCTCACGACGAGGTGAAAGAGGTGGAAAGCGTATGACGTCATGGTTCTTCGACCGGATGCGGAACTTCGGTGAGGCCGATGCCATCGTCTTCAACGGTGTGAGTTACAGCTACGCCCAGCTGGCCAGACTGACCGGTGAGTGGGAGAGATTCCTCGACCGGGGCGGCGTCCACGCCGGCCAGGTCGTCGCCCTCGAAGGCGTCAGCAGCGTCGAGGCCTGCGCGGGCCTGCTCGCCCTGATCGAACGCGGCGCGATCATCGTCCCGATGACCCCGCTGCCGCCCGCCAAGCGCGCCGAGTTCCACGAGGTCGCCGAGGTGGAGACGGTCATCACGATCGACTCCCAGCAGTGGCGCCGCAGCATCGAGATCACCGGGCGCTCCTCCGAGCACGAGCTGTACGACCAGCTCCGCACGGACGGGGTCCCCGGACTGGTCCTCTTCAGCTCCGGTACCACCGGGCGCAGCAAGGCCAGCGTCCTCGACTTCTCGAAGGTCCTGGCCAAGTACGGGCCCCCGACCCGCCCCCGGCGCACCCTCGGGTTCCTCAACCTGGACCACATCGGCGGCATCAATACCCTGCTCCACACTCTGAGTCAGGGCGGTGCGCTCGTCACCATCGACGAGCGGACCCCGGACAAGGTCTGCGCGGCCATCGAGTCCAACGCCATCCAGATCCTGCCCACCACCCCGACCTTCCTCAACATGCTGCTGATCTCCCGGGCGTACGAGCGGCACGACCTGTCCTCGCTCCAGCTGGTCAGCTACGGCACCGAGCCCATGCCGGAGGGCACCCTGACCCGGCTGGGCAAGGCCCTGCCGCGGACCCGGCTCAAGCAGACCTACGGCCTGTCCGAGCTGGGCATCATGCCCACCAAGTCCCGCGACGACGGCAGCCTGTGGGTCAAGCTGGGCGGCGAGGGGTTCTCGTACCGCATCGAGGACGGGATCCTGTGGATCCGCTCCGACATGGCGATGCTCGGCTACCTCAACGCCCCGGCGCCCTTCGACGACGAGGGGTTCTTCAACACCCAGGACGCGGTGGAGACGGACGGGGACTACGTCCGGATCCTGGGCCGCAAGTCCGAACTCATCAACGTCGCGGGGGAGAAGGTCTACCCCAGCGAGGTCGAGAACGTCCTGCTGGAGCTGGACTACGTCGCCGACGCCGTCGTCTCCGGCCGCCCCAGCCACGTCACCGGCCACGTGGTCAAGGCCGTCGTCCGGCTCATCGCGCCGGTCGACGACGAGCGGGCCACCGCCCGGGCCATCCGTGAGTACTGCGCGCAGCGCCTGGAGGCCTTCAAGGTGCCGGTGGTGGTCGAGGTGACCACGGCGGAGACGCACTCCGACCGGTTCAAGAAGATCCGGAGCGCCGTGTGAGCACGTCCGAGCCGACGAGCGCGAAGCCGGCCGACGAGCCCGGCGACGGGCGGGTCGCGGTGGTCAGCGGCGGCAGCCGGGGACTGGGCCGGGTGCTCGCCGAGCGGCTGCTGGCCGCGGGCTGGCGGGTCGCGACCTTCAGCCGCAAGCCCAACGAGTTCACCGAGGAGACGGCCGGGGCCCACCCCGAGGCCTTCCTCTGGCAGTCGGTGGACCTCCACGAGGCCGGGGAGATCCGGCAGTTCACCAAGGCGGTCCGGGACCGCTTCGGCCGGGTCGACCTCCTGGTCAACAACGCGGGGGTGCTGCACCAGGAGCTGTTCCTGACCGTCGCTCCCCAGCGGATCGAGGACCTGCTGGCCGCGAACCTGACGGCGCCCGTACACCTCACCCAGGCGTGCGCGCGGCTGATGATGCGCGGCGGCGGATCCATCGTCAACATCTCGTCCATCAACGCCATCCGCGGCTACCGCGGGGTCGCCGTCTACGCGGCGGCCAAGGCGGGCCTGGAGGGGTTCGGCCGGGCACTCGCCCGGGAACTGGGGCCCGTGGGCATCAGGGTCAACACCGTCACCCCCGGGTTCTTCGACAGCGAGCTGACCTCGGACGTCACCGAGCGGAACCGGGACAAGATCCAGCACCGGACTCCGCTGGGCCGGCTCGGCAGCGCGGAGGAGATCGCCGATTCGGTCCTCTTCCTCGCCTCTTCACACGCACGTTTCATCACCGGTCAGTCATTGGTCATCGACGGAGGAATCACATGCTGAACGAGCAGAACATCCAGCAGATCATCGAGCGCGAGATCCAGTCCGTGGTCCTCAGCTCGGAGGAGGACGAGGTATCGCTGGACGACGAGCTGCTCAAGTCCGGGGTGAACTCGCTGATGCTCGCCCAGCTGCTGATCCAGCTGGAGACCGAGCTGGGCGTCGACCCGTTCGCCGCGGACCTGTCCATCACGGAGATACGGACCCTGCGCGAGCTGGTCGGTGCCTACGAGGCGGCTCTCGAGCGTGCGGCCTCGGCCGGTGCCCCGGCGGGTGCGTGAGACGTGTCCGCCGTCAAGCAGGCCGAAACCCCACAGAAGCTGTTCCTGAAGTCGGTAGACGACTATCTCGGACCGGGCGAGGGGCGCTTCTTCTCGCGAGGCTACCAGCGGGCCGAGTACCTGGTCCGTGACGTGGTCGCCACCCCGGTCACCGTCGAGCGGCCGGGCATCCGGGCCACCGTCGACGTCAGCTACCCCGCCGACTGGTCCCGCAAGAAGAACGGTACGGACCTGCGCCCCCACCTCAGCACGGTGGACGCGCTCGTCCTCGGCGTACAGCTCGCCGAACTGCACCTGGTCCACGCCTACGGGCTGAGCGGCGACGCCCGCAGCAGCATGCGGCTGCGCAAGGTCGTCCTGCGGGCCGGCGGCGCTCCGCAGGAGGACCTGCTGCGGATCCCCGCCTCCTCCCGGCTGATCCGCACCGACGACGTCCCCGGGGTTCCGGGGCGGCGGCTGTCCGTCCACGACGGCGCGGTCGGCGAGCTGCGGGTGCGCTGCGAGATCGAGCACGACGAGGGCGTACGGGCGCAGGCCGAGGGCTACTTCGGCAGCCTGGACGAGGGCCTCGGCGAAGGTGCGCGGCGTTTCTACGGCGACGGCTTCAAGCGGCGGCGCCACGTCATCCGTGACGTGGTGGTCGACATGGAGGAGCTGGCGGCCACGGCCGGGGTGCACTTCGTCCCCGGTCCGGCCGAGGGGCCCGAGGGGCCCGGCGCGCTGGGCGTCGACGCGGCCACCGAGCCGTCGGTCTCGCTCGTCGACGCCTTCGTCGTCAACCTCCAGCTGGTCCAGGTGCTCATGTACGAGCTGGACCGGGTGGACCGGGCCAGCAGCAACACGCTGTGGATGATGCAGACCGTCCTGACGGCGGCGGACACGGCCCTGCCGTTGCCGACCCGGGGGGACGAGGCGCAGGCCGCCGCCGCACGGCTGATCGCGAAGCGGGTCCTGCCGCTGCGCGGCGGGGTGTGGCGCAGCGTGGACATCGAGGCGAGCCTCGGCGGAGTCGGAGTGCGGGCCTCGTTCGCGCACGAGCTCCCGCCGCAGGCGGCGGCCTCGGCGGGCTGACCGGCCCGGTCCGGGGCATCGGGGCCTCCGCCCCCGCGGCCCCCCGCCCCCCTCGCCGGCGGGGCCGGAACTGCCCGCTGCAGTCCGGCCCCGCCCGGCGGGTCATCGAAACGAACATCACTAAGGAGACACCGATGCGGTTGTCCGTGTCCGGTACCTATTCCGCGGGGAAGACCTCCACGGCCACCGCCCTCGCCTCCTACACCGGTCTCGCCTTCGCTCCCGCCCGGGCCATCCGGGAGATACTGCCCGACGCCGTGCCCGGGAAGGCGCTCGCCGAGGTGACCCCCGCCGAGTACCTCCAGCTCGCCGTGCGCAGGCACGTCGGGCGGGTGCAGAACGAGGCCCGCCTCGGGGTGGGCGGCGCCGGATTCGTCTCGGACGGGTCCTCGCTCCAGGAGTGGATCTACGCGGCGGCCCGGGTCCGCTTCGGGATGGACCCCGCGGCCCCCGCCGCGACCGCTCCCGCCACCGCGGCCATGGGCTTCTTCGCCGAGGCCGTCGACCAGCTCGGGCACGCCATGCGCCAGCACGTGAAGGAGACCTACGACGGTTTCGTGCACCTGCGGGCCACGCCCGGGGCGGTCAAGCGGGGCGGGCACCGCCGGATGCACCCCGAGTTCCGCGCCTTCTGCGACGACATGCTGCTGCGAGCCCTGGAGGACCTGGACGTGACCTACCACGTGGTCGAGGGGCCCCGGCCCGAGCGGCTGGAGAAGATCGCCGACCTGTTCGGCCTGCCCGTCGTACGCCCCGCCGACGAGGCGATCGAGCTCGCGACCCGGGCGTACGAAACCATCGACTGGCGCCTCGAGGGTGAGCGCGCGCAGAGCGCCGCCTCCCTCGTCGCCGCGGCCGCCGGGGGGACCAAGTGAGCGCGCAGACCGCTGTCGAAACCCCGTACGCGCGGCGCTGGCTGATGCTGCCCGTCGTCCTGGCCGCCCTGTTCATGGCCCAGTTCGACCTGTACGTCGTCAATGTGGCCGCCCCCACGCTGGAGCGGCAGCTGGGCGCCGGACCGGTCGCCCTCGAACTCATCGTCGCCGGATACGCCTTCACCTACGCCAGCGGCCTGATCACCGGCGGCCGCCTCGGCGACATCCTCGGCTCCCGGGGCATGTTCCTCGGCGGGGCCCTCGCCTTCACCGTGGCCTCCCTGCTCTGCGGCATCGCCCAGAGCCCCGGCCAGCTCGTCACCGCCCGGCTGCTCCAGGGCGTGACCGGTGCGGCCATGGTGCCGCAGGTGCTCGCCCTGATCACCGGGGTGTTCAGCCCGGCCGAACGGCCGCGCGCACTGGCCTGGTTCGGGTTCACCGTCGGGGTCGGCGCGGTCGCCGGGCAGGTGCTCGGCGGGATGCTGCTCCAGGCGGGCTCCTCCGGCCTCGGCTGGCGGGCGATCTTCCTGGTCAACGTGCCCGCGGGGCTGCTGACCTTCCTGCTGGCGCGCAAGCTGATCCCCCGGCGGGCCGCCGGAGCCGCCAAGGGCGGCGGGCTCGACCCCATCGGGGCGATCGGGATCCCGGCCGGGCTCGCGCTGGCGCTCGTACCGATGATGCTCGGCGGCGCCAAGGGCTGGCCGCTGTGGACGTGGCTGTCGCTGGCCGCCGCCGTGCCCGTGCTCGCCGCGACCCTCGGGTGGGAGCGGAGCCTGGCCCGCCGGGGCGGGCGACCGCTGCTGGACCTCTCGCTCTTCCGGATCCGCTCCTTCCACCGCGGTCTGGTGGTCAGCGGGGCGGTCTTCGGGGCGTTCTTCAGCTTCATGTTCGCGCTGACCCTGGTCCTCCAGTCCGGGCTCGGGCTGAGCCCGCTGGCCGCCGGGTTCTCCTTCGCCCCGCTCGGTCTCGCCTTCGCCGGAGCCTCCATGGCCGCGCGCCGGATCCCGCCCGTGCGGGCCGCCCGTACGGTCCTCAGCGGCACCCTGATCGCCGCCGCCGGACTGGTCGTCCTGCTCGGCGAACTCACCTGGGCCGCCGACCGGATCAGCGCCCTGCGGCTGCTGCTCCCGATGATCCTGATCGGCCTCGGCAACGGACTGGCCGTGCCCGCCCTGACCGGAGCCGTGCTCACCGGAGTCGGTCCCGGCCAGGCCGGAGCCGCCGCCGGAGTGCTCACCACCGCCCAGCAGTTCGCGAGCGCGGCCGGGGTGGCCCTGCTCGGCTCGGTCTTCTTCACGGTGCTCGGCTCCGGGGAGGGACCCAGCGCGTACGCCATCGCACTGCGCTGGGTCGCCGGGATCGGACTGGTCCTGGTACTGATCGCCGCCGCCGCGAGCCGGGCCCTGCCCCGGCCGGAACAGCCGGCCGCGGAAGACAAGAAGAACCCGTCGAAGATCCTGGGGAAGGTGTGACATGCCGGGGACGGCCCTGACTGCGGAGGAGCGCAAGGCGAAGGCCGCGCAGCTCTTCGAACGGATCATCACGCACGGCGAGCTGGACCTCGCCGACGACCTCTTCCACGAGGACTTCACCTGGCCGCAGTTCGGCCTGCACGGCCCCGAGGGCGTCCGCACCTGGGTGCGGGCCTTCCGGACCAGCTTCCCCGACATGGTGGACACCGTCGTCGAGCAGTGGACGGAGGGCGACACCGTCATCTCCCGGGTGGAGTGCACCGCCACCCAGCTCGGCGCCTTCCGCGGGCTGCCGCCCAGCGGTCGCAAGGCGACCTTCGGGGCCCTGGGCATCGACCGGTTCCGCGGGGACAAGATCATCGAGCGGTCGGCGCACTTCGACCTGGCCGACCTGATGCGCAAGTACGGGCACACCGAGCTGAGCGTGCCCCCGCGGGACCGGCCGTGAAGCCCGCCCCGTTCGACTACGTCCGTCCCGCCAGCGCGGCCGAGGCCGTCTGGGCGCTGGCCGCGGCCCACGAGGCCGGGCGCGAGACCCGGGTGCTCGCGGGCGGCCAGTCCCTGGTGCCGCTGCTCAACCAGCGGCTCGTACGCCCCGACCTGATCGTCGACCTCGGCCGGGTGCCCTCCCTCAACGGCATCCAGAGCGGCCCCTGCGGCATCCGGATCGGCGCGCTGACCCCGCACGCGAGCGTCGAGCGCAGCACCGACCCGGTGCTGCACGGGCGCCTGCCGGTGCTGCCCGAGGCGGCCGCGCTGATCGGGCAGCTGCCGGTGCGGGTGCGCGGCACGGTCGGCGGGAGCCTCGCGCACGCCGACCCGGGCGCCGAGTGGTGCCTGCTCGCGGTGCTGCTGGGGGCCGAGCTGACCCTGCTGGGGCCGGACGGCACCCGGGTGGTGGGCGCCGACGCGTTCCTGCGGGGGCGCCACCGGACGGCCCTGCGGCCCGGGGAGATCCTGGTCGAGCTGCGCTTCCCGGCCGCCGAACCGGCCGCCGCGCTGGTCGAGTACGCCTCCTCACCCGGCCGTACCCCCGAGGTGGCCGCCGCCGCGGCCCTGGTCCTGGACGCCGACGGACGCGTCGCCGCCGCCCGGCTCGCCCTCGCGGGCCCGCTGGAACGCCCGGTGCGGATCCCGGCCGCCGAAGCCCTGCTGATCGGGACCCGTCCCGGCCCGGAGGCCTTCGCCGTGGCCGCCGCCAAGGCCGTCCGGATCACCGGCGCGGCCGGTGACCTGGGCACGCTGGCCGCCGTCCTGGTCCGCCGGGCGCTGGCCGAGTCCGCCGCGCGGGCGGCCGTACTGGCCCCGGTGCGCCGGCCCGCCCCGGAGCTGGTGCCGGTATGACCGCCGACGCCTTCACGGCCGCGCCCGTCGCGATACCGGTGAAGCTGACCGTGAACGGTGAGCCGCACGCCCTCGAGGTCGAGGCGCGGCGCAGTCTGGCCGACGTACTGCGCCGCGAGCTGCGGCTCACCGGCACCCAGGTGGGCTGCGAGACCGGGGTGTGCGGCTCCTGCACCGTGCTGCTGGACGACGAGCCGGTACGGGCCTGCGCGCTGCTCGCGGTACAGGCCGACGGGGGCTCCGTGGAGACCGTCGAGTCCCTGGCGCCGCTCGACGGCGAACTCGGGCCGCTGCAAAGGGCGTTCCGCGACAACTTCGCCCTCCAGTGCGGCTTCTGCACCCCCGGGTTCCTGATGCTCGCCACCGCAATGCTGCGCCGTGACCCGGAGCCCGGTCGGGCCGCCGTGCGCGGCTGCGTCTCGGCGAACCTGTGCCGCTGCACCGGCTACCAGCCCATCGTGGACGCGGTCTGCGCGGCCTCGGCGGCCGCTTCCGTCGCCGCCGCGCGCGGGGAGGCGTCATGAGCGCGGGCGTGACGGAGGCGACCGGCGTGACGGGCGCGGTGGGGCGGTCCGTGCCCCGGCTGGAGGACGACCGGCTGCTGCGCGGCCGGGGCCGCTTCCACGACGAGGTGGTGCGCCCGGGCCAGCTGTGGATGCGCGTCGTACGCTCCCCCCTCGCCCACGCCCGGATCCTCGGCGTGGACACCGCGCGGGCCGCCGCGCTGCCCGGGGTGGCCGCCGTCCTCACCGCCGGGGACCTGCCGCCCGGCCTGCGGATCCCGGTCCGTCAGCCGCACCCCGGACTGGACTTCACTCCCTACCTCCAGCCGCCGCTCGCCACCGGGCACGTCCGGTACGCGGGCGAGCCGGTGGCTGTCGTCCTCGCCGAGGACCCCTACCTCGCGGAGGACGCCGCCGAGCTGGTCCGCCTCGACCTGGCGGAGCTGACCCCGGCGCTGGACGCCCGTACGGCCGCGGCCGGACCCCCGTCGGAGTCCCTGCCCGGGGCGCCCCCGCCCCAGGTCGGCACCGTCGACTTCGGCTACGGCGACGTGGACGCCGCCTTCGCCGCCGCCGCCCACGTCGTCAGCGCCGACCTGCGCACCGGCAGGCACAGCGGCACCCCGCTGGAACCGCGCGGCCTGATCGCCGAACTCGACGACCGCGACGGACCCGGCGGCCGGATCACCATCTGGGGCGCCGCGAAGATCCCGCACATCAACCGGCGGGTGCTGGCCGGGCTCCTCGCCGTCCCCGAACACCGCATCCACATGCGGGAGACGGACGCGGGCGGCAGCTTCGGCATCCGCGGCGAGTTCTACCCCGAGGACTTCCTGGTCCCCTTCCTGTGCCTGCGCACCGGCCGCCCGGTGAAGTGGAGCGAGGACCGCGCCGAGCACATGAGCGCGGCCAACCACGCGCGCGAGCAGGAGCACCGCATCGAGCTGGCCTTGGACGAGGGCGGGCGGCTGCTGGGGCTGCGGGACGAGGCCTGGCTGGACAACGGCGCGTACATCCGCACCCACGGGGCGGTCGTGGCCGCGCTGACCGCGTCGATGATCTCGGGCGCCTACCGGGTGCCCGCGTGCCGCTCGCGCGTGCACATCGTCACCACCAACAAGACGCCCATCGGCACCTACCGGGCTCCCGGCCGCTTCCAGCACAACTTCGTGCGCGAACACGCCCTGGACCTGGCGGCCACCCGGCTCGGCCTGGACCCGGTGGAGCTGCGCCGGATCAACCTGCTGACCAGCGCCGAACTCCCGCACCAGCGGCCGATGCAGGTCTTCGGCTCGCCCATGGTCCTCGACGGCAAGGACCACCTGGAGCACTTCGACAAGGCGCTGCGGGACGTCGGTTACGAGCGCTGGCGGGCCGAGACCCGGGCCGCCCGGGCGGCGGGACGGCTGGTCGGCACCGGCTGCGCGGTGATCCTGGAGAAGGCCGGGCTCGGCTACGACAGCGCCGTCGTCGACATCGGGGTGACCGGCGCGGTCCGGGTCTCCATGGGCGGCGCCAACGTCGGCCAGGGCATCGAGACGGTGATGGCGCAGATCGCCGCCGACGAACTCGCCGTCCCGGTGGAGTCGGTGCGCGTGGTGCTCTCCGACACCGACGTCCTGCCGGACGGCGGCGGCACCTTCGGCAGCCGCTCCACGGTCGTGGGCGGCGAGGCGGTGCGCCGGGCGGCGGTCGCGGTCCGCGAGAAGGCCGCCCGGGTGGCGGCCGGGCTGCTGGACGTCCCGCCGGAGTCCGTGCGCCTGGTCGCGGGCGGCCTCGGCTCGCACTCCGGTCCTGGCGAGGTGGGCTGGGCGGCGCTCGCGGCGGCCTCCTTCACCCCGCGCTGGATCAGGACCGGCGAGGAGGTCGGCCTGATCGGCCGGGCGACGTACGCCGCGGACGGGATGACGTACCCCTACGGCGCCCACTTCGCGCAGGCGGAAGTCGACCCGGGGACCGGCGAGGTGCGGCTGCTGCGCTACGCCATGACCTACGAGATCGGGCGCGCCGTGCACCCCGAGGCGGTCCGCGGCCAGCTCATCGGCGGCGCCGTGCAGGGCATCGGCGGCGCGCTGTCGGAGGAGTTCCGCTACGACGCGCGCGGCAGGCCGCTCTCCCTGACCCTCGACGACTACGTGTGGCCGCGCGCCGCCTCGCTCCCCGAAATCCAGGTGGAGATCTACGAGGACGCCCCGGCGCCCGGCAACCCCCTCGGCCTGCGCGGCGCGGGCGAGGGCGGCACCGCGGGCAGCGGCGCCGCCGTCGCGGGCGCCGTACGCGACGCTCTGGGGCTGCCCGGCGATGTCGGCGCCCTCCCGCTGCACCCCGCGCGGGTGCGCTCCCTGATGTCCGTGCGCCACCCGGCGCACGACCCGAAGAGAAGGAAGAAGGAGGAGCTGTGACTACGAACCAAGCGGTTCTCGACTGGCTCAATACCGAACCGGACTGGGATGCCCCGGCCGGCCGGGACCCGATGGTCCCGGTCACCGACGGCCCGGTCTCCGCGGACGTGACCGCACCCTCGGCGGCCACGCTCGCATCGGTGACCGGAGCCGAGCGCATGGACATGGTCTTCGACTACGTGCGCCGGGAGGTCGCCCGTTCCGTGGGCGTCACCCCCGCCGCGCTGGACACCGAGCGGACGCTGGTCAGCGTCGGCGTCGGCTCCATGCTGGGACTGGAACTCCAGTACCGGCTGCGGTCCTCCCTGGGGGTCGCGCCGGAACTGACCGAGCTGCTCATGGCCAAGGACACGCACGCGCTGGCCGCGATGGTCGTCGCGCTGCTCGGGGCCGGCGGATGACCGCGAAGCTGGCGCCGCCGGCCGGCGCTGATGTCTGGCTGCTCAGGCAGCCGAAGCCGGATGACATCACCGGCGTGCTGGAGATGACGGAACTGGACGAGAACGAACTCCAGCGGGCCCGCGCCTGCCGCCGGCAGTCGGGCGGCTACCTGTACGCGGCGGCGCACATCGCGCTGCGCCGGGTACTCGCCACGTACGTGGGGGAACCGGCCGGGTCGCTGGAGTTCGGCCGCGGTCCCTGCCCGTGCTGCGACCAGCAGCACGGCCGGCCGATCCTCCTGCGACCCCAGTCCGAGCTGCACTTCTCGCTGTCGCACAGCAGCGGGATCGTGCTGATCGGGGTGGCGACCGTACCGATCGGGGTCGACGTCGAGAAGGTGCCGACGGCCGAGACGGCCCGGGTGTGCACGGCCGCGCTGCACGCGGACGAGCGCGCCGAGCTGGCGGAGGTCCCCGAGTGCGCGGGCACCTCGGCCTTCGGCCGTCTGTGGACCCGCAAGGAGGCCTACCTCAAGGGGCTGGGCACCGGCCTCGGCCGGGACCTGTCCCTGGACTACCTGGGGTGGGAGTCCGAACGGCACCCCAAGGGCTGGTCGGTCGTCGACGTCCCGGCGGGCCCCCGCCACACGGCGGCGGCGGCGATCGGCTACGACGGGGCCCCGGCGGGCCCGGTCACGCTGCGCTGGCTCCCGATAGAGAGCCTGTTCAGCGGCACCCGCGCCGACCTGACGGGCCGCGACTCGGTCCTCGCGGAGCTGGCCGCCTGACCGCGCCCCGCCTGCGGGCCGACCGTACGAGAGCCCCTCGCCCGGATCTTGAATCCGGACGGGGGGCTCTCTCTGCGGGTGGGCCGGGAGGCCCTCGCGGAAGTGACAAAGTCGTTTCGGGGGTGCAGCGGGGTCGCAAAACATAGAGAACACTCGCTATTCTTTATTTCGCTGGCCAACCGACCCGACCCGCCTCGCCGGAGGGAGCTGCCCGCCATGCCGACCGCCGACCTACTCGCCCGGCGTCTCTTCCACTGCTTGCCCCGCACCGATCAGCGCCGTTGGGCCGGTGCCTACCTGTCCGGGCTGCTGGGCACGCCCGGGAAGAAGTCCGTGCGGAACATGGCCCGCTCCACCGCCGCCCTCGGGGCCGCCTCGCAGTCGCTGCACCAGGTCGTCAACGCCAGTACCTGGGACTGGAACCCGGTCCGCCGGGAACTGGCCGCCTGGTGCGGGGAGCGGGCCGGGGTGCGCGCGCTGCGGATGGTGCCCGTGGTCATCCCCAAGCGCGGCCAGTGCTCCGCCGGAGTGCACCGCCGCTTCGACCCCGCGGGCGGCCGCACCCTCAGCTGCCAGCTCGCGCTCGGGCTGTTCCTCGTCACCGACCTGGGCAGCGTCCCGGTCGACTGGCGGCTGGTCCTGCCGGGCCGCTGGAGCGAGGACGACGAGCTGTGCGAGCGGGCCCGGATACCGGCAGCCGCCCGCTCCGCGGCCGCCGCCCTCCCCGGGCTCGGCCTCGACCAGGCCGCCGAGGCCGCCACCGCGTACGCCGCCGCCGCGGGCGTCCCCGTCGTCGCCGAGGCCGCCACCGAGGCCCCCGCCGACGCGGTCCGGCTCGTCGCCGGACTGGCCGCGCGGGGCCTCGGCTTCGCCGTCTCGGTACCGCCGGCCACGCCCGTACTCTGCGGCCCGCCCGGCGACCGCGCCCCGCACACCACCACCGTCGCCCGGCTCGCCGCCCGCCTCGGCCCCGCCGCCTCCCCCCTCGCGGGCGGCAGGCTGCGCCGGGCGCCCGCCCTCATCCGGGTCCCCGGTGTGGCCCGCCCGCTGGCGCTGCTCACCGAATGGGGCCCGGCCGTCCCGGAGCGGCCCACCGGGCACTGGATCGCCGACCCCGACGGCCGATCGCTGGCCGCCGCCCGGTTCTCCCTCTCGGCCGCCACCTCGCTGTCCCTGGCCACCTCGATGGAGGTGCTGGAGGACTGCGGGCTGCTCGACTTCGAGGGCCGCTCCTTCCCCGGCTGGCACCGCCACATGACCCTCGTCGCGGCCGCCGCCGCCCACCGGCTGCTCGGCGGCCCGCGCCCGGCGGCCACCCGGCCCTCCCTCCCCGGCCACGGCCCCGCCCACACCCATGCCCTCGCTCAAGCCCACGCCCATGTACCCGCACCCGCCCATGCGTTCAGCGGCTGACCGCGCTCCGCGAACCAAGGACTAGGAGTCGAAGAATGACCGTCGACACGGCGGCAGCCCCCTTCCGCGCGATCACGCTGCCCACCCTCACCGCCCTGCCCGCCGCCCTCACCGCCCTGCGCCCGGTCACCCTCCCCGCGCCCGCCGCGGTGCTGCAGACCGGCTGCGTCCCCGTGCACGCGCTGCTCGACGCGGAATCCCCCCGGCTCGCCGGGGTGGACCAGGACCACGTCCGCCTGCTGGCGGCCCTGGAGACCGAGCTCCCGCCGATCGTCGTCCACCGCGCCACCCTGCGCGTGGTCGACGGGATGCACCGGCTGCACGCGGCCCGGCTGCGCGGCCGGGAGTCCATCGCCGTGCGCTGGTTCGACGGCACGGAGCGCGAGGCCTTCCTGCTGGCGGTCGAGACGAACAACCGGCACGGGCTGCCGCTGACCCTCTCCGACCGCCGCGAGTCCGCCCGCCGCATCCTGCGCGCCTGGCCCGACTGGTCGGACCGCGCGGTCGCCGCGAAGGTCGGCCTGTCCGGCAAGACCGTCGGCGTCCTGCGCCGCACGGCCGCCGAGCAGGGCGAGACCGGCGCCCCCGGCGAACTGCCCGCCGCCCGGGTGGGCTGCGACGGCCGGGCCCGCCCGCTCAACGCCACCGAGGGCAGGCTGCGGGCCATGGACTACCTCGCGGTCCGCCCCGAGGCCTCGCTGCGCGAGATCGCCCGCTCCGCCGGGATATCGGTGGAGACCGCGCGCGACGTGCGCGACCGGCTCGGCCGCGGCGAGGGCCCCCTGCCCGGCAGCGGCACGGGCCTCCGTACGGGCGTACGCGTCCCCGCGCCGGACGCCGAGGGCGCCGCCCCCCGCCCGGGCCGGGCCGCCGACCGGGCCGCCGTCGACCTCCCCCTCGTCCTGGACTCCCTCAAGCGCGACCCCACCCTCAAGTACAGCGACGAGGGCCGCGCGATGATCCGCTGGCTGGAGGCCCGGATGATCCGCGAGGGCGAGAGCGGAGTGGTGCTGCGCGCCCCCGACCACCAGGCCCCGAAGATCGCCGCCATGGCCCGCGCCTGCGCCGCCCACTGGGACGAGATAGCCACCGAACTGGAACACCGGGGCGCCGGAGCGAGTGCCGGCGCGCACCGAACCGGGCCGGACCACCGCTGAGAGAAGATGAGTTGACCCGATGACGACCCCCGCGGCCACCCCCGCGACCGCCACTGCCGCGAAGAATCCGTGGGCCGCGCTGGCGGCGCTCTGTGTCGGCTTCTTCCTGATCATGATGGACACGACGATCGTGACCGTCGCGATCCCCGGCATCATGAGCGGCCTGAACGCCGACCTCAACCAGATCACCTGGGTGCACAGCGTCTACCTGCTCACCTACGCCGTCCCGCTGCTGGTCGCCGGACGCCTCGGCGACCGCTTCGGCCGCAAGCCCGTCTTCCTCGCCGGCATGGCCGCCTTCACCGCCGCCTCCTTGTGGTGCGGGCTCTCCGGCAGCGCGGGCATGCTGATGACCGCCCGCGCCGTCCAGGGCGTCGGGGCCGCGCTGATGGCCCCGCAGACCATGGCCTTCGTGACCACCCTCTTCCCCGCCAACCGGCGCGGCGCGGCCCTCGGCGTCTGGGGGGCCGTCGCGGGTCTGGCCACCACCGTCGGGCCGCTGCTCGGCGGGTTCCTGGTCGGCTCGGCGGGCTGGCAGTGGATCTTCCTGGTCAACGTGCCGATCGGTATCGCGGGACTCGTCATGACCGTCAAGCTGGTGCCCGGGGGCCAGCCCCGCAACCACCGTCGCTTCGACCTCCTGGGCACCCTGCTCTCCGGACTCGGCCTGTTCGCCGTGGTGTTCGGCCTGCAGAACGGCCAGCACTACGACTGGGGCACCGTCGCGGGACCCGTCACCGTGCCCGTGGTCATCGGCTCGGGCGTGGTGCTGCTCGTGGCGTTCGTCCTGTGGCAGCGCTTCAACCCGCGCGAGCCGCTGATGCCGCTGGAGCTCTTCCGGCGCCGCCACTTCTCCAGCGCGGCGTTCGCCGCGGCCGCCATCGGCTTCGCCGTGACCGGGCTCTACCTCCCCCTCACCCTCTACATGCAGGCCGTCATGGAACTCTCCCCGCAGCAGGCCGGCCTGCTCATGGTCCCCGTCGCCGTCTCCAGCGGCCTGGCCGGACCGCTGGCCGGGACCCTCTCCGACCGGGTGCCCGGCAAGTGGGTGGTCCTCGCGGGCTTCCTGATCTTCGCGGCGGGCCTCGGCATGATCGTCCTCGCGATGCGCCCGGACGGCGGGGTCTGGCAGCTCGCGGGCGCCCTGTTCTTCGCCGGGACCGGCACCGGGGCCGCCTTCGCGCCCATGGCCAATGTGGCCACCGGCTCACTGCCCGTCGCCGACATCGGCGCGGGCGCCGGGATGTACAACTCGATCCGCCAGGTCGGCTGCGTCATCGGCGCCGCCGCCGTCGGCGTGCTGATGCAGGCGCAGCTGTCCTCCCGGCTCGCCACCGAGACCCTCGCCGAGAACGCCACGGCCGCCGAACGCCACGCGTTCCACGCCGGGTTGGCCGAGGCCGCGGGGACGACCCTGATGCTGCCGGTCGCCGTTCTGCTCGTGGGCGCGCTCGCGTGTCTGCTGATGCCGTCCGGGAGGAGCGCCGATATGGCGGAGCCCGGCCAGAAGCCCGGCCAGAAGCCCGGTCCGGATTCCGCTCCGGAATCCGGACCGAAGTCCGCTCCGGAGCCCGCGAATTTCCCGGATCCCGATCTGCAACAGGTCGGCTGAACGACCGCATTGCGTGCCATCGAAAGGAATGCTCCTGATGTCCCATGACACCACCCCCATTGATTTCACCCCCCTCGCGGATTCGGTGACCGGACCGGTCTTCACCCCCGGACAGGAGGGTTACGAGGAGGAACTCACCGGATTCCAGACCGGATACCGGCACAGCCCCGCCGCCGTCCTGGGCGCCGCGAACGCCGAGGACGTCCGCGCCGCGGTCGCCTTCGCCGCCGAGCGCGGCCTCGCGGTCGCCGTCCAGGCCACCGGCCACGGCGTCACCGTCCTCGACCGGGGCGGCCTGGTGATCAGTACCCGGCGGCTGACCGGCATCACCGTCGACCCACAGGCCCGTACCGCCCGGATCGGGGCGGGCGCCCGCTGGGAGCAGGTCGTCGAGCTGACCGCCCCGCACGGGCTGGCCCCGCTCAGCGGCTCCGCCGGGCACGTCGGCGTGGTCGGCTACACCCTGGCGGGCGGACTGGGCCTGCTGGCCCGGGAGTTCGGTTACGCCGCCGACCTGGTCGAGGCCGTCGAGGTGGTCACCGCCGACGGTCAGGCCCGCCGGGTCACCGCCGACAGCGACCCCGACCTCTTCTGGGCGCTGCGCGGCGGCCGCGACAACTTCGGCATCGTCACCGCCCTGGAGATCTCGCTGCTGCCGGTCGCCACCGTCTACGGCGGCGGGATGTACTTCGACGCCGCGCAGGCCGAGCAGGTCCTCGCGCACTTCCGCAGCTGGACCGCGACCGCCCCCGAGAGCGTCACCGCCTCCCTCGGCATGATCGAGTACCCGCCGATCCGGGTGTTCCCGGAGCCGCTGCGCGGCCGCCACGTCGTGCACATCCGCTTCGCCACCACCGACCTCGCGGGGGGACCCGAACTGGTGCGGCCCTGGCGGGAGTTCGGCGCCGAGATCATCCACGAGCACCTGGGTGAACTGGCCTACCCCGAGGTCGGCTCCATCTACGCCGAGCCCACCTTCTCGCACGCCTACGACGGCAACAGCGTCCTGCTGCGCGAGCTGACCCCGGAGGTGCTGGACGCCGTACGCACCCTGGCGGGCCCCGGGTCGCCGGTGGACTGCATCGTCGACCTGCGCCACCTCGGCGGCGCCCTGGCGCGGCAGCCCGAGGTCCCCAACTCGGTGCCGTTCCGCGAGGCCGCCTACATCCTGCGCGTCCTGTCGGGCTCGGACGAGGCCCCCCTGGACGAGATCCGCGCCGCGCACGCCGCCCTGGACGAGGCGGTGAAGCCCTGGACCCTGGGGCGTTCGCTGAACTTCGTCTACGGGGAGCGCACCGCCGACGCCTACGCGGGGGAGCTGTACGACCCCGCGACCCGGGCCCGGCTGGCCAAGCTCAAGGGCGTCTACGACCCTGGCAACCTGTTCCGCACCAACTTGAACATCGAGCCCGCCGCGTAGTACCCGGCGGACACGACTGCGTCCCGGGACCGGCGATCCGGTCCCGGGACGCAGTCGTGTCCGCGCGCCCTACGCGGCGGGGGAGCCCAGCCCCACCCGGTTGCCCGCCGGGTCGCGGACGTAGGCGACCCGCTCGCCCCAGGGCGTGTTCTCCGGCTCCTGGACCACCGGGGCGCCCGCCGCCCGCAGGGCGTCCACCACGGCGTCCACGGCGTCCACGAACACGAACAGGTCGACCCCGCCGGCCGGCCGGTCGGCCGCCCTGTCGTCCCGGCTCACCGCCAGCTCCGTCTCGTCCCGGCGCAGCGCGACGAAGTCCGGCTCGCCCTTCGCGGGGTGGCGGTGCCCGGCCTGGAAGCCCAGCCGCTCGTAGAAGGCGGCGGTGGCCCCCACCCGGCGGGCGCGCAGCACCGGAAAGGCGCGCCGCACCGGGGCGGGGGCGCCCGGGTGGACCGCGCTCATGCCGCCGCTCCGGCCCCGGCCCCCGCCTCGCCGCCGTCGGCGCGGTCGGCGAACAGCTTCCACACCGGCAACCGGGTGCGGCCCTTGGCGTCCAGCTCGGGGCGCCTGCCGGTGCGCTCGAAGAACTTCTCCATGCCGGCCGCGACCCCCGCGTACTCGGACAGCTCCAGCGAGGTGATCGTCCAGCCCGCCGCGGTCAGCGTGGAGCGCAGCTCCTCCTCCGACACCGACAGCGGCGCGGGCATCCCGCCCGGCACGTCGGCGAAGCACAGCACGCTCAGCCGCGCCCCGGGCCGGGTGACCCGGTGCAGGGCCGCCGCGTACAGGGGGCGGGCGGCGGCCGGGAGGGTGTGGAAGAGGGCGCTGTCGAGCACGGCGTCGAAGCGGCCCTCGTAGCCGGCCAGGGAGGTCGCGTCGGCGACGGCGAACTCGATGTCGAGGTCCCCGGCCCGCGCGCGGGCCTGCTCGATGGCGGCGGAGGCCGCGTCGACGGCGGTCACCTCGTAGCCGCGGCCCGCCAGGAAGACGGCGTTGTCGCCCGGGCCGCAGCCGACGTCCAGGACCGCACCGGAGAACCGGCCGAGGCCCTCCAGCGCGACCACGTCGGGCTGGGCCTCGCCGATGTCCCACGGGACGACCTTGATGGCGGCCCCTTCGAGCAGCTCGCCGCCCGTGTAGACGGCGTTGAAGTCGGCGGCGGCGTAGTCGTACGTCTGTTCCGTGGCGCTCACGCGAATCTCCTTGCGGTGAATTCGATCTCGATCCTCGAGGGCTGTCCCGAAATCCCCGGTGGGCGCGCGGCGGCGGCTGCGGCGCCTCGCCGCGGGACAGTCCTCGGGATGCGGAATTCCCGTCAGTATCTCCCGCCAACTCCCTTGTCCGATACGGCTATTGATGTCCACGGGCGACCCGCGCTGTGTCCGTCCGAGGAAATTCCGCACTTGGACGGGGTGTCCGAATTCCCTTCGTGGACACGTCCGCCGTACGTCGGGATGAATGGACCCCCAAGCCTCCCCGACGGGTTAAGGAGCCGCAGTGACTGCCGCAGTGACTGGCAAGGTCTGGTTCATCACCGGCACGTCCCGGGGCTTCGGCCGGGTCTGGGCCGAGGCGGCCCTCGAACGGGGCGACCGCGTCGCCGCCACCGCCCGCGACCTCGCCTCCCTCGCCCCCCTCGTCGAGGCGTACGGGGACGCGGTGCTGCCCCTCCAGCTCGACATCCGGGACCGGGACGCGGCCTTCGCCGCCGTCGGAGCCGCCCACGCCCGCTTCGGACGCATCGACGTCGTCGTGAACAACGCGGGCTACGGGCTCTTCGGCGCCGTCGAGGACGTCACCGAGGAGCAGGCCCGCGCCCAGCTGGACACCAACCTCTTCGGGACGCTGTGGGTGACCCAGGCCGTCCTGCCGGTCCTGCGGGCCCAGGGCAGCGGCCACATCCTCCAGATGTCCAGCATCGCCGGACTGGCGTCCTGGCCGATGCTCGGTCTCTACCACGCCTCCAAGTGGGCGATCGAGGGCCTGACCGACTCCCTCGCCCAGGAGGTGGGGCGCTTCGGCATCCACGTCACCCTGGTCGAGCCGGGCCCGTACACGACGGACTGGCGCGGGAGTTCGGCCGTGTGGGCCGATCCCTCCGAGGCCTACGCCGACGTCGCGAAGGCCCCGTCGGCGGGCTCCGCCCCCGGCGACCCGGCCGCCACCGCGGGCCCGGTGCTGGAGCTGGTCGACCACCCGGACCCGCCGCTGCGGGTGCTGCTGGGGGCGACCGTACTGGACACGATCACCACCGCGTACGAGGAGCGGCTCGCCGGGTGGAAGCAGTGGGACACCCTCGCCCGCGCCGCCCAGGGCAACTGAACTCCGCCGCCCCACCGCACCTGACGGACCCCGACCGACCCCGCTGAAGGGAAGAAGACCGTGCAGAGTGAAGCCGTGAACGGCGTGGCCCCGGGCCGCGAGGAGCTGGTGGCCCGCGCCGCGGCACTGCGCGCGGACCTGTGGGAGGACGCGCCGCAGAGCGACAGCGCGCGGCGGCTGACCGGTCGGAGCATCGACGCGATCACCGGCGCGGGCCTGATGCGGCTGATGACCCCGCGCCGCCTGGGCGGTTACGAGGCCGACATCCGCACCCTGCTGGAGGTCGCGAGCGAGGTGGGCCGCGGCTGCGGTTCGGCCGCCTGGATCACCGGAGTGCTGAACGCGGGCAACTTCGTCGCCTCCCTCTTCCCGCGCCAGGTGCAGGACGAGGTGTGGAGCCTGAACGCGGACGCCCGTACCGCCCTGGTGCTCGGGATGCCGGCCCGGGGGATCGAGCGCGCCGACGGCGGGGTGCTGGTCACCGGCGAGTGGGCCTACGTCTCGGGATCCCTGCACGCCGACTGGGTGGGGGTGCTGATCGCGGTACCGGTGGAGGGCGCCGACCCGGTGGTCCACTTCGCCCTGATGCGGGCCGACGAGGTCCAGATCAAGGACACCTGGCACTTCGCCGGGATGCGCGGCACCGGCAGCAACACGGTCGTGGCCGCGGGGGTCTTCGTACCCGAACGCCGCCTGCTGCCCTACCTGCCGCTGCTCAACGGCGAGACGGACGGGCTGGTCGACCCGGCCAACCGCTACCGCAACAGCCTGGTCGGGCTCTTCTCCATCGGCCTGCTGGGCTCCCTGCTCGGCGGGGCCACCGCCGCCTTCGACTTCGTCCGCGAACAGGCCCCCAAGCGGCCCGCCGCGGGCTCCCGGTACCCCAACCAGGCGGAGTCCCCCTCGCTCCAGCTGGACCTCGCCGAGGCCGCCACGAAGATCGAGACGGCGAAGCTGCTGGCCGCGAAGATCGCCGACACGGCCGACGAGGCCGCCTCCGCCGGACGGTTCCCGGACGTCCTGACCCGGGCCGCCGCCCGCCAGTACTCCACCCAGGTCGCCCAGTTGTGCCGGGAGGCCGTGGACATCCTGATGACGGCCTACGGCTCCTCCGCCTTCAACGAGTCCAACCCGCTCCAGCGGATCTGGCGGGACGTGAACGTCGGCAGCCGCCACGCGGGCTTCGGCATGGGCATCCCGCAGCAGCTCTACGGCCGGGCCCTGGTCGGCCGCGACCCGCGCGAGATCAGCCTGCTGGTCTGACGTCTCCCTCCCCTCCGGAAAGGAACACCATGTCTTTCGAGCAGTCGGCCGACGAGCAGACGGCGAACGAGCGGGCGGCAGCCGAGCAGACGGTCCGCGAGCACAACCGCTCCCTCGTCGAGCGGTACATGAACACCCGCGGCCAGGACCGCCTCCAGCGCCACCTCCTCTTCACCGAGGACGGCGTCGGCGGCCTGTGGACCAACGAGACCGGCGAGCCCATCACCATCACCGGCCGCGACCGGCTCGGCGAGCACGCCGTGTGGTCCCTGCGCTGCTTCCCCGACTGGGCCTGGACCGACGTGGAGATCTTCTCCACCCAGGACCCGAACCGCTTCTGGGTCGAATGCCGGGGCGAGGGAAAGATCGTTTATCCCGGATATCCGGTGGGCCACTACACCAACCACTTCATCCACTCCTTCCTCTTCGAGGACGGAAAGATCAAGCAGCAGCGCGAGTTCATGAACCCCTGCCAGCAGTTCCGCGCCCTCGGGATCGACGTCCCGCAGGTACGGCGCGAAGGAATCCCCACGTAAGGAGATGCCCGATGCCCGGCCTGCCCCCCGTCGAGTCCTATCCGCTGCCCGCCGCCACGGAGCTTCCCGCCAACACCGTCACCTGGACCCCTGACCCCGGCCGGGCCGTGCTGCTCGTCCACGACATGCAGCGCTACTTCCTCGCCGCCCTGCCCGACCCGCTGCGCGCCGACCTCGTGCACAACGCCTCCCAGCTGCGCAAGCGGGCCGCCGCCCTGGACGTCCCCGTCGCCTACACGGCGCAGCCGGGCCGGATGTCCGAGGAACAGCGCGGCCTGCTCAAGGACTTCTGGGGCCCGGGCATGCGCACCGGGGACACCGACCGCGAGGTGGTCGCCGAACTGGCGCCCGACGCGGGCGACTGGGTCTTCACCAAGTGGCGCTACAGCGCCTTCTTCCGCTCCGGCCTGCTGGAGCGGATGCGGGCCGAGGGCCGCGACCAGCTCGTGCTGTGCGGGGTCTACGCCCACATCGGGGTGCTCGCCACCGCCATGGACGCCTTCAGCAACGACATCCAGCCCTTCCTCGCCGCCGACGCCGTCGCCGACTTCTCCGCCGTCCACCACGCCTCGGCCCTGGAGTACGTGGCCCGGCGCTGCGGCCGGGTCATACCCGCCGGGGAGGTCTTCGCATGAGAGACCTCCTCGCCCGGATACTCGCCGGTGAGGTCGCGGACTTCGCCCTGCTGCACCGGCCCGAACTGGCCCCCGGCACCGTCGAGGTGCTGGCGGGCCCCGTCAGCACTCCGGACGCGCTGGCCGACGTACCGCTCGACGGCGACCAGGTGCTCGTCCTCGTGCCCTACCGCCAGCTCGCCGAGCGCGGGTTCGCCGCCCCCGACGACGGGGCGCCGCTGCTCGCCCTGACCGTCACCGAACGCGAGACCCTTCCCCTCGCCGCGCTGCCCGGCCGGATCGCGGACCAGCCGGTGCGGCTGACCGGCGGCGCCTTCGACGTGGACGACGCCCAGTACGCGGCGACCGTCCGCCGGATCGTCGCCGACGAGATCGGCGCCGGCGCGGGCTCCAACTTCGTCATCAAGCGCTCCTACGGCGCGGCCATCGAGGACTACGTCCCGCACCGGACCGCGCCCGCCCTCTTCCGCCGGCTCCTGGAACGCGAACAGGGCGCCTACTGGACCTTCGCCATCCACACCGGCGGCCGCACCTTCGTCGGCGCCACCCCCGAACGGCACCTCTCGCTCGCGGGCGGCACCGCCGTGATGAACCCCATCAGCGGCACCTACCGCTACCCGCCCACCGGCCCCACCCTCGACGGGGTCACCCGCTTCCTCGCCGACCGCAAGGAGGCCGACGAGCTGTACATGGTCGTCGACGAGGAACTGAAGATGATGGCCCGGATCTGCGCGTCCGGCGGCCGGGTCACCGGACCCCACCTCAAGGAGATGGCCCGCCTCGCGCACACCGAGTACTTCATCGAGGGCACCACCGACCGCGACGTGCGCGAGATCCTGCACGAGACGATGTTCGCGCCGACCGTCACCGGCAGCCCCCTGGAGAGCGCGGCCCGGGTCATCCGGCGCCACGAACCCGCGGGCCGCGGCTACTACGGCGGGATCGCCGCCCTCATCGGCCGCGACCCGGCGGGCGGACGCACCCTGGACTCCGCCATCCTGATCCGCACCGCCGACATCGGCGCGGCCGGCCGGATGCGGATCGGCGTCGGCGCCACCCTGGTGCGCCACTCCGACCCCGAGTCGGAGGTCGCCGAGACCCGCGCCAAGGCCGCCGGGCTGCTCAGCGCCCTGGAGTCGGACTCCGCGGTGCGCTTCGGCGCCCACCCCGAGGTACGGGCCGCACTGGAGGCCCGCAACACCGGGATCGCCGCGTTCTGGCTGCGCGGCTGCGCCGAACGCGGGGACCGCGGCGCGTGGGAGCCCGGGCTCGCCGGGCTCAGCGCCCTGGTCGTCGACGCGGAGGACACCTTCACCGCGATGATCGGCCAGCAGCTCGCCTCCCTCGGCCTCGCCGTGTCCGTGCGCCGCTTCGACGAGGCCTACGACGTCGGCGACCACGACCTCGTGGTCCTCGGCCCCGGGCCGGGCGACCCGCGCGACGCGGCCGACCCCCGGATCGCCCACCTCAACGGCGCCATCGGACAACTCCTGGACCAGGAGCGGCCGTTCATCGCGGTCTGCCTGAGCCACCAGGTGCTCAGCCTGCGCCTCGGCCTCGACCTGGTCCGCCGCGCCACCCCCAACCAGGGTGTGCAACGGGAGATCGACCTCTTCGGGACCGACGAGCGGGTCGGCTACTACAACACGTACGCCGCCCACAGCCCCGAGGACAAGATCGACGCGGGGGACCTCGGCGTCGTCGAGGTCAGCCGCGACGCGCGCACCCGCGAGGTGCACGCCCTGCGGGGGTCGCGCTTCGCGTCCATGCAGTTCCACGCCGAGTCGGTGCTCACCGTCGACGGTCCCCGCATCCTCGGGCAGGCCCTGCTGCGGGCCATGGGGAAGCTGGAGGTGGCGGCCCGATGAGGGTGGACATCGCCTGGTGGGAGCTGGCCGGGACGGGACAGAGCATCGAGTCGCTGCGCGAGCACCTGCGCGAGGAGGCGGTGGACGCCTGGGTCGACGTACCCGGACTGGTCCTCAAGCTGTGGATCGCGGACCGGCCCGGCGACCGCTGGGGGGCCGTGATGCTGTGGACCGAGCGCCCCGCGGACGGGGCCCTGCCCGCCAACCGAGCCGCCGAACTGATCGGCGGTCCGCCCACGCACCGTTCCCGGTTCGAGGTCGAGGCCGCGGTGGAGGGCGCACACCCCCTCGTCACCCTCCACGGGCTCGGCTCCGCGTTCGCCGACGCCACCTCACTCAGTCAGGGAGCGCTTCCCCATGCATGACTACATGGTCGTGGATGCCTTCGCGCGCAACCCGCTCGAAGGCAACCCCGTGGCCGTCTTCTTCGGCAGCGAGGACCTCACCGCGGACCGGATGCAGGCCATCGCGCGGGAGATGAACCTCTCCGAGGTCACCTTCGTCCTGCCGCCCGACGCGGACGAGGCCGACGCCCGGGTCCGGATCTTCACCCCGGTCAACGAACTGCCCTTCGCCGGGCACCCGATGCTCGGCACCGCCGTCGCCCTGGGCCTGTCCCGCAAGGCGCTGGGGGTGGGCCGCAAGGAGGAACGGCTGCGGCTGGAGACCGGGATGGGCGTGATCCCCTTCGACGTCGGCATGGACAACGGGGACGGCTCGGTCATCGTCCAGATGCGCCAGCCGCACCCGAGCTGGGAGCCGTACGAGCACGCGGAGGAGCTGCTCGCGGCCCTCGGGGTCGAGAGTTCCATCGCCCCGGTGGAGATCTACCACAACGGCCCCCGGCACGTGTTCGTCGGCCTGGAGAGCGTCGAGGCGCTCTCCGCGCTGGAGCCCGACCACCGGGCGCTGTCCCGCTTCCCCGACATGGCGGCGAACTGTTTCGCCGGGGCGGGGGAGGAGTGGCGCACCCGGATGTTCTCCCCGGCCTACGGGGTGGTGGAGGACGCGGCGACCGGCTCGGCGGCGGGTCCCCTCGCCATCCACCTGGCCCGGCACGGGCTGGCCCCCTACGGCCAGCGCATCAAGATCACGCAGGGGGTGGAGATGGGCCGCCCGTCCCGGATGTGCGCCACCGCGCACGGCCAGGCGGACCGGGTCAACGGGGTACGGGTGGGCGGCTACGGCACGGTCATCGCCCGCGGAACGATCTACGTCTAAGGAGCGGCAGCGGCCATGACCACGACCACGACGACCACCACCTCACCGGAGAGCACCCCGGCCCCCGCCGCGCGGCCGGGCCTGGACACCAGCAAGTACGAGTCCCTGACCGGCGCCACCGACCTGCCCTTCCCCGAGTACGACGCCCCGCCCGCCGAACCCCTCGCGCTGGCCCGGCAGTGGATCGCCGACGCCGCCGCGCGCGGGGTCCGCGAGCCCCGCTCGCTGGCCCTGGCCACCGCCACCCGGATGGGCCACGCCTCCAACCGCATCGTCACCATCGCCCGCGAGAACGAGCGCGGCTTCGTCTTCACCACGCACAGCACCAGCCGAAAGGGCCGCGAACTGGCCGACAACTGCTGGGCGTCCGGCGTCCTGTACTGGCGCGAGAGCGGTCGGCAGCTCATCCTCTCCGGCCCCGTCACCCCCCTGACGGCGGCCGAGTCGGACGAGCTGTGGGCCGCCCGGCCGACCCCGCTGCACTCGATGACCACCGCGTCCCACCAGAGCGACCAGGCCGGTGACCTGGACGTCCTGCGGGAGGAGGCGCTGCGGCTCGCGCAGGGCGGGCGGCCGCTGCCCCGTCCGGAGCGGTTCACCGGCTACCTGCTGGAGCCCGCCGAGGTCGAGTTCTGGAACGCGGCCTCCGACCGGCTGCACCGCAGGCTCGCCTACACCCGCCTCGGCTGCGACTGGCACACGAGCCGCCTCCAGCCCTGAATCCCGACGGCCCCTCCCACCCCTTCCACCCCTTCCACTCCTCGCCTTTCGTCCCCCGCCCCACATCCCTCATCCCCACCCGACCGGAAAGGAAGGACGGTGCCATGGAGCGCTCCCTGCTCACGGGCACGATGGCCCGCGTACCCGGCCCGGTGACCGTGGTGACCACGATCGACGGCGACGGCAAGCGCTGGGGATTCACCGCCAGTTCGTTCAGCTCCGTCTCCCTCGACCCGCCGCTCGTCTCGGTCTGCCTCGACAAGAGCGCCAGTACCCACGCCGCGTTCGCCACCGCACGCCACTTCCTGATCAACGTGCTGACCGAGGAGCAGCACGCGGTGGCCCGCCGCTTCGCCACCTCGGGGATCGACCGGTTCGCCGCCGGGGACATGGAGACCTGCGAACTGGGTCTGCCGGGGCTGCACTTGGCCGGGGTCAGGGTCGCCTGCTCGATGCACTCGGCCGTCGACGCCGGCGACCACACCATCCTCCTCGGCTGTGTCGAGGAGACGTACACGAGCGACCGCACCCCGCTCGTCTACTACAACCGCGCCTTCGCCCGGCCCACCCCGAACGCGTCCCGGGCCGAGCAGGACTTCAGCGCCTGCCACATCGCCGACTGGTGAACCAACGAGCCGAGGAGCCGTACGCCGTGACCACCGCAGCGCCGACCGAAGCGCCCACCGCCGTGCCCACCGACCCGAGCCTCGCCGTGAACGTCGCCGTGATCTACTACTCGGCCACCGGTCACGTCACCGAGATCGCCCGGGAGATCGCCGAGACCGCCGAGAAGGCGGGCGCCGAGGTCCGGCTGCGCAAGGTCGCCGAACTCGCCCAGCAGTCCGCGATCGACGCCAACCCGGTCTGGGCCCGGCACGCCGCCGAGACCGCCGCCATCCCGGTGGCCACCCCCGACGACCTGCTGTGGGCCGACGCGGTCCTCTTCGGCTCGCCCACCCGCTTCGGCAACGTCTCCGCCCAGCTCAAGCAGTTCCTCGACTCGCTCGGCCCGGCCTGGAGCCAGGGCCTGCTCGCGGACAAGGTCTACGGCGGCTTCACCTCCACCGCCAGCCCGCACGGCGGCCAGGAGTCCACGCTGCTCGCCCTGACCGCCTCCTTCCACCACTTCGGCGGCATCGTCGTCGCCCCCGGCTACACGCACCCCGACAAGTTCACCGACGGCAACCCCTACGGCACGGCCCACTGGTCCGGCGGCAAGGGCTCCCGGCCCGTGGACGACACCACCCGCAACGCCGCCCGCGCCCAGGCGGAACGTGTCGTCCGCTTCGCCCGCGCCGTGAAGCACGCCTGACCTCGCCGCCCGCGCCTGACCGCGCCTGACCGCACCGCCCGCCCCGACCCCGCCCGCCCCGACCCCGCCCGACCCGCCCGACCCGTTCGCCCGCACCCCGGAGCCCGCCATGACCATCGCCACCATCGGCCCGCCGCACACCGAACGCGCCACCGACTACCGCTCCCTCACCGACCTCCTCGCCGGGTCCGTCGCGCGCTTCCCGGAGCACACCGCGATCTCCGCCGACGGGATCTCGTACACCTACCGCCTGCTCGACGGCTGGGCGAACGCCATCGCAGCCCTGCTCGTGCGCAGCGGAGTGGTCGGCGGGGACCGGGTCGCGCTGCGGCTGCCGCCGGGTGCCACGGCCGTCGCCGCGATGATCGGCGTGATGAAGGCGGGCGCCGCCTACGTGCCGCTGGACGTGCGCAACCCGCCCGCGCGCAACGAGTTCATCGTCTCCGACAGCGGGGTGTCCGCCTTCCTCGGCGACCCCGACGGCTGCCCGACCGGCGGGATCCCGGTCCTCGCCGAGGCCGCCCTCGCCGCCCTGCTGGACGGGCCCGTCGTCGCCCCGCCCGCCGGACCGGGCCCGGACCCGAGCGCCATCGCCTACATCATCTACACCTCCGGGACCACCGGCCGCCCCAAGGGCGTCCTGGTCCCGCACGGCGCCGCCGGGGTGCTGCTGGCCGGCGCCGACGGGCCGTTCGCCTTCAACGAGCGCGACAGCTGGCTGCTGTTCCACTCCATCTCCTTCGACTTCTCCGTCTGGGAGATCTGGGGCGCCCTGTCCACCGGCGCCCGGGTCGTGGTGCTGCCCGCGGGAACCGCCCGCTCGCCCGAGGCCACCCTGCGCTTCATCGAGCAGGAGGGCGTCACCGTCCTCAACCAGACCCCGACCGCTTTCAGCGCCCTCACCACCATGGTGCTGCGCGAGGACACCTCACTGCCCGCCCTGCGCTACGTGATCTTCGGCGGGGAGAAGCTGACCCCCGAGACGGTCCGCGCCTGGTCCAAGCGGTTCGGCCTGTCCCACCCGGCCCTGGTCAACATGTACGGGGTCACCGAGGCCACCGTGCTGAGCACCTACCACCCCGTCGTCGAGGAGGACCTCGACCGCGACGACCTGCCCATCGGCATCCTGCTCTCCGGCACCGCCCGCGTGGTCACCGTCGACGGCCGCGAGGCCGCCCCCGGCGAGGAGGGCGAGCTGTGGCTCGCCGGACCGCAGGTCACCGACGGCTACCTCGGCCGACCCGAACTGACCGCGGAGCGCTTCCCCACCGTCGACGGCGTCCGCCACTACCGCAGCGGCGACCTCGTCAGCCGCCGCCACGACGGCCGCTTCGTCTACCGCGGCCGCGCCGACCTCCAGGTCAAGCTGCGCGGCCACCGCATCGAACTCAGCGACATCGAACTCGCCGTCCAGGCCCACCCGGACATCGCCGACGCCGTCGTCTGGGTCCACCCCTTCAAGCCCGGCGACGACCGCCTCGCCTGCGCGTACGTCGTCACCGAGGACGCCGAGGACCCCGGCGCCCGCACCCTGCGCGGACACGTCCGCGACCTGCTGCCGTCGTACATGCACCCGTCGGTCTACCAGGCGCTGCCGCTGGCCTACCTGCCGCGCACCGTCAACGGAAAGGTCAACCGGGCCGAAGTGGCCCGCATCTGGGAAGAGCAGAGGAGCCAGTCCGCATGAGCATCCCGCAGCACCACACGTCCGCCGCACTGCCCGGCGAGGTCCGCGAAGCCACCCGCGCCTGGGTCGCCGAGCTGCTCGAAGAGCCCGACGTCACCCTGGAGGACACCTTCCTCGAACTGGGCGGCCACTCCGCCCTCGCCCTCCAGCTCGGCCGCTACGCCCTTGAGCGCTTCGGCAACGAGTACGACCTGCTCGTCCTCTTCGAGCGCTCGCTGGGCGAGGCCGCCGACGAGCTGACCGAGCGGATCGCCCGGATCACCGCCGCCGACGCGGAAGCCGCCTGAGGCCGCCGTGGTCGACATCGGAATCGTCTCCTTCGGCTACGCCTTCGGCGAGGACCAGGACGTGGCCACCGCGGCCGCCGACTACGTCAGCGACCCCGAACGCGTCGTGAAGTGGGGCTACCGCACCTTCCACCGGGCCGCCGACGGCGTCACCGGCACCGACCTCTCGCGGTCCGCCGCCGAACAGGCCCTCTCCCGGGCCGGGATCACCGCCGATGCCCTGGACCTGGTCGTCGTCGCGATCACGGACATGCCCGAGTACTCCTACTGGGACAGCGCCTCGGCCCTGGCCCGGGAACTGAAGACCGGCCGCACCCAGACCCTGCTGCTCCAGGAGGGCTGCGGGTCCGGGGTCAACGGCCTCTTCTACGTCGCCTCCACCCTGGCCGTGCAACCCGAGGCCGAATACGCCCTGTTCGTCGTCGTCAACCGGGTCAGCGAGTTCCACCGCAACCGGATGAACGTCATCAACACCGTGCTGTCCGACGCGGCCGTCGCCGTCGTCGTCCGGCGCGGCCACCCCGGCACCCGGTGGCTGGCCACCGAGCAGTTCACCGACCCCGAGTACAGCGACCTGCTGCGCCTCGACTTCGGCGGGGCCGTCACCCCGCTGCCGCCGCCCGGCTGGACCAGCGCCGACGCGCCCTCCGCCTACGACCAGGTGCGCGAGCAGTTCGGCGGCAACCCCGCCGCGCTGCGCACCTTCATCGGCGAGCGCTACACCCGCCTGGTCGAGGTCATCGAGGGCGCCTGCGCCCGGGCCGGGGTCGCGCGCACCGACATCGACCACGTCATCTACCTCAACGACGTCCCCGCCGGCATCGCCGCCGTGGCCGGCCCGCTCGGCATCCCGCTGGAACGCACCAACGCGGCCCTTGCCCCCGACCACGGCCACATGGGCGGCGCCGACCAGCTGATCTCGCTCGGTCTCCAGCTGGAGAGCGGCGAACTGAACCCCGGCGACCTGGTGGCCCTGTGCGGGATCTCCACCGGCCGCTGGTGCGCCACCTTGATCCGCGTCTAGCCGTCCCTCCCGCTCCTCACGGAGCGCGTGCCCGCTCACCCGGGCCACCAGACCAGCGCGTACGCCGGCGGGGCCGTCCATTCCCCCGTGCCGGGCCCCGCCGGCGTACCCGCTGCACCACCAGCCTCGCCCGAAGGAGAGCACCGTGCCCTCGCCCGCCAACCCGATCCTGGACCTTCCGTACGACGTGCAGCCCGATCCGGACGAGTTCCTCCAGGCCGCGATGGAGTGGCACTTCAACCCGGAGACCGGGTCGCCGTTCTGGCTGCGGCGGGCGGAGACCCTCGACTTCGATCCGCGGACCGAGATCAAGGTCCACGCGGACCTGCGGCGCTTCCCCGACGTCACCGGCGAGCTGCGCCACGTACGCGCCGAAGACCTCATCCCGCGCGGCTACGGCCCGGGCCCCGACATCGTCGGCGTCTTCGAGAGCGGCGGCACCACCGGCGCCCCCAAGCGCGTCGTCCTCACCCGGGACTGGCTGGACCGCATGGTCGCCTGGTCCAACGCGAACATCGACGCCCACGGCTTCCCGCGCGGCGAGAACTGGCTCGGCCTGGTCCCCACCGGCCCGCACATCGTCGGCGAGTTCTTCCACCGCTCCGCCACCACCCACGGCGCCCGCGGCTTCACCATCGACCTCGACCCGCGCTGGGTGAAGAAGCTGATCGCGCAGGGCCGTGGCGCCGACGCGGGCGCGTACGCCCTGCACCTGCTGGAGCAGGCCGAGTTCGTGCTGCGCTCCCAGGACATCGGGGTCCTCACCATCACCCCCTCCGTGCTGGAGCGGCTGGCCGGGCGCGAGGACCTCGTCGAGCTGGTCAACCACAAGGTCAAGGCGATCCGCTGGGGCGGCACCCAGCTCGACCCCGACTCCCGCCACCTGTACAAGACGGAGATCTTCCCCGACGTCGCCATCTGCGGGAACTACGGCAGCACCATGATCCTCGGCTTCGCGGGCGAACGCGCGGGCCTCCCCGACGACGAGCCCTGCGTCTTCGACCCGCTCAGCCCCTACGTCACCTTCTCCGTCGTCGACCCCGCCACCGGCGAACCCGTCGCGTACGGCGACCGCGGCCAGGTCCTGGTCAGCCACGTCAGCAAGGGCTTCCTGCTCCCCAACAACCTGGAGCGCGACCTCGCCACCCGGCTCCCCGCCAACGGCGCCCTCGTCGGGGACGCCGTCGCCGACATCGCCCCCGTCGCCACCTTCGAGGACGAGCCCGTCATCGAGGGGGTGTACTAGTGAGCGCCGTTCCCCGCCTCGACGCCCTCGGTCCCCGCGGCT
Organism: Streptomyces sp. G-G2; assembly: GCF_030063135.1. Taxonomy (GTDB): domain Bacteria; phylum Actinomycetota; class Actinomycetes; order Streptomycetales; family Streptomycetaceae; genus Streptomyces. The sequence continues at coordinate 100,735 of NZ_JASISO010000022.1, forward strand.
CCTTCCGCGCCCGCAAACGGCTCACCGTCCACGACGTCGCGGGCGCCCCCGCGGCCGAACTCAGCCTGGTCCCCGCCCTGTTCGTGGACCGCGCCGCCAAAGCCCTGCACCGGGCCCGCCCGCTGCCCGCCGACGAACGCGTCGCCGCCGTCATCCGGGCCGCCCACCTCTTCGCCACCGCCGACCTCGACGGCCAGAGCGTCACCGCCTACGAGCGCGCCGTCAGCCGCGTCGGCGGCGTCCCGCTGGCCGTCGTACGGGCCACCACCGCCGCCATCGCCGCCCGCCTCACCCGGATCTACGACAGCCTCACCCAGGCCCGCCCCGCGGGCACCGCCGAGGACTGGCGCTCCCCCCTCACCCGCACCGGCGGGGCCGTGTGGACCCGGCGCGGCGAGACCTTCGCGGTCCTCGCCGCCGGGAACCACCCCGGCACCCAGAGCCTGTGGCCCGAAGCCCTCGCCCTCGGCTACCGGGTCGCGGTCCGCCCCTCCCGCCGCGAACCCTTCACCCCGCACCGCCTGGTCACCGCCCTGCGCACCGCCGGATTCGGCGACGACCAGATCGTGCTGCTGCCCACCGACCACGCCGAGGCCGACACCCTCGTACGGGCCGTGGACCGGTCCCTGGTCTACGGCGGCGAGGACGTCGTCCGCAAGTACGGCGGCGACCCCGCCGTCCTCCTCCAGGGCCCCGGCCGCAGCAAGATCCTGATCACCGCCGACACCGACTGGCGCGAGCACCTCGACACCGTCGTCGCCTCCGTCGCCGGACACGGCGGCACCGGCTGCGTCAACACCACCACCGTCCTGGTCGAAGGCGCCGACGCGGCCACCGCCCTCGCCGAACGCCTCGCCGAACGTCTCGCCGTCCTCCCCGCCCTGCGCCCCGAGGACGACAAGGCGGTCCTGCCCGTCCAGCCCCTCGACAGCGCCCTCGCCATCGAGCGCTACCTGCTCTCCCACACCGAGGGCACCCGGGCCTGGCTCGGCGGCGACGGCATCGCCGAGGAACTGGGCGACGGCAGCGCCGCCCTGCGCCCCGCGGTCCACCAGCTGGAGCGCGCCGACGCCCCCCAGGCGTCCATCGAACTTCCCTTCCCCTGCGTGTGGGTGGCCCCCTGGACCGTCGCCGACGGGATCGCCCCGCTGCGCGGCAGCCTCGTGGTCACCGCCCTCACCCGCGACACCCAGCTCCTCGACGACCTCGTCACGGAGCCCTCCATCGGCAACGTCCACGTCGGCGACCACCCGACGTACTGGATGGGACCCGGACTCCCGCACGACGGCTACCTCGCCGAATTCCTCATGCGCAGCAAGACCGTCATCCGCGACTGAAAGGAACGGCCATGTGTACCCCGTGCGGACTCTCCGACGTCGGCTGGAACATCCCCTCCGCGTGACCCGCGGCCCGAACAGAAGGATCAGCCATGCAGCACAGCCATGCCCAGATCTGCATTGTCGGGGCGGGCCCCCGGGGCCTGTCGGTCCTCGAACGCCTCTGCGCGCAGGAACGCAAGTCGCCCGCGCACGACGCCCTGACCGTCCACATCATCGACCCGGCCCCGCCCGGCGCCGGAAACGTGTGGCGCACCGCCCAGCCCCGCCACCTCCTGATGAACACCGTCGCCTCGCAGATCACCCTCTTCACCGACGACAGCGTCACCATCGAGGGCCCCATCGAGGAAGGCCCCAGCCTGTACGCGTGGGCCCGCCGCCTGGACCCCACCGATCCCGGGCACGAGGAGCGCTACGGCGCCCAGACCCTCGCCGAGGCCCGCGAGCTGGGCCCCGACACCTACCCCACCCGCGCCTTCTACGGCCACTACCTCCAGTGGGCCTTCGAAGAGGCCCTCGACGCGGCCCCCGACCACGTGGACATCCAGGTCCACCGCACCCGGGCCATCGCCCTGCACGACTCCACCGTCCCCGGCGGCGCCCAGAGCGTCGAACTCGCCGACGGCACCCGCCTGTCGGGCCTGTCCGCCGTCGTCCTCGCCCAGGGCCACCTGCCCGCCAAGCTCACCCCCGAGGAGCAGCGGCTCGCCGACTTCGCCGCCGAGTACGGACTCTCGTACACCGGCCCCGCCAACCCCGCCGACACCGACCTGACCGGCATAGGCCCCGGGCGGCCCGTCCTGATGCGCGGCCTCGGCCTCAACTTCTTCGACTACATGGCCCTGTTCACCCTCGGCCGCGGCGGCTTCTTCGAGCGCAGAGCGGACGGCAGGCTCGTCTACCGCCCCTCCGGCCTGGAACCCAAGATGTACGCCGGATCCCGGCGCGGCATCCCCTACCAGGCCCGCGGCGAGAACGAGAAGGGCCCCGACGGCCGCTACGCGCCCCGCCTGCTCACCGTCGCCCGCGTCGACGCGATGCGCGCCGCCGCCAAGGAGGGCGACTGGATCCACTTCGGCATCCACATCTGGCCGCTGATCCAGAAGGAGGTGCAGAGCGTCTACTACGAGCGTCTCCTCGCCGCCCGTGGTGAGGACCCCGCCGCCGTCGCCTCCTTCACCGACCGCTACCTCACCGCCCCCGACGAGGATGCCGAGGACCTCCTGCTCCTCGAAGCGGGAGTCGAGGAGGGCCAGCGCTGGAACTGGGAGTCCCTCTCCCGCCCCTACGGCGACCTGCGCTTTACCGGTCGCGACGACTTCCGCCGCTGGATGCTCGCCTACCTCCTGCGCGACGCCCACGAAGCCCGCGCGGGCAATGTCAGCGGCCCCCTCAAGGCCGCCCTCGACGTCCTGCGCGACCTGCGCAACGAGATCCGCATCGCCGTCGACCACGGCGGCCTCGAAGCCAATTCCCACCGCGACGAACTGGAGGGCTGGTACACCCCGCTCAACGCCTTCCTCTCCATCGGCCCGCCCGTCTCCCGCATCGACGAGCTGATCGCCCTCGCCTCCGCCGGCATCGTCGAGTTCACCGGCCCCGGCCTGCGCGTGCGCACCGACACCGAAGGGGAGGACGGCCCCTCCTTCGTCGCCGTCGCCGACGGCGTCGACGCGGACGAGATCCGTACGACCGCCCTCATCGAGGCCCGGCTCCCGCACCCCGACCTGCGCCGCACCACCGACGCGCTGCTCGTCCAGCTGCTGGAGAGCGGCCAGTGCCGGCCCTACAAGATCCGCGGCGCCTGCGGCATCGAGTACGAGACGGGGGGCCTGGCCGTCTCCGAACGCCCCTACCGCCTCATCGACGCCGAGGGCCGCGAGCACCCCCGCCGCTTCGCCTACGGCGTCCCCACCGAATCCGTGCACTGGGTCACCGCCGCGGGCATCCGCCCCGGGGTCGGCTCTGTCACCCTGGAGGACTCCGACGCCATCGCCCACGCGGCCCTGGCCCTGCCCGCCGTGACCCAGTCCCTGGCGGGCGCCTCCGGAGCCCCGGCCGGGGAGGCCCGGACATGACCGCCCCCGGCCCGGCTCCCGGCACGGGCGAGGGCACCGACGTGGGGCTGCTCTCTCCCGTACGGGCCGGCACCCCGGCCGAGGCCGCGACCTCCGACACCGGCTGGCTCCAGGCCATGCTGGACGCGGAGGCCGCCCTCGCCCGGGCCCAGGCCCGCCTCGGGACGGTCCCCCCGGAGGCCGCCCGGACGATCACCGCCGCCGCGCGCGCCGACCGCTTCGACGCGCGCGCCCTGGCCCTGGCCGCCCGCGAGACCGCCAACCCCGTCGTCGGGCTGGTCGCCGCCCTCACCGCGCTCCTCGACGGCGACCCCGCCGCGGAGTACGTCCACCGCGGCTCCACCAGCCAGGACATCCTCGACACCGCGATGATGCTCGTCGCCGCCCGCACCCTGACCGGGCTCCGCGCCGACCTGCTGCGCACCGCCGAAGCGCTGGGCCGCCTCGCCGCCCGCCACCGCGACACCCCGATCGCGGGCCGCACCCTGGCCCTGCACGCCGTGCCCACCACCTTCGGGCTCAAAGCGGCGGGCTGGCGGCACGGGCTCCTCGACTCCGTGCGCCGCATCGACCGGCTCCTGGACGACGGGCTGCCCGTCTCCCTCGGCGGAGCCGCCGGAACCCTCGGCGGCTACCTGGAGTACGCCCGGATCGCCGCCCCCGGAACCGATCCCGACACCTTCCACGACCGGCTCGCCACCGCCTTCGCCGCCGAGACCGGCCTCGCCGCGCCCCTGCTGCCCTGGCACGCCCTGCGCACCCCGGTCGCCGACCTGGGCGCCGTACTCGCCCACACCACCGGCACCCTCGGCAAGTTCGCCGCCGACGTGCTGCTCCTGGCCCGCACCGAGACCGCCGAGGCCGCCGAACCCGCCCCGGCGGGCCGCGGCGCCTCCTCGGCGATGCCCCACAAGCGCAACCCCGTCCTGGCCACCCTGATCCGCTCGGCCGCCCTCACCGTCCCCGCCCTGGCCTCCGTACTCGCGCAGGCGCTCGTCACCGAGGAAGAACGTTCCGCCGGTGTCTGGCACAGCGAATGGCACACCCTGCGCGAATGCCTGCGCCTGGCCGGGGGCGCCGCCCACACCGCCGTCGAACTCGCCGAAGGACTCGAACCCGACCCCGCCCGGATGCGCGCCAACCTCGCCCTCACCGGCAGCGGCATCGTCACCGAGCGGATCGCCGCCGTCCTCGCCCCCCACCTGGGCAAGGCCACCGCCCGACGGCTGCTCACCGAGGCCTCGGCCACCGCCCGCACCACCGGCACCCCCGTGTCGGAGGTCCTCTCCCGCAACCTGCCCCACCTCACCGGCCTCACCCCGGAGCACCTGCGCGACCTGCTGGAACCCGCCCAATACACCGGGGTGGCCGGTCCGCTGACCGACCGGGCCCTGAAGCGAGGAGCGAGTACACGATGATCACTGCCCCGAGCGGGACCCTCCAGTCCGCCCAGCAGCCCGACTGGCCCGACGCCGACATCCTGGCCACCGTCACCGAACGCCTCTCCCAACTCCCGGCCCTGGTACCACTGCCGGAAGCCGACGCCCTGCGCGAGCGGCTGGCCGCCGCCGCCCGCGGCGAGGCGCTCCTGCTCCAGGGCGGCCACTGCGCCGAGGAGTTCGGCCCCCGCGCACTCGGCGAGGCCGAGAGCACCGTCACCACCCTGCGCCAGATGGCGGAGATCATCTCCTACGGCGCCGCCGTGCCCGTCGTACCGCTGGGCCGGATGGCCGGGCAGTACGCCAAACCGCGCTCCAGCCCCACCGAAACCCGCGGCGGCGTCCAACTCCCCGCCTACCGGGGCGACTCCGTCAACGGCCTCGGCTTCACCGCCGCCGACCGCGCCCACGACCCCTGGCGGATGGAGACCGCCTACCGCACCGCCGCCCGCACCCTGGAGCGCATCCGCCGGCTGCCCGGCGCCGACGACGAGCCGCCGGGCGCGGGCGGGGGCGCCGACGCGCCCTTCCCGGTCAGCCACGAGGCCCTGCTCCTCGACTACGAGACCCCGCTCGTGCGCACCGATCCCGACACCGGCCGCCGCTACGCGGGCTCCGGCCACCTGCTGTGGATCGGCGAGCGCACCCGGCAGCTCGACGGCGGGCACGTCGCCTTCGCCGCCTCCGTCGCCAACCCCATCGGCGTCAAGGTCGGCCCCGGCGCGAGCGCCGACGAACTCATCGCCCTCACCGAGATCATCGACCCCGACCGCGAGCCGGGCCGCCTCACCTTCATCACCCGCATGGGCGCCGACCGGGTCCACGACGTCCTGCCCGGCCTCATCGAGAAGGTCGAGGCATCCGGCGCCAAGGTGCTGTGGGTGTGCGACCCGATGCACGGCAACACCCAGGTCGCCCCCGGCGGCCTCAAGACCCGCAGCCTCGGCGACATCACCGCCGAGATCCGGGCGTTCGTCGAGATCCACCGCTCGCTGGGTACGCACCCCGGCGGCCTGCACCTCGAACTCACCGGCAGCCACGTCACCGAATGCGTCGGCGGCACGGACCCGGTGACCCTCGACGACCTCGACCGCAACTACACCACCGCCTGCGACCCGCGCCTCAACCGCGGCCAGGCACTCGACATGGCCTTCCTGGCCGCCGACCTGTGGAGGCCCGCACGATGAACAGCAGCCCCGTCACCGACACCCTGCCGCCGCTCTCCGGGAGACCCGCGGCCTTCCTGCTCACCGGATCCTTCCTGGCCATCTGCCGGGCCCCGCGCTACCTCAGCGAACTCACCGCGCGCGGACTGAAGATCCTCGTCATCACCCCGTCCGTGTGGCGGGAGCAGGCCCTCGCGGGCCGGAGCGAACCGGGCCACCCGGCCGCGGACATCGCCGACATCTCCTTCGTCGACGGCTCCGTCGACCGCGAGGGATCCTTCACCCCCGGCGTCGTCGCGGCCGTCCGCGGCTGGGAGTCCTCGTACGAGATCATCGGCGCCTACGCGGCCGGCGAGACCCTCGTCGAGCCCACCGGCCTGATCGCGGACGCCCTGGGCCTGCCCGGCCCCGGCCTGCGGGCCAGCCGGGTCTGCCGCAGCAAGTACCTCCAGCGGCTCCACCTGGGCGAGTTCAACCCCGCGGCGGTCGTCCTGCCGCCCGGGGCCCGGGACGGCTTCGACCCCTCGTCGGTGCCGTTCCCCGTCGTGGTCAAGCCCGCCACCCGGCACTCCAGCTCCGGCGTCGCGACCGCCGCCGACGCCGGGCAGCTCACCGCCCTCCTCGCCGGATACCCCGAGCACGAGACGATCCTGGTCGAGGAGAAGGTCCCCGGCCAGGAGTTCTCCGTCGAGGCCCTGATCCAGCACGGCAAGGTCGTCTTCGAGTCGGTCACCGTCAAGGAGACCACCGACTCCCACGCCGACACCTTCGTCGAGCTGTCCCACACCGTCTCCGGCGCGGTCGGCCTGGAACGCAAGACCCTCCTCGCCGCCAACCGCTGCACCCTGAAGCTGCTCGACTTCAAGGACGGCATGACCCACTCCGAGTGGCGCCTCGATGCGGGCGGCCACCCCCGGCTGATGGAGATCGCCGCCCGCACCCCGGGCGACGGCCTCACCGTCCTCTACCACCTGGCCACCGGCCGCCCGCTGGAGCCGGAGATCATCAAGATCGCCCTCGGCGAGCCCGCCGAGTACCCCAAGCCCGTACGCCACGCCCGTCAGGTCTACCTCGAACACGACCCAGGCATCCTCGACGAGATCAGCGTCGACTGGCCCGGCGTCGGCGTCGAATGGGCGGGCGAGGGCGACCTGTGGCCCGAGGTCCCCGTCGGCCGCCCCAACGATCCGCCCACCCTGCGCGCCGTCTTCGCCCAGAAGGAGAAGGGCACCGAGACCGGCCCCCTGCTCAGCTCCGAGGACCGCGTCGCGAACTTCTTCATCGACGCCCCCACCGGCGTCGCCCTCGACGCGCTGGAGGCCCGTGTCCGGGCCGCCGTCACCATCCGCACGTCACCCGCCGGACCGGAACCGAAGGCGGTGTCCGGAGCGTGACGCACACCGCACCAGGGCCGGGCGCCGAGACCCCCGCGGACTCGGCCCCGGCCACCGGGACCCCGGCCGCCGGGACCCCGATCACCGGGACCCCGGCCGCCGGCACCACCCGCGCGGCCGGGGCACCGGCCGCGCGGGCCTCCGTACGCGCCACCTTCACCGAGGCCCCGCTCGCCGTGAAGACCCTGCTCGCCGGGGTGTTCATCAACCGGCTCGGCGGGTTCCTCAACATCTTCCTGGTCCTCTACCTGACCTCGCTCGGCCACTCCACCGGCCGGGCCACGCTCGCCCTCGGCGCCTACGGCGCGGGCACCGTCATCGGCGTACTCATCGGCGGCTCCCTCTCGGCCCGCCTCGGCGCCCGCGACACCACCGTCGCGGGCATGGCCGGCTCGGCCGTCCTCACCGCCGCCCTGCTCTACCTCAGCGACTACGGCGCCCTGCTCGCCGTGATCGTCCTCGCCGGGCTCGCCGGGCAGATGTTCCGGCCCGCCTCGGCGGCCCTGCTCTCCGAACTCGCGGGCCCCCAGCGCCAGGTCATGGTCTTCGCCATGTACCGGTTCGGGCTGAACCTCGGCGCGATGGCCGCCCCGCTCATCGGCTTCGGCCTCTACCGCCTCGGCGGCGGTTCCTACGCCCTGCTGTTCTGGGGCGAGGCACTGATCGCCCTGGCCTTCGCCGTCCTCGCCCTGCGCACCCTGCCCGCGGGACGCGGCGCCACCGCACCGGACCCGGCCGACGCCTCCCCGGCGCCCGCCGGAAGCTACCTGGCGGTCCTGCGCGACCGCCGCTTCACCCTCTACCTGCTCGCCACGGTCCTGCACACCGCCGTCTACGCCCAGTACCTGTCCACCCTGCCGCTCGACGTCACCGCCGCCGGGCTGGGCATGCTCTGGTACACCGTCGCGGTCTCCCTCAACGGCCTCCTGGTCATCGCCTTCGAGCTGCTGCTCACCAAGGTCACCCAGGACTGGCCCGTCCGGCTCACCATCGGTCTGGCCTTCGCCCTGCTGGGCGCCGGAGTCGCCCTGTACGGGCTGCCCATGGGCCCGGCCGTCATCGTCACCGGCACGCTCGTCTGGACCCTCGGCGAGATCATCGGCGGGCCCGCGATCTTCTCGTACCCCGCCGTGATCGCCCCCGAGCGGCTCAAGAGCCACTACCTCGGCAGCTTCCACTTCGCCTTCGGCCTGGGCTCCGCGCTCGGACCGGTGGCGGGCGGCTGGCTGTTCGCCTCCCTCGGCCACTCCTTCTGGTACGCCGTCGGCGCCGTCTCCCTCCTCGCCACCGCCCTCGCCCTCCTGGCGCTGCGCGGCGGTCCGGCCGTACCGGAGGCGGGGGAGTGAGCACCACATGACGCAGAGCGGGCCGCGGGGCATCCCCGCGGCCCTGCCCGTTGTCCGCGCACGTCATCCCACCCACGAGAGGTGAAATCATGCACACCAACCAGGGCGCCACCTCCACGATCGACCCGCTCGACACCCTGCTGCGGATGGCCGACACCCTCGGCAGCCTGTCCCGGTACGCCGCGGAGAGCGCCGAACACGCCACCGCCGGACCACCCCCGGCCCCCGCCCCCTCCGCCGGAATCGAGTACCTCCACGGCGGACCCGAGATAACCCGGGCCATCCACGACGCCTTGCGCGAGGCCCGACACGAGATACTCACCGCCCAGCCGGACGGCCCCCGCCCCGACGCCACCCTCGACGAGGCGTACGAGGCCGTCCGCGGCCACCTCGCCCGCGGCGTCGCCATGCGCACCCTCTACCAGCACAGCTCGCGCTTCCACGAGGCCACCAAGCGGTACGTGAGCTGCGTACAGGAGCAGGGCGCGCAGGTCCGCACCCTGCCCGAGTTCTTCAACCGCATGATCGTCATCGACGGCGAGGTCTCCTTCATCCCCGCCGACGACGACCGCACCTCCGCCGTCCTGGTCCGCGACCCGGCCGTCAACGGGTTCCTCACCGACGTCTTCGAGAAGGCCTGGGACCGGGCCGAGCCCTACCCCTTCCGTCCGGTCCGCGCCGCGGACGCCGCCTGCGAGGTGATCCCGGACCTGCGCCGGGCCATCCGCAAACTCCTCATCGAGGGCCGCTCCGACAAGGCCATCGCCCGCCGCCTCGGCATCAGCCTGCGCTCGGTCCAGGGCCACGTGTCCTGCCTGCGCGACGAGTTCGGGGCCCAGCACCGCTTCCAGCTGGGCTACCTGATGGGCATCGCCGAGCACTCCTGAGCCACCGCACACCCACCCGCCCCTCACCGCGAAGGACCCTCCCGTGCACCAGCTCTCCGCCAACGAGAACCCCTACCCGCCGCTGCCCTCGGTCGCCGCGGCGCTCGCCGACGCGGCCGACCGGGTCAACCGCTACCCCGACCGGTTCTCCACCGAACTCACCGCCCGCCTCGCGGAGCGGCTCGCGGTCCCCGCCGCGCACCTCGCGCTCGGCGCGGGATCGGTCGGGGTGCTCCAGCACCTCCTCCAGACGTTCGTACGCGAGGACGGCGACGAGGTCCTGTACGCCTGGCCCTCCTTCGAGGCCTACCCGCACCTCGCCGACATCGCCCGCGGTGTCAGCGTGCGGGTCCCGCTCGGCCCCGGCGCCGTCCACGACCTCGGCGCGATGGCCGCGGCCATCGGGGAGCGCACCCGCGTGGTCGTCGTCTGCAACCCGAACAACCCGACGGGCACCACCGTCCCCGGCTCCGACCTGGAGCGCTTCCTGGACCGGGTGCCCGCCGGGGTGCTGGTCGTACTCGACGAGGCCTACCGGGAGTTCGTCACCGACCCCCTGGTCGCCGACGGGACCGACCTGTACCGCGACCGCCCGCACGTGGTCGTCGTACGCACCTTCTCCAAGGCGTACGGTCTCGCGGGCCTGCGGATCGGGTACGCGATCGCCCACGAGCCGGTGGCCGCGCGCATCCGGTCCGCCGCCGTGCCCTTCGGGGTCAACAGCGCCGCCCAGACGGGCGCGGTGGCCTCCCTGGACGCCGAGGCCGAACTGCTCGCCCGGGTCGGCGCCCTGGTCAAGGAGCGGGAGCGGACCGCGCAGGCCCTCGCCGACCTGGGGCTGCCCGCCCCGCGCAGCGAGGCCAACTTCCTCTGGCTCGAACTGGGCGCCCGTACCGAGGAGTTCGGGGCCGCATGCGCCGAAGCCGGGGTGGCCGTAAGGGCCTTCCCCGGCGAAGGGGCGCGGCTCACGATCGGTACCCCGGAGGCCAACGACACCGCTCTCGCGGTGGCCGCCGCCTTCGCTCCCCGATCCTGAACCGCGCCTCGTCATCTCGACTCCCTCGCCCTGTCCCGGGTCCGCCCCTCGTCGGTCCGGGACAGGGCCGTTTTCTGGGTGGTTGCGCTCAGCCGGCCGCCGCGAGGGTCTTGCCCGCGCCGTCCTGGAGGTAGGCGCCGAGGTCGGCGTACTTCTCCCGCAGCTTGCGCTTGAGCACCTTGCCGGTGACTCCGACCGGGAAGTCGCTCTCGTCCGCGGCGACTTCGAGGAGCCGCAGCGCCGGGTGACCGGCCGCCTCCAGCGCCTCGTTCGCGCGGGCCAGCAGCTTCCCGACGTCCTCGGCGCCCTCCTTCGTGGTGACCACGGCGACCGGGACGATCTCCCCGGCCTCGCTGCCCGCGACGACCGCGACGTCCTCGAAGGCGGGTACGTCGCTGAGCAGCACCTCCTCCATGAGTACGGAGTACGCGGGCCCGGTGGCGGTCTGGATCTGGTCGGCCGCCCGGTCCACGAGGAAGAAGTCGCCGTTCGCGTCCTTGTACGCCATGTCGCCCGGCAGCCAGTGCCCCGCCAGCTTGTAGCGGTAGGTGGTGGCCGAGTCCCCCCAGTACCCGGGGGTGATGGCCGGGCCGCGGGCGGCCAGGAAGCCGACCTCGTCGATGTCGGCGTGGCTGCCGTCCTTGCGCAGGATCGCCACCTCGGCGACGCCCACGGGCTGGCCCGCGCAGCGGTCGTTGCGCTCGGAGTCCCTGGTGCGGATCTTCAGCAGGACGCCCCAGCCCAGCTCGGTGGTGCCGAGCCGGTCGAAGAACTGGGCCGAGGGCAGCTCGGCGGAGCGCAGCGAGAGCACCTTGTTGATGTGGGCCTGGTGGACGGCGTCACCGATGGACACCCAGGAGTTGACGCTGTCCAGGGCGCCGTCGGCGTTGTCCAGGGAGGCCAGTTCGGCGTAGGAGTGCGCGAAGGCCATCACCGCGGTCGGCCGGTGCGCGGCGACCGTCGCCGCCAGGTCCGCGCCGCTGCGGTCGCTGTGCGCGACGACCGGGGTCCCGGCCAGCACCGCGTACACGGTGAAGGCGATGCAGCCCAGGTGGGACTGCGGGAGCGCGGTCAGCATCAGCGCGCCCGGGTTCTCCTTGAAGTCGACCAGGCGGAACTGCGGTCCGGCCACGATGGTCTTGTGGGTGTGGATGGTCGGCTTGGGCCTGCCGGTGGTCCCCGAGGAGTGCAGGATCACCACCGGGTCCTCGTCCACGTGCTGCCAGTACGCGCTCTCGGGCAGCTCGGCCGCGGGCGGCGCGGGCAGCGTCTCCTCGGCCTCGGTCCACTCCAGCGCGTCCAGGATCGCGCTGTTCGCGGTGAGGCCGTCGAGCCGCGCCCGGTCGGCGTACAGGCCCACCGGGGCGGTCTGCTCCAGCAGGGACTCGGCGATCGCCGGAGTGGCCTTGCTGTTGATGAGGACGGCTATCGCGCCGATCTGGGCGAGCGCGTAGAAGTGCACGGAGTACGCGAAGGAGTCCTCGAACCAGACGGCCACCCGGTCCTTGGGCTGCACGCCCCGCTCCAGGTACCAGGCGGACCAGGACTGGGCGAGCTGGTCGATCTCCAGGAGGCTGTAGTCGTACTGCTCGACCCCCTCCAGGTTGGTGATCGGGCGGGTGGAGTGCACGAAGGGGGTCTTCGGGCTCGGGCTGGCGGCGAGCGCGGAGCGCAGCAGGTTGCCGCCGCCGACGCTCTCGTCGGCCGCGAGCGCGATGCGCTGTGCGGGGTTGAGGACGGTCTCGGCGAAGCCCGGGCGGGAGTCGGTCATGGCGGTGGTGCCTCTCTGGGGAGGAAGCGGGAAGGAAGGAACCGGGTCGGACCCGCGGGGGATCAGACCGAGGCGAAGATCCGCGCGCAGAGGTCGCGGTAGTTCTCGAGTTCGGCGCCCAGGGCGCCTCGGACCGTGGCCATCAGGGCCGCGAAGTCGGACTCGTCGCCGTCCTTGACGGTGTCGGCGAGCCGCCGGGCGGCCTCGGCGAGCGCCGTCCGGGCGCCCGCGGCCTGCGGGTTGGCGGACTGGACGTCCCAGTACACCTCCGGCGTACCGGAGGAGACCCGGGCGAGCAGCGAGGCGAGCGTCTTGTGCGGCGGCGGGGCGATCCGGCCCACCTCGACGCTGTCGGTGCCCAGCCCGTGCAGGGCCAGCCCGAAGGAGAGGACGGTGGCGTGGGTGAGCGCCTGGGAGACGGCGGTCAGCCGGTCGTGTTCGACGGCGTCGACCCGGACGACCCGGGCTCCCCAGGACTCGACCATGCCCAGCAGTTCGGTGGTCAGCGGGCCGTCGTAGGTGACGGACGCGGCCACCACCCGGCCCTCGAAACCGAGGGCCGGGGCGAACATGGGGTTCAGGCCGAGGCCCTCCACCCCGTCGAGGTGGGCGCTCAGTTCCTCGGCGATGCGCTGCTTCACCGACAGGGTGTCGACCAGCAGGGTGCCCGGCCGCATCACGGCCGCCACTCCCTTGATCGAGGCGAGCGCCACCGGCTCCGGCACCGCCAGCATCACCAGGTCGGCGAGCCGCAGCTCCTTCGCCAGGGCCGGGGAGATGTCGGTGATGTCGCCGTGGATGCGGCGGGCACCGCCCGCCGCGGGTTCCCCGGCGCCCGCCGGGTCCACCACGCAGATCATGATGCCGCTGCCGAACAGCTTCTCCGTGAAGAGCCGTCCCACCGCGCCCTGTCCGCCGACGATGACCGCGCGGCGGATCACGCCGCGCTCCCCGAGGCGTTCGCCGACGCGGCCGACGCGACCGGGCGGAGCGCGGTGCCCACCACGGCCTGGACCATGGCCCGGGACTTCACGACGGTCTCCTCGAACTCCTCCTCGGCGTCGGACAGCGCGATGACCGCGCCGCCCACTCCGAAGGTCACCCGGTCCTCGGTCGCCACCAGCGTGCGGATGACGATGTTCAGGTCGGCGGCCCCGGAGAGCGAGAACCAGCCCAGCGAACCGGAGTACACCCCGCGGGCGCCCTCCTCCAGCCGGTCGATGATCTCCATCGTGCGGATCTTGGGCGCACCCGTCATCGAACCGCCGGGGAAGGCGGCCCGTACCGCCGTGACCGCCGACTCGCCCTCGCGCAGCGTGCCGCGCACGGTGGAGACCAGCTGGTGCACGGGGGCGTACGTCTCCACGTGGAAGAGCTTGGGCACGTGGACCGAACCCACCTCGGCGACGATGTTGAGGTCGTTGCGGATCAGGTCGACGATCATCAGGTTCTCGGCCCGGTCCTTCTCGTTGCCGAGCAGGTCCTGGCGCAGCGCTTCGTCCTCGGCGGGGGTGGCGCCGCGCGGCCGGGTGCCCTTGATGGGCTTCGACTCGGCGGTGCGGTCGGTGCCGATGGTCATGAACCGCTCCGGGGAGCCGCTCAGCACCGAGACCCCGGGGAAGTCGAGGAGCGCGCCGTAGGGGACGGGGCTGATCCGGCGCAGCGCCGCGTAGGTCTCCAGCGGGTCGATGCGCGCCTTGATGCCGACCTGGTTGGTCAGGCACACCTCGTAGCTCTCCCCGTCGACGATCTCCCGGTGGATCTCGGCGATCCGGTCCAGGTACCCGGTCCGGTCGTGCCGCATCCGGATGATGTCGGCGAGCGCCGGGTCCGTCATGCCGGTGGTGGCGAAGCTGCGCGGGGCGGCGGCGCCCGCGGCGCCCGCCGGAGCCGGGCCGAGGGCCACCAGTCGGGCGGACGTACGGTCGAGCCAGCCCGCGGCGTCGGCCTCGGTGGTCCCGCCCCGGGTCAGGGCGAGCAGGTAGGCGGCGCCCTCGGCGTGGTCGAAGGCGACCATCCGGTCCGCGAAGAGGAGGGCGGCGTCCGGGGTGTCGGCCTTGTGGGCCTGGTGGCCGCCGCTGTCGGCCTTCAGCTCGTAGCCGAGGTAGCCGACGTAACCGAGGTTGAACTCGAAGGGCAGCCCCTCGGGAACCTCGATCCGGCGGTCCGTCAGCTGCTTCTCCAGGTAGTCGAAGACGCTCTCCTCGACCAGTTCGTCGCGGCCGTCGCGGCGCTGGATCCGGACGGTGTGCTCCAGCACCTGGTAGGTGAGGTACTCGGCGAGCGGGCCGGTGCCGTCGCCCATGAAGGAGAAGCGCGAGAGCCCCTCGGTGACGTTGCTGCTGTCCAGCCAGAAACCGTGGTCGTTCCCGGCGAACAGCTCGCGGTAGACCTCCTCGGCGTCGGGCAGCATCGGCACCTTGCGGACCTGGACGGCGTACGCCCCGGCCCCGGCCGCGGCCCGGGCACGCCGGGACGCTCCCTCGGCGAGGGCCAGGTCACGGAAATTGGCGAGGAGTTCACGGCCGTAGCCGCTGCTGATCGACTCGGGGTGGAACTGCACCCCCCAGACGGGCAGGTCGCGGTGGCGCACCGCCATCACGACCCCGTCCTCGGTCCAGGCGGTCGGCTCCAGCTCCTCGGGCAGCCGGATGGCGGCCAGCGAGTGGTAGCGCACCACCGGATAGGGGGACGGGATGCCCGCGAAGAGCTCCCCGCCGGTGTGGGTGATCTCCGAGACCCGGCCGTGCATGGGCTGCGGCGCGTGGCCGACCTCGCCGCCGAAGAGGTGGCAGATGCCCTGGTGCCCGAGGCAGACCCCGAGGACGGGCAGTCCGCTCTCCAGGATGGCGCGGGCGCTGATGCCGAAGTCGCGTTCGCGCTCCGGGCGGCCGGGGCCGGGGGAGATCACGACGGCGTCGTAGTCGTCCATCGACAGCGTCGACCACTCGGTCTCGTTGGTGACGACGACCGGCGGACGGCCGTTGACCTCGCCGAGCAGCTGGTAGAGGTTGTAGGTGAACGAATCGTGATTGTCGATCAGAAGAGTTCTCATGAGCTGATCACCAAGTCCTCGACCCGGCAGGTCTCCTCGATCACCAGGTCATAGAGAGCACGCAGGAAGTCCCGGTCGATTCCGTGGGCGCTCCCGTAGGCCGCTGCACGTTCCTGGACGAGACCGATGCGGTGCGGCTGCATCATCGGAATGCCCTGGTCCTTCTTCACTAGGGCGATCTCGACACATACGCCGATGCGCGCCCTTAAGTCTTCGAGAAGGCGCTCGTCGATCCGGTCCAGCTTCGCGCGCAACTCGTCAATCCCGGCGGTGGCTTGCGCCGTGGCCTTCATGACTACCTCCCGGTCGGTCCCGTCACGGATATCGGTTCATGCACACAGCGTGACCCGTCGGGACGGTGCGGGGTAAGGGAGGCCAAGGCTCAGGTCTGCGCACTGCGCATGAGTGAACGTTGCCGCCGACCACCCCGCGCGGGGCGCCCGCGACAGCCCGAAGGCCCCCCGGGACAGCGGGGGGCCTTCGGTACTCGCGGGCGCTCGGCCGCAGGTGGGGAGGGGTGGGCGGGGGTCAGCGGGCGACCGCCGCCAGGTGCGTGCCGCGGCGCTCGGCGCGGGCCGCGTGGGACCCGTACAGCGTGATCGTCACGACGCCCAGGACGGCCAGCAGCGCCAGCGCGACCGTGGCACCCCAGCCCGCCGCGTGATAGGCGAGCGCGCCGAGGGTGCCGCCCGCGCTGGAGCCCAGGTAGTACGCCGACTGGTACAGCGCGGACGCCTGCGCGCGGCCCGTCTTCGCGGTCCGGCTCACCGAGGACGAGGCGACGGCGTGCCCGGCGAAGAACCCCGCCGTGATCAGCACCAGCCCCGCCAGGATCGCGCCGAGCGTGTCGGACAGCGACAGCAGCAGCCCCGCCGCGGTGGTGGTCACCGCGAGGTAGAGCGCGCCCCGGCGCCCCGTCCGGGCCACCAGCTGGCCGGCCGCCGCGGAGGAGGCCGTACCCACCAGGTACACCAGGAAGACCGAGCCGATCACGCCCTGCCCGAGGGAGAACTCCTCGGCCAGCCGGTAGCCGATCACCGTGTACACGGCCCCGAACACCGTCATGAACAGCGCGCCGATCCCGTACAGCCGCAGCAGCAGCGGATCCCGCAGGTGCCCGGCGACGGTACGCCCCACCGCGCGCGGATTCAGCGACGCCGGGCGGAAGAACCGCGCCGGGGGCAGCAGCACCAGGAACGCCACCGCGCAGACCAGCGACATCAGCCCGACCGCCAGCAGCCCGCCGCGCCAGCCCCAGGCCTGCGCCGCCCAGCCGGTGACGATCCGGCCGCTCATCCCGCCGATGGAATTGCCCGCCACGAACAGGCCGATCGCCCCGACCAGCGCCTTCGGCCGGACCTCCTCCGCGAGGTAGGCCATCGCCGAGGCGGGAATGCCCGCGATCGCCGCGCCCTGCACCGCGCGCAGGGCCACCAGCCATTGGAGGTTCGGCGCGAAGGGCACCAGCAGACCCACGGCGACGGCGGTCACCATCGACCAGGTCATCATCCGGGTCCGCCCGAACCGCTCGGACAGCGCGCTGAGCGGCAGGACGAAGAGCGCGAGCGCGCCGGTGGCCGCGGACACCGTCCAGCTGGCCTGACCGGCCGTCACGCCGAACCCGGTGGAGATCGCGGGCAGCAGGGCCTGGGTGGAGTAGAGCAGCGCGAAGGTCGCGAGACCCGCGGCGAAGAGCGCGAGGCTCATCCGGCGGTAGCCGGGGGAGCGGGGCTCGTGAGGTTCAGGGGTGGGGAACGACGGGGTGGAGGCACCCGGGATGACGGGTGCCCCGGTATGAGCGGGAGGCATACAGCGAAGGTAGGCCCCTCTTTTTTATGCGTCCAATGCGTGGAATCGCGATAATCGATACGTCTGTGTATGAGTACAGCTCAGAGGGGTGCCTGTTCATGACTCGTTACGAAGAAGACATGAGCGTGACAAGTTCGCTGGCCCCGCGCCTCGCGTACTTCGTCGCCGTGGCCCGTCACGAGCACGTCACCCGCGCCGCCCAGGAACTCGGCGTGCCCCAGCCCACCCTCTCCCGCGCCATCGTCCGCCTCGAACAGGAGCTGGGCGTCACCCTGTTCGCCCGCCGCGGCCGCACCGTCGCCCTCACCACCGCGGGCCGCACCTTCCTGGCCTCCGCCGAACAGGCCCTCGCGGGGATCGCCCGCGCCGCCGAATCCGTCCAGCTCGACGCGGACCCCGCCACCGGCAAGGTCGCCTTCGGCTTCCTGCACACCCTCGGCCCCGAAACCGTCCCCGGCCTGATCCGCGCCTTCCGCGCCGACCACCCCAAGGTCCGCTTCTCCCTCGTCCAGAACTACGGCGAAGCCATGCTGGAACGGCTGCGCGCCGGCGAACTCGACCTCTGCCTGACCTCCCCGCTGCCCGACGCCCCCGACCTGGTCGCCCGCCGCCTCGACGAACAGCGGCTGCGCCTGGTCGTCCCCGACGACCACCGCCTCGCCACCCGCAAGCGGATCCGGCTCGCCGAAGCCGCCGAGGAAACCTTCGTCACGCTGGAATCCGGCTACGGCCTGCGCCGGATCACCGACGACCTGTGCGCCGAAGCGGGCTTCACCCCGCGGGTCGCCTTCGAGGGCGAGGAGGCCGAAACCCTGCGCGGCCTGGTCGCCGCCGGCCTCGGGGTCGCCCTGCTGCCCCCGCCCGCCGTGGCCCGCCCCGGCGTGGTCGAGCTGACCGTCACCGCGCCGCGCGCCGTCCGCGAGATCGGCGTCGCCTGGCTCGACGGCCACCCCGACACGCCCCCGGTGGCCGAGTTCAAACGCTTCCTGCTGTCCCGCCGGGGCCGTCTGATCCCGGAACTGTGACCAGCCCCCTCCCGGCGACCCCCGCCAGCAGGTACCCGGCGTGGAACCGGGACTTCGCCCCCACCGCCCGCATGATCTCCGCGATGTGCCGCTGACAGGTCCGCTCCGACATCCCCAGCCGCCGCGCGATCACCTTGTCCTCCAGCCCCTCCGACAACAGCCGCACGATCTTCTGGCGCAGCTCGTCCGACAGCGACCGCGCCTGGTCCGGACTCACCGTCGAAGCGAACGGCTCCGCCTCCACCCACGACCGCTCGAACGCCTCCGTCATGAAGTGCACGACGGCGGGCTCCCGCACCACCAGCGCCGCGCCGCTCACGTCCGGCACCGCCATCAGCGCCGTACGCCCGTCCACCACGATCATCCGCATCAGCCCGTCGCCGAGGGTGCGGACCTGCGCCCCGCGGGCCGTCACCCGTTCGACGTAGGCCGCCGTCGGCCGCGAGTAACGCGCCGTGTGCTGGTAGAGGGTCCGCATCCGCACCCCGCGCGCCAGCACCGACTCGTCCCGCCCGATCGCCTCCTCCAGGGTGGCCGGCGGGCGGCCGCCACCCGGCTGCGAGGTCAGCACCTCGCGCTCGCACGAAGCCACCAGCTCCGCGATCACCGCGCGTACGGCGCCCAGGTCCGTCACCAGCTCCAGCGCGGCCAGCCCCTCCAGGTCCCGCCGCGCGGCCCCGGCCTCGTACTCCGGCACCAGCGCGTCCAGCCGTCTGCGCACCAGGTCCATCTCGTCGTGCGTCGCGCGCATCCGCAGCGCCAGCGGGGCCAGCGCCCGCGCCACCGCCGCCCGCGGCGACACCGCGCTCCACCGGGGCCCGCCGTCACCCCCGGGCTCCGCCGGGACCGGCTGCACCAGCTGGGCGGCCGCCAGCTCCGTCAGGGCGGCGGCGGCCCGCACCCCCAGGGCATCGGTGGCCTCGGCCGCGCCGAAGGCGTGCCGCTCGACGGCGTACGCGTACAGGCGCCGGGCGGCCGGACTGAGGGCGTCCGCATCATCATCGGCTGGCATATGCATATTCGTCCCGGAATAGAGAGGGTTGTAAACCCCTCAGGTTCCCGCACGGCACCAAGACGATGCCTGGAGGCGGCCCCCAGGCATATGCCGAACCGGCACAGTGGACCCACGGCCTCGGCCGGGCCCCGGGGGGAGGCACGAGGTGAGTGGTGGAGACGGTGGGAAACCAGGAGCGGCACGACACGCACGTGACCGCACCCGGGACCGTCCCCGTAGCCGTCCTCCTCGGCCCGCGCCCGGCCGTGATCGCGGCCGCCCGCCGTGCGGGCGCGCGCACCGTGGTGGTCGCGCCGGGCCCGTCCGTGCCGTCCGACCGTGAGGGGGCGGAGCGGCCGGTACGAGCGGACTGGCGCGACCACCAGAGCCTGACCGGGGAACTCGCCCGCCTGGCCGCGGTCCGCGAAGGCCGGGCCGCCGTCTTCGGCTTCGACGCCGCCACCGCGCTCGCCGCCGCCCGCGCCAACGAGGCGCTCGGACTGCCCGGCACCCGGCCCGACACCGTCACCGCCCTCATGGACAAGGCCGCGCTGCGCGCCCGTACCAACAAGGCCCTGCACCCCGGCTGGCCCGTCTCCTTCGCCCGCTGCGGGCGCGCCGACCTGCTCCCCTTCATCGCCGGACTCATCGGCTACCCCTGCGTGGTCAAACCGCGCGCGGGCGCCGACGGCGAAGGCGTACGCCGACTGTCCGGCCCGGCCGACGCGCGGGCCGCCGCCGGGGCCTACCCCGAGATCACCGACCTCCTCGTCGAGGAACTGCTCGAAGGCCCCGAACTCGCCGTCGAAGCCCTCTCCCGGGCGGGCCGCCACCAGATCCTCGGCTGGACCCGCCGACTGCCGGGCCCCGGCCTGACCGTCGCCGACCACCGGCTGCCCGTCCCCCTGGACGCCCGGCTCGCCGAATCCTTACGGTCCCTGGTCCGCCGGGTCCTCGATCTGGCCCGGCACCGGGACGGGCCCTCCCACACCGAAGTCGTCCTCACGGCGCGCGGCCCCCGCCTGATCGAGGCCCACCCCCATCCCGGCGCACTCGAACCCACCCTGCTGCGGCTGGCCACCGGCACCGACGTCCTCGCCCTCGCCGTGGCGGCGGGCCTGGGCCTGCCGTCGCCGCTGCGCCAGCCCCGCGCGGCCCACGCTGCCCTGCGCTACGTCGGCGTCACCCCGCCCGCCCCCACGGCCCTGGCCGCGGCCCGCGCCCTCCCGGGCGTGATCCGCGTCCAGCTCTCCCACCCCCACCCCTACATCCTCGCCACGGCCCCCACGGCCAAAGCCCTCTCCACCACCCTCACCCAAGCCACCACCCTCCTCCCGTAAGCCCTCGCCCGGGCCGTTCCAGCCCCGCCGGGCAAGCTGATGGCTCCCAGCGCAGGCAGTTCAGGGCGGTTGGGCCCTGCCCGGGCCGTTCCAGCCCCGCCGGCGTTTGAGGCGCCCCCGGGGGTAGTGCGGGTCGCGCCCGGATGACGGTCGGAAGTCCGGCGCCGGGCCGAGGCTGCCTCCGGCGGGCCCTCAAACGCCGGGCAGGCTGAATCGCCCGGCGCGGGCAGCCGCCGGGCCGGCTCGAAGCGGGTCCCCGGAAGGTGGCGGCGGCGGCTCAGCCCCGCAGGGAGCGGCCGAAGCCTGAGGCCAACGGCATGCGCAACCCCAACGGCGGCGGAGCAGCCATCGCATCCGTCACCGGCCGCGAATACCGCCCCGAACACACCGCCCCCACCACGAAGTCCACGGCCAGCGCCACCACCTCCCCCTGGTGCTCCCGCAGCCCGTGCCCATCGGAATGCACCTCGAACCGGCATGTCGCCCGGTTCGCCTTCTTCGCCCGCGTCGCCAGCCGGAACGACGACTGCGGGTCACTGCGCGCGTCGTTGGTCCCGTGCACGATCAACACCTGCCGCCCGGACAGCTGCTTGACGGGTTCGAGCGTTCCCCCCGCCCCCACCTCCGGCAGGCAAGGCGCCAGCGCCACCACGCAGGTGACCGCCTCGTGCCCCGCCTGCGCCAACGCGTCCCGCCCGCCCGCGTCGTACCCGGCGAGGCACACCGGTACGTCCCCGTAGCGGCGTAACGCCTCCTCCACGGCCCACCGGACCCCCTCGGCCCGCCCCTCGGCCCCGTACCGCACCGTGTGCGCGACCAGCCCCGCCGCCCCGCCCGACCGGGCCAGCGCCCGCGCGAGCGGCGGCAGCGGACCGCGGGAGAATCTGGACGCCCCGGGAAGCAGGAGCACCACACCACTGACTGTCGACCCCGAGCCGATCGCACCGACAGCCCGCCCCAGGCGGGCCCCGCGCGTCGGCGGCGCATGCTGTGCCATGGCGGAACAGTCTCAGACCGACCACCGGGTGCACCACCCGTCCGCACGGTCACTGTTACGTATCACCCGGGCCGCCCGCCCTACGCTCTACGCGCGTAGGAGCTAGAGTGCGCAGATGACGAGCGAGACCCCCAACCTGCCCACCCCGGATCAGATCCGCCGCTCCCCGAAGGTGCTGCTCCACGACCACCTCGACGGTGGCCTGCGCCCCGGGACCATCATCGAGCTGGCGCACAAGGCCGGCTACGAGAACCTCCCCGAGACCGACGCCGACAAGCTCGGCGTCTGGTTCCGGGAAGCCGCCGACTCCGGCTCCCTGCCGCGCTACCTGGAGACGTTCGCGCACACCTGCGCCGTCATGCAGACGAAGGAAGCCCTGTTCCGGGTCGCCTCCGAGTGCGCCCAGGACCTGGCCGAGGACGGCGTCGTGTACGCCGAGATCCGCTACGCCCCCGAGCAGCACCTCGAAGCCGGTCTGACCCTCGAAGAGGTCGTCGAGACCGTCAACGAGGGCTTCCGCGAGGGCGAGCGCCGCGCGCGGTCCAACGGCAACCGCATCCGTGTCGGCGCGCTGCTCACCGCGATGCGCCACGCGGCCCGCGCGCTGGAGATCGCGGAGCTGGCGAACCGCTACCGCGACAACGGCGTGGTCGGCTTCGACATCGCCGGGGCCGAGGCCGGGTTCCCCCCCACCCGCCACCTCGACGCCTTCGAGTACCTCAAGCGCGAGAACAACCACTTCACGATCCACGCCGGCGAGGCCTTCGGCCTGCCGTCGATCTGGCAGGCCCTGCAGTGGTGCGGCGCCGACCGCCTCGGTCACGGTGTGAAGATCATCGACGACATCGAGGTCGCCGCCGACGGCTCGGTCACGCTGGGCCGCCTGGCCTCGTACGTCCGGGACAAGCGCATCCCCCTGGAGATGTGCCCGACCTCGAACCTGCAGACGGGCGCGGCGCTCTCCTACGCCGAGCACCCGATCGGGCTGCTGCGCAAGCTGCACTTCCGCCTCACGGTCAACACCGACAACCGGCTGATGAGCGGTACGAGCATGAGCCGGGAGTTCGAGCACCTGGTGGACACCTTCGGGTACTCGCTCGACGACATGCAGTGGTTCACGGTCAATGCGATGAAGTCCGCGTTCATTCCTTTCGATGAACGGCTGGCCATGATCAACGACGTGATCAAGCCGGGTTATGCGGAGCTGAAGTCCGAGTGGCTGTTCCGGCAGACCGCTTCGACCAGCGGTTCTGTCTCGGCCTAGGCCACGGCATGACGTACTGAAAGCGCCCGGGAGGAGCAATTCCCGGGCGCTTTCTCATATTTAAGGATGTTTGCGGGACCGGGTTTGAAGTGACTAGTTTGCGGAGCCGCTCAATTCCCCGTCGCAAGGACGATTCTTCATGAAGCAGTCAGCTGCCAAGACCCTCGGTGTCGCCGTCGTCGGTGCCGCCTTCGCCGCGGCCGCCGCCGGTACCGCCTCCGCCGCCGTGCCCGCGATCGGTGTCGCCGACGCGCTCGGCACCGTGACCTCCGCCGCCCAGGGCCTCTCCAGCCAGCAGAAGGTCGCCCCCGGCGAGGAGGCCCAGCACTCCCAGTCGAGCGACCCGGCCGAGGCCCTCAAGCCCGTCACCGGCCTGCTCGGCGGCCTGCCGACCAGCAACCTCCCGGGTGGCCTCGGCGGCTGACCCCGCCGGGCGGCGGACCGTACCGCCGCCGCTGCGGCACACGGATCCGAACGGGAAATTCGTACGCGGATCCGCACGTGCACACGCATGGCGCACACCCCTTCGACGGGGTGTGCGCCATGTCGTGCCGTGTGCCACGATCACCCCCAACTGCACGCCGCCGCACGGGGTATGAGGTCGAGTACATGCGCATGAAGGCACGAGCGGCCCTGGTCGCGTCGCTGGCTCCCGTACTCCTGATCGGCGCCGTCGGGTGCACCACCGCGGGCGGCTCCGCCACGGGCCGGAGCCCGGACCCGAAGGGCCCCGCGACCACCCCGGCCGCCCCCGGCTCCACCGGCGCCCCCGGCTCCACCGGCACGCCCGGAACCTCCGCCACGCCCCGCACCGGCAGCGCGCTGGAGAAGGGCGCCCTGGAACAGGGCGATCTCGTCGGCTACCAGATCTCGGCCCAGGGCAAGAACCCCAACGCACCCGACGGCCAGCCGCGGGCCGACAAGAAGGCCTGCCAGCCGCTCGCCGACGTCATGGGCGACAAGCCGGACCCGGCCGCACGGGAGACCGTGAACCGGGGCGTCGGCTCCCAGACCCAGCTGGGCCTGGCCATCTCCGCCTCGGTCAGCTCCTACGCCGAGAACGACGCGAAACAGCTCATGACCCGGCTGAAGGCGGCCGTCGCCGCCTGCGGCGCGGGATTCAACGCCACCGTCCAGAAACAGACCGGCAGCTACCGCGAGGTGAAGGCGGCCGACTACCGCACGGGCGCCGACGACAGCGTCAGCTGGACCGTCGTCGCGGCCGCCCAGGGCGTCTCGGCCCACGTCCACCTGGTCCTCGTACGCCAGGGCTCGACGATCGTGCGGCTGATGGCCCTCAACGTCGCGGACGCCCAGCGCAAGGGCGACGTCCCGCACGACCTCACGGACAAGCAGATCCAGAAGATCAAGCAGAACATCCGCTGACGGGGACCACCCGGGCCACCGCCCACCGGTTACCAGCTCGCGGCGCCGGAATTCGTCTTCTCGTTCGGCAGGACCACCCACAGGGCCAAGTACACCAGGAACTGCGGACCCGGCAGCAGGCAGGAAACGACGAAGATGGCGCGCATCGTGTTCGCGGAAATACCGAAGCGTCGCGCCAGGCCGGCGCAGACTCCGCCGATCCAGCGTCCGTCACGGGGGCGGGCAAGGGCGCTCATGGTTTCTCCTTCGTAAGGGATCGCTTTCTTGCGATGCCTCAATACTCCCGGTGAATCGCCGAAAGCACCTCGGTCCACGGACCGATACGAACCCTGGTAACTCTCGGGGTCGGTCCCTGAGACCGCGCCCGGGCGGGCGTCGCGGGCCCGCGCCGCGCCGCGACCCGCTTGCGTGAGCGCCGCAGCCGGGCCCGCAGGGCCGGTACGACGGCCAGGTGGGCCAGCGCCACCCCCACCGCGTTCAGCAGCACCGAGTCGACGTCGACCACCCGGCCCGGCACCGCGGTCTGGAGCATCCCGATGCTGACCGAGACCAGCGCGCCCGCCGCGACCGTACGGGCCAGCGAGGACCATGCCGCCAGCGGCGAAGCCGACAGACGGCCACCCACCAGCGGGAGCAGCACCCCGATCGGAGCCAGCAGTATCAGGGACGAGCCGATCCGCCGCGCCGCCTCCAGGGGCCCGTAGGCCAGGTCGGCTCTGATCCCGGCGAAGGGGGTCAGGTTCGCGGAGGCGGCCCATGGCACGTCCAGGGGTCGCAGGGTCGCCCAGGCGACGAGCAGGAGGTGAACGGCCAGCAGACCGCCGCCCACGAGCCGGAGCCGGAATTGAATGGCGGCGCTGCCGCCGACCTCATGACGCTGCACACCTGCGAAGACGCCGTAGCCGGTAGCCGCGGTTCCGGGTAGGTCAGCGTGTGGCGAGGAGCACGATCAGAGCGACCGCTCCGATCGCGGCGGGCGCGATGATCTCGTACGACCACCGCACCTTCACCCCGCCCTGCGCCCCGGCCCGCGCGGTCCCGCGCTCGGCCAGCTCCGTCAGCTCGTGCACGGCCTTGTCCGCGGAAGCCCGCGCCAGGTCCTTCACGGCGGCGGCCTCGGCCCCGGCGCGCCCGGCCCGGCGGCTCACCTTCTTGCGCTCGCGCAGCGAGACGGGGATCGACCACAGCTGGTACGTCGCCCCCTCGGCCAGCACCTCCGCCGAGTACCCGGCGCGCACCGCGTCCACCGAGGCCCAGGGCAGCTCCAGGGTGCGGAAGGGGTTCCGCACGCGCAGCCGGTTGTCGTTCGCGAAGACGGCGGGCCGCAGCGTGAACGCCACGACCAGCGGCACCCCGAACAACAGCACGGCCCCCGCGATCCACGGCGCCGACCCGCTGCCCCGCACCAACGCGTCCCCGCACAGCCAGGCCATCAGCGCGAGCAGCAGCACCCCGGTGACCATGGCCATGGGGGAGCGGTACACCCGGTCGTCGTAGACCGGCTCATCGGCAGCGGGAGGCACAGGGCTCGTCATGCCCCCGATTCTGCCGCACGCCTGGCCACCCCGGCGGCCCCCGGCCCCGCCGGGGGCCGCCGGGGTCGGGGCGCGGCTTCGCCGCGGGGGCTTTGGCTTCGCGTGTCCGGGGTGGGG